>CAYTIL010000001.1:0-229010 GCA_964437985.1 uncultured Acidobacteriaceae bacterium
CTCCGACTCCTTCAGGATGGCGATGATCTGTTCTTCGCTGAATCGACTCTTGCGCACGACTCCTCCTTCGCCCCTGGCGGGGCATCGTAAATGGAGAAGTCACATTGCCAATGGACTAGTTTTGGGGGGGCAGGTCAATCGGATGAGCACGGACATCTCGTCGTAGATCACGATCTTGATGCCATAGCAGACGCTTTCGTCGTATTCGCGAGAGAACAAGGCTTGAACTTTTGGCAGGAGGTCTAGCAGGTGTCGCTCATAATACAAGTGCCGCGCTCACGACTCCATCTTGCCGCTCGATTGGATGCAGAACATTACTCTCCCCGATTCGCCCCAATCCATGCTGCTCTTGCTAGGCATAACAGGGTGAAACTGCGCCGGACGCTTTCCGAGCCGGTGAAAACAGGCCACACGCCACCGACTAAGAACGCAGGCTATTACACACCAGGCGAAGTGAAGTTCATAAAAACTGACAATCTTCGCGAAGATCGCATAGACACGTCTGAAGTTCACTTGCTAAGCGAACTGGGCAATTCCCGCATTGCCGCGTCTGAACTAAAACGAGACGACGTAATTGTAACCATAATCGGGGCGACAGAAGAGATCATTGGCCGTGCAGCGAGAGTATTCACGGACCTCGGCAGGGCGAACATCAACCAGAACGTGGCGGTAATCCGCACCACGATCCCTGCCGGGTTTCTATCCGTGTTTCTAAACACACGCTTCGGGCGGGAGCAACTGATCTGGTTGAGCCGCCAGACAGGTCAGGTCAATCTGAACTGCCGAGAAGTTGAGGAAGTTGGCATTCCAATATTTTCCGAACGCTTTGTTGATACTGTCCATGACCTCAATTCCACGAGACACGAACTGCTTCAAAACGCGATCACCTGCTTTCACCGCGCTGAGCAGTTGTTGCTGGCAGAAGTCGGTGTGCAGAACTGGAGGTCTGCGCATCCCCTTACCTACTCCAAATCCTATTCGGAGGTGATGCGGAAACGCCGCTTGGACGCAGAGCACTTCCAACCCAAGTACGAGCATTTGCGTGGGCGCATCAAATCTTATGCACATGGTTTTTGCAGAATCACCGACTTAGCTACTCCTTCCACGGAAACGGTTGACCCCTGGGCAACAGCCCATGAGAACTTTCGCTACGTCGAACTGGCGAACATCGACCACACAATTGGCGTAATTGACAGCATTAACCACGTAATGGGAAAAGATGCTCCCAGTCGCGCTAGGATGCTGTTGCGGGCTGGTAGCGTTATTGCGTCCACTGTTGAAGGTTCTTTAGAGAAGGTTGCCTTGGTCTCGCAAGAACTCGACATGTCAGTTGGTTCGACGGGCTTCTTCGTCTTCCGACCCAAAGCGGTTGAGGGGGAGTACATGCTTGTCCTCGCTAAGAGCCTGCTAGTGCGAGACCAGATGCGGTGCGAAGCGTCAGGAACCATACTTGCCGCAGTCTCAGCTGCGGCCTTGCCAAGAGTCCTTGTCCCAAAAGTTCCTTCTGAAAAGCGCGGAGAAATCGCCAGCCTTGTTCTGGAATCACACGATGCACGCCGTCGCGCGAGAGTGATACTGGAGAAAGCCAAGCAGGCAGTCGAAACCGCTATGGAACAGGGCGAGCAGACTGCGATGGAATTCCTCAACTGAAGTGAGTCTGTGGTGTTCGCCGCGGCTGGCCACCCGCAAAAAGGCTGCTTAAAGCGCCGGCCCCTGGAGCGCCCGAACCCGCAGCGGGGAAGCCCCAATCGGCGCAGAAACGCTTGACAGGCGGGCGACGAGGGTGGATGCTTATCGGAGTTTTCGGGAGGGCGGCGCATGCCCCAGGCAGACGGAGAGAAGCCCCAGGCCGAGGGAGCGGTATTGTCTGAGGCGGAGCAGGAGCAGCGAAACACGCGCCGGTTTGCGCTGCAGCTTCCCGTCAGCGTGAAGTACGTGGAAGGCGCTGCCAAGGAGCAGATCGCCCAAACCCGCGATGTAAGCGCCCGGGGCGTCTTCTTCTATATGGATTCCAACGTCAAGGTGGGTTCCGATCTGGAATTCACCCTTACCCTGCCTTCCGAGATCACGCTTACCGACAGCATCCGTGTGCGCTGCAAGGGCAAAGTGGTGCGCGTGGAAGACAAGGGCTCGGACCGCATCGGTGTGGCCGCCGCCATCGACCAGTACGACTTCATCTCCGAAGGCTGATCACGCCCCGCCGCCCGGTTCCAGCGCTTAGAATGTCTCAGGGCCCAGGAATCGATAGCGTGCTCTCTCATACCCACTTCTCTTTGCGATCGTCTGCCGCAGCCGCTCTCTGCCTGCTGGCCGTTTTGGCATTGGCGACGGCTTCGGCGGTGGCGCAGGACGCCCTGGCGGAAGTGTTTGCCTCCGACGCCACGGTGCGTGGTTCCGTAGTGCTGGCCGGCAGCGGCACCCGAGTCCTGAGCGGATCCTCGGTCAGTGCCGGCGGCCAGGCCGCAGTGGTGCGCCTGTTGCGCGGAGGCGAAGTCCGCGTTTGCCCGGGGAACAGCGTCACCCTGGCCAGCGCTACCGGCGGGCGCGAGCTGCTGTGGGGCGTGGGCACCGGCGCCATCGAGGTCCACTACGCGCTGGCTTCGGCCGATACGCTCATGACTCCCGACTTCCGCATACTGCTGGCCGGCCCCGGCGCATTCCACTTCGCCCTGTCGTCCGACAACCGCGGCAACACCTGCGTGCGCTCTCTGGCTGGCGCCACCTCGTCGGTGATCGTGCAGGAGATGGCTGGCAGCGGGAGCTACCAGGTGCGGCCCGGTGACCAGGTGCTGTTCCGCAACGGCAGAATGTCAGAAGTGGATTCCACCACGCCGCTCAGTTGCGGATGCCCGGCGCCTCCGGCCGTTCATCGCGCCGAGAATGAAGATGCCAAACCGGAACCGGAGAAGGCGGCCGCCGCGACGCCCGAGCGTCCACCTGCGCCGGCACCCGCGCCGGTGGAGGCTGTGAAACCTCCCACGCCGCTTTCCGCGGCGATCAGGGTTGCCGAGCCGGAGGTTGAGGACGCGGCCGCAAACCTCAGCCACCCGAATCCGCTAGCTGGGCTGCCGCCTCCATCGCCGGCCGAGGTTACAGCTCCCCTGCCCGCGCAGCCGCCGGGAGAAATCCAGGTCCAGGTGGACGCCCCCTTCGTATTTCAGGCTGCGGAACCCATTCCGGAAACGGCGCCGCTGATCGCGCGCGTGAGCCTGGGGTCGCTGCCCCAATGGCCCGCCTTCGAGCCGGTGGTGCTGCCTCCGCCTGCGCCGCCTCCTCCGGCGCCACAGCAGACCCAAGCCGAAGCGAAGCCCAAACCCAAGAAGAAGGGTGGGTTCTTCGGATTCTTCCGGGCTATTTTCGCGGCCATCTTCGGAAAGAAGTAGCGTTTCGGGGCAACGCTACCCTCCATTCAGTAATCTCATCTCTCTGGGTCGCGGTTACCTTGGTAAGTCTTTTTGGCACTTTTAGGAACAATTGGGCGCGGCGGGCGTCTATACTATGAGGGTTAATGTCCACTTCGGCAGTCAACCAGAGCCAGATTCCGCCGGGTCGTGGCCCGTTTGTGCCTGGGCCGGGCGCGCGGAAATCTGACATCTTCCCCAGCATGTTTGGGGGCTACGAGCAGTATCCCGTCCAGACCCACAACTTCGTGCTCTCCTTCCTGCTGCACGTGCTGGCCATGGCGATTCTGCTGATTTCCGGCACCTTCTTTGTGAAGAAGCAGGACGTGATCCGACGGCAGGTATCCAGCCTGATCACCGACATCAGCCCCTACCTCTTGCCGCCCGCGGCCACGCAGGCTGGAGGAGGAGGCGGCGGAGGCGACCGCGACAAGCTGGCCGCGTCCAAGGGCTCGCTGCCCAAGTTCGCCAGAGATCAGTTCACACCGCCCGCGGCCGTGATCCGCAACCAAGATCCCAAGCTGCCGATTGAGGCCACCGTGGTGGTCCCGCCCGAGATTATCTTTCCGCGTAATCAGGGACAGCTCGGCGATCCCATGCAGGGAGTTTTGGGCGCGCCCTCCAGCGGCACCGGTTACGGCGGCGGCATCGGAAGCGGATCGGGGGGCGGCGTGGGTTCGGGCCGCGGACCGGGCGTGGGCCCGGGCTGGGGCGGCGGCATCGGCGGAGGCCCCTATCGCGTGGGCGGCGGCGTCAGCCAGCCGCGCCCTATTTTTACTCCTGATCCCGAATACTCCGAAGAAGCCCGCAAGGCCAAATACCAGGGGACGGTGGTGCTCTGGGTTGTAATCGGGCCCGACGGCCGCACTCACGACATCCGCGTGCAGCGCTCCTTGGGCCTGGGGCTGGATGAAAAGGCCGTGCAAGCAGTGCGCACCTGGAAGTTCGAGCCCGCGCGCAAAGACGGCCAGCCGGTGGCCGTCCAGGTGAACGTCGAAGTGAACTTCCGCCTGTACTAGACAACCCTTCCCGCTTTCCCTACATCGCACTCTCTCATTCCCGTACCACTTGGAGGAACCATGACTCCCCTTGGGTTCCGAGAGCCCGCAGCGGTCGCTGCCGTTCCCGACGTTCTGCCCTCGCTGTTCGCTACGCCCGGTGGCGCGAGCGCGAATCGCTACGCCAACTTCCTGTGGTCGGTGCTGTTGCACACGCTGGCGGTGGTGGCGCTGCTCTTCGTGGCCCGCATCACGCCTGAATGGAAATGGAACGGGACCCCGCCGACCATCCTCGATCTGCGGGACGCTGTCCTCACTGTTCCTTGCGAATTCGTGAGCGGCTGTGGTGGCGGCGGCAACCGAGAAAAACTGCCGGCCTCCTGGGGAGTTCTTCCCAGAATCGCCAAGTTGCAGATCACGCCGCCCACCACCCTCATCATGAACCTCGCGCCAAAGCTGGCGGTGGAAGAGACCATCGTTGCGCCGAACGTGGAGTTGCCGCGCCAGCAAGGCCCGCTGGGCGATCCGTTTCATGGTGTTCAGGGGGCTCGCTCAGATGGCTCGGGCAAGGGCAGTGGCATCGGCGATGGCTGTTGCGGTGGCATTGGACGCGACAAAGGGCGCGGAGCTGGAGACGGTGATCCAATGTACATGCGCGTCGTCTCCGGGCACGTCACGGCACCCCGCCCCCTGTACGCCCCCGATCCGGAATACTCCGAAGAAGCGCGCAAGATCAAGCAGCAGGGCACGGTGGTGCTCTGGGTGGTGGTGGGCCCGGATGGCCGGGTGCGCGACGTGCGCGTGCAGCGCTCGCTGGGTTTCGGGCTCGACGAAAAGGCCCTGGAAGCCGTCCGCACATGGAAGTTTGAGCCCGCCCGCGTAGATCACCAACCGGTGGCTGTGCAGATCAACGTAGAAGTCCGCTTCCGGTTGTATTGAGGACCCTCCAACCCTCGTAGCGACGATGCAAGAACAATCCCGAGCGAAGCGAGGGATCCCTACTCTTCAGCAGTGGCTGCAATAGGGATTCCTCGCTTCGCTCGGAATGTTTTCCTGCAACGTCTCCGCCGGGCCTACTGCGTCGTTGCCTGTCCACAGGCGCGGGCAGTACCATCGGGCTTCCATGCCCTCCCATCCCGACGATATGGCCGTCGCCCAGCCCGAGCCGAAGTCCGAAACTGCCCAGCCCGCCGCCCAGCCCGCCGCTGAGGTTTCCACCGACGTCTTCGCCGTGTACGGCGTCGAGCCCGAAGTGCAGGCCTATGCCATGGCCAAGTACTCGCGCTCGGCGCTCTCCATGCGAGAGTCGCTGAAGGAGATCACCGAACAGAAGGCGGAGAAGTTTCTCAACACCTTCTACTTCCAGTACGGGCACCGCTCCATTGCCGACCTGGCGCACGTGGCCCTGGCCATCGAGCGGCTTTCCATCCTGGCGGCCATCGCCGTGGCCGACGAGCAGCGCTGGGACGGGCAGGAGCGCTCCACCCGTTACCAGGACTTCAAGAAGAGCGGGTACTTCACTCCCGACTTCGCCGGCGACGAAGAAGCCGCTCGCCTCTACCGCGAAACCATCGAGTTCCTGTTCCGCGAGTACGAGACCTTCTCCGAAGGCATGTGGCGTTACCTGGAAGAGCGCACGCCCCGGCCGGCGGAGATGAAGCAGGAAGCCTACGAGCGCACCTTGCGCGCCCGCGCCTTCGACCTCTCGCGCTACTTCCTGCCGCTGGCCACCAACACCTCGCTGGGGCAGATTGTGAACGCGCGCACGCTGGAAACCCAGATCGCGCGCCTGCTGTCGCACACTCACGCCGAAGTCCGGCGCATGGGCGAGCGGTTAAAGGCCGCGGCGCGGGAGCCCGTGTACAACGCTACCCACGAAACCGTGCGACAGCTCGTGGAAGAGATTCGCGCACGCGATCCCCAGCTCGGCGAGCGAGCCGCGCAGGAACTACTGAAGGAAGTGCGCGCCGTTCCCACCCTGGTGAAATACGCGGAAGCCAATCCCTACACCATGTCCACGCGCGGCGCATTGCGCCAGGCCGCGGCCGAGCTGATGAAGGACGCCGAGGTCTCGATGGCCAATCCTGTCGAGTTGCTCGACGACGATCCCCTGGAGATCGAGCTGGCTTCCACCCTCCTTTACGCGCACTGCCATTACCCGTACAAGCAACTCCGCAAGCACGTCGAGGCGCTGGACGCAGCCCGCCGCGAGGAGATCATTGACCTGGGAACGCGCCATCGCGGCAAACACGA
Organism: uncultured Acidobacteriaceae bacterium; assembly: GCA_964437985.1. Classification (GTDB taxonomy): domain Bacteria; phylum Acidobacteriota; class Terriglobia; order Terriglobales; family Acidobacteriaceae; genus CAZXVY01. The sequence goes on from CAYTIL010000001.1 coordinate 6,653, forward strand.
CGAATTGTTGCGCGAGTTCTGTTCCGGGCAGCGCTTCCGTTTCGACATCCTGATGGACATTGGCGGCTACCGCGATATGCACCGCCACCGCCGCTGCGTTCAGATCGAGCAGGCCTTCACCACGCGCCACGGCTTCGACGTGCCCGAGGAGATTGGCGGCGCCGGCCTGCGCCCGCGCTACGAAGGCTGCATGCGCCGCGTCGCCGACGCTGTCGCCAAGCTCTCTGCGGGCGGTTTTCCCGAGGCCGCCGAAAGCGCCCAGTACCTGATCCCGCTGGCCTTCCGCAAGCGCACGCTCTTCAAGATGGACTTCGCCGAGGCGGTCTACATCTCAGAACTGCGCACCACTCCGGCAGGCCACTTTTCGTATCGGAACATCGCCTGGCAGATGTACCAGGCCGTGGCGCGCAAGTATCCGGCGCTGGCCAAGCACTTTCGCGTGACTGACGTGCGGGAGCCGGTGGACCTGTTGAAGAGGTGAGCGTGGGAGCGCAAGCGCACCACAAAGGACGCCCGGGAAACACGAAGGGGGGAGACGGGGCAGTGGGTGCGAGCCTTCGTGTTTGCCATCGTGTCCTTGGTGGTTCGCTTTTGCCTATGATTCGCTTTTCATTCGCCATTACGCTTTACGCTATGTATAATGCGCCATAACCGGCCACTGGTGCTTGTTCCGTTTTCGGAACAGAATCAAGGTTCCTTAGGGCCGGGCAGCAAGCGGCTCGTATAATTCGCGGTCACGCACTGGATTGAAACATTCTAAGGAGACGACATGGCAGACCAGCAGGCAGAGAAGGCGCGGGCCATTGACCTGGCGCTTGCGCAAATTGAAAAGCAGTTTGGCAAAGGCTCGATCATGCGCCTGGGGTCGAAGGAGGCGGTGGTCCCTATTGCGGTGATCTCGACGGGCGCCATCTCCTTTGACGCGGCGCTGGGCGTGGGCGGATTCCCGCGTGGACGCGTAGTGGAGGTGTTCGGCCCGGAGTCCTCGGGCAAGACCACCATCGCGCTGCAAGTCATCGCCCAGGCGCAGAAGACGGGCGGCATGGCGGCCTTCGTGGACGCCGAACACGCCCTCGATCCCGGCTACGCCAAGAAGCTGGGCGTGGACGTGGACAACCTGCTGGTCTCGCAGCCCGACTACGGCGAGCAGGCGCTGGAAATCGCCGAGGCCCTCGTCCGCTCGGGCGCGATTGACGTGCTGGTGGTGGACTCGGTGGCGGCGCTGGTGCCCAAGGCCGAACTCGACGGCGAGAGGGGCGACAGCCACATGGGTCTGCACGCGCGGCTGATGTCGCAGGCGCTGCGCAAGCTGACGGGCATCGTGGCCAAGTCGCGGACCTGCTTCATCTTCATCAACCAGATCCGGGAGAAGATCGGCGTCATGTTCGGCAACCCGGAAACCACCACCGGCGGGCGCGCGCTGAAGTTTTATTCTTCCGTGCGCATCGACATCCGGCGGATCGCCGCCATCAAGGAAGGCGACGTGGTGGTGGGCTCGCGCACCAAGGTGAAGGTGGTGAAGAACAAGGTGGCCGCGCCCTTCCGCGAGTCCGAGTTCGACATCATGTACGGCGAAGGCATCTCCCGCGAAGGCGACGCGCTCGATCTGGGGGTGGTCCACAACATCGTGGAGAAGTCCGGCACCTGGTTCAGCTACAAGGGCGACCGCATCGGCCAGGGCCGCGAGAACTCCAAGCAGTTCCTCAAGGAGAACAAGGACATCTTCGCCCGCCTGGAAGCCGACGTGCGCAAGGCCGTGGGGCTGGTCTCGACGGAGAAGCCGCCGGCTGCTGCAGGACCAGTAGCGGTGGAGGCGGCGAAGGCGGTGAGAAGGTAGGCGTAAGGACCCGACTGATCCATGCCCACCGTTCTGCGAGTTGAAGGCTATCGATTTTTCTTCTTCAGCAACGAGCGGCAGGAGCCTCCGCATATCCACGTGGCAAAGGCTGGGAACTATGCTAAGTTCTGGCTGGATCCCGTCTCGTTTGCTTGGAACCGTGGATTCAGAAGGAATGAAGTTACGCGCTTGCACGAGATCATTGTGGAGAACGTGGACTCGCTGTTGAGGTCGTGGAATGAGTATTTCAGCAATTAGGCTTGAACCCGTCGCTGTCGGCGTGCGCTTCACCTCGTCCGCCTTGGTAGTCGACCTGGCAGACGGCAGGCAGGTGTCCGCGCCGCTGGACTGGTTTCCGCGCCTGCGCAAGGCTTCCGCACGCCAGCGGCGGGATTTTGAGCTGATCGGGGGCGGCATCGGCATCCACTGGCCGGCCCTGGACGAAGACATCTCAGTGGAGAATCTTCTGCTTCCTAAGGCGCTAGTCAGAGCTCGAAGGGCGCCAGGCAGTACCCGTTCGCGATGATCTGCTCGCAGCCCGCCAAATCAGGGCCAGGAGCCTGATGCGCCCTCGCCCCTGGGCACGCTGGATCTACGCCGCTCTCGGCGCCGGCACGGTCGTCAACGGCCTGTGGATGCTCGCCGCGCCCGCGCATTGGTTCGCCAATATTCCCGGGGCGGCCGACACCGGCCCGCTGAATCTGCACCTGGTGCGCGACTACGGCATCTGTTACCTCATTGTGGGCGCGGCGATTCTGGCAGGGCTGGCCCGCGGATTCCCTTACGGGTTGCACATCGCGGTGACCGCGTTCTTTGGCGGGCACGCTCTGCTGCATGCCTGGGACATCGTGGCCGGGCGGCTCCCGGCCCATCACTGGACCATGGACCTTGCCGGCGTTTTCCTTCCCGCACTGCTCCTGGTCGCGATGAGCCTGCCGTTCGCGTGGGAGCGGGAGTAGGTTTCGAGTTTCCAGTTTCCAGCCAGGCCCCCAACTCGAAACCCGAAACTTGAAACTGTTCCCCTGCTAGAATCCGGTGAGCGGCCGAGCCGCGCCCGATTCCGTGAAGAAAGTCATCGCCATCTACCCCGGTTCGTTCGACCCGCTGACCAACGGCCACCTGGACCTGATCGCACGCGGCAGCAAGATCTTCGACGAGCTCATCGTGGCCATTCTGCGCAACCCGGAGAAGGACCCGCTGTTCACGCTGGCCGAACGCCGGGAGATGCTGGACGCCATGACCCACGACTTTCGCAACGTCACTGTGGACAGCTTCAGCGGGCTGCTGGTGGAATATGCGCAGCGCAAGAAGGCGGGCGCGGTGCTGCGCGGCATCCGCGCCATCAGCGATTACGAGTACGAACTGCAGATGGCGCTGATGAATCGCAAACTGGAGCCCGAGCTGGAGACGGTTTTCATGATGCCGGCGGAGCAATATTCCTACATCAGTTCGCGCCTGGTGAAGGAAGTTTTCCGGCACGGCGGCTCGGTGCGCGGCCTGGTGCCCAAGATGGTGGAGGAACGGTTGCGCGAGAAGGTGAACGGAAACCCGGACCGGCCGTCGCGCCGGCGGCGGGCAGCGGCCGGAATCTGATTGAGCGTTTCATGGAGCGACTTGTGACCACGGCGACGGAAAAACTGATGAGCGAGCGTATCAACCGCATTGAAATCTCGGCCACGCTGGCCATGGTGAACGAGGCCGAGAAGCTGCGCGCCGCCGGCAAGGACCTGGTGGACTTTGGCGCGGGCGAGCCCCATTTCTCCACTCCCGAGCACATCAAGCAGGCGGGCATTGCCGCCATCCAGTCCAACTTCACCAAGTACACGGCAGTGGCGGGCACGGCCGAGTTGCGCGACGCCATCGTTCGCCGGCACGCCGCCGACTTCGGCTCCGGCTACCGCCGCGAGGAGTGCATTGCCTCGGTGGGCGGAAAGCACGCGCTCTTCAACACCGTGCAGGCGCTGGTGGACCACGGCGACGAAATCATTATCCCCGTGCCCTACTGGGTGTCGTTCAAGGACATCGTGCAATACGCGGGCGGCAAGTGCGTGTTCGTGGAGTGCGACGAGCAGCGCGGCTTCGCCCTCACCGCGGAGATGATCGAGCGCGCCCTCACGCCGCGCACCCGCGCCATCATCCTCAACTCGCCCTGCAATCCTTCGGGCGCGGTGATGAGCGACGACCACCTGCGCGCTATCGTCCGCCTGGCGCACCAGCGCGGCATCTGGATCATCGCGGATGAATGCTACGTCTATCTGAACTTCACCGGGCGCCTCTTTTCCGTGGGCTCGATCACCGAGGCGCGCGAGTACCTGGCGGTGATCGGCTCGCTCTCCAAGACCTACGCCATGACCGGATGGCGGCTGGGCTACACCCTGGCCCCGGCAAACTTGGTCAGCGCGCTGCAGAAACTGCAGAGCCAGTCCACCTCCAACCCGACTTCGATCGCGCAGAAGGCCGCGGTGGCGGCGCTGAGCGGCCCGCAGGAGTGCGTGGCGGAAATGTGCGCCGACTACATCCGCTTGCGCGACCGTGTGGTCGCCGGGCTGCGGTCTATTCCCGGCGTCACCTGCGTGCAGCCCGAGGGCGCGTTCTACGCCTATCCCAACGTCTCCGGGTTCTTTGGGCGCGGCGGCATAAAGTCCGCTTCCGACGTCAGCAGGCGCCTGCTGCACGAGGCGGGCGTGGTCACCGTTCCGGGGGAGGGCTTCGGCACGCGCGACCACATTCGCGTGTCCTATGCCACTTCGGCGGCGGAGATTGACAAGGGTCTGGAGCGCATGCGGCAGTTTTTCGGCGCGCTGTGAGGATTTGTTCAACGCAGAGACCGCCGAGATCGCAGAGGAACAACATGGGCATCCGAAAGCCAGGGGCCAGCAGCCAAGAGCTAGAGGCAAAGAGCTAACAGCCAAGTGCCCGACCTGTATCCACTCCTGCTGCTGCCCGACTTCCGCGAGCGCGTTTGGGGAGCGCGCGACCTCTCGCCCATCTATCCCAACCACAAGGTGGAAGCAGAGCCCATCGGCGAAGTCTGGCTCACGGGTGACGAATGCCGCGTGGCCAACGGCCCGCTGGCGGGACAGACTCTGGGCGATCTTGCCAGGCGCTTCGGCCGCGAACTGGTGGGCGAGGCCGCTCCTGACCCGCATCGCTTTCCGCTGCTGGTGAAGTTCCTATTTCCGCGCGAGAAGCTTTCGGTTCAAGTCCATCCTGATGATGAAACTGCCCGCCGCTCAGGACTTCCGCACGGCAAGAGCGAGTGCTGGTACGTGGTTTCCGCTGAGATAGACGCTCAGGTGGGTCTCGGCCTGAAGCCGGGCACCGTGCGTTCGGATTTCGAGTCCGCCGTCCGCCGCGGCGAGCGAGCCGACGCGCTGCTCAACTGGATCTACGTGAAACCCGGTGAGTTGATTTACAATCCCGCCGGGACGCTGCATTGCATCGGACCAGGGTCGGTGCTGCTGGAGGTGCAGCAGAACTCCGACGTCACCTATCGCCTGTATGATTACGGCCGCCCGCGCGAGCTGCACCTGGAGCAAGGGCTGGCGGCGATGAAGGAACAGACAGCAGCCGGCAAGGTTCGCGCGGAAACCGTCGACTGGGCGCAGGTTCTGGACTTACCGCAGCACGTCTCGCAGCGCCTCTTAGGAAAGCGGGCCAAAGAGGTTTTCGCTTTGCTGGCATCTGAACACTTCACAGTTCTCAGATTCGAAGTTGGATCAGACGGCTTCATCGATTTGGAGCCGACTCGAATGTCTCCGTCCATCCTGATTGCCGTCAACGGTGCCGGCAGGGCTAAGGCCGGGAAAGGCCCGGCGGTGACGTTCGCGCGCGGCGATACGGTCGTGATTCCGGCAGGCCTTCGGGATTTGGACCTCTCCCCTCAGTGGGAACTGGATTGCTTGTTGGTCGGGCTTGGATCTCCGGAACTTCCGGAGCCGGAGGCATCTCCCTCGTGAGCCTGCCGCACTTCTACCCCGTGATTCTGGCCGGGGGCCGGGGTACGCGCTTCTGGCCGCGCAGCCGGGCGCGGGCCGCCAAGCAGGTGCTGGCGCTCGATCCCGCTTCGCGGGACAGCATGATCCAGCAGACGGTAAAACGCCTTTCGCCGCTGACCTCGCGCAAGAACTTCTGGGTCATCACCAATCGTGAGCTGCGGTCCACGATCGTGCGCCAGCTTCCGGCGCTACGCCCGGAGCAGATCATCGCCGAGCCGGTCGGTCGCAACACTGCGCCTGCCGTGGGGCTGGCGGCATTCCTGCTACTGCGCGAAGATGCAGACGCGGTGATGGGAATGTTTCCCGCCGACCACGTGATCGCCGACGCAGGCCGTTTCCGCCAGGCGCTGGGGCGCGCGGCAGCAGTGGCCGCCGCGAACGCGAACTTTGTGGTTATGGGAATACGCCCCACGCGTCCCGAGACCGGCTACGGATACCTCGAGACCGGAGGGCGCGAGGGCAAAGATCTGCTGCGGGTGCGGCGCTTCACCGAGAAGCCGGAACTGCAACGCGCGCTCCTGTTCCTGCGCAAGGGAAACTATCTGTGGAACAGCGGCATGTTCGTGTGGCGCGCGGACGCGCTGGCCGGCGCTCTGCGCACGCTCCGCCCGGAGATGGCTGGGCTGCTGGAGCGCATCGCCGCCGCCTGGGGCACCAGCAAATTTGCTTCCGTCTTCCGCCGCCTGTATCCGCGCTGCGACAACATCAGCGTAGACTACGCCGTCATGGAGCCGCAGTCGGCGCTGGGCGAGGACAAAAGCGGCATCGTCTGCCTTCCTGCCGACTTCGGCTGGAATGACCTGGGTTCCTGGGCTGCGCTCCATCAGCACCTGGCTGCGTCCGCGGGCAAGGGCGGCACGCGCGCTAACATGATGGAGAGCGAGAACAGTTTCCTGCTCGACGCCGACGGCAACTATGTCCACGCACCGGGCAAGTTCGTGGCCGCGGTGGGTGTGAAGGACCTGGTGGTGGTGGACACCGCCGACGCGCTCCTCATCACCACCCGCCAGCGTTCCCAGGATGTGGGCAAAGTAGTGCAGTATCTCCAGGAGAAGGGAAAGAAGAAGCTGTTGTGAGTACGAGCTGATGCTTCCCAACGTCGCCACCGCCGACTCTCCCGAAGCCCGGCGCTACAACCGCCTGCGGCGCCGCCTGGGGATTGCCGGCGCCGTCCTCGGGCTGGTTCTGCTCCTGCTGCTTTTGGCGACCGGCTGGACGGGCGCGCTGCGCGATGTGGCCTATCGCGCCGCCGGGCAGAACTACACGCTGGCCGTCCTGATTTACGTAGTCATGCTGTCGCTGCTGGGCAAGGTGGCCGGCCTGGGGCTGGACTATTACGGATTCCGCCTGGAGCACCAGTATCAGCTCTCCAACCAGAAGCTGCGCGGATGGGCTTGGGACCAGTTCAAGGGATGGCTGGTCGGCCTGGTGCTGCTGGCCATTGCCGTCGAGATCGTGTACTTCATCATCCGGCATGCGCCCCAGTACTGGTGGGTGCTGGCGTGGGCGGTGTTCATCGTGCTGTTTCTGCTGGTGGCGCAGATCGCGCCGGTCGTCCTGTTTCCCATCTTCTACAAGTTCGTTCCACTGGACGACGAAGAACTCAAGCAGCGGCTGCTGCGCTTGAGTGAGCGCGCGGGCACTCGGGTGCGGGGGGTGTATGAATGGAAGCTCTCGGAGAAGAGCCGCAAAGCCAACGCCGCTCTGACCGGACTGGGCGCAACGCGCCGCATCCTGCTGGCCGACACCCTGCTGGCCAACTATTCTCACGACGAGATCGAAGCCGTGCTCGCCCACGAACTCGGCCACCACGTCCATCGGCACATTCCCAAGAGCATGGTGGTGCAGGTGGTGGTGACCTTCGCCGGATTCTGGGCCGCGAACCAGGCGCTGAGTTTTGCCGTCGAACGCATGCACTGGTTCGAGACGCGCGCCGATTTCGCCAACCTGCCGCTGCTGGCGCTGGTTTCCGCCGTGCTCTCGTTCCTGCTTCTGCCTGCAACCAACGCCTACGCGCGCTTCAACGAGCGCCAGGCCGACCGCTACTGCTTCTCGGCCCTGCCCAGCATTGCGCCCTTCATCTCCGCGCTCAACAAGCTGGGGAAGCAGAACCTGGCGGAGCGCCAGCCCTCACCTTTCGTGGAGTGGTTCTTCCATTCGCATCCTTCCATCGCCAAACGGGTCGCCGCCGCCGAAGCCTGGGCGGAAAACGGACGGCAGGCCGTTAGCGCGGAGTGACGCTCCGCGAAAAAGTAAACCACAGAGGACACAGGGGAACACAGAGGAATTCGAACTCGGATTCCTTGGTGTTCCTCCGTGTCCTCTGTGGTTTCAGCCTTGCAGAAGAAGTTCCACGCGCCGCAGATCTTCCTCGGTGTCCACGCCCACGGTGTCGTAGTGCGTTTCGGCGACATGGATGGCGATGCCGTTTTCCAAAAAGCGCAACTGCTCCAGACGCTCAGCGCGTTCCAGCGACGACTCGGGCAGCGCGCAGAAGCGGTCGAGCGCGGCCTTGCGGTAGGCGTAAAGGCCGAGATGCTTGGCGTAGCCGACGGATCCAACTTCGTCGCGATCGAAGGGAATGGCAGAGCGGGAAAAATACAGGGCCCGTCCCGCCAAGTCGGTGACCACTTTGACCACGTTGGGGTTGGGCGCGTCGGCGGCTGCCAGCGGGGTCTTCAACGTGCCCACTTGCACGGCCGGGTCCTGCATAACGGCGAGCAGCGCCGCGATGTGCTCCGGCCGGACCAGCGGTTCGTCGGCTTGTACGTTGACGTAGACTTCCGCCGGCACCGCGCCGGCCACTTCGTGCACGCGGTCGGTGCCCGAGCGGTGAACTGCGGAGGTCATGCGGCACGTCCAGCCGTGCTTCCGGCATACAGACGCGACTTCCTCGGCGTCGGTGGCCACCACCACCTCGCGCAGCAGGGGCGACGCGCGCACAGCTTCATACACGCGGGCCAGCATGGGCCGCCCGGCAATCTCGCGCAGCACCTTGCGCGGGAGGCGCGTCGAGCCCAGGCGTGCGGGGATGACGGCGATGCAATCCATAGCCAATGCTTGCTCGCGGCATCATAGCAGCCGTGCGTGTGGAAGCGGGCGACTCGCCCGCTTCCACACGGGTTTGACACTCTTATCAGCGCCTCTTAAAATTACATTTGGGCTGGCGAAATTCGCCGGCTTCCCACCTTCAGCATTCGGCAATCCATGGCGGCGTAGCTCAGGTGGCTAGAGCGAGGGTCTCATAATCCCTAGGTCGTTGGTTCGAGTCCAACCGCCGCCACCAAATCTTGCCAGGCAGTGAAGAGGGCCAACGGGCAGAATTTTCCAAGGATGAGCCGGGCTGCGGTCTTGGGCAGCCGCGGCTTGCAGGAGGTCGGGCAATGGAAACGTCACTCACCGCGGAAGCGATGAAGAAGATCACGGAACGTCTGCAGCAGGCCAACCGGAATTTTCAGACGCGGTATCCGGGCGAGACCAGCCGCCGGCAGCCGGTGCACACCGTGTATGGCGGGGCGCACCTGTTCCGCGCCGGCACCGCCCGCAGGCTGGGAGACCTGGCGCTGCGGGCGCTCGACGCATTCGCTCCCGATCCCCCCAGCTTTGCCCGGGCCATCGGCCTGCCGGTGGTCCAGCAGAGTTCGCTGGCGGCAACCATCTACCAGCGAGTTCGGGAAAAACTTCAGCGCGAGCCGGTTGAAGATTTTCGCCTCGATTATGAGGACGGTTATGGCAACCGGCCGGATGCGGAAGAGGACGGGCACGCCGCCTCCGCGGCCGAGGAAGTTGCCGCAGGAATGGCAGCCGGGCAACTGCCACCCTTTCTGGGGATTCGCATCAAGCCGCTCTCGGAAGAACTGCGCGAGCGCAGCCTGCGGACCCTGGACATCTTCCTCACCCGCTTGCTGCAGCGGTCCGGCGGAAAGCTGCCGAACAATTTCGTCGTCACGCTGCCCAAGGCCACGATCCCGGAGCAGGTGTGGGCGCTGGCCGAGGTCTTTGAGCTGCTGGAGGCGAAGCTGGGTCTTGCGTCACGCTCGCTGCAGATGGAGCTGATGGTCGAGACCACGCAGGCGATCGTCAACCCACAGGGCGGCTGCTCGCCGCTGCAGTTGGTGGAGGCCGCCGGAGGCCGCTGCATTGCCGCGCATTTCGGCACCTACGACTACACAGCCAGTTGCAGCATCACCGCCGCGCACCAGCACATGACGCATGCGGCCTGCGACTTTGCCCGCCACATGATGCAGGTGACTCTGGGAGGCACGGGAGTCTGGCTGTCGGATGGCGCTACCAACATCATGCCGGTTGCACCGCACAGCGCGGTTGCGGGCGGGCCAGGGCTGACGTCCGCACAGCAGGAGGAAAACCGCCGGGTGGTCCACGCCGCCTGGAAGTTGCACTACGACCACATCCAGCACTCGCTCATTCACGGGTACTACCAGGGTTGGGACCTGCACCCTGCGCAACTGCCGACCCGCTACGCGGCGGTGTATGCCTTCTTCCTGCAGGGGCTGGACGCGGCCTCGGAGCGGCTGCGGAACTTCGTTGCCAAGGCCGCCCAGGCAACGCTGGTGGGAGAAGTGTTTGACGATGCTGCCACCGGTCAGGGCCTGCTCAACTTCTTCCTGCGGGCCATCAACTGCGGCGCGGTGAAAGAGGAAGAGGCGCTGCCAGTGACCGGATTGACGCTGGAGGAAATCCGCACCGCATCGTTTGTGAAGATCCTCAAGCAGCGCGCCCGCAGGTAAGCGCTAGTTTGCTGTCCTTGGGCACAAGGGGAAGGGTCAGAATTCATGGTAGATGATCCCTGTGACAGCCTGAGGTCGTCGGTCGTCCCGGCCCTCAGGGAAGAAATCACGATACTTTCTCAAGCAGCCATGACGTGAGACCGGCATCAAGAACCATCCTCGCCAGACGATCAGGACCGATAAGCTCAGCATTGCCCTCTTCGACCTCTCCGACATCACCGGAATGCCAGACAAAAAACATCCGTTTGTAGGCATCAGAGTTTTTCAGTCGAACGACATACTCGGCTAGGTCTCGTTTTCCGGCAGACGACTTGATCTGGACAAAGGCGCGTTCGCCTGTTGTTGGCAACATAAGCTCGATATCGACGGTCTTTTGTGTCTTTCCAAGCTGCCCGACACGACGCCAGCCACTATTTGCAAAAACCAAATCGACCAACAGCTCAAAATCCTGCCACGTAAGAAGGCGCATTAAAGGAATGATCTTCTGCACCATCTGATTCTCGGCCTGGGCTGCGTCCTGGACTACACGCAGCAATTGTCCGTTCAGTTTCCGCTTCAGATATTCGAAGTCCCTAATCTCGCAAATCGTGCCTCGGAAAGCCTGCACCTTCAGTAAGTTGCCCGACAATTTGTCTGAGGACAGCTTTCCACCATTAATATCGGTGTTTTGCCACCCCTTCACAGTCTCCCGATAGCTTCCTCTTCCGTCCTGATGTTGTTTTACGCCCGGCTTCGCAAAACACCACCAGAGCAAACCTCCGTAAAAGGTGACCCATATCGTATCGTTACCGGCTTCAAAGAAATGACGAATTTGAATAACGTCTCTTGTCGCTGCTCCCTCGTCCTGCCGGGCGTCGAGCCATACTTTCCGGACCGTTGTCCAATCCCCGGACACAGCCGCATCAAACGGCGTCTCCGCGTAACCGAAACGGAGGATTCCGCTTTCCAGGCATTCTTTTTCCCAGATGCCGGAAGCGCCAAGCTTTATGTACAGGCCCTTCGACGGATTGATTGTTGCCGCAGGTTTTGACATGGCATTCCCTCAATAAGGAGCACCCTAGGTTCGCTTCAAAGTCGCCTCGATCAGGCCGTGGGGCTCGTCCACGGGCACGAAAATGTCATTTCTGTTTTCCAGTTGGAAGGGGCTGAGGTCCACGGGCAGGCAGTGCCGGTTGGGCATGGAGATGCTGATCTCGGCGATCGCGGGAAAGCGGTTGAGCACGGCCTCGCCCATCGCATAGAGAGTGTGTTGCACGGACTTGCTGGGATGGTCGGCAAAAATTCCCACCAGCGTTTCCCGCACGCTCTGCCAGGTTTCTCCGAAAGAAACATCTGCCGACTCATAAAGCCAGCGAACGCGAACTGCGGTGTAAAGAATGCGATCACCGGCGTCCTTCAACGTGGTGTAGTCGTCGCGAAGGAAGTCCTCGAACGCCGAACCGCTCGTTCTGAGCAGCACCAGGTCCTCGAGGCCGGATTGGATGGAAACGCGGCTGCGCGTGCCCGTCACCTCGGTCGTCCGCTTTTCAGAAGTTGCCAGAAACGCCGAAGGGTGCGGGCGCCCCTCTTTGGGGACGCGCTCCCACAGGCTCTCCTTGATCTCCACGCGGGCTTGCGAAACCTGGGGATTCCGTTCCAGAAAGTGCGCCACCAGCCGCTGCGCGAAGTCCTCGATCTCCTCCGGCGGATGCTTGCGGGCCATCACGTAGACGGTATTTTTCATCGTGTCCGTGGGCAGGACCTTGCGGTTGTCGCCGGCGGTGTGCGCGGTTTCGAAGTCGCCTTCGAGCTGGATGCCCACGGTGAGGTCCTTGAGATCGTGGCGATCTTTTCCGCGTGTTACGTGCACCAGGCGCACGCGCGACTTGCCGTAATTATTTTTCGCCAGCCTGACCGCCATACCATCAGCTCCCGCGATAGGTTGAATAGCCGTAGGGGTTCAGTAGAAGTGGAACGTGATAATGCTGGGCCGGATCGTGGACGGAAAACACCACCGCCACCTCCGGATAGAAGCCCTTCTTGCCCTGCGTCTTGAAATAGGCGCTGGTGTCAAACGTTAGCCGATAGGTTCCTGCCACCGGGTTCGCATCCGCGGAGAGCAGGTGGGAGGCGCGGCCATCGGCATCGGTGGTTGCTTGCCCAAGGACTTTCCAAGCCTGGTCGGCCGTCTGGAACTCCAGGCGAACGGGAACGCCAGCGGCGGGCCGGCCGATTGAGGTATCGAGGACGTGCGTGGTGATCATGCTCATAGTCGTAGCAGCTTCTCCAATCGCAGGCGCGTGATGAGGCGTTGTTCTTCGGCGGCGATGCGGAGCTCCTTTTCGGGATCGTTGACCAGCCGCTGATTCAGGATGGACAGCATTTCCTCGCTACTCTTGCCGCTGGCGCACACGATGAAAAGATAGCCGAAGCGCTGTTCATAGACGCGGTTTTGCTCGGCGAGCGCGGCCCGGGTGCGGTCCGACACCTGGGAAGCGGAGGCCTGCTCCTGCTCCGACCAGCGGCGCTCCTGCTGGGATTGTTCGCGAGCCGTTCTGCTCTCTCCGATTCGGGGATGGCTGCGGAATGCCTCCATCCAATCCTTGGGATCGAGGGACGCCCAAACGGCGTCCGCGGCAGACGCGAGATCCGCCAGGCTGGGAAAGGGGCGCCGTTCTGCCACAAGCTGCGCCCACCTGGACGAGCCGCAACAACCGAGCAGCGCTGCCCGGGCCTGGCCGTCGGGCAGGGCATTCAATCGTCGCAGGCCTTCCCGCATTCGGCCTTCGTCGCTGGGTGTGCCCCAAACGCGCAGCCGGCTTACGCCACCGTCGGGGAAAATGTTGAAGCGCACGTGGGTTACCGGCCCCAGGTCGCGCTCCGAGCCCTCGAAAATCTGCTGGGCATCGGGCTGGAGCTTGGTTTGCGGCAGCACTTCCTGCCAGGAAGCCGAGGCAGCGGCCGCTTCCTCGGCAGCGCCGGCCATCGCGCAGGCTTCCAGCGAACAGGAGTCCGGGAAGTTGCCCTTGAAATGGGCCGTATCCACCTCCACGCGGGAGATGGTTCCCGCCATCCCCAGGCGGAGGATGACCCAGTCGAAGCCGGGCCCGCGGCGGCGCTTGGTTTCCCAGCCGTCGCCCATGTTGACGCCGCGTCCCGGCAGGAGCAGGTGCAGCGGGACGCCGAAAAACATGTCGCTGCAGGAGACGTAGCGTCCGCCGTGGCCGACTGCGACCAGATCGATGGGACCGCCGGCGGCCAGCACCCGGCTCCAGTCCGGCACTACTTCTCCGTGAACGCGAAGCCGGGCCACGCCGCCATCGGGGTAGATGTGAAATCGCAGGTGGGTAAAACGGTGCGGGTGAGAAATTGCGAACGGGTTCTGGGTGTCGCCCTGGAGCGCGGATTTCGGCAGAACTTCGACCCATTCGACCTCTGGGCTCGCCAGTAGATCGGCGCCGGATCCCTCGAAGGCGCACGCCTCGAGGGAGCAGTGCTCCGGATAGTTGCCGCGGAAGAAGCTGGTATCCACCACTATTCCCCGCAAGATGCCGGGCAGGCCGAGCTGGATCACGCAGAGATCGTGACCAGGAGTGCGGCGCCGGCGCGACTCCCATCCATCCATCCATTTGCCGCGGTCGGTGTATTCATGCTCGCGGAAGACCGGCTTCTCCGGCCGCAGCAGATTTTCCTTGGGCGCGAAGAAATCGTCGTTGGCCCAAAGCACGGCGCCCCCCAGGCGTTCGGAAGCCAGGTCCGCGAGCTTGGTGAGATCGCTCAAGAGTTTCCTCGCTTCAGGATCATCCCGCCGGGGTTCGGGCTGACCTCCTGGCCATCGAAAATCTTCTGGCCGCGAAGGAACGTAGCCTCCACCACACCCCGCAGTTGGCGGTGAGCGTACGGAGTCAGCTTAAGCCGGTGCTGCAAGGCAGAAGGGTCCAGGCGAAAAACCTCCTCCGGGTTCCAGACTATCAGGTCGGCATCCAGGCCTTCGGCGATGGAGCCCTTGCGCTTCTCCAGTCCCGCCAGCCGCGCCGGGCCTCGGCACATCCACTCGGCCAAGTGATGGAGTGCAAGGCCGCGGCGATGCATCTCCGTCCACACAGCCGGCAATCCCGTTTGCAGCGAAGCGATGCCGCCCCAGGCACGCAGGAAGTCGCCGTCCCCGGCGCGCTTCATTTCCGGGAGACACGGAGAGTGGTCGCTGACTACGAAGTCAATCACGCCCTCAGCCAGCGCATCCCAGAGCCGCTCGCGATTCTCCTGCTCGCGAATCGGAGGCGCGCACTTGAATTCGGTCCGGCCGTCGGGGATTTCTTCCGCCGAAAGGCAAAGGTAATGCGGACAGGTTTCCACCGTGATGGGTACGCCTTCCTTTCTGGCTTCGCGCAGGGCCGGCACCGCGTCGGAGGAAGAAAGATGCACCACATGGATGCGCGCGCGCAACTCACGCGCCAGCGCCACCAGCAGCGAGATGGCTTCATTCTCCGCGGCACGGGGCCGGGAGTGCAGCCAGGTGGAATAGCGTCCGGGCGGTGCGCCCTGGATGCTTGCGGCCGCACCTTCGATCGGTCCGGGCAGTTCGGCGTGAGCCAGCAAGACAGCGCCCACCGCCGCGATTTCAGCCAGCCCCTTGCGCAGGTCGGGCTCGCCGACGTGCGGAAACTCGTCCACTCCTGAGGGCACGAGAAAGCATTTGAATCCAAACACCCCTGCCTGGTGCAAGGCTGCGAGTTGGGCAACGTTTCCCGGAACCAGGCCGCCCCAGAATCCGACGTCCACCCACAGTTGTCCCTGCGCAGCGGCAATCTTGGCTTCGAAACCGGGCAGCGTGGTGGTGGGCGGGATGCTGTTGAGTGGCATCTCGATCAGGGTGGTGACGCCTCCGGCGGCGGCCGCGTGCGTCGCGGTGGTGAAGCCCGCCCACGCGGTGCGACCCGGCTCGTTAATGTGGACATGAGTATCCACCAGCCCGGGCATGACCACGGAATCGCCGGCTTCGTAGACCGGGCAGTCCGTGGGCACTAGATCGAAAGCTGTGATCTTGGAGATGCGCCCGCCACGGATGTGGATGGAGCGCGGCCCGACGCTTTCCGGCGTCACCACGCGTTGGCCGCGAACTACCAAATCAGGAGTACCCATCACGTCCGACTCTCTTGATGAAACCGGGAGTTGCCGTCGCTCGGATGGCTGAGGAAGTCTGCCAGCAGGTTTTGTGCGACGCGCAGGCGGTAACGCGCCGAGGAGCGCAAGTCGTCAATGGGAGCAATCTCGCGGGCCAGTTGCTCCCGGGCCGCGCGCAGCAGCTCCGGGTGCAGCTTCTGCCCGCGAACCAGTGCTTCGGTTCGGAGACAGCGCACCACCGTCGGAGCGACGCTGCCCAGAGCGATGCGCACATCCTTGACCACTTCGTCTTCCAGCAGAGCGCGCCCGGCCACGCAGACTTTGGAGATTGCCTGCGCCTTGCGAGTCCCGACCTTGCGGTAGTACTGGCGCCAGTTGGCCGTTGCCCGGGGCAAACGGATGCGCCGGATCAACTCCTCCGGACCGAGAAGCATGGTCTTGTAACCAGTGTGGAAGTCGCGATAGGGCACCCAGCGCGCGCCTCCGGCCGACACCAGTTCGAGCTCCGCGTCATAGGCGAGCAGCGCCGGGGGCGAGTCCGCCGCCGGAGACCCGTTGGCGATGTTGCCGCCCAGCGTTCCGCGGTTCTGCGTCGCCGTGCCGCCGGTTTCCGCGGCCGCGCGGCAGAGCAAGGGAAACTCGCGTTGCAGCAACTCGCTGCGCAGCACCTGGGTGTACACCGTCATCGCGCCCAGGAGAACATGCTCCGGGGTTGCGGAAATTCCGCGCAACTCCGGCAAATGCCACAGATTGAGAAACCGCCGGTGCCGGAGCTGGTCGGCCTCCAGCAGCACCATCAGGTCGGTGCCGCCGGCAAAGGGCCGCCAGGCTCCCGGATCGCGCTGCATCAGGTGGAGCGCTTCCTCGAGGCTGGCCGGAGACTTCAGCTCGTAAGCGGGAAGATAGGCTCTCATACCTTGCTCTGCGTCCTCCGGCAGGCCTCGACGACAGCCTCAAAGATTTTCATGTAGCCGGTGCAGCGGCACAGATTGCCCGCCAGGCCGGCGCGAATGGCGGATTCCGAGGGAGCGGGATTCCGTTCCAGCAGACTCACCGCCGCTATCACCATGCCGGGAGTGCAGATTCCGCACTGCGCCCCGCCGCAAGCGACAAACGCTTCCTGCACCGCGTGCAGTTGCTCGGGGCCGGCGATTCCTTCGATGGTCCGGATGTCTGCGGCTTCCGCCTGCAAGGCCGGCACCAGGCAACTGTTGACCAGCTCTCCCTCCATCAGGATGGAGCAAGCGCCACATTCGCCTTCGCCGCATCCTTCCTTGGTTCCGGTGAGGCCCAGTTGGCTGCGCAGGACGTCGAGCAGGCGCTCCATGGGATAGGCAGAGAAAGTCTGCGGCCGGCCGTTGACGCGACAACGAATCGCAACTCTTGCGTTCTCAGACAAGCACTTTCTCCATGGCTTCCATTAAGACTTCGGGCGTGACCGGGATGCGATCGATGCGAACGCCGGTGGCGTGTTCGATGGCGTTGACCACGGCGGGCGCAGGGCCGTCGATGGGCAACTCGCCCAGGCCCTTGGCGCCGTGGGGACCGTGGGGATAGGGGGTCTCTTCAAAGTGGACGCGAATGAGCGGAACATCCACCGAGGTGGGCATGATGTAGTTGGTCATCTGGCGATTGAGCATGCGCCCGTCCTGCCACACCACGTTTTCGTACAGCGCGAAGCCCACTCCCTGGGCCACGCCGCCTTCAATCTGTCCCGCCGCCAGCAGGGGATGGATCACGCGGCCCACTTCCTGCACGGCGACAAAATCATCCACCTGAATCTCGCAGGTCAGCGTGTCCACGGAAACTTCGGCGACGTAAACCCCCCACGCATAAGCGCCGTAGGCGTCGCCGCGGTACTCCTGCTCGTTCCAGAGAATTTCCGGAGGCGGCTGGTACTGGCTGAAGCAGCGCAGCGGCCCGATCTTTTCGAGGTAGAGACGGGCGGCGCGTTCGAACTGCGCCGGATCGTAGCCTTCGACCAGGAGGCCGCTGCCCAGAAGCGTTTGCTTCAGGGCGAGCGCGGCCGACTCCACCAGCTTGCCCACGATCATGACGGTGCGTGAGGCCACGGTGGGACCACTGTTGGGCACGGCGGCAGTGTCGGGCTGCGCCATGTTCACAAACTCGTAGGGCAAGCCCAGGGCGTCGGCGGCGAGCTGGGAAAGAATGGTGTTGGTTCCCTGGCCCATTTCGGTGCTGGCGGCCAGAATCCGCACCCGCCCTTCGGACGTGGCTTCCACTCCCGCTACGGAAGCCAGCATCACCTCGCCGGAGCCGGTGAACCCGGCGCCATGCATGAACGAGGCAAAGCCCATCCCTTTCTTGATCCGGCGGCCGGGATTGTCGCGAGAAAAATCCCGGACTTTGGCGTGGTAGTCGCTCAGGGCAAACGCGCGTTCCATCAGGCCGCTGAGATCCACTTTTTCCCGGATCACCTGCCCCACCGCCGTGGACTCTCCCTCGCGGAGGAAGTTGCGGCGGCGAAATTCGTCCGGACTCAAGCCCACGGCCTGCGCCACTTTATTCATGTGGCACTCCAGCGCAAAGATGCTTTGCGGCGCGCCGAATCCGCGGAACGCGCCATGAGGAGGATAGTTGGTGGCCACAGCCCGGCTGCGAATGCGGACATTGGGGCAGGAATAGGGCCCGGCCGCGTGGATGGTGCCGCGCGACAGCACCACCGATGAGAGCGTCGCGTACGCGCCGCCATCAATCACGAAATCAATGTCCATGGCCAGCAGCGCGCCCTCGCGGGTGACTGCCGTCCGATGGCGGGTGCGCGAGGGGTGACGCTTGGTGGTGGCCGCCATGTCTTCCGCGCGGTCGTAGATGATCTTCACCGGCTTGCCGGATTTCCAGGCCAGCAGCGCTGCGTGGCCTGCGATCATCGACGGATACTCTTCTTTGCCGCCGAAGCCGCCGCCGGTCTCCGTTTGAATCACGCGGACCTTTTCCTTGGGCAGGCCGAACAGAGGAACCAGCGCCTTATGGACGTAGTACGGGCACTGCATCGTGCCCCAGACGGTGACGCCGTCCTGCGGGTTGGCGACTGCGATCACACCGTTGGTCTCGATGTAGAGCTGCTCCTGCGCTCCCGTGGTGTATTCGCCTTCGACAATGAAATCTGCCTTCTGCCAGGCGCTGTCCACATCCCCTTTGCTCACCAGCAGGGATTTGAAGATGTTGTCCTTCCCCCAAACCGGGCCGCGGCCGGCGAGGGAATCGTCGAGGGTGAAAACCGGCTCCTGTGGCTCGATGTCCAGGCGGACGCCGCGCCGAGCCTCTTCCAGCAGGTAGCGGTCCGGGTGGGCCAGCAGCACCACCGGTTCCTCGGCATGATTCACCACCTCGGCCGCCAGGTAAGGCTGGTCGACGAGAATCAGGGTGACGCAGTTTTTTCCCGGGATGTCCTTGGCGGTGACAATGGTGAATTCGTGCCAGGGAATTTCGTCCGCGAAATGGATGCCGCGAATGCGCCCGCGCGCGCAGGGACTGCGGACCGTAGCTCCGTGGAGCATCCCGGGGAAGGAAAGGTCGTCCACGTACTGGGCGCGGCCGGTCACCTTGTCGCGCGCTTCCTTGCGCACTACCGACCGCCCTACCGACTGCTGGTTCATTCGAGGAACTCCACGGCTGCTGCCGTCTTGCTGCTGGCGGCAACCCTGATGGCGAGGCGCGATTATCGGGCACGGGCGGGCAGTCTGCAACCCTCTTGGCGTGGCCCGAGGTTGCTGCCGGCTTCCGCTGGCCGTGGATTGCGCTAAACTGAAAAGGACCCGTGAAGCCGAACCTGATGCGCAGCGCAATCCTCCTGGCCTTGGCTCTTCCGCTTTTCGCCCAGCACCCTCCGGCGCCCCAGCAGCCGGCCCAGCCGGCGGGAGTTTCCACGGGCGGCGCCTACGCTCCGGTGCGCGACGAGAAGCAGCGCCCCATCACCGCCGGCGGCTTCAAGGACGACGCTCCCGTCATCTTCGTGGACGATACGGCGAAGTCCGGCCTGGGAGCGTTTCGACATCGTTCCGGGACACCCGAGAAGAAGTACATCCTGGAAGTTCCCGGCTCGGGTGTGGCCCTGCTCGATTACGACAACGACGGCTGGCTCGACGTCTACCTGCTCAGCGGCTCCACCTACGCGGCCTACAAAGGCAAGGAGCCGGCGCCCAAGGCGGCGCTGTTTCGCAACAATCGCGACGGCACTTTCACCGACTTCACCACTCGCGCGGGCGTGGCCAACGAGCGCTGGGGATTTGGAGTGGCTGTGGGTGATTACGACAACGACGGCTGGGCGGACCTCTACGTGGCCAACTACGGCAAGAACCGCCTGTATCGCAACCAGGGCGACGGCACCTTCACCGACATGGGCGAGAAGGCGGGAGTTGCCATTAACGTCTGGTCAGCGGCGCCCTCGTTCGGCGACTACGACGGCGACGGCCGCCTCGACCTGTTCGTGGCCGGGTACGTGAAGTTTGACGTGGACAAGCCACCCGCTCCCGGCAGCGACGTGGTTTCCGGCAACTTCTGCCAGTACCGCGGACAGAACGTGATGTGCGGGCCGCGCGGGCTCAAGGGCGAGCGCGACTTTCTGTTCCGCAACAACGGCGACGGCAGCTTTACCGAAGTCAGCGAGAAGGCGGGCGTCTCCGACCCCAACGGCTACTACGGCTTCGCTTCCGCGTTCGTGGACGTGGACGACGACGGCCGCCTGGATCTGCTGGTGGCCAACGACTCCGTCCCCAACGCGCTTTATCGCAACAAGGGCGACGGAACTTTCGAGGACCTGAGTTATCCCTCCGGTTTCGCGCTCAACGAAAACGGACGCGAGCAGGCTTCGATGGGGCTGGCCATCGCCGACTACAACCACGACGGCCGCGTGGACATCTACGTTACCAACTTCTCCGACGACTACAACGCCCTCTACCGCAACGAAGGCGACGCCAACTTCACCGACATCACCTTTCAGGCGGGCCTGGGCGAGACCACCATCCCCTTTCTCGGCTGGGGCACCGGCTTCCTGGATTACGACTGCGACGGCTTTGCCGACGTGATGGTGGTCAACGGCCACGTCTATGAAGGCGTGGATCGGCAGGACTGGGGCACCACCTGGGCGCAGCGTCCGCTGCTGTTCCGCAACCTGAAGGGCGCGCGCTTCGAGCCCGTGCCCCCGGCTACCGGCAGCGGTCTGGCGGTAGTGATTCCCGCGCGCGGCGCCGCCTTCGGCGACCTCGACAACGACGGCCGCGTCGATGTGGTAATCAACAATCTCGAGGCCCCGCCCAGGCTTCTGCGCAACGTGGCCAAGCACAACAACCACTGGCTCATGCTGCGCCTGATTGGAGGTCCCGGCAGCCCGCGCGACGCCATCGGCGCAACCGTCTCCCTCACCGCCGGAGGCATGCGCCAGCGCGGCGACGTGATCAGCGGCGGCAGTTACTCCTCCAGTTCCGACCTGCGATTGCACTTCGGGCTTGGCCCGGCGACTTCCGTGGAGAAGCTGGAAATCCGCTGGCCCAGCGGCAAGAAGGAAACCGTGGCCATTCCAGGGGTGGACCGCATCCTCACCATCGTCGAAGGCAAAGGCGTGCAGCCGGAGTCGAAGAAATGAAGGCAACGCTGCGGAATGCTGTGGCCGGGGCAGCCATGCGAGGTGCAATGAGCGCCCGCCCGCACGTTGCAGCCTGGCTGCTGGTTGTGCTGATGTGCGCCCTTTCAGCCATCACGGCGCGCGCGCAGGCGGCGCCGGCGGCCCAAGCGCCCGCGAAGCCGCAGGGCATCACGTTTTCGGACGTGACCCGCGAACTCGGCATCAACTGGAAGCACACCAACGGCGCCACCGCCGACCGCTACCTCATCGAGACCATGGGCGGGGGCGCCGCTTTTCTCGACTACAACCGCGACGGCCGGCTCGACATCTTCCTGGTCAATAGCGGTTGCCACAAATTCTCCACCAACTGCACGCCCGCAAGCAACGCGCTCTATCGTCAGAACTCGAACGGCAGCTTCACCGACGTCAGCGCGCAGGCGGGCGTGGCCACAACCGGCTACGGGCAGGGCGTGGCCGTCGGCGACTACGACAACGACGGCGATCCCGACCTCTACGTTACCGCCTTCGGCCGCAACACGCTGTTTCGCAATGATGGCAACGGCAGCTTTACCGACGTGACCGAAAAGGCCGGCGTGGTAGCCGGGGGATGGAGCAGCAGCGCCGCCTTTTTCGACTACAACCGCGACGGCCTGGCCGATCTCTTCGTGGGCCGCTACCTGGAGTGGAACTACGACCACAATCCCCATTGCGGGGAACGTCGTCCGGGAATGCGTTCCTACTGCCACCCCGACCAGTTTCGCGCCGTGCCCAGCCGCCTTTACCGAAACCAGGGCAACGGCACCTTCGTCGAAGTGACGGAAGCCGCGGGCGTCGCCGAAGCGGGCAAGGCGCTGGGTGTGGTGGCGTTCGACTTCAACCAGGACGGCTGGCTCGACCTCTACGTGGCCAACGACGCCGTGCACAACTTCCTTTTCCGCAACAACGGCAACGGCACGTTCACGGAGATCGCCTTGCTGGCCGAGGTGGCCTACGGGACCAGCGGCAAGCCCGCGTCCGGAATGGGCACCGACGCCGCCGACTACAACGGCGACGGTCGCAGCGACCTGTTTGTCACCAACATAGACTTCGAGACCAACAACCTGTTCCAGAACGCGGGCGAAGAGATTTTCAACGACGTCACCGCGACTTCCAACCTGGCGGCGGTGGCCATCCTGTTCAGCGGCTTCGGCACCCGGTTTCTCGACTATGACAACGACGCGGACCTCGACATCGCCGTCGCCAACGGCCATCCGCTCGACAACATCCACCTCTTCAAGCAAGGCGTCACCGGGTCGGAACGCCCGTTTCTTCTGGAGAACCGCAGCGGGCGCTTCGAGGAAGTCGGGCTGCAGCTCGGCCCGCCCTTTTCCCGCCAGTACAACGGCCGCGGCCTTGCCGTGGGCGACTACGACAACGACGGCGACCCTGACCTGCTGATCGTCGAGAACGGCGGCGGCGCCACGCTCTTGCGCAACGACGGCGGCAACCGCAACTCCTGGATCGGCTTCGAGCTCGCGGGCCGCGGCCCGGGTCGCGACCTCACCGGCGCCTTGCTGGTGGTGACGTCTGCGGGCCGCCGGCAAGTGAGGGAACTGGTGGGCGGCGCCAGCTATTGCTCGGCCCACGATCCACGGCTGCTTTTCGGACTGGGCGCAAGCGAGAAAGTGGAGAAAGTGGAAGTGCATTGGCCTGGCGGCGGTGTGACCGTTCTGGAGAACCTGCCCGCTCGCCGCTACCACCGCATTCAGGAGCCGGCAGCGTCGGCCGCGGCCGGGAAGCCCTAGGCTGCGTCGCGTGTCACTTCAGGTTTGCGCGTCTCTTCAGAATTGTCATCCCGAGTCCGCCGTGGCGGACTCAGTCGCGCTTGCTCGGAATGACAAAGGGGGCTCCGAGTTTCTCCGGTGCAGATAGCGCTGCGTTGCTTGCTTCCACCACCGCGTTGGCCACAACCAAATCTTCGAGCGCGCACCCCACGCTCTTGAACACGGTGATCTCGTCCTCACGGGAACGCGCCGGTTTCTTGCCGCTCACGATCTCGTGCAGGTCGGCTGCGATGTGGCTGCCCGGAATGCGGCCGCTGCGCAGAGAGATGAGCAGGTCGCCGGCCTCGGCCAGCGCGCCGTCGTAGGTGTCCACGACTACGCGTGCCCGAGCGATGGTTTCGTCGTCCACCTCACGCGTTTCCGGGCGAAACGCTCCCACCAGGTTGAGGTGCGTTCCCGGGCGCAGCAGTCTTCCATCGAACAAGGGCGTAGAAGAAGTGGTGCAGGTGCAAATTACGTCGGACTGCTGCGCGCACGCGGGAGCATCCACCGGCTCGACGGCAATGCCCGCCTCTTCCTCGGCGCGGCGTGCGAACTGTGCGCTGCGTGCCGGACTCGACCCGCACACCAGCACGCGCCGGAACTCCCGCACTTCGCGCATCACCACAAGATGCGCCCAGGCTTGTCGCCCGGTGCCGAAGATGCCCAGCGTACTTGCCTGCGGGCGTGCCAGGAACCTGGTGGCCACTGCCGATGTAGCTGCGGTCCGGGTGTCGGTGAGGTAGTTGGCCGCGAGCAGCGCGCGCAGTGCTCCCGTAGCCGGATCGAACAGGCAGTATTGCGCCTGGATGCGGTCCACGCCTTCCGGCGGCGAATCCAGCACGGTCACCAGCTTGACGCCGGTTGCAGGCACCGCCGGATCGTGGCACGGCATCACCAGGAACACCCCGCCCTGGGACAGCGGCAGGTGGACTCGCGGCGGCATCTGGACCGTGGTCCGGTAATCGCGCTGGAAGGCCTGCTCGATGGCGGCCATGGCCAGCCTGGGGGAGAGCAGCCGCTTTACCTCGGCTTCGGAAAATACCTGCATGTCGGAAGCAACCCTGGACGGCCGGATACGTCATATATAATGACACCCAGCGGGCAGTTTTTTCTCCGCGGGCGGGAAGGTCGAAGCGTCAATGTCCAACAAGCTGAAAGCGGTGGTGCTGGGCAGTTCAGCCCTGGTGGTCTTGTTTGCGATCCTGGGCGGTCTGGGAGTCCGGGCTGCAGGCGGCGAGGGAGCCTATCGCCAACTGGGCGTGTACAGCGAAGTGCTCTCCCGCATTCGCAGCGACTACGTAGAGGAGCGCGACCTGAACCAGGTTACCGACGGCGCTCTCCACGGCCTGCTGGAATCCCTGGATGCCAACTCCAGCTATTTGAACGCCGCCGAATACCGCCAGTACAAGGCCCAGAAGCAGGACGGCAAGGCCGGGCTGGGAGCAACGCTCTCCAAGCGCTTTGGCTACGCGGCGGTGATCGCCGTGATCCCCGGCGGTCCGGCGGACAAGGCGGGAGTGCAGGGCGGCGACGTCGTGGAAGCCATCGACGGCCGCAGCACCCGCGACATGTCGCTGGCGGAAATTCGCAACCTGGCTCCCGGGCCGGTGGGTTCGAACATCACGTTTTCGGTGGTGCGTGTGCGCCGCGCCGAGCCCCAGCGCATCACCGTCAGCCGCGACCTGGTGCAGGTGCCGCCCATCCAGTCGCGCATGCTGGAAAACAACGTGGGCTACGTGAAGGCGGTTTCTCTCACCAAGGGCAAGGCTTCGGAGCTGTCCTCGCGCATTCGCTCGCTGGAGAACGCGGGCGCGCGCCAACTGGTGCTCGATCTGCGCAACTGCGCGGAAGGCGAAATCTCGGAAGGTATCGCCGCCTCCCGGCTGTTCCTCAAGCGGGGCGTGATTTCCTATGTGCAGGGACAAAAGTACCCGCGCGAAACCTTTACCGCCGAGGAAGATGACGCCGTCACCAGCCTGCCGATGGTGGTGTTGGTGAACCGCGGCACCGCGGGCGCGGCCGAAGTGGTTGCCGCCGCCCTGCTGGAAAACGCTCGTGCCGACGTAGTCGGCTCCCGCACGTTCGGAGTGGGCTCCATCCAGAAGCTGCTGGAAATTCCTGACGGTTCCGCGCTCATCCTCTCCATCGCCAAGTACTACTCGCCGGGAGGAAAGGCCATTCAGGACGTGGCCGTCACCCCCAACATTCTGGTGGTGGACCCGGACGAAGACCTGGCTCCGCCCGAGGACGGCGCCGACGCGCCCGAGGAACCTGCAACTCCAGCAACACCTAAAGAGGACGAAATCCTGCGCCGCGCCCTCACCCTGATCAAGGAGCGCAAGTAGCCCGTGTGTAGCCCGGCCGCCCCGCCCTGCGGGACCGGGGCCTCGTGCGCATCCCTGCTGCCGCGTGCATCCCGCACCGTTCTCGCGGCATCCTAATTTCCGTGCTATTCTGAGCCTGTTCTCCCCGCCGAAGACGCACTCATGGAATCACTCTATGCGGACATCCCGCCGGTCAAGGTCGGACGCGCGCGTCTGGTCGGGCGAGTGGCGTTTGCCTTCCTGATGCTGGTGACGGCCACTCTGGGCGCGGTGGGCGGGCTGCTCCTGGTTTACTCCACCGACCTCCCGGAAGTGGGTGAGCTGGAGCGCTACCGCCCCAGTTCCATCACCGAGGTATACGACGACCAGGGACGCCCCATCGGTTCCTTCGCCGTGCAGCGGCGTGTGATCGTCGCCTACGAAGACCTGCCCCCGGTGTTGCGCGATGCCGTGCTCTCCATCGAGGACAAGAACTTCGAAAAGCACTGGGGCATCAACTTTTACCGGGTCCTGGGTGCGGCCTATCAGGACATCCGCGCCGGCAGCCGGGCGCAAGGCGCCTCCACGCTGACCATGCAGCTCTCGCGCAATCTGTTTCTTTCCAACGAGCGCTCCTTCCGGCGCAAGTTTCAGGAAGTGCTGCTGGCCATGCAGATCGAGCGGCGCTTTACCAAGCCCCAGATTTTCACCATGTATTGCAACCAGATTTTTCTGGGACACGGCGCCTACGGCTTTGAGGCCGGCTCGCAGTTCTATTTCAACAAGCGCGCCCGCGACCTCAACCTGGAGGAGGCCGCGCTGCTGGCCGCGCTGCCCAAAGCCCCCAACGCCTACTCACCGGTGAATAATCCGGAGCGCGCCTTGCGCCGCCGCAACCTGGTCCTCAATGCCATGCTCGAAGACGGAAAGATCACCGCCGAGCAGGCCACGCGCGCCAAGGAATCTCCTTTCAAGCTGGACGTCAAAGTGCCCACCAACTCGCTCGCGCCCTACTTTGTCGAGGAGGTGCGCCAGTATCTGGAGCGCAAATATGGCAGCGACGAAGTCCACCGCAGCGGCCTGCGCGTCTACACCTCGCTGAACCTCGACCTGCAGAAGGCCGCCAACCGCGCCATCCGCGACGGCCTGGCTGCCTACGAGCGCCGCCACGGGTGGAAGGGAAAGCTGCACAACGTCCTCAAGGAAGGCGGCACCCTGGAGGCCTTTACCGATCCCGGCTGGTTCCAGCCCATCGAACCCGGCACCTACCTGCGCGCACTGGTCACCGAAGTTACCCCGGCGGCCGCGACCTTGAAGTTCGGCCGCTACACCGCCGCGCTCACCGCGCCCGACATGAAGTGGACCTGGCGGCGCTCCCCCAAGGACATTCTGGCCGCGGGCGACGTGGCCTACGTGAAAGTGGTGTCGCTCGACGCTGCGGGAACGGCGCGCGTGAGCCTGGAGCAAAACTCCGGCATCCAGGGCGCGTTGCTCGCTCTGGACAACGCCACCGGCGACATCAAGGCCATGGTCGGCGGTCGCGACTTCGATGAGTCCAAATTCAACCGCTCCACCCAGGCGCTACGCCAGGTGGGCTCGTCCTTCAAGCCCTACGTCTATACCACGGCCATTGATCAGGGCATCAGTCCCGACGACGTGGTGGTGGACGCGCCCGTGGTTTTCCTGAGCGGCGGCGAACCCTACGCGCCCCACAACTACGACATGAAGTACGAGGGCGCCATTACCCTGCGGCGCGCTCTGGCCCAGTCCCGCAACGTTCCCGCGGTCAAGATCGCCAGCCAGGTGGGCATCAACGCCGTCATCGAGACCGCGCGCAAGTTCGGCGTCACTTCGGCCATGCCGCCGTACCTGCCGGTCGCCCTGGGTTCCGCCGAAATCACGCTGCTGGAGCAGACCGCGGCCTTCGCCGTCTTCCCCAACGACGGGGTGCGGGTCTCGCCGCGCTATATCCGCAAGGTCACCGACTTCGAAGGACGGGTGCTGGAGGAAAACTTTCCCGAAGTGCGCGACGTGATCAGCGCCCGCACCGCGCGCGTCATGACCATGCTGCTGCAGGGAGTGGTGCAGTCCGGTACCGCGGTGCGTGCCAAGTCGCTCAAACATCCCCTGGCCGGAAAAACCGGCACCACCAACGACTTCACCGACGCCTGGTTCGTCGGCTTCTCACCCTCCATCACCTGCGGCGTGTGGATCGGCTTCGACGAGAAGAAGACTCTCGGCAAGAAGGAAACCGGCGGCGTGGCCGCCCTGCCCATCTGGATTGACTTCATGAAGGTGGCGCTCGAGGGCCGCGTCCAGGAAGACTTCATCCCCGCCCCGCCGATTCCCATCAGCGCCGTGGCCCAGAAGGTGGACACCCCCGACGAAGCCGAAGGCGACGGCGAAGCACACTAGGGTGCCTAGCCCGCGGCCCTAAGACGAGTTGAAAGTATGCTAACTTGAGGTCGCAATCTGTGACCTCAAGCTGCGCGTGGCCGTCATGGTCGGCAGGACACTCTCGCATTACCGCATCCTGGAGAAGCTGGGTGGCGGCGGTATGGGTGTGGTCTACAAGGCTGAGGACACCCGTCTCGGCCGCCCCGTCGCCCTGAAGTTTCTTCCGGAAGAGCTTTCCCGCGACCGCGAGGCGCTGGTCCGCTTCGAGCGCGAAGCACGCGCGGCCTCGGCCCTGAATCACCCCAACATTTGCACTATCTATGACATTGGCGAAGACCAGGGCGAGCACTTCATCGTGATGGAGTACATGGAAGGGACGACGCTTAAGGCGCGCGGGGGCGGCAGGCCGCTGGACAACGAGACCCTGATTGACTTGGCCTTGCAGATGGTGGAAGCCCTCGATACCGCGCACGCCAAGGGCATCATCCACCGCGACCTGAAGCCGGCCAACATTTTCGTCACCAAGAGCGGTCTGGCTAAGATCCTGGACTTCGGGCTGGCCAAGGTGGCCAAGCCGGCGCCGTTGCCCACCGATGCCACTGCTAGTAACGAAACAAAGTTGACCGCGCAGGGCAGCACCATGGGCACCGCAGCCTACATGTCGCCGGAGCAGGTGCTGGGCAAGGACCTGGATGCGCGCAGCGACCTGTTTTCGCTTGGCGTAGTCCTCTACGAGATGGCGACTGGCATGATCCCTTTCCGCGGCGAGACCACCACAGCCATATTCGATGCCATCCTGCACAAGGCGCCGGTTTCGCCCCTGCGGCTGAATCCGGAGTTGCCACTCGATCTGGAACACATCATCCACAAGGCACTGGAGAAGGACCGCAACCTGCGTTACCAGAACGCCTCGGAGATGCGCACCGATCTGCGGCGATTGAAGCGCGATACAGAGTCTGGCTACACCAGCATTCAGGCCAGCGCCCAAGTTGCTGCCGCTACAACTGCCACCTCGACTCGACGGCGACGCGACGTGGTGGTCGCGGCGCTGGTCGTACTCACTGTAGTCGCAGGCCTGTGGCTGGGGCGGCAGGACAAACCTTCGGAAGAGAAGCCGGCTGCGCCGGTTGCGGCCCGCGCACCTTCCATCGCCGTATTGCCCTTCGCGGACATGAGCGCGGAGAAGAACCAGGAGTACTTTTCGGATGGCCTGGCCGAAGAGCTGCTCAACACTCTGGCCAAAGTACCCGGACTGAAGGTGGCGGCACGGACTTCGTCTTTCCATTTCAAGGGCAAGAACGAGGACCTTAAGGTGATTGGCGAGAAGCTCGACGTGGCCACAATCCTCGAAGGAAGCGTACGGCGCCAAGGCAACCGGGTGCGCATTACCGCTCAGCTCATCAAAGTCTCTGACGGTTTTCGTCTGTGGTCAGAAACCTACGACCGCGACCTGGACGACATCTTCGCGGTGCAAGACGAGATCGCACGTTCAGTAGCTGGGTCCCTGAAGGTGGTGCTCTCGGGGGAAAAGGCTGCGTCAACCTCCGCTCGAGGCACGAACCCCGAAGCCCACAACGCCTATCTGCAGGGCCGGTATTTCTACGAGCGGGGCACCAGTAGAAGAGACAGGGAGAAAGCCGCCGTTTACTTCGAACAGGCGATCAAGCTGGCTCCCGACTATGCCCGGGCATGGGCTTGGCTGGGTTCGGCCCACGCTGTCGCGGCCGGTTGGGGCGACGCACCCCCAGCCGAAGGCTACCGGAAGGCGCGGGACGCGGTGGAGCGGGCCCTGGTGCTGGATCCGAACCTCGCGGATGCCCACTCCGCCCTAGGGTTGATACAGAGATCCTACGACTGGGACTGGGCAGCAGCAGACGCCTCCTTCCGGCGTGCCTTGGCCATGGAGCCCGAGAACGCCACGGCCATGCGGCGATCTGCCGGGCTGGCTAGCACCCTGGGTCGGCTGGATGAGGCCCTTGCCCTGGGCCGCCGGGCCGTGGAACTGGATCCGCTCAACGCTCAAACACATCTCACTCTAGGTAGTTTTGCCTTTTATGCCGGCCGTCACGAGGAGGCCATCGCCGCATACAACAAGGCCTTGGAACTCAACCTGCAGTTTGACGAGGCTCACTTTTACAAGGGCAGCATTTTCCTGTTACAGGGGCAGGCTCAGAAGGCGCTGGCCGAAATGGAACTGGAAAGTGATCCCGCGTGGCGCCTTTCCGGACTGGCGCTCGCGCATCACGCCTTGGGGCGGAAGAAGGAATCGGACGCGGCCCTGGCCGGCCTGATCAAGAAGTATCAGGCGAATGGGGCCTTTGCGATTGCCGAAGTGTATGCGTTCCGCGGAGAAACCGACCGGGCGTTCGAGTGGCTGGAGCGGGCCTACCAGCAGCGCGATGCCGACCTTTCCTATCTGAAAGGCGACCCGCTGCTGAAGAACCTCGAACGCGACCCGCGCTACGCCGCTTTCCTGAAGAAAATGCGCCTGCCGCTCTGAGATTCCCTTCGTCTCAAGCCGGCGAAGCGGCGAGCGCGCTACCGCGCCGCCCCCGCCATGCGCGACTCTTCCACCGCCACCAGGCTCTCGTCCATGATGCGGACGGCTTCGTCCACGTCCGCCTTGGCGATGTTCATGGGAGGCGAGAGCCGGATCACGTTGCCGTAAAAGCCCCCTTTGCCGATCAGCAATCCGCGTTTGCGGGTTTCTTCCATGAACGCGACCGTCGCGGCGGTGGCCGGCTCTTTGGTGTCGCGGTCGGTCACCAGTTCTATCGCCTGCATCAGGCCCATGCCGCGCACATCGCCGATGAGCGGATGCTTCTCCTGCATGGCTTCGAGCTTCTCGCGGAAGTAGCCTCCCACCACTTCACAGTTGGTGCGCAGGTCGTCTTCCTCAATCAGGTCAATCACCGCCTTGGCGGTGACGCAGGTGACCGGGTTGCCGCCGAAGGTAGAGATGGTGAGCCCCTGGAAGGAGTCGGCAATCTCCGGTGTGGCCACGGTGATGCCGATGGGCTGGCCGTTGGCCAGGCCCTTGGCTGACGTCAGGATGTCCGGCTCGACTTCCCAGTGCTCGATGCCGAACCACTTGCGCCCGGTGCGTCCCCAGGCGGTTTGCACTTCGTCGGCGATGAAGTCTCCGCCGTACTCCTTCACGATGCGGAACGCCATCTTGAAGTACTCGCGCGGCGGCGTGATGAACCCGCCCAACCCCTGGATGGGCTCGGCCAGCAGGGCCGCGATGCGCCCCGAGGTGGAAGTCTGGATGACCTGTTCGATCTCCTTCACGCAGGCCACTTCGCAGGAGGGATACTTCAGTCCCAGTGGACAGCGGTAGCAGTAGGGATTCATGGCATGCACGATGCCCACTTCGATGGTGCCCTTGCGCCAGGTGCTCATGCCGGTGAGGCCGCGCGTCACCGACGTCCGCCCGCTGTAGCCGTGACGCAGCGCCACCACCTCGAAGTTGCCGGTGTGCATGCGCGCAATCTGGATGGCGGTTTCGTTGGCTTCGCTGCCGCTGTTGGTGAAGTAGGTCTTTTTCAGCGCCCCGGGCGTGATCTCCGCCAGCTTTTCCGCCAGCGCCACCATGGGCTCGGTGATAAAGCAGGTGGAGGCGTGCTGCAGCTTGTCCATCTGAGCCTTGACCGGCCCGGTGATCCGCGGATTGGCGTGGCCCACGCTCACCGTCAGGATGCCGCCGAAGAAGTCCAGGTATTGGCGTCCCTCTGAGTCCCACACGTGCTGCATGTTGCCGCGGTCCAGGACCAGCGGCTGGGAGTAGTAGGTGCTCACCGCGGGGAAGATGAATTCTTTCTGCTTGCGGACGATTTCATCGCGAGTCATGGCGGCGTTCTCCTGGGCGTTCTCCGGGTCGTTTTCCTGGGCATTCTTTTGTGGGGCGCCCCGAACTTCGGCAGACATCTTCTCATAGCGCCCAAAGTTTGGCACACTGGAAGCAGGCAAGGAGGCTTGGTGCGACGCTTTTTACGCTGGATGCTGCTGGCGCTGATCCTGGTGACCGTGGCCATGGTGTCGGCGCTCACTGCCATGCGCCTGGCCATCCATGGCCGCGAGGTCGAAGTGCCGAAGGTGGTGGGAAGTTCACCGCGTGAGGCCGACCAGTCGCTGGGTGCGCTCGGCCTGGTGCTCGAGGTGGAGAGTCACTTTTACAGCGCCGGCGTCCCCGAAGGCCGCATCGTCTCGCAGATGCCGCAACCAGGAACGCGCGTGCGTCGCGGCGGCACGGTGCGGGTGGCGGAGAGCCTGGGGCCGCAGCGCGCCGTGATCCCCAACTTGATCGGGCAGAGCGCGCGGGCCGCGGAAATCAACATCCGCCGGCGCGGGCTGGACGTGGGAGCCATTGCCCAGTTGCGCCTGCCTGACCTGCCCGCCGACCAGGTGGTGGCCCAGAGCCCGCCTCCGCAGGCCGGCAACGCGGTCTCGCCCATGATCAGTCTGCTGGTGAACGCGCCGCTGGATACCCATGCCTACCTCATGCCCGACTTCGCCGGACGGCCGCTGGCCGACGCCGTAGAAGCCGTGGAAGCAGCCGGACTAAGGCTCGGGCACGTGACCTCCGGCGGCGCGCGCCTCAACCTACCCGACGGCGAGAGCCGCATCGCGCTTCCCGCCGTCGTCCGCCGGCAACTTCCGCTTCCGGGAGCGAAGGTCACGCCCGGGACCGTCGTCCACTTCGAAGTCGCGCGCTGAGTTATTCCCGCTGCACCATCGCCGCAAAAAATCCCTCGCAGGGATGCACGCCCGGCAACGTCCGCAGAAACACGCCGCGAGTGAGGGAATCCATGTCCGGCCAGGCCAGTGCGTCTCCTGGGTGCAAATTACGCAACTCTTCCCGACAATCCAGCAAGCGCGTGCCGCCGCCGAGCGCCTCCTCCACCACCGCCTCGTTCTCATCCTTCTCCAGCGAGCAGGTGGAATAGACTAGCCGGCCCCCCGGCGCAACTCTCTGCAGCGCCGCGCGCAGGATGGCCACCTGCCGCCCCTGCAGATCGCAGAGATCTTCTGCCGTCAGCTTCCACTTGATTTCCGGATGGCGCGCCAGCGTGCCCGTCCCCGAGCAGGACACATCGGCGAGCACGCGGTCGAACTGCTGCGTTAGGGGCAGCGCCGTGGCATCCGCAGCAATAACACGTACGTTGGGCGCCGGCGCCAGCCGTCGCAACGTGCGCGCGCGGTGCGGGTGAAGTTCCACCGCCACCACCTGCGCCTCCGGATTGCCGGCCGCCAGTGCTGCGGTCTTGCCTCCGGGGGCAGCGCAGCAGTCGAGGATGTGCTCGCCCTTCCCTACCATCGCCGCCACCAACTGGGAAGCTTCGTCCTGCAGATGCACGCGGCCCTCTGCGAAAGCTCGCGTCCTGGTTACATCTCCCGACAGCACACGCCGCGCGCTGGACATGATGCGGCCGGGGCCAAGCTCGATGCCTTGTTCACGGAGCTCCGCTTCGAGGGCCGCATCCACGCCGCACAGTGCCGTCTCCGGCGCTTGCTGGTTGTGCTCGCAGATGCGCTGCGCGTTGCCGGCGCCGAACTCCTGCACCCAGCGTTCTACCAGCCACAGGGGATGCGCGAACGATGAGGCCAGGGTGTCCGCCGTTGGCGTCCCAGAAAGTCCAGGAGGCCGCAAGCTCACTGGGCTGGTGGAGAGCTTGCGCAACACCGCGTTGACGAAAGGCGCGGAAAAGCTTCGACCCGCGCGCTTCGCCAGCTCCACGCTCTCATCCACGGCCGCACGCGCCGGAACGCGGTCGAGAAACGCCATCTGGTACGCCCCGGCCCGCAGCGCGATGAGTACCTCGGCGTCCAGCTTGGAAAGAGGCTGCGAAGAAACGCGCGCGATCAGCCCGTCCAGATGCGAGCGCCAGCGCAACACGCCTAGAGTGAGTTCGGTCGCCAAGGCACGATCGGCGGTGGAGAGTGCGTCCAGCCGGGCGGAGTGCAACAGCTCCGAAGCGTAAGCATCCTGCTGCTCCACGCGCAGCAGGACATCGAAAGCCGCGGCGCGCGCCGGCGAAGCCGTTTTCACGACGGCTCGCCCAGGCGCTCACCCAGGCGTTCATCCGATTGGGGATGGTAGCCGTGCACGAAGTCGCGCGCGGCCATGCGTTTCTTGCCTTCCGGCTGAAGCTCCGTGATCTCCAGAACCGTGCCCCGGCCGCATCCCAGCAGCAGACGCTCGTGCTCAACTCGAAATTCAGCCGACGGAACCGTAATCGCCGTCTCCGGCTGCACGGCCCGGAGCGCCAGGGTCTTGCCGCGGAAGGTTGTGTAAACGCCTGGCCAGGGCTGAAAGCCGCGCAGACGGTTGTGGATCTCGGCTGCCGTCCAGGAGAAATCAATCCGCCCATCGTCCTTCTTCAGCAGCGGGGCGAGCGTGGACTGCACGTGGTCCTGGGGTCGCGCCGCGAGCGTGCCGGCTTCCAGTTGCCGCAGCGTCTCCACCATCAATCCGGCGCCCACATCCGCCAGCCGGAGAGCCAGCGTGAGCGCCGTGTCGTCGGGAGCGATGGTCACTTCCTGCTGCAACAGGATGTCTCCGGTGTCCAGGCCTTCGTCAATGCGCATGGTGGAGACCCCGGTTATGGTCTCGTCCTGTGCGATCGCCCACTGGATCGGCGCCGCCCCTCGGTACTTGGGCAGAAGCGAGGCGTGCAGATTCAGGTTGCCGTGGCGCGGGAGGTCAATCATCCAGCGCGGAATGATGCGCCCGTAGCCCACCACAATGATCGCCTCCGGCTTCAGCGCTTCCAGTTGCGATCGGAAGCCGTCGTTGGCCTTGATCTTGTCCGGCTGCATGACGGGCAGCCCCAGCGCCAGCGCTCGCTGCTTGACGGGCGAGGCTGCCACCTCCAGCCCTCGTCCGCTGGGCCGGTCTGGCTGGGTCACAGCCAAGGAAATGCGATGACCGGCCGCAACCAGGCGGTCGAGCGTGGGTACGGCGAACGACGGTGTGCCGCAAAAAACCAGTTCCATAGCAGGAACCTATTTACCGCAGAGACAGAGAGCACACTGAGGGACACTGGCTAGAAGAAAGATCGTCGGGCAAATTTGCCAATTTCCAAATTACCAAATTACCAAATTACCAAATGCCTACCATTCTCCTGCTTTCACCAGCTTGCGGATTTTTCGCTTGATCAAGTCGCGCTTGAGCCCGCTGATGTGGCTGAGGAACAGACGCCCGTTCAGGTGATCGGTTTCGTGCAGGATGGCGCGGGCCAGCAGGTCTTCCCCGGTGCGTTCGAAGGTCTTGCCCTCCAGGTCCTGCGCGCGCACCGTCACCTTGGTGGCGCGCGTGACGTCAGCCCGAAAGTCGGGCAGGCTCAGGCAGCCCTCGCTGTGCCGCTGCTTGCCTTCTTTGTGCACGATCTCGGGATTCACCAGCACCAGCCTGGCATCGGGGCTCTCCTTGAAGGTCACGTCCACCACAGCGATGCGCAGGGCGACGCCGATCTGCGGCGCGGCCAGGCCGACGCCGTGCGCCGCGTACATGGCCGCAAACATTTCCTCCACCAGCTTGCGCAGGTTGCCGTCAAAGACCGTCACCGGCGCCGCAGGTTTCTCCAGAACCGGGTTGCCATATTTCACGATGGGATGGATCATTCAGAAAGCTTGCAGTTGTTCCAGGTAACCCCGGAAGTTGCGCAGCGTTTCTATCATAGAATCTCCACCGAATTTCTCCAACGCGCAGCGGGCCAGCGTGAGCGCCACCATGGCTTCGCCGCCGACGCCCGCCGCCGGCACCACGCACACGTCCGAACGCTCGTACGCCGCCTCCACCGGCTGGCGCGTGGCGAAGCTCACCGATGCGAGCGGCCGCCGCAGCGTCGAGATGGGCTTCACGTAGCCGCGCACGCGGATGTCTTCGCCGTTGGAGATGCCACCCTCGATTCCGCCGGCATGGTTGGATGCGCGCGTGAATCGCCTGGCCTCAGCGTTGTACCCGATCTCGTCATGCACCGTTGATCCCGGCGAAGCCGCGGCGCGCACGCCGCTGCCGATCTCCACCGCCTTCACTGCTTGCAGCGACATCAGCGCCTGGGCCAGCAGGCCATCCAGGCGCTCGTCCCAGTTGGCGTACGTGCCCAGCCCCGGCGGCACGCCATGCGCCACCACCTCAAACACTCCGCCGATGGAGTCGCCCGTCTTCAGCGCCTCGTCCACGGCCTTCTTCATGCGCTGCTCGGCTTCGAAGTCGGCGCAGTTGAGCAGGACATCTTCGCGGTCGTAGAGGGCGCGCACCTTCTCCCACGGCGTTTCGGAATCCTGCACTGCCGCTCCGCCCACGGCCACCACGTGGCTGAGCACTTCCAGTTCCAGTTCCCGCAGGAACAGTTTGGCCACGGCGCCCACGGCCACGCGCGCCGCCGACTCTCGTGCCGACGCACGCTCCAGCACATAACGCGCTTCGGGAAAGTTGTACTTAAGCGCGCCCGCCAGGTCGGCGTGCCCGGGCCGCGGCGACGCCAGCGGCCGGTGCTTTGCAGGATCGCCTTCGCCCACGGGCAGTGCTTCTTCCCAGTTCTGCCAGTCCTTGTTCTCCAGGCGGATGGCAATGGGCGAGCCAATGGTCTTGCCATGACGCACACCAGCGAGAATGTGCGCGGTATCGCGCTCCATCTTCATTCTCCCGCCGCGCCCGTAGCCCTGCTGCCGCCGCCACAGCTCGCGGTCGAGAAAACCCTGGTCCATCTTCAGACCTGCGGGGATGCCGGACAGCGTCGCCAGGAGAGCTTCCCCATGGGATTCGCCGGACGTGGAAAAACGCAGCATAACAGCCGGTCATTCTATACGAGGCTTCCTGCAAGCCGCGCGCCGACAAGAATTTCAGAGAAGAGGCTGCGGTGCAGCCGGCGAAGGCAAAGAACGATCCACCAGGTCGGCGAGCGCCTTCAAATCGGGTACTTCGAGATCAGGGCGGACGTCGGAGAAGCGTGTGGCTGCGGCGCCGGCCCGCGCCTTGCGCCGATTCACCCACACCGTCGCCAGCCCCAGGCTGCGGGCCGGGGCGACGTCGTGAAACAAGCTTTCGGCCACGTGCAGGATTCGATCCGGAGGCAAATCCATCCGCGCCATCGCCTGCCGGAAATTGTTGAGCGAAGGCTTGTAGCTTCGGCAGTGCTGCGCCGTAATCACGTGATCGAACTCGACCTCAAGGTGTTTTGCGGTGTGGGCGAACAGGTCGTCGTCAATATTGGAGATCACCGCCAGCTTGTACCGCTGCTTCAGACGGCCCAGCGCCTCAATCGTGTCCGGAAACGGCTTCCAGCTCTGCAACGAGTCGGGGAGCGAGTCGGCCTCCGCCGGCGAGACGGTGAATCTCAGGCGCCGGCCGAAGTCCTGGACCACGGTGCGCAGCACTTCACGGTAGCGCAGGTACTCTCCGCTCTGCGCCGCGGGTTCCAGCTCCGCATAGAGCTCGAGGATCTCGGCGTCACTCGGCTGCTGGCCGTGCGCTGCCAGCAGCGGCCGCAGTACGCCCAGAATGCCGGCCTCCCAATTAATGAGCGTGCCGTAGCAGTCGAAGGAGAGGGCTTGGAAGCGGCGGAAGTCCAGCATAAGGAGAGTTGCGAGTACCGAGTAGTGAGTTGCGAGTCATTGAGCGCCGAGTTGCGAGTCCGACCTCGGTGCTCGCAACTCGGTACTCGCCACTGGTTACATCTTGATCTCGACCGGCGACGCCAGCTTGAAGCTGAGCGCCGACTCGGCCGGCAGCAAAATCTGTTGATTGC
Organism: uncultured Acidobacteriaceae bacterium; assembly: GCA_964437985.1. Classification (GTDB taxonomy): domain Bacteria; phylum Acidobacteriota; class Terriglobia; order Terriglobales; family Acidobacteriaceae; genus CAZXVY01. The sequence goes on from CAYTIL010000001.1 coordinate 44,180, forward strand.
CGGTCAGGCCGGCTCCGGCGGTCCCAGCTCCGGCGCCAGCGACTGCGCCGATAGCGGCCCCCTTGCCGCCGCCCGCCAGCGCACCGATCACCGCGCCCGCGCCCGCGCCGCCGCCCACCATGGCCGCGGTGCGCTTGCCTTTGCCCTTGGCAATCTTGGTGATGGTGTTGGTTTCGATGTCATAGTCACTGCCGCGCACCGTGATGGAGGTCAGCACCAGTTCCAGGCGGCCTTCACCCTTGAAGCGGCCGCGGGCCTTTGCGTCCATTACCGTCCCGCTGACCGTGGAGCCCTTGGGAATGATTTCTTTCCCACCCACCAGGATGGGATTGGCGAGCGTGGCCGTGAAAGGCTGGCCATCCTCGCTGATCTTGGATCCCACCGCTTCATCGAGCTTTACGGCAAGAGTGGTGCCCGCAGGCACGGCCACCGGCTTGCCCATCAAGCGCTCGATGAGCCCCGGCTTCTCTGCCGGCTTGGCCGCGGATTCGCCGGTCGCCGATTCCTTGGGGGCAGAACTGTCGCTGGCTGCCGGAGTTTCTTCCGACGGCTTGCTGCTGCTGCACGCCCCCAGCATCAGGGCCAGGGACAACGTCAAAAAGAGAGCTACAAAACGGCTAGGCATAAGCACCTCCTGCTGGTCTCTAGGATGCACTTCTAACAGACTGCGCAGACCTGCGCAACCAAACGAAAGGACATGTACCCATTTGGATGCGTGACCTGGTGCAGAAGTTTGGATTGCACCCGTCCCTACGGCGCAATCTGTACCAGACCGGGTTTCTCACCTGCCGGGAGCAGTCGTGAGCGGGCCACGTTCGCCAGGGCCGCGACGAAGGTGGGCGAGTCGTTCAGCGACTCCGTCCTCCACAAGCGCATTCCACGCTGCGCAGCGAACTCCTGGAAGTGGACGTCAATGTCGTACAGCACCTCCACGTGGTCGCACACGAACCCGATGGGCTGGATCACAACGCCGCGATGCCCCTTCTGGTGCAGGGCGAGCAGCGTGTCTTCGACGGTGGGTCCCAACCACGGGCCTCCCGCCATGCCCTGGCTTTGGAAGGCGAAGCTCCAGTCGTCCACGGTGAGAGCGGAAACCTGCATGGCCACCAGCGCCGCGGTGCCGCGCGCCTGGTCGGCGTAGGGATCGCCATCCGCAATGGTGCGTTCCGGGACGCTGTGTGCGGTGAACAACACGGGAAGGCGCGCGCTCAGTTCTTGCGAGGCAGGCTGCCAGACGGACGCAAGCTTTTCCGCAAAGGAGCGTACCAGGAGCGGGTGGTCGTGCCAGGACTCGACGAAGTCCACCTCAAACGGCGGCCCGGTTGCATCCAGCGCGCGCCGGTACAGTCCAACGCTGGTCGAGGAATTCTGCGGCGCCAGGCAGATGGCGACCGCGTGGGTCACACCGGCGTGCGCCATCTCCTGCACGACGTCGGAGATGTAGGGCCGCCAGTTGCGCATACCGGCGTACACCGGCAGTTTGAGCTGGCGCTGCAGGGCCGCCGCCTGCCGCAGAGTGATCTCCAGCAGCGGCGACTGGCCGATACGTGCGTAGCGGTGCTGGATTTCTGCGATGGCCTCCGGCGACACCGGGCGGCCGCCGGTGACGTTGCGCAGAAACTCCGGCACATCGTTGGGAGTCTGCGGGCTGCCGTGCGCCAGCAGCAGAACCGCGGATTGGGCGGAGTTGTTCATCTCGTCCTGCTCAGGACCCTTTCCTCACGCTCTGTTCATGCACGAAACTCACCAGCGCGCGCACGTTCTCCACCGGCGTGCCCGGCTGGATGCCGTGCCCAAGATTGAAGATGTGTCCGGGGCGGCCGTCGGCGCGCCGCAGCACGTCGACGGCTCGCGACTGCACTTCCGGCCAATCGGCAAACAATGCTGCCGGATCCAGGTTTCCTTGCACGGCCCCGCGGAAGCCCAGGCTCTTCCAGGCGTCATCGAGAGGAACGCGCCAGTCGACGCCGATCACCTCGGATTCCGTTTCCTTCATAGCCGGCAGCAGAGTGGCCGTGTCGGTTCCGAAATAGATAATGGGCACGCCGGCAGTCCGGGCCTGCGCCACCAACTCCCGGGTTCGCGGCAGAACGTAACGGCGGTAGTCTTCCGGCCCCAGGCATCCCACCCAACTGTCGAAGATCTGCAGCGCATCCGCGCCCGCGCGAGCCTGGGCCACCAGATAGCGACCCAAGACGGCCACCAGCTTCTGCATCAGCTCATCCCACACCGCGGGCTGGCGATACATGAGCTTCTTGGTTTCGGCGTAGGTGCGCGAGCTTCCGCCCTCGATCATATAGCTGGCCAGGGTGAAGGGCGCGCCGGCGAAACCGATGACCGGCAGACGCGAGCCGAAGTGTGTGGCCACGCGCCGCACCGACTCGGCAACATAGTCGAGGTCGGCGGCGCCATCGGTGCTCAGCGCGGCCACGTCCACCGCTTCCCGCAGAGGCTTCTCCACCACCGGGCCTTCTCCGGCTTCGAAGTGGAAAGCCAGGCCCATGGGCTCGAGCGGCAACAGCAGGTCGGCGAAGATGATGGCCGCGTCCACACCCAGCTTCTCGGCGGCGGTGATCGTGACCTCGGCCGCCAGCTCCGGCGATTTGCAGATCTCGATCAGCGAGTGCCGCTGCCGCAGCGCGCGGTACTCCGGCATGTAGCGGCCCGCTTGGCGCATGAACCACACGGGCGTGGCCTCCACCGGGAGCGAGCGACAGGCGCGGACGAAGCGGGAATCGGGCGCAGACATGAACTATCGAATGTAGCACTTTTGCCGCGGGCCGGACCGGAGGCCGGAGCGGGGTGCAGCGGTTCCCTTCCTGGGAGGGAGATGTGATTCCGCGCCGATTCTCCGCTATCATGCCCAATCCATGATTCTGGCCATGCAATTGCGCTGGGACCCCGCGAGCCTCATGGCCGACGATTACGGACGCCTCGTCCTTGGGGTGGTGTTGTTCTTTGTGCTGGCGGGAATCCTGCGGGTCACCGTCCCCGGGGAGATTGGAAGCGTCCGCCTGGCCGTCCGGCTGTTCCTCCTGTCCATATTGTTGTTGGGGGCGGCGGCATTTGTGCCTTCGGCAGTGGTTGGCCGCGTGGCCTACTGGGGAGGCCTGTTTGCCGGCTCCATTGCGCTCCTGAACCTGGCCAGTGTTTTCATCTTCGATCTCTTCCTCACCCGCTTCACGCACATGCACACGCCCCGGATTCTGCGCGACCTGGTGGTGGGCGTGGGTTACTTCCTGGTGGCGCTCTCGCTGCTCTCACACGCCGGCGTCAGCCTCTCCAACCTGGTCACCACTTCGGCCATCGCCAGTGCGGTGATTGCCTTCTCGGTGCAGGACACCCTGGGCAACGTGATGGCGGGCCTGGCCTTGCAACTGGAAAAGACCGTCAACGTGGGCGACTGGATCAAAGTAGACCAGCACACCGGGCGGGTTGCGGAAATCCGCTGGCGCTTCACCGCCATCGAGACCCGCAACTGGGACACCGTGTTCATCCCCAACAGCCAGTTGATGAAGGCGCAAGTGCTGGTTCTGGGCCGGCGCTCGGGTGCACCCGCACAGCACCGCCAGTGGGTGTACTTCAACGTGGATTTCCGCGTGCCGCCCACCGAAGTCATCGGCGCGGTCACCGAGGCGCTCACCGCCGAGCCGCTGGAGAACGTGGCGGCCATGCCTCCGCCCAACTGCGTCCTGCTCGACTTCAAGGAGAGCTACGGCCAATATGCCGTCCGCTACTGGCTGACTGACCTGGCGGTGGACGATCCCACCGACTCCCGCATGCGCACCATCATTTATTTTGCGCTCAAGCGCGCGGGCATTCCGCTCTCCATCCCCGCGCTCAAGCAGTTCATGGTGTCAGAGAGCGACGCGCACGAACAGGCCAGCCATCAGAAAGAGATGCAGCGCCGCCTGGCCGCGCTCTCCAGCGTGGACCTGTTCCACAATCTGACTCAAGAGGAGAAGCACACCCTGGCGGAGCGTTTGCACTTTGCTCCCTTCACCCGGGGAGAAGTCATCACCCGACAGGGCGCCGAGGCCCACTGGCTCTACATCCTTACCCGAGGCGCGGCCGAAGTGGTCATCACCGAGGAAGGTTTCCAACGCGACGTGGCTACGCTGAACACCGGGCAGTTCTTCGGAGAGATGTCGCTCATGACCGGCGCACCGCGCTCGGCTTCGGTGGTGGCCCTGGAAGACACCACTTGCTACCGCCTCGACCGCGACGCCTTCTACGGGATCGTGAAGCAGCGGCCGGAAGTCGCCGAGAACGTCTGCCACATCATGGCCCAGCGCCTGGTGGACCTGGAGGCCGCCCGCGAGGACCTGGACTCCGAAGTCCGCGAGCGCCGCATGCGCGCTACTCAGAACGATCTCATGGACCGAATCCGGGAGTTCTTCGGCCTTTGACTCCCGCTAGCCTGGGGCGCAGGAACCCCCAGCCCGCGCAGCGGGTCTGCTGCAAACTTAGGAAACGAGAAACCAGAAACCAAGAACCAGAAACGGAAGTTCTGGCGGAGAGGGGGGGATTCGAACCCCCGGTACAGGTGTTAGCCCGTACAACGGTTTAGCAAACCGCCGCCTTCAGCCACTCGGCCACCTCTCCAGGGGACACGGCGGGCAGGTTGTCGCGCTGCCATTATAGCGGAAGATTCCTCAGGCCCGACATCCGCCAAGTCCGACTGGGAACTGACAACCGGGAACTGACAACTGGCAACTGACACCTACTGTTTCAGCACCGTCCCATGGGGATCGAGCAGAAGCTTCGTGGTTCCCGCTGGAACATTGATCCGGAACTCGGTTTGCGGGCCGTCGGCAAACACACGGCCGGCAAACACCGGCTTGCCACGCCCGACGACGGCGTAGATGGGCATCGGCGCCACCATGGTGTCGGGCGCGTCCTTGAGGAGAATCTTCCCGCTGGCCACGCTTCTTGCCGCACGCGGAGCCAGGCGGACGTCCGCCAGTTCGAAGCGCGGCACCGCCGTCCCGTTGACCCACTCTTCGTAGAACCAGTCCAGGGACTTGCGGCCGTCGAATTGGGCGGAAGGCGGAAGCGCATCCTCGAAAGCCTGGAGCACGTCGCGGGTGGAGATGTCCTTGTTTTCATGGCGGGTACGCAACTCACGCAGCACGCGAAAGAACTGCTGGTCGGCGGCAGAGGCGGCGGCGCGCGAGCGGGCGGGGCCAGCCGAGGTTTCATCGCGCAACAGGTGGCGCAGCATGTGGAACAGCCAGGTTCCCCGCCCGTAGGCGATGGCGTCGTAGCCCTCGGGAAAATGCGACAACGAGAGCCGCTGCCCCAGCGTCACCGGCCCGGCTTCGCGGTAGGGGCGTCCGGATGCCGGCTTGCGCTCCAGCTCCTTGCGGTAGTACTCCAGCATGGTTTGAAAGGCTTCGGGCTGCCTGGTTTCCAGCTCCAGCAGCGCGCAGTAGTTGGAGAGCGCTTCCACCAGCCACTGGTCGCGGTAGCTGCGCCACAGGATCAGGTCTCCCCACCACTGGTGCGCGGTCTCGTGCGCCTGCATCAGGTTTTCATAGATGATGGTGTCGTGGGTTTCGAGCCGGGCCTGCATGCGCTCTTCGGGGGAGAGGAAGGCGTAGCTGGAAAGGAACACCAGCCCCGGCCAGCCCTGGCTGTTGCGGCCGGGCATTTGGGTGAGCGCGAGCTGGCCGTAAGGGAACGGCCCAATGCGGTCGCTGAGGAACTCAATGGTGCGGGCGGCGCGCTCGGCCACGCCCTGCGCGTTGCGCGCGGGATCGGGCCGTACCGGCGAGGGCGTGAAGCGCGGCGTACCCGCCACCCGCGGATTAGGACGCGGGATCATCATTAGGGTGCTGCGTGGGAACGTGCTTTCTACGCCGCGGGCGGCGTAGGTTTCGATGAGCGTGTTCTGCGTGGTAGTGGCAGCGCCCGCGTAGCGCCCCAGGTTGAAGCCCGCCACCGGCATGGGCCTCTCCGACACCCACCGCGACACCAGGTCGGCGCCCTCTTTCACCTGCGCCACTCGTTTTCCGGTGGCTACCAGGGTCCAATCCGCAGGATGGCGGAACTCCAACTCGAAGTCGGCCATGGCCATGCCGCGATTGGGAAACCAGGTGCCCCGCGCACCCACGTAGAGCAACCCTCCGCCGGCGTCGGAAAGAACCTTGCCGCCGTAGGTAAAGCGCACTTGCAAGCTGCGGCCCGGCTCCAGGGGTTTGGGGAACGCCACCGCAACGAAGTCGTTGCCGCGTCGCGAGAGTTCGCTGCCCTGCAGCGCCGGGTTCTGAATGAACTCCAGGGCCTCGCCTTCCGCGGTTACGCTCTGGACCTGCAGATAGCGCGAAAGTTCGAAGAGCAGCACCCGGAACCCGGCTTCCCCGGCCTGCAACGTGACCGTGGCTTCCGCCTCCAGGTCCTCGGGCGGTGTCACCTGCGCGCGAATGCTGTATCCGGCGATGCGCACCGAGTGTTCCGGCGCATAGGCTGTATCCATGCTCCGGGCTTGTCCAGCGCGCGGGCGGGTGCGCGAGGAATACATGGTCCAGATGTTGTTGAACAGCACGCCCTCTTCGTAGACCGGCTGGGTTACGGAGACGTCCTCGGCGAAAAGTGCGTCCACCCGCACGTCGAAGGTTCCCAGCCGTTCGCCGCTCAGACGAGCATGCAGCATCCGGTCCGGGGCTTCTCCGCCGCCGCCGGCAGGATCCGCGTTCCGCGGAAAATTCAGGAAGCCCACCAGCAAGCGCAGCGCGTCGGCTTCCGCCAGACTGGCGGCCACCGGGTTCCAGCGCGACAGGAACTCCGGCGTGCCCTGGGTGCGGCGCAGCCAGGGCAGGAGTTCCTGGTAGGTGTCGTCGTTGAACCGCAGGTAGGCAGTGGAGAATTTTTCGGTGAGCACGGGCGACCCCACGTGCAGCGCCAGCGACCCGCGCTCGGCGCGATCATAGGGAATCAGCAACACCTCGCCCTCGCCTTCGAACACCGCGCCCGTGATCCTGCCTTCCACGCTGTGGGTAAAAGCCAGCGTGCCTTCGTTGAAGGAGAGATGGACTCCGGAGCGATCCAGCGCCGCGTCGCGCACGTCAAACACCCGCTCCGGGTCGAGACCCACGCTGCGCAGCTGGCGATAGAGCGCCGTCGCCGGACCCGGGGCGGGCTGGGGGAGCGCTGCGGGCGCGGTTTGCGCGTGCAGCGTCAGCACTCCGGCCAGGGCCAGTTGCAGCAGCCGGGCCAGCGCTTTTCCAGTTACTCTGCAGGCTTCGGAGCGCATCATTCCACCTGTTAGAATGCGCCATTGTGCGTGTTCTTGTCATCTTCCTGAGCGGCCTTCTTCTGGCTCCCCGACTCGTCGGGGACACCATCCACCTGAAGAACGGGCGCTCCATCGTGGCCGACAGCGTGCGTGAGAGTAGAGGCCGCGTGGAGTATCAGATCGGCGACAACACCTTCACCATTTCCAAGTCGCTGGTGGAGAAGATCGAGAGCGGAATCGGCACTCCTGCCGCGGCGGGCCGGGAGGAAATGCCGGAGTACACGCCCAGCCAGGAAATGGTGTCGTCGCCAGAACTGCTGGCGCGCGTGATTCGCGACGGTCGCGTGGACACCGAAGCCCTGGCCCGGCTCGACAATCCCGCCGATCCCGAGCTGGCCGCCGCTGCCTACTACACCGCCGCGCGCCATGAGCAGGGCTACGGAAGCGCCGACCGCGCCCGCCTGTATCTGGAGCGCGCCCTGGCCCATCGTCCCGAGAACAACGTCCTGATCGAGCGCTATGCTGCGGTGTTGCTGCAGTTGCGCCGCTACCCGGAAGCCGCCGGCCACGCCGAGCGGGCCACTCGCCTGGCGCCCAACTCCGCGGACGCTTTCGCGCTCCTCGGCCTGGCCCAGTACTACAGCGAGAAGCCCGCGGAAGCAGTGCGCGCCTGGAAGCGCTCGCTGGCACTGCGGCCCAACGCCGAGGTCCAGCGCTATCTAGAAAAGGCGGAGCGGGATCTTGCCGCCGAGGCCTCCTTCGGGCAGCAGGAGAGCAGCCACTTCACGCTGCGCTACGAAGGCCGCGAGACTTCCGAGTCTTTCCGCCGCCAGCTCCTGGCCACTCTGGAAATGCATTACAACACATTGGTCGGCGAGCTGGACATCGCCCCGCGCGAAACCATCTCCGTCATTCTTTATACCGAGCAGGCCTTCGTCGACGTGACCCAAGCGCCCTCCTGGACCGGCGCGCTCAACGACGGCAAGCTGCGCGTGCCGGTCGAGGGACTCGAGTCCGTCACCGGCGAGCTTTCCCGCATTCTCAAGCACGAACTGGCGCACTCCTTCATCAACCAGATCACCCGCAACCGCTGCCCGGTGTGGCTGAACGAAGGCGTGGCCATGAGCCTGGAGCCGCGCTCCTCCGTCCCTCAGGGGCGGCAATTGGCCCAGATCTTTGCCGCCCAGAAGCACATTCCGCTGGGCGCGCTGGAAGGCTCTTTCATGCGTTTCTCGGGTAACCAGGCCACGCTGGCCTACCTGGAGTCGCTGGCTGCGGTGGAGTACATCCGCGAAACCTACGGCATGAGCGATGTGGTGCGCGTGCTGGAGCGCATCGGCGAGGGTTCCACCACCGAGGCCGCGCTGCGTGCCGTGGTGCGCGCCGGCTACGGCCGCCTGGAAGAAGACATCGCCGCCTACCTCAAGCGCACCTACGGCCAGTGAGAAATTGACGATTGCAGATTGCTGATTGAAGATTGGCCTTCTGCAATCGCCCATCGTCAATCTACAATCTTCTTTCCCATGCGTTTCCCTTTCGGGTCCTCCAAGCCGGCCCCGGCCACCCGCCAGCCGCTGCGCGCCGTCGTTCCCCAGGTCAACGGAGCCAACGTGGCGGCCGATTACCGTCCCGTCCGCGTAGGCGGCGACTTCTACGACTTTGTCCAAATCAACCCCACGCGCATGGTGCTGGTGCTGCTGGACATTGCCGGCAAGCGCGGGCCCGCGATGGACGTGGCCGCCGACGTCCAGGCCGCTTTCCGGGCGAAGGCTGCGGAGCTGTTCAGCGGCGAGCCCTGCAATCACAACGAAGCCCTGGCCCTGCTTTTCATCGACCTCAACCGCTCCCTGCGGGCTGCTTCCGAAGGCGTCCGCTACTGTCCGGGCTTCGTGGGCAGCTACGACGCCCAACTGGGAACGCTGTACTACGTCAACGCCGGCCACCATCCTGGGCTCATCCGCGACGCTTCCGGCATTACCCTGCTGGAATCCACCGGAATCCCGCTCGGCCTGTTCCATCACGCCACCCACGAGGCCCAGGTTTCAGTGCTGGCCCCGGGCGCGTCTTTCGTTCTGGTCTCCAAGGGCTTTGTGGAGGCCAAATCGCGCCGACAGGAATTCGGCATGGACCGGCTGCGCGAGGCTTATGCCGCGCTTCCGGCTGGCGACGCTACGCAACTCTGCCACGGCCTGCTCGAAGCCCTCGACCGCTTCACGGGCGGCGGCAAGCCCTCCAACGACATGACCACCGTGGCTCTGGTCCGCACGTAGGCCGAGCGGCCTCGGCCGTGGTTGCCGCGCCCTTTTCCCGGTGCTAGCATCTATTTCCTCCCCGTAGGATTCGTCCGAGGCTGGAGGCCTGACATGAAGCGCAAAGGCCTGCTCATTGCCGGCGTTCTGGGTGGCATGGTTCTGCTGCTGCTGGCCGTGCCCTTGTTCGTCAATGTGGACAGCTTCCGCCCCACGGTGGAAGCCGAAATCAGCGTTGCCCTGGGACGCGAAGTCAAGATCGGCAAGCTGGACTTCTCACTGTTCGCCGGCGGCGTCACCGCGCGCGACATCTCCATCGCCGACGACCCCGCCTACCAGAAGGGCCCGTTCCTGACCGTGAAGTCGGTGGACATCGGCGTGGAGCTGCTGCCGCTCATCTTCTCGCGCTCGTTGCAGGTGCGCTCGCTGACCCTGGAGCAGCCCCAGGTGACGCTGCTGAGTGCGCCCGGCGGCAAGTGGAACTTCTCCAGCCTGGGCGCCGCCGACAGCAAGAAAAAAGCGCCCGACGATGCCGCCACCGATTTCTCCGTAGGCACGCTGAAGTTAACGGACGGCAAGATCACCGTGGGCAGCGTCAGCGGGCGAACTCGCAGCCCCAAGACGCAGACTTACGAGGACGTAAACCTGGAGGCCAGCAACGTTTCTTTTAGCTCGCCCATTTCCTTCACCTTCGACGCCAAGAGTCCCGGGGGCGGCGCCGTGAACCTGGAAGGCAAGGCCGGCCCCATCAATCGTAAGGACGCCGCGCAGACGCCCCTCAACGCCGAGGTCAAGGTGGAACGCTTCAACCTGGCGACCAGCGGCATGGTGGACCCCTCCTCGGGCATGGCCGGCCTGGTGGACTTCGACGGCAAGGTGAAGTCCGACGGCAAGACGGCGCGCGCCGAAGGCAAGGCCACGGCTAGCCAGTTGCGCATGGTGCGCGGCGGCCAGCCCGCGAAGTCACCTGTAGGATTCGACTTCGCCACCGACTACGACGCCGCTCGCCAGTCCGGCACGCTGGCGCGCGGCGACATTCGTTTCGGGGGAAGCGCGGCGCGCCTCACCGGCAACTACGACACCCGAGGCGCCAGCCCGGTGGTGCACATGAAGCTGAAGGGGGAGCAGCTTCCCATGAACGACGTCCAGGGCCTGCTGCCAGCCTTCGGCGTGGTGCTGCCGCCGGGGTCGTCGCTGCAGGGTGGAGTCGCCTCTGCGAATCTTTCGATTGACGGCCCGCTCGATCGCCTGGTCATCACCGGTCCCGTGAATGTATCCAACACCAAACTGGCGGGATTTAACCTGGGCTCGAAGATGGCGGCGCTGGCGGCGTTTTCCGGCGTCAAGACCGGTTCCGATACCTTCATCGAGACCTTAAGTTCGCAGTTGCGGGTGGGACCTGAGGGAATCCGCGCCGACAAGCTGAACATCGTGGTGCCCAGCATCGGCACGGTGACCGGGGACGGCACCATCGGCTCCAACAGCGCCCTCAACTTTAAGATGCTGGCCCGCCTCAGCGGCGGAGGCGGCGCGCTCGGCGGCTTGTCCACGCTTTCGTCTCTGGGTCAGTCCAAGGGCGCGCTGCCCTTCTTCATCCAGGGCACCACCTCCAACCCCATCTTCGTGCCCGATGTTGCTGCCGCCGTCACTCAGACAGTCACCGCCCCGGTCGAAGGCATCGGCGGCGTTCTGGGTGGATTGTTCGGGAAAAAGAAAAAGGCGGAGTAAGACTGTGTGGCCCGGCCGTCCCCGGCCGGGCCGGACAACCGCGAACCGCGCTACTTCGCGTCCCTCACATACTTGTCCAGGAAATCTGCGATCGCGGTGTAGCCCTTGATGCGGTTGTGGCGCTTGGCCAGCCCGTGGCCTTCATCGGGGAAAACCAGATATTCGACCGGCGTGCCGCGCGCCCGCACTTTTTCCACCATCTGGTCGGACTCGGTTTTGGGCACTCGCGGATCGTTCGCGCCCTGTACCACGATCAGCGGCGCTTTGATGCGGTCCACGAAGTTAATGGGCGAGATCGAGTGCATGAACTCGGGATCCTTCTCCGGATCGCCGTACTCGGCGGCGCGGTGCGAACGCCGCCACGGTCCGGTGGTCTTGAAAAACGTGCTCCAGTTGGCTACCCCCACAATGTCCACCACCGCCGCCCATACGTCCGGATAGGTGGTGGCCTGGGCCAGCGCCATGTAGCCGCCGTAGCTGCCTCCCATCACCGCGATCTTCTTTCCATCCACGTAGCCCGACGACTTCAGGAAATCGGCAGCCAGGGCCACGTCGCGGACTGCGTCCGGGCGTTTCTTGTAGTTGTCCATGGCCAGATAGGCCTTGCCGAAGCCGTCGCTGCCGCGGATGTTCGGCGCCAGGATGGCGTAACCGCGGTTCAGGAAATACTGGAACACGGCGCTGAAGTTTGCGCGCTCCTGCCCCTCCGGCCCGCCGTGTACGTACACCAGAGCCGGCAGCTTGCCGTCCTTCTGCGCCCCTCGTGGCAAATAAAAAAAGGCGGGGATCGAAGTTCCGTCAAAAGATATGTAGCTCACCATCTCCGGAGTGACCAGGCTGTCGGCCGGAATGCCGGCCCGGGTGGAGTGGGTCACTTGCCGGGCTACAGCGTCTTCCCGGCGCGGGACGGTGCCCGCTGCGGCAGGACGAACGCGGCCCAGCGCCAGCATCCACACGTCGCTGTTGATGGCCGGCGAGGAATAGCTGAAGGCCACCTTGGCGCCGTCGCCGTTGAACGAGCCTCTGCCCACCACGCCGCGCGGAAGCCCGCGAAACAGGTCCACGCGTCCCGTCTTGAGGTCGCGGATGCGCACCGCGGACGCGCCATTCTCGTTCCACGCATAAAACAGCAGCGTGCCCGAGCGGTCGATGGCGATGCCGGTGGTGTCGTCCAGTTCGTGGGGCGAGTCCTCCAGGTAGGTAAGTTTGCGCTGGCGGACGTCCAGGAACGCCAGGTTGGACTTGTCGCGGTCCTGGTTGGATGCCAGGTAAATGCCGGAGCCGTCCGCGGCCCAGGCCATTTCGCGGTAATAGGCGGTTCCGCTGTGCGGCGTCAGGTGGATCACGCTCTCGCTCTGGGTGTCGATCAGGAACAGGTCGTTCTCGTAACTGCTGCGGTTGCGTACCGCCAGCACCTGCCGCCCGTCGGGAGAGAAAGAATGCGCGTAATAGTTTTCCTCGCCGGCGAAAATACGGCGCGCCTTGCGGGTCGCTAGCTCCATCACGTAAACATCGAACAGCCGCTCGCTGCGTTCGTTCGAAGAGTAGCAGATCCAGGCGCCGTCGCGCGAAAAGTCTCCGAAATCGTGGATTACCCTGGGCGCTTGGGTCAGCGCTTCCATGCTTTCTCCGTTGGGATCCATCAACCAGAGCTGGTAGCGCTCGTCGCCGCCCGCATCGCGGGTAAACAGCACCACGTCCCCGCGCGGCGACCACTTCAGCTCCTGCACCCGCTCGTCGAAAAAGGTGAGCTGCTCCGGCCATCCTCCGCGCGCCGGATGCTTCCACACCTGGTTGGTTCCGCTGACGTTGCTCAGGTAAACGATGTCGTCGGTGGTCGGGGAATACGACGCCCCGCTGGCCGAGCGGATGTTCAGGTAGCGGGCCATTTCGTAACGCCCGGTTCTTTCCAGCACGTCCTTGCGCGCGGGCGCCACCGGCGCCTGCCCCCAAGCCACTGTGCTCAGCGCCACCGCCAACATCCATGCCCCCATCGTCCTCATCCGGCCTCCCTAAAAACGCCCGATTATAACGGCCCGCCGGGCCTTTCCCTAACGCGGACGCGCCTGTTCAATCTGCGGCCGGGGTTGTAAACTGAACTTTGTGAAGAGTGTGTCCTTGGCGAAGGTGCAAGACCGAATCCCTATGAAGCCAACCGTTCACTGCCTCCTGCTGTGGTTCCTATGCGTGGCGACCCTGCCGCTGACTGCGGACACGGTGGTCGAGGAAATCGTCGCCCGCATCAACAGCGAGATCGTCAGCCGCTCGGAGTTTCAGCGCGCTCGTGAGCAGCTCCGCGGCGAGCTCCAGCAGCAGTATGGCGCCACCGCCGAGCAGCAGTTCGCCGAGCGCGAGAAAGACGTCCTGCGCGACCTGATCGACCAGCAGCTGCTCATCCAGCGCGGCAAGGACATGGGCCTGACCGCCGACGTCGAGCTCATCAAGCGCCTGGACGAGATTCGCAAACAGCTCAAACTCGAGTCCATGGAAGACCTGGAGCGTGCTGCCCAGGAGCAGGGCGTTTCCTACGAGGACTTCAAGGAGAACGTGCGCGGCAACATCGTCACCCAGCAGGTGATCGGCAAGGAGGTCGGCGGGCGCATCCAGATTACCCAGGAGGAAGCCCGCGCCTACTACGAGCAGCACAAATCGGAGTTTGAGCGGCCCGAGCAGGTCCGCCTGAGCGAAATCCTGGTCTCCACCCAGGATCCGAACCCGGGCGGCGACAGCAGCAGCCCGCCTGCTCCCGATTCGCAGCGGGTAACCGTAGCCGAGCAGAAGGCGCGTGAGCTGCTGGTACAAATCCGCGGCGGCGCCGCCTTCGAAGAAGTGGCGCAGAAGAATTCTGACGGCCCTACCGCGGCCCAGGGAGGCGACCTCGGCCTGTTCAAGCGCGGCGTCCTGGCGGCGGAGCTGGAGAACACCATCTTTGCTATGAAGGCGGGCGAGGTTTCCGAAGTTACCCGCACCCGGCAGGGTTTCATCATTCTGAAAGTCGCCGAGCATCACGACGCCGGCGCGCCGCCTCAGAAGGAAATCGAGCCCCAGATCATGGAGCGCATCTACTACACCAAGATGCAGCCCGCCCTGCGCACCTTCCTCACCCGGCTGCGCGAGGAGGCCTACATCGACATTCAGGAAGGCTACGTGGACAGCGGCGCCAGCCCCAACCAGACCAAGCCCATCCTTACCAGCGCCGCGGAGATCGAGCAGGAAAAGAAAAAGAAGAAAAAGCGCTTCATTCTGTTCTGATGAAAGACTTTTACGTTTCCGACGCCGCCACCCACGAGAACCAGGTCATCACATCGTCATTCGTGGTCGCCGCCAAGCAGCTTCGCCCGCGGCGCGGCGGCGAGCCCTACCTTTCCCTGACCCTTGCCGACCGCGGCGGCCAGATGGAAGCCCGGGTGTGGGACAACGTTTCCGATTTCCTCGGCCTGTTTGAGCAGGACGACTTCGTGAAGATCAAGGGCCTGCTCAACCGCTACAACAAGCACTTCCAGATCACCATCCACAAGCTGCGCCGCCTTGAGGACGCCGAGGTGGACTACACCGATTACTTCCCCCGCACCAGCAAGGACGTTGCCGAACTATGGCGCACGCTGGCCGGTTTTGTGGAGAACCTGAAGGACCAGCACCTCAAGGCGCTGCTCATGGCGTTCATGGCCGACGAGGAAATCGCCGCCGCCTACCGCACCGCGCCCGCCGCCAAGACCCTGCATCACGCCTATCTGGGCGGACTGCTGGACCACGTGGTATCGCTTTGCCGTTCGTGCGAGCTGGCCGCGCGCAATTATCCGCAGATTGATCTCGACCTGCTGATCTCCGGCGCTTTCCTGCACGATATCGGAAAGGTTCACGAGCTGGCCTACAAGCGTGCCTTCTCCTACACCACGCGCGGACAGTTGCTCGGACACATGATCATCGAGCTGGAGATGCTGCACGCCAAGATCGCGCTGGTCCCCGGCTTTCCCGAACGGCTCAAGACGCTGCTCGAGCACCTCATCATCAGTCATCACGGCCAGTACGAGTTCGGCTCACCCAAGTTGCCCATGTTTCCCGAGGCGCTCATGCTGCACTACCTCGACGACCTGGATTCGAAGATGGAGAGCATGCGCGCGCACCTGGAGCGCGAAGCCGAGGTCACCGATGATTGGACCTCTTACAACCCTTCGCTCGGGCGCCCGCTGCTCAAGGTGCGGCGCTTCCTGGAGGCGGCGCCGGAAGCCGAACCGGCCGCCGCGCCGGGCGCGAAATCCGACTACGTTCCATCCCAGGACAAAGACAAATGAGCATGGCCCGCGGAAGCCGGCTGGCACAGCTCGAACTGGATTGCATGAAGGTCCTGTGGGAGCAGCCGGGCGCCACGGTGGCGCAGGTGCGCTCCGCGCTCGACCGTCCTCTGGCCTACACCACGGTCATGACCGTGCTCGACCGCATGACCTCGAAGGGCGTCGTCACTCGCCACAAAAACGGCCGCGCTTGGCTGTATTCCCCGGAACTCGACCGCGAGACCGCGCGCCTGGAAGCCGTGGGCCGCCTGCTCGCTAACCTGTTCGACAACGACCGCGCCGCCCTGCTCACATATCTTTCCAGTCGCCGTGGAGCGCGGATGCCCTCGACTGTGCGCGCCGGCACTCGCGTGGTACGGCCAGCCTCGGCCGCGCCCCCTCGCCGCGCAGTCAGCAAGGCTCCATCCCTCGCACCCAGAACGCTGGACGAGTTCCTGCTCTAAGGACTGTGTGGAAGGGGGCGACCCCGCCCGCGCGTCTTGTCCCTGTTCCTACTCCACCACCGCGAACTGCAGCTTGCGTTGCACCCGGTCAATGCGGTCCAGCAGCACGCGCACGGAATCTCCCAGCGAGTACCTCTTCCTACTTCGTTCGCCGATGATCTGGCGCGTATTCTCGCGAAAGGTGTAGTGGTCGCCGGTGAGCGTGGCCAGGGGCACCAGGCCTTCCACGAACATATCCTTCAGTTCGACGAAGAACCCGAAGCGGGTCACGCTGATGATCAGGCCGTCGAACTCCTCGCCCACCTTTTCCTCCATGAAGCGGATCTTCTTCCACTCCATCAACTCGCGCTCGGCGTCGTCGGCGCGCCGCTCGGACTGGCTGGATTCCTCCGCAATCTCCGTCAGGACTGTTTCCGCAATCGGCGCTGCACCCGCTTCTTCGCGCAGCACCTGCTTCAGGATGCGGTGCACGATCAGGTCGGGATACCGCCGGATGGGCGACGTGAAGTGCGTGTAGGTCGCGGAGGCCAGCGCAAAATGGCCCAGATTCTCTTCCGAGTACTTGGCCTGCATCAGCGAGCGCAGCATCAGGTAGGCGAGGATGCGTTCCTCGGGCTTGCCGGCAATCTTCTCCGCCAGCTTCTGGTACATGTGCGGGGTGACGCGCACTTCCTTCGGCACTTCGACCGGGCGCGCCGGCCGGCCGGTGCCGTGGCGCGCGCGCCGATCGCCCTTGAGCTGCATGCGCTGGATGGGCAGCGGCCCCACGCCCAGCGAGTATCCGAACGCCGCCGCCAGGGTCTCGAACTCGTACACCTTCCTGGCATCCGGCTTTTCGTGGATGCGGTACAGCGAGGGCACGCCGCGGCGCTCCAGGTGCGCGGCCACGCACTCATTCGCCGCCAGCATGAACTCCTCGATGATGCGGTGCGCAATGTTGCGCTCCGAGGGCAGGATGGCGCGCATCAGCCCGAACTCGTCGAACTCGATCACCGGCTCCGGCAGGTCGAAGTCAATCGAGCCGCGGCGCATGCGCTTGCGGTTCAGGATCATGGCCAGCTCGCGCATGCGCTCGAATTCCACCAGCAGCGGAGCGTACTGCTGGCGCGCGACGGCGTCGCCTTCGAGCGCGGCGTTCACCGCCGTGTAGGTCATGCGCTCCGCCGAACGGATCACGCCTTCCTGCAGTTCGTAGCGGCGAACATCGCCCTGATGGTCCAATTCCATCACGCACGACATCACCAGCCGGTCCTCGTGCGGCCGCAGGCTGCACAGGCCGGTGGAAAGCTCTATGGGCAGCATGGGGACGGCGCGGTCGGGAAAATACACGGAAGTTCCTCGCAGCCGCGCTTCCGCATCCAGCGCCGACCCTGGCCGAACATAGTGCGCCACATCGGCGATGTGCACTTGCAGTTCGAAGTGGCCGCCGGGCAGCGCCCGCACCAGCACCGCATCGTCGAAGTCGCGCGCGGTTTCACCGTCAATGGTCACGATGGGCAGGTCGCGGTAATCCCGGCGTCGCCGCGCTTCGTCGGCCGGGATTGCGGCACCGAACACCTGCGCCTCTGCCAGCACTTCTTCCGGAAAGCGGTGCGGCAGGCGGTACTTGCGAATGATGATCTCGACGTCCACGCCGAAGTCGCCTTCGCGTCCCAGAATCTCCAGCACGCGCCCGCGCGCGCTCTGCGTGGCCGTGGGCCATTCCGTGATCTCCACGTCCACCACCACGCCCTCCAGGTCCGCGTACTCCGCGCTGCGCTTGGCCTCAGCGCCGAGGACGCGATGCGGCGTGTGCCCCGCTTTCTGCTTCTTCTTGCGTTTCTCGGCGCTCTCTGCGCTCTCGGCGGTGAAATGTCCTTCCGGCCGCTCCTGTCCACGCGGTATCAGGATCTCCTGTGCGACCCGGTCGTCAATCGGCGTGACGTAGTTGTAGCGGCTGCCGTAGTGGAAGGTCCCCACCACCGTGGGATGCGCGCGTCGCACCACTTGCAGGATGCGGCCCTCGGCGCGCCCGTCGGATCGCACCGGGCCCACCTCCACCAGCACGCGGTCGCCGTGCATGACGGAGCCGATCCGCGGCGGCGGGATGTAGACGTCGCCCGTCAGCTTCTCGCGGAGGGCAGCGCTTTCCGGCGTGACGAAGCCGTAGCCGTCGCGGTGCAGGCTCAAGCGTCCCGCCACTACGTTCGACCGTGCCGTCTGTGGCAGCGCGTAACCATCGCTGCCCGCGGCGACCAGTTCGCCGCGCGACACCAGTCGCTCCAGACGATCGCGCAAGTCGCGCCGCGCCGCGCCCGGAATCCCCAACTCGCGCACCAGTTGCTTGAAGCCCGCCGCTCGTTTTGGTTGGCGGTCGATGTGCCGAAGGATGGTGGCGTCAGAAATCATGGAGTTTCAGTCGTGAAAGTCGTCAGGATGAAGTCGCCGCCGGGTTTGGGCGCCTGCGCCGCAGCAGTCCCGGAAGATCCGAGCGCGTGATCCACAACCACAAAGCCGCAACCGCCAGCCACGTCGCCGTGATCAGCGCCAGCGCCTGCCATCCCGTTACGTAACCCCGCGCTGACAGCCAGTTGCGTGCCCCCAAGGCGGCTATCGCCGCCATGGCTGACGCCAGCAGCGCTTTGCCCAGTTCCTTCCACGGCAGCCCCGCCAGCGGCACCAGTTTGCGCCGGTTCAGCAGTACGGCCAGCGCCAGCGTGTGCGCCAGGATGCCCACGTCCGACGCCATCGCCAGCCCCACCACCGAGTATCGGTCGAACAGCCAGGAATAGAGCGGCAGGGACACCACAGTAATGATCGTGCCGGCGATCATGGGCGTGCGGGTGTCGCCCGCGGCGTAGAATGCGCGCGCATATAGACCCTGCGCCGCCCACAGCGCCAGCGAGAGCACGAACCAGAAGAAAAATTCCGCCGTCTGTTCTGCGTCAGAGCTTTGGAAACGCCCTCGGCGATACACCAGCTCCACCAGAGGCAGCGCCGCGGCGGCCATCCACGCGGTCAGCAGCAGCGACACCGCCGCCGAACGATACACCGCCTTATTGACGGCTGCGGCAAACTCCTCCATGCGGTTCTCGCCGAACGAACGCGCAAAAAAGGGCAGCGCCGCCTGTCCCACGGCCTGCGCCAGCACCGCCAGGGGCACGGCGAACAGGCGCTTGGCATAGTTCAGGCGCGAGATGTCTCCCGCGCCGCCGGACGCAAAGAAGCGCAGGATCCACTCATCGGCGGAAACCAGGGTCACGCCCAGCAGCAGCGGAATGGTCATCCCCACCCACTCGCGGAAGCCGGCATCAGACGTGGCCCAGGAAACGCGGTATCGCACACCCGCCCTCGCGGCCCCGATGACGTTGATGAGGAAGGGTCCGGCAACGCAGCCGGCCACCGCGCCCACCGCCAGGCCGGCCACGCCCAGCCGCGGGCCCAGCAGCACGCCGCCCAGAATGATGCCCACGTTGTAGAGCAGCGGCGCCAGCGCGGGGAAAAGAAAAAAACGCCGCGACATCAACACCGCCGACACCACGCCCCCGGCATAGAAGAAGATCTGTGCGGGCAGCAGAATGCGGGTCAGCCCGACGCACTGGTCCAGTTGTTCCTCCGTGAATTTCGGGAAGATGGCCTGTTCGATCGGCCGCGCAAACACCGCCGCCAGCACCACGCCGGCGGTGAGCGCCGCCGTCATCACCGTGAGGATCACCGAGAAGGCCTTGCGCGCGTCTTCTTCGCGGCCCGCAGCCGCGTATCGCGTATAGATCGAGATGAAGGTAATGGCCGCTGTTCCCCCGGCCATCAGGTGGTTCAGAAAATCGGGAAGCGTAAAGGCGGCGACATAGGCGTCGGTTTCGGGGCCGGCGCCGAAAGCGTAGGCGATGTAGGCCTCGCGCGCGTAACCGATCACGCGCGAGAGCAGAACGGTGGTGCTGATCAGCAGTGTGGCCGAGAGCGGCGAGAACTCTTGCAACGGCCCAAAGAAGTTCGCCAATCGCCGCAAGCGGCTGGAACGTGGCGGCGGACTGGGCGGCTGGGCAGGGGTTGCCATCACCTGCCGCGATTCTACCCTACTTTGCGCTGAGTCCGTCCTTGTAGACTTTTCCGCCTTTCATCACCAGGCCCACGTTTTCCAGCGCGCGCACGTCGGCTAGAGGGTCGCCGCTCACTGCAATCAGGTCGGCGTATTTCCCGGCTTCGAGAGTGCCGAGGTCGGCCGCGCGCCCCAGCAGGTCGGCGGCGTTCGCCGTGGCCGCGCGGATGGCCTGCGCCGGCGTCATGCCGTACTGCACCATGTAGGCAAACTGTTTGCCGTTGTCACCGTGCGGGTAGACGGCCGCGTCGGTTCCAAAGGCCAGCTTCACTCCGGCCTGATGGGCCTTGCGAAAGTTTTCGCGTTGCAACCGGCCCACTATTTTCTCCTTCTCGATAAACTCTTCCGGGATGTTGAACTCCCGCGCCTTGCCCAGGATGTAGTCGTCGTTGTAGATATCCATCACCAGGTAGGTGCCGTGCTCTTTGGCCATGCGGATGCCTTCGTCGTCGATCAGGCTGGCGTGCTCGATGGAATCAATGCCGGCGGTGATCGCGTTCTTGATGCCCTGCGCTCCGTGCGCGTGGGCTGCCACCTTGCGCCCGGCGGCGTGCGCTTCCTCCGCCGCCGCGCGCAGCTCCTCCACCGTGTACTGCGGAGCGCCCGGCTGATCGCCGAACGATAGCACGCCGCCTGTGGCCACGATCTTGATCACGTCCACGCCATACTTCAATTGCGCGCGCACCGTTTGCCGCACTTGATCCGCGCCGTCGGCGATGCCGTAACCGCGCTCTTCGGGGAACATGGTGACCCGGGTTTGCGGCGAGTAGCGGTTCAGGTCGCCGTGCCCGCCGGTGATCGAGATCCCCGGACCCGATGCCACCACCCGCGGACCCACCAGGAAGCCTTCCTGGATCGAATTCCGCAGGTCCACCGCCAGGAAGGGTTCGGAGCCCACGTCGCGAACCGTGGTGAAGCCCACCTCCAGCGTCCGGCGCGCGTTCAGCACCGCGGCAAAGGCGCTGTGAAAGGGCGTGTCCTTGAAGTTGTAGATGGGATCGTAGCGGTCGGCGCGCCCGCCCAGGTGGGTGTGGCAGTCAATCAGTCCAGGCAACACCGTCGCCCGCGAAAGGTCCAGCACCGTGGCCCCGGCGGGAATCCTGACCTCGGCCGCGGGCGCCACGCGCTGAATGCGCTCGCCTTCAATGACGATCACCATGTTCTCGCGCACGGCGTCGCCGGTGCCGTCGAACAGGCGGCCGGCCTTGAGGTACGTGGTCTTCACTTCCGCTTGGGGAGCGGGCGGTTTTTGTGCGCTCGCAGGGAGAGCAAAAAGGGCCGAATAGCAAAGCAGAACCAAGGCTGAGGGCTTGCGCATCATTCGTTTCTTCTCCAGGTTCGATGGGGCACGAAGCAAGCAGTCTCAAGCTCACGCGCACTTCTGTCAACTCTGCTTTGACACTCCGGGCCGCGCGTTTGATAATCGCAATCCGTGCCCCCTTCCCGTGTTGTGCCCTCCGTCCGGCGCTCGGCCCAACTGCGCCGTTCTTTCGTGCGCGATTACCCGTCAGCCGTGCGCGGGGAGGGCGTGTACCTGTGGGACGCAGAGGGGCGCCGCTATCTCGATTTTGCCGGCAGCGCGGCGGTGAACTTCATCGGCCACGGTGTGCGCGAGGTAGGGCGCGCCATGGCTCGGCAGGCGGCCAAGCTGGAGTTCGTCCACTCCAGCCAGTTCATCACTCCGCTGGCTGAGGAATTCGCGCGCGAGGTGCTGGAGTTTGCCGGGCCCCGCTTCCGGGGCGGCCGCGTTTACTTTTGCTGCGGCGGCTCGGAAGCCGTGGAGACCGCGCTCAAGCTCGCGCGCCAATATCAGGTGGAGGTGGGCGAAGAGCGTCGCTATCGCATCCTCAGCCGCAGGCAGAGCTACCACGGCGCCACCCTGGGAGCGCTTTCGGTTTCCGGAAACCGCCGGCGCCGCGACCTGTACCTGCGCATGGTGCGCCGGGCGCGCAGCTACGAGCACGTCAATTGTCCCTACTGCTATCGCTGCAAGTACAAGTGCCGGAGTTGCGCCCGCCAGTACGCTGCCGAACTGGAGCGTTCCATCGCCAAGTCGCGAGGGACGGCTGCCGCGTTTATCTGCGAGCCGCTGAGCGGCGCAACCCTGGGCGCCGCCGTGCCTCCGGCCGCGTACCTGCGCCGGGTCTCGGAAATCTGCTCACGCGAAGGCCTGCTGCTCATTGCCGACGAAGTCATGACCGGATTCGGACGCACCGGCCGCAACTTCGCCGTCGACCACTGGCGCGTCCATCCCGACATCCTGGTTTGCGGCAAGGGCATTGCCAGCGGCTACGCTCCGCTGGGCGCGGTGATCGTCAACCGGAAAGTTTCTGATGCCATTGCCCAAGGCTCGGGCGCCTTGGTCCACGGCTTCACCTACAACGCTCATCCGGTGGCCCTGGCCGCGGGGCAGGCTGTGCTCCGGCGCGTCCGTGCGCAGCGGCTAGTGGAAGCCGCCGACCCTGACCGCAAGCAGTCTGCGGCGGCGTACCTGGAGCGCGCGCTGGAATCCCTGCTCGAATGCCGCAGCGTGGGAGATGTTCGCGGGCTGGGTCTGCTGTGGGGCGTGGAGTTCGTCGCCGAAAAGCCCGGCAAGCGGCCTTTTCCCGCCGCGCGGAATTTTGCCGGACGCGTGGCCCAGGCTGCCGCCGCCCGCGGCCTCATGGTCTACCCCATGCAGGGCTGCGTGGACGGCATCGCCGGCGACCACCTGCTGCTCGCGCCTCCCGCCATCATCACCCGCCGCCAGATCCAGTGGGCCGTGGATCAGTTGCGTACCGCCATAGAGGAGACCGAGCGAGGCTGAAGCTCTCGGTACGGAGACTGGCGCGCAGGCTTTTCCTCGTTTCTCAACTCTCTGCGTTCTCTGCTGTGAGAAAGAATCAGTGCGAGTGCGAATGCGCCTGCGGTTTCTGCGGGTCCAGCGACCACACCTTCTCCCGCGTCCCCTCGAACGGATACAGGTGAACCATCCAGCCGAAGATCTGCGGCACGAAGAAGCCGCCTTCTTTTTCGCAGTCTTCGCGGGTGGCGATGGAACCCTGCAACCCGAAGCGCGGATTCTGCCCTCGCGCCTCCTGCCGGCGCCCGCGCGGCGGCACGCACAGGTTCACGTGCGCGTGCCATTGGGCGACGCTCAGAGGGATGCGCTCCTCCAGTTCGGCTTCGCGCATGTCCTGGGGCGCGGTGTACATCGCCCCGATCAATTTGTAGCCGTCGCCGGTCTTTTCATACAGCAGGGAAGTGGGCTTGGAGGGGTCGAACATGAACGCCGCCTCAAAGGCGTAGCGGTAATTCGTGAAGTGGTACATCTTCTGCGGAAACTTTGCCAGGAAGATCTGGTAGCCGTCGGCCAGCGCGGCCTTGTAGTCGCGATATGGTTCCAGAGCGGTGCGCGCCGCCTTGGCCACTTCGTCGGCGCGTTCGGCGTCGCCGGGCTGCGTCTTCCTCAAGCGGCTCATCTTCATGTGCGGGCCCATGTTCACCTGGCGCGACGCCATGGCTTGCGTGGTCTGGTTGAACACCGACTCGCTGCCGCCCTGCCCGCCGGCCTTCTTTTGCGCGTGGTTCTGGGCCAGCAGAACGCCGCCCACCAGCAGCGCTGCAGCCGAGAACCCGGCCATTTTCCTCCCGCTCATCGCATACTCCATCTCATACTCTAACCCGGAACCGGTTACGGAGTTGCTCCGCCCCCTAGTCCAGCACCGCCTCCGCTGCCTCTTTCCCCGCCCGCACGCAGTCCGGTATTCCGATCCCGCCGTACGCGTTGCCGATCAGGTAGAGCCCCGGCAGCCCCTGGCGCAAATATTCGATCTCCTGCACGCGCTCCAGGTGTCCCACCTCGTACTGCGCCATCGAACGCGGCCAACGATAGATCAATGCGAAAAGAGGCTCGGCGTCCAGTCCCAGGATTTCCCTCAGCTCCTGACGGACAACGCGCAGCACTCCCTCGTCGCTCAACTCCAGGGCGGCCTCATCGGTCGTGCCTCCCAGAAACGCCCGCAACAGCAGCCCACCCTCGGGCGCGCGGCCGGCGAACTTATGGTGCACCAGCGTACCGGCCAGCATGCGCTTGCCTTCGCTGCGCGGAACCAGGAAGCCGAACCCCGGTGGCAACGCCCGCCCGCGCGCGGCCACCTGGGCGGCGTCGTAGGCCAGGGCAATGGTGACGGAGGAGCTGTAAGGTATGTGTTTCAGTTTTGCAGAGAGCTTCGCGCTGGTGTCCGCAAGCAGCTCCGCCGCCACATACGCAGGTGCGGCAAGGATGACGGAGTCAAACCGTTCCTCGCCCGGAGCGCTGTGCACCATCCACGAGGAATTCTCCCGCGACACTCGTTGCACCGTCGATCCCGTCCGCACGGCTGCGGGCGTCAGACGCGCTGCCACCGCGTCCACCAGTTCCTGCATGCCGGACTTGAGCGTGGTGAAGATCGGCTCGCGCGCATCTCCCACGGGCGGCTGTTTCTTGTCTTTCAACAGCCCGCGCGCCAGACTCCCGTGCTGTTCCTCCAGCGCCACCAGCCGCGGCAGGACGGCGCGGGCGCTCAGCCCCGCGGCCGTGCCTCCGTACACGCCCGCGAGTAATGGATCCGCCAGTCGCTCCACCATTTCGTGTCCGAAGTGGCGTTCCACGAACGTAGCCGCAGACTCATCGCCCGCCGTCACCCGCGGATCCTGAAAGTACTCGGCTGCGATGCGCATCTTCGTGCTCCACGAGAACAGTCCGCTGGTCAGAATGGGCAACAGGCGAGTGGGTACCAAGAATTGCAGGCCCTCGGGGAGCGGATGCAGCCGCCCGCGAAGCCACAGCCAGGTTTGCCGCGTAGCATCGTTCGATCCGATGAGCCGGTCCTCGATGCCCAGCTCGCGGCAGAGTTCGCGGGCCCAGGGTTTTTCGCTGAGGAAGGAATCGGGTCCGGCCTCGACCAGGAAGCCGTCGGCGGTGCGCTCGGTGCGGATCACGCCGCCCAGCCTCGGCGACGCTTCGTAGAGCACATATGTGAACTCGGCCCCGCCGCGGCGCCACTGCTCAAGATAGAAAGCCGCGCTCAGCCCGGCAATCCCGCCACCGATGATGGCCACGCGCTTCATCCTGTAGAATTACACACCATGCCGACCCAAGACGACATCATGGAAAAGCTTCGGCTCTGCTACGACCCGGAGATTCCGCTGAACATCGTGGACCTGGGCCTGATCTACCGCGTCGAGGTCAACGACGGCGACGTCGAAGTGGAGATGACGCTGACCGCGCAGGGTTGCCCTTCGCACACCGAGATCAGCCGCGACGTCCGCCAGACCATTCTGGCCACGCCGGGCGTGAACACCGCCAAAATCAACGTGGTGTGGGATCCGCCCTGGACGCCCAGCCGTATCAGTCCCGAGGGACGCAAGAAGCTGGGCATTGACGAAGAGGGCCTACCCGCAAGCTGACGGCCTCCTGTAGAGACGTTGCTTGCAACGTCTCGGCTGGCACGTCTCAGCAAGCTGGCAACGTCTCGTGCCAGCCGTGCCTGCTTTCCTACTCGTGCCGCAGCGACTCAATGGGTTCCACGCGGGCCGCATTGCGAGCCGGCAGGTAGCCGAAGATCAGCCCCGTGGATGCGGAAACCAGGAAGGCGACCACCACCGAAACCCAGGAGATAGGGACGCTCAAATTCCCCGGCAGCACGGGTTGAATCAAGACGGGAATGGAGGTCGCTGCCAGGATTCCCAGCACCGCCCCGGTTCCGCTGATGATCCCCGCCTCCACCAAAAATTGGGAAAGAATGTCGGCCTGTCTTGCGCCCACCGCTTTGCGCACTCCGATTTCGCGGACGCGCTGGGCCACAGTGACCAGCATGATGTTCATGATGCCGATGCCGCTGATCAGCAGCGCGATCAGCGAGACCAGCAGCAGCACTGCCGTCAGCGCCAGGGAAATGTTCTGCGCTGCTTCCAAGATCGAAGTCAGGTTCTGGATCAGATACACCGCCTCGGCGCGGTGACGGCTCTTGAGCAGCAGCTCCATGTGGCGCGTGACCTCGGGCACTTTGTCCGGTGAGGCCGCCTGGGCATACAGCACCTCGGCGAATTCGTTTCCCGTGAAGTTCTTCATCAGGGGAAACGGGACGATCACCGAATCACGCTGCAGTTCCGATTGCCCGAAGGTGGAGACCCGTTCGCGGAATACTCCGATCACCGTAAACGCCGACTCTCCCACGCGCACGGTTTTGCCCAGCGCATCGCCCAGCGGAAACATCAGCGCGGCCAGGTCCTCGGTCAGCAGGCAGGCCTTGCTGCGCGAAGCCATGTCCTCCTCGTCGAAGTAGCGCCCCTCCAGGATTACCAGGTTGCGGATCTTCTGGAAGCCGCTGGTGACGCCCACCAGGCCCACCGGCCGCTCCACTCCGTTGACCACTACGCTCATGGGCAGGTCGCGGGTGGCAGCCACTTCCACCACGTGAGGGATTTCCCGCGCCGCCGCCAGGTCGCCCAGACTGAGCTCATCGGCCAGTGAAGTTACGCCTCGTACGCCGCTACGCACCAGTTGCGCATAGGTGAGGTTCGCGCCCACACCTTCAATCTGCGCGATGATGTAGCCGCGCCCGGTGAGCGCCACGGTCACCACCAGCACCAGGCTGGCGCTGCCGATGCCCACCCCCAGCATGGTGAGGAAGGTCTTGAGCCGGTTGCTGCGCAGCGCATCCACGGCCACCTGCCAGGTGTCGCGCTGCCCAAGGGCATTGAGACGAAACACTACGGGGTCCTCCTGCCGTGCTCCTCGGCCCAGACGTGATTCGTGAACAGAAACTTGCCTCCGCTTTCCGCCACCAGGTGCAGCGATTCGCTGCCTGCCAGCTCGCGCACTCGCGAAACCCGCCCGCCTTCCGCCAGCAGAAACTGCCGCTGCGGCCCGGCCCACAGGCGCCGGAACTCGTCGTCGCCGATAAACACCTGCGCAGCTCCCGGGGCGTAGGATCCGTATTCCAGATTGGTCATGCGCCCATTCCATAGTAAGGCCTGGCGGTTGGTGTAGAAAAACACCGAGGAAAACGGATAGTAGGCGCCCTCGACGATCAACTGCCCCGCGGGAGCGCGCTCCAGGGCGGCAGCCAGCGGTCGCGACGAAAGGTAGGGACCAAACACCACCAGCGCCTGGGTTGCGGCATGCACGAAAACCGTCATCATGCAGGCCAGCGCCAGCATCGCCGCCGCCCCACGCAGGCGCCACAGGGCCACCGCTCCTCCCAGGAAGCCCAGCCCTGCGATCACCAGCGGCGTTCGCAGGTAGGCGAAGGACTGCAGCGTGAGGTCGCTCATGTGGCCCAGCGAAAACGTGTAGAGTTCGGGATTCTGCGTCAGAGCTTGCGCGATGTCGCCCGGCGTGGCCACGCCCCGAACCTGGAAGAGGATGCCGCCGATGACCACGCTGGCCGCCAGCGCGAGCGCTCCCACAATCTTCGGCCCAACGCCCACCCAGCGACTCTCCGTCATCATGGCCGAACCCAGCAGCAGCGCCAGCGCCGGATAGATGGGCATGGAGTAGTACTCCTGGGTGGTGGAGAAGGTGAAGAAAACCATTACCACCCCGATCCAGCACAGAGCCAGCAGCCGGACGCGTCCCGCGCGGTCCACCGGCCGGTATCCCAGGCCCGCCGTGGCGGGCAGGAAAACCGTCCAGGGAAACAGCCAGAGCCCCTGCAGCAGCCAGAAATAGAGTCGCGGAACGGTGTTGTAGTCGCGCGGGTAGCGCAGATTCAGGAAGCGCAGCACGTGCTCGTTGAGAAAATAGAACCAGAAAAAGCCCCGGTACTCGCCGGGAACGCTGCGCATCGTAAAGTCCAGGTAGGGAGGATTATTCAGGGTGGCCAGCAGATGCCACGGTCCGGCAATGCCCAGTATCACCAGGCCGCCCGTGAAGGGACGCAGCCGTTGCCAGGTGCGCCGCGCGAAAAGCTGGCGAGTGCCCAGCAGGTAGATGCCGGCTGGCCCCAGCAGAAAGACCGCCGCGATCAATCCTTTCAGCAGAATTCCGGCGGCCAGGCTCAGGGCCAGCCCCAGCGCCCAGCGGCGAGGATGCGGTTCATCTTCTTCCAGGGCGCGCAGGAATGACCACAGGCCCAGAGTGATGCTCAGCGTGAGCAGCGCGTCGGGAATCAGGATGCGGGTGAACAGGAACAATCCCACGCAGGTGGAGAGCACCAGTCCCGCATAAAGCCCTGCTGGAGGGCCGAAGGCCCAGCGCGCAAACCGCGCCGCCACCCAGCACAGCAGCACCACGCCCAGTGCCAGGGCCAGGCGCGCCACCCAGTCGCGCACTCCCAACACTCCAAACCACCCCGCCATCAGCCAGTAGGGCAGTGGAGCTTTTTCCAGATAGGCAACGCCGTTCAGATGGGCGGAGACCCAGTCGCCGGACTCCAGCATGTTGCGGGCAATCTGCGCCTGCACGGCATCCACGTCGTCCATCAAGGAAGGCGGGCTGAAGAGGGTGCCCAGAAACACCAGGGCGCCAAACAGCAGGACGATCAGATCGCGCGGATCGCGCGCGCGCCAGTCTCCCGGCTCTCCGCCGCCGCGGGTGAGGCCTGAACTTTCCATCGTTTCATCCACAGGAACAAAGTCAACAGACCCCAAAGGTGATACCCCACGTCGGCGCACCTCTTGAGGTGCGCAGATAGCAGCGCCTCGATCGCCGGCCAGCGCAGCACTCCGGTGCTTTCCACCGCTTCCCGGGTCACGGTTTCCTGCAGCAGGGGCCGCAACACTCCGCGCATCCAGTCGTGCGCCGGGATGTCGAATCCCTCCTTGCTGCGCTGCAGGATCGCCGGGGGCAGCTTGTCGCTCATCAACTCACGCAGCACAAATTTTAGCTGCGAGCCCCGCACCTTGAAGTTCGAGGGAAGCGATGCCGCAAACTCCACGATGCGGTGATCCAGGAACGGAGGCCGCACTTCCAGCGAATGTGCCATGCTCATGCGGTCGCATTTGTACAGGATGTCGTCCGGCAGGTAATAAAGCTGGTCGAAGGCCAGGTATCGCTTAAGAAAATCGCCATCTGCTTCCGGCAGTTGGGAAAACAGTTCGGAAATGCGAACCGGCCGCGGGGTGGAAAAAATCTCGCCGCGCTCCTGCTCGGAGAAGGTGCCGTTCCAGAAGACGTGGGCTTCATCGGGCGACAGCAGCGAACCCTGCAGAAAGCGCTTCAGCTTGTAGCCTAGGCTGATTTTGTCGTCCGAGGACGGCCAGTAACGGAGCACGGCCAGCGCGGCCCGACGTAGCGGGGCGGGTGTCATCCTCAGCCGGCGGACGTAGCCGTCGGCCAGGTAGGTGTTGTATCCGCCGAACAGCTCGTCCGCGCCTTCTCCGCTCAAGGCTACGGTCACGTGCTTCCGGCTCAACCGCGAGAGGAACCACACCGGCAGCGCCCCGGCATCGGCGCTGGGCTCGTCGGAATAGTAGGAGAGTTCCTCCACCGCCGCCGCCAGGTCCACTTGCGGGTTCAGGTCGAACTCGTGGTGGTCGGTGCCAAAGGTTTCGGCGACCTGGCGGAAGTAGCGGCTCTCGTCGAAGCTGCGCCCCTGAAACGAAACCGAAAACGTTTTCAGTTGTGCCGGGCTGGCTTGGGCGGCGTAGTGCAAGATGGTGGACGAGTCCAGCCCGCCGCTGGCCCATACTCCCAGCGGCACGTCGGACAAAAGGTGCTCGCGAACCGCGTCTTTCAACAACGCATCCAGTTCTTCCTTGGCGGAATCCAATGTGCGCGGCCGCGGCGCCATCGTCGGCAGGCGCCAATACGCGCCCGTCCGCATCCGCCCCGGCTGCCATTCCAGCCAGTGTCCCGGAGGCAACTTGCGGATCCCGGCAATCAGCGTGTACGGGCCGGGAACGTAATTGAGGCAGAGATAATGGCCCAACCCTTCCAGGTCCAGCGCTCGCTCCACCTGCGGATGCGCGAACAGCGCTTTGAGCTCCGAGGCGAAGTAGAGTTCCTCGCCGTGAGCATGGAGGTACAGCGGTTTGATGCCCAGGCGGTCGCGCGCCAGAACCAATCGCCGGTCCGACTCCCGCCACAGAGCCACGGCGAACATTCCGCGCAGGCGGGAGAAGGATTCCAGGTCCCACTGCTGAAAGGCGCGCAGCACCACTTCCGTGTCGCAATGGGAGCGGAAGATGTGACCGAGGCCCTCGAGCTCGCGGCGCAGTTCGCCCTGGTTGTAGATTTCTCCGTTGAAGACGATCACCGTGCCGGATTCGGAGGCGGGAAGGAACATCGGCTGGTCGCCGTGTTCCAGGTCAATGATGCGCAGACGGGCGGCGCCGAGGGAAACATTTTCCGATTCCCAGCAGCCCTGCTGATCGGGTCCGCGGTGCACCAGCGACCGCATTGCCCGCTCAATCAGTTCGCGGCTGCCGGCCCGGCCGGTGTGAGTGAAGCCAGCAATACCGCACACGGAACAGTCTCCTCTGGGTTGAGTGGCGTGAAATTCAGTCTAACACGCTGCTCTTCACCATCTTCCCGTCCGCTACCAGGCAGTACCGCTCTCCGCGCCACAGGATCTCGCTCCCGGCAAAGCTGGCGCACCACACCAGGAATCCCAGCAGGTCGCGCGCGGGATATAGCCAGAACCAGCGCAGCACCGCTGGATCGCGCACCACGCCCCAACCCACGGCCAGCGCCTGGATCCAGCGATTCACCAGCGCCCATGCCAGCAACCCCACTCCCAACACGGAATTGCCGAGCATGACTCCCGCCGCGAGCCCCAGGAGCCCGTAGGGCGTGGCGAAGGTGAGCCCGGTGCCGAAGTGTCCTTTGGGACGCGAGTAGCGGGTGCTCTTCATCCAGCGCACCTGGTGACTCAGCGACTCGCTCGCGGAACGGCCCAGCACGATGTGATCAATCACGTGGTGGGAGAGCACCACGCGGTAGCCGGCGCGGTGCGTCAGGCTGCCCAGGACGTAGTCGTCGGCGCAATAGTCGCGCAGCGCCGCCATCCCGCCCACGCGCTCCAGCACGTCGCGGCGGATGGCCATGGTGGGCCCCAGCGCGAAGCGCATGCCCTCCAGCATGTCGGCCGTGACCACGCCGGAAGCAAACTCCACCGACATTCCCAGCGCTTCCAGCAGCGGCCAAACTCCGCCGGTCGAAACTCCGCGATACACGCAGGTCACCATGCCGTTCTGCGGATCGAGCAGCGGGCGCACCACCTCGCGGATGTAGCCCGGCTCTATGCGGACGTCGCTGTCGCTGATGATGAAGTAGTCGTGCGCCGCCGCCGCCACCATCTTCTCCAGGGAGTAGACCTTGGCGTTGGGACAGGGTGGCTCGCCCGAGTGAACAACCTTCACCTTCACTTGCGGATACCGCTGCCGCAGCTTCTCGACCACCTGCAGCGCGGCATCTTCCGGCTGCCGTGCTCCGAAGATGATCTCGAACTGGGGATAGTCCGCCTGGAAGAAACTCTCCAGGCTTTCCTCCAGGCGCAGTTCCATCCCGTGAACAGGCTTGAGCAGCGTCACCGCGGGCGGCGCAGAATCGTGTGGAAGCGGCCGTTCGTGTGGCGCGGCCGTCCCCGGCGGCGCTTTTTCGCCTACTTCTGCCCTCATCTTCCTGAACCTTCGCGCGGCCAGCAGCACCAGCGCCAGAAAAACCGTGGACGCGAGTGTGCCAATCAGAGCCAGGGCGAGCAGCGCGTAGGCAATCATGAGTGAGCGACGTGGAGAACCACAAGATTCTGTTTCACGAGGAAATGCGATTATAGCGAAGCGCCGTAGGCGCGACGGAGAGTAGCCCAGCGCTTCAGCGCTGGGTATCGATCCAGAGCAGCGGAAAAGTCCCGTAGGGACGACGCCCTTCTTCCCGAGCTAGTCCAATCCCCGGTTGCCCTGTAAAATACTCAGATACCCCACACCGCACTCAGCGGTGTACTCGCGTCGGGACGTCGCTAAGCCTGGTCGAGCACTCGCTTGGGGTGCGAGGGGTCGGCAGTTCAAATCTGCCCGTCCCGACCAAATTACTCCCGCTTGCACCGCAGAATCGCCTTTTCCAACTCCTCATGCAGCCGTTCCGCATCCGGGTCTTCCTTTGTACCCCACCTCGCCTTCAGATCCAGCAGCGCTGGAAGCAGTACCGGATCCCCTATGGCTGCAGCTGCTTCGAGTGCCAGATATCCCACGCGGCTCGACGTCAATTCCTTCATTACAGGCTCGATTACTCTTGGATCCTTACGTTCTGCGAGACCAACAAGTGCTTCGCCTCGTGTCTCGAAGTCAACGTCGGTTGTTCGGGCAAGTAGGGCGTCGCGGAGGTCTGGCCTGTCGGCGTCGGTTTGACTGCCGAGAGCAAACGTAGCCCAGTCCCGCACCTCGGTATCGTCGTCTGTGGAGAGTTCAATGAGGGCGCTGATGGCTGAGTCGTGTTCATGGCACGAAAGGCCATGAACCACTCCCAGCCGGACTTCCGCCTGAGGGTGGCTCTTGAACGGAATCAGGTGGTCAATGGCGCGAGGATCTCGCAAATGACAAAATGCCACACCGATCGACGACAGCACTCCCGGGTCGGACTCCCGGCCAAGCATTTCCTCTAGCACATGGAAGCACTCTTCTGGGAACGCCCTCTCGGGGACTCCGAGCTGCCCCAGAATGTTCGCGCCCAGACAGCGTTCGCGCGAATCTTGGCTTGAGCACAGCTTCTGAGCTTCTTCAAGAACCTCTCGGGTGCCACGGAAGTGGAGGATCGTGACCGGCTCCCATGCGGCGTGTTCATCCTGTTCGGTGAGCGCAACCCGGATGAGTTCCCGTGTCGGGCGAGGGTCCTCGTACTTGGATTGCTGGTTCATTCCCTGCGATCTCCGCGTGCTCGGCGTTGAAAGCTTCTACTCCGGCCTTCTCGGCATCCACATCAGCATCAGCAGCACGGCGCCACCGTAGAAGGGCAGCACTTGGATGAGCGGCGTGCCTAGCATGCGCAGCACCAGCCCGTAAAGCGCCACCGCCTCACACATGCCGTACAGGACGATTTGCGCGGTCTGCCAGCGTGCCAGGGCTGCAGCGTCGTCCGGATTGTGACGCAGCGTTTCTTCCGCCGAGCCCACCAGACGCGGGCGCAGGCGCATCGCTAGCGTCAAGGTGCTCAGGCCACCTATTGCCAGCCCGATGAAGAGAAACCGGACGTCCCGTGGTTCCTTGGACGCGACCACTTCGCCGATGGGCACGTACAGCAGGCAGGAGAACAGCAAAGCAGCGTGGATGATGCGCAGTACCCACAGCTTTTCGTCCATCGCCCTCAGGGCTCGCTGGGTTCCAGCCGGAAGTTGATGGAAAGATCAAACTGTACGGCCACCGGCCGCCCGTCGCGGAGAGCTGGCTTGTAGACCCATTGGCGCACGGCCTCCTGCGCCTTTTCGTCGAGGCCCAGCCCCAAAGGCCGGCGCACGCTCACGTTTGACACCCGGCCATCCGGCCCCACTTCCACGCGCAGCAGCACCACTCCCTCGTGCTTCTGCTCGCGAGCTTCCTCCGAGTACTCCGGACGGGGCTGGTCGAGCGGCACCGGAGCATGGATGTCCTCCGTGATTTCCAGCGAGCGCGGCTGCGTCTTCTCCGGCTCCGCAGCCAGTTCCTTCTTCTTTTTCTTTACTGCCTTTTTCTGGACTGCCGCTTCCGGCTCGGGGGAGCGGCGCAGTTCGGCCATCTCGCTGTCGTCATCCGGCAGGAAGTACCCCACCGCGATGCCCATGGCGCCCTCCGGCTGTTCGACGCCGGGGTTCTGATAGCGGGCCGTGACCTCGAACGTGTCGCCGCGATTCATCCGGTATCCGCCGCGCGCGGCGAAGTTGGCGATGGGCATGGAGCGGATGCGTCCCTCGGAATCCGACTCCGCCTTCAGATCGGCCACCTCCTGTTTGCGGCTCAGATCCTCCAGGCGCACCGCCTGCCCGAAGTCGTGCAGGTGTCCGCCCACGCCCAGCAAAACGCCCGAGTATCCCAACCGGAAGCGCCCGCTCTTCGCGCTCGCGCCCGCGGGCAGGTCGTAGCTGGAGCTGCCGCACTCCTTCACGTCGAACCACACCGGATACACGCTCTTCAGCTCGCTCCCCTGGCCGTGCAGCTGATATTCCATCTCCACCACCAGATACGCTTCCGGGTAGGAGGTCTCCGTGGGATTGTGGAACATGGTGCTGATGCGGATCTTTTCTTCCTGGGATACGGAGTAGCCGATGCCGGGCAGCGCCGGCCAATCGTTCATCTCGCCGCCCGCGCCGAAGACGTGCTCCTGCTTGTTGGGACACAGAAAATCCGAGCGCCCGGTATTCCAGAAGGCCACGTGGTGGAGCATGCGGCCGGGCAACAGCGCGCCCTGCGCGTCCACCAGCCGCGGATGATAGGCCGTAATCCAGCCGTCGAAGGGAATTTCGAGAAAAAACTCCGCCGGCTGCGCCACCGCGAAGTGCCCGGAGTTCGCCGGCAACCTCAGCGGTCCCAAACGCACAGTCAGCTGCTTTGCGGCCGGGTCGTCGCTCACAGCGAGCTTAGCGTCGCGCGCCACCTTGTGCGCGGGCAGGGCATGGTGCGAGTGCTGCGCCCGCGATACAGAAGCGCCAAACAGTGCGAACACTGCGAAAAGCGCGAATGCTTTTCTCATGAATCCATTTGCCTCGTGGCGAATCCCATTCTTTGAGGAGAAATCATACGTCAAAACGGGACCATAGCGTCGACCTCCGCGTGGAAGCGAGCGATGTCGCCCGCGTTCCTCGGCCACTTTCCGCATCAGGGCGTGGCTTCAACCGCGCCGCTGGAGCCAGCGAGTCCTGGGAATTGGCCCCCAGACCGGGGAACCTGCACGAATCGTCAGCCCACCCCGTAGAATAATCCCGTGTCTGATAGCGCGCGCCCCCATGTCGTGATCATCGGAGGCGGCTTTGCCGGACTCTACGCCGCGCAGTCGCTGGCGCGGCATCCCGTGCGCATTACCGTGGTGGACCGCAAGAACCACCACACCTTTCAGCCGCTGCTTTACCAGGTGGCCACGGCGGCGCTCTCCCCCGCAGACATCGCTTCGCCCATCCGCGGCATCCTGCGCAGCCGCAAGAACATCAACGTGCTGCTCGATGAGGCTGTGGGATTCGATCTCGCCGCCCGCCGCGTGAAGCTGCGCGAGCTGGAACTGGAGTACGACTACCTGATCGTGGCCGCCGGCGCTACCCACGCCTACTTCGGACACGACGAATGGGCGCCCTTCGCTCCCGGACTCAAGACGCTGGAGGACGCGCTCGAAATCCGCCGCCGCGTCCTGCTGGCTTACGAATTGGCCGAGCGCCGCGCCGCCTCCGGCGAATCCGGAGGCCCGCTGAACTTTGTGATCGTGGGCGCTGGTCCCACGGGCGTCGAGCTGGCGGGTGCGCTCGCCGAGATCGCGCACCAGGCCCTGATCCGCGACTTCCGCCACATTGATCCCGGCATGTCGCGCATCGTCCTGCTGGAAGGCGGACCGCGCATCCTTCCCGCTTACCCGGAGAACCTTTCGCGCAAGGCGGAAGCGCAACTGCGCCGCCTGGGAGTCGAAGTACGCACTTCCACCCTGGTCACCGGCATCGAAGCCGGCGCGGTGATGATGGGCAGCGAGCGTCTGCCTTCGGCGGTGACGCTGTGGGCTGCGGGTGTTTCCGCGTCGCCGCTGGGAAAAATACTGGGCGCCAAGACCGATCGCGCCGGACGCGTCCTGGTGGAGCCCGATCTCTCCATCGCCGGCCATCCGGAAGTGCTCGTCATCGGAGACCTGGCGGCCATCCTCGACGAGAAGGGAAAACCAGTGCCCGGCGTGGCTCCGGCCGCCATCCAGCAAGGGCAGAAGGCCGCGGCCAACATCCTCTGCGACCTCCGCCAGAAACCGCGCAGCCAGTTCATCTATTGGGACAAGGGGAACCTGGCGACCATCGGTCGCGCCGCCGCTATCGCCGATCTGCCCGGGGGCATCCGCCTCTCCGGGCTGGTCGCCTGGCTGGCCTGGCTCTTCATCCACGTGTTTTTCCTGATTGGCTTCCGCAACCGCCTGCTGGTCATCATCCAGTGGGCGTGGGCGTATCTGACGTTTCAGCGCGGCACGCGCCTGATTACCGGAAGCACGCAGATGCCGGGAGCAGATTCAATTTCGAAGAAGGGCGATGCAGAGATGGTGCAACGCTAACTGGCCACTGACCACTACTACCTTCTCGCCGACACGATTCCCAGGATTTCCTTCAACCCTTGCCGCACCGCATGCAGATCCTTGCGCGACGCCGGCGCCACGAAAGGCAGCGGGTTCTGCCGGCCGGCCTTGCTTTCGGCGCGCAGTTGCAGGCGGGCGCCGGCGATGGTGAAGCCGTTTTCATAGAGCAGGTGCTTGATGCGCAGCGCCGTTTCCACTTCGCGGCGGCGGTACATGCGCTGGCCGGAACTGCTCTTGTTGGGGCGCAGCGGCGCGAACTCTTTTTCCCAGAACCGCAGCACGTACGTGGGCAGGCGGCAGAGACGCGCCACTTCTCCAATGCGGAAATAGAGTTTGTCCGGGACCACCACTTCGGCGTTGCGGTTGCGGCCGGCCTTGGCGCTGCGCTTCATCGGGAAAGGTTTGCTGCCCGGATGGTACGGCTCGGCCGCACACAGCGTCAAATGAAAAGGGCCGCCGCTTTCGACGGAGGCCCGAAGCTACTGCGCGAGGCTGTGCCTCGTCGGCAGCTACTTCTTTTTCTTCTTGGCCTTTTTCTTCTTCATCATGGTGATTCCTCCGTCCATTCTCCCTTGAATTGGACACCCTACCCTGTCCCGTCGCGCCCATTCGACGCGCACGGAAACTTTGGCTGATAGTGCGGCCATTTCACATCACTGTCAATCAAAACTTTCTTTGACTGTTAACGACTCCGTAGCGCGAGCCGGAGGAGTTTGGTGGAAGCGGGCGACCTCGCCCGCCGCACTACGCCCGTGCTCACCTCCGATGACATACACTCTTGTCGTCCACGCGCTCTCGAGAAACCGAAAACCGAAAACCAGAAACGCTGCCATGCGCCGCGATCCCATTGAGCTCGAAGTCTTCAAGAACATCTTCCACTCCATTGCCGAGGAGATGGGCGCCGCATTGCGCCGCACTGCTTTCTCGCCCAACATTAAGGAACGCCGCGATTACTCCTGCGCCGTCTTCGACGCCGCCGGAGAAGTGGTGGCCATGGGCGACCACATGCCCGTGCACCTCGGCTCCATGCCTATGTCGGTGCGCGCTGCCATGGACGCCTTCCCGCTCCAGCCCGGCGACGTGGCCATGCTCAACGATCCTTTCTGCGGCGGAACCCATCTGCCCGACATTACCTTGGTCGCACCCGTGTATGTGGCGCCGCGTAGCGCGGCCGCCCTCGGCCGCGCCC
The DNA here is from genome assembly GCA_964437985.1 of uncultured Acidobacteriaceae bacterium. Taxonomy (GTDB): domain Bacteria; phylum Acidobacteriota; class Terriglobia; order Terriglobales; family Acidobacteriaceae; genus CAZXVY01. The sequence continues at coordinate 81,582 of CAYTIL010000001.1, forward strand.
TAAAGTTCCGCGCTCCCGACTTCTACGTTGCCAGCCGCGCTCATCACGCCGACGTAGGGGGCGCCTACGCCGGCTCCATGGGCCTGTGCCGCGAGATCTACCAGGAAGGCGTGCGCATCCCGCCGGTCAAGCTGGTGCGCCGGGGAACCACCGACCGCGACCTGCTCGCACTCCTTCTCAGCAACGTGCGCACGCCCCGCGAGCGCGAAGGCGACCTGGGCGCGCAAATCGCCGCTTGTCACACCGGCGCTAGACGTTTGCGCGAAGTGTGCCGTCGCTACGGACTGCCGCGCGTTCGCCGCGCCATGCGCACCCTGCTCGACTATTCCGAAGAAATGATGCGCGGCGTCCTCGCCCAGGCGCCGCGAGGCAAGTTCCGTGCCCAGGATTTTCTCGACGACGACGGCATCACCAGCAAGCCGATCCGCATCGCCGCCAGCGTGACGTTTCACGCGGCGCGACGTAGCCCGGCCGGTGTGGCGCGGCCGTCCTCGGCCGCGCGACCCAGCACACCCCTGGTCACGGTGGACTTCACCGGCTCGGGCCCGCAGGTCGAGGGCAGCGTCAACGCCGTGGAAGCCATCACCTACTCCGCGTGCTTCTACGTTTTCCGCTGCCTGCTGGCGGAAGACGTTCCGGCCACCGCCGGCTTGATGCGCGCCGTGCGTGTGATCGCGCCGCTGGGCACGGTGGTCAACGCGCGCCCGCCCGCCGCGGTCGCCGGCGGCAACGTCGAAACCTCGCAGCGCATCGTGGACGTGCTGCTGCGTGCGCTGGCTCAGGCCATGCCGCAGCGCATCCTGGCGGGATCGTCGGGTACCATGAACAATCTCACCATCGGCGGCACCGACCCGCGCACCGGCGCGCCTTTTGCCTACTACGAAACCATCGCTGGAGGCCTGGGCGCGCGCCCATCGAAAGATGGAGTTTCCGGCATCCACACCCACATGACCAACTCGCTCAACACGCCTGCCGAGGCGCTGGAGTACGCCTACCCATTTCGCGTCACGCGCTATTCGCTGCGCCGCGGCTCGGGTGGCTCTGGCCGCCACTGCGGTGGCGAGGGCATCGTGCGCGAAGTGGAAGTCCTCACCGACTCCGAGGTGACGTTGCTCGCCGACCGCCGCTCGCGCGGTCCTTACGGCTTGCGCGGCGGAAAAGCAGGAGCACCCGGCCGCGCCGAAGTCATCCGTCGCGACGGCTCCCGCCAGCCGATTGCCGGAAAGGCCAGCGTACGCTTGCGCAAGGGAGAGCGCATTCGCATCGAATCCCCCGGCGGAGGAGGCTGGGGCAGGGAGTAAGCGAAAAAGCCATGCTAGAATCACCGGGTTTGGCGGCGTCCAGGCCCACCGAATGCCCAAAACCATGCTGGCGGTCGTAAAGGCCGAGCCCAAAGCCGGCGCGGAAATCCGCGACGTAGCCGTTCCCCAGTTCGGCCCCACGGACGTTCTGGTGCGCGTGCGTGTGGCTTCCGTATGCGGCACCGACCTGCACATCTACAACTGGGACTCCTGGGCGCAGCGCCGCGTTCATCCTCCGTTGATTCCCGGACACGAGTTCTGCGGCGAAGTGGCCGCGGTGGGCCGCGAGGTTTCGACGGTCAAGCCCGGCGACTTCGTTTCCGCGGAAATGCACGTGGCTTGCGGCAAGTGTTTCCAGTGCCGCACCGGCGACGCCCACATCTGCCAGAACGTCTCCATCATCGGCGTGGATTCCGATGGCGCCTTCGCCGAGTACGTGCGCATCCCCGAATCCAACATCTGGAAGATCGACCCTTCCATCCCGCCTGATTACGCCTCCGTGCTCGATCCCCTGGGCAACGCCGTGCACGCCGTGCTCGCGGGCGAGATCGCGGCGCGCACCGTGGCCATCACCGGCTGCGGGCCCATCGGACTGTTCGCCATCGCGGTGGCGCGTGCGCTGGGCGCGAGCACGGTGTTTGCCATCGAGGTCAACCAGCACCGCCGCAAGATCGCGTACCAGATGAAGGCTGACCACGTCTTCGATCCCTCTACCCAGGACGTCAAGTCCGCCGTGCTCGACATGACCGGCGGTGTGGGCGCCGACGTGGTCCTGGAAATGGCCGGCCATCCCGACGCCATCCGAACAGCCTTCGACATCGTGCGCCGCGGCGGCCGCATTTCGCTCCTGGGCCTCACTTCCAAACCCGTGTCTCTGAATTTCTCCGAAGACATCATCTTCAAGGGCATCACCGTCCAGGGCATCAACGGACGCCGCATGTACCAAACCTGGTACCAGATGCAGGCTCTGCTCAAGAGCGGCAAGCTCGACCTTACCCCCGTCATCACCGACCGCATGCCCATGCGCGACTTTTCGCGCGGCATGGAACGCCTGACTACGGGCGAAGCTTCGAAGATCTTGCTGTATCCCAACGGGGTGAAATAGACTCAGCTGCGCACCGCGCCTGCCGCAGAATCCTTTAGAATTCTTCCATGCCCAGCAGCGAGGTCATTTTCGAGGTCTTTGATAGCCCCGAGGGCGGTTACGAAGCTCGTGCCCTTGGATACTCGCATCTTTACCGAGGCGGAGACCGTCGAGCAGTTGCGGAAAAACGCCCTGGAGGCCGTTCGTTGCCATTTTTTCGATGCTAGCCAGGCTCCTTCCGTCATCCGCTTGCACTTCGTATAGGACTTGCATCCATGGCCACCGTCGCCCGCACCAATCCACTCTCCTACCTGACAGACCAGCTCGCCGACCTGAAGCAGAAAGGTACCTACTTCCGCCTGCGGGTACTGGAAGACGAACAGGCGCCGGTGTGCACCTTCGACGGGCGCAAGGTCATCAACCTGGCCTCAAACAACTATCTGGGACTGACCACGCACCCCAAGCTGCGCGAGGCGGCGCTCGAAGCGACGCGCCGCTACGGCGTGGGCTCGGGCGCGGTGCGCACCATCGCCGGCACCATGAGCATCCACATGGAGCTGGAAGAGAAGATCGCGCGCTTCAAGAACGTGGAGGCGTCGGTGGTGTTTCAGTCCGGCTTCGCGGCCAACGCGGGCACGGTCTCGGCGATTCTCGGCAAGGACGACTTCATCATCTCCGACGAACTCAACCACGCTTCCATCATTGACGGCGCCCGGCTCTCGCGCGCCACCATCAAGGTCTTCCGCCACAAAGACGTGGCCCACGCCGAAGAGCAGCTGCAGAGCGTTGCCTCGCAGCCCGGCCGCAAACTTCTGATTACCGACGGCGTCTTTTCCATGGACGGTGACATCGCGCCGCTGCCCGCGCTTTGTGAGCTGGCGGAGAAGCACGGCGCCATCATGATGGTGGACGACGCCCACGCCTCCGGCGTCCTCGGCCGCAATGGCCGCGGCACCATTGACCACTTCGGCATGCACGGCCGCGTGGACATCCAGGTGGGCACGCTGTCCAAGGCCATTGGCGCGCTGGGCGGCTACGTGTGCGGCACCCGCGATCTCATCGAATTCCTTTATCATCGCGGCCGCCCCTTCCTGTTTTCCACCTCGCATCCACCCTCGGTCGCCGCCACCTGCATCGCTGCTTTCGACGTGCTGGTGCAGGAGCCCGAACGCATTGCCAAGCTTTGGGAGAACACGCGCTTCTTCAAGCAGCAACTGGGCGCGCTCGGCTTCAACATCGGCGGCGTGAACACTCCTGCCAGCGAGACTCCCATCACCCCGGTGATCGTGGGCGAAGGCCGCCTGGCCATGGACTTCTCCCGCGCCCTGTTCGACGAAGGCGTGATGGCCACCGGCATCGCGTTCCCCACCGTGCCCGAGGGCAAGGCCCGCATCCGCACCATTGTGACCGCTACTCACACGCGAGAGGATCTGGAGAAGGCGCTGCAGACGCTGGCCCGCGTGGGCAAGAAGCTGGGGATTCTTGCATGAGGGAGCACCGGCAGCTTCGGTTGGTGGCGGCAGTGCCCGCCGCGCTCGGCGCCGCCGCTCTCAACGCCCCGCTGCTGGCTGCTACGGGCTACTCATTATCCGCCCTTGCCATCATTCAGTTTTTCTCGGTCGCGTGCCATCAAGATCCAGCGCGCTCACTTTGGTTTGTTGGCGCACCGACCGCGGTTTGCACTCGCTGCCTCGGAATCTACCTGGGCGCAGCTGCAGCGGCATGGGTGGACGCGCCTCGCCGCACGATTCTCGCGTTCCTGGCTGCGACTACCCTCGTGAGTGTGCTGGACTACTTCGCCGAGTCCGCCGGACTACATGGCAACTGGCCGCTACTGCGCTTTGTGCTGGGAATCGCGCTCGGGTCCTCCCTCAGCGCCCTCGTGGTCGCGTCCTCAAGCCTCCCACTGCGCGTGACTAAATACGACGCCGGTTAATGCCTAGTGCAACAGTCAGACCAGTAAGACGACTGCTGGCAAAGTAAGACGGTGCAGTAAAAGTAAGACGATCGACGAGGAGTAAGGCAATGGACGTGGAGTAAGACGATCAACATGGAGTAAGACGGACAGCCTCAGCGTACCCACAGTCCCGCGAAGCCGGGACCGGCATTTCGATAGCCCGGCACGTCAGTGCCAGTGCCGGGTAGGCGGAGAAAGAGGCCGTGGAGTTCCGAAGGGACGGCACACGGCGCGGCTGAGGCGCCCGTTAGCCCGCCCGATAGACGATTCGTCCGCCCACGATTGTGGCCACAACTTTCCCCGTGAGCTGCCACCCGTCAAAGGGCGTGTTGCGCGACTTGGAGCGCGAGCGCTCGGCGCTGAAGATCCAGCGCGCCACCGGATCGAAGATGGTCACATCGGCGACCGAGCCGCGCGCCAGCGTTCCCCGGCCCTTTAATCCCATCACCCGGGCGGGGCCGGAGGAGAGCAGCTCCACAATGCGGGCCATGGGTATCCGCTTCTCGCGCAGCAGGCGAGTGATGGCCAGCCCCAACGCCGTCTCCAGGCCAATGACGCCGAAGGCGGCGCGCTCGAACTCCATCTGCTTGTCGTGCGCGGCGTGCGGCGCATGGTCGGTGGCGATGGCGTCCAGGGAGCCGTCGGCCAGCGCCACCAGGATGGCTTCGCGGTCGGACGCCGAACGCAGCGGCGGATTCATCTTGAAGCGCGTGTCGTACTCGCCCACGTTCTCGTCGAGCAGGGTGAAATGGTGCGGCGTGACCTCGCAGGTCACGCGCTGGCGGTTGCGCTTGCCGCGACGGATCGCCTTCAGCGCCGCTGCCGTCGAAACGTGGGCCACGTGCAAGTGCGCGCCCGCCTGTTTGGCGAGTTGCAGATCGCGCTCCACCAGGTCGCCTTCGGCCGACGCCGGCATACCTCGCAATCCCAGGCGAAACGCCGTCGGACCTTCGTTCATGGTGCAACCCGCGGTCTGCCGCGTATCCTCGGCGTGCTGGATCAGCGGAACCTGGAGCTGCGCCGCGGCCCGCAATGCCTCGCGCATCAGGTTCTCGTCCAGGATGGGCCGGCCGTCGTCGGTGAAGGCCACGGCGCCTGCGCGCAGCAAGCTGCGGAAGTCGGTGAGCCGTTCTCCCTTGCTACCCACACTGGCCGCTGCTACCGGAAACACATTCACCACCGCGCCCCGGTCCGGGTGCAGCATCCAGGCGGTGATCTCGGCGGAATCGTTGACCGGAGAGGTATTGGGCATGGCGCACACCGAGGTGAATCCTCCGGCGGCGGCCGCCGCGGTTCCCGTGGCGATGGTCTCCTTCTGCGACTGCCCCGGTTCGCGCAAGTGGACGTGCAGATCCACAAAACCCGGCGCCACGATCAGCCCACGCGCGTCCAGGAACTCGTCGGCGCTGCCGCGCACCTTGCCGCGCGCGGCCACTTCGGCAACGCGCCCGTCGCGCAGCAGCACGTCCATTTCTCCGTCCACGCGCGCTGCCGGGTCCACCACTCGCCCGCCTCGGATCAGCAGCGATTCGGTTTTTTTCCCCTTTACCAAGCTTCTCCTTATGTCCTGCTTCCTACCTCCTACCTCCTAGAACCATTGCCAGGATGGCCATGCGCACGGGCACGCCATTCAGCGCCTGTTCGCGGATCAGCGACTGCGGCCCATCAGCCACTTCACTGGTCAGTTCCATACCGCGGATCATGGGGCCGGGATGCAGCACCACGGCGTCGCGCCGTGCCAGCTTCAGGCGCTCGGCGGTGAGCTGGTATCCGGCGATGTAGTCGGCGGCGCGCACTTTCAGCCCCGCCAGCCGTTCCTTCTGCACACGCAGCATCAGGATGACGTCGGCGCCGCGCAGGGCCTCATCCAGGTGGCGGCTCAGACGCAGTCCTGGGACCAGCGTGGCGACCACGTCGGGCGCAAGTTCCGGAGGCCCGCACAGCGTAATCTGCGCTCCGAAACGCGAAAGCAGATGGATGTTCGACCGCGCCACGCGGCTGTGATAAATGTCGCCCACCATCGCCACCCGCAGTCCCGAGAGCGACTTGCGGTGGCGCAACAAAGTGTAGGCATCGAGCAGCGCCTGGGTAGGGTGCTCGTGCATGCCGTCGCCGGCGTTGATCACCGGGATCTCGAGGTGCCGGGCCAGCAGGTGCGGCGCCCCCGACGCCGGATGCCGCATGACGATGGCATCCGCCCCGGTGGCCTGCAGGGCGTAACCCGTATCGATCAGCGACTCGCCTTTTTCGATGCTCGAAGACTTGGCCTGGATGAGTGTGGTGGTCGCGCCCAGGGCCTGGGCGGCGACCTCGAAGGAAACTCGCGTGCGCGTCGAAGCTTCGTAGAACAGCAGCGCTACACGCCGCTTGCGCAGCAGCGGCCGGGGCTTGGCGGGATTCATCCGCCGCGCCAGCTTGAGCAGGGCCAGGATTTCTTCCGTCGCCAGCGACTCGATCCCCAGCAGCGAACGCGCCCCGCGGCTGCGCCCTGAGGATGAGGAGTTGCCGGCGTGGGCTCGCGTGCTCAAGCCGCCGGGTTCTCCACCACCATGACTTTGTCGCTGCCGTCGATTTCTGTCAGGCTTACCTTGACCACCTGCGCGCTGGTGGTTTCCACTCGGCGCCCCACGAACGCCGCCTCGATGGGCAGCTCGCGGTGTCCGCGATCGATCAGCACGCACAGTTGCACTCGCCGTGGGCGCCCGTGGTCGAACAGGGCGTCCATGGCGGCCCGGGTGGTGCGCGCGGTGTAGAGCACGTCGTCCACCAGGATGATGTCCTTGCCCTCCACGTCCATTCCCACGTCCGCTTTCTGCACCACGGGTTTGGGGCCGATCAGCGAGAGGTCATCGCGATACAGGGAGATGTCCAGGCTGCCCACCGGGACCTTCGCTTTCTGGCTGCGCTGCAGATATTTCGCCAGCCGCTGGGCCAGCGGCACGCCTCGCCGCTTGATGCCCACCAGCCCCAGATTGGCCACGCCGTTGTTCTTCTCCGCGATTTCGTGGGCCAGGCGCACCAGCGTGCGCTCAATCTCCGACGCCGACATCAGTTGCTGCGACGACGGCTGCGCCGCGTTGCGCGCGCCCGGCGTTCGGTTGCGAGTGGTGGGGCTCATCCCAGGTTTCCTCCGGTCGGGTGCTGCAACATTTCTGGTGCTGTCGGGGCGAGAATCATACGCGCCGGAGCCGCGTGCCTGCAAGCCAGGCGCCTTGAAAAGAAGCACCCATTGCCTTCGATTGTTGTGATATAATACTATCTATGTTGTTTGATTAAACCATATGATCAACCTGCGATCAAAGACACGCCGACGGCTCCTGGCCTACTACTTCGCCAATCCCACCGCCCGACATTATTTGCGGGAGCTGGCAGAAAAGCTCGACCTCGACCCCGCCAATCTTTCCCGTGAGCTGGAGCGCCTGGAACGCCAAGGTCTTTTCAATTCAGAACGGAGCGGCCGCCAGAGGTATTTCCGCATCAACCGCGGCTACCCGCTTTTCGCCGAAGTCCGCGGCATCGTCAGCAAAACCGTGGGCGCGCTTCCCTTGATCGCAGACGCCCTGAAAGGGTTGGCGGGCATGCAGCAGGCTTGGCTGTACGGTTCATTTGCCCGCGATCAGCAAGACGCGCATAGCGACATCGACTTGCTGGTCATTGGAAACCCTCAACAGGAGCTACTGGCCCAGCTCATGCGCAAGCTGGAGCGCTACCTGGGACGCGATATCAATTACACTCTCATGGCCCCGGCCGAGTTCGAAGCCCGGCTAGCCAGCCACGATCCGTTTATTCAGCATCTCTGGGGAAACCCGAGGATATCCCTTATGGAGCAGCGCTTTGAGCCGACTCAAGCCGCAGCCGGCTGATTGGAACCAGATCCAGCGTTTTCTGGACAGCGCCGACCGCAAGCTGGCGGCTGCGGAGAAGATCCTGCTCATCGAAGAAGAGGCGTGCCTCGAGCAGGCTTATGAGGCCATGCTGCGCGCTTCTCTGGGTTTCATGCTGAGCCACGGCGTCCGTGTCCGCAGCCAGGCCGGGCACCACAGAGCCATCATCGAGTTCGCGGAGAAGCATTTCGCTGGCCGGCATGCGGGGCTCATCGCCATCTTCGACCGCATGCGCCGCCGGCGAAACCTGGCTCTCTATGACACCACCGGGTTTATCTCCCGTACCGACGCTGAGGAAGCCTTGAAGGCGGCGCGCGAATTCCTGGCCGCTGTCCGCGCCGAAGTGGAAAAGCGGAAACCTTGAAACCTCAGTTTCCGCCCTGACGCGATTCGCTTTCCCCGAACAGTGCCGCTCCAATGGCCCCGCCGATAGTGGAAAACGTGAGGAAGGCGAAAAGAAATATCACCAGAATCAGGGTCAACAGCGCCGCCATTCCTTCCGGGCTGCCAAACCATTGGAGCATTTCCGCCGCTTTAGGGTCGGGATTCCTGGCGGCGGCATCCCTGACGGCTTGGCGCACGGCCTCGCGAAACTGCCGGCCCTGAATCAGCAGCCGGCCGAGGAAGCCCAGCGTGTAAAGCATGAATCCCGCGAGCCCGGCCGCGGCGCCCAGTCGTGCGCCCATGCCAGTGGTAACGCTTTGCTGGACGCGCCAGCGATACAGGCCCACGGCTCCGGCTCCGGCGGCCAGCGCCCACAGGCAACACAGGGCTCCAAGAAAGGGAATCAGGGAGGCAATGGCCATGAAGAACCCGGCCAGCAACAGTGCGGGCAGCGCCTGCGACCAGGCAATGGCGTTCGCGGACGCCGCCGCGGATCCAGGCGGCGGAAAAGTAGCGGGCGGTGCGGGTTCCGAAACGGCACCAGCAGATGGCGGCGCTGGGGAGGGCTCGGGAGACGCCTCACCCACCGGCGTTTCGGGTGGAGTTACGCGGATCTGCGGTGCGCTGCACTGGAAGCAGAAGGCGGCGCCTTCTCGGAGCGTGGCGCCGCATTGATGGCAGACTGATTCCACGAAGCGGCAACGTTATCGCAGCCCTGCCTTATCGTGCAACCAGGCTTGTGTAGAGGCGGGCGCCCTCGCCCGCATGGTGATGGCCCGTGTGGAAGCGGGCCACCTCGCCCGCGCTGGTCTGGATGCTTACTCCCTACATCTTCTCCTGCCCGCCTCCCAGCGTGATGAAGGCCATTCCGATCTTGCTGCCTTTGCCGCGCGGCTCTACGCCGACCACGCGAAAACGCTCTTCCGTGCCTACCATCAGCTCGGTGTGGCCGTCGTGGTCCGAGCCCTGCTTGCAGTGGATCTCCTTCACGCCATTCTTATCGCGGAAGTCGACATTGCCGTGGCATTCGGTCACTTTCCCGTACTTTTCCAGGTGCGGACGGTAGAAGTCGAGCACCTTTTTCGGCTCGTCCTCCGACTCGAACTCCGCGGCCACCATCTTGATTCCAAACCGCGCCGTGCCGATAGAAATGTGCGCGCCGACTGCGTCCTTGTCCTGGGAACGGCGTGCTCCCGGATACTCCGGCAGGCCAATGTCTTTCACGGCGACATCTTCATTCGACCGGACCTTCAATTCACCGACCGGCGTGGTGATTTCCACCTTCTTGTCCTTGCCCTCGGTCTTCTCGTCTACCTGCACGCTGCAGGCCGTCGTTGCCAGCATGAGTGACAGGGTCAGCGCGGCGATCCTTCTTCTTTTCTCGATGGTCATTGCGAATGCCTCCCAAACTTGTTCGATGGTGAAATGGATAAGGGACTTCAATCTTCAAGGAGAGCTACCGGCTCCCAACCTGCAGCGGACCCGATGCCCGCGTCGTTGGTACCGTGCGCACCGGGACCTCGATCCCGGAACCGCGCTCGGCGACGTGGGGCACGGTGACCGGCATCTTCCCGCGAATGGGCATTTCTCCGAACAGCGCCTTCACCGCACTCACCTCAGACACCGGCATGCCCGAGAAGGTGCACAGGTAGTTCTCCACCTCGGGAAAATCGCCCGCCAGATACGGGCTCCCCAGCGCGACCACCACGGTTTTTGCTCGCGCCCGCTCCAGGATGCCGTGCAGCAATGCGGCCTGCGCATCCGGGATCCCGGCCATCCTGGCTTTCGTGCCCCGCACCCGCTTGCCTGCGGTGGGCGTGACGTACACGGCCGCTACCACCGCCTGCGCCCGGTCCACTGCCTGGTATACGCGCTCGCTCATGGCGTGCGCCGCCCACGCATCCACGTACACCGTTTCCACTCCGGAAATGCGCCGCCGCAGTTCGCGGTCGAGCACCCGGCCGTAATCGGACCGCAGGTCGTCGGTAAACACCACGACTGCCAGCCTGGTCTTCTCCTCCTGCTGGACATACGCAGACCCGGAAGCCGCGGTTCCATTCGCCGCGGGAGTTTCGGCAGCGCCCGCCGGGGCTGCCGCTGCCGCCGGAGGCAGGGGCAGCACCCGCCCGTTCACGCGCACCAGAGTGACGGCTTCGTCGGCGATCTGCTGCGCCAGCGCCAGGTGCTCGGGTCGCGCGATCAGCCGCGAAAGCGCCGGCAGGTCCACCAGGCGCGCCTTGTCCAGTCCCACCGACGCCTTCAGCTTCAGGATCTTGAGCACGCTGGCGTTGATCTGCTCCAGCGGGATCTCGCCGCTGCCCACCGCCTCCAGCAGCGCCGTGTACGACGCCTCCACGTCCGCCGGCAGCAGCACCATGTCGTTGCCCGCCTTCACCACATCCACCGCCGCGCGGCCTGCCTGGCCGCTCGACGCGGGGTAAAGGCGCGTGAGCGCCGCCATGTCCATGGCGTCGGGCACCACCAGTCCTTCAAACTTCATCTGCTGCTTGAGCAGGCCGGTGATCACCGCCCGCGACGTCGAAGCTACGGCCCGTGGATCGGGATCGAGCGCCGGTACCGTTACGTGCCCCACCATCACCGTGTCCACACCCGCTTCCACCGCCTGGCGGAAGGCCGGCAGCTCCACCGTCTCCAGACGCTGGCGGTCGCCCGCCACCTTCGCTGCCTCCACGTGCGAGTCCGTCGAGGTGTCGCCGTGTCCGGGAAAGTGTTTGGCGGTGGTCAGCAGCCCGTGCTGACGCGCAGTGCGGATGTAGGCCGCGGCCAGAGCTCCCGCCTGCTGCGGATCTTCGCTGTAGGCCCGCGTGTTGATAATCGGATTCACCGGGTTGGAGTTCACGTCGGCCACCGGGAAGAAATTCCAGGCCACGCCGATGGCCCGCGACTCCTGCGCCACCACCCGCGCAAAAGCCTCCACGTATTCCGTCTTGCCCGCCGCGGCAAAGGCCATGGCGTGCGGGAAGCCGGTGGTGCCGTCAAAACGCATAGCCAGCCCGCGCTCGAAGTCGGCGGCGAAAATCAGGGGCAGCTCCGACTCCCGCTGCAACTGGTTGGTAAACACCGCGGCTTCGTAAGGCTGGTTGCGATAGACGGTGCCGTTCTCCGCCCGCACCGTCAGCAGAAATCCGCCCAGGTGGTAGCGGTCCACGGCATCGCGCAGCGCCAGGTACACCGGGTTTTCCAGGTTCAGGAACTGGGCCGGGGCCTTGAGCATGAACATCTGCCCCACCTTCTCTTCCAGCGACATCTTCTTGAGCGTGCGCTCCGCCCACTTTTCGCCGCCCCGGGTCAGCTTCACGGCTTCCGGCCGCTGGTATTTGTCGCGCGCGGAAAGGGTGGGAACCAGCAGCACCAGCAACAGCACGACCAGGCGTCGTACCATGCCCCGACAATAGCACGGACCTCCAAGCCCGCCACCTGCGCCTTAGTGTTGTCTTCGTGTCCTTTGTGGTTCGCTTTGAAATGGCCCGCTCTGTGTTCCTCTGTGCCCTCTGGAGATCCGCGCTCAGAAGGGAGCGCGCGCGAAAGGGGCTGCCTGAGCCAAGGAGGTCTTCAGAGGCCGAACGCCTGACACCTCAGACCTGACACCCGACACCTGATCCGCGTCATCCGCGTAAATCCGCGGTAAGAAGGTTTCCCACCACCGCCACGGCCTGTTCCTGGACCCCAGGCTCATCCCCGAACCCCCGCAGCCATTGCACGTCCGGCTCCCGGCGGAACCAGGTGAGCTGGCGCTTGGCGTAGTTGCGATGCGCCTGCTGCGTCGCCCACACGGCCAGCTTCAGATCAATCTCCCCGCGCAGGTGTTGCATTGCCTGCTTGTACCCCAGTGAAGCCAGTGGTCGCGCCGCATCTCCGTACTGATCGCGCAACCTGCGCGTTTCCTCCACCAGGCCGTCGTCAAACATCTTCTTCGCCCGCGCATTGATGCGTGAGTACAGCGTATTGCGTTCCGGATCGAGCCCCATGCGCAGGATGCGAAAGCCCGCCAGCGGATCCCGCCCGTTCTTCCATAGCTCCGACATGCGCGCCTTCGACGTCAGGCATACTTCGACCGCGCGGATGAGCTTGGGCGCGTCGTGGGCATGGATGCTCGCCGCCGCCGCCGGATCCAGCCGCTTCAGCATGCGGTGCAGGTGCGAAGAACCGCGCTCCGCCGCCCGCTCCCGCAACCGCTCGCGCAATTCTTCCGAGCGCGGCGGACCAACAAACAGCCCCTCGATCAGCGCCCGCAGATAGAGCCCGGTTCCGCCCACCAGGATGGGCATCCGCCCGCGCTCGCGGATTTCCGCCAGCACCGCGCGCGCGCGCCGCGCGTAATCGCCCGCGGTGACGTATTCGCTCAGCTCGGCGACGTCGAGCAGATGATGCGGCGCCCGCGCGCGCTGCGCCGCTGAAGGCTTGGCGGTGCCCGCGACCAGCTCGCGGTAGAGCGCCACCGAGTCGCAGTTCACGATCTCGCCGCCGAAGCGCCCAGCCAGCGCCAGCGCAAGCGCCGTCTTCCCGCTGCCCGTGGGTCCCAGAACCACGACCAGCAGCGGCAGCTTGTCGGCGGTTTCCGCCCCAGCGGGCTCGTTCATCGCGCACCCCAGGGAAGCAGGCTGCCGTACTTTGCCAGCAGAAACACCAGCACTACCAGCGCCACCACGATCAGCCCGGCAGTTTCCTGGCGCAGTGCGCGCATGCGGTCATTGTAGTGTGGCCGGGCCGCGATGCAGGGCCGCCGCCATGACGCAATAGGTCCGCGGTGCTAGACTCTGGGGAATTGCAATGGCTGTCGGCCCTACTCCGCAATCCTCGCGCACCCTGCGCTTCGGGGTCTTCCAGGTCAGTCTGACCACAGGCGAACTGTTCAAGAGCGGGGTAAAGATCCGCCTGCAGGATCAGTCCTTCCGGGTACTGGCCATGCTGCTGGAGCGTCCGGGAGAGCTGGTGACGCGCGAGGAGATGGTGAAGCAGCTTTGGCCGCCCGACACCTTCGTGGACTACGACCACGGGCTCAACACCGCGGTCAACAAGCTGCGCGACGCCCTCAACGACCCCGCCGCCAGCCCGCGCTTTATCGAGACTCTGGCCAAGCGCGGCTACCGCTTCATCGGTTCGGTGCAGGTTTCAACCAGCGAAGCGCCCGGCGACGCTCCGCCCCGCGCGCCCACACCCGTAGTGCAGTTTCCCGACGGGACGGAAGTTCCTGCGGTGGGAGCGGGAGTTGCCATCACGCCGCCCGCCCAGCATGACAGCTTCGTGCTGGTTGACGGCATCGAATTTCCCCGCGCTAATCGCCGCCTGTTGCGCGCTCTCTTTGCCCTGATCCAGGTGATGTACCTGGTGTTCTACCTGCTCGCTTTGGCGCGCTTCGACGCCGTCTATAACCTGGCAGGGCGCTTCTCCGGACGCTTCACCGGCGCCTTCATGACCGTGCTGGTGCTGACCGCGCTGCTGGGAGTCGCCACCCGGCTCTTCCTGCTGGCCGCGGTCCTGTTCGACTACCGCCGGCTGGGCCCCAACTTCCTGCGCATCTTCCCTCTGGTGGTCGCTCTCGACGAACTCTGGGCGCTCGCCCCGCTGCTGGTGGCCGCGAAGATCGGGTTGCCGATGGCGCTGGCAGCCACCGCCGCGCTGCTCTACCTGCCTTTCTCGCAGCGCACGCTCATGCGCATGGCCTACTGGAAAACGCTGGTCCCTAGCCAACAGAAGTAGGTTTTTGGTCCCTTCTCTTCCCAGCCAGACGCGCGGGTCTGTGGCGCCTCCTAACTGGGTTAGAGAGAGGCCCGCCCTGTCCCTTCGCCACCAGTGTCTTAGCCGGAGACCAGCGCTTGACCCACTGCCGATTCCCGGTGCATTGAACCGCCGCCTGCATTCGTTCTATCTCTGTCCCGGAACCAAATTTCCGCCGGCCCTCGATGGCCCGGCGGTGAAACCTAGGAGAGATCATGAAACTCACTCAAGTACGGAATTCGATCCTGGCGGTCGCGGCCCTGGCGGTGTTGGCAGTTGCCGTCTCGGTGCTCAACGGAGGGATCGCTCATGCTTACCAGGTGATTCCCAGCCATCCCGCTGCCACCATCGGCAGCCAGATGGTTGTGCTCACGCAGGACCAGGTAGATCCCAACGAGCTGAGTTGGATCCGGGCCTTTGTGCCTACCGGAAGCGCAAGCACCAATTGCCTGGTGACCAACGCCGAGTCCAATTTTGCTCAGGCGGGAACCACCGTCTTCTGCGGTCGCCGGGTAGTGAACGGCGTGGATGGGGTACTGATAACGGTGTTTTTTCCCCAGGCTACGCCTCCGGATGTCCTGTTCATCGTCACGCTGTACCATGAGCGCGCGCGGTTCTATGGCGCGCCCGCACTATACCTCGGTCAGTAGCTCCTGAACGGCTGGTGGCTGCTCTTTTGCAGCCGCCAGCCAATCCTCGACTTCGCGGCGCGGGACGACTCGGAGTCCGCGGAAGAGACTACTGCAGTTCGTTTCTTCCCGGGTTGTAATAGAAGTGGAAGCGCAGGCGCAGGTATTCGCCGCGGAATTCCGGAGGCAGTGGCGGAAACGGATTGGATGCCGTGATGCCGCCCCAGGCCGCGCGGTCGAGCGAAACATCGCCCGAAGGCGTTGCCACCTTCATGCCCGCCACGCTGCCGTCCTTGAGGATGGCGAACTCAATCGTGACCTTGCCGCTCTTCATCAGCGGCGCCCGCGCCACTTCCGGAATCAGGGTGTACCAGTTGGTGCGCACCGATTGCAGGACGCGCGCCAGGTACGGCCCGAAGTCCACGCCCATGGTGTCACTGAGCACGTCGTACTCGCTGCGCACGCGGCCTTGTGTAGCCCCTGGGCCCAGCCCGTAGTCCCCTCCGGAGCCTCGGGGGCCACCCGAGCCTCCGCGCGCCGCGGCGCGTGCTGCCTGCTCGATGGCCGAGCCCGCCGACAAGCCGCCTCCGAAAGCGCCCTTGGTGGTCAGCGGCGGCGGCTGCAGGCTCGCCACCTGGTTTCCCGGCGGCGATTGCTGGGCGGGCTGGCCCGCGGGCGGCGCCGAAGCCAAACCGGCCAGACCCGCAGGCGCTGCCGGGACCGGCGGTGCAGGAGTTGTCGTCCCCGGGGCTCCGGGCTGCCGGTTGTCCCGCAAATCTTCCAGCGCCTTGCGGTCCAGTACCGGCGCGCGCGAAGTGGCGATGCGGTCCTTGTCGGAGATGATCTTGGTGTCCGGCGTCTGCACCGGAGGCGTTTGCGTATCCGGCGGAGGCGCCAGATAAGTGAGGTCGCGGCCCCGCAACAGATCTTCCGTGTTGAGCGAAGCTACCGGCCCCACGGGAATGTACTTGGGCAGCAGGATGATGGCCATCATCGCCACCAGGTGCACGATGATCGAAACCAGCATGCCTTCGCGGCGGCGCGAGCGCGTGCGCTCGTCATCCAGGTCCAGCAACAGCGTGGGGACGTCGTACACCGGAGCGCGCCGCGGCGCCGGCCCGGAAAGGCCGCCGTGCCCGGGCGTAGCAGCGACCGGGCCGCTCGCCGCCTGCGGGATTTCGGTGTGCGCCATGAATAGAGATAGATGCGCGCTGCGGGCTGCCCGAAAGCCTCAACCATCTGAAGATCCGCAACCATCTAAGATGCGGACTTCCGGCGCCCCGTAACTATTGTCTCACTGTTATAGGGACGAAGGCTTGGACGCGGGACCAGAGGCGTCAAGGTTAATGCGGCGGCCGTGTTCGCGGATGGCGGCCAGAATGTCGAGCGCCACCGCCAGGGCGCGGCGGCCGTCGTCAAGCGAAACCACGGGTGGGAATGTTGTTGGATCGCGGACCGCCCGTAGAAATGCCCGCAGCTCGGCGTGCAGGGGCTCTTCCCGCGTCACCTCCGGCTTCATGATCTGGATGCCGGAACTGGGATGCGAGCCCGCCCCTCCCGCCATTGCCGCCGTCACGCCGCCCTTGCCCTCCACCGTGAACACCAGAACGTCCTGGCGGGTGTAGTCCACGGAAACGTACTGCTGCGGCTGAAAAAAGCGCAGCTTGCGGACGCGCTCGGTCGAGACCCGGCTGGCGGTGAAGTTGGCCACGCAGCCGGAGTCGAATTCCATGCGCACGTTGGCAATGTCCACCTTGCCCGACAGGATGGGCAGCCCCACCGCGCGTACTTCCTTCACCGGCGAGCGCACGAACGAGAGCACGATGTCCAGGTCGTGGATCATCAGGTCGAGCACCACGTCCACGTCCAGCGCCCGCGGCCCGAACACGCTCAGCCGGTGTACCTCGAAGAACATCGGACGGGTAACGATGCCGGCCGTCGCCCGCACTGCCGGATTGAAGCGTTCCAGATGACCCACCTGCCCGACGCGCCCGGTCTGCTTCGCCAGCCGGATCAGCTCGTCGGCCTCGTCCAGAGTAGTGGCCAGCGGCTTTTCGATGAGCACGTCCACGCCCGCCTGCATCAGCGAGCGCGCTACCGCCAGGTGCTCCACGGTGGGCACGGCGACGGAAGCGGCGTCCACTTTGCCCTTCAGGTCGCCCAAGGAAGCAAAGGCCTGCGCGCCGAATTCGCGGGCCACTGCTGCGGCGCGGGCGGGGTCGGCGTCCACGATGCCCACCAGTTCGACGTTGCCGTCCTGCTGCGCCAGTTCGTGATAGACGCGGGCATGATTGCGCCCAAACGCGCCCACGCCGACAACCGCAACCCGGGTTTTGTTGGAAGCCGTCAGGAGGAGAGAATTTTAGCAGGGGGCGTGGCGGATACCGGTTGATGGACGTAGTAAATTACCAGCGATCGGAGCGGCTCCATGACTTATCGATTGGTTGCGTTCTACCCATGCGCGGCGCTGATTGTGTTGCTGGCACCATTGGCTGGCGCCCCGCGGCCGGAAGCGTCCGCGCCGTCCGTGCCGGGCGGCTCCTGGACCCTGGTCTGGAGTGATGAATTCAGCGGCCCCAATGGCTCGGGCCCTGATTCCGCCAAGTGGGTCTACGACATCGGCGGTGGCGGTTGGGGAAACCAGGAGTTGCAGACCTACACCGACCGCCGGCAGAACGCATATCTCGACGACGGCCATTTGGTGATCCAGGCGATGCGGGAAACCTACTCCGGGCCGGATGGGATTGCCCGCGAATTCACCTCCGCGCGCTTGAAGACGCTGGGAAAGTTTTCCCAAACCTACGGCCGTTTCGAAGGCCGGATCAAGATTCCGTACGGTCAAGGGCTTTGGCCCGCCTTCTGGATGCTGGGCACGGATATTCCCCAAGTGGGCTGGCCCCACTGCGGGGAGATCGACATCATGGAAAACATCGGCAAAGAGCCGGCCAAGGTGCACGGCTCGCTCCACGGCCCGGGATTTTTCGGTGGGCAAAGCCTGGAGGCGTCCTACTCCCTTCCGGAAGGAAAGCGCCTGGCCGATGATTTCCACGTTTTCGCGGTGGAGTGGGAACCAGGAGTGATTCGCTTCTACCTGGACGGCCAGCTCTATTCGACGCGCACACCTGAAGATGTGCCCCCCGCCGGAAAGTGGGTTTTCGATCACCCCTTTTTCCTGTTGTTGAATGTCGCCGTGGGCGGAGCCTGGCCGGGAAGTCCGGACGCCTCCACCGTCTTTCCTCAGACGATGCGGGTGGATTACGTGCGGCTCTACCAGCGCCCCCGGGCAGTAGGACCAGCCACGGCTCCTCAGGCCAACCCATAACCCTGTTAACCCTCTTGATTCCGGGTCCAATCGCCCTTCAGCAGCGGAGATAAGATGCCCTTGAGGACTCTCCCCCGTTGCGCGAGCGCATGATGTCGCTTACGTTCGCAAACCTCTTGCGGACGTGTGCGCTCACCGCACTCCTCACCCTCCCGGTTATCACCGCCGCCGAGATCAATCTCCGTGCCGCCGACCAGATGGTGCGCCAAGCCAAGGGCTGGAACGCGGCTGGCAAGTACGAAGAGGCGCGCGCGGCGCTGGTGCGCTATCTGGAGCGCGATTCCCGTAGCGTCCTTGCCCGCCTGGAATACGCGCGCACGCTCAGCTACCTGCGCGAGTTTTCTGCGGCGCTGGCCGAATATCAGCACGTGCTGGCGCTCGAACCGCAGAACCTCGAAGCCCGTGTGGGCGTGGCCAAAGTGGCGTCCTGGCGCGGGGAATTCGAGAAGTCGCTGTTCCTTTACAACCGCATCCTCGAGGAAACTCCCGCCCTGCACGATGCGCTGGTGGGCAAGGCGCATACCCTGCTGTGGCTGGGCCGAAAAGACGAAGCCACCGCCCTGTTTCTGGACGCCTGGCCGCGCAATCCCAGCGACCGCGAAGTCGGCCGCATGCTGGAAGAGTTGGGCATCGATGCCGAAGCCGTCCTCCAGGAAGTTCGGAGAAACGAAGCTCGGGAAAAAGAAGCGCGGATGAAGGCCGCGCACAACGCAGTCCCTGAGCCAACGCTGACTGTGTTGCCGGATCAGATCCCGTTCCCGGCAGCCGATGGGTCACCTTCCGCGAGTTCCGCCACGCCCGCGCCGCCCGCGAATTCAGGCCTCCGCGCCAGCACCCGCGTTCGGAAGAAGCCGGCGAGCGCGCCTCCGCCGAAACCGGCTGCCGATCGCGCCGCAGCCCAAATCTCCCTGCCCGCGCCGCTGCTGATGCAAGCAGCCACCCTGCTTATCCTGCTGGCGGGAGGCGCGCTGGCGTACCGCACCCACGCGGTCTACGTCCGCAAGATGCGCAGCCAGCCGCTGCCTCGCGCACGCCGGCCCTACGAGCTGCCTCCCAGTTCGCTGCCCGTGGAAGTAAGCGCTGAAGCCCATGTAGGGGCAGGCGTCCCCGTTTGCCCAGCCGAGCAAAGCTCGGCTAACGCCGCCTCCGAGAAGACAGTGAAGACCGGGCAGGCCCATGTAGGGGCAGGCGCCCCCGCCTGCCCAGCCGAGCAAGGCTCGGCGAATGTCGCCCCAGAGAAGACAGTGAAGACCGGGCGGGCTGAGAGAGTGGAAAAGGCGGAGCCAGCCGCCCAGGCCGAGCCCGAAAAAACCGCCAAGACCGAAGCCGAAGAGGCAGCGCATGCCGCGCCGCTGCCCGCCCGCGCGCGCCCCGAAACTCTGCTCTGGGGCCGCGTCCTGGTGGTTCATCCCGATGAACAGGTGCTGGAGTTCACTCGTCGCGTGCTGGTGGGAGCGGGCGCCGAAGTTCTGGCCTTGCGGCGCGGCGAAGACGCCATGGTTCGCCTGGAAAAGACCACCTACGACGCGCTCTTGCTCAACGACCAACTGCCCGGCGGCTGGACGGGCATGGAAATCTACCGCTGGGTGAAGCAGCACCAGCCCGGCGCCGAGCGCTCGGTTATGCTGGTCCACTCCGGCCTGTCCCATACCCAGCAGTTCCTCGAGGAGAACGGCGCCGTCGGCGTGACTGCGCCCTTCAACGTCTCCGACATCATCGCCATCACGCGCCTGGCGCTGGATAAAGCCAAAGCCAAAGCTGCCCCGCGGGCGTAGAAAGCATTCACCGCCGAGTGCAAAGAGGAGAACTGGCCTCTCCTTCGTGGCCTGCCGACTCGGGTTTCATCCGGCTGTTTTCGTATCAGGGCACGGCTTCAGCCGTGCCGAAGGAGTGGGTTGTTAAGAATTGTCATCCCGAGCGAGCCCGACCGAGCCCCGACGAGTCGGGGCGGAGGGAGGACGAGGCGAGGGATCTTGGTTTTGCCTTTGAAATGCGCGGCTCTGCGATCTCTCCGAGCTTCTGCGTTGAAAAACCAAGGTCAGCTAGCCTTCTTCAGCACTGCAATCTGCCCCGCGTGATAAACGGTGTGCTGCACTTGGCCGTGCAGCATGAAGTAGATGGTGTGGTCGCGGCCGGGAGCCATCTCCGCGAGTCGCGACTCGGGCAAGCGCTCCACCGCGGCCAGCAGATTGCGGTGAGCGGCCTCCAGCCGCCGCAATGCCTCGCGCCACGCGGCTTCGCTGGTGTCGGTGAGCGCAGGCCAGTCTCCGGCTTCCGGCTCTTCCAGCGGTTTTCCGGCGAGCCGCTCGATTTCCAGTCCCGTCCATGCTTCCAGGTGCAGAACCAGTTCCCAGATTGTGTGCGCCCCAGCGATGGGTCGGGCAGCAGCCTGCCGCGCCGTCACGCCCTCCAGAACTTCCATCAACGCCGGTCCGTGCCAGGCTCCGCCTTCGAACGAGCGGCGAAGCTGGTCGGCGATGCGTGCGGTTTCCGATCCCATGGGCGGTCTCTTAGGAAGTTGAGTCAGCAACAATGGTGATGCCGGCGTCATCGGCGGCGCGGGCCAGCGCTTCTCCATCGAGCAGCAGGCACTTGCCGGCATCAATCGCCAGCGCCGTTGCTCCGGCGCTGCGCATGGTCTCAATCGTCGAAACACCCACCACGGGCACGTCAAAGCGCATGTCTTGATTCGGCTTCGCCACTTTGACCACCGTGAGCGCGCGGCTCAGCGTGGAAGCTGGTCCTTCCAGGGTCTTCATGATCTCGCCCGCGCGCAGGATAGCGGCGTCGGTGCCTTCCATGGCCTCGACGGCTACGCACGCAGCTTCGGCAATCACCACCGTCTGCCCAATGTCGTACTGCGCCAGGTGGCGCGCCACTTGGCGGCCGTAAGCAATGTTGCGCGTTTCTTCCTCATTGGGAGCGCGCTTGGTCAGCGCGCCGGGGCGCGCCAGCAGCGGCTCCAGATACGACGTCGAGTCCACCAGCGTGATCCCTTCCTCGGCCAGCGCCTGGGCCACAGCGCCCAGCAGTGCGTCGGTGTTGCGCGCCCGCAGCGAGAGCAACAGCTTGGCCATCCTCCAGTCCGGCCGGATGCTGGAGAAGATCTGCTTGTGCCGCACCTGTCCGGCCATGATGGCCTGCGACACGCCCTCGCGCTTGAAGGTATCGATCAACTTGCCCAGCTCGCCCAGCGACATCCAGTGGACGGCGGCAGCTCCGCGCGACTCGATTTCCGGAAAGGCTTCCTCGTGGATGGCCGCCACCACTACCTCGGCGCCGCGGGAGCGGGCCGCATCCAGCACCAGCAGCGGGAAGCGGCCGCTGCCGGCGATCAGGCCGATGCGCTCACGAGCGGGCATGCGCAAGAGTCTAAACGAAACCGCGCGGCAACCCGCGGTGGGAGAGCGGGCCTTCAGGCCCGCGTAAGCCGTCATCTTGAAATTGTCATCCCGAGCCGCCCGACCGGCCCTGAGTCCGCCGTCGGCGGACGAAGGGAAAAGGGAGGGCGAGTTAAGGGATCTTGGTTTTGTTCTTGAAGTGCAAAGCATTTGCCGCAGCCGCCGCTAGCGAATCACCCCGCGCTGCGAGCTCTCGATAAACCGCACCAGCATCTCCACATCTTCACCCAAGTTGCCCTCTGACTTCAGTTTCTCCAGTGCCTGGGTGGTATTCAGTTTGGACGCAGTGAGCACGCGGAAGGCGTGCTGCAGTTTGCGAATGCGTTCCTTGGAGAACCCGCGTCGTTCCAGCCCGACGGAATTCACTCCGTAGGCGCCGGCCTCGCGCGTGGCCGAGGTGCGGGAAAAGGGCATCACGTCACGGGTGATGATGGTGCCGCCGCCGATGTAGGCATGCGCGCCCACGCGCGTGAACTGATGCACCGCGGAAAATGCTCCCACCACGGCGAATTCCTCCACCGTGGCGTGGCCGGCAAGGGTGGCGGCGTTGGCCAGCATGGCGTGGTCACCGACGACGCAGTCGTGGGCGATGTGGGCGTAGGCCATGATCAGGATATGACTGCCCACGCGGGTCACGCCTCCTCCGCCCTTGGTGCCGCGGTTGATGGTGACGAACTCGCGGATGGTGTTGTGCTCGCCTATTTCCAGCCGCGTCTTTTCGCCGGGCACAAACTTCAGGTCCTGGGGGTCGAGGCCGAGGGACACAAAGGGGAAGATGCGGTTGTGGCTGCCCATGCGCGTCGGCCCCTGCACGACTACGTGCGAGATCAGCTCGCAGTGCTCGCCCAGCTCCACTTCCGGACCCACGGTGCAATACGGCCCGATGCGGCAGGAGGCGGGCACGCGCGCGCCCGCATCCACGATAGCGGTGGAATGCACTTGCGGCGATGCAGCTTCCAGTTTCAAGGCTGGGGAGAATCGGGCGCGGCGCCGCCCACGACGCTTTTGCGGTCCACCAGCGCGCAGGAGAGGATGGCCTCGCAGGCCAGCTTGTCGCCCACGTAGGCCGTGCCTTGCATGCGCACCGCGTTCTGCCGCCAGGCCAGCACTTCCACTTCAATGCGGAGCTGGTCGCCGGGGACCACGGGCCTGCGGAAGCGCGCCTTCTCGATGCCGGTAAAGACCATCAGTTTGCTGTCGCGGTCGGCAATTTCCGTCAGCAGGAGGGCGCCTCCGGTCTGCGCGATGGCCTCGATCATGAGCACCCCCGGCATGATGGGGAAGCCGGGAAAATGGCCGGCGAAGTAGGGCTCGTTGATGCTTACGTTCTTGATGGCCACGATGCGCTGCTTGCGCGTCAGCTCCACCACGCGGTCAATCAGGAGAAAGGGATAGCGATGCGGCAGGATGCGCTGGATGTCGCTGATGTCCAGCACGGTACGCGGCTCGGCCGGCGATTCTGCCACCGATGTGTTGGCCTGGTCGGTCATGCGGAAGCTTTCCCCGCGCGCGCCGCAGGTTCGGAGAGCATGCGACGGGCGCGAAAGAGTCAAACAATTATATAGTGTAATGCCGCAGGCATCCGGAGCACCGCCATCATGGGCCGAATCATCAAATCGAAGACCGGCAAATCGAAAGCCGGCAAATCGAAGGCCAGAATCCCCGGCAACGGGCGCGCCGGCGAACTGCTGGAATACTTCCGCCGCCAGCAGGAGCCCATGCTGGCCGAGCTTCGCGAGCTGGTCATGCACGAATCCCCCAGCTTCAACAAGCCCGCCGTGGACCGCCTGGGCTCGCACCTTGCCGGAAAGCTGGAGTGGCTGGGAGGCAAAGTCACCCTGCACCGGCAGCAGGAGTTTGGCGACCACATCCAGGCGCAATTCGCGGGCCGCAACTCCGGCAAGCCCATCCTGCTGCTCGGCCACTACGACACGGTGTGGGACGTGGGCACGCTCGCCGGAATGCCTTTCAAGATTCAGGACGGCCGCGTCTGGGGCCCGGGCGTGTTCGACATGAAGGCCGGCATCCTGCTCATGATGCAGGCCATTGAAGGACTGCACACCCTGCGCGGCGGGCTGCCGCGTCCGCTCACCGTCCTGTTGGTGTCGGACGAAGAGGTAGGCAGCAACTCCTCGCGGCAGCTTACCGAATCCCTGGCCAAGAAGTCGGAAGCCGTGTTCGTGCTCGAGCCGGCCAGCGGGCCGCAGGGCGCGGTAAAGACCTGGCGAAAGGGCGTGGGCGAGTATCGTTTGAAAATCACGGGCAAGGCCGCGCACGCTGGAATCGCGGTGCAGGAGGGCGCCAGCGCCATCGTCGAGCTGGCCCGGCAAATCGCCCGCATCCAGACTTTCCTTGACCTCCGCCGAGGCATCACCGTCAACGTGGGCGTAGTCCGCGGAGGCACGCGCACCAACGTGGTGGCAGCCCAAGCGTCCGCCGACGTGGACGTGCGCGTCCGCAAGATGACCGATGCCCCTCGCCTGGAGAAAAAGTTCCGCGCGCTGCGTCCCTACGACCGCCGCTGCAAGCTGGAGGTGGAGGGCGGCATCAACCGGCCTCCCATGGAGCGCTCCGCAGGCGTGGTAAAGCTTTATCGGCTGGCACAGGGCGTGGCCCGCGCGCAGGGCATGGAGCTGGAGGAATCGGGCACCGGCGGCGGCTCCGACGGCAACTTCACCGCCGCGCTGGGCATTCCTACCCTCGACGGCCTGGGTGGAGTTGGCGAAGGCGCCCACGCCCACCATGAATCCATTCTGCTGGACCAGCTTCCCCGCCGCGCCGCCCTGGTCGCCGGGCTGATTGAAGCCCTGGAGTAGGGTGGGAATAGCGGGCCGGTGGGAGAGCGGGCCTTCAGGCCCGCGTAGAGGCGGCACCTAGGGGGCTTTAGCCCCGGGTAGCAGGCGCTCAACTCCTCGAAACCACATCCCCTCCGTGCCTCTGTGCCTCAGTGGTGAACACCCCTTTCTTTGACTCCACCCGCCCGCGGGCCTAGAATCGGCATAGAAGTGGAGGTTCGATGTTCGGAAAAATCGGAGTGCCGGAAATCCTGTTGCTGCTGGCCTTGGCGCTGCTGATCTTCGGCGCCGGCAGGCTCTCGGAGCTGGGTAAGGGCCTGGGTGAAGGCATCCGTAACTTCAAGTCGGCGCTGAAGGATGGCGGCGACAAGGAGCCGGAAAAGAAGGGATAGTAGCGCTCGCGTAGCGCGGCCGCCCTCGGCCGCGCCCTTCTACCGCACTAGCCGGTACTGCCTCAGCATCTCGTACACCCGCGGCACCGGCAGCCCCACCACGTTGAAGTAGCAACCCTCAATGCGCCGCACCCAGCGCGACGCTCCGCCTTGAACGGCGTACCCACCCGCTTTGTCCATGGGCTCGCCGCTGGCAACGTAGGACTGGATTTCTTCCTCGCTGATCGCGCTCATGGTGACCAGGGTGGTTTCCGCCGCGCTTTCCCTGATGCCCGAGGCCAGCAGGCAGACGGCTGTGGTCACCTGGTGGGAGCGGTTGGAAAGCGCGCGCAGCATGCGGGCGGCATCGGCGCCATCGCGCGGCTTGCCCAGCACTTCGCCCTCCACCACCACAATCGTGTCCGCGCCCAGCACCGCCTCCTTGGGCCGTCGTGCCAGGACCGCTGAAGCTTTTTCCCACGCCATCCGCAGGGCGAAGTTGGGCGGGGTTTCGCCGGCAAGCTGAATCTCCGCAAGGTCGGCCGCTTCCACCTCGAACGCAATCCCGGCATTGCGCAGCAGTTCCTGACGGCGCGGGGAGGAAGATGCTAGGACCAGGGACATCGCGGGCCATTCTACAGGCGCGAATGGTCCGTGCGAGCGAGTGATAGAATCGACTTCAAGCCCTCCATGGACCGTCAGTTCATCCGCAACTTCGCCATCATTGCCCATATTGACCACGGCAAGAGCACGCTGGCCGACCGCCTGCTGGAGCTGACGGGGTCGGTCAGCGCGCGCGAGATGCAGGAACAGGTGCTCGACGCGATGGACCTGGAGCGCGAGCGCGGCATCACCATCAAGGCGCACGCGGTGCGCATGATGTACACCGCGCGCGACGGCAAGACCTACCAGCTCAACCTCATTGACACTCCCGGGCACGTGGACTTCACCTACGAGGTCTCCCGCTCCCTGGCTTCCTGCGAGGGCGCGTTGCTGGTGGTGGATGCCTCCCAGGGCGTCGAGGCCCAAACTCTCGCCAACTCCTACATGGCCATCAACCACGGCCTGGAGATCATCCCCATCATCAACAAGATTGACCTGCAGAGCGCGGACGTGGCCCGCGCCAAGGAGATGATCGAGCAAGCCGTGGGCCTCGACACCTCGAACGCGCTGCTGGTGAGCGCCAAAACCGGCGAGGGCGTGCCCGAGGTGCTGGAGGCCATTGTGCAACGCATCCCGCACCCGCGGGGCGCGGCCCAGACGCCGCTCCAGGCGCTCATCTTCGACTCCTGGTTCGATTCCTATCGCGGCGTGTGCGTGCTCACGCGCATCGTCCATGGACGCATGAAGCGCGGCCAGAAGATCCGCCTGTGGTCGAACGGCCGTGTGTTCGAAGTGGAGACCCTGGGCGTACTCACCCCCAAGCCGGTGGAGGTGGACGAGCTGAGCGCCGGCGAGGTCGGCTTCCTCTTCGCCAACATCAAGAACGTGGCCGATTCCAAGATCGGCGACACCATCACCGACGACTCCCGCCCCGCCATCGAGCCGCTTCCCGGTTTCGCCGAGATCAAGCCCATGGTTTTCGCCGGCCTGTACACCGTGGACGCGCATGAGCACACCCAGCTCCGCGACGCGCTGGAAAAGCTGCGGCTCAACGACTCCAGCTTCTTCTTCGAGCCGGAGAGCTCAGTGGCGCTGGGCTTCGGCTTCCGCTGCGGCTTCCTGGGCTTGCTGCACATGGAGATCATCCAGGAGCGGCTGGAGCGCGAGTTCTCCCTCGAACTCATCACCACCGCACCCGGCGTCCGCTACCGCATCACCACCACCGAACGGAAGGTGATCGACGTGGACAACCCTGCCAAGTGGCCCTCGCAGAGCGAAATCGCCAAAATCGAGGAGCCCGTCATCCTGGCCACCATCCTCACCAACGAGGAATACGTGGGCGGCATCCTGAAGCTGGTGGAAGAAAAGCGCGGCAAGCAGAAGGGCTTCGAATACGTCAGCTCCACCCGCGTCATGCTCACCTACGAGCTGCCGCTCAACGAGATCGTGCTCGACTTCTACGACCGCTTGAAGTCGGTATCGCGGGGATACGCTTCCCTGGATTATCACCTCTCCGGTACCTGGGAGTCGCCCATGGTCAAGCTCGACATCCTGGTGGCCGGCGATCCCGTGGACGCACTCTCGCTCATCGTGCACCGCGAGTTTGCCTACGAACGCGGGCGCGCCCTGGCCGCCAAGATGAAGGAGCTGATTCCCCGGCAGATGTTTGAGGTCGCCATCCAGGCCGCCATCGGCGGCAAGGTGATTGCGCGCGAATCGGTCCGGGCCATGGGCAAGAACGTGCTCGCCAAGTGCTACGGCGGCGACATCACCCGCAAACGCAAGCTGCTGGAAAAACAGAAGGAAGGCAAGCGCCGCATGAAGCGCGTGGGCCGTGTGGACATTCCCCAGGAAGCCTTCCTGGCGGTGCTCAAAGTGGGCGAAGGTTCATGAAGACCCGGTAGAGGCGCAGCTTGCTGCGTCTGGATTTGCCCGCACCATGGGTTACCACTGAATGTGCAAATCCCGAAAGCCAAATGCCGCAGGTTCCGGTTAAACTGCAACCCCAGGCCGCGCTGCTCGGCTCCCTGTAAGCCCTTTTTACAGCGCCGTTTACCACTTGCCACAGGACTTAGGCAGACCCTGCATCCTGCTGAATTCACGCCTCATTAACAACTTCTAAGGCCGAATTCCATAGGGATTTCCACAGCTCTTCGGAAAAGTCCGAGCCCCGCGTGGCAGCCTGATTGCCCGCGTGCTGGCCCAGCTCAGCTTCCCGAGAGGAAGAACTTCACCGTGATTTGTGTTTCCACTTCAACCGGCTTGTGGTTGAGCAGATAAGGTCGATAGCGCCACTGCTTCACGGCATCCATCGCCGCCCGACTGAGCATTGGGTGGCCGCTGACAACTCGCAAGCCGCGAATCTCTCCTTCTCTGCTGATCAGTGCCTGGATCACCACCTGTCCTTGGACTCGGGCGAGCCTGGCCGCTGGCGGATAGATGGGCTGTACCCGATGGAGGATCATCCCCTCGGTCACTCCAGCGGAGACCACCAGGGTTGTCGTGGTCGCTGCAGGCTGCTCCCGCACCGTAGGCACATAGTCCGAGACAAGATCACCACCCGGCACGCCACCCCGGATTCCTCCTCCACAGCGACCAGCGCAATTCCGCACGGGCAGGTTCGAGCTCGGAGTCTCCGCAACATCATCCGGCCCTGTGTGGATAGTGGCGGGCACTTCAGGCGGCTGCTGCAGGACAACCTGGTCGGGGCGCGGTGGTTTGGCAGTCGAGCCTCCGGCCGGCTCTGCCCTGGGTTCGGGGGACGCGGCCTCGGCGCGCGGCACCGTAACCGTGATTCGGGAGCGCAGGTCCGGGATGGACTCCGGCGCAATCATGGGCAGCATCAGCAACACTCCCGCCAACGCCATCTGGACGGCAACGGAAAGCAGCGCGGTCCAGCGCCGCTGGTTGCGGGAGCGCGCCGTGGAATCAAGCAGGGCAGCTTCGAACATGGGTGGACCTCCGAATTGGAAATTTGTGCTTCTGCAGGATTTGGACACCGCGACCGCGGTGGGCGGCTCGGAGTCTGGGAGGAAAAACACAAAGGCCGTCTCGATTGGAATCGGGACGGCCAGGAAGTCGGAAGCGAAAAGTGCTGTTAGCGCGGAGGAGTACCACCGGCCGGCTTGGGCGCAGGAGTGGTCCCGGCCGGTCTGGCGGGGGTCGCCGCAGCTCCGCCACCGGTTCCCGGTTTGGCAGCCGACGGCGCTTGCGGCGGTGGAGTCGGCGGAGCCGGCACTCCGGAAACCGCGTTATAGGCCTCCAGCACCGGACGGGTAATGTCCACCGACGCGCCCGCCCACAGCACGGGGTTCTGCGGATTCTGCTCGTCGTAGTTGAGCACCACCGCGAAGGCGTTGGCCTTGGCGTACTGGTCCAGCACTGCCAGCATCTTGTTGCCGATCTTGCCCGCCACTTCGTTCTGTTGCGCGCGGAAATCGCTTTCCGCGTCTTCCCCGGTGCGCTGCAGCACCTTTTGTTTCTGCTGAATGTTCTGCGCCAGGCTGGCACGCGCCTCTTCGCTGGTCACGTTCGACTGGGTCTGGAGCTGATTTTTCAGGGCCTCCAGCTCCTTGCTCAGGGCTGTGATCTCGGCCTGCCTGGGCTCGAACTTCTTCCGCAGGGCGCCGAAGTCGCGCTGTCCCTCGTTGGAGAAAGCGATGGCCGCCTGAATGTTGATAATGCCCACTTTTACCGGCACCGAGGCCGGGGTGGAGGGCGCGGGCGCCGCGCCTCCGGCCTGGGCCGCGGCCACAGCCGACAGCGCCAGCACTGCTATGCACACCGCAAGCTTCTGCATCATGGGTGGTTTCAACTCCTTGAGTCTCTTGCGAGAATTGGTCAAAGAAACTTCTTTCCAGGCGGGGCGGTCAGCCTCCATGCCTGAGTCGTGCTCTCCTAAGAGCATGCCACTCGGGCAAACCCGGCGGCTACCACTCTCCAGAGGACGCCTCCTCATTATAGAAACTGCCGCCGCCAGCCGTCAAACTCCAGCGCCCTCGCAACTCGGTACTCGGAACTCGGTACTCTTTCAGAACGTGGTGCTCACCGTGAAGCGGAAGGTTTTCCGCGGATCCTTCAGGCGGAAGCTGGGGCCGAAGGCAGACTGCGCCTGCAGGAAGGAGAAGTCGCCCGCCCCGCCCAGTGGAAACATATCGCGGGTAATCTGGTTGGGAGCCGTGGAGGTGGTGTCGAGAAGCAGCGGGTTGTATGCCCAGTACACGCGCAGGGGCGCATTCACCACCGGCAGGATCACCTGCAGTTCCAGGCCGGTGGACATCCGGGGCACGAAGTTGGTGCCGGCTGCGGCCTGCAGATTGGCGTCGAAGCTGAGCTGCTGGGCGCCGCTACAAGCAAACACCGCGTCCAGCGCCGGGCAGCCGAAGGGTATGGTGTTCAGGTTGGTGAGCTGCGACGCGTTCAGCCGCAGCTGCGAATCCCGCAGGATGAAGTTCATGCCCACGTCGGTAAACGCAGCCAGCGTCACCGGCCCCACGATCGGGACCCGGTATTCCACGTTGCCCACCACCGAGGTGTCGCCTCCGGGGAACACGATGCGGCGTATGGGAATGGGCACGGTGTAGACCCCCCGCCGCGGATTCGTGGGGTCCTTCAGCACCGGCCGCCCGTCGGGGTTGGTCAGGGGGAAATCCACCCGGTCCACCAGGAAGACAATGGGGGAGATAGCGCGGATGTCGAACCCACGAACGTCAGTATCGCCGCCCAGGTAGAAGCGTTCGAAGGGCGGCGCCACCTGCCCGCCCCATCCCGTCAGGAAGGCGCCCTGCACGCGGACGCCCAGCGTGTTGCGGGCCTTGTTCATCGGCCGGAAATACTTGAGCTCCACCAGCGGGCGAATGGAGCGCACGTTGCCGCCCAGCCCGGCCACCTGCCCGCCCGCAAACACGCTGTAGCCTTCGGTGGGCCGCACCGGGTTATTCACCCGGTTGACGCTGAAGCTGGGCAGCAGCTTGCTGGTCACCACTCCTTCCAGCGAGTTGCGGCCGGAAATGTCGCGGAAAGCTACCTGCTCGAACAGTTGTCGCGACGCCGCGCTGAACACCGTGACCGACGAAGTGTCCAGCGAATACGTGAGGGCCAACCGCTTGAACGAGCGCCGCAACTGGTAACTGCTCGACACCGTGAACCCGGTGGTGGACTGGTTGAAGTTCTGCAGCGTGTCCAGGATGCTTTCGGGAAGCTCGATGGGCTGCCCGGTCAGCTGTTCCTGTTGCCGCGCCTGGTTGAAGCTGAACTTGCGGGTGAAGATCGAAAAGCCGAACTGGATCGGCCGGTCGAACAGGTAGGGCTCGGTAAAGCTGAACAGCACGTTGCGCTCGCGGCTGCCCACGCTGGCTTCGATGCGCAGGGTTTCGCCCAGGCCCAGGAAGTTGTTGGTCTCGTAATTGATCCCGATGAACGACCCCGCCAGGCCGCTCACCCCGCCCGTCAGCCCGATGCTGTTCTTGCCCCGCTCCTTCACCTTGAGCGTGAGGTCCACGGTGGCGTCCTTCACGTCCTGCTTCACCACCGAGTCCTGTTCCGGGCTGAGCTGCTCGAAGTAGCCCAGTTGGTTCAGGCGCAGCAGGCTCATCTCCCACAGTCGCCCGTTGTAGACCTGGCCTTCTTCCAGCGCCACCTCGCGGCGGATCACCTTGTCGCGGGTGGTGGTATTGCCCTGGAACTCGATGCGCCGCACGAAGAACTGCTTGCCTTCGTCCACGTCGATTTCCAGGCTGATCTCCAGCTTCTGGTCGTCAATCTTGGTGTCGGGCACGGAAGTGAAGTTGATGTAGCCCAACTCTGCGTACGCCTTCCGCAGTTGCTCCAGGCCTTTGCGGATGTGCGCCGTGTTGAACAGGTCGCCGTCGCCGATGGGAAACAGGCCACGCAGCGCCAGCAGGTTGGTGACCGCCTTGGCATTCTTGAAGTTGATGGAGCCCAGCCGGTAACGCTCGCCCTCTTCGATGGGCACGGTGATGTCCACCGCCTTGCCCCCGCCCTTCATCAGCACCGGGATGCGGAACCCTCCGGTGTCGCGCGTCTCCGTCTTCGGATCCTGGATCAGGGCCTTGAAGTAGCCGCGCTGTTGATACTCGTCGCGCACCCGCTCCGCGTCTTCGTTCAGCTTCTTGGCGTCGAAGGTCTTGGAGAAAATGCTTTCCAGGAAGATGGAACGGGGGATGCCGAGCGGCTTCAGGTTCTTCATCGCCCGCCGCAGCGTCCGGCTTCCCACCTTCTGGTTGCCCTCGAACTGGATGCGCCCCACCTTGACCTTGGGGCCTTCTTTGATCTGGAAAGTGATGGCCACCGAGCTCGGTGGAATGGGCCGCACCTCGGTGCGGATGGTGGCAAACTGCCGCCCGTGCTCCGACAGCAGGTCCTTCAGCACCACTTCCGCCTTCTTGATCTTGGTGGGATCGTACTGGCTCTCCACCGAGATGCCCACCTTGCGCTCCTTGAAGCGGTCGAGTACGTCCGAGAGTTGCACCGAGCTCAGCCCGGGATAGGTGAGCTCGCGGATGTTGGGCTTTTCCGTGACGTAGATATGGATGCGGAAGCCCTTCGGGCTCTCTTCGCGCTCAAAGCGCAGGTCCTGGAAGAACTGCGAGTTCCACAGAAAGCGGAAGTCGCGCTGCAGCGCGGCCTCGCTGAACACGTCGCCTTCGCGGGTGAAGATGCGGCTGCGCACCGTCTCCGACGGGATGCGCCGGCTGCCGTGGATGATGATCTCCTCCACCACCGGCTCCTGCGCCGCCGCCCGCGGGGTGAGGACAAGCAGCGGGGTGAGAAAAAAGAGCGCCG
This sequence comes from uncultured Acidobacteriaceae bacterium, assembly GCA_964437985.1. Taxonomy (GTDB): domain Bacteria; phylum Acidobacteriota; class Terriglobia; order Terriglobales; family Acidobacteriaceae; genus CAZXVY01. Next base: position 113,856 of record CAYTIL010000001.1, read on the forward strand.
CCATAGGCAGCAACACCAACGCCGGAACCCCGTGCAGGGCAACCCGCCTGCCCCGGCCCGCTGGCGGCGGGGTGCTCTTGTGTTGCGAGATGAGAATAAGGCTACCTCGACTGGGAGTTCGAGAACCGCCAATTATAAAGAATCTTGGATGCACTGACTACCCGGCGGGTGGCCCGGGTAAAACGACCCGGTCGCCAAGCCTGGCACAAGACCACAAGAGGAAAAAGCCAAGAGCTAAAAGCTAAGAGCCAAAAGCCTTCGAACTGGCCACTGATCACTAGCCACTGGCCACTGCTACTTCCACCAGCACCGAGTAGAACGTCGCCGCGGCCCCGATGTCGGTCAGCTTTTCCGACGTCAGAACGTTGATGTTCCGGCCTCCCTCGGTAAGCTTGGCCCAGCTGAGGCGGGCGCCCACCACTCCGGGCTGTACCACGCCGTCCACCCGCGCGGTCAGAAAAATTTCGCCGCGGTCGTTGAACACGCGCACTCGCACGCCGTCGCGGATGCCGCGTGCGGCGGCGTCGGCGGCGCTGATTTCCAGCAGGTCGCGCTCCTCCATCTTCTGGATGGTGGGCAGGTTGGTGAAAGTGGAGTTGAGGAAGTTGTCGGCCTTGCGCGCCAAAAGCTCCAGCGGATAACGGCGCGCCTCGGCAGTGTGCCGCGATTCCGAAGGCGGAATGAACGACGCCACCGGATCCAGACCCTGCTCCGCCAGCCGCCGGTTGTAGAGCAGCGCTTTGCCGCTGGGCGTGCCGAACCCTCCGTTCGCGAAGGGCAGGAACGGATCGCTGCCGAAGTTGAGGCGCGCATAGGGATCGCGCTCCAGGCGCTCGCGGTCCAGGCCTTCCAGCCAGGGATGCCCGGTGGCCAGGGCCGAGTCAATCATTTCTTCGACGGACTCGCGGAAGCAGGGCTCGTCGAAGCCCATGCGCAAGGCCAGCGCGCGGAACGTTTCCACGTTCGAGCGGCACTCGCCTAGCGGCTCAATCGCCTGGTGCGACACCTGCAAGTAGTGATGCCCGTAGGCCACCTGCAGGTCCTTGTGCTCGAAAAACGTGGTCGCGGGCAGCACCACGTCGGCGTAGTCGGTGGTGTCGGTAAAGAACTGCTCGTGCACCACCGTGAACAGGTCGTCGCGACGCATCCCACGGACCACCGCGTTGTGGTTGGGGGCGATGGCTGCCGGGTTCGAGTTGTACACAAACAGCGCCTTCACCGGCGGGTCGGCTTGCGAGTTCAAAACCTCGCCCAGTTGGCTCATGTTGATGGTGCGCGACGGGCGGCCCAGCGGCGAGCGCAGCATCAGGTCGTGGCGCTCCAGCGCCCCTTTGTCGATGGGAAACGCGCCGCTGGTCGAGAGTTGCAAGCCTCCGCCAACTTCCTTCCACGACCCGGTGATGCAGGGCAGCATGGCCACGGCGCGCATCGCCATCCCGCCGTTCTCCGATCGCTGGATGCCGTAGTTCACCCGGATCGCAGCCGGCCGTACAGTGGCGTATTCGCGCGCCAGGCGAACGATGTCCGCCGCGGCGATGCCCGTCCACGCGGCCACGCGCTCCGGAGGGTACTCGCGCACCCGCTCGCGGAGCTGCTCGAAGCCCTCGGTGTAACGCTCGACGTAATCGGCGTCGTGCAGGTTCTCGCCGATGATCACGTGCATCATGCCCAGGGCGAGGGCGACGTCGGTTCCCGGATTAATGGGCAGATACCATTCGGCGCAGCGAGCGGTCCGCGTGCGATAGGGATCAATCACCACCAGCTTGCCGCCCGCGCGTCTCGCCTCCTCGATGAACGGCCACAGATGGACGTTGGCGCCGTGGATGTTCGCGCCCCAGGCCAGAATCAGCTTGGAGTGGCGGAACTGCTCGGGCTCAGTGGCCAGCTTGCGCCCGTAAACACTGAGCAGCGCCTCCCCGCCGGCGGTGGCGCAGATGGTGCGGTCGAGTTGTGACGCGCCCAGCCGGTGGAAGAAGCGCCGGTCCATGGAGCCGTAACCCAGCGCCCCCGAGTTGCCGGCGTAGGAGTAAGGCAGGATGGCCTCCGGCCCGAACTCCTTGCTGATGCCCTGCAAGCGGGTGGCGATTTCGTCCAGCGCCTGCTCCCAAGTGACGCGCTCGAACGCCGGTGTTAAAGCGGGCGACCCGCCCGCGCCGGAAGCCTGTGTGGCGCGGCCGTCCTCGGCCGCGGCTTTTCCTTCGCCCGCGCCGGAACTCTGTGTGGAAGCGGGCGACTCGCCCGCGCTTTTGGCCGCAACTGGCCCTTTTGGAAAATTCTTCCGCCGCCGCATGGGATACAGCACGCGGTCGGGCGAATAGACGCGGTCCAGGTACTTGGCCACCTTGGCGCACAGGAAACCGCGCGTCACCGGATGCTTGGGATCGCCTTGCAGGCGCGTGGCGCGCCCGTCCTCCACCGTGATCAGCGTGGCGCAGGAATCGGGACAGTCATGCGAGCACACGGCATGGACCACGCGCTTCATGCAGGATTCGATTATAGCGGCCGTGAAGCGGGTTCAGGAAAACTCGGGCGGCGCAGTTTCATCTTCCGGCATCACTCCGAGGACGTTGGCGCGCGCGACTTCAACTCGTCGAGCCAATTGAGGACCACGTGAACGCGCACCGGGGCCGAGGATTCCACGCGCCGCACCATCACGAAGCGCTGTCCATCCCGGGTGACGTCATAACCGCGGTTGTAGGGGATGTTGCTCTCGAAGCGTCCTTCGAAGACCGTGTAGGGCCGGCCGGCACTGAAGTCATTTCCGGCGCGCACCGCCACCGCCATCATCTTGTCACCGTTGCGATAGAACAGCTCACGCCCGTTCGCCGACCACAGCGGGCCGTAACCGCCATCCACGGAAACCTGCCAGCGGCCCTGCGCGCCGGGATAGCGCGTAACGTAGACCTCGAAGCGTCCCGACTCGTTCGAATAGTAAGCCAGGTAGCGCCCGTCCGGAGAGAATACCGCCCCACCCTCGGCGAACGGCGTTTTCAGGAACGGTTCAACTTCTTCCTTGCCGTCCAGCGCAAGCACGGAGATATCCCCGGCGGTCTCGGTGTGGTTTTCCGTGAACGCCAGCAGCTTGCCGTCCGGCGAGATCCCCGTGGGATAACGGTCGTAGAGCCCCGAGCCCAGCACTTCTTCCGTGCCTGAGCCGTCCGCGGCCTTGCGATGCAGTTCGAAAAGCGGGCGCTCGGAGATAAACACCAACTGTCGGCCATCCGCGGTCCAGGCGGGGTTGAAGTCACTACCGCCCCATTGCGTAAGCCGTGTCCAAGTTCCGCGCTCCACGTCGTAGACCCAGAGATCGCGGCTACCCTCCAAGGTCGACACCGCCAGGCGGCGGCCGTCCGGGGATAGTCGCGGATCGGCCCGATATTCGCGTTCCGTATCGCTCACCGGCTTTGCCGCGCCCTTGCGGTCCACCCAAACCACCTTCCCCTTGGGTCGGACGGAGGCCGGCAGGTAGGCCAGCGTCCCTTGGAGGGACACGCTGTATTGCGCCAGTCCGTTTTGCGGCTCTTCCGCCACGCCGTCCAGCACGGGGACAGGCGAGCCGGTTACCTCCAGCCGTTGGAGGTCGAAGGGCACCGCCATCAGGGTCCCCGAACGCGCGAACAGCAGGTGCCCGGAGGAAACGTAGCGTGCGGACATGCCGCCTTCCACCACCGCCTTCACTTTGCCCGTCTCCAGAGAAAGCACGGCAATGCGCGAACGATCCGCGGGGACGTGGAACATGGTGAACAGGATGGTCTTCTGGTCAGGCAGCACCTGCGGCCACCAGTGTCCCAGTTCCCCTTTTGGCTTGTCCGGGGTGGTGAGCAGTTGGGGTGTACCGCCGGCCGCCGGAACCTTCCACAAGCCGTTGAGATACGCAGGCGTGTAAACGATGGTGTCGTCGTTCAACCAGGTTCCGCCGCCCCACTCGGCATCGCAAACATCCTGCGGCGTCCCCCCGTCCACAGAAATGCGCTTCAGCTTGCGGCCCGCGGTGTAACCGATCCACTTTCCATCCGGAGAAAAGAAGGGATTGAACGCGCCTTGGGTGTTGTCCAGGCGCGCGGCTTCCCGTTCTGACATCCGTCGCAGGTAGATGTACGACTTGTCGTCCTCACCGGTAACCATGGCCAGCCGGCTCCCGTCGGGAGAAAACTCGACAACCCGGAAGTCGAGATTCACCGTTGCCTGCTTGAGTGGCGCCTCCAGCGTGAAGCGGACCTTGGGCTGCGCGGCGCCGGCGCGGGACCGGTTCCGCAACGCCAGCCACGAGAGCAGTGCCCCGGCAGCCAAGGCCACCACCGCCACCAGCATCAAGAGGGCCGAGGTCCGCCGCGGGAGGTGGAATCGCGCAGCCGGCGAGGCCTGCATCGAAGTCGTTTGCTGTGCTATCCAGCGCAGTTCACGGGCAACGTCGCCCGCGCTCTGCCAGCGCTCCTCGGGGTCCTTGGCCAGACACACCTTGACCACATGTTCCAGCGCCGGCGGCGTCATCGGCTGAATGGCGCTGATCGGCTCCGGCTCCTTCTCCAGCACCGCCGAGGCCACGGAAATGTGGCTCTTGCCCCCGAACGCCTGCTTCCCCGTCGCCATCTCGTAGAGCACCGCCCCCAGCGCGAAGATATCCGAGCGGGAATCGGCTTCCTTGCCTTGAATCTGCTCCGGCGACATGTATTGGAACGTCCCTACAACGATTCCCTGCTGGGTGATGGGGCTGGCGTGGTTGATGGGGTTGGCGGCCGTGACCGTCGCGGAAGAGCCGCTGGCCAGTTGGGGCTGCACCGGTTTGGCCAGCCCGAAGTCCAGCAGCTTTGCCCCCGACTTTGTCAGCATCACGTTTCCCGGCTTCAAGTCGCGATGCACCACGCCCTGGCGGTGCGCCTTATCCAGCGCCCCGGCCATCTCTGTTCCCACGCGGAGCAGTTGGTCGGTGGGCAGCGGGCCGCGGAAGAGGCGTTGGGCCAGCGTCTCCCCCTCCAGATGCTCCATCACCAGGAAGTCCACGCCGTCGTGCCGGCCGACGTCGTAAAGGGTGCAGATGTGGGGATGGTTCAGGCTGGAGATGGCTTTGGCCTCGCGTTCGAAGCGCAGCCGTCGGTCGCTGTCGGAGGAGAAGTGCTCGGAGACGATCTTCACCGCTACTGTTCGCTCCAGGCGGGTGTCGCGAGCGAGATAGACCTCTCCCATGCCGCCGGCGCCGATAAGGGAGAGGATTTCGTACGGGCCAAGTCGCGTGCCGGGCGTGAGGGACATTCGTGGCGCAGATTATAGCGCGGGGTCTCGAGACTCGGTTTGGCGCAAACGACCTCGGAGCGCGGTCACTTGATTTCCAGAATCTCCTTCTCCTTGGCCTTGTTCATCTCTTCCATCTTCTTGATTTCATCGTCGGTAAGCTTCTGGACTTCGTCGTGGGCGCGGCGCTCGTCGTCTTCGGAGATCTTCTTGTCCTTCAGCGCCTTCTTCACCAGGTCGTTGCCGTCGCGGCGGATGTTGCGCACCGCGGTGCGGTGGTCTTCCAGCACCTTGTGCAGGTGCTTCACCAGGTCTTTGCGGCGCTCCTCGGTGAGCGCCGGGACGGGAACCCGGATGAGCTTGCCGTCGTTCATGGGGTTCAGTCCCAGGTCGGCGGAGCGGATGGCCTTCTCGATCACCGGCAGCGAGCCCGGGTCGAAGGGCTGCACGGTAATCAGTTGCGCTTCGGGCGCATGCACCTGCGCGATCTGGTTCAGCGGCATCTCCGTGCCGTAGTAGTCCACGCGCACCGTGTCCAGCATGTGCACGTTGGCGCGGCCGGTGCGGGTCGCGGACAGCTCGCGGCGGAAGTCCTCCACCGCCTTGTCCATGCGCGTCTTCAGTTGCACGTAGGCATCCTTGAGCGCGGGATTACTCGCCATCGTCGTCTGGGCCATGTCTTGCTCCGTACGGATAGAGATGGAAGCGGGATTATAACGCGGGCTCGCGGTTTTCAAAGCAGGAAGGAACAGCACACCACAATCCGTTTCTGGCAGGGACCCCGGCGCTACGTGCTGACCAGCGAGCCGATCTTTTCCCCCATCACCACCCGCCGGATGTTGCCGCGGGTGTTCAGGTTGAAAACGATGATGGGCAGATGGTTGTCGCGGCACAGGGTGATGGCGGTGGCGTCCATCACCTTCAGGCCTTTCTTGAGGATGTCGAGGTGGGTAATGGTGTCGAACATCTTGGCGTCCTTCACCAGCACCGGGTCGGCGTCATAGATGCCGTCCACTTTGGTGGCCTTGAGGATGACGTCGGCCTTGATCTCCATAGCGCGCAGGGAGGCGGCGCTGTCAGTAGAGAAGTAGGGATTACCGGTGCCGGCGGCGAAGATCACCAGGCGTTTCTTCTCCAGGTGGCGGATGGCGCGGCGGCGGATGAAGGGCTCGGCCACGCGGTTCATTTCGATGGCCGACATCACCCGGGTGTACACGTCCAGCTTTTCCAGCGCGTCCTGCAGCGCCAGGGCATTGATCACCGTGGCCAGCATGCCCATCAGGTCGGCGGAGACGCGGTCCATGTTGCGGGCCTGCTCGGCCACACCGCGGAAGAAGTTCCCGCCGCCCACCACGATGGCGATCTCGACCTTGAGGTCGTGCACTTCCTTGATTTCGGCGGCAATTTCGCTGACCCGCACGGAGTCCAAGCCGAAGCCCTGGTTGGCGGCCAGGGCTTCGCCGGAGAGTTTGAGCAAGACGCGTTGGAATGCCAGGGCCATTACTCTGCCTTGGGGGGCCGGGTGAGCGCGATGGTCTCGCTGGCCTCACCCACCTTGAAGCGGGCGAAGCGGCGCACGGAGAGGTTCTCGCCCAGCTTGCCGACGCGGGAAGCGATGAGTTGCGAGATGTTGATGGTCTGTTCTTTGATGAAAGCCTGCTCGTAGAGGCAGACCTCCTCGTAGAACTTCGACATCTTGCCTTCCACGATCTTCTCCACCACCGCGGGAGGCTTGCCGGTGGCCGCCGCCTGTTCGCGATAGATTTCCTTCTCGCGCTCGTAGTCCGCGGGGGTCACGTCCTCGCGCCGGATGTACTTGGGATCGCTGGCGGCGATGTGCATGGCCAGGTCGTGCACCAGGTCTTTGAAGTCGTCGGTGCGGGCCACAAAGTCGCTCTCGCAGTTCACTTCCACCAGCACCCCGATCTTGCCCCCGGCGTGGATGTAGCTGCCCACCGCGCCTTCGGTGGTCACGCGCGTGGCCTTCTTGGCGGCGGTGGCCACGCCCTTCTTGCGCAGGTACACGATAGCCTGTTCGATATCGCCCTTGGTCTCGACCAGGGCCTGCTTGCAGTCCATCATGGGAGCTCCGGTCTGGTCGCGGAGTTCCTTCACTTGTGCCGCGGAAATATTCATGGTGGCGGTGCTCATGAATGATTCTAAATCCAAATCCTTCCTGACATGATTTGACCCGCGCCGGAGTCCGCGCGCGGGTCGCTTTCCAAAACGAGCGCCCCTGAACTACTGGGACTGCGTTTCCACCCGGGCGCCGGCCTGCGCTTTGGCGGCGGCGGGCGCTTTGCGGGTGGAGCGGCGCATTACTTCTTCCATGCTCACCTCTTCGGGTTCGCCCTCGCCGGCAAACTCGGGGCCGGTTTCAGGCGCGGCCACTTCACCTTCGGCGGCGGCCTCGATGGCTTCGCCGGGGCCCACCGCGGCGGCGAACTCGGCGCCTTCCTTGTCGGACGCTGCCTGCGCGCCCTCCACCACGGAGTCGGCGATCTTGGAGGTGAACAGCCGGATAGCGCGCAACGCGTCGTCGTTGCCGGGAATCACGTAGTCCACTTCGCTGGGATCGCAGTTGGTGTCCACCACGGCCACCACCGGGATGCCCAGCTTGCGGGCCTCACGCACCGCGATCTGTTCTTTGTTGGAATCGACCACGAACATCGCGTCGGGCAGCCGGCTCATGTGCTTGATGCCGGCCAGGTTCTGCTGCAGGTGCTTGCGCTCGCGTTCCAGCTTGATGACTTCCTTCTTGGGCAGCAGCTCGTAGCGTCCGTCGGTGGCCATCTCGTCGAGTTCCTTCAGCCGCTTCACCGATTTCTGCACCGTCACCCAGTTGGTGAGTAGGCCGCCCAGCCAGCGCTGGTTCACGTGGAACATGCCGCAGCGCGCAGCCTCTTCCGCAATGGCGTCCTGCGCCTGGCGCTTGGTGCCCACGAACAGCAGGGTCTTGCCCTCGGAGGCCAGCTCCTGGATGTATTTGCTGGCGTCCTTGAACATCTTCAGGGTCTTCTGCAGGTCGATGATGTAAATGCCGTTGCGCTCGCCGAAGATGTATTCCTTCATCTTGGGGTTCCAGCGCTTGGTCTGGTGCCCGAAGTGGACGCCCGCTTCGAGCAACTCCTTCATGGTGATGGTCGCCAAACTACCTCCTCAGGATCTGCATCCTTCGCTGCTGCCGGCATGAACCGGCGCGCTCGGGATTGTTTTCCCGCTCCCGCAACGCGGGACGGGAGGATTGGACTCCTATCGCTTCGAGTACTGGAAGCGTTTGCGGGCGCCCTTCTGCCCGTACTTCTTGCGTTCCTTCATGCGCGAATCGCGGCGCAGCAGGCCTTCGGCCTTGAGCTTGGGCCGCAGCTCGGGACTGAACAGCAAAAGCGCCCGGGCTATTCCCATCTTTACCGCGCCCGCTTGCCCGTGGACGCCGCCTCCGGAAACATTGGCGATGATGTCGAAGCTCGACACCGTCTCGGAAGTCACCAGCGCCTGGCGAGCTTCCACCCGCTGACCTTCGGTAACGAAATACTCATCAAACGGACGGCCGTTCACCTTGAAGGAACCGCCTCCGGGGCGCATAAAGACGCGCGCCACGCTACTCTTGCGCCGTCCGGTGCCGTAGTACTGAACCAATTCAGGCATTCGATTCCTCTCGCTTTGTCCGCCTTCGAGATCCTTCGTCCGCCACGGCGGACTCAGGATTTCGGCGCGCGGCTCAGACGCCGCGCAAGCGCCTCAACCTTTCCAGAAATTTCGCAGTCCCACTCTGCGGGACCGCGCGATGCAAGAATCCCTACAACGCCCGTTTCACCGGGGCCGCCGGTTCCGGCTTCTGCGCCTGGTGGGGATGCTTGTCGTCGCGATACACCTTGAGCTTGCGGGCCATGGCGCGGCCCATCTTGGTGTGCGGCAGCATGCCCACGATGGCGTCGCGCAGCAACTGCTCCGGCTTCTCCACAATGCGCTTGCGGAACACTTCGCTGCGCAACCCGCCCGGATAGCCGGTGTAACGATGGTACTGTTTGTTCTCGGCCTTCATCCCGCTCACCCGCACCTTGGCGGCGTTGATCACGATGACGTGATCGCCGGTGTCGATAAAGGGGGTGTAACGGGGATTTTCCTTCCCCGTCAGGATGCGCGCGGCGCGCGAGGCTACGCGTCCGAGGATCTGCCCGTCGGCGTCCACCACGTACCACTTGCGCGTGATTTCCCCCGCAGAGGGGAAATACGTTGACATGCAATTTCTCCCAGAAAAGTTAAGTACAAAGAAGACCGCACAAGGCGGGCAACTTGCAGAAGCTGGAAAGATTTAAGGATAGAGGAAGGCCCTCGGAATGTCAACGCGACCAGGAAAAACGCGGGCGAGGTCGCCCGCTTCCACACCCCTATTCGTACGCTAGCGCCTCCACCGGGTCTTTCTGGGCGGCCTTGAGGGCGGGATACGCAGCTCCCAGCAGGGCACCGGCCAGCGCGATCAGGGTGGCGCGCAGGATCCAGTCGGCGGGAATCTCCACCCGCAGCGTGGGGAAATTCTGCTGGATGGCGGCGCGCACCAGGAAGCTGAGGGCTATGCCCGCCAGCACCCCGGCCACGGCCACCACCAGGGTTTCCCGCAGCACCACGTTGACCACGTAGCCCTTGGATGCGCCCATGGACTTCAGGATGCCGATCTCCCGGGTGCGTTCCATCACCGCGGTGTACATGGACTGAAAAATCACGATAAAGCCGATGCACACCGCCACTCCAATCACCACGTTGAGGAAAACCGAGAAACCGGGAATGTTGTCGAAAACCATGAGCGAAAGCCAGGCCTCCAGGGACTGCACGCTGTAGGTTTCCATGCCCGGGATGCTCTTGATGTGATGGACCACGGCCTCGGCGTTCTTCTTGTCGTCCAGCTTAACGTAAAAGATGGAGGCCTTGCCCTGGGCGGCCACCAACTCCTGCACCGTGGTGATGGGCATGAACTTGCGCGCGCCTTTGCCGTGCTCCACAATGCCCACCACGCGGAAGCTATGGTTCAGCAACTCCACCCGGTCTCCCACCTTCACCTTGCCGGCATCGGCGTAGAAGTCGTCAATGATGAGGTCGTCGGGGCCTTCAAACGGCCCGCCCTCCAGATAACGAAACGGATTGCCCAAAGACTCGAAGCTCGCCAGGTCAATGCCGTACAGCACCTCGATCTGGCTCCCGGTCGAGACCTGGGTGACCACCGGAGCCACCGCCACCACGTGCGGCACTTTGCGCAGCACCTCCGCCACTTTGATGGACACCGGAGCCCCGCTGATGCCGCTGAAAAAGGACGAACCCGGCGGCCGCACCAACACGTCGGCGCCAATCCCTGCCTGCCGCCGCTTGGAGTCGTTCAGGATGCCCAGCGACAGGCCCACAATCACCAGGATCAGGGTGACCTCCACCGCAATCGCCACCACGCTGATCACCGAGCGAATCGGCCGGTGCACCACGTTGGCCACAATCATCTTGTTCATCATGGGAAGAAGCCATTCTAAAGCAAACCGCCTGTGATGTTCGATGTTTGATGTTTGATGTGCGATGTTTCAAGGCAAGCTCCCACTTCGCACATCAGACATCAAACATCGCACATAGAACATCGCACATCAAACATCGCACATCAAACATTCTTCAGGCTCCCGCTTGCTTTTTGTCCCGTATCTGCAATAAGGTATGCGTTCTCGGCATATAACCGTGCTGCACTCATCGAAACGAACTTTCCTTCTGCTGTCTGTTCTGGGGCTGCTGCTGCTGGCATCGGTGCCGGCGGCTGCCCAGCGCGGCGCCCTCACCGTTTCCCGCAACCTCAGCCAGCTCACCGACCGCGCCGGCATCATCGTGCGCGGCCACGTGATCAGCGCCCGCGTAGAAAAACACCCTGACTTCAAGAATCTGCGCACCGTCGTAGTCACCCTGCGCGTAAAGGAAACTCTGAAAGGTGAAACGGGCGACACCTTCACTTTCCGGCAGTACATCTGGGACATCCGCGACCGCTACCACGCTGCCGGCTACCAGAAGGGCCAGGAGCTGCTGCTGCTGATGCTCACGCCCAACCACCACGGGCTGACCAGCCCGGCAGGCCTGCACCAGGGACGCTTCCGCATCCTGCGCGACAAAGCGGGCAAAGAGCTCGCCGTCAACGGCCAGGGCAACGCCAAGCTGTTTGACGGAATGGGCACGGAAATGGCCAGGAAGGGCATCACACTCTCGACCAAGTCCTCCAGCTTGATCCAGAGGCACCGCCAGGGGCCGGTGGCGGCGGGCGACTTGATGGGTCTGATCCGCGAACTGGCCCGGGAGAGCAACTAACGTGCGCGTGCCGCATGCCAAGTCGAATTCGCAGCTGGCGCTAGGGATCTTTCTGCTGATGGCAGGGAGCCTCGCCCAGGCCGGCGGGCCGCTCCTCGTGCGCACCACCGGCGCGCCCTTCGTGTGGAGCACGGCTGCCGAGGTCCAGTACCGCACCGACAACGGTCCGTTGAGCGCCACGGTGACCGAGCCCACCGCCCAAGGGCGGGTTCTGGCCATGTTCAACGTGTGGGAAGGCGTCACTACTGCCAACATTGGCTACAACCGGGCGGGCTTCATTAGCGCTGTGACTGGATTTTCCGATGGCGACGTGAGCACTCTGGCCGAATTCGACGCCGTGGAGGGTGACTGCGGCGCAGGGAACCAAAGCCCCATCATTTACGACGCCGCTGCCGCCATCTTCATCGCCTTGAATGTGGATGAGACCTCGATCATCGGGTTCGCGGGCCCTTGCGCCACCTCCGGCGCCCAGATTGTTTCCGGCGAGGCCGTGATGAACGGGCTCTTCCAGGATGGACAGCCCAATCCCGCCGACCTGAGCACGGCCGAGTTTGACGCCGCGTTCATCCACGAGTTCGGCCACTTTTCTGGCCTCGACCATTCGCAGATTAACGTGAATTGCCTGGGCGCGTGCAGCGCCGACGACCTAGTCGGCCTGCCCACCATGTTCCCGATTCTGTTGGACGCGTCGATGGGCTCGCTGTCCGACGACGACATCGCCTGGATTTCGCGGCTCTATCCTTCGGGCACTTTCGCCTCGACTCACGGCACCATCACCGGCACGGTCTTCTTCACGGACACCATGTCGCACGCCCAGGGCGTCAACGTGATCGCGCGGCGGGTGGACACCGGCGCCAACCAGGACCGCACCAACGCGGTGTCGGTAGTTTCCGGGTTCAAGTTCACAGGCAACCCGGGGCAGTCGGTCACCGCAGACTACCTGCCCTGCATGCCCGCGTCCGAATGTCCGCCCAACGGTTTTGCCGACGACAACACCGGGGGAAGCGGTTTTGGGTCACTCGCTGCCGGCGATATCGGCCTGTTCGAAATACCGGTGCCGGCAGGCAGCTACACCATCGAAGTGGAAACCATCAGTTCCAATTTCGATGCCGGGTCTAGCGTTGGACCGCTCGACCCGCCGGTGGCGATGCCGGGAACGGCGCCAGCGCCCTCCGGGGCCATTGTGGTCGCGGCCGGGGCCACGGTGTCCGGCAACAACGTGACGCTGATTGGTACCGATTGGCGGTTTGATCAGTTCGAGGGACCGTGAGGAGAACGCTCCAGATCGCGGCGGTTGCGCTTGCCGGAGCCCTGCTACTGGCGGTTGTTGCCGGTTGCGGTGGCGGTGGCGGCGGCGGTGGCGGCCCTGCGCCTCCCCCACCACCTCCCACGCTGCTCATCACTACCACCACGCTGCCGGATGGCGTGGTGGGAACCGCCTACAGCCAGACCGTAGCGGCCACGGGAGGCACCGGAGCACGCACCTACAGCATCAGCGCCGGTGCCCTGCCCGCCGGCCTCATGATCAATGCGTCTACCGGCGCCATCAGCAGCACACCCACCGGACCGGCGGGTACGGCCAGCTTCACCGTGATGGTGGTGGATTCCGGAACTCCCCAGCAGACCGACACCCAGGCGCTCACCCTGGACATCAACGACCCGCTGGTCATCATCACCATGGTGCTGCCCAACGCCACCATCGGGGTTGCCTACAATGCCCCTGTGTCCACCACTGGTGGAAGCGGGACGCTGGCGTTCACCATCAGCTCCGGGGCCCTGCCGGCTGGGCTAGTGATCAATGCCGGTAACGGCACCATCAGCGGGACACCCACGGCCGGCGCCACTACCCAAACCTTCACCATGCGCGTCGCCGATGGATCCAGCCCCCAGCAGGTGGACACCCAGGGCTTTACCATCGTGATGACGTTGGAAATCACAACCGTATCGCTGCCCAATGCCACGGCCGGAACCTTGTACAGCCAAACGCTGCAGGCCCGTGGCGGACTGCCCCCCTATTCATGGTCGCGAATTGCAGGCTCGATGCCCCCGGGTATTGCAGACCCAGTCGCAGCTAGCGGAGTCATCAGCGGAACGCCCAACTCAGTTTGCATGGCAACCGCGTCGAACTTCACCGCACAGGTGATGGATTCGGCCGCGGCCCCGGCCTCCGACAATCAGCCCTTGAGCGTCACCGTCATCCCAGGCCCGGCGGTCAACGTCGCCTCGCCTTCTCCCTTGCCGACAGGCGTCCAGAATTCCCCCTACAGTGTCTTCATACAGGCTACGGGCGGCGTGCCCCCGTACATGTTTGCCCTCAGCTTCGGAAATCTCCCGGCGGGCCTAATGGGCCCCGACACAAACACTGGCGAGATCGACGGCACACCCACCATGGCCGAAACCTCGGTGTTCAGCGTCACCGTCACCGACTCCTGCGCCGACAACCACACCCAGGGGTACAGCATCACCACCAACGCGGTTGCGCCGGGGCGCAATGACACCGTCGCCACGGCCACACCGCTGGCCACCGGCGGCAACCTGACTTTTGCTGCCTCCATCAGCCCGGTCAATGATCCCAATAGCGATCCCCTGGAACCGGATCAGGACTTCTACGAGATCACGGCTGCCGCGGGTGCCACCGTAACCATCACGGTACTGGGACCGGGGCTGAACCCGTCCAGCTACCTGGATCCGGTGATCGAGATCCAGGACATGAGCGGCGCCCGGCTCATCACTTGCCGCGATCCGGGAGACAACGCACCGCCAGCACCTGTCGATGTGGATACGACGCCCATTGCTTTCGACGACCCATGCATCAACGACGATATCGACTTGGGAGTAACTCGCGACTCCATGCTGGAGTTCCAGAACATGACCGGTGGAGTTCTCACCTTCTTTGTCCGCGTCTTTGACTTCCGCGGCGACGCCCGTCCCGACCTGCTGTATCAAATCACCATCACCGGCGCCAACTAGAGCCGTTTTGCGGGCGTGAGCGAGGTGCAGCCGAGCGGGAGTCCGCAGGCGATATCCTGAGCGAAGCGAAGGATCTGCTAGAAGCCCGCGGCGATATCCTGAGCCAAGCCAAGGATCGGCCAGATGATAATGAGCGAGCGCCGTAGGCGCGACGGAGAGTAGCCCAGCGCTTCAGCGCTGGGTAGGCGGCAAGAAAGAGCAGCGAGTCCCGTAGGGACGACGCGACCCAGCCCCGAAGGGGCGACAGAAGACTTTCGACCCAGACCCTGGAAGCCCCCCAGCGCGGTCCCCAAAAAATCTATCGTCCATGCAATTTTCCCCTTGACACCTTGCTTCCACGTAGATATACTCGTAATAGATATATTGACTGCATGAACTTAACCGCTTTGTTTTCAAAGACCGCAGACCTAACCAGCGTAAAATCAACAGCTTAACCAGACCAAACCCTGTAACCGATTGATTCCTAAAGACCCCAGGGGGGGCACCCCTCCCCAAAACCAAAACCTGACACCTAACACCTGACACCTGGAGTTAAAAATGCATCCCCACATTCCCCAATGCCAGTACATCAAGACCGACGGCTGCCGCTGTGGCTCACCCGCCCTGCGCGGCCAGCGTTTCTGCTACTTCCATTACGAAGTCAACCGCCCCACCGTCTGCCTCGACATCCCTCCGCTGGAGGACGCCAACGCTATCCAGATTGCGCTCACCGACCTGGCCCGCGCCGTGGCCGACGACCGCATTGACCTCAAGCGCGCCGCCATCCTCGGCTACCTGCTGCAGACCGCCGGCGCCAACCTCAAGAAAGTTCAGTTTGGCGTCTTCACCGACTCCATGGTCCGCGAGCTCCCCGAGCAGGATCCCTACTTCCGCGGCGTCCACACCGATCGCGGTGACGAGGCCGCTCGCCGGGAAGAAGCCGCCTACGCTCCTCCCATCGCTCCAGCCTCCGTTGGCCCTGCAGAGACGCAGCATGCTGCGTCTCGCAAACTGAAATCCGGGACCTGAAGAGCCTGTGTCTCAACTTGCCGCGTCTCGCAAACTGAAATCCGGCACCTGATTAAGGAGAGGCGAGCCCCGATAGGGGCGACGGTGAGTAGCCCAGCGCTTCAGCGCTGGGTAGGTGGCAAGAGAGAGGAGCAGTCCCGTTGGGACGACGCGGCCCAGCCCTGGAAGGGCACAGAATAGTTGTGACACGCTCTGACGAGCCCAACTAACGTTTTTTGAAAACCCAAAATCCGCGTTATCCGCGTGAATCCGCGGTAGAGCGCCTTTTCAGTTCGACGGCCCAGCGCTTCAGCGCTGGGTAGGTGGCAAGAGAGAGGAGCAGTCCCGCAGGGACAACGCGAGCCAGCCCCGCAGGGGCACTGGAATGTGCAGCCCACGGCGTGAGCCGCGGGTCGAAGTTAACGTTTCTTTGAAAACCCAAAATCCGCGTTATCCGCGTGAATCCGCGGTAGAGCGCCTTTTCAGTTGGGATCCCCGGCCTTTTCCGGCTTGCTGGCGGTGGTTTTGGAGGGGAGCGGCTGGGCATCGAGCCGCAGCAGCTCGGAACCCGCAGGCTGCTCCAGCACGAACTGTTCATCGGAGAGCGGATGGTTCAGCTTGAGCTTCACGATGAAGAGCTGGATGGCGTACTCCTCCTGCGGGCGCCAGATGCGGATGGCGGAGGGAAACATGAGCCCTTCGTACTCGGTGAACTGCTCGTAGCTGGCTTCCGTGGCCACGTTGGAGTAGCGGTCGTAGACGATCTGGCGGTGAGGCAGCAGGTCGGCGCGGCTGAACACGATCTTGCGCGAGATCTTCCAGGCCTCGGCCTCCCGCCGCAGGATGCTGACCATGTAGGTGGGTTCCTCGGCGTCTTTCTTGGTCACCGGGTCGCGCACGATTTCGGTGCCCCCTTCGACGAACACGATTTCTTCCCGCAGATCGATTTCCTGCAGAAAGAGCGCGTCGAAGATGTGCTGCGGGCGCAGGTTTTCGAAAGGCTTGTCGGAGGGGCGCCCCTCCTGGTTGGTGCCCACCACGAAGCGGTTCTTCACCGGGATGGAAAGCCGGAACTCGTCTCCGCTGCTCACCATATCGAAGGCGGTATTGCGCAGGATGGGAAACAGGCCGATCATGCGCAACTGGCTGGGCTTGCGCACCAGCACGTAGCCCCGCATCTCCTGGATTTCGGTGACCTTGCCGCGCTTGGCGCCGCCCAGCGCGGGAGCAATGTCCACGGTGGCGTTCAGGGTGCGCACCTTGGCGGCCTCGGCGTTGATGAAGCCGATGAGCTCCTCCAAGCTGGCTTCCTTGATCGCGGCGCTGGTAACCCGGCGCTCCACCGTACGCGTGCGGAACAGGCAACCGCTCAAGGGCAGGACGGCCAGCAGGGTGAGGAGTGCCGGAAAACGAACCGCTGGTCTCATTCAGATCTGGGCAGCACCCCTGCATCAGGCCCGATTCCCAGGTGAGAATCCGGCCTGCACCATGAGTATATAGCCTGCTGTCGCCTCGAAGCGAGCTTGCCCGGGCTGCGCTTCATTGTCGTTTGCGGTTCATCGCGACCCTTCCCGGGCCACCGCCCGGCGGTAGGCGGCCACGTTGCGCTCGTGTTCCCGCGCGCTGCGCGCAAAGCGATGCGCGCCGCGGTTGTCGCTGACAAAGTAGTAGTGGTCGGTGGCCGCGGGTTTCAATGCGGCGTCCAACGCGGCCCGGCCGGGATTGGCGATCGGCCCCGGAGGCAGGCCCGCATAGCGGTAAGTGTTGTAGGGCGAGTCGAACGCCAAGTCGGACTTGTAGATGGCGCCGCGATAGCGTCCGGCAAGCTGGGCGGCGTAGGCCACGGTGGGGTCGGCGGCCAGCGCCATCTTCTTTTGCAGGCGGTTGGAGTAAACCCCTGCCACCACCGGGCGCTCTTCGGGCACACGGGTTTCTTTCTCCACGATCGACGCCAGGGTGACCACCTTGCGGACGTTGGACCGCAACCCCAGCGTTTCGGCCTCCTGCCGGAAGCGCCGCACCATGGCCGCGGCCAGATCGCGAGGTGACTGCGTCCGGCTGAACTGGTAGGTGTCCGGGAACAGATAGCCTTCGAGCGAAGCGGCGCCCGGGTCGAGGTCGGAGATCAGCGCGGTCTCAGTGCGCGCCACCTGCAGGAACTGTTCGCGGGTGGCCAGGCCCGCGGCCTCAACCGCCGCGGCGATCTCAAACTGGCTGAAGCCTTCGGGAATCACCACGGTGTGGGTGATCACGTCGCCGCGCACCAGCCGCTCGTAGACCTCGAGCGCCGTGGCCGGATGATCGAAGCGGTACTCGCCGGCCTTCAGGGTTTGCTGTCCGCGGGCGTAGTGCAGCAGGAGGAACGCGGGCAGGTTGCGGACCACTCCCGCCGATTCGAGGTCCGACGCAATGTGACGCGCCGAAGACCCGGGGCGCAGCAGCACCAGCTTCTCGATGGCCGGGCCGTAGGGAACCAGCAGCATCCAGGCCAGCCAGGCGCCGACGGCGAGCAGCGCCAGCAGCAGCAGCTTGAGAAAAGTGCGCAACCAATCCAGTGTAACCCCGGTTGCGCACCTGGTTGCGGTTTGGCGCTCCGCTAGCGCTCGGGCTGGTAGAGGCAGCCCGCGGTGGAGTTGCGGGCCATGGATTCCGCAACCTGCAAGAAAGCTCGCGCCGCGTGGGAGAGGCTGGCGTGCTTGCGGTAGACGAGTCGCAGGCGGCGCTCGATTTTCAATTCGCGCACCGGAATCCGCACCAGTTCGCCGCGCTCCACTTCGGCCTGCACGCAGATGCCGGGTACCAGCGCCACCCCGTTTCCCAGGGCCACGAATTTCTTGATGGCCTCCAGGGTGGGCAACTCTACCGGCATGTTCAGCGGCGTCTTGTGCCGGCGAAAGGCCTGCAGCACGCGGGTGCGATAAGGCGACGCGACGTGATGGGCCACAAAGGATTCGGCGCCCAGTTGCCGGATGCTGGCCACGCGGACCGACGCCAGGGGATGCCGGGGATGCGCCACGAAGGCAAGCTGGTCGCGGTAAACGACGATGGAACGCAGCAAGGGATCGTCGGGATGGAAGGACACCACTCCCAGTTCCACGTGGTGCTTGCACACCGCGTCGGGAATGCGGCTGGCCAGGGAGCGCTGCACGGTCACCTTAATCAGCGGATAAAGCTTCCGGAACTCATGCAGCACCGGCAGCAGGTACTGGCAGGTGAACTCATTGGCGGCAATGGCCAGCTTGCCGGCCTGCCACTGGCGCAGTTCCGACAGCGCGTTGAAGGTTTCCGAGCGCAGGCTCAGCAGCCGCTGGGAGTAGTCCAGGAGCAGCTGGCCGGCGTCGGTCAGGGTGCAGTCGCGGGAAGAGCGGTCCAGCAAAAGCTCGCCCAATTCGCGCTCCAGCTTGCGAATCGCCTGGCTGACGGCGGGCTGGGTGCGGTGGAGCTTGGCGGCAGCGCGGGAAAAGCTCCCTTCGCGGGCTACGGTGACGAAGGTTTCGAGGAGAAACAGGTCCATGGTCCACTCCCAGCTATCCCCAAGCGCATACCAGACTGCACCATTCCTTATACAATAAGAATTGATTATACAAAACAAATAATTATAATCTTGTGTTATCCAACCGTCCGGCTAGCATGGCTTTACGGTGGCGGCGCGCGGTGCCGCCGCCCGGGAGGTGTGTGCCATGACGCCCACGCGGGTCAAGGTTTTCGATACCACCCTGCGCGACGGGGAGCAGTCTCCGGGCTGCAGCATGCACCTGGAGGAGAAGGTTCGTCTGGCTCGGCAGCTCGACCGGCTGGGCGTGGACGTAATCGAAGCCGGCTTCCCCATTGCTTCCGAAGGCGATTTCCAGGCGGTGCGAGCGGTGGCGACGGAGGTTCGTCGCCCCACTATCGCCGCCCTTGCCCGCGCCACCCGCGCGGACATCGACCGTGCGTGGGAAGCGCTCCAGCCGGCCGAACATCCCCGGTTGCACATCTTCCTGGCCACGTCGGACCTTCACCTTCACTACAAGCTGAAGATCACGCGTGAACAGGCGCTCCGCCAAGCGGAGGAGTCCGTGGCGCACGCGCGGTCGCTGTGCAGCGACGTGGAGTTTTCTCCGGAAGACGCCACGCGTTCCGACCCGGATTTCCTCTGCCAGGTGCTGGAAGCGGTGATTGAGGCTGGAGCCAGCACCATCAACATTCCCGACACCGTCGGCTACACCGTGCCCGCGGAGTTCACAGGGCTGATCCAGCGGATTCGAGAGAGTGTACGCGGAGTGGAACGAGCCGTGATCTCGGTCCATTGTCACAACGACCTCGGCCTGGCGGTGGCTAATAGTTTGGCGGCGGTGGAAGCGGGCGCCCGGCAGGTGGAATGCACCATCAACGGAATCGGCGAGCGCGCGGGCAATGCCTCGCTGGAAGAGCTGGTGATGGCCATGCGGGTGCGTTCCGACCGCTTGCCCTTCACCACCGGTGTGCACACGCCGGAACTTTATCCGACGAGCCAGTTACTGTCGGAGATTGTGGGCTTTCCGGTGCAGCCCAACAAGGCCATTGTGGGCTGCAATGCTTTCGCGCACGAAGCCGGCATCCATCAGCACGGCGTGCTGAGTAATCCTCTCTGCTACGAGATCATGACGCCGGAATCGGTGGGCGTGCCCCACAGCCGTCTGGTTCTGGGAAAGCATTCCGGACGTCATGCCCTGGCGCGGCGGTATGCCGAGCTGGGTTATCCGCTCGAGGGCAGCAAGCTGGACGCGGTGTACCAGCGCTTCACGCGGCTGGCGGACCGCAAGAAGAACATCTACGACCAGGACCTGCTGTCCCTGCTGCCCACGCGCGGACAGCGGCGCGACCAGGGTCCAGGGTCGCGCATCTCCATACCGGCGTGAGCGGGGCGAAGAGCGTGAGAAAACCAGTCAAGAGCGAGGGGAAACCAGTAAAGATGGAGTTGAAAATCACAGTGCTGCCCGGGGACGGAATCGGTCCCGAGGTGACCCGCGAGGCGGTGCGCGCGCTGCGCGCGCTGGCGGATTTTCAGGGTTACCGATTCCGCTTCGAGGAGCAGCCCATCGGTGGCGCCGCCATCCGAGACTTTTCCGTGCCGCTGCCGGAGAGCACGCTGGAGGCGTGCCTGGCGAGCGACGCGGTGCTGCTGGGAGCGGTGGGTCTGCCGCAGTTCGATCATTTGCCGCGCGATCGCCGGCCGGAGGCTGGGCTGCTGGGCCTGCGTCGCGCCCTGAACGGCTTTGCCAACCTGCGCCCGGCGCTTGCCTACGATGCCCTCGCGGCGTGCTCTCCGCTGCGGCCTGAGGTCGTCAAGGGAGCGGACCTGCTGATCGTGCGGGAATTGCTGGGCGGCCTCTATTTCGGAGAGCCGCGCGGGTCGGCCGACGGCGCCGATCCATCCGCCTGGAACACGATGCGATATTCCGCGGAAGAAGTGGAGCGCGTGGCCCATGTGGCCTTTCGCCTGGCCGCGCAGCGGCGCCGGCGGGTGACCTCGGTGGACAAGGCCAACGTGCTCGAAACCTCGCAGCTTTGGCGGAAGGTAGTGACGGAGGTGGCGCGCCAGTATCCGCACGTGAGCTGCGAACATCTCTACGTGGACACCTGCGCCCTGCAACTGGTCACCAATCCGCGCCGCTTCGATGTGTTGCTGACGGAGAACCTGTTCGGCGACATCCTTTCCGACGAGGCAGCAGCGCTGAGTGGATCGCTGGGCATGCTGGCTTCTGCCACGGTCGGTGGTCTGGTGGACCTGTATGAGCCGGTCCACGGCTCGGCGCCCGACATCGCCGGTACCGGCAAGGCCAACCCCTTGGGTGCGATCGCTTCCGCGGCGCTTCTGCTTCGTCACACGGCAGGCCTCGAAGCCGAGGCCACGGCCATCGAGGCTGCCATCCGCGAGGTGCTGGCCTGGGGGTATCGCACCGCTGATCTCGGCCCTGGCGAGCGCGTGGGCACCGCGGACATGGGAAGGCTGGTGGAACAGGCGCTGGCGGATATCCTGGACCGGCGGCACTCGTATCATGCCGTCTGAGCAGGCCTGAGAAATGGCACGCGCGCGAACACTATTCGAGAAGCTGTGGGAGCGGCACGTGGTGTGCGAGCCGGCGGGCGAGCCCACGCTTCTTTACATCGATCTTCACCTCGTCCATGAGGTGACATCCCCTCAGGCCTTCGAAGGCTTGCGGCTGGCAGGGCGCCGGGTGCGGCGCGCCGACCTGACCGTGGCCACGGTGGACCACAACGTTCCCACCACTCCGGATCGCTGGGAGATACGCGACCCGATTTCTGCCCTGCAGATCGAGACCCTGCGCCGCAACTCGAAGGAGTTTGGAATCCTGTTCTATGACATTCAGTCGGACGAGCAGGGCATCGTGCACGTGATCGGGCCGGAGCTGGGGCTGACCCAGCCGGGCCTGACCATCGTTTGCGGAGACAGCCACACCAGCACGCACGGCGCATTCGGAGCGCTGGCCTTCGGCATTGGGACTTCGGAAGTGGAGCATGTGCTGGCCACGCAATGCCTGCTGCAAGCGCGGCCGCGCACCATGAGGATTAACGTGCGCGGCAGTCTGGCGCCCGGAGTCACGGCCAAGGACCTGGCGCTGGGAATCATCGGCCAGGTGGGCACCGACGGCGCCACCGGGCACGTGATCGAGTACGCCGGAGAGGCGGTGCGCTCGCTGACCATGGAAGGGCGCATGACGTTGTGCAACATGAGTATCGAAGCGGGCGCGCGCGCGGGCATGATCGCGCCGGGCGAAACCACGTTCGCCTACCTCAAAGGACGGCGCTTTGCCCCGCAAGGCCAGGATTGGGCGGAAGCGCTGGAGGATTGGCGCGCGCTGGCCAGCGATCCGGGCGCGGAATTCGATCGCGAGGTGGAAATGGATGCCGGATCGGTGGCGCCGCAGGTGACGTGGGGTACGAGCCCGGGCATGGTGGTGCCCGTCACCGGGCTCGTGCCCGATCCCGCGGCTTTTTCTCAAGAGACGGATCGCAGGGCAGCGCAGCGAGCGCTGGAGTACATGGACCTGGTGTCCGGGACCCCCATGGAGGAGATCAAGCTTGACCGGGTGTTCATCGGCTCCTGCACCAACGCGCGCCTGGAGGACCTGCGAGCGGCCGCGGGCGTGGTGCGCGGCTACCGGACACATCCCGGGGTGCAGGCCATGGTGGTGCCCGGTTCGCAGAGCGTTAAACGCGCTGCCGAGGCGGAAGGCCTGGACCGAATTTTTCTGGACGCCGGATTCGAATGGCGCGAGTCCGGTTGTTCCATGTGCCTGGGGATGAATCCGGACGTCCTGCAGCCGGGGCAGCGCTGCGCCTCCACCAGCAACCGCAACTTTGAGGGGCGGCAGGGACGGGGCGGACGGACGCACCTGGTCAGCCCTCCCATGGCCGCCGCCGCCGCCATCACCGGCCACTTCACCGACATCCGCAACTGGCGATTCCGCAGGGAGGAAGTGGCATGAAGCCGTTTCGCGTGCACCGCGGCCTGGCAGCCCCGCTCGACCGGCCCAACGTGGATACCGATCAAATCATTCCCAAGCAGTTCCTGAAGCGGATTGAGCGCACCGGCTTCGGGCAGTTTCTGTTTTACGACTGGGCCCACACACCGGGCGGAGACAGCGATGCGAGCTTCGTTCTCAACCAGCCGCGTTACCGCGGCAGCAGCATTCTGCTGGCGGGAAGGAACTTCGGCTGCGGCTCCTCCCGCGAGCACGCGCCCTGGGCGTTAAGCGACTTTGGCTTCTGCGCCGTCGTGGCGCCATCGTTCGCCGATATCTTCGCCAGCAACGCCATGAAAAACGGCCTGCTGCCCGTCACCCTGGCTGAGCATGAGGTAGCAGAGCTGATGCGCCGTGCGGCTGAGCTTCCGGATTACCGAGTCACGGTGGACCTGGAACGAAATCTGGTGCTGGACGATCAGGGCTTCTCCGCCACCTTCGCCATCGGCGAGTTCCAGCGGCATTGCCTGCTGAACGGGCTGGACGACATCGGCCTCACCCTGCGGTACGAGCCTCAGATCGCAGCCTACGAAGCCGGGCGGCTACCCGGGGCGGACCCTGTGATCAGCCCGCCCGCCGAGACCTGGGACCCGGTTCCGCCTCCTCGCCAGTAGACCGGTTCTCACCCTTCGTGGTGCGCTTCCTTGACCCCTCCCCCCACTTGCCGCTTAGTGGAATCAATGAGTTACGGTACGAGATCACGACGGGTCTCGGAATCTAAAGGACTTACGGGTAAGATCCCGTCCGCAAAGGAGTTAGGTGATAGTACAGAGTACCGAGTCGCCCCCCCCCACCCCCCCTAAGTCTGCCGGTATAACGGAATCAACAGGTTATGGGTAAAGTCTAAGATTAATTAGACTTGAAGTCGTTTGTAATCTGCCGATTGCGTCAATACCTCCCAGGTATTTGGATGCAAAGGAGTTAGGTCTGGTTAACCCGGAAGCGTACCCGATGCCTAGCCTGCGGTCGCGACGACTAAATATCCGACTGCGAACATGATTGCAAATGTAAGACTAGCACAGCTATAAACCGTTGTCAAGGGCAAATTCGCCAATTATTCGTCTCGATGTTTGGGCACCCGGAGGAAATCCTCCCACCCTATCGCTCCAAAAGCAGGAGCGATAAGGGTGGGGCAACCCCGGTTTAGCCAGGACACGTCACAGCCGCACGATTGTCGTCTCGCATAAAGCCTCTGCCTCAGCCAGTCCAGCGACAGTACTAAAGCCATGGAATTCGGCCTCGTCTCGAAAATGAGGCGTCATGCAGCTGTGGATGTCTGCTGCTTCTTTTTCGAGGAACTTCTCTTCGCTGCGCCACCGCGGCTTTTTCTTCAATTCGGCGTAGGTCTGTTCTGCCGACGGAGATAGCAAGAACAGACTCGGAATCTCGATTTCGGCAGCGTGCCGGGGCAGCACCCACACCCCTTCTGCAACGCGCCGCGTGCCTGATGACTTCGCTGCCAGTAGTAGCTCCTTAAACCGAGGCCAAAACGTGGTGCAGAGACCCACATGAATATCCCACCGCTCCTGGCAGGTTTTGCGCCAGTGTTCGTCTGGGTCGCCTAGGCTGACGAGATACATTCTGGCTCGCCTTATTACAGGGTCGGGGTCGTCGCACCACTTCACCCATTCATCATCCAAACCAAGCCGAGCTAGACCATGCTTGTCTGCCAATCGCTGACTCAGAGTGGTCTTGCCGGCAGTTGAAACGCCGCCAATCAAGAAAACCGCCATTCATCTCGTCTCAGGAGGTCACGGTGCGCGCCACACACCCTCCGGTTTGCGCCCTCCTTTTCCGGCTCGTCCGCCACAGCGGAGTCGCCGCCAGTCGGGCGCAGTTCTCGAAGGCAGCTACCCGAGGGCTTGTGAGTTCGCCGCGGCGGACTGCACGCCCGCACGCTCGCCGCCCTGGGCTAACCTATGCCGCCCCGCAGGGCGGGGCTGGCGTAGAGTGTAAATTGCACGCTCTCCCACGTTAGCGCCGAACGGCACGGCGCGGACGTGGGCCACCAGCCAGACCCAGATCGCCGACTTGAGCCCTCCCTCGTCGTTTCCGGCCTGCAGTTCACGGGGAACCGGAATCTGAGTTAATACAGGATCAGCGAGTGCTTTGGCGAGCAGTTCAGTGTTCACAACTGCACATCCGGACGCGAGCCTCCCGCTGGGCGTGTGCGACGAATAGCACTCAGACCCGCAGCCGCCGTATGGCGACTGGTGGCAGTGGCATGTGGGTGGGTTCGTGCGCCGATCAAAATGGCAGCCGCATTTGTTTAGCCCGCCCCCATGGGCGTTGAGTTCAGAAGGAGCGAGGACCAGCACAAGGAGGGTAACGGTTCCAATCGCTACCGCGATCCGTGTTGAGAAAGCAAAAATGGTGTTCTTCATTTCCGATCACCTCTCCGCGTCCGCTCACTGTTTCTCCACTGTTCTGAGTGAGATTGTACCGCGAAGGGCGCAAGGGAGATCACGCGGAGGGTGGTGCGGGAGTGTGACCTACGGAAGGACAAATTTGTTGAAAAACTTTGCTGCCCTGTCCGAGTCGAGCTTCTTGAGGCGTTCGTACACTTGCATCACTCCGCTTCGGTTAGCCTGCAACCAATGTATGACCCCCAGGTTGTACCACGCGTCGGCGTCGTCCGGCTTCAGCCGGATGGCCTCGCGGAGAGCTTGGACGGCCTGGTCATACTGCTTAAGCTGACCGTAGGTGTTCCCCAGGTTGTACCACGCGTCGGCGTCGTCCGGCTTCAGCCGGATGGCCTCGCGGAGAGCTTGGAGGGCCTGGTCATGCTGCTTAAGATTGCGGTAGGTGTTCCCCAGGCTGTTCCACGCGTCGGCGTCGTCCGGCTTCAGCCGGATGGCCTCGCGGTAGGCCTGGAGGGCCTGGTCATACTGCTTAAGCTGACCGTAGGTGAACCCCAGGCTGTACCACGCGAGGGCGGAGTCCGGCTGGAGCCGGATGGCCTCGCGGAAAGCTTGGAGGGCTTGGCCATACTCACCCTTCTCGAGATGCTCGGAACCGCGAACAAACCAGAGAAGTACTTGCTGGTTGCCGGGACGACTTTCTCGGCTGTGGTCAGGTGGAACTGGACTCCCGCCGATGGCTGTAATCCATTCGCCCGGCAGCGCGAAGTTCAGGTTCTGGCCCTCCAGGAGCATCAGGGTGGTGACGCCCACCAGTTTCCCCCTGGCGTCGAACAGTCCGCCACCGCTGGAACCCTTAGAAATTGGCGCGGTGGTCTGGATGATGCGACCTGTGGACATATCTCGAAGAGCCGAGATGACGCCTTCGGAGAAGGTCAGTTCCAGACCCTGCGGCGCGCCGATGGCGTACACTCGTTCCCCTACGGCAAGGCCCACAGAGTTCCTGACCTCGGCGGGTCGCGCTTGCAGGCCCTCCACCCGCAGGCGGCACAGATCCTGCCCAGCGTTCGCGTGGGTCACCACGGCCATCCAGGTCTGCTGCCCGCGCCTGACTCTGACCCTGATGCCGTCCTCGACCACATGCTGGTTGGTCACGACCTGATTGGGCGCTACCGCGACTCCGCTGCCGAACGCCACCACCTTGCCCTGGGAGTCCAGGGCCTCCACCACGAACACCGAGGGTGAGACCCTCTGAAAGACCTCCTGCGGGGAGAGGGTCGGTGAGGGCTGGGTGGCGGCAGTTTGCGCCGCAAGCAGGGCAGTCCACGTAAAAGGAAGGAGAGCAGCGAGTTGGAGCAGACGGCGTTTCAACCGGCCCCCTCGATTTCGAACGCGCCAGAGAGTGTACTCCCGGTTGAGCGCAAGACGAACGCTCAGCCCGGCGCTAAGTCAGCGTTGCTGCCCGGCCAAGGCCGAAGCTTCCAAGGAAATCAGTGTCGGGACTGAAGCTGCCGGAACAGCGCTAGTCCGACCCCGCAGCCCGCCGGTCCAGAAACGATTGCAGGATCAACACGGCGGCGAGGCGGTCCACCACCTGGCCGCGGCGACGGATGCTCATATCAGTTTCGCGCAGGACGCGGCTGGCCTCGGCCGTGGTCAGGCGTTCGTCGCAGAGGTGCACGGGCAACTGGAAGCGCCGGCGGAGCTGCTCGGCGAACTCGGCCATCCTATCCGCCTGCGGGCCCGCGGCCCCGCTCATTCGCAGGGGATAGCCCACGACGATCTCGCAGACCTCGTACTTCTCGAGCAGGCGGGCGAGGGCGTCAAAGTCGGTGCGTTTGTTCTTGCGGCGCAGCGTCTCCAGTCCCTGGGCGGTGATGCCCAGCGGATCGGACACGGCCAGGCCGATGGTCTTCGAGCCAACGTCCAGAGCGAGAATGCGCCGGACTTCATTCTGCGGCATGGGGGTGTGCGCCATCGGCAGCATTATAGGCGTCGCTTTCGGCCCCGACTCGTCGGGGCGCTACGTGGGTTCTGCCCGGCCGAGGACCGCCCGGCCCACATGCGGTAGGATAGCGGCGTGGACACGGAAACCACGGAATCGGTGACGGCGCAAGAGGACTCCGGACTGTTGTCCTCGGGCGGGAAGGGTCCGCGCCGGCGGAAGTCGGATCCCGTATCGGCAGCCGCGCAGACCATCGTTGCGGTCGCGGTGGTGCTGGTGCTGTGCTACGTGGCCAAGCTGGTGCTGATCACGCTGCTGGTTTCCATCCTGCTGGCCTTCCTGCTGGAGCCGCTGGTGGAGGGCTTGCGCCGCATCCACGTACCCCGTGCGGTGGGTTCGTTTGTGGCGGTGATGGCGCTGCTGGCCGTGCTCTACGGCCTCACCTATCTGTTCTACAACCGTGCCGCGGCCTTCGTCAGCGAGCTGCCCAAGTACACCGTCAACATCCGGCAGGCCGTAGCGCGCTTTCGCAAGAGCACGGAGTCCCTGGAAAAGACCACGCAAACCGTGCTGGCCACCGATGGCAAGGACAAGACCCTGCAGGTGGAGCAGAGGCTTAACTGGGCGGAAGTGCTGACCCGCAGTGCGGCCTCGGTGTGGGACTTTGTCCTGGTGGTTTCCTTTATTCCGTTCCTGGTCTACTTCATGCTGAGCTGGCAGCACCACGTGCGCGCGGCGACGGTGATGCTGTTTCGGCTGGAGAACCGCGACCTTGCGTACAAGACCCTGGGGCACATTGCGAGCATGATCCGCAGCTTCATTGTGGGAAATGTGGCGATCGGTTTGCTTATGGCGCTGATCAGCATGGGAATTTTTGCCGCCGCGGACCTGCCCTATCCCTACTTCCTGGGGCTGATCAGCGGGTTCCTGAGCCTGGTTCCC
Organism: uncultured Acidobacteriaceae bacterium; assembly: GCA_964437985.1. GTDB lineage: Bacteria > Acidobacteriota > Terriglobia > Terriglobales > Acidobacteriaceae > CAZXVY01. The sequence goes on from CAYTIL010000001.1 coordinate 142,124, forward strand.
TATCTGGGAGTGTTCCTGGCGGTGATGCCGCCGGTGTTTGCCGGCCTGGGCCTGCTGAGCGGAGGCGAGTTGCTGGCAGTTTGTCTGGGCGTAACCGTGCTGCACCTGTTCGGGATCAATGTGCTCTATCCCCAGATTCTGGGCCGGAGGCTGCAACTGAACCCGCTGGTGGTGACCATCGCGCTTCTGATTTGGGGATGGATCTGGGGCGGCATGGGGTTGATTCTGGCGGTTCCCATCACCGGCGCCATGAAGATCATCTTCGACCACGTGGAGGCGCTGCAGCCCTACGGAGTGTGGATGGGAGAGTGAAAGCGTCTGCTGGGGATGCGAGCCAGTGCGCCGGGTCCAAGACCCGGCGCCACACGGACTAGGCCTGGGCGGTGACTTCCGGGAACTTCAAGCGGGACTTGCCCAGAGCGCGGGTGATCATGGTTTCCACGTCGGCTTCGCTGCCGTTGCGGGCCAGGGCCAGTTCGCTCACCAGCAGGTAGCGGGCGCGGTCCAGCATCTTCTTCTCACGGTAGGAAAGCGGCTTGCTCTGATGCAGGTGCAACAGGCTCTTGAGGACCGCGGCCACATCCCTCAGGGAGCCGGTGCGCATCTTCTCGGAGTTCTCGCGGAAGCGGCACTTCCAGTCGGTGTGGTTGTCGCACTTGAACTCGGTGAGGTAGGTGAGGACCTTCTGCACCTCGCCGTTGCGTATCACCCGGCGCAAACCCACTGCCCCGACACTGTGAAACGGGACCATGACCCGCAGGCTGCTGCCGTCGATGCGCAGGAGATAAAACTTTTCCACCGCGCTGCCCAAGGTCCGGCTGCCGATTTGTTCGATGACGCCTACACCTTGATTGGGATAGACGACTTTGTCGCCTATGTGGAAGCTGGTGTCGCTGGTCATTCGCGGGCCTCTGAAACGGCTGGTGTCATCGGGGGGGAGCACCATGATTATAGGCAGGGGGGCCAGCCCAAGTCAACCAGGGGACTCCGCGTAATAACAAGAAAACAAGAGAGTTTTCCGTGGCCTGCACAATCCAATGGGCAGCCCCAGCCGGCTCGCCGGGAGAAAGCACCGGAGGTTATAATCGCAAGCATCGGTTTCCTTCATGACGGAACACATCCGCAAGAAGCTGGAACAGGAAATCCAAGCGCTGGATCGCGAGTTGACTCACGAGCTTCCCAAAGAGCTCAAGAAGGCGGTGGCCATGGGTGACCTGAGCGAGAACGCCGAATACCACATGGCCAAGCAGCGGCAGGAATTCGTGCGCGCACGGCTGGGGCAGTTGCAGAAGCGGATGGCGGAACTGGCGCTGGTGAATCTGAAGAACATCCCCAAAGACCGGATTGCGTTCGGCTCGCGGGTGGTGGTGTTTGACCAGTCCAAGAATGCCGAGATCGAGTACAAGTTGGTGACCAGCGAGGAGGCCGACGTGGAGCAGGGACTGATCTCCACCACCTCGCCCATTGGCCGCAGCCTGATGGGAAAGAAGGTGGGCGAGACCGCAGTAGTGGTCACGCCCAACGGGCAACGGGAGCTGGAAGTGCTGAAGCTGAGCACCATCCACGATCAAGAATCCATGAGCGGGACCTCATGAGTTGGACCAGCGCCATCGGTCGCGGCGGGCGCGCCCTGCTGGAGATCATCGTCCGAATCCTGGCCTTCACCCAGATCACCCCCAACACCTACACCTACCTGGGTCTGGCCATCAGCATCGTGGCCGCGGTGCTGTTCGGATACGCCTCGGGCGAAAACCAACCGCGCAGGTTCTTCTATGCCGGGCTGGTGGTGATCCTGGCGGGCTTCCTGGACATGGTGGACGGCCAGGTGGCGCGCGCCAAAAATCAGGTGACGCCCTTCGGCGCCTTCCTGGATTCCGTGCTCGACCGCTATGGAGACCTGGCGCTGTTCTTCGGACTGCTGGTGTACTACGCCCGCGCCAGCCGCTTCTTCTACGTGGTGCTGGTGGCGGTGGTGATGACCGGCGCGGTGATGGTGAGCTACACGCGGGCGCGGGCGGAATCGCTGATCGGGACGTGCAAGGTGGGATTTCTGGAACGGCCCGAGCGGCTGGTGCTGGTGATCCTGGGAGCGCTGTTCAACATCATGGCGCCGGTGCTGTGGGTGATTGCCGTGCTGTCGAACATCACCGTGGTGCACCGCATCCTTTATACCTACCAGAAGACCAAGGAACTGGCAGCCGCGCAGGCCAGCCAGCCGAGCTAAACCGCCAGGCCCCTGTCCAAACTTCGATGCGAGCCTTAGAATGGCCGCTCGCCGGAGGCATCATGCCGAGAATGGCCGTCCTAGTGCTCCTGCTCCAAACGATGTTGTTGGCACAGGCTGTTCCTGCGGCAAATGCCGACCCGCAGTCGGGCGGAGTGGCGACGGCGCCCCTGGATCAACTGGCCAACGACTTCTGGCAATGGCGTTCCCGCCAGCAGCCGTTTTCCTACGATGACATTCCGCGCATCGAGCGCCCGGAAGGCTGGGCGGCGGACTGGTCTGCGGAAAGTATGGTTCGCCAGCGGAAACAACTAGCTGCCTTCGAGGCGCGGTGGAAGACCCTGGACTCCACGCGCTGGCCGGTTGCCCGGCAAGTGGACTACCGGCTGATGGGGTCGGCTATCGGGCGGGTGCGCTGGGAATTGGAAATCCTGCAACCGCACCGGAGGAACCCGGTCTTCTACGTGCAGCAGACTCTGGCGTCGGTGTTTGAGCCACTCTTGCAGCCTCCACCCTTCCAGCCGGTCCGCAGCCGGGAAATCGTGCGACGCCTGGAGAGCTTTCCCCAGATCCTCGAACAGGGCAAAGCCAACCTGGACCAGCCCATCGCGCCGTTTGCACGCGCCGCCATCAGCGAGCTCAAGGACGTTCGTCCCCGATTGCTGGTGATGGCCCGGGAACTCAAACCGTTGCTGGATGCGGAAAGCGCCGGCCGGCTGGAGGGCGCGACCGAGAAGGCAATCGGGGCGCTGGAGAACTACCGCGAGTGGCTTACGGCACGCCTCACCTCGATGACCGAGAAGACGGCCGTGGGGCGGGATACGTATTTGTATTTCCTGCGGAACGTGGCCCTGGTGCCCTTTAGTCCGGAGGAGTTGCTGGCCATGGGCAGGCAGGAATATGAGCGCGCCGTAGCCTTCGAGGTCTATGAGCGGGAGCGAAACCGCGACTTGCCTCAACTGGCGCTCTTCCCCGATCAAGCGGCCCAAATCGCCCGCGAGGAGAAGGACGAAAGAGCCGTCAGGCGGTTTCTGGAAGAGAAGGGCATCCTCAGCGTGCCGCCAACCACAGGACATTACCGCAATCTGCCGCTGCCGGCGTATCTGGAGCCGCTGTCGTCCCTGGGAGTAGCGGCGGACCATACGTCGCCCAGCCGGCTGGGCGAGGACGGCGTGAGCTACATCCAGCCGCCGGCGCCTACGCTGGGATACTTCGGGTTGTCCACCGCGCGCGACCCGCGGCCCATCATCGTCCACGAAGGCGTGCCCGGACATTATTTCCAACTGACGCTCTCCTGGGCGCACGAAAATCCCATCCGGCGGCGCTACTACGATTCCGGGGCCAACGAAGGCATCGGCTTCTACGCCGAAGAGATGATGCTGCAGGCGGGGCTGTTCGACGACAGCCCGCGGACGCGGGAGATCATCTACAACTTCATGCGCCTGCGGGCGCTGCGCGTGGAGGCGGACGTAAAACTGGCCCTGGGCGAGTTCACGATTGCGCAAGCCGCCGAGTACCTGGAGAAGTCCGTGCCCATGGATGCGCAAACCGCACACGAAGAAGCCGCGTTCTTTGCCTCGCTTCCCGGGCACGCCATTTCCTATCAGATCGGAAAGCTGCAGATTGTGCGTCTTCTGGCAGAAGCTCGGCGCGCGCAAGGTGATGGCTTCAACCTGCGTGCCTTCCACGACTTTGTGTGGAAGAACGGCAATGTTCCCCTCACGCTGCAAAGGTGGGAATACCTGGGTGCGGGGGAGGAAGTCGAGCAGTTGACAAGCGGCGGTCAGCCGAAGAATGGGCGCGGGTTGCGGTAAACTCCTGGTTCTCTCGATGAAGCCATTCCATTCCATAACAGGCGCCCAACTGTGAGCTCCGATCCGGTGCTGGTGATCCACGGCGGCGCCTGGGCGATTCCCAACGACATGGTAGAAGCGCACGTGAACGGTGTGCGCCGGGCCCTGGCTGCAGGATGGGCGGTTTTGGAGGGCGGAGGGTCGGCGGTGGACGCGGTGGAGACCGCGGTGGTGGTCATGGAGGATGACGAGACCTTCGACGCCGGACGCGGCAGCTTCCTCACCCGCGACGGCCGCGTGCAACTCGACGCCTTTCTCATGGACGGCGAGACGCTGCGTGCCGGAGGCGTAGGCTGCGTGGAGCGCATCCGGAATCCGATTCGCGCGGCGCGCAAGGTGCTGCACCAGAGCCCGCACGTGTACTTTGTGGGGCCGGGAGCGGAGCAGTTTGCCGCGGAACACGGCATCCCGCTGTGCGACAACCGGGAACTGGTGCTGGAGCGCGAAGTGTCGCGGCTGCGGGAAATCCAGGCTCATCCGGTGAGCGGGAAGGAGCAGGAGCTGTTCGGCCCTACCATTTCCCACGACACGGTGGGCGCGGTGGCGCTGGACCGACGCGGGAACCTGGCCGCCGCAACCTCGACTGGAGGCACGCTCAACAAGGCGCCGGGGCGGGTGGGAGACTCGTCGCTGATCGGTTGCGGTTGCTACGCCGACAACCAGAGCGCGGCGGTTTCCGTCACGGGCTGGGGCGAGCCCATCATGAAGCTGGTGCTGGGCAAGTGGGCGGTGGATCGTGTGGCCGGCGGGGTGGCGCCGGAGCAGGCAGCGGCCCAGGCCATTGCCTATCTGAAGAACCGTGCCGGCGGGCACGGCGGGATGATCCTGCTGGACGGGCAGGGGCGCTTCGGCATTGCCCACAACACGCCGCGCATGGCTTGGGCAGTGAAGGGAACCGGGGAACCGGCCGCCGGGATTGAGCGGGCCGCGGCCGCTTCCTGACTCCCGGCCATTGCGGGACAGGCGTGCTAAGAAAGGTGCGGGCGGGGCGGTGGCGCTTGCTATCCACCCTGCGCCTGATGTACAAGTTGCGTCTCGTGCTGGGTCTCCCATGCTCCTCTCAACCAAGGACAAGAGGTGAAGCGATGACATTCGTGAAGAGGCTTGCCTGCCTGATTTTTGTGGCGACGCTGCTTGCAGGAACTGCGCTGGCGCAAGGTGTGTCCACCGCCGACTTGCGCGGCACCATCACCGACCCGCAGGGCGCGGTGGTGACCAGCGCCACCATCACCGTCCGCGACCGGTCGCGCAACTTTGAGCGCTCCGCCACCACCGATGCCGAAGGTGAGTACCTGATGCTGGCGGTCCCCCCCGGCGACTACGAGATCACGGTAGAGGCCCAGGGTTTCGCCAAGGTGGTGACCAGCGGAGTCACCCTGACCGTGGGTCAGGGCGCGGACCTTTCTATCGAGCTCAAGGCCGCAGGCACTACCGAGACCATTGAAGTCCTGGGTACGCCCGAACTGGTGGAGACCCAGCGCAGCACGGCGAGCACCACCATCGCGCAGACCCGCATTGATAATCTTCCCATCAACGGCCGCAGTTACATTTTCTTCACGCTGACCAACTCCCAGGTGACGCGCGATACGGCGCCGGCCATCGGAGTGGCGCCCACCTCGGGGCTGAATTTCGGCGGACAAAAGGCGCGCTCCAACCTGGTGAACGTGGATGGCGCCGACGCGGTGGACAACTCCACCAACGGCATCCGTTCTACGGTGTCGCAGGAAGCGGTGCAGGAGTTCCAGATCCTGACCAACGGTTACGCCGCCGAATATGGCCGCGCTTCCGGCGGGGTGGTGAACATCATTACCCGGCGAGGCACGAACGCTTTGCACGGCAACCTGTTCGGCTATCTGCGCCACCGCTCCATCCAGGCGGATAATCCGTTTACCACAACGCCCGACCCAGCCTTCACGCGCCTGCAGGCGGGCGCAACCCTGGGCGGTCCTATCAAGAAGGACAAGACGTTCTTTTTCTTTTCTTACGAAACCACCCGGCGTCAGGAGACCGGATTCTCGACCATCGGCGCGGACAATTTCGGGCTGGTTCCCTTTGATGCTTCGGTTTTCTTCGGAGCGCCCGCGGGAACCTTCAACGTGGAACTGACGGCGGCGCAGATTGCATTTCTGACCAACCCGGCCACGGCCGCACTCAACCCGCTGAAGCCGGCGTATATCGCCATGGCGGGCCGGGCCTCGGGCAGCGCCGTCACCGGCGAGTGGCCGGCGTCGCTGCTGGTGCTGCCGCCTCCCCTGCCGGCGTGTCCGGGAATACTGGCGGGAGCTTGCTTTGCAACCACCGGCGCGCCGCTGACACCCTCGTTTGTGCCGTTGGCTGGTGTGGCCGGCAACTTCCCGTTTTCGGAGGGCACCACGGTGGTGGCCCTGCGGCTGGATCATCAGTTCAACGCCAACCAGCAGGGACTACTGCGAGTGAACGTGAGCCCCAGCACGGTGACCGGTATCCAGGTAAACGGGCAGAACCAGGTATTTGGGCAGAACTCGTTTTCGCGCACCTCACAGCAGACCTTCCGCGACGTGAATGTGGTCGCACAGCACACCTGGACCATCGGCAACAACAAGATCAATGAGTTCCGCTTCCAGTACGCTCGGCGCGGCCTGCTCTACACCTTCTCCCCGCAAGGGGACTCGACGGGTCCATTGGGGGACTCGGGCACGCAGCCGGATGGCGCCCAGGTGTCGATCAACATGCCAGGTGTGGCCTTCTTCGGACGGGAACCGTTTTCCTTTGCCGACCGCACGGAAAAGCGCTACCAGTTCACAGACAACTTGTCCTGGATCAAGGGCGATCACACCATCAAGTTCGGGGCCGACATCAACCGCATCCCGGTGGACGCGGTGTTCACCGTGAACTTCGGAGGACTGTACAACTTCGGCGGCCTGAGCTCGGCCTCGGTGCTGGGCGCGATCAATCCGAACTTCGGGCTGTTCCCGTCGTTTTCGCCGGTGCAAGCCTATGGGCTGGGCATTCCGCAAGTGTTCATCCAGCAGGTGGGCGACCCCGGCTACAACGAGGTCAATCACAGCTTCGGTTTCTTCCTGCAGGACTCGTGGCGCATCAAACCCAACTTCACGATCAACGTGGGCGTGCGCTACGACGTGGAACTGACGCCGTTTGAGGCGGCGAGTACGCCCGCTGCCCAAGCGTCGCAGGATTTCCTGGGGCTGACCCAGGGAATACCGCGCGACAAGAACAATTTTGCCCCACGCATCGGATTCGCCTGGGACCCGTGGAAAGACGGCAAGACGGTGATCCGCGGCTCCTTCGGACTTTTCTATGATCATCCGCTGGTGGGCATCGCGTTTCTGTCGCAGGTGGCGGATGGCGACCAGGCCCCGGGACTGGCGTTCTTTGGCGGAGCCCCCAGCGCGGGGTGCAATCTCAACGCCACCAACGCCTTCCAAGGACTGCTGACCACGTGTCCGGCCAGCTTCGGTTATCTGCCGAATGAGCAGATCTTCGACGCCTTCCTATCCAATTCCGCCTTCATTAACCAGAACTTCCTCACGCCGGGCGTGCTACCCCCGGGCCAGTCTCTGGCCTTCCTGCCCTTCGGCTTCCAGACGCGCGACAACTTCGAGTTCGCCTACTCGAACCAGGGCAGCTTCGGCATCGAGCGCGACATGGGCGGAAACTTTGCCCTCAGCGTGGGCTACAACTTCAACGGCGGACGCCACCTGAACCGGTCCATCAACGTCAACCCGGTGGATAACAACGCCCTGATCGTCAACTGGGAGCGAGCCATTCTCGCCGGGCAGGCCACGGTGAACACCAACCCGCTGAGCGTGGCTGGCTGCGGTGTGAGCGCCGCGGGACCGTTTGTGCCCCCGGCGCTGGTGAACTTCTTCCGGCCGTCGGGCGTGAATCCGTCGGTGGCGGCCGTGTTTGCCGCGGTTCCGGCGCTACAGCCGTGCCTCTTCGGAGTTGTGCCACTGCTGGGGCTTGACCCTTTGGGGCAGGGCATCTTCAGCGATCAGTCGGCACAGCACTCCAACGGCAGCTCGGTGTATCACGGCTTGACCGCGAACCTGAAGAAGCGCATGAGCAAGAAGTACGAGTTCCTGGTGTCCTACACTTGGTCGCACGCCATTGACGATTCCACCGACTTGCAGTCGCTGCTGGCGCCGCAGGATAACCGGCGTCCGGAGCTGGAACGCTCGCGCTCCAGCTTCGACCAGCGCCACCGCTTCGTGCTCAGCGGGGTGTACCAGAGCGGCAAGCTGGCGGGAGAGGGCTTCTTCAGCAAGTTCTTCAGCGACTGGACGGTGGCGCCCATCTTCGAAGTCTCTTCCGGGCGGCCGTTCACCATCCTGGTAGGGTCGGACGTGAACTTCGACTTTGGCTCCAACACCGACCGTCCCTCGATCGTGCCTGCGGGTTCCTCTACGCCTGTTGGTTGCCTGCCGCCGGCGGCGTCCAGCTTGTCGCCCACCGGCTTCCTGCAGCCCGCCTGCTTTAACGACGGCGTAATTGACGGCGTGGCCAGCAACCCGCTAGCCGGGAACCTGGGGCGCAACTCCGGCACCCGGCCCTATACCTACTTCACCGACCTCCGCCTGGCCCGCCGCATCCACATGACCGAGCGCTGGAAGCTGGACGTGGTGGCTGACATGTTCAACCTCATCAACCGCTTCAACGTCGCTGACGTGAACCTGCTCTATCAGGACGCGGGCCGCCCCACCGCTTCCTTCGACCCGCGCCAGTTCCAGTTCGCTCTGAAGCTCTCCTGGTAAGGGAGGCTCGTAACGAGAAAGGCCCTGCGAAAGCGGGGCCTTTTGCTTTGTGGGGAGGCTCCCAAGCTAATCGTCAAACGGGCTTTTTCTCAATGCCGGGCCGGAGCGTTAGGCTATTCTGGTGCGCCCTACGGAGCAGGCGCCACTCATGAAGACCAAGCCGGCACGAGCGAACCACTCGGACCCGACGCACTGTGTACACGCAGGTGAGGAGCGGCACGGTCGCAACGCGCCCCTGGCCACCGAGATCGCCCAGACCTCAGCCTTCGTGATGAAGGACGTGGAGGAATTGCGGCGGTATGCGGCGGGGAAGTCGGACGCCTACCTTTACACGCGCTACGCCAATCCCACCATCGTTGCCGCCGAGCGCAAAATCGCGGCGCTGGAAGGTGCGGAGAGCTGCGTAATCACCGCCAGCGGAATGGCGGCGGAGATGATCGCGGTACTCTCCGTCTGCCGCGCCGGGGATGAAATCGTTTCCCCGCTCGACCTGTACGGCGGCACGCTCAAGCTGTTTGAGGAGGTGCTGCCGCGCCTGGGAATCCGTACCCGGCTGGTGCCTTTTCGCGAACTGGGGAAGATTGAGCGGTATTTCTCCCGGCGCACCAAGATGCTGTGGCTGGAAACGCCCACCAACCCTGTGCTGCGCTGCATTGACCTGAAGCGAATGGCGGAGGCGGCGCGCCGCCACCGCGCCATCTTGGCGGTGGACAACACCATGGCCACGCCCATCCTGCAAAAGCCGCTGGCGCTGGGCGCGGACCTGGTGGTGCATTCGGCCACCAAGTATCTGGGCGGACACAGCGATGTGACCGCGGGAGCGATCGCAGGCGCCGCCCGGCTGGTGGAGCCGGCCCGCAAGCTGATGGTGCAGTCCGGAGGATCGCTCGACCCGGGCGCCGCCTACCTGCTGCTGCGCGGTCTGAAGACCCTGTCTCTGAGGGTGGAGCGGGCCTGCCGCAACGCTTCGCTGATTGCGGAGGCGTTGCGGCAGCATCCCCGGGTGGCTGGGGTGATGTATCCCGGCCTGGCCGAGCACGACGGCCACGAAGTGGCCGAGCGGCAGATGTCCGACTACGGCATGATGGTCGCGTTTGATGTTCGGGGCGACATCCGAAGCGGCGGGCGGGCGGCGGAACGCTTCATCAACCGTCTTCGTCTCTGGTACCTGGCGGCTACTTTTGGTGGGGTGGAGTCCTCGGTGTCCTACCCGGTGCTGACTTCACACGTACACATGAAGCGGTCACGGTTGCGCCAGCTTGGGGTATCGTCGGCGACCGTGAGGCTGTCCGTGGGTATTGAGGACGCGGAGGACCTTATCGCCGACATAAATCAAGCTTTGTCAAAGACTTAGCTTGACAAGTGGTGTTGATGGAAAATGGTACATGGCACTAATGGAGGATTGACCCTCCGTAAACAGCCATAGTAGGATTTGCTCAGTCCAGAGGCCCTCTCTAGCTGGGCAACAGGATTTCCACTTCGAGCTCGGTGGGACGATCCGGTAACCCGATTCCTCTATGGCCTTTCGTAGATCGCATTCATCCATATCGGCTCTTTTGGCAGCGATGCTCCTGGTTTCGGGGTGCGAAACCACCCAAAGCCGGCGCCCCGCACCTGCCGTGCCCCCGGGCGCCATGGCTCCGACCGTGGCCGCGGCAACGCCCGCGCCCAGGATCGTGGAGCCCGCCCGCACGGTTGCCGACCCGGTGGAGGCTGTGCTGATCCAAGTGCGGCGGGAGTACGAAGCCGGCCGGGCCAACTACGCGGCCGGACATCTGGAGGCAGCGAAGCGGAACTTTGACCGCGCCTTCGATGTGCTGGTGCAGAGTCCGGGAGGGATCCGGTCGGATCAACGCCTGGAGCGCGAGTTCGAACTGGTGGTGGCCGGGATTGCGGAGCTGGAAGCGCGTGCCCTGCGCGAGGGCGACGGGTTCACGGAGCAGCAATCGGAGCCGGCGCCCATTGATGAAGCTAACGAAGCCACCTTCGACGTGGATCCCAACCTGCGCGCGCGCGCCGAAGCCAGCCTGCAGGAGACTGCGTCGGACCTGCCGCTGATGATCAACGACGTGGTGGCCGGCTACGTCCACTATTTCTCCACCACAAACCGCGGACGCAACACCATCCAGCGCGGCTGGGCGCGCGGCGGACGTTTCCACGAGATGATCCAGCGCGTGCTGCAGGAAGAAGGCGTGCCCCAGGAGTTGATCTTTCTGGCCCAGGCGGAGTCCGGGTTCCATCCGCTGGCGGTATCGCGAGCCGGCGCACGCGGCATGTGGCAGTTCATGGCATCCAGGGCATCCGAGTACGGCTTGCAGCGCAACTGGTGGCTGGATGAGCGCCAGGATCCGGAGAAAGCCACACGCGCCGCGGCCCGCCACCTGCGCGACCTGTATCAGCAGTTCGGAGACTGGTACCTGGCCATGGCGGCGTATAACTCCGGGCCAGGCAACGTGCAGGCGGCCGTCCGGCGCACCGGCTACGCCGACTTCTGGGAGCTCTACAAGCGCAACGTGCTGCCCAGCGAGACCAAGAACTACGTCCCCATCATTCTGGCCGTCACCATCATCTCCAAGAACCCGGAAAAGTACGGCTTGGAGCCCATCAATTTGGAACCGCAGATGGAAGCCGAGCGGGTGATGATTGACTATCCCGTGGACCTGCGTCTGGCGGCGGAAGCGGTGGACGTCTCCGTGAGCATGCTGCAGGACCTGAATCCCAGCCTGCTGCGCATGACCACGCCCAAGGAAGGCGCGTTCGAATTGCGGCTGCCCGCGGGTACCGCCGAAGCCTTCCAGAAATCCATGGCGGCCATTCCCGAGGACATGCGGGTGTGGTGGAGATATCACCGCGTGGCCCCTGGCGACACGGTGAGCGCGCTGGCGCGCCGCTATCGCACCACGCCCGACGCCATCCTGGAAGTGAACGCTCTCGAAAGCGACCAGCTGCTGGCCGAGGCCAAGCTCATCATCCCGGTCACGCCGGGCAAGCGGCCCATGGGCGAGGAAGACCTGGTGTACTCGAAGAAGGCCACGCGCTATCGCGTGCGCCGGGGCGACACCGTGCTCTCCATCGCCGACGACTTCGGAGTGCCGCCGGACAAGCTACGGCAATGGAATCGCATCCAGGGCAACATGGTCCGGCTGGGACAGGTGCTGCGCCTCTACCGCCCGGTGGGAGTGCGCGAGGCGGCGCCCGAGGCCGTAGCCGGCAAGTCGAAGCGCAAGAAAAGCGCCCAGGTGGCCAGCGCCGGTAAACGTGTGCATACCGTGAAACCGGGCGAGACCCTGTACTCCATTGCCAACGCCTACGACACCACTGTGGCCGACCTGAAACGCGATAACCGCTTGGCCTCCAGCCGCCTTTTCCCCGGCGATACCCTGGTGATTACCGGCGGGCGCTGACCCGTAACTTTTCCCTCCGCGGAACCTTCGAAGCAGTTGACAGGGGCGCGCCGCCGGTTGCTATAATCCGCGCCTGTTCGGAATGGAGTCCCGGCGATGCAGGTGGTGCGTCGTCCGCCGGCAATCCGGAGCAGAGCGCAAATACCTCGTGGAGGAAACATGAGCTTCGAAGACCAGACCTTATACCTGCGGGACGACGACGAAATGGATGACTTGGGCGAACCCGGCTACACCGAACCCCTCGACGACGAGTACGAGGAAGAAGAGGAAGAAGAGATGGACGACTCCGCAGGCACAGAGGCGGCGCCCGCCGCCGCTGTGGCCCCGCCACCGCCCGCGGCGAAGAAGACCGCTCCCAAAAAGCCGGCCAAGAAAGAGAAGCCGGCGCCGAAGAAGAAGAGGGCGAAAAAGGCCGCCAAGAAAGCCAAGAAGAAGAGCGGAAAGAAAAAGAAGGGCGGGAAGAAAAAGAAGGACAAGAAGAAAAAGAAAAAGAAGAAGCACTGAGATTCCGGCTGGAGGTCAAGCCGCGGTCCCGCCCTTGCGGACCGCGGCTTTCCTGTTTCTGCCGTCCCGGCAGGGGCGGGATGCCGGAGCGTGTTACTCCAGGGCGATGGAAACGTGGCAGACGCGGCCCACGATGTAGTCGGAGACGGTCTTATCTTCGTCGATGGGCAGCACGTCCACCGGATAGGACTGGTTGTGCGGGCGCAGCACCAGGTTGGCTCCCGCCAGTTCCACATACTTTACCGTGCAGCCGCCGTCTTTCTTCACGGCGTACATGTTGGGCTCGTCCTTGCGGTAGGGTTTGAGCGAGTCGTAATGCCGGTCAATGAGCACGGTGGCGCCGGGCAGCAGGCGCGGATACATGCTCATGCCGTTGCGCTCATCCACCTTGACCATCACGAAGCGGCGCCAGTCGGTGCGCGGCGATTCCATCTCCGGACGCAGCCGCGCCAGGAAGTTTTTCTTGAACTTCAGGATCTCCTGGACGTTCTCGCTGGTCACCAGCGGCTCGCCCGCGGCCACCGATCCGTCGACCAGCAGAACGTTCTCAAAGTCGTCCTCGCTGGGCGGCAGGATGCTGGCCCGCTTGTTGACCTCGGCGGGGTCGAGCAGGTCGAGCACGGAGAGATGCTGCACGTTCAGCATCTTGTCCATGCCCCCGATGCTCAGCGAGCGCTTGCGGTTGAGAAAGTTGGAGATGTGCGCCTGCTGAAAGCCGGTTTGCTTGGCCAACTTGAGCCCGGTGAGTTCGCCGGCTTCGATGCGCTTCCACATTGCTTCGCGAAGGTTCTCCTGCAACTGTCGGACTTTCATGTCCTCCAATATATCACTTCGCTATAAAGCACGCAAGTGTAATACCGATAAGGAAATAGAGTTCTTGACACGGGATTATCACCTTGACACAAGGTGGTACAATCCCGAACCATGGAGAATCCGCCCAGGGGAAAAGCCTTGATCGCTGGGGCAATCGTGATCATCGCCGTAGTCTGTGCGCGTGTCGGATACGTGTTCAGCAACGACCTTTCCGATGTCATGGAGCCAGTGTGTCAGTTGTTAATGGTGATTTTGGGCGCAGTCGTGACATTGCGTGAATACCACAAACAGCGGGAAGTGTTGTTTATCGCCCTTTTCGTCACATTGGGCGTAGGCGCATTTGTGTTTGATGTCTTAGACAGACGCTCCGCTGGGGCAGGCGTCTTATGGGAAGCAGCGACTAGGGATTATCGAGAGGAGCGGAGGGCCACATTGGATGACAAGCGTTACCGCGACTTAAAAGGAGAGCTTCAGAAGCCCCCCGTTCCGCGCCAAACGGCATTCGTAAGCGTAAGGCCCCATCTGGAGACTTTCGTTGAAGGGGATTTGATAACGGTTCGCGCCAATGCTGTCAATTCGGGCACGACTCCGGCAAACAAATTCGGCGGCCATGTAAAGCTGTACATCGTAGAAACTGAGCCCATGGTTTCATCTACAACAGAGCGCAAGAAGTTCGCTGAGTTCCGGGAGGAGTTCAAGCAGCTTGTCGGCAGCGGGGTGTTAGATTCAGAGAATAAGGACAGGTTCGGAACTGCATGGGGCCCCTTATTGGATCGTCCTCTACGAGATGAGTTAACGCAAGGTTCCAAGGCGATACTGTTTGTGGCTTGGTATGTATGGGAGGACCGTGCCGGAGCCTACAACAGAGAAAGCTGTACTTGGCTTCAGCCAGGACTGTGGGCAGCCCAGAAAGGCGGAGCCGCCATTTGGCACGACTGCCATGAGCACAACGGTTCTAGGCGGCGGTGAGTTTCTTGTATTCCAAGTTTGGAGAGGCAACCAGCTTCAGCATCGTGTCGCGAAACAGGTACACGTTCTTGCGATTGTTGAATCGAAACGTCATCTCGTTCAGGTAGGCAGGCAGATGCTTCGCGCTAATCCGATGCCACGTCCCAATGATGCCGCGCTTCAGAAGCGAGAACGCGGATTCCACGGTATTGGTGTGAACGTCGCCACGAACATACTCCCGCGCGCTGTGCTTAACCCGGCGGTGCTTCCCCTGGAAGGCCGTCATGTTGAAGTTGTACAGCACGGATTCATCCGTAAGAACCACATCCACCTTCGCGTCCACGTTCTTTTCGATGATTTCGTACAGCTTAGCTTGATTCAGGTCTTTGGCATGGACAAAGCGCAACTCGCCGCCGCGCTGCCGGATACCAATGACCGCTTCCTTGTTCTTGAACTTGAGCGCCTGGGGGGCCTTGCCACCAACGTAAGTTTCGTCAATCTCAACCTTCCCGCTGAGTTTCTTGCGCTGCGCTTCCACCATCGCGGCTCGGATGCGGTGACAGAGGTACCACGCGGTTTTGTAGCTCACGCTCAGGACGCGCTTGATTTGGTTGGCGGACATTCCCTTGCGAGACTCGCAGATCAGGTAAGTAGCCACAAACCATTTGGGCAGGGGCAGGTGGGAGTCATGGAAGATAGTTCCCGACATGACGGAGAACTGGTAGCGGCATGAATCGCAATCGAACTGGTCACGCGCCTTTATCCGAGAGATGGTCTCGCCGCTGCATCGCGGGCAGCGAATCCCCTTGGGCCAGCGTAGCTCCTCTAGGTAAGTGCGGCACTCAATCTCCGTATCGAAATCTACCATCAGCTTCATTATGTCCATCTGCTGCTTCATGTGAGGTCTCCCGTGCCTAGACGCAAGAAAAGGGCGTCAGAATTGACAACCGATGAGGCACTAAAGCGCCTATTCCCGCGCCCCGTGATTCGGAAGCTGAAAGAGATGGCAGCCGCCGATAAGCCACAGAAGCACAAGGGAGATAAGCAACCATGACCAAAAGGATAGCAAATCTCAACCCTTGCGTCAAGTATATAATCTCGTCTTGACAAGCGGTAGGAGTAGAGATATATTGAAAAGATGTCTTATAGCTCAAAGGTCGCCATGGTGATGGCCACGGCGGACCCGGCCGACCCTCCCGGACAGGACCGGATTTTCCTGGAATTTCGCCGCAAAGTGCGCGATTCGGAGATGCTCTCCGCGGCTACTGAGCGGCTGCTGCTGGCCCTGCGATTTTCCGGGCGGCTGAGCCTTGTAGTGCAGAACGGCCGGGTGCTGAAGTCCGGCTACGAGGAAGGATACTTCACGAGGAAGCACGATGAACGGATGATCTGAGAACGCAGTGAGACGTTGCAAGCAGTGAAACGTTGCAAGCAACGTCTCTACACAACTTCATAGAGCTAGCAGGTCGTCGTAACACAAACGAGCCCTGCGCTGGCCCCAACCAACGGGACCAGCGTGGGGCTTTTTTTTTGGCCTTACGGAGGCCAGGAAAGCGAGAACGGCATGAAGAGCCGAACCGAGTTGGAGGTCCTGGAAGCGAAGTACTGCGAGGGATGCGGCGCGCTGCGCCTGCGCCCTTCGGGAAGCGATGTGACCTACTGCAAGTCGTGCAGCCTGCGGATGGCGGAACTTCCGAGCTCGACGCGCGAGCCAGGGGGTCGTCCATGAAAAACCAGACCTCGCCTGTGCGCCAGCGATTTCATGGTCCGCGAGAGGAGCTCCCGCTCTACCGCGGGCGGACGGTGGCGCTGTTGCGCCGCTACTTCCGCATGTCTCTGGATTTGGGACGGCTGCCCTCGATTTTAGGGCGCGAGTTCTTCCGCGCGCGCAACACCTCGTACCGGGTGGCGACCTTTGAGGACGCGGTGATCTTCGTCCACGACGTGGAACGTTGCCTGGAGGGGCTGGATGCCTTCTCCCAGAAGCTGATCGCGCGGGTGGCTTTGCAGGAGTTCACCCACGAAGAAGCCGCGCAGCAACTGGGGTGCGCGCGGCGGACGGTACTGCGGCGGTACGCTGAGACCCTCGACCGGCTGACGGAAATGCTGCTGGCCCGGGAGCTGCTGCGGCTCTTGCCCTGCCATGAAGGGGAAGCGGTTGCAGGCTGTCAAGCCCCCGGGAAAGGCAAATCGGCGGCAAGTGGTTCCAGGGAAAAGAAATAGAGTTGCACGCGCAATGTCACTTTGCCCCTGGAGGATCTGCTATCCTGAACTAGAGAGTCAAGGAAACGCACGGGGCGCCCGAAAACGGGCGCCCCGTTCGCATTTGCGCCATGAACCGAACTCGATCCCACTCACATTCCGGCACCAACGGCGAAGCGAAGAAGCACGACGTCGAACTGGCTGCCGCCTCGACCCCTGCGCAGCGGGTGGCTCGGGCACGCGAAGATGTGCTGCGCGCGGTGCCGGAGATCATCCACGCTTTCCTCGACCAGGCCCGGCAGGCCAGCGTGGCGCATGCGCGGTTCGTTTTCGACTTCGCGGGAATTGCCGCCTTGAAAGGGGCCGCTCCGGAGAGTCCGGAAGGGCCGTCGTTCGCGGAGCTGATGATCAAGGGGCTGGGACTGCGGGAGCCGGGGGAAAAGTAGTGCGCGGCCGAGGACGGCCGCGCCCACACGGGCCGATGGAAAGTCTAAGGTAGAATGAAACGACTTCAACCCCGGCAGGAGCGGTAAGGCCGACATCGAGCTCAGTGAATGGACATGACGTGGATTGCCGACCGCATTGCGGTCGGGGGCGCCATCTGGGATGAGCGCAGGATGCTGGAAGTAGTGGAAGCCGGCATCACCCACATCATTGACATGCAGATTGAGTTCGACGACACCCTGCTCGCCGAACCCTACTTCGTCGAAGTCCTCTGGAACCCGGTGGACGACGACTTCCAGCCCAAGCCTCCGGAGCTATTTCAGCGGGGCGTGGATTTTGCGCTGCGGGCACTGGAAGATCCGGAAGCCAAACTGCTGATCCACTGCGCCGCCGGGGTGCATCGTGCTCCCATGATGGCGCTGGCGTTGCTGCGCGCTCAGGGCTGGGGCCTGGAAGAGGCCACGCTGCACATTCAGTCGCGGCGCCCGGTGGCCGACTTCGCCGACGTCTACGTGCGCAGCGTGGAAGACTTTGTGCGGACGTACGCGGCCGCCGAACGAACCACCTAGCAGACCTGGCACTCAGCACTCAGCAGTCATCATTCAGCACACAGCATCTCAGTCCATCGGTGCACGACCGTAGTTGCTAACGCGCCTGGGCTCCCCGCACCGACCATTGCACTCATGAAACGATTCCCTTTCATCCTCGTCTCGCTCTTGCTGGCCGCCGCGATGGCCCGCGCCCAAGCGCCAACCACCACCACCATCAACGACGTGGTGTATCGCGCCGACGGTACGCCCGCGGGCGGAACTCTGCTGATCACCTGGCCGGCGTTCGAGTCCGCGAGCGGCAAAGTTGTGGCCGCGGGCTCCAAGAGCGTGACCCTGGGCGCCGGCGGCGTGGTCAATGTGGCGCTGGTCCCCAACGAGGGCGCGAATCCTGCTGGCACGTACTACAAGGTGGTCTACAAGCTGGACGAGGCCGTTACCAACCGCGACATTGCGGATGAAAACAAGTTCCGCGACGGCCTGGGCAAAGTCATCGACGGTGTGGTCGAGTGCCTGAACGCTTCGGCGTGGGCCAAGAAAGGAGTCTGATGAAAACCAGAACCACATTCTTTCTGCTGTTTGCGGTAGCAGCTCTGACCATCGCGGTCGCTCAGAGCAACATCATCCCCTCCGGGCCGCCCCAGCCCGCAGCGTTGGTGCAGCCCGCCAATACGTTCAACTCGCAGACCACGGGCGGAGCCAACTCAGCCGTAACCGTGACCATCGCAGCCGCCAACGGTCAGCGCGGTGCGCTGTATTCCGTGGCGGCGCGCTGCTCCGCCGGCAGCGCCAGCCTTACGGTGAAGGACGGCGCTACCGACATCTTTTCAACCCAGTCCGGCGCCGTGACTACCAGCAACTTCAGTCAGCAGTGGCACACGCCTCTCGCTGCTTCGCTCAACGCTGATCTGGTGATTACGCTCTCCGCTTGCGGCGCCGGCAACAACGGCACGCTGAGCGTACAAGCGTCTCGGTTCTGAAGGCGCCTGCCGGAGAAAAGAAAACGGCAGGCTTCTCGCCTGCCGTTTCCCATCCGCGCTGATCCGCGTAAATCCGCGGTAAGCCGTCAGTAGATGTCCTCGTTCCAGTTCTCCAGGTACTTCTTCACCTGGGCCATGAACTGGTCGGCAACGGCGCCGTCGATGATGCGGTGGTCGTAGCCGAGCACCAGGTGGACGATGGAGCGGATGGCGATCGAGTCCTGGCCGGCCTCGTCGGTCACCACCATGGGTGCCTTGAAGATGCCGCCCACGCCCAGGATGGCCACGTTGGGCTGGTTGATGATGGGCAAGCCGAAGAGCGCGCCGAACTGTCCGGGATTGGTGATGGTGAAGGTTCCTCCCTGGACGTCGTCGGGCGTTAGCTTCTTCGAGCGCGCCCGCTCGCCCACGTCAGAAATACCGCGCTGCAGTCCCAGGAAGTTGCGTTCTTCCGCGTGCTTCACCACGGGCACGATCAGTCCCCAATCGAGCGCCACCGCGATGCCCAGGTTGACCTCGCGTTTGTAGTGGATGTTCTCGCCCTCGACCGAGGAATTGATTACCGGGAACTGGCGGACGCCGTTGATCACCGCTCGGGCAAAGAACGGCATGTAGGTCAGCTTGGCCCCGGTGCGCTGCTCGAAGGTCTTCTTCTCATTTTCGCGCAGGCGAACAATGCGCGTCAGGTCCACTTCGTAGACGCAATGCACGTGCGCGCTGGTGCGCCGCGACGCCAGCATGTGTTCGGCAATCTTCTTGCGCATCGCGGACATGGGAACGATCTCACCCGGGACCGGCGCACCCACCGGCGCGCCTGCCGGCGCGCGTGCCGGAACTGCCGGCGCGACCGTAGGAGCAGCCGCTGCGCGAGCTCCAGCCATCGAGGTTGCTGGGGACGCCGCTGCAGCACTGCTCCCGCCCTGCTGCTCAATGAAGCTCAGGATGTCCTGCTTGGTGATGCGGCCTTCGAGACCTGACGCCGGCACCTGTCCCAGATCCACGTTGTGCTCGGCAGCAATCTTCCGCACCAGCGGAGACGAGCGCACGCGCTCACCTTCCTCGCGCTTCGGCATCTGAACTACGGCCGCGCGCGACGGCGCAGGCGGCTCCGGCGCTTCTTCCCTTTTTGGAGGCCTGGCCGCCGCTTCTTCCTTCTTTGCCGGCTTGGCCGCTTCCGCCTTCGCGGGCGCGGGCGATGCCGCTCCCGCCCCGTCCGCATCAATCACCCCCACCACCGTGTTTACCTGCACGGTCGCGCCTTCCTGCACCTTGATCTCCTTGAGCACGCCCGAGGCGGGCGCGGGGATCTCGGCGTCCACCTTGTCCGTCGAAATCTCAAACAGCGGCTCGTCGCGCTGCACTTGGTCGCCCGGCTTCTTCAGCCACTTGGTCAGCGTCCCTTCAAAAATCGACTCCCCCATCTGGGGCATGATGATGTCAGTGGGCATGTGATCTTCCTCAGGCAGTAGGTGGGTTGTGGACAAGGAAGATTATAAAGCCTGCTGCGATTCCATCTCCTCCGTGCCCCTGTGGTTAGTAGGTCCTGAGCCTTCGTGCTTCCCGCACCACATCGGCGACCTTCGGCAGGAAGTACTCCTCCAGTGGCGGCGAGAAGGGAACCGGCGTGTCCAACGCCGTGATGCGCACCACCGGGCCGTCGAGGTCGTCGAACGCCTCTTCGTGGATGACGGCCGTAACTTCGCCGGCGATGCCGCCCGTCTTCGTGTCCTCGTGCAAGATTATGGCCTTGTTGGTCTTCTTCACCGTCGCGGCGATGGCCGTGCGGTCGAGCGGCAGCAGCGTCCGCAGGTCGAGCACTTCCGCCTCGATCCCTTCCTTCGACAGAATCTCCGCCGCCTCCAGCGCCACGTGCACCATCGCAGCATAAGTAATGATGCTGAGGTGCCCGCCGCCCTTCACTTCCCGCGCGATGCGTGCCTTACCCAGGGGCACGGTGTAGTCCTTTTCCGGAAGGTCTTCCTTGATCCGACGATACAGGTACTTGTGCTCCAGGAAGATGACGGGATTGTTGTCGCGCACTGCCGACTTGATCAGTCCCTTGGCGTCGTAAGCGGTCGCGGGCGCAACCACCTTCAGCCCGGGCGTGTGCACGAAGTACATCTCGGGATTCTGTGAGTGGAACGGCCCGCCGTGGACGTTTCCTCCACTCGGCCCGCGCAGCACCACCGGAGCAGGCGCACCCCAGCGGTAATGCGACTTGGCCAGCATGTTGGTGATCTGGTTGAAGGCGCAGCCGATGAAGTCGATGAACTGGAACTCCACCACCGGCCGCATCCCGGTGAGCGCCGCGCCGAAGGCCGCGCCCACAATGGCCGACTCGGCGATGGGCGTATCTATTACCCGCTCCGGCCCGAAGCGATGGATGAGCCCGTCAGTAACCTTGAACGCCCCGCCGTAAATGCCGATGTCCTCCCCGATGCAGAAGACGGCAGGGTCACGCTCCATCTCCTCCCAGAGTCCCTGGCGGATGGCTTCGAGATAGGTGAAGGTGGCCATCGCTAAAAACCCCTCGGTTCTTGCTGACTCTGGGCTGGTGGCGAAGCGGGCGGCGTCGGTCTGGCCGACGTCACTTCTATGGACTGACACCGGAACGTACCGGCCAATCCGTAGGCGGCGTTGAAGACAACCTTGAGCTCGCCCCCCGTTGCGATCTCATCAATTACTAAGCTAAAGAGGGCGTTCTGTGCGTTGAAATCAAACAGCTCCAATTCCTCGACTGCGGAGAAACGAATCTCAACGAGAGTCCGGTTTTTCAGAACGTAGTAGCCCTTCTCGTCGACTTCAGATGTCATTTCATGGGCCTGGATTGTCGCTATGAGCTGAGGTCCAGCATCGCCGCTTCGTTCTAGCGAGAGTTTCACGATCTCTGCATCATGGAACGTCGGCCAACGACCGAAGATGTCGGTCACCAACCTGCTGTTCGCGATTCTTCGCTCAATACCCATCGTGACCTATCGAAGGTGCACTGTCGCCTCCGCTTCCTGCGACTTCTTGCTCCCCACGTTGCGCTTCGCTGCCTTCACCGCGCCATACTTCAACCTGATCTCGTGACATCCCACTTCGCAGTAAACGCCCGTCGCCGCGGTCTCCGGCTCAGGCATGGGTGAGGCGACGGCGACCTCGCGATCGGCGTCCAGTTCCTTCTCCACGCCCTCGATCAGTTTCTTGTTCTCCGCCGGAGTGAGCCACTTCTTCTCCAGCAGGTACTTCTCGAAGCGCGCAATTGGATCGCGCTTCCGCCAGAACTCAAACAGCTTCTTCGGGACGTAACCTGCAGCATCGTGGATGGCGTGGCCTTTCATGCGCATCATCTTGGCTTCGATCAACGTAGGGCCTTCGCCGCGGCGGGCGCGCTCGCAGGCCTCGTGAGTGGCGTCGTAGACCTGGCAGGCATCGGTGCCGTCCACGATCACTGCGGGCACGCCGTAGCCCAGCGCGCGCACCGCGAGGTCGGCTACCGCCGACTGCGCCTCCACCGGCGTGGAGTACGCCCACAGGTTGTTTTCCACGATCAGCACCAGGCCCAGCTTCTGGACGGCGGCGAAGTTCAGTCCTTCATGAAAGACGCCGGTGGACTGCCCGCCGTCGCCAATGTACGTGAGGCACGCGATGTTGCGGCCTTGCAGGCGCGCGCCCAGGGCCACGCCCGCCATCACCGGGATCAGGTCGCCGAGCATGGAGATGGGCGAGCACACGTTGCGCTCCACGATGTCGCCGAAATGCGAAGACGCGTCGCGACCCTTCGTGGGCGAGCCCGCCTTGGCCATGTACTGCATCATGATGTCGCGCGCCGGAAAGCCCTTCACCAGGAGCGACCCTTGGTTGCGGATCATGGGCGCCAGCCAGTCGTCCTTCTGAAGCGCGAAGGCCGACGCGCACGAGCACGCCTCCTGCCCCAGGCCGAAGTACACCCCGCCCACCACCTGGCCTTGCTTGTACAGGTTCTCCAGCGCTTGCTCCATGGCGCGGTTGAGCAGCATCCAGCGGTAGATGGCGACGCACTGTTCTTTGCTCAGATATTTCGATTCGCGAATGGGCGGAGCAGGCGCACTCAGATTGCCGCGGACGTCGAACCTCACCTCACCGTCGCGCGCGACTTCGATTACGCGGAAGTCCGGTTTCTCCAGCCGCCAGTCAGGAATGCCATGCGAAGTTTGAGACGCTGCGGACGCAGCCAGCGGACCCGCAGGTTTGGTGTGACCCGGGGGTGGACTGCTGGTTTTCGTTTTGGGACGGCGAGAATCGCGCGCTTTCACGAGAAGGACATTCTATCGCGCAGGCTGGAGTCTACGCCCAGGTGGAGTCGTCTCCGCGCAACCGTCGCAGTTCTTCCGGAAGGCGTAGCGGCACATCGGCGTTGCGGCCCACTAGTGCATCCAGCGACTTCGCCCAAACCACCTCGCGGCCGAACACGCTCCCGAAGTGCCGGGCCGCAGCTTGCGCAGCTTCGTCCATGGCCACCGCCTGTCCCAGTTGCTTCGCCATGGAAGTCACGGGCTTCGCCGCCAGGCCGCAGGGAACGATGAGGTCGAAGTAGCTCAGATCGGTGTTTACATTCAGCGCAAAGCCGTGGGACGTGACGCCGCGCGAGATATGCACGCCAATCGCCGCGATCTTCGACTGTTCCCGAGTGTTCTCTGCGTCTCCGCGTCTCTGCGTTGAATCTGTGGTCCAGACGCCGGTCATGCCGGCCACGCGTTCGGCGACGATGCCGAAGTCTGCGCAAGTGCGAATCAGGACTTCCTCCAACCGCCGCACAAACTCCACCGCGCCAATCGCAGGCTGGAAACCGCGCAGGTCGAAGATGGGATAGCCCACGAGCTGGCCCGGCCCGTGATAGGTCACGTCGCCACCGCGATCACACTCGAAGGCTTCGACACCCGCCTCCCTGAGCCGCGCATCCGAAGCCAGTACGTTCTGGCGCTTGGCGTTGCGTCCCAGCGTGATCACCGGGTTGTGCTCGAGCAGCAGCAGCACGTCGCCGACCGCACCCTGTTTGCGCAACTCCACCAGCGACTGCTGCAGGCGCAGGGCCGTGGGGTAGCCCAAGGTGCCGAGTTGGAGGGCGTGAATCACTACAGAGCCTCCGGCTTGAGTCCAGTTACCTTAGCGATTCGCGCCAGCATGCGAGGCCCGATCTCTTCGCTTCCATGAAAGGCAAATACGGCATCTGGCCAGCCAGCGCGAGCGAGGACCTTGTGCGAGCCGGACTCTCGTTTGAGGTTCCAACCAATGCGCATCAGTGCCGCGAGCACGCGGTTGGCCCGGGTGGAGGGCCACCGGCTCATACGGCGGCGAAGACTACGCTAACTAGTTCGGGGGCGGCCTCGGCATGCTCCAGCCTGTCTGCCACCACGCGCAGAGCGAGTGCCTGGACCTTGGCCATGGCCTCCTCACGCGTCTTGCCATACGTCATCGCGCCGGGCAGCTCAATGACTTCCGCGATCCACCGGCCGTCGGTTTCCCGCTCGACGTCAAGCGTGAACTTCATGGGTTGGGTCCCTTCGGGCATCATATCTCAGTCCAAGGTGCCTTAGACGTTAATCGCCATGCCTTCCACTGCGCTGAACGCGTCCAGCATTCCCTCTGACAGTGTGGGATGCGCGTGGATGGTGAACATCAGGTCGTCCACCGTGCCCTCCAGTTCCAGCACGACCACCGACTCGGCGATCAGTTCCGTGGCCGACGGTCCGATGATGTGCACGCCCAGGATCTCGCCGTACTTCGCCTCCGACACCACTTTGATGAAGCCTTCGTGCGAGCCTACGATGCTGGCCTTGGAGTTCGCGGTAAAAGGAAACTTGCCCACCTTGACGGCGTAGCCGGCGTCTTTTGCCGCCTTTTCGGTCAGGCCCACGCTGCCGATCTGGGGCTCGCAGTAGGTGCAGTTGGGAATGCGGTTGCGATGCACGGGCTTGGCGGGCCGGCCGGCCATGCGCGCCACCGCCACCATCCCCTGCATGGCGCCCACGTGCGCCAGCTGCGGCATGTCGGCCACTATGTCGCCGATGGCGTACACGCCGGGTTCCGCGGTCTGCATCCACTCGTTGGTCTTGACGAATCCGCGCTCCACCTGGACTCGCGTCTTCTCCAGCCCGATGCCTTCCGTCCGCGGGGCGCGGCCCACGGCGATCAGGATCTTCTCCGCCTCCAGCTTCTGGACCTTGCCGTCACTCGAGGTGAAGGCGACGGAGATCCCAGTCTTCGACTTCTCCACTTTCTCGACCTTCGCCCCCAGGTGACACGCGATGCTTTTCTTGGCAAACGAGCGAAGCAGTTCCTTGGAGACGTCGTCGTCCTCCAGAGGAACCATCCGCGGTAAAAGCTCGAGGACCGTCACCTGGGAGTCGAACGAGCGGTAGATGGAAGCAAACTCCACACCCACCGCGCCCGCGCCCACCACCACCAGCGATTTCGGGATCGCCTCCAGGCTGAGAATTTCGACGTTGGTCAGCACGCTCTGGTCCGGCTTGAGCCCGGGCAGCATGCGCGCTTCCGAGCCCGTCGCCAAAATCACGTTCTTTGCTTTCACGGCAGACGTCTTCCCGCCCGCCTCGACCTCCACCGTCAGCACCCCGTCCTTCGCCGGGCCGGTCAGGCGCCCGTAGCCGCCTACTACCGTGACCTTGTTCTTGCGCATCAGGTAGTCGAGCCCTTTGGCGTGCTTGGCGACGATCTTGTTCTTGCGGTCCTGCACCGCGGCCCAGTTGAGCTTCGGGTTGGCAACGCCTTCGATACCGAACTCCTTGGCGGCCTTCAGGTGATCGTAAATTTCGGCATTGAACAGCAGCGCTTTGGTGGGGATGCATCCCACATGCAGGCAGGTGCCCCCCAGCTTGGCGTCCTTTTCAATCAGGCAGGCCTTCAGGCCCCACTGTCCGGCGCGGATGGCGGCGGTGTAGCCGCCCGGGCCGGCGCCGATGACGGCCACGTTGTAGATGGTGTCAGGCAAGGTCGTGCTCCCGGCGCGCTAGTTGGAAGGGGCTGCGCCGGAAACGATTGTATTCGAGCCAACGCAGGCGCGCGAGTTGGGAGAAACTGAGGTGCCCAAGTGCCTGGCCGCCCGCCTCGACCATGCGGGCGCCTGTTCAGACTTCCCTCTACCGCGGCACTTCGCTCATCAGAGCCAGCAGATTGCCTTCCGAATCGTAGAAGGAACCGAGCCAGAGGTCGTGCTTCTCCAGCTTTGCCACCAGGATCGGGGCTTCATGGATGCGCACCTGCCGAGCCACCAACGCGGCGTGCGCTTCCTGGATGTCGGCAACCTTGAAATAGAGGATCGAGCTGGGGTGGTCGAGTTCCGGCTTGTCCGGCAGGGCCAGCATCAGCCGGATGCCGCCGCAATCGAAGAAAGCCATATCGCCAGCACGAAACAAATGGCGCATGCCCAGCGTGTCGCGGTAGAACGCAAGAGCGCGGTCGAGATCGTGGGCGTTAATGGCAATCTGTCCGATCTGGTTCAAGTGAAGGTCTGTGCTCATGGGGCATCTCTCGTCAGGTAGAAATAGTTAGCATAGCTAACTAATGTAGGATACAGTGAACCATGGGGAAGGTCAAGCGCAAAGTTCCTCCAGTCCGGGCGGTGGAAGTCGCGGACCGGCTGCACTCGGCTGCCATCCGGCTGTTGCGCCGGCTTCGTCTTCAGGACCGCGCCAGTGGCATCGGGCCGGCACAGCTCTCGGCACTTTCTGTGCTGGTGTTTGCCGGACCGCGCTCTCTGGGCGAGCTGGCGGAAGCCGAGGGCGTGCGCCCGCCCACCATGAGCCGCGTGGCGGCCGGATTGCGGCGAGCAGGTCTGGTGCGGGCCGAGGCCGTGGGCGGTGACCGTCGCAAGCTGCGTCTGGTACCCACGCGCCGCGGCCAGCGGGTGATGCAGCGGGGCCGTCGCCGAAGGGTGGAGAGTCTGGCTCGGGCCCTGCGCTCGCTGCCCGCAGCGCAGGTGCGCCGCCTCGGGCAAGGGGCAGAGATCATATTTGCTTTGGTTGGAAAGCTGGGACCGCCTAGCCCAGCAGCCGCGCTGCGTCTTTCGCGAAGTAGGTAAGGATGATGTCCGCTCCGGCACGGCGGATGGCCGTGAGCGACTCCAGAATGATGCGCTCGCGATCAATCCAGCCGTTGCGGGCTGCGGCCTCGATCATGGCGTACTCACCCGAGACCTGGTAAGCGGCCAGCGGTGCGTCGAAGCGCGCCCGGGCTTCGGCGATCACGTCCAGATAGGGCAGCGCCGGTTTCACCATCACCATGTCGGCGCCTTCTTCGAGGTCCAGCTCGATCTCCCGCATGGCCTGGCGCCGGTTGGCAGGGTCCATCTGGTAGGAGCGGCGGTCGCCGAACTGAGGCGCGGAATCGGCGGCCTCGCGGAACGGTCCGTAGAACGCCGAGGAGAACTTGGCAGCATAGGAGAGAATGGGTGCATGAACATAGCCGGCGGCATCGAGCGCCGTGCGTATAGCCGCGACGCGCCCGTCCATCATGTCCGATGGCGCCACGATGTCCACGCCGGCGCGCACCAGCGAAACGGAGGTCTTGGCCAGAAGAGCCAGAGTCTCATCGTTGACGATTTCGTATTCGGCGGCGGCGGCCTTCCGCGCGGCCACTGCGGGAGCTCCGTTGGGCACGCGGACCACGCCGCAGTGTCCGTGGGACATGTATTCGCACAGGCAGACGTCGCCGATCACCGCCAGCTCCGGCAATGCGTCCTTGATGGCGCGGGCCGCTTGTTGCACAATGCCGTCCGCAGCCCAGGCGCCGGTAGCCACTTCGTCCTTCTTTTCGGGAAGCCCGAACAGGATCACCGCGGGCACGCCCAGTTGATGAGCTTCCCGCGCCTCGGCCACGGCCTGGTCCACAGAGAGGTTGGCAACTCCGGGCATGGAACGCACTTCGCGCCGGACGCCCTGGCCCGGACAGACAAACATGGGGTAGACGAGGCTGGCAGGTGTGAGCCGGGTTTCCCGCACCAAGGAGCGGATCGCCTCGCTAACCCGCAACCGCCGCATCCGCGTGACCGGAAAAGCCATAGACGCCGAATTTTAGCAGAACCCTGCCGACCCGCCCGGGCGGCCGAAATCGGCGGCCGGCGCCTTGGCCTCTGGGCCGAATGCGGGCCGGGGGAATTACTTTGGTAACTTGCGATGCTGTCCAAGTGGACGTAGACTTTAGTTACTTGATATGAAATTCTCCCTGGTTCAAATGTGGATGGCCCTGGCTGCGCTATTGGTCGCGGCGCATGCCGCGCTGTCCTTTTCGCTGCAGGAAGGGCCCACGCTGACGGTCTTCGGCGACGTCACCCAATGTGTGATGCTGCTGGCCGTAGTGCTGGCCCTGGGCAGCAACGCGCTGTCCAATCGCGGCAGCACGCGGGTCTTCTGGTTGTTCATGACCGGCGGCGCGGGGCTTTGGCTCGCTACCCAAATGCTGTGGACGTATTACGAGGTCTACCTCGGGCAGGATGTCCCCAACCCCTTTGCGGGAGATGTGGTCATCTTCCTGCACATCGTTCCCATGATGGGAGCCCTGGCGCTGCGACCCCACCGCCACGGAGAGCGGCCCCTGCGTCTGGGATTGCTGGATTTTCTCCTGCTGCTCTTGTGGTGGCTCTTCCTCTATTCCTTCATTGTGATTCCGTGGCAGTACGTGCGCTTCGACGAAGCGGTCTATGGCTACAATTTCAACGTTCTTTATGACGCTGAGAAGCTGGCCTTCCTGAGTGGCCTGGGAGCGTTCTGGCTGCGGAGTTCCGGAACCTGGAAGCGAATCTACGCCCATCTGTTTACCGCGGCGGCCGTTTACGAGGTCAGCTCGCATGCCATCAACATCGCCATTGACCAGAAGCAGTACTACACCGGCGGCCCTCTCGACGTGCTTCTGGTACTGGCCATGGCCTGGTTCGTAGGCGCCGGACTGGTTGCCCGCGAGCAGGCCTCCACGCCCGCGGCTTTCGTGGAGCCTCGCCAGGAGGTATGGCCGGGCCGGCTGGCCATGGCCGCCGTGCTCTCCATCCCCGGCTTTGTCCTATGGGACCTGTTTGCCAGCAACGCCCCGGCGGTGGTGCGCGACTTCCGGCTGTTGGTGGCTTTGGGCGCGATGGTTCTGCTGACGTTCCTTGTGTTTCTAAAACAACACCTGCTCGACCGCGAGCTGCTGCGGCTCTTGGGCGCCTCCGAGGAGTCGCTTCAGCGCCAGAAGGATCTGCAGAACGAGCTCATCCGCTCCGAGAAGCTGGCGTCCATGGGCCGGCTGGTGGCGGGCGCCGCGCACGAAATCAACAATCCCCTGACCGCGATCCTCGGCTACGCGGACTTGCTCGAAACCGATCCGGCACTTCCCGAGGCGCAACGGACGCTGGCCGGAAAGGTCCGCCAGCAGGCCCGCCGCACCCACGAACTAGTCAGCAACCTGGTGCGCTTTGCCAAGCGGGCGCCGGGGGAGAAGTCCCGAATCAGCGTCGGCCCGGTGCTGGCCGGCGCCATCAAGATGCGCTCCGACGAGCTTTCCAAAAAGCTGATTTTTCTGGAAGCGCAGACCAAGCTGAGCTTGCCCGAGGTGTGGGCCGACGAGCATCAGCTCATGGCCATTTTCCTCCACCTGATCAACAACGCCGCCGAAGCCATGGCCGTGGAGGGCGGTGGAATGCTGACGGTGCGCGCTCGCGAGGAAGACGGGAACGTGGTCCTCGAATTTTCCGACACCGGCCCCGGCGTCCAGGACCCGCAGCACGTCTTCGATCCTTTCTACACCACCAAACCCATCGGCCAGGGCACGGGGCTGGGGCTGAGTGCGGTGTACGGCATGGTGCAGGATCATGGCGGGCACATCGAGTGCTTCAACCGCCCCGAGGGTGGCGCCACCTTTGTGGTCAAGCTTCCCGTGGCCGCGGTCAACGGACAAAAGCCGCTGGAGGCCTCCACGCCCGTCTAGTGCCGGCTCGCTCTACGCCCGCCGGTGTAGGATGAGGAAGACCCGCGATGGTACCGGCGCCTCTTCCTCACACCAGCGCTTCCGTACTGGAATTCGATTCCCTGCGCGACCTGCTGCAGGGCTACGCCGCGTCGCCTCTGGGCCGCACTCGCATTGCCGCGCTGGCGCCCAGCAGCCACTTGCCGTGGATTGAGCGCCAGCACCGGCTCGCCGGCGAGGCGCGGGAGTTCCTGCGCGCGGGTGCGCGCTTCGACTTCAACGGCCTGGCCGATCCCGCTCCGCATCTCGAGCGCGGCAGCGTGGAAGGTGTCGCTCTCGAAACCGGCGCCATCCAGGAAGTGCTGTCGCTGGTGCAGCGCGCCGCCGAATGGCGCGATCTCTGCGCCCATCCTCCCACTGCTCTGTCGGCGTCTTTGCCCGAGCTGACGGAGCTCTCGCGAGCCATTGCCGACTTCAGCGCTCTCCTGCGCTTCTTTCACGGCAAGATTCTGCCCGACGGCACCCTCGACGACCGCGCTTCGCCCGCACTCGCCCGCCTCCGGCGCGAAGTGGAAAAGCAGAAGCGCCACATCCAACACTCACTGACCGCATATCTCCGCCGGCTGGCGGAAGGCGGCGCCGTGCAGGACGAACTCATCACCATCCGCGGCGAGCGCTTCGTGATTCCCGTCCGCGTAGAGCAGAAGAAGCGCGTCGCCGGCGTGGTGCACGGCGCCAGCTCCAGCGGCCAGACCGTTTTCGTCGAGCCTTTGGAGACCATTGAGCAGAACAACGAACTGGTGCGCTTGCTGGAAGCCGAGCAGGCCGAAGTCCATCGCATCCTTTTGCAGATGACGCAGCGCATCGCCTCCGAGGCCGGCGCCATCCAGGCCGCCGCCGATGCGCTGGCCGAACTCGAGCTCCAGTTTGCCAAGGCGCGCTTCGCCGACGATTACGACTGCGTTGCCGTGACTTTCGGGAATTCTCAGTTCCTGCTTCGCCAGGCCCGTCATCCTTTGCTGGAACGCAACTTCAAATCCAAAGGCGGCCGGGTGGTTCCCATGACCCTGGAGCTCACCGGCAGCCGGCAGTTGGTCATCAGTGGTCCCAACACTGGCGGAAAGACGGTCGCGCTCAAGACAGCCGGGCTGCTGGTTCTGATGGCGCAGTCGGGCATCCCCTTGCCCGCGACCCAGGCCGAGCTGCCGCAGTTCGACGCTGTGCTCGCCGACATCGGCGACTACCAGTCCATCGAGCAGAATCTGTCTACTTTCTCGGCGCACGTGACCCGCATTGACTTCATCTCCCGCACGGCTTCGCCGCACTCGCTGGTGCTGCTCGACGAACTGGGCTCGGCCACCGATCCCCAGGAAGGCGCGGCGCTCGCCGTCGCCATTGCTGACCACTTTCGCCGCCGGGGCGCCCTGTCCATTGTTTCCACGCACCACACCGCGCTCAAGGTGTACGCCGCCGGGGCCGAAGGCGTGCTCAACGCTGCGGTCGGCTTCGACGAAGCCACGCTTCGCCCTACCTACGAGTTGAAGCTGGGCGTGCCCGGGGCTTCGGCCGGCGTCAACATCGCTCAGCAGCTCGGGCTAAACGCGGAAATCATCGCCGCGGCGCGCGCCCGCCTGGACAGCGGCACCCAGGACATCGCCCTTTTCCTCGACCGCCTGCACGCCGGCCTGAAGCGAGTGGAAGAAGAGCGCGAGGCGCTGGCACGCCGCGAACAGGAGCTGGCGCGGGAGAAGTCGCGCTTGGAGGCGGTGGGACTCGCCGAGCAGCGGGCCCGCGTCCGCGAACTGGAGAAACAGCTCGAAGCCCAGGTTCGCGACCTGGAGTACCGCGCCCGCGAGGTGGTGGCGGCAGTGCAGGAGCGCGCGGCCTCGCTCAAGCTCTCGAAGGACGCCGAGCGCCGCGTGGCCAAACTGCGGCGCGAGTTTCGCGAGCAGTTCGACTCCACCGTCGTCGCCCACGCCACTGGCGCCGACCGCGGCGACCCCAACGCGCAGCCCGGGCTGGTGCGCAATCTCGCGGAGGGCGATACGGTGAAGCTCAAGTCGCTGGGTCGCACCGGCGTGGTCCGTCGCCTGCTGGATGGCGGGAGCGCCGTGGAAGTTGAGATTGGCGCCATGAAGACGCGCGTGGCCCGCGACGACGTGGCGGAAGTGGTGGCCCGCGCCTCGGATTCTCCCGTCCAGGCCGCTCGCGCCCGCGGCATCTCGGTTTCACTGGAGAACGAAGCGGCAACCGCTGCCACGGAAATCAACGTCATCGGCGAGACCGCGGAGGATGCCACCCGCCGCGTGGAGAAATTCCTCGATCACGCCTTCCTCGCCGGCCTGGCGAAGGTGCGCATCGTGCACGGCAGCGGCATGGGTGTCTTGCGCAAGACCCTGCGCCAATACCTGAAGGATCACCCCCACGTGGCTTCCGTTACCGAGCCGCCCCAGAACGAGGGCGGAGCGGGCGCTACGGTGGTAGAGTTGCGGCTCTGACAGTCGGTTGGCACTCCCATGAACAACCAGTCAACTATTGGGATGGTAGTGTTCTTCGGAGTTGCCCTTCCGATCTGTCTGATCTGCAACCTTCTCTTTTGGAGAATGGTGGGCGAAGTGAATAGCAAGCTGCCGAAGGGCGAAAGGTTCGACTTTGTTTGGCTATACCCCGGAAAGCTGACCAAACTCGAGAGACTGCACAAGCAATTCTTCCCGAACAGCCGCCTGCGCTTCTACGCAAATACGGCTACTGTGGTATTTCTTGCCGCGTTTGCTTTCTTTGCGTACCTCGTCTCACAACAGTAGCGATCAAGGAGTTTCTACGCCGCGCTCGCGCTCGCCCGCCGCGTGGCGAAGGTCGCCACTTTCGGCTGCACCAGCCGTTCATAGTCGGCGTAGGCCAGCCGTACCAGCTCGTGATGGCAACAGGCGTTGAAAGCGATCTCGTGATCGCGGGTCAGGCTCTCGTCCACGTACACCGCGATGCCGTAAAGGTTGCCGAAGGGCGGCATGGCGCCGGTCTCGCAGTCGGGAAAGCTGGCGCGGAAGTCGGCTTCGCCGGCCAGGCGGGCTGAGTTCGCGCCCGCCGCCGCCTTCAGTTGCCCAAGGTCCACCTGGAACGATGCGGGCAGCACCGCCATAGCCAGCGCATCGTCCAGCTTCACCATCACGATCTTGGCCAGTTCCCGGCCGGGTGTGTGCGTCAGCGCGGCGACTTCCTGCGCGGTGAAGGCAGTCGAGTGCGCAAGGCTCACGTACTTGATCTTCTTGCTGTCGAGGTATTCCTTGAACTTGCTGACGGGCACAGGGGCCTCCTTCGGCCGCAGGGGAGGGTGGGTGCGGCGCCGTCGTGGTGAGGAACATTCTAGCCCCGTTCCGGCGCCACGGTTTCAAGAAAATTCCGCCAACCGCTAGCGGCTGCCCTCTCGCACCAATTCCGAAGCCTCCCGCAGACGAACCGCCGCCACCTCCGGAGTCAGGCCGCGCACCGGCGAGGCCAGCGCGTCGAAGGCGGAAGACAGGCCCGCCGCCACCGATCGCGGCAGCAGGGGAAAGAAGTGCGCGTGCAGATGCCACTCGGGATGGGGATGCCCGTCGGTGGGACTCTGGTGGAAGCCCATGGAAACCGGGGCGGCAAGCAGGTTTTCGTAACGCGCGGCCAGGCGTTTGATCACATCGGCCAGCGCCAGCCGCTCTCCGCTACTCAACTGAGTGAGCGAACCCTGGTGCTGCCGGCTGATCAGCAGAACTTCATACGGCGCCGCTGCCCAGAACGGCACCAGGGCGGTGAAGTGGTCGTTCTCGCAGACGAAGCGCTCGCGATACACCTGCTCCAGCGCCAGGTAGTCGCACAGCAGGCAGGTGGAGCGCGCGTTGTGGTAGCCGGTGAGCGCCGCCTGCTCGCGCGCAGGAATGCTGGGAATGGTCGCCGTGGCCCAGACTCGGCCATGCGGATGCGCCGCATGCGGTCCTCGCGCTCCGTCGTGGTCTTCAAAAACCTGCACGTGACGGATAGACGTCGGCGCTCCCATGCTTTCATACTGCTCCGTCCACAACTCCACGACGCGGCACAGCGCAGAGAGGTCCAGGCTCGCTAGCGAGAGATCATGCCGCGGCGTGTAAGCGATGGAACGGCACGCGCCCGGCTCGCTGCGCACCACGATGAGATTGCTCTCGTCAATGCTCGCGTCGGGGCCGGCTTCCGGCGTGCGCGCGCTGAGCGGCGACGGACTCTCGTCCACCACCAGCACCCCGTCGTAGTCGGGATTGTTCACGCCTCCCGGTCCGGGATTGCCGGGACACAGCGCGCATTTGGGGTCGAAGATGGGCGCGCGTTCCACCTTGCGCGCCGGTGCCGCAGCCGAAGGCTGCCCGAGACGCGGCGCCACCAGCATCCACTCGCGCAGCAGCGGGTTGTAACGGCGATGCGAATGGTCGGCAAACAGGTGGAGGTCCAACGGAGCTCTCCGGCAATGCGAGAGGAGATTCTATGCCGGGAACGAAACCTGTGGAAGCAGGCGACTCGCCGCTGTGGAACGAGTCGCTGCTTTTGCGGAAAGTTCGCGGGCGGGTCGCCCGCTTCTACACGCCGGCTACAACCGCATCGGCAACTGTCGCACCCGTTTCCCGGTGGCCGCAAACACGGCGTTGGCCACCGCAGGCGCGATGGGCGGAACGCCGGGCTCGCCTACGCCCGTGGGTTTTTCCTGGCTGGGCACGATGTGCACTTCCACTTCCGGCGCTTCGCGCATGCGCAGCAGCTCATACTCGTCGAAGTTGCCCTGCTTCACCGCGCCCTTCTCGATGGTGATGGCGCCTTTGAGCGCGGCCGAGAGTCCGAACACCACTCCGCCTTCGATCTGTTGCGCGATGATTCCCGGATTGACTGGCCGTCCGCAGTCCAGGGCACACACCACGCGATGCACGCGAATGGCACCCTCTTCTATCGAGACCTCGGCCACTTGCGCGGCGTAGCTGTCGAACGAGGGATAGCAGGCAATCCCGCGGAAGCGCCCCGCGGGCAGCGGCTTGCTCCATCCCGCCTTCTCGGCAGCCAGTTCCAGCACTGCGCGCAGGCGTCCGGTGTTGTAGGAATCGCTTCCCGACTTCACGTCACGATCGGGTTGCAGCAATCGCTTGCGCGCTTCGAAGGGATCTTTGCCGCCGAGCGCGGCAACTTCGTCGAAAAAGCCCTCGTGGGCGAAGGCCACTTGCGACGCGTACACCGACCGCCACCAGCCGATGGGCACGGGCGTGTTAGCCATCACGTACTCCAGCTTCATGTTGGGAATGTTGTACAGGTTGGGCGACTGGCTGGTGACCACGGGATCGTCGCCGCTTTTCAGGATCTCCTGCTCCCAGCGCGACAGAATCGAAGGCGTAACGATCTTGTGCGACCAAGCGACGGGCCAACCCGCGGCGTCCACCGCGGCGCGCAGCACGTGGTAGCTGGTGGGCCGATAGAAGCCGTGACGCATGTCGTCCTCGCGCGTCCACAGCACCTTCACCGGCGCACCCGCTGCCTGGGAGATGAGCGCGGCCTCGATGGCGTAGTCCTCTTCCAGTCGCCGGCCGAAGCCTCCGCCCAGCAGGGTGATGTTCACCGCCACGGCGTCGCGCTCGATGCCCAGCGCCTTGGACACTTCCGCTTGCACCGATCCCGGCACCTGCGTTGGAACCCAGAGTTCGCAGCGGCCGTTGGCCACGCTGGCCGTGCAGTTCATGGGCTCCATGGGAGCGTGATCGAGGAACGGCACTTCGTACTCGGCGCTGATGGAGCGGCCGCTGCGCAGCGCGCGCTCGGTGTCTCCTTCGTTGCGCCACACCACGCCCGGCTGCGCAGCCTTCTCCACCACACTCTTGCGGATGTCGGCGCTGTTCAACCCGGCATACGGGCCCGGGTCCCAGTTCACGTTCAAGACGCGGCGACCTTCCATCGCCGCCCATACGCTGTCGGCAACAACGGCCACCGCTTCCTGGATTTTCATTACGCCGCGCACGCCGCGCTGCGCCTTCGACTCGGTGGCGTTGAAGTCCTTCACCGTGGCTCCCAGGATGGGCGAGCGCGACACCACCGCGTACTTCATGCCCGGCATCCGGAAGTCAATGCCGAACTGCGCGCTGCCGTCCACCTTGGAGGGCGTGTCCACGCGCTTTACCGGCTTGCCGATGAGGCGAAAGTCTTTTGGGTCCTTCAGGCGAGGATCGCCGGGCACGGGCAGGCGCGCGGCCTCCTCGGCGAGTTCTCCATAAGTGAGGCGGCGGTTGCTGGCGGTGTGCAGCACGCTTCCCTGATCCGCCTTGCAGCCGGACTTGAGCACGCCCCAGCGCGCCGCCGCCGCGGTCAGCAGCATGTCCCGCGCCGCGGCTCCAGCCTTGCGCAAGGGTTCAAACGAATCCTTCACGCTGGCGCTGTCACCCACAGACTGGTCGCCGTAGAGCGCGCGATTCAGGGGCGCGGGCTCAACCTGCACTTTGGCCCAGTCCACCTCGAGCTCTTCCGCCACCACCATGGCCAGCGAAGTGCGCACGCCCTGTCCCATCTCCGGGCGCGCCGCCACGATGGTCACGCGGTTGTCGGGAGTGATCCTCAGCCAGGCGTTGGGGGCGAACGCTTGCGCTCCGCCGCGGCGGCCGGGCAGGTACAAGCCGATCACCAGGCCGGCGCCGGCCGCGCTCGAAGCAACCAGGAAGTCACGACGCGTAACCGGGCTCATTGGGTGCCTCCTTTGGCCGCGCGATGA
The DNA here is from genome assembly GCA_964437985.1 of uncultured Acidobacteriaceae bacterium. Classification (GTDB taxonomy): domain Bacteria; phylum Acidobacteriota; class Terriglobia; order Terriglobales; family Acidobacteriaceae; genus CAZXVY01. The sequence continues at coordinate 178,460 of CAYTIL010000001.1, forward strand.
ATGGCGCGGCGGATCCGCTGGTAGGTGCCGCAGCGGCACAGGTTGCCGGACATGGCGGAGTCAATCTCGGCGTCGCTCGGAGTGGCGATCTTGGACAGCAGCGCCGCCGCGGCCATGATCTGACCGGGCTGGCAGTAGCCGCACTGCGGAACATCTTCTTCGATCCACGCTTGCTGCAGCGCGTGACTGCGGTTGGCGGAGAGGCCTTCAATGGTGGTGATGCGCTTGCCCATCGCGGCCGACACCGGCGTGGAGCAGGAGCGCACCGCCGCGCCTTCCAGGTGGACGGTGCAGGCGCCGCAGAGTCCCGCGCCGCACCCGAACTTGGTGCCGGTGAGTTCCAGGGTGTCGCGCAGCACCCACAGCAGCGGCGTCTCCGGACTGACGTCCACGCTGCGGTCTTTACCGTTCACGTTGAGGGAAATGGCCATGGATCCTCCGAACCGGGCTGGCGAAGAACTCATTCTACGAGATTCTGCGCCGGACTTTGCAAGCTTCAGCGCTTCATGAAGTTGTTGATGTGCAGTTTGACGGCGCGGCGCTGCTCTTGGTTAGCGGTTTTCTTCCTTCTTGTCCGTGTCGCAGGAAACCCCGGCTTACCCTTCGTGCCGGAAGAACACGGCGGCCAGCGGCGGCAGGCTGATGGTGATGGAGAAGGGGCGTCCGTGGCGGGAATCCTCCGATGCCTGAACCCCACCCCAATTGCCCCAGCCGGCGCCGCCGTACTCGGTGGCGTCGGTGTTGAGCACTTCCTTCCAGAAGCCGCCCTGGGGCACGCCGATGCGGTAGTCTCCGCGGGGCACGGGAGTAAAGTTCAGCGCCGCCAGGATGGTGTGCTTGTCCGACCGTGCGCGGCGCAGGTAGGTAAGCACCGACTGGTCGGAGTCGTCGGCATCAATCCACTCGAAGCCGTAGGGATCGCAATCCAGTTCATGCAGCGCGGGCTGGCTGCGGTAGAGGCGGTTCAGGTCTTCCACCAGCTTCTGCACGCCGCGATGGCTGTCGTATTCGGTGAGGTGCCAGTCCAGGCTGCCGTCGTGATTCCACTCCCGCCACTGGGCGATCTCGCCGCCCATGAACAACAGCTTTTTCCCGGACTGCGAGTACATGTAGGCGAACAGCAGGCGGAGGTTGGCAAATCGCTGCCAGTAATCGCCCGACATCTTGGCGATCAGCGACCCTTTGCCGTGGACCACTTCATCGTGCGAGAGCGGCAGCGTGAAGTTCTCGGTAAAGGCGTACAGCATGCGGAAGGTGAGCTGGTTGTGGTGATACTTGCGGTGGATGGGATCGTTGGCCATGAACTTCAGGGTGTCATGCATCCATCCCATGTCCCACTTCAACCCGAAGCCCAGCCCTCCCACGTAGATGGGTCGCGACACCATGGGCCATGAGGTGGACTCCTCGGCAATGGTCTGCACGTCGGGGTGGGCGGCGTAGACGTCGTGGTTGACGCGCCGCAGGAATTGCAGGGCGCCCAGGTTCTCGCGTCCGCCGTACTCGTTGGGCACCCACTCGCCCTGCTTGCGCGAATAATCGAGGTAGAGCATGGAGGCCACTGCGTCCACGCGCAGGCCGTCGGCGTGATAGCGGTCCAGCCAGTAGAACGCATTGCTCAGCAGGAAGCTACGCACTTCATGGCGGTTGTAGTTGAAGATGTAGCTGCCCCAGTCGGGATGGTAGCCCTGCCGCGGGTCGGCGTGTTCGTAGAGGTGGGTGCCGTCGAAGTACGCCAGGCCGTGCTCGTCGGACGGAAAATGGGACGGCACCCAGTCCAGAATCACTCCGATGCCGCGCTGGTGCAGGTGGTCCATCAGGTACATGAAGTCCTGCGGAGTGCCGTAGCGGCTGGAGGGCGCGAAGTAGCCGGTGATCTGGTATCCCCAGGAGGCGAAATAGGGATGCTCCATCACCGGCATCAGTTCTACGTGGGTGAATCCCATGCGCTCCACGTAGGCCGCCAGCCGCGGCGCCATTTCCCGGTAGGACAGCGAGCGATTGCCCTCATCCGGCACCCGCGCCCACGAGCCCAGGTGGAGTTCGTAGATGGCCATCGGACTCTGCAGGGAATTGTTGCGGAAGCGCTGCTTCATCCACTCGCCGTCGCCCCAGGTGTAGTCCAGGTCCCACACCACCGACGCCGTTTTGGGAGGAACTTCCGCCATCACCGCAAAAGGGTCGGCCTTGCTCACCTGATAGCCGGGATTGCGGGAAACGACGTGGAACTTGTAGACCTCGCCTTTCCCTACGCCCGCCACGAATCCTTCCCAGATGCCCGACTGCGCGCGCTGATGCAAGGGGTAAGATTCTGCGTTCCACTGGTTGAAGTTGCCCAGCACGGAAACGCGCTCGGCGTTCGGCGCCCACACCGAAAAGCAGGTGCCCTTCGTTCCCCCGGATGTGGTGGCGTGGGCGCCCAGCTTTTCGTAGAGGCGGGCGTGCGAACCTTCGTTGAACAGATGGAGGTCGTCGTCGCTCAGCAGGGAGACGTCGTGGCGCAACGCGAAGGCGGTCTTAACGGGCATGGATCACATGGTGCGTTGCGGCCTTCCCTCAGGTGCGATGCACGCGCGAGGGCGGCCGGCCGGACTGGCCTTGGTCCAGGCGGATGCGCAGCTTCTGCTCCACGGTTTCCACCGGCAGCAGCAGCACGAAACGCAGCACGATGGCAGCGAGTCCCAGCGCCAGCACCATGAAGTTCCAGCCCCCGGATACCATGCGGAACGTGAACACGCTCTCCACCCACTGCATCACCGGCACCACCACGGCCTTTATCAGGGCCATGACTACCGTGCCCTCCACCGCCGACGGCTTGATCACTCCTCCGCCGATGATGAAATACAGGAAGTAGGCCAGCGGGAGCACCCACAGGGCCAGCGCCAGCAGTTTGCGCGTGCCCTTCACCAGGTTGTAGAGCGCGCGGGTGGAGGCCGCGGGCGGCGGCAGCGCCACCGCTGAGGATCCAGAACCTTGAACACCGGGCACGTAGGCCGTGGAGGGCGAGCGGTACTCGTCCGTCCGGGCAGAGGGATTGCTGCCGTACCCGGTTGGGAGTGTGTAACCCGGACCCGGAGTCGCGGCGGGCAGCACTCCCACGGACGTGGCTAGAGGATCGGTGGACACCATGGCCTGGATCGCCTTCAGCCGCACCAGCAATTCGCTGGCGTCCGGGCGGAACGCCTTGTTCTTATTCAGGCACTGATGGATCAGCCGCTCCATTTCCGGCGGCGCCTCTGGATTCAGCCGCAGCACCGGTGTGGGCTCGGAGTCCAGCAACCGCGCCAGCGTGGCCGCCGGACTCGGCGCCTCGAAGGCCATTTTGCCGGTGGCCATTTCGTACAGCACCACCCCGATGGAGAAAATGTCGGCCCGCGCATCCACTTCCTTGCCCATGGCCTGCTCGGGCGACATGTGGCTCACCGTGCCGATCACCAGTCCGGCCTGCGTCTTGAACATCGTCGCCTGGTCGGGATCCACGTTTTCCGGTTCCTTGAGCTTGGCCAGGCCGAAGTCCAGAATCTTGGCCTGCCCGCGCGGCGTGACCATCACGTTCTCCGCCTTCAGGTCGCGGTGGATCACGCCTTTCTCATGCGCCAGGGCGAGCGCGTCCACTATCTGGATGGCGATATCGCAGAACTGCTGGGTGGGCATGGGGTTCCCGCCTACCACCTTCTTCAGCGTTTTGCCCTCCACAAACTCCATCACGATGTAGCGGATTTCGCCTTCCACTCCGAAGTGATGGATGGTCACGATGGCCGGATGCTGCAGCCGCGACGCCGCTTTGGCCTCGCGCAGGAACCGCGCCAGGCTGGAGGGATCGTCGCTGTCGGCCGAGAGCAGGGTCTTGATGGCGACCGGGCGATCGAGCTCGGTGTCGAGCGCCTTGTAGACAACACCCATGCCTCCGGCGCCCAGCTTCGAATCAATGCGGTAATTTCCGAACGTTGTTCCAATCATCGCGTGCAAAGGGAAATGGGGACCCTGTCTTCGGGAGGACCCGACTGCAAGTTGGGCGAGTATATCAGACCACGCAGCCCGGCCGCCCTAGGCCGGGGAGCCTACTCGTAGCGCAGGGCATCGATGGGATCGAGGCTGGCCGCCTTCCACGCCGGGTAGATTCCGAACACCAGCCCGATGGTGGCGGCCACGGAGAACGCGGTCGCCGTCCAGAACACCGACATCTGGGCGGGCAGCGACTCGAAGACCCAGCGCACGGCGTAGGTAATACCGGCGCCGCACACGATGCCCAGCACCCCGCCTACGCCCGCCAGCACCACCGCTTCCACCGTGAACTGGATCAGGACGTCGCGCTTGCGAGCGCCGATGGCCTTGCGCACGCCGATCTCGCGCGTGCGTTCGGTCACCGACACCAGCATGATGTTCATCACTCCCACGCCGCCCACGATCAGGCTCACGCTGCCCACCGCGAACATAAAAATGTACAACCCGCCGGTCAGCTGGTTCCACACATCCGCAATCGAGTCCTGGGTGAAGATGGCGAAATTATCCGGCTCGTTGGATTTCAGCTTGCGCCGCCGCCGCAGCAGGTCGCGCATCTCGTCCATGGCCTTCTTCACGTCCGCCTGCGAGGTTGCCTTCACGCTGATCCAGTGCTGATCCAGTTCCGGATGCAACTTATGGAAGGTGGATAGCGGAAAGATGACGATGTTGTCCTCGGGATTGCCGCCCGAGCCCAGCACCGTCTTGCGTGGCGCGGTCACGCCCACTACCTCGAAGAGCTGCCCTTCAATGTTGATCTCCACGCCCAGCGCTGAGCGGTCGTCAAACAGCGTCTTGGCGGTTTCCGAACCCAGCACGATCACCGGCAAGCGGCGCTCTTCGTCCACCTGGGTGAACCAGCGGCCTTCCTGCATGATCAGGTCAAAGACGTCGCGCACCGCGGGCGTGTCGCCCTCCAGAATGACGTTCTTGGCCCGGCGCTCCTCGTATTTCACTACGTAGGAGCCGGTGCCGAACTGCGGCAGAAAGAGGCGCACACCCGCGGTCACCGCTTTCACGTGCGGCAAGTGGGAAATGGCTTCGGCGTCCTCCAGGGTCAGTGGCTTGCGGCTGCGCCACCCTTCGGGCTGCCTCCCGAACGTGAATACGTCCAGGTGGAACGCCATCACGATGTTCGACCCCATCTCGGAAATGCTGGCCTGCATGTTGGAGTTGAGCGCGTTCACCACCGAGGAGATCACGATGATCATCATGATCCCGATGGTGATGCCCAGCACCGTCAGCCCCGAGCGCACCTTGTTCTTGCGCAAGGTGTCCAGCGCCATCTGGATGTTTTCTGCGTATTCGGATCGGCCGGCCATGGTTTCCTTAGAGCTCGAAGCGCAGCGCCGCGATGGGATCCAGTTTGGCTGCGCGGCTGGCGGGATAGACGCCGAAGAACAGTCCCACACTGCTCGCCACCAGCAAGCCGGCCAGCACCACCCACAGGCGGATGGCCGAGGGCATGCCCACCAGCGCGGTAACCGACTTGGCCACCCCGATCCCCAGCAGCACGCCCACCACCCCGCCCACCAGCGCGATGGTGGAAGACTCGAAGAGGAACTGCCTCAAAATGTCCACCCGGCGGGCGCCCAGGGCTTTGCGCACGCCAATCTCCCGCGTGCGTTCGGTCACCGAGACCAGCATCATGTTCATGATCACAATGCCCCCCACCAGCAGCGACACCGACGCGATGGCGATGAACACCAGGAAGATCGTGCCGCTCAAGTTGGCCCACAGGCTGAGCATGCTCTGGTTGGTGTCGGCCTCAAAGCTGTCGCGCGCGCCCGGCAGATCGTGACGGCGCGCTCGCAGCACCACCCGCGCTTCGTCCACCGCGCGTTCCAGATCCGTGCCTACGTCGTTGGCCTTGCCCCAGATCAGGATGCTGCGCCGAGGGCCGTATTGCCTGAGCCAGGAGGTGATGGGCAGCACTACCCACGCGTCCCGGCTCTGCCCCAGCGTCGAGCCCTCCTTCTTGCCCACGCCGATCACGCGGTACGGATGGCCGTCCACTCGGATCTCTTTGCCGATGGGGTCGCCCGGCCCCAGCAGGTTTTCCATGATGTCGTGACCCACAATCGCTACCCGCGCGGAGCTGCGGTGGTCGTCTTCCGTCAGCGAGCGGCCCGCGATCAGCTCCAGATCGTAGATCCGGCCCATCTCCGAGCTCCAGCCGCGCACCCCCGAGTCCGCGCTGGAACGCTCGCCATACTTCACTTCTCCGCTGAAGCGGCCTATGGAAGCGCCCACCATCTTGCACGACCGGCAGGCCTCGCGCACCGCTTCGTAGTCCTCCAGTGTGATGTCCTTGCGGCGCCGGCCCTGCAGCCAGTCGTCGGTGTTGGTGATCACGGTCTTGGTCTTGTTGATGATGAACACGTCGGCGCCCAGGTTGAACACCCGTTCCGCCACATATGCGTCCATCCCGTAAGTGAACGTGACTACCGCAATCACATCGGCCACACCAATCACCACCCCCAGCAGCGTGAGCACCGAGCGCAGCTTGTTCGCCCACAACGAGCGCAGGGCAATGTTGATGGCTTCCAGAGTGTTCATGGCCGAAGAATCAAGTGTAACAAAGGCCCCCCTTTGCCGTTATTCACCGCCGAGCACGCCGAGCACGCCGAGCACGCGGAGAACGCGGAGAACACACACTGGCACACCGACAACGGACGTAAAGCAGTCCCGCCTCGCGGGCCGGCATTTCGATAGCCCGGCACGTCAGTGCCGGGTTGCAGGCGAGAGAATCATCCGAGTCCCCTTAGGGACGACACCCAGAGAAACGCCGAAACCAGCCTTATAATAGATGCGTTGGCTGGCGGGCCGGACGGTCGCTGCCGTCCCGACTTGTCGGGACGGGGGAGGAAAGTCCGAACTCCGCAGAGCAGTGTGCCGGATAACGTCCGGGAGGGCGGGTCTGATTGTGTAGTGCCGGGTCTTTGACCCGGCGCCGTTAGCCTCGTTCGACGGAAAGTGCCACAGAAAATATACCGCCCCGGCTTCGGTCGGGGTAAGGGTGAAAAGGTGCGGTAAGAGCGCACCGCCTGTGCAGTAATGCCCAGGGCACGGCAAACCCCACACGGAGCAAGACCAAATAGGGGAGGAGTCCCGACTTGTCGGGGCGCGGGCTGGCTCGGCCCGCCTAACTTCCGGGTAGGTCGCTGGAGCCCGGCAGCAATGCCGGGCCTAGAGGAATGACCGTCCTCCGGCTTCGGCCGGGGACAGAATTCGGCTTACAGGCCCGTCAGCTACTGTGCCCTCCTTCCCCTGCAAGAGGGGAAGGAGGGCTTCAACATTTTCCCTGCCGAAACAGCCGGCGGCTTCGCACCTTCAGGGCGCGGCTCTATGAGAGAATCGCGCCATGTGTACCCGCTCGAATCTCCTGGCCCTGCTGGCGCTTTTCGCCACGCCCCTCTGCCTCGCCGACACTATCTACCTCAAGAAGGGCAGCAAGATCGAAGCCCAGAACGTTCGCGAAGAGGGCGGGGCCGTCAAGTACGAGCAGAATGGGACCACGTTCTCCATTCCCTCGTCCTGGGTGGAGCGCGTGGAAGTGGACGGCTCTTCGTTTCAGGGCGCCGAAGGCGGCGACGAGGGCGGCGAAGGTTCAAGCCCTCGCTCTGGCGACGCGCGTTCCCGCGACTCACGCTCGACTGGGTCTGCCGATGACTCGCTCGGCCGTCCCGACTCCCAAGGCCTGGCCCGGGCCGCGCGCCAGGGTGGGGCTACCGCAGCCGATGCCTACTTCGGCGCCGGCCGCTTCGAGTTCGAGCGCGGCAACCTCGACCAGGCCATCGACCACTTCGCGCGAGCCCATTCCTTCCTGCCCGCGAACGCCGCCATTCTGAGCTGGCAGGTTTCCGCACTGCTGCGGGCGGAGCGCTACCGCGAGGCGCTGTCGCCGGCCGAGCGTTTGGTGAAGCTCGCGCCCAATGCGCCCGAGGCGCTGAACTTGCTGGCCATGGTGCAGTACAAGCTGGACCGCGTGGGCGACGCCATCCGCAACTGGAAGGAGTCGCTGCGGCTGCGTCCCGACCCCAACGTCGAGCACTGGCTGTCCAAGGCAGACCGCGAGTCCAGCGCCGAGGCCACCTTCGGCCAGCGCGAGACCTCGAACTTTTCCTTGCGCTTCCAGGGCAGCAAGACCCCTCCCCGCTTCACCAGTGAAATCCTGGAGACGCTCGAAGCCCACTACCGGCAACTGGAGCGCGAGCTGGGCAAGAGCCCGCGCGACCCTGTGGTGGTCACGCTCTACACCCGGCAAACCTACTTCGACGTCACCCAGGCGCCCTCGTGGTCGGGCGCTGTCAACGACGGCCGGCTGCGCATTCCCGTCGAAGGCCTGGAGGCCATGACCCCCGATCTCTCGCGCACGCTCATGCACGAGCTGGCCCACAGCTTCATCACCGAAATCAGCGCGCGCCGCGCTCCCGGCTGGTTGCACGAAGGCATCGCCCAGTTGGTGGATGGCAGAACCTTGCCGGAGAGAACACGCACCATCGCCGGCCTGTTCGCCCAGAAGAAACACATTCCCATGCGCGCCCTGGAACGCCCCTTCTCAACCCTTAACGCCGAACGGGCGCACCTGGCGTACGCGCAGTCGCTGGCCGCCACCAACTACATCCGCGAGCGCTATGGCATGCAGGATCTGGTGAGTATCCTGGAGCGCATCGGCAGCGGCGCCTCGCCCGAGCAGGCGCTGCGGGCAGTGACCGGTTCGAACTACGCTGAGTTCGAGCAGGAACTGGGTGCGCACTTGGCCAAGACCTACGGGCCGTAGGGTTATGCAGACACGGGCACCCTCGCCCGCGCGGGCTGGTGCCCCATGTTCGCGCCGTGCAGTTTCGGCACTAACGTGGGAGAAGGAACCATGTCCGCACATCCCTACGCGGCCTTGCTCTTCTTCCGCCCCACTTCCTCGTAAATCTCCACCAGCCGGCTCACCGAGGCCTCCCACGAAAAGCGCGCGGCCTGTTCGTAGCTGCGCTGCTTCAACCGTTCGCGCAGCGGCTGGTCGAGAAGCACGCTGTGCAGCGCCTTCATGATCTCGAAGACGTTTTCCGGATTTACCAGAACCGCGGCATTGCCCACCACTTCCGGCAGAGAGGAAACGTTGGAGCACACCACCGGGGTGCCGTGGGCCATGGCTTCCAGCGGCGGCAGCCCAAAGCCTTCGTAGAGCGACGGGAAAACAAAGATCTTGGCGGCGTCGTAAAAAATGCGCAACACCTCGATGGGCACGAAGCCCAGGAAGCGCACGTCGTTCTGCACCCCGCTCTTGATCACCGTGCGGCGCAAGTCGGGATGCTGCGAGAGCTCGTCGCCGATGATGATCAGCTTCAGGTCGGGGAACTGGCCGCCCTTCTTCAGCTCGGTCTTGAGCGCGGAGAAGGCTTCGATGATGCGTCCCACGTTCTTGTGCGGCTTGATGTTCCCAGCGTAGAGCAGAAACGGATAGTTCACCTGGTAGCGTTCGGCGATGAACTGGCGGTCGGCGTCGGTGGTGTGGCCCTGGCGGAAGCGCTCGTCGATGGCGTTGTAGATCACTTCGATGCGTGACTCGGGAACGCCGAACACCCGCATCACGTCGTGCTTGGTGAAGTCGGAGACGGCGCAGATGCGGGCGGCGTGGCGCAGCACGCGGCGCGTCAGATAGTCCTGCACCAGGCGCCGCAGCGCCGGCCCTTCCTGCCGCGGTTGCAGGAAAGTCAGTACGTCGTGTACGGTCACCACGTACGGGCACGACATGTAGCGAGGCCGCCAGAACAGGTGCGGCACGTGCACCAGGTCGCAGCCGTAGCGAGTGACGATCTGCTGGAACTCGAAGACGTTGCGCGCCGAGCTCTCCGGGTGCGGGAACGATTCCAGCTCGAAGCTCTGGGGCAGCGGGCCCATTTCCTGAAAGCTCTCGGCGTGGCCGATCAGCACGTAGCGGTGCCCGCGGTCGAAGCGAGCCAGCGTCCGCACCACGTTGCGGATGTAGGTGCCGATGCCGAAACTGCGCACCCGTCGGATGTCGAAGGCGATCTTCAAGTGAGTGGCCGTCGTCAGCGATGGTCAACGCAAATTGGTAAGAAGGCCAAAAGTGCCGGCCTAAGCGCTCTTCTGTACTTGTTCCTTTCGAAATTCTCGTTCCCGCAGCAACGTGAACATGACCGGGGTAACGATCAGCACGTGCACGAGAGAGCTGATCATACCGCCTAGAACCGGCGTGGCGAGCGGTTTCATGACCTCGGCGCCAGTCTGTGTGGACAACATGATGGGCATGAGGCTGGCGACAATCGTCGCTACGGTCATGACCTTGGGTCGCAGGCGCAGCAACGCACCCTCCATCACGGCCTCATGGAGCCCGTCGCGGGTCAGCTCCCCGAGCTGCGCCCGCTTGCGCGTCAGCGCCTCCTCCAGGTAGATGACCATCACCACGCCGGTTTGCACCGCAGTACCGAACAATGCGATGAAACCGACCCAGACCGCGACCGAGAAGTTGTAATCGAGGAGTTTGAGCAGGAACACGCCGCCGGTGAGAGCAAAGGGCACGGCCAGGATCACGTGCAGTGCCTCCTTCCAGGACCGGTAGGTCAGGTACAAGAGGAGAAGAATCACCGCCAGCACGATGGGCACGACGATCTGCAGCCGGCGCCTGGCGCTGAGCTGGTTCTCGTACTGGCCGCTCCACTCGAGGTAGTAACCCGGTGGAAGCTTTACCTTCTCGGCAACGACGCGCTGGGCTTCCTCCACAAACCCGCCGACGTCGCGCCCACGGACGTTGAGCAGCACGGTCCCGCGCAGCAAGCTGTTCTCGCTGGTGATCATGGATGGCCCGATGACGGTGCGGAGTGTGGCCAACTCGGCGAGTTTCACTTGAACCCCGTTCATGCCCGATACCAGCACCTGCCCGAGGCTTTCCGGGTCCTCGCGGAACGCGCGTGCATAGCGGACCCGCACGGGAAACCGCTGGCGGCCCTCTATGGTGGTGGTGAGGTTCTTGCCTCCAATCGCGGTCTCGATGACGTCCTGAATGTCGCCCACGTTGATCCCATACCGTGCCGCGCTCGCCCGGTCAATGTCGATTTCCAGATAGGGAGTGCCGGCAATGCGTTCCGCATACAGGTCCACGGCGCCAGGGACGTCGCGCAGCACCTGCTCGATCTCGGCTGACGTGCGCTCGATGGTCGCGAGGTCGCTACCGAACACCTTGACGCCGACTTGCGTGCGAATGCCCGTGGAAAGCATGTCCGTACGGTTGCGAATCGGCTGGGTCCAGATATTGCTTACGCCGGGCATGCGAAGCTTGTCGTCCAGCCGGCTTAGGATTTTCTCCTTGGTGGTTCCGGGGGGCCACTGTTCCTTGGGCTTGAAAGTGACGATGGTCTCCGTCATGTTGACGGGTGCGGGATCGGTAGAAGTTTCTGCGCGGCCGATCTTGCCCACCACCGTTTCCACCGCTGGGTCGCTTTGAATGATGCGGGTCTGCTCGCGCATCAGGTCCGTCGCCTTGGTCAGCGAAATACCGGGGTCAGTGATGGGCATCCACATTGCCGTCCCTTCGTCCAGCTCCGGCATGAACTCGGAACCGATGGTAGTGGCCGTGAACAACGCGAAAGCAAAGAGCCCCGCGGCGGCCGCCAAGGTAATGAACCGGTGGCTGAGCGCCCATCTCAGGGCCGGCCTATAGATGGCGTGCAAGACACGCATGACGGGATTCTCCTCCTCCCGATGCAGCCGTCCGCGGATGAGAAGCGTGCACAGTACGGGGACCAGCGTCAAGGCCATAAAGGTGGCGCCCACCATGGCGAAGGTCTTGGTGAACGCCAGCGGATGGAAGAGCTTGCCTTCCAAGCCGGTCAGGGCGAACACGGGCACGAAGGCCAGGATGATGATGGCCATCGAGAAAAAGATGGGACGGCCAACCAGGCGCGCAGCCTGAAGCGTGATTTCCCCGATCCGGGAACGGTACTCGCCATGCTCTTCTGCGTGCCGTTCAGCGTGGCGTATCACGTTTTCGGCCATGACAATGCCGGCATCCACCAGCACGCCGATGGCAATCGCAATGCCGCCCAGCGACATGATGTTGGACGAGATGCCGAACTGGTACATCAGCAAAAACGACGTCAGCACTGCCAAGGGAAGGGGCAGGGTCACAATCAGGATGCTGCGAAAGTGCCAGAGGAAAACCACGTGGGCAAGGGTGACCAGGATGATCTCCTCCAGCAGCGCGGTCTTCAGGGTCGCCACCACGCGATCAATCAAACTGCTGCGGTCGTAGAAAGGGACAATGCGCACGCCCGGCGGCAAACCGGACTGCAACTTCTGAATCTTTTCCTTTACGGCGTCAATGACGGCGCTTGCGCTGGCGCCATGACGGATAATCACGACGCCGCCTACGGCGTCGTTTCCGTTGCGGTCGAGCACGCCGCGGCGGAAATCGGGTCCCACCTGCACGCTGGCCAGGTTGCGCACGTACACCGGCGTGCCACCGACGGCTGTCACCACGATGTCTTCGATGTCGCGGACCGACTTGATAAGCCCGAGCCCTCGCACGACGAACTCGCGATCGCCGGCTTCCACCACCTTGGCGCCTACGTTGCTGTTGCTGCGCTGAACCGCTTCGAACACCGCCCGGAGAGGCAGGTTATAGGCGCGGAGTTTTACCGGATCCACATCGATCTGGTATTGCCGGACGAAACCGCCGATGCTGGCCACTTCCGCGACACCGGGAACGGAATTCAACTGGTAGCGCACGAACCAGTCCTGCAGGGAGCGCAGAGTCCCGGGATCGTAGGGGCCCTCCAGCGTGTACCAGAACACTTGCCCCACACCGGTAGCATCCGGGCCGAGCGTGGGCACCACACCTTCCGGCATGAGACCGCCAACCTGGCTGAGGCGCTCCAGCACCCGGGTGCGGGCGAAGTAAACGTCGACATCGTCGCGAAAGATGATGTTGATCATGGAGAAGCCGAACGCCGATGACGATCGCACTGTCCTGACTCCAGGCAAGCCCTGCAGGTTGGTCGTGAGCGGGTACGTGACCTGGTCCTCGACTTCCTGGGGGCTCCGGCCCGGCCAGTCGGTAAAGACAATTACCTGGTTCTCGCTCAGATCTGGGATGGCGTCGATGGGCGTCCGAGTGAGGGCCCAGTAGCCGAGGCCGGCAAGGATGGCGTACGCCACCAGTACTAGGAAGCGATTGCGAAGTGAAACCTCAATAAGTTTGTTGATCATCGTTCACCTCGCTGTGAACCGCGTGCGGTAGGTGGCCACCGTCCTGTCGCCGCGAACCACTTCCACGGTTACGTTCCACGACCCGGCCGTGGGAACATTGGCCTTGCTGGCGTACTCCCGGCCGTCCCACTTCATTTCCGCCGACGCGCGCAATTCTGGCATTCCCATTGCAGGCATCGCCGGCATCACGCTTCCGAATCTGATCTCTGCATCAGTAACCGGACTGCCTTGCGGACCGAGGACGCTGACATAGAACATGTTCTCGGCATTGCCCTTGGGCGGGCTGGGTTCTGTGCGCAACGTGATCTTGTACTGGCCACTCTGGTTCGTTTGCGCACCACTCCCTTCAGGGGCGAACTGCTTCGAGCCGCCGAACCGGCCGGTCAGACCACCGGTGAGCCGGGTTTGCGAATCAATAAGGAAACTGCCCTGCGTCACGACGCGCTCGCCTTCGTTCAATCCCGCCAGGACGGGGCGGAATTCTTCGCTGCCCGGTCCGAGCTTCACTTCGCGCCCTTCGAAAACGCCATTGCCCTTGGCGACGTACACCAGCGTCTTCATCCCCGTGTCGATCACTGCGGTGCGCGGCACGGCCAGGAGGTTGCGGCCCAGCGAGTGTTTCAACATGGCCCGGGCATACATGCCGGGGCGCAGGCGGAGGCTGGGGTTCAAGACTTGAATGCGAACCGGCACGGTGCGGGTCTGCGGGTTGAGCGTGGGCTCGATGAAGCTGACGCGGCCGCTGAGCGGCGTGCCGGGCAGCGCCTCGGCCGTGATCTCCACGGCCTGCCCTAAGCGAACCAGTGGCAAATCGGATTCGTAAGCATCCGCCTTCACCCACACGGTGCTGAGGTCGGTGATTGAATAGAGCGGGTCTCCCTCGCGCACGTATTGGCCTTCCGTGACTTTGCGCTCCATCACGGTGCCGCCGGCCGGCGCGTAAATGGTGATGTGAATCATGGGCTCATCGGACTTCTCGATCTCGCGAATCTGTGGGGCGGTAAGCCCCCAGAGTTCAAGGCGGCGCCGGCTTGCCGCCACCAGCTCACGGGCCTGTGCCTGTGCATCGGGCAGGGCGGAGGAACCCAGCCGCTCCAGCGACTCCAAGGCCAGCCTGTATTCCTCGGCGGCGGACACGACTTCCGGGCTGTAAATGAGCGCGATGGGCTGACCCTTGCGAACGCTCTGTCCGGTGAAGTCAACGTAAAGTTTGTCGATCCTGCCGCCGACGCGCGCGCTGATGGTGGAGAGCGAGGTTTCAGCCTCCTCCACGCGGCCTGCGAGCATCAGTGTGCCGGCGAGGTCCCGGCGCCTCACTTCTATCGTCTGCACGCCCGCTGCGCGCTGTTCCTCCGGACTGAGTTCCACCATGCCTGGAGACTCGGTGGAAGTCTCTCCAGCGGGCGCTGGAGACGACTCCGCGTGCCCGCCCGGCTGGAGCTGCCCGTGCGGCGGACTTCCAGAGGGTGGCTGCGCGGACCCCTCGCGTCCCGGCCGAAACCAGGTGAACACACCGAAGCCGAGGGCCGCAGTCAAGGCCCCGACGAAAATGCCAGCCAACAGAGATCGTCTGTCGATGAGCTTCATGGTTGGCCCTCCTGATTTTCTGTACGGGCGATGGGCACGGCGGCGCCGACCGCCAGCTCTAGTTCCGCGAGACGCCGCTCAAATTCGGCCAGCGCACGGTAGTAGGCGTATTCGACTTCGAGCATGGTGTTCTGGCTGTCTAGCAGGTTCAGGAAGTCCGTACGGTCGGTTTGATAGGCAGCGTTCGCAGCCTTGAACGTGGCCCGGGCCTGCGGGCGTAGCGTGCCCTTGTAAAGATCGGCCAAGCGCTTCGCCGACTGCGCCCGGATGAGCGCTTCCTGTATCTCACGCAGCACGGCGGCGTGAAAGCTGTCGTACTCGGCACGCTGCAGCTCTGCTTGCGCTCTTGCCTGGCTGATTTCCGAATCGTGCTTGCGCCGGTTCAGCCAAGGCAGGTTGACGGTAAGTTCCGCCATGTAATTGTTGCGGACCGGCGACCCGCTGGGCATCAGCATGTAGCCGGCGCCGACGGTGAAGTCGGGAATGTAGGCCTTACGCGCGAGCTGAACGGCAAGCTCTTCACGCTTGATTTCCGACTGAGCGGCAATCAGTTCGGGCCGATTGGCGAGGGCGATTCGTTCCAGTTCCGTGAGGCTCGGCAGGGCAGAAGGAGGGCGATAGTCGCCCACCACTTCCAGCGGTGCGTCCGGCAGCCTTCCCGTGAGTGTGTTCAGGGCAGCGCGGGCCAGCAGGCCCGCCTGCTCGAACTCGATCAGATGTCCGACCAGCTTGGTGAGGGCGATCTGGGCTTTGAGCACATCCTGCTGCGGAACACGGCCGACGGTGTAGCGGATGCGGGCCGACTCCAGCGCCTGGCGCGCGAGAGCAACCTGCTCATGATGAAGGCGGACTTCGTCCCCGCTCAGGAGCAGGTCGTAGTACGCGGTGCGCACCCTGGCCGCTACCTCGCGCTTCTTCGCCTCGAGCATTGCCCGGCCGGTGGCAACTCCTTGCGTTGCAATGCCGGATCGCAGCGCGCGTTTACCCATGCCTGGCAGCGGCTGGGAGAACATGAACATGTTCTGCGCGCGGTTGAAGTCCCACGGTGCTTCCAGCGGCACACCCCAGCCGCGATACATGAACTGGGCATCGTCGAGCGCACCCGCGGCGGCGACACCGGACTCCGCCAGGGCCACTCGCCTCACCGCGAGCCGTATCTCGGGATTGCTCTGAAAGGCTGCTTCCTCCAGCTCGGGAAGGCTGCGCGGCCGGCCGGAAGATTGCGGGCTGGGGCGTTGCGCCTCGAGCGCATCCAGAGCGCGCGCCAAGGGCCCTTCGGTTTGGGCGTCGAGAAGGGCCGAAACCGCACACAGAAACAACACCAAAGACAACAAGAAATGAGCTGTTCTCATTTTTCTCCTCCGTTCACAGGAATCCGAGCAGACGCAGAGACACCCAAGCCTGCTGCAGAACGGAGGCGGCTAGATCCGGAGGATGGAGTTTAGCGAATCGTCGGCTGAGGGCGGCGAGTGAATTGGCGAGAGCCAAGGGCGCGCTGCATCCGAAGTCGTCGGAATCAGTTTGAATTCAGAGCTTGCGACGAAGAACGGCGCCGCGACTGGCTTGACCGTGACCGAAGCCTTGGCGGTCATCGCCGCCTGCGCAGGACGAACCGTGCTCTTACAGCAGGAATGTGCAGCCTGGTGACCCTCACACTGGCCAGCCATCTTGCGGCAGCACTCCTGCTCGTCTGTCGTCAGCGCGTATTCAGGATGAAGGCAGGCAGCGAGCGGGATTCCGGCCCATAGCAGGACCAGAACGGCAGCGACACCGATGCGGGAACGCCTCACGACAAGGAAAGTGTAGCACTTCTGGGCGAAGCCCGGTCGGGGCGGGCAGGGCTACACAACTAATCTGCGGCCGGAACCGCAGTGCGTTTGCGCCGCTCGGCGTAGAGCGGGAAGGCCTCGGCGAGTTCGAAAACCTGGCGGCGGATGCGGCTGAGCGTCTCGGCGTCAGTACGGTGGTAGAGCGCTTCGGCGATCCAGCGGCCGATGCGGCGCATTTCGTCTTCCTTCATGCCGCGCGTGGTGAGCGCGGGCGTGCCGATGCGGATACCGGAAGGCTTGAGCGGAGGGTTGGTGTCGAAGGGAATGGCGTTCTTGTTGACGGTGATGCTGGCCTCGCCCAACGCCTTCTCGGCCTCGCTGCCCAGCATGCCCTTGGCGAAGACGTCCACCAGCATGAGGTGGGTGTCGGTGCCGCCGGAGATGATGCGGAAGCCTTCGGCGGCCAACGCTTCAGCCAGGACCTTGGCGTTGGAGACGATCTGGCGCGCGTAGTCGCGGAAGCTGGGCTGCATGGCTTCGAGGAAGCAAACAGCCTTGGCAGCCACCATGTGCACCAGCGGTCCGCCCTGCATGCCGGGGAATACGACCTTGTCGATGGCCGCGGCAAACTCCGCCTTCGACAGGATCATGCCCGCGCGCGGACCGCGCAGCGTCTTGTGTGTGGTTGAAGTGACGATGTGCGCGTGCGGAACCGGCGAGGGATGCACGCCTCCGGCGACCAGTCCGGCAAAGTGCGCCATGTCCACCAGGAAAAGGGCGCCGGCCTTGTCGGCAATGCGGCGCATGCGCTCGAAGTCAATGATGCGCGGATAGGCGCTGCCGCCCCCGATGATCAGCTTGGGACGCTCCCGCACCGCCAGTTGTTCCAGCAGGTCGTAATCAATGGTCTCGCTCTCTTTGGAGACCCCGTAAGGCACGATGCGGTAGGTCTTGCCGGAAAAATTCAGATGATGCCCGTGCGTCAGGTGGCCGCCGTGGGCCAGGTTCAGTCCCAGGATGGTGTCGCCGGGCTGCAGCACGGCGGCGTAAGCGGCCATGTTGGCCTGCGACCCGGCATGCGGCTGCACGTTGGCGTGCTCGGCGCCGAAGAGTTGCTTGGCGCGATCGCGCGCCAGGTTTTCCACCACGTCGCTGAACTCGCAGCCGCCGTAATAACGCTTGCCGGGATAGCCTTCGGCGTACTTGTTGGTGAACACCGAACCCATGGCCGCGAGCACGGCTTCGCTGACGAAATTCTCCGAGGCAATCAGCTCCAGCCCTTCGTGCTGGCGGCGCGCTTCCGCGTCTACCGCCGCCGCCACCTCAGGGTCGGAGTCGAAAAGGCTTCGCGACATCCAGCGATTGTCGGTCATGAGGCTTTTCCGGCACGCTCCAGAGCGGCAATCTTGTCCACGCGCCGCTGATGGCGCCCGCCCTCGAACTGGGTATTGAGAAAAGTCTGGACGATGCGCAACGCCGTGGCCTCGTCGAGCACGCGAGCGCCCAGGGTAAGCACGTTGGCGTCGTTGTGCTCACGGCTCATGCGCGCTTCCTGCTCCGAAGTCACGTGGGCCGCGCGGATGCCGTGCACCTTGTTGGCGGCCATGGCCATGCCGATGCCGCTGCCGCATACCAGGATGCCGCGCTGGGTGCCGTTGCCCGCCACCGCTTCGGCAACCTTGCGGGCGTAGTCGGGATAATCCACCGATTCGGCCGAGTGTGTGCCTTCGTCGGCTACTTCGATGCCCTGATCCGCGAGCAGCTTGCGGATCTTTTCCTTCAGCTCAAAGCCGGCGTGGTCGGCGCCGATGAAAACTTTCATGGGGTAATTCTACCGCCTCCAGCGTGCACAGGCGAAGTGCCCGCACCCTCGCGCGACCAAAGAGGTGAGAGCGGGTGGGGCTTCACCGTCAAGCCGTCGCTTGCTCCTGTGCCCCTTCTCATCGCATAATCACGCCTCAGATTTCTGCTCTCCCGAGGTGAGTCATGGCCGCCGCAGGTACCGCAACCGCCCAGCAGTTCAAGTTCATCCAGTTCGAGATCACCCGTGAGACGGCGCGCATCACCTTGAACCATCCGCCGCACAACGTGCTCACCGTGCCCATGATGGTGGAGATGGCGGAAGCCATCGAGAGCCTGAACGGACGCGGCGACGTGAAGGCCATCCTGATGGACTCCTCGCAGAAGCCCTTCTCGGCGGGCATCGGCCTGGAAGACTCGAAGTCCGACCGCGTCTTCCAGACGCTCGACGCCTTCAACCGCGTGTTCACGGCCATTGGAGAAATATCCAAGCCGTTGATCGTCGTCGTAAACGGGCCGGCGATCGGCGCCGGCTCAGAACTGGTCGCCTTTGCCGACATGGTGATCGCCACGCCCAACGCCAAGTTTAGGCAGCCGGAGGTGAAGCTGGGCGTGTTTCCGCCGTTCGCCGCGGTCATGCTGCCCCAGCTCATCGGGCCGAAGAAGACTTACGAGCTCATCCTCACCGGCGAAGCCCTCAGCGCCGAGGAAGCGCTGCGCATCGGCTTCGTCAACCGGCTGGTGCCGGAGGATCAGTTGAAGCAGACCGTGGACGACATTCTGAACCGCATTAGCGAATTCAGCGCACCCGTGCTGGAGATGACCAAGAAAGTCATTGGCAGCTCCATGGGCCTGCCGATGGCCGAAGCCATGAAGAAATCGCACGACATCTACCTGAACCAGCTCATGGCCCTGGAAGACGTCCAGGAGGGCCTGCGCGCCGTGGTGGAGAAGCGAAAGCCGGTGTGGAAGAACAAGTGACCACGTACTCGCGGGCGTCTGAGCCCGCGGCGGTCATCCTGAGTCCGCTGCGGCGGACGAAGGATCCCTCTGTTGCCCTCTTTCTGGTTAGCCAGCCAGAAATTCTGCCGCGCGCAGACGCACTCAAAACGCTGTTTCCAGAAACCTCGCCATGAACAGCGCGTCCAGGTACTTGAACGGCGCCTGGCCGAGGGTGTAGTGGCCGCAAGGGAGGGCTGAGGTTTCAAGCGGCAGGCGGCGCCGGCGAAACTCGGCGATGATCTGCTGCGTTAGCTCGGGGCGGAAGGTAAGATCGCAGGTGGCGTACACAATCACCGACTTCTTGGGGAAGCGCGCGAACTGGTCGAAGTAAGATGCTGGACTGATGGCCAGCCAGGCGCGACGCAAGCGGTCGAGGTCCAGGGCGGACTCGACGGCGGCGCGGATGTGGCGCGTGGTCTGACCGGTCCACACCACGTCGGCAAAATACGTGGAGGCGTGGTTAAAGACGTTGACGCGCAGCCGCGGATCATGCGCGCTGGCTATGAAGGCGTAGCAGGATCCCAGGCTGGTGCCCACGATGCCGAGTTCGGTGTAACCCTGGCTCTCCAGCCAGTCCAGGCAGCAGCGGACGTCAATCACCGCCTGGCGCGCGGCGTCGAGCGTGCGACCTACATTGGCAGAGACGGCGTAGTCGGCGCGCTCGGTTTCGGCGGGCTTGCGCACGTCGTGGTAGGGCATGCTGAGACGCAGCGAAGCGATGCCCAGTAGGTTGAAGATTCTGCCCAGGCCGTTGTGGCTTTCGGCGTCGGAGTTCCACTGCGGCAGGATGACCAGCGCCCGCCGCCCGCGCGCAGGAAACCAGCGCGCATTCACTAGATTATTTTCCGCGTAGGGCGTCCGGACCGGCGATGTGAACCGCAAGAAAGCAGCTTCGCGCCGCCGCCCGGCGCGGGGAGCGGGCTGCCCGTTTCCGGTGGCATGAAGTTCGGGGATGCGACGCTCGAGGCGGAAGTCAGACGGCGTGGCGTAGGAGAAGCAGCGGTCGCTGTCGGCCAGGACGCTGCGATTCAACTGGTAAAGAAAGTCTTCGGCTGCGGCGGGATCAGCGCCCGGGAAGTTCCCGTTGACGCCCGGCCAATCCCGGGTCCACTCCACACCCCAATCCAGGGGCCGCACCACGCGGTTGGTGTCGCGCGAAGAGAGGCGGTCCTCCCAGCGGTTGATCCACTGCTGGTAGCGCTCGAACACGCAAACGACTATAGCAAAGCGGCAGCCGGGCGCAGTGCGCCGCGCAGGCGTCTACTTCCAGGAGATCCTCACTTGGTCGCGCTTGTCCTGAATGGGCACGTCCTTGGAACTGCCATCCGGAAAGCGGAAGGAAACCGTGAATGGATAAGCCACGTCGTCGTCGTAGTTGTCCCAGGAATCCTTCGGTTGGTTCTGCTTGTTGAAGGTGTTGAAGTTGACGCGGCAGCTCCTGCCGCCGCCGATAGTGCCACTGCCTGGCATATGTGCCTCCGTGAAGTCGGTTTCAAGGTTGAAACTTGAGGCTAGCTCCAGCGAACCCTGACGTAAGGCCGCTTCTGGTACAGCTTGAACACAACCCGAACGTTGTTGCCCTGCTTCTTGAACTGGGCCAGCTTGGCCTTGGGGAAGGTGAGCCTCGCCGTGCCTTTGCCGCGCACGCCCTTGTCGGTGCACGACCACTTAGAGCCGCTTGTAGTGAACTCGAGGCAGCAGCTCCTGCCGCCTCCAATGGTTCCGCTTCCGGGCATCTTGGTTCCTCCTTAATGTTTTCCTGAAACTGTCTTTCCCTGGGTTCGGACCGCTTCCCTGTACTGATTTCTCGCCGTCAGGCGGCGGGAGCGGGAAGTATGAATAATTCAGGATGAGGGCAGCAGCATTCTAATGCCCCGGCGGGCGGCAAAGCCAGGGCGGTGCTCGGGCGCAAGGGACTGCTGTAACGTGCGGATGGCCTCCTGCGCCCTCTTCTGGGACGCTCGGGCCTCCCGCGTCCTGCCCAAACCTTCCAGAGCGCGGCCCAACAGGAAGTCGGATTGCGCCTGCAGTTCCAACCCCAGTTCGCCGGAACCAGGCTGGGCAAAGGCTTCCAAAACGTCCGCTGCCCGCTGGTTATCCTTGTGCAGCAAGTGGACTTGGGCCAGATTGATGGCGGTCCGGGCCACCGTGTGCCGATGCTCCAGGCGGCGGGCCCGGGCCAGCGACGCCTGCCCCTGGGCCAGCCCCCGCTCCAGGCGCCCCGCTTCGGCCTCCAGCCGTCCCAGGCCGGAGCGTGCTTCAATGCTGGACTCGGACACGCTGGGCTCCTTCCACAGCGCGCTGCCCTTCTGGAAGCTCTCGCGCGCGCGGCCCTTTTCACCCAAATCCCAATACATCTCGCCCAGGGCCGCATAGGCATCTGGCAGCAATTCCCCGTATTTCTTGGATTCGGCTTCTTGGATGTTCTGCTCCAGAAGGGTGCGGGCCTGGTCGGTGTCGCCCAAGCGCGCGTACGTCCAGCCCAGCAGGATCCTGCACAGAACCACGCCGAACGGATCCTCCGCCCCCTGGTACTGCGCCATGGCCGAATTCAGGGAACCCAGAGCCTGCTGGTAGCGGTTCTGGAAAAAGTACAAGCGGCCCAGGTTGTAGTTCACCCACGCCATTCCGGACTTCGAATCAACCGCCTGGAACAGGCCCAGGGCATGCTGGAAGTGGCCGGTGGCCTGGTCAAACTCTCCGCCGTTCATTGCGAAGAGCCCTACCGTCATGTGGTTCCGGCCTTCCCATCCGGAGAGGCCCATCAAGTGGAACACCTGCAGGGCCTCTTGGGCGAGTTGGGCGCCCCGCTTGGCGTCCGGTCCGTATTCCACATAAATGCCGGCCAGATTGGTCATGGCCTCGGCGCGTTCCCGCTGCGCCGACCACTCCGCGGCTACGCTGCGCTCGTAATAGCCTACGGCGCGGGCCAGGTCGCCCTCGCGATGATAGGTCACCCCCAGGTTCATCAGGGTGGAGACGATCCACCGGTTGTTGCGCAGCGCGCCGCTGGCAGCCAGAACCTGCTGGTAGTGGCTGCGCGCCTCCTCCTGCTTGCCTTCGTGGAAAGCGATGTCGCCCAGCAGCTTGCGCGCCCGGAGGGTGCCGAACTCGGTGCCTGCCGCCTGGGCCAAATCGAGCGCTTTCTGTGCGTTCTGGCGCGCTTCCGGGTAACTCTCTCGAAGACGGTAGACCTCGGCCAGGTCGGCGGTGGCCGAAGCCTCACCCTCGCGGTTGCGCAGAGCGCGATACAGTCCCAGGGCCTTCTCCCCGTGGGAAAGAGCCCGCGGGTAGTCCGCAATCCGGGCATACAAAAGCTCCAGCGCCTGATGTACCACAATGTAATTGGCGTCGCGCAGCAAGGCGTTCTGGTACTGGGCAATCGCTTTCTGATACTGCCCTCGCCGCTCCTCCACCGCTCCTAGGTTGGCGTAGGGCTCGGGGTCGTCGGGATACAGCCGGTTCAGTTGCAGGTAGTTCTGCTCCGCCGCGGCATAGTCGTACTTCCGCTCCGCTAGATTGGCCTGGATGAAGTAAGCGTCGACCAGGGGTGTGTCCGGGCGGACCAGGCCGCCGGCTTTTTCCGAGAGCTCGCGGGCGCGCTCGTCGTAGCCCAGCAAGCCGTAGATCTGGCCCATGCGAGCGTAGGCCAGGGCAAAGTTCGGGTCGCGGCCCACTACACGCTCAAACGACTTGAGCGCCTGGGCGTAGTTCCCGCGTGCCAGCTCATTCTTGCCTTCGGTGTAGTCATAGGCCGCATCCACCGACTGCGGACGGCTTCCGCTGGGCCGTGGCTTGTACTGCTCGCCCCGGCCGACCCTCTGGAAGTGCAACTCAATACCTTCGGAGAGCTCGTCGAGCATGGAGTAGAGAGTCTCTTCCTGGGTGCCCGACCGAATGCGTTCCGTCTTGGTGGCGCCTACCGTTTCGCCCGTCTGGACGTCGCGGAATTCGGCGGAGATGCGAACCGTGTGGCCGACGGAGAAGATCTGCGGAACTACCACAAAACGGGAGTTTCCGTAGTCGGCGACCGTCTTGATGGCCTCCGGACGTGTCAGATCTTTCCCCGTTCCCTCCAGCCCCTGGGTCACCTCCAATAGGCGTTCGTAGGGCAGGACCTGCACATTGGGAGAGCCGGTCAGGTCGAGCACCAGCATCTGAGTGAGCGTCAAGCGCAGACGGTCGAGCGACGGGTCGCCCGTCTGATTGCTGAACGGCAAGACGGCTACGCGAACGCGCTCCGCCGGTGCTGCAGAGGGCAGCGCCTTCCAGATGGCCACCACCACCGCAACCAGTAGCACGGCCATCAACGCCCACGATGCAAGCCGCGCCCAGGAACGCGGCCGAGCCATGAGGGCGGCCGGAAGCAACTGCGAGGGCGTCAGCTGCGGATGAGTGGTCTGGTGCCAGATGGTCCGTAATTCATTGAGGATTTCGCGGGCGCTGGCGCAGCGGTCCGCCGGATCCTTGGCCAGCATATGTTGGACCAGATCATGCAGCGGCGGCGGAACATGCTTGCCGCTTTCCGCTGGGGAAACGACTTCGTGCGCGATCCCTCCGGGTGTGACCACCAGCTTGCGCGCCAGAAAGGGATGCCGTGCGTAGAGCATTTCGTGATAGACCACACCCAGCGAAAAGATATCCGCCCGTCCGTCGGGCTCGGCCTCCAGCAGCAGTTCCGGCGCCATGTAGCCGGGGGTGCCCGCGAAGCCTCCGGTCTGGCTGTCCAGGCGGGAAGCTTCCATGGTCTCCTCGGAGAGCGCCAGACGTTTGGCCAAACCGAAGTCCAGCACCTTCACCTCGCCGGCCGGGGTGAGCATGATGTTTTCCGGCTTGATGTCGCGGTGGACAATGCCTTTTTCATGCGCGGCCACCAGGGCCTCGGCGCACTGCAGAGCGATCTTCAGAAATTCGCTCAGCGAGACTGCCTGCTGCATGCGGTGGCGCAGATTCCCGCCCTCCACATACTCCATCACCAGGAAGAGCTGGCCGCTCTGTTCGATCACATCGTAGATGCCGGCAATGTGCGGCGAGTTGAGCGCCGAGGCGCGCTCCGCCTCGTGCAGAAAACGGCGGTGGTAGCGCGGATCTTCGCGCAAACGGCGGGAAAGACGCTTCACCGCGACCGGTCGCTTCAGGGTGGTGTCGTCGGCGAGATACACCTCGCCCATGCCACCCGCTCCCAGCCGCTGCCGAATCGCGAAGCGGCCTACGGAGGTTCCCGTCAGGTCTTCGGAGGTTTCAAAGGGCACGGACTTTCGCAGCGGCAACGCCATGGCCTGCGCGCAGCTACAACCTCGCTGGGCGGCCTCCAATCGCGGGCTATCGTACTCTGGAAGCTGATGGGGAAACAATACCTTGGCCGGAACCTGCGGAAACTACTCCACATAGCGGCGCGGCAGGCGTTTGGAAAGGCCCGTCAGGACTTCGTAGGGGATGGTCATTGCCAGGCGGGCGTGGTCCCAGGCGGTGATCAAGCACCTGTCAGTGGCGCCGATCAGAATCACCTCGTCTCCCACCTCCACGCCGGGAACACCGGTAACGTCAATCAGCGTCAAGTCCATGGAGATGTTCCCCACCATGGCGGCGTAGTCGCCGCGCACCATCACTCGGCCCTTGGAGGAGAGTTTCCGGGAAAGGCCGTCGGCGTAGCCCACGGGCAGAGCGGCAATGCGGGCCGGAGCCTGGGTGACGTAGGCGCCGTTGTAGCCCAGGGGTTGGCGCGCCGGGACGTCGCGCAGCGAGAGAATGCGCGTCTTCCAGCTCAGTACCGGCTTCACTGGAAGACCGGGCGAAACATCGGCAACGCGGCCGTTCACCGATGTGAAGGGCAGATAGTAGCCGTAAAGGGAAATGCCCGGGCGGACCAGGCTCTTCCACGTTTGCGGTCGGGTGGCGATGGCGGCGCTGTTGGCCATGTGAACCACCGCGGGCGACAGGCCCTGCTGGCTCAATGTAGCCAGCGCCTGGTCGAAACAAGTGATCTGTGCTTCCACGTCGGGGGCATCCACAATCTCCGACGACGCCAGGTGCGTGAACACGCCCTCCAGGGCAACGCGCTTCGCTGATCCCAGAAACCTTGCGAACCCGGGAAGCTCAGCAGGATGGATGCCCAGGCGGGCCATGCCCGTGTCTACCTTCAGGTGGACGGGCACGGGTTCGGCGGTGCCACATTTCGCGGCCGCGCCTTCCAGAAGCTCGATGTGGCTTCGATCCCAGACCGCGGGCGTGAGCCGCTGACGGATCACGGCTTCTTCCTCGCCCCGCCAGAAGCCGGTCATCAACAGGATGCGTCCGCGGATGCCCCCATCGCGCAGCGCCATGCCTTCGCCGGTCGAGGTGACGCCGAACCATTTGGCGCCTTCGGCTTCCAGCGCGCGCGCGCAATCCACCGCCCCGTGACCGTAGGCGTCCGCCTTGACCACCGCGCACACCGCAGCTTCCGGAGCCACGTGCTCCTGAATGGTGCGGAAGTTGTGGCGCAGCGCGGTGAGCGACACTTCAACCCAGGTGGGGCGAAGATCCATAACACTCAGTCTAATGGCTGTCGGCCCGCGATTCGAAGCGCGTGGAGCGCTTCAGGAACGCCAAGTTCACTTTGCCCGTCGGCCCGTTGCGCTGCTTGGCGATGATCAGCTCAGCTACCCCGTCGAGATCGGGATCGTCGGGCTTGTAGACCTCTTCGCGGAAGATGAAGGCCACCACGTCCGCGTCCTGCTCAATCGAGCCTGATTCGCGCAGGTCGGAGAGTTGCGGACGATGGTCGCCGCCCCGGCTTTCCGGAGCGCGGCTGAGCTGCGACAGCGCCACCACCGGCGCGCGCAACTCCTTGGCCAGCGCCTTCAGTCCGCGGGAGATGGCGGAAACCTCCTGCGTCCGGTTCTCGTATCGTCGCGCCCCGGCGGAAGCGGCCATGAGCTGCAGGTAATCCACGATCACCAGGTCGAGCTTGCCCTGCGTCTGCTGCAGGCGGCGAGTCTTGGCCCGCATTTCGTGCAGCGAGATGCCGGGAGTGTCGTCAATGAAGAGCGGTGCCTCGGCCAACGCGCTCAGCGCCGCCACCAGCTTGCCGAAATCGTCGCGCCCCAGGAAGCCGGTGCGCAATTTGTGCGAGTCCACCCGGGCCTGCGAGCACAGCAGGCGCCGCAGCAGCGCCTCGCGCGACATTTCCAGGGAAAACACGCCCACCACTTTGCGGTCGCGGACGGCGGCGTTTTCCGCGATGTTGAGTGCGAAGGCGGTCTTCCCCATCGCGGGACGGGCGGCGATGATGACCAACTCGGAAGGCTGAAGGCCGCTGGTGAGGTTGTCGAAGTCTTCGTAATGGGTCTCCAGGCCGGTGATGCGCTGCCCGCGTTCATAGAGCGCCTCAATCGAGCCGAAGGACTCGCGCACGATCTGGTTCACGTCCAGGAAGCCCCGGCTGATGCTCTGGTCAGTGAGCTGAAAGATGGCGGTTTCGGCGCCGTCCAGGACCTCTTCCGCGGTTTCCGACTGCTCCATGGCCCGCGCGATGGCGTTGTTGGAAGCGTGGATCAGGCTGCGCAGCAGCGACTTGTCCTTGACGATGCGCGCGTAGGACTCAATGTTCTCGCGCCGCGGCAGGCCTTCCGTCAGGCCGGACAGGTAGGCCGCGCCGCCCACCGATTCCAGCTCGCGGCGCCGGGCCAGTTCCTCGCTGAGCGTCACCAGATCAATGGGATGGCCGGCTTCGGCCAGGTCCATCATGCGGCCGTAGATGCGGCGGTGGGAGTCGAGTGAAAAATGTTCGGCCAGCAGCAGTTCGGCGGCCTGGTGGTAAGCAGCGTTGTCCAAAAGAATGGCGCCCAAGATGGATCGCTCGGCGTCGGCACTCGCCGGCATACCGCGATCGAAGGTGGATTCCGTGGTCGCCAAGTTTTGCGTTCTGCTTTCCTGCTCCTAACTCATCCGTGACACTCAGGCGAAAGCCCGCGCTTGGCTGATTATGGCACTAATGATCGGGCCGAGGCGAATGAAAACCGAAGCTTTGTCAGGTATCCGAAAAGCTTCCCATCACCCGAAAACAAAATGTCCGGCCTGTGCCAGCCGCACAGGCCGGACCCGTGGTGCGTGTTCCGGGCTGCGGTTTGCCCATGGTGCGCAACCCGCAAGCCAGCGGCGCCGCCGCGCAGAGGTGCGGCGTGCGCCTCGGAGCCATCGCACTCTGTCGTTGCAGGCAATGTGAACGATGCCGCAGTCGGGCGCAATACCAAAGCGCATCGAGGCTGTGATTAAGCTGTGGAGTTCGGGAAAAGTTGTGGATGGAAAAGGAAAAACAGCCCGGCCGAGGGCGGCCGGGCCACAGAGTTACTCGGTCACGCCGTCCAGGAACGCCTTCAGCTTGCGCGAGCGCGAAGGATGCCGCAGCTTGCGCAGCGCCTTGGCCTCGATCTGGCGGATGCGCTCGCGGGTGACAGCAAACGACTGGCCCACTTCCTCCAGCGTGTGTTCGCTGCCGTCTTCCAGGCCGAAGCGCATCTTGATCACGCGCTCCTCGCGGGGCGTGAGCGTGCGCAGCACGTGCGCGGTCTGTTCCTTGAGGTTGACGTTAATCACCGCTTCCGCGGGCGACACCACGCCCCGGTCCTCGATGAAGTCTCCGAGGTGCGAATCTTCCTCTTCCCCGATGGGCGTCTCCAGGGAGATAGGTTCCTGGGCAATCTTCAGCACCTTGCGCACCTTGGAGACGGGAATGTCCATGCGCTTGGCGATTTCTTCCGACGTAGGCTCGCGTCCCAGTTCCTGCACCAGTTGCCGCGAGGTGCGGATGAGCTTGTTGATGGTCTCAATCATGTGCACCGGGATGCGGATGGTGCGCGCCTGGTCGGCAATGGCGCGGGTGATGGCTTGCCGGATCCACCACGTGGCGTACGTGGAAAACTTGTAGCCCCGGCGGTATTCGAACTTGTCCACCGCTTTCATCAGGCCGATGTTGCCTTCCTGGATCAAGTCCAGGAACTGCAAGCCCCGGTTGGTGTACTTCTTGGCGATGGAGACCACCAGGCGCAGGTTGGCCTCGATGAGCTCGCGCTTGGCCAGCTCGGCATTGATTTCGCCCTGGATGATTTCCCGCTGCGTGCGCCGCAGATCCAGGTAGACGACGCCGGCGTCCTGCTCCAGGCGCTCCAAGTCGGAACGGCTCTGGCGCTGCACCTTGCGGTACTCCTTCTTCAGGTCCTCGCTGCGGGTGGCGTCGATCTTCTTTTCCAGCGCCGTCACCTGGCGGTCGAGCGCGCGCATCACTTCCACGGTCTTGTTCACGCGCTCAATCAGGCGCTTGCGCTCGGGGTTGGTGAAACCGAACTTGCGGATAATCAGCGAAATGCCCACGATCTCCCGCCCCAGGTTCCAGCGCACCCGGCGGTGGTCGCGAGGGCGCTTCTTCTCGGAGATGTCCGGCAGCCGTTCGCTGAGGTGGACGGCGCGGCGGTAGTGCTTGTTCAGCGCCTCAATCCGGCGCAGCACGTCGCGGATGCGGGCCGCGATGATTTCTTCTGTAATTTCCTCTTCATCAATGGTGACGATTTCCTTGATGCTGCGCGCGCCCCGCTTCAGGTCGTCGCCGATGGCCAGGATTTCGCGGATGACGATGGGCGAGCGCGAAATCGCCTGCAGCACGCGCAACTGTCCGCGCTCGATGCGCTTGGCGATTTCCACTTCCCCTTCGCGGGTGAGCAGCGGCACCGTGCCCATCTCCCGCAGGTACATGCGCACCGGATCGTTGGTCTTCTCCAGGGCGCCGGGGGAAAGGTCGAGTTCTACTTCTTCCCCGGCCTCGATGTCGTGCTCGAACTTGCGCTCCAATTCCGAGGAAGGCATCTTGGGATGGCCTTCGAGCACGTCAATCCCCTGCGTGCCGATGGTGGTCAGCAGGTCGTCGAGGTCGTCGGGTGAATGAACGTCGGCCGGGATCAGGTCGTTCACTTCGCTGTAGGTCAAGTAGCCCTTCTCCTTGCCGGCGTCAATCAGCTTCTTAATGTCGTCAAACTTGTCTTCGAGAGCCAAGCTTAGTTCCTCTTATGACAGGGGCGGACACCCCTGGCGGCGGATGTTATCCTCGCGGACGTTACCTGGAAGTTGCCAACGGAAAGTGGACAACCTGTAAATGTTAGCACAAACTTTCCGGGGGTTCCAGCCCGCCTCAGGCCCGGTTCGGATGGATGGGTCACCACAACTACCTTTGCTTGAATTAGATGCCCCTGATGGCCAAAGGGATTCCACGGGACGCCGCAAATCAGGGTCTCTGCGTAGTTCGCTCCTCTGGTACGGTTGTGGGGATGGGGCCGGTGAGGGCTCGGTCTATCTCCAGCTTCTCACGCAGCAGTTGGGCCAGCAAGCCGGCGTCCTGACGGCGCTCGGCATCGGCAATTTGCGACCTGAGGTTGCGCTGGCGGCGCTCCAGGTGCAGCCGGCGCAGGGCCTCGATGGCGCCTTCCAGCAGGCCTGAGGTCAGCTCTTCGCGCTCATCCATCAAAGTGACGGCCAGCAGACGGCGGTCGGGGTCGGATAGAGGCAGCGACATGGAGTCCGTGGTTTCACCCTCGAGCAAGGCTTGCAGCAGGGATTCGGCCGACAGGCCCCCATGCAGCTTCTCGGTGGAGAGCGTGTAGCGGGCTCGCCGGGCCAGGTCGAGTTGCTCGGCGGGCTCGGAGGCCGTGTTGGAGCGCTCCACCTGCAACTGGCCGCCCGACGCCAGCGACCGAATCAGGATGCGTTCGGCGTCGGTGATCGGGGGCTCGGAGACCGCCTTGACCGTGGCCGAGCGTGTGCCCGCGGCGTGCCGCAATTCCTGGCGCAGCACACTGGAGTCAATGGCCAGCTTCTGGGCAATCTCGGTAGCCAGCTCGTCGCGCGCGATGCGGTGCGGCACTCGTTGAATGTGCGGCAACAGGAAGTTCACCGCCTGCACCTTGCCTTGGGGCGTCCGCACCGGAAACTGGCTGCGGGCACGTTCGATGAGGTAGTCGAAATACTTGGGTGCGTTTCGCAAGGCGGCAGCGTAGGCGTCGCGTCCGCGGCGGCGGAGAAAGAGGTCGGGGTCGAAGCCGGGCTCCAGCGTCAGCATCTTGATCTGGAAGTCTTCCTCCACCAGCAGGGCCAGAGAGCGCTCGGCAGCGGCCGCGCCGGCCGCGTCGGGATCGAAGTTCACCACGATGTTGTGCGTAAACCGGGCCAGCAAACGCGCCTGGGCGTCGGTAAAGGCCGTGCCCGAGCTGGCAATCACGTTGTGCAGGCCGGCCGAGTCCACCGCAATGCAGTCCATCTGGCCCTCCACCAGGATGGCGTAGCCCAGGTTGCGCACCGCCTCGCGCGCCCGGTCCAGGTTGAACAGAATGCGCGACTTGGAGTAAATCGCAGTCTCCGGAGAGTTGAGGTACTTGGGGCCGGACTTCTCGTCCTGAGCCAGCGTCCGCCCGGTGAAGGCCACGATCCTTCCGTTCTCGCTGCAAAGCGGAAACGTGACCCGGTT
Organism: uncultured Acidobacteriaceae bacterium; assembly: GCA_964437985.1. GTDB lineage: Bacteria > Acidobacteriota > Terriglobia > Terriglobales > Acidobacteriaceae > CAZXVY01. Next base: position 209,333 of record CAYTIL010000001.1, read on the forward strand.
GCGGAAGCGCGAGTACATAGCGCCCTCGCCCTCCTGCTTCCCGCCTTCCGGCTTCCCGCCTTCCTGCTTCCACGAAAACAGGCCGGAGTCGCGCAGGACCTGCTCGGGGAATCCGCTCTTCAGCCGGTCACGCAGCAGAAACCCGGAGTCCGGGGCGTAGCCGATGCGGAATTTGCGGATGGCCTCCGCGCTCAGGCCGCGCTCGGCCAGATACTCGCGCGCCCGCGCGCCTTCCGGCCTGGCCAGTTGTTCCTGGAAGAAGGCGCAGGCGCGTTCCTGGGCGTCGAGCAAGGCCGTACGCAGGCCCGCGTCCGGGCCGTCGCCGCCCCCGAATGCGCCCTTGGGTACTGGAATGCCCAGCTTCTGCGCCACCGAACGCACCGACTCGGGGAAGGTCACGTTTTCCAGCTTCTGCACGAAGGTGAAGACGTCGCCCGAGGCGCCGCATCCGAAGCAGTGAAAGAATTGCCGGGTGGCGTGCACGGAGAACGACGGCGTCTTCTCCTTGTGGAAGGGGCAAAGCCCGCTGAAGTTCTGCGCTCCCGACTTTTTCAGCTTCACATAGTCGCCGACCACGCGGACGATGTCCGCCTGCTGCTTGACCGAGTCGGGGAAGGAGCCGGGAATGGACATATTCAGCCGAGTGTGCCAGACCAGCAGTCCCGGTGGGCATACCGAGCAGCTCCCACACGGAGTGGGCTTGTGATAAACGTCATTTTCTTGTGCGCGCCGGTGGAAAAGTCGGACCTCATTGCGGCCCTCCTGTCCACGGAGCCTCGGGATCAATGGCGCGGTTGATCATGGCCACAACTTTCCTCATCTGAGTCAGCGATAGACGGCGCGGCAGCCTTTCAATGAGTTTGTCCTTGGGCAGAACCTGAATGAAATGCGCCTTGAGCCAGGAAGCCTCGGGCAAACCGGTTTCCCCAGGCTGCATGCGGAGAGTGGTCGGCCCTTCCGCGCCATAGCTGCCAAAGGGCACAATCAAGATCGAATTGGCCCGGTCGCTGCGGTTACGGCTGTCCAGGGAAACAATTACGACTGCGTGCCGCTTCGGGTCGCCCAGATTCGCCAGCCAGATTTCTCCGCGAAGAGGGCTAGGGCTGGGCATCGGGGTCCAAACCGGACGCGGCTTGCCAGAGCCCGGCTTCCAAGGTGCGCTCTTCTGCGGCAGCCTCCGGCCCCAGCTTCTCGAAATAGGCGGTGGTGGCCAGCTCCAGCCGAGCCTGGTTTTCGGCTTCCTGCTGCTCACGCACGATCGCCTCAACCGCAGCACTAAGGGAAGTCGTAGCCCGCTTCTTCTGCACTTGTTCGATGAACTCGATGACCTCGGGGGCCAAGGAGAAAGTGCGCCGTTGGCGGCGCCGGCGTAGGGCGGGTGCGGAGGACGTATGACGCTTTGTCTTACGTTGGTATGACATTTGTCACATCATAGTATGACGCTGCTTCGCAGGCAAGCCAAAATCCGCAAGGGCGCGCAACTTCTCCTTGAGTTCCGCGGCGGTCATGGTTACATCTCCTTCAGCAACGCCAGCCAGCGCTTCCAGGCGTCTTCCCGGGCCTTGCGGTTTTCCGCGGACGCATCCGGGGCTTCGCCCGAGCGCATGAAGCCGTGTCCTGCGCCGGCGTAGGTTACGGGTTCATAGCGTTTGCCCGCGGCCTTCATGGCTGCTTCCGTGGCGCCCAGCGTCGCGTTGATGCGAGCGTCGTTCTCCGCGTAGAAGCCAAACACCGGCGCCCGAACCGAAGCAACGCCCGAAGCTACGCTCTCGGGACCCGAGCCGTAGAAGACGAACGCAGCTGCCAGGTCGCTGCGGTTGGTAGCGAAGCGAAAGCTCTGCCTCCCGCCCCAGCAGAATCCCGCCACCGCCACCTTGCCGCTGGCTGCGGGCAGCTTGCGGACGTAGTCGCTGACGGCGTTCAAGTCGGCGGTGACCTGATCGGAATCGAGCGCGCCGATGGCCTGGCGCGCCGCGTCGCCGCTGGGAAAGTCGCTGGTCTTGCCGCCTCCCGGGGCCATGCCGGAGAGCAGGTCGGGAGCGATGGCGATGTAGCCCGCGGCGGCCAGCTGGTCGGCCACGCTGCGCGCCCAGTCGGTGAGGCCCTGGTTCTCGTGGATCACCACCACCGCCGCGGCCTTCTTCTTGCTTTCCGGGTAGACCACGAAGGCGTGCACGGTGCGCTCGCCGTGCTTCACCGCGACCCATTCCTGATGACGCGGCGACTTTTCCAGCGCCGCCCGCGCCCAGTCTTGCGCGGCAGCGGGAAGCGCGATGCAGAACAGGACGGCGGCCAAGCCGGCAATTCGATTCGCGGCACTTCGGTTCATGAAAGTGCTCATGCGAAACAGCATACCGCAGCCGGCTCCGGCGGTGCGCTTCACCAGCGGTGATACGCCGGATGTCCGGGCTGCACGGCCACGAACGTCCCGCGACAGGTGGCGCAGACCTTTCCGCCGGCGATCAGCTCGGCGTCCACCACGGCGCGGTCGGCGGAGGACTCAACCACCCGCGCCACCAGCCGCACCGGAGCGTCCATCGGCGTGGGACGCTTGAGGCGGATAGCGTAGTCCGCGGTGACCGTGCACGGCGGACGATCCGCGCCCGCGGCCTTCATCAGGTGGTGGGCTGCCGTCCAGTTGGAATGGCAGTCCAGCAGCGACCCGATGATGCCGCCGTTGAGCATCCCCGGGAAAGCTTCGTGATGCGGCTGCGGCTGCCACTCGGCCACCACTTCCTCGCCCTCGACGAAGCTGCGGATGCGCAGCCCCTTCTCGTTCGCCGGCCCGCATCCGAAGCAGGTGTTGTGCGGCGCGTAGGTTTCCTGCAGGCTCTTTTCCACCCGGACATTCTATGACATCAGCTAAAATCCCCAGACCCTGATTGCGGACCTGGTTGCGGACCTTGTCGCGGAGGAAGACTGCTGTGCGCCAAAAGTTGCTTTGCGTACTGTCGCTGGTTCTGTGTGCGCCGGTCTTGGTCGCGGCGCCAAGCGGTGCGTCGGCGGAAGTGAAAACCGCCCAACATCTGGAGCGAATCCGCCAGCGGCCTGCCGAGTTGCTCCTGTTTCTCCGCCAGTTGCCCAAGGGCGGAGACCTGCACAACCACCTCTCGGGATCGGTGTACGCCGAAAGCTACATCCAGTACGCAGCCGACGAAGGGCTGTGCGTGGACCGCGAAACCTCGACGCTCCTGCCGCCTCCGTGCGACGACGCGCAAGGACGTCGCCCGCCGGCGAAGCAGGCCTTCGAGGAGCACGCGCTCTACATCCAGATGGTGGACGCGTTCTCCATCCGCAACTTTGTGCCCAACGACGACGAAACCATCAGCGAGCACTTCTTCCAGGCCTTCCTGAAATTCGACGCCGCCACCAAGAACCATCGCGGCGAGATGCTGGCGGAAGTGGTGTCCCGCGCCGCCCGCGAGAACCTGATGTACCTGGAGCTGATCGCGCCGCTCGACCAGATGCGGGCCTCGGCCCTGGGCGCCGAAGTGGGCTGGGACCCGGATCCCGCGAAGCTGCGCGAAAAGCTGTTGGCCGCCGGGCTGCCGGCGCTGGTGGAGTCGGCGCGGCGCGACCTGGACGCCGCCGAAGCCAGGATGCGCGAGTTGCTCCACTGCGACCGGCCGGCCAACCGACCGCCGGTTGACTCTGGCGGGGGCTCGGGCGGCGACTCAGGCGCCGACTCGGACCCCGACTCGGGCCCCGACCCGGGCTGCAGGGTGGTGGTGCGCCACATCTTCGAAGTGCACCGCGCGTTTCCGCCGCAACAGGTTTTTGCCGAGATGGTCTTCGGCTTTGAGATGGCAAAGGCCGATCCCCGGGTGGTGAGCGTGAACCCGGTGATGGCGGAGGCGGCCTACGTCTCGCGCCGCGACTTCGACCTTCACATGCGCTGGTTCGACTTCCTGCACGGGCTCTATCCGGGCGTGCGGCTGACCTTGCATGCGGGCGAGATTACCACCGGGCTGGTTCCGCCCGAGGACCTGCGCGACCACATCTGGAAGTCCATCCAGGTGGGCCACGCCCAGCGCATCGGGCACGGCGTGGACGCCCTCTACGAGCGCGATCCCGAGGGACTGATGCGCGAGATGGCGCGCCGCAAGATCCTGGTGGAGTTCTGTCCCACCAGCTACGAGCTGCTGCTGAGCGCTCCGGGCGTGCCTCATCCGCTGCCGCTCTACCTGAAGTACGGCGTACCGGTGGCGCTGGCCACCGACGACGTGGGCGTGGCCCGCTCGGACACCATCGCCGAGTACATGCGCGCGGTGCAGCACTTTGCGCTTACCTATCCCCAACTGAAGACCATGGTGCGCAACAGCCTGGAGTACAGCTTCCTCCCGGGCGCCAGCCTGTGGGCCGATGCGGGGAAGTTCCGCCGGGCTGCGGCCTGTGCGTTAGATCGCGCTGGCAGCTCCAAGCCTTCCGCTTCCTGCCAGCGTCTGCTCGATGGCAGCGAGCGCGCCCGCTTGCAGTGGAAGCTGGAGGCTGAGTTCATTCTCTTCGAAAGGCGGCACTTCGAAAAACAGTTCTGAAGAGGCTCTTTTACCGCGGATTTGCGCGGATGAGCGCGGATTTAGAGCGTTTCTGGTTTCTCGTTTCTGGTTTCTCGTTTGCGAGAAACAAGGGTGCGGGCGAAGCGTCCGCTTCAAAGAGCCGTGCCTAGAAGCGGAAAGTCGGGAAAGACCCACATCTGCTAACTGCGGCAGATGCGGGGCACCAGTCTCTAAACCACCCACCCCCTCCCCCTGGCTGCTAATGGAATCATCGGGTTGCGGAGAGAGATCCCGAGAGGTCTCGAAATCTAAAGGACTTACGGGTAAAGTCTCGTCCGCGAAGGAGTTAGGTGATACTGAGTACAAGAGTCCAGAGTACAGAGCACGGAGTACCGAGTGGCCCCCCACCCCCCTAAGTCTGCCGGTATAATGGAATCAACAGATTAGGGCTAAAGTCTAAGATTAATTCGACTTGAAGTCGTTTGGAATCTGCTGCTTACGTAATGCCATCCCAGGTCTTTGGATATAAAGGAGTTAGGTCTGGTTAACCTGGAAGCGTGCCCGCCGGCTTGGCCTGCGACCGCGACGACGACATATCCAAGTGCGAACATGATTACAAATGCATACTAGCACAGCTATAAAGTGTTGTCAAGGGGAAATTCGCAAATTGTTCGTCTCGATTTGGGAGAACCAGGAGGGAATCCTCCCACCCTGTCGCTCCAAAAGCGGGAGCGATAAGGGTGGGGCAGCCCCGGGGCCGGAGTGTTACGGAAAGGGTGGGCCAGCCCCCGATCAACGCCTTCGCTCTTATCGAGGGGCACCTCAGGGTTCGTTTCCGTTGCTGAATCAACGCTGCGTGTGAATCAGATCGGGTCACGATAGCGACGCAGCCGGACCGCTGCGGCGAGGAATACCGCGGCGACCGCCAGGCCGAACCAGAAGCCGGGACTGGCGAGGAACTGAGCCAGCGGCGGCGTGAGGGCGGCCATGGTCATTGGGGTGTCGCGAGGCGGCATGCCTTCCGGGCCGCCCATGAAGCGATATGCGAGCCAGCCGCCAAAGTGCAACGTGTTGAAGGCGATTTTCTCGACCAGGCCGACGGCGAGCAGGGGCAGCGTGGCCCAGAGATAGGGCGTGCGGCGCGACCAGGCGGAGCACAGCAGCAGCCATCCCCAGATCGGCGCGTACCACAGCCCGTGACCCACGACGAGGTGGTAGAACAGAATCCACGCCATCTGCCAGAACGACACGTGGGACCACACGCTGAGGCCGGTTCCCATCAGCCTGCCGCCGGCCAGCAACAGCATGATGGCCTGCGTCGCCACGGTGATGACCCAGGTGACCAGCGGGATAACGACGAACGGAATGCTCGCCTTGGCGAGGACGGTGGTCATGTCGGAGACGGGCAGCGACTTCCAGAACAGGACGCTGCGATCGCGACGCTCGCCGTACAGCGCGTCGAGACAATAGAACATCCCGACGAGGAAGGTCGTGAACATGAGCAGCAGCGCGGCAAAGGTGTACGGCTGCTCGATGCGCTCGTGCTGCTGCATGGCGTCGAGCGCGGAGGCGGCGCGCAACTTGTCGGGCAGGTGGACCAGGCCGAGCGCGAAACCCACCACGATCAGCGCCGCGACCGCGAGCGGCGCGAGGTAAAGGTAGCGGTTCTCCCACAACTCGCGGCGCACGGACCAGCAAAAGCGCCGCATGGGCGAGATGTTCGCCGCCATCGGGGCCTCGGATATCGCGTTCGCGGGAGTGCTCATTGTCCGGCTCCTTGCCCCTGGCGGGATCGATCACCCATCACGGCGACGAACAAGTCGGCGAGGCTGGGCCGGCGCACCTCGCCCAGCGCCGCGAGCTGCCGGCGGTCGACGGCATCGAACAGCAGGATGCTCCGTCCGAAAACCTGGCGCTCCTGGATCGGCTTGAGCGCCCGCGCCGCGGCGACCTGCTCGGGATGCACTGCCACCTCCAGGTAGCGCGATCCCAATCCTTCCATGCTGCAATCGAGCACGATGCGCCCGCGGCCGATGAACATGACGTCGGTGAGCACATGCTCGATCTCTTCCACCTGGTGCGTCGCCACCAGGATGGTGCGGCTGCGATCGAGGTAGTCGTTGAGCAGAGCATCGTAGAACTGCTTGCGATACAGGATGTCGAGGCCGAGCGTGGGCTCGTCCAGCACCAGCAAGCGCGCGTCGATCGCCATCACCAGCGCGAGGTGCAGTTGCGTCACCATGCCCTTGGACAATTCCCGCACCTTCCTGCCGGGCTTGATGTCGGTCTTCGCCAGAAAACCTTCCGCCTTGGCGCGATCGAACCGCGGATGCACCCCGGCGACGTAATCGAGCGCCTGCGAGACCCGTATCCAGCGCGGCAGCACGGCGACGTCGGCGATGAAACAGACATCGCGCACCAGCTGATCGCGCTCGCTCCACGGGTCGCGCCCGAGCACCCTCAGCTCCCCTTGGTATAAGGTGAGGCCGAGGATCGCGTTGAGCGCGGTGGTCTTGCCCGCTCCGTTGGGGCCGATCAGTCCCACGATGCGACCCTCTTCGACACGCAGATCGACGCCGTCCAGCGCGACCGTTGTGCCGTAGGCCTTGCGCAGACCGCGGGCTTCTATGCATGCCATGGCTTCAGCTCTCCTCCTCCGGGGGGCCCGGCTTCGCGGGCTTCGACGGCGCGGCCTTCGACGACGGCCGCGAGCCATTCAGGAGCTCCTCCGCCTTCAGGCCGAGCCGCTGGATGGTGGCCTGTATCCTGGGCCACTCTTCGCCCAGGAACTTCTGCCGCTCGCCCTGCAGCAACAGGCTGCGCGCGCCGGCATTGATGAACATGCCGCGGCCGCGCCGGGACTCGACCAGCCCCTCGTCCACCAGTTGCTGGTAGCCCTTGAGGACGGTGAGCGGATTCACCCGGTACTCAGCCGCGACGTTGCGCACGGAGGGCAGCGGATCGCCTTCCTTGAGAACTCCGTCCAGGATCATGGCGACGACACGATCGCGCAGCTGGCGGTAGATCGGCTGATTGTCGTTCCACTCACGGTCCATCAGGTTTTCCGGGAAACCCAACCTTACCAGAGAGGCGACGCGCCTCAGCTTTTCCGGTGCAGGTCGAAATGCGCGTGGATCGGCGTGTCGCCCATCATGAACGTCCAGTCCTCGGTGTGATGGTCGGCGTCGATGATGGTGAACACCGCATGGTGCATGTGCTGGTGCTGGTTCTTGCCGGTGATGTCGACGAACTCGAACTCCACCGTCTTGCCGTCGGGCGACATCTTGCCGGTCATGCGAGGGCGGTTTCCGGCGTCGCAATAGTGGATGAGTGTGAGTTGGTCTCCATCCAGGTAAAGCATGGTGACCGGATGGTCGTACTTGGTGGCATCCAACGGCGTTCCTGCTTCCTGCAGCTCGTGCACCAGCGCGTTCCCCCGCGAGGTCACGCGCATCGAGACGTGGAGCGGGTTCATCTTGACGGCCCCCATCTTCTCTTTCAGGGCTTGGGGCATGTCGGTGGTCACGGCGCCTTCCCACTCTCCCGCGAGGGTTTTCAAGGCTTCGAAGGACTTCTGGGCTTCGGACTTCGGGGGGGCGGTCTTCGGGACCTCCGACTTCGGCGCGGGGGACTGGGCGAAAGCGGAGGTGAAGAGCAACAGCAGAACAGCGTACAGCGTAGAACGACGCGATTTCATGGTTTCATTCTCCTTGGGTTCATCTTCACCAACACTGTTATAGTTAACTATATCACTACTACGCGTGTCAAGTGCTTTATTGTTTTCCTTGTCCGCCGCCATCCTCATAGGGACAAAGGACTTCTCGTGGTCCGCTGTGGCATCGCCGACCTATGCCTCGGATGCGGACTCGGCAGTGGGCCTGCCGTGAGCAAGTGGAGCGAGTCGGCCGAGCGAGGCTCGCCCTGAGCTTGTCGAAGGAGAAGTCGAAGGGATGGGCCACCCTCAGGTTCCGCAGATGGTGTTTTAGAGCGGCGTATACTACCACGCCTGTCAGGGACTTCGGTGCACGACCCGTTCTTGTTCCGAATTCGGAACACCTGCCCAGACGGTAAGGGCAGCAGCAACTGGCTGTATTTCGGCGGGTCAAAGACCCGTCGCTACACGGACCGGAGGAGCTACGAGTAAGCGAACATGACCACCACCACTGCCGCCGACCCTCCCGCCCCTCCCGACATCACCACCAGTTCGCTCTACAACCCTGACCTGGCGCCGGTCGAGCCCGCGCGCCGCACCTGGGGCACCTACGCCTACGCGGCGCTTTGGGTTTCGATGTCCGTCAACGTGCTCACCTACATGCTGGCGGCGGGACTGATCCAGGGCGGGATGAACTGGAAGCAGGCGGTGGCTACTGTGTTTCTGGGCAACACCATCGTCCTATTGCCCATGCTGCTGAACGCCCATCCCGGCACGCGTTACGGCATCCCGTTTCCGGTGCTGGCGCGGGCCTCCTTCGGTGTCCTGGGAGCCAACATTCCCGCGGTGTTACGCGGACTGGTGGCCTGTGGATGGTTTGGCATCCAAACTTGGATTGGCGGCGAGGCCATCAGTTCGCTGCTGGCCACGTTGTGGCCGGCGTGGAAGGAAGTTCCCCATGGCGCGGCCCTCTGCTTCTTCGCGTTCTGGCTGATCAACCTGGCCGTGATTCTGGCGGGCATTGAGTCCATACGCTTCCTGCAGGGGATCAGCGCTCCCATCCTGCTGGGTGTAGGACTGCTGCTGCTGGGCTGGGCGTACACCTCGGCGGGCGGCTTTGGCCCCATGCTGGCGGCGCCCTCGAAGTTTCAGAGCAACGCCGACTTTCTCAAGTTCCTGATTCCCGCGCTCAACGGCACGGTGGGGTTTTGGGCCACGCTTTCGCTGAATATTCCCGACTTCACGCGCTTCGCCCGCGGCCAGCGCGAACAGATGCTGGGGCAGGCGATAGCGCTGCCCATCACCATGACGCTCTACTCGTTTATCGGAATTGCGGTGACTTCCGCGACGGTGGTGATCTACGGCAACGCCATCTGGGATCCGGTGCAGTTGCTCAGCCGGTTTCAGTCGCCGGTGGCCATCGTGATCTCCCTGCTGGCGATTCTGTTGGCCACGCTCAACGTGAATGTGGCCGCGAACGTGGTTTCGCCGGCCAACGACTTCTCCAACCTGTGGCCGCGGCGTATCAGCTTCAAGACCGGAGGCATCATCACCTGCTTTCTGGGGATTGCCATGATGCCCTGGAAGCTGCTGTCCGATCATCGCACCTTCATCTTCGGATGGCTCGGCGGCTATGCGGCGCTGCTGGGACCGGTGGCGGGCATCATGATTTGCGATTACTTTGTGATCCGCCGGAGGGTGCTTTCCGTGAACGACTTTTACCTGCGCGGCGGCGCATACGAGTACTCCCGAGGCTTCAACTGGCGGGCCATCGCCGCGCTGCTGGCCGGCGCCGGACTGGCGCTGGCCGGCCTGGTGGCCCCGCCGCTGCGCTTCCTTTATGACTACTCCTGGTTCGTGGGCTTTGGCCTGGCGTTCGTCGTTTACTACGCGCTGATGCGCAATGCGAGGAGGTAGGAGGGAGGAGGGAGGAGGTAGGAAAGGCGCAGTGGCAGGGTTGAAACCAGCGCAAGTACGGCATATGATTTTCCGCTCTGCGGAACTTGCGTCTGCGTTGGGCGCAAGCACCAGGAGGAGCGGTCGATGGACTTCGGAATCACACTTAACCCGGCCATGCCGGTGGAGCGCATCGTAAGCCTGACTCGCCAGGCGGAGGAGGCGGGCTTCGACTACGGCTGGATCTTCGATTCGCATGTCCTGTGGAAAGAACCCTACCCGCTGCTCACGCTGATGGCGACCGCCACCGAGCGGATGCGTCTGGGGACGTGCGTTACCAATCCTGCGGTGCGCGACGCCACGGTGACGGCCAGCCTACTGGCCACGCTGAACCTGATTTCCAAGGGCCGCATGCAACTGGGCATCGGGCGCGGCGACAGTTCCCGCCGCGTCCTGGGCAAAAAGCCCACTACCGCCGATCATCTGGCCGAGTCGGTGCAGGTGATTCGCAAGCTGATGGCTGGCGAGCAGGTGGAGTATGAAGGCCGTCCGGCGCAGCTTACCTGGGCCACGGGAGCGCCGCCGGTATGGATTGCCGGCTATGGTCCCAAGGTCTTGCGCCTAGCGGGACAGATCGCCGACGGCGTGATTCTGCAATTTGCTGATCCGGACCTGATTTCCTGGTGTGTAGGGTTTGTGCACGAAGGCGCGCGCGCCGCCGGACGCGATCCCGCTGCTATCGAAGTGATGGCTGCCGCCCCAGTGTGGATGAGCGACGACGTGGCCGCAGCGCGGGAGCACGTGCGCTGGTTCCCGGCGCTGGTTTCCAACCACGTCATGGACCTGATTGCCCGCTACAAGCCCGAAGAACTTCCGTCGGCGCTGACCGCTTACGTCCGCAATCGGAGCGGCTACGACTACCAGCACCATGCCGTAGTAGGCAGCGACAACGCCGGGTTCGTTTCCGACGAAGTGGTGGACCGCTTCTGCATCCTGGGCCCGGCGGAGGCCCACCGCGAGAAGCTCAAGGCCCTGGCGAAAGCCGGCGTGACCCAGTTCAACATTTACCTGATGTGCGGCGAAGAAGAGCGCACGCTCCAGGACTATCAGCGTGAGATCCTGCCGCGCATGGGGCGCCCGGCTTCCCGCAAAGCGGCGGCCTCCTGAAGGTCGTTTCCTGAAAATCGTGGCGAAGCCGGAGGACGCGGATGGGTTTTGACACACTCATTACGGGCGGCACGGTAGTCACCGCCAGCGATACCTGCCGGGCGGACGTGGCCGTCAGCGGCGGCAAGATCGTGGCCATTGGCCAGGACCTGCCGCGGCAAAACGCCGGCCGCCTGCTGGACGCTTCCGGAAAGTACGTCTTCCCGGGCGGCATCGACGTGCACACGCATCTGGACATGCCCTTCGGCGGCACCACCAGCGCCGACGACTTCGAGACCGGCACACGCGCCGCCGCTTTCGGCGGCACCACCACGCTGATTGATTTCGCCATCCAGTACAAAGGACAGACCCTGCGCGCGGCCTTCGATGCCTGGATGTCAAAGGCGGCGAGCAAAGCCGTGTCCGATTACGCATTCCACTGCATCGCCACCGACCTGCCGGCCGCGCGCCTGGACGAGATGGGCGACCTGATCCGCGACGGGGTCACCAGCTTCAAGCTGTTCATGGCTTATCCCGGCGTGTTCATGCTGGACGACGCCACCATCTTCCGCGCCATGCGCAAGGCGGCCAGCGGCGGGGCCATGGTTTGCATGCACGCCGAAAACGGCGGCGCCATTGACGTGATCGTGCAGCAGGCGCTGGCCGAGGGCAAGACCGCGCCCAAGTATCACGCGCTCACGCGGCCCACCACCGCCGAAGCCGAGGCCGTGGGGCGCGCCATCGCGCTGGCCGAGATGGCGGGCGCTCCGGTGTACATCGTCCACCTGAGTTGCAACGAGGCGCTGGAGAAAGTGCGCGAGGCCCGCGACCGCGGCTTGCCCGTCTACGCCGAGACCTGTCCGCAGTACCTCTACCTTTCGCTGGAGAACTTCGACGCCCCGGGCGGCTTCGACGGCGCCAAGTACGTCTTCACTCCGCCGCTGCGCGAGAAGTGGCACCAGGAGAAGCTGTGGGCCGGACTCAAGCAGGATCATCTACAGGTTGTGTCCACGGACCATTGTCCGTTCTGCTTCAAAGAGCAGAAAGAACTCGGGCGCGACGACTTCACCAAAATTCCCAACGGCGGCCCGGGCATTGAGCACCGCATGAGCCTGATCTACTCGGGTGGCGTGGCCCAGGGCAGGTTTAGCGTCAATCGCTTTGTGGAGCTGGTGGCCACCACGCCCGCCAAATTGTTCGGCCTTTACCCGCGGAAGGGAACCGTAGCCGTGGGCAGCGACGCCGACCTGGTCCTCTTCGATCCCGATCGCGAGCACACCATCAGCGCCAGCACCCACCATATGCGCGTGGATTACTCCATGTTCGAGGGTATCCGGGTGAAAGGCATGCCCGACGTGGTGATGTCGCGCGGCCGCGTGCTGGTGGAGAACGACAAGTTCCTGGGTCGCCCGGGTGCGGGCGAGTTTCTGCGCCGCAGCCTTTACACTGGAATCTGATCCGGGCAACTTCCCTCCCAAACACCATGGCGGCTGAAATCAAGTTCGGGACTGACGGCTGGCGCGGTGTGATTGCCGACGACTTTACGTTCGACAACGTGCGCCGCGTCGCGGGCGCCATCGCCGCGTACGTCCTCAAGCACGAAGACAGTCGCAAAGGGCTGGTGGTGGGTTACGACACGCGCTTTGCCTCGCGTCGCGCTGCCGAGGTGGCATCGGAAACCCTGGCCGCTGCCGGCATCCCGATTCGACTCGCGAACGACTACACGCCCACCCCGGCGGTCTCCTACGCGGTTCGCAACCTGGGCGCGGCGGGGGGCGTGGTCATTACCTCCAGTCACAACCCGTGGAACTGGAATGGAGTGAAGTACAAGGCCGGATACGGCGGCTCGGCTTCACCCAGCATCATCGCGCTGATCGAGCAGGAGCTGGCCGCGGGAGCCATGCCCAAAGGCTCGCCGGCGGCCATCGCGGAAACCGACTTCCAAGCGCCTTACATCGCAGCCATCACGAATTTCGCCGACCTCGACCGCATCCGCCGGGCCGGGTTCCGTCTGGCAGTGGATTCCATGTACGGCTCCGGCCGGGGCGTGTTGCGGGGAATCCTGGAAGCGCAGGGGATGGACTGCCGGGAAATTCGCGGCGAAGTGAATCCCTTGTTTCCAGGAATCAATCCCGAGCCCATTGAGCCGCACGTGGCTATGCTTCAGGAAACCGTGCGCGCCGACGGGTGCCACGCCGGCTTTGCCACCGATGGCGACGCCGACCGCATCGGCGCCGTGGCCGAGGACGGCAGCTTCGTGGACGCGCACAAAATCTTCAGCATCCTGTTGCGCTGGCTGCTGGAACGAAAGCAGTGGCCGGGCGAGATCGTGCGCGCATTCAATACCACGCGCATGCTGGAGCGCATCGCCCGAAAGCACGGCCGCAAAGTGCACGAGACCGCTATCGGCTTCAAGTACATTGCCGACCTGATGCTGGAGCGCGAGATCCTGGTAGGGGGAGAGGAATCCGGCAGCATCGGGCTGCCGCGGCACATGCCGGAGCGCGACGGACTTCTTTGCGCCCTGCTGCTGGCCAACGTCATGGCGGAAGAGGGCCGGACGCTGGCCGGGCTGGTGGCCGACCTGCAACGGGAGTTCGGCCCGCATTACTACGGTCGCCGCGACCTGCACCTGCCGGAGGAAGTGAAGCAGTCCGCCATGGGCCGCGCGCGCGAGGGCGGGATTCGCTCCATCGGCCAGTACCGCATTGTGAATACGCACACCACCGACGGCATCAAGTTCTTCCTCGACGCTCCCACCGACGGCAACGGCGCCGAAGCCTGGGTGCTGCTGCGCGCCTCGGGAACGGAGCCCTTACTGCGGGTGTATGCGGAAGCGGCTACGCCGGCCCTGGTCGAGGAGATTCTGGCGCGCGCCGAAGAACTGGTCCGCGGTTAGAGAGGTGGCTGTTTACTGCGAATGTCATCCCAAGGTGGAATCGGGGCCTGGACAATCCTACGCTAATAGCGTATAGTGTGTCCTGTGGAGTTTATAGAAGCCCCGGCATTCACGCGGCATGTGTCGGAGTATCTGAGCGAGGACGAATATCGAGAGTTGCAGATCGAGTTGTCCCGCAATCCCGGCCACGGGCCATTGATACCTGGCACGGGAGGTTTCCGAAAGATTCGCTGGGCCGATCCAAGGCGTGGAAAGGGTCGTTAGAGGAGGCCTGCGAATCATCTACTACCACTTCTTGTCTGACCAGCAGATTTGGCTGATGACGCTTTATGGCAAGGACGAAGCCGCGGACCTAACGCCGGAAGAGAAAAAGGCGCTGCGCGCTGCGATCGCAGCCGAACGCAAGGCCCGAGAGGCCAGGCGAGCAGCACGAAAAAAGGAAGCGAGAGGAGTACGGTAATGGCCAAGCGCGACATTTTCGCGGAACTGATGGAAGGCGTGAAAACGATGAAAGGTCGTCGGGGGGGCAAGCTGACGCTGCGAACCTACAAGGTTGTGCCGGCCCCGCTGCCCAAGGTGGATTCGCGGCTGATTCGGGACACGCGCCAGCGTCTGCGCTGCTCCCGGGCAGTCTTTGCGCGCAAACTTCGCATCAATGAAAGGACGCTGGAGAAGTGGGAGCAGGGGCGCGCACGTCCGAATCCTCAGGCGGCGGCACTCGTACTTCTGGTTCGTGCCTATCCGGACACGCTTCAGCGTCTGGAAGAAGTCGCTGCCGGCTAGTGAGTTCACCCACATCTGCCAATTGCGTGCAGATGTGGGGCAGAAGCCTGGGTGCTGCTGCGCGCCTCGGGAACCGAACCCTTGCTGCGAGTGTATGCGGAAGCCGCTACGCCGGCCCTGGTGGAGGAGATTCTGGCGCGCGCCGAAGAGCTGGTTCGGAAAAGCGACAGCTGAGAAGGTGGGAGAGCGGGGCTTCAGGACGGGCCACCCCGCCCCAGGGGTCGGCTTTTGAAAACGCAACCCAATAAGTTATTGAAACCGTGGTGAGCGCGGAAGGAATCGAACCTTCAACCTACTGATTAAGAATCAGTTGCTCTGCCAGTTGTTCTCGTTCCGACCCCCGATTGCATTTGTTCCTGACTTGCGCGCGTGTGACTTATAGGTTACACTCGACCTGTGTTCGAGATTCGCCGGTATGTCACCCGCGCGGGTAAAGACGTGGTCGGCGATTGGCTGGCGGGTCTGCGGGATAACCAAGCGCAAGCAAGAATCGTGGCGCGGATCGACCGCCTTTCTCTTGGCAACTTCGGCGACTCGAAACATCTCCGTGAGGGAGTATGGGAACTGAGGATCGACTGGGGACCGGGGTATCGGGTGTACTACGCGATGGCAGGCCGGGCGTGCGTGCTGCTGCTGTGCGGCGGCGACAAACGCAAGCAGTCCTCTGACATAGGACGGGCGATCGCATACCTCCGAGATCACAAAGAAAGGACGCGAAAGGCATGAAACACAAAGCCAGCATCTCCCACGACGAAGCGATGGTTCGGGAGCTCCATGAAAACCCGGAGTTTGCCGCTGAGTACCTGAGAGCCGCGCTCGAAGACGAGCACGAACCCCGTGTGCTTCTGCTGGCCTTGCGCCGAGTCGCTGAAGCGCGGGGCGGTATAGCGAAGGTGGCCAAGGCTGCCGGCGTCGAGCGTGAGAGCCTTTATCGAGCTTTGTCAGCCCACGGCAATCCTCGGCTCTCTACGCTGGTGGCCGTGACCAAGGCCATGGGTTTGAAACTTACAGTTGAAGCCGGGCAATAGAACCCGCTCCCGGGGCGAACTGCCGCTGGAGCAGTGGTGAGCGCGGAAGGAATCGAACCGCTGCTGCGCGTCTATGCGGAAGCAGCCTCGCCGGCCCTGGTGGAGGAGATTCTGGCGCGCGCTGAGGAACTGGTTCGGAAGAGCGACGGCGGCTGAGAAGGTGGGAGAGCGGGGCGCGGTCCGGGCGGGCGTGCCGTGCCCGATTCCAGGCTTTGATCCTGGCGAGCCGCCCGGCGAGCGGGAGCGCCGAACATGACCTGTCCGCTCCGCCCTGTGGTAGCTGGAGAGGGCGCGAAGCTTGGCGGGAACAAGGTAAAATGAAGCAGTGAATTTTGAGTGGGACCCGGACAAGGCAGCGCAGAATCGCCGGAAACATCGGGTTTCGTTCCATGAGGCTGCCACGGTCTTTGGCGATCAGTTGGCGATGACGTACCACGACCCGGATCATTCGATCACGGAAAACAGGTGTGTCACCGTCGGAGTGTCGAGCGCCGGTCGAGTGCTAATCGTGGCCCATGCGGATCGCGGCGAGGATGTCCGGATTATCAGCGCCCGCAAGACCACGCGGCGCGAGCGAAAACATTATGAAGAAAACAAGTGAAAGACGGCGGCAGCGGGACGAACTTCGGCCCGAGTACGACTTGTCCACGTTGCAGGGCGGCATTCGCGGCAAATATGCCACGCGCTATCGAGCAGGGACAAACCTCGTGCTCCTATCTCCAGACGTGGCCGAGTATTTCCCTGACGAGCAATCCGTCAATACCGCCTTGCGCACATTGATTCACGTGGCGAAAGGGCCGCTCCGTCGAGCCCATTGAAGGTACGCCGCTGCAGACTTGCCCGTTGCTGCGGGTGTATGCGGAGGCAGCTTCGCCGGCCCTGGTGGAGGAGATTCTGTCGCGCGCCGAAGAACTGGTTCGCGAGAGCGACGGCGGCTGAGAAGGTGGGAGAGCGGGCGTCAGGACCGGCCCACGCCGCATCCCCACGTTAGCGCCGAACTGCATGGCGCGAACGTGGGCCACCATCAAGAATCATCGTAAGGGAGATGTGGGCCACCCTCGTGGGCCACCCGCCCGAGTTGCTCCATGATGCGGCCGACTCGGGCTAACAAGCCCAATGGCTACCTTCTCGGCTCATACCGCATCGCCACCGCCCCCGAGCCGAACTCCAGCCGGCTCACGAGCCTCAAGTCGACATGCTTCGATAGCCCCGCGAACAACGTCGGCCCGTGGCCCGCTAGCCTGGGCTGCACGACGAACTCGTACTCATCGATCAATCCCAGCTCCGCCAACGCCAGGGGGAGCTTCACGCCTCCCACGAACAGTCCCTTACCCGACTCCCGCTTGAGCTGCTGAACGGCCTTCGCCAGATCCCCGCGCACGAGCTCCGCGTTCCAATCGACCCGGTCCAGGGTGCTCGACACGACGTACTTCTTTGCCGCGTCGATCGTCCGGGCGAAGGGTTCCATCCAATCAGGCCTCGCTCCCGTCCGCGCCGGCGGGCGAAACGCTGCCTCCATCATTTCGTAAGTCACCCGGCCAAAAAGGAGGGCGTCGGCCTGCTCGAGGTTCTCGACCGCGTGACGATGCAACTCTTCGTCCGGGGGGATTGCACGATGATCACAGCAACCGTCCAGCGTGACGTTGATGGAATATCGAAGGGGTCGCATTACGTAAGAGTACCGCCGATGGGGTAGCCCAGCAAAGTTAGTTTGGTAGGGCGGGCTCGGCCCGCCTTTGATTCCTGGGCGTGCGAAGTACACCCTACGCGAATGGCATGTAGCTAACGTTTGTCGTACCAGGCAGTGTTGCGGGCTTGGTAGCGGAGATGGACGAGGTATGGGTAGCTTTTTCAGCGTCGTTTGATAGCGCGAGGTTCGTTGCGGTCTGGCCGATCGGGAAGCACGTCGTGGGCAATGATCGCGAGGAAGTAGCTCATCCAAGGATGAGGAGTACGTAGCTTCGTAGTCGGCATCCAGTGGGGCAGCCAAGCCAGGAGGCGTTGTTGCGTACCGGCAAAGCTAAGGCGTTGCGGGTCCACTTCGTGAGTGCGTGCGGCCTGGACCATCAAGGCCCGGATCAGGTTGTAGGCGATCTGGTGCATGGCGATTTCCTTGCGCACCATCGTCGGCGACTGGCAACGCAGCACGTCCATGCCGAGCGTGGTCTTGAGACTGCGGAGGTTCAGTTCCACCAGCCAGCGTTGGCGATACAACTCCGCCAGGGCCTCGGGCGGATAGGCGATGGGATCCTGCAGCGTGGTCACCAAGTCGATCCGTCGCTTACGAAAGCCGCGTCGACAAACGGTCTGGACCCGCACGACGCGAACCGTCAGCGTGGGGGGCAGCGCATTCCAATCCTGGAGTGCCAAGCCCAAGGGCACCGCTCGGGGGCGTGTCCAGATCAGTCGATGATCCTGCTTCCCGATCCGTGCGCCACAGCGCAGGTCGAGTCGCCGGGCCGCATTGACGCGGCAGACCACATGCACACCGCGCCGTTCCAGCAGGGCCAGTTCGGTATAGTTGCCGAAAAGGCGATCGGCCAACACCACGTCGTCGGCTTCCAGATGATCGAACAACCGCCGAAACAACGCCAGTTCACCAATCGCCAGCGAATCGCTGACCATCGCGAGCAGCGCGCCACTCGTCCAGCAGAACATGGCCACCAAGCGCGCCACGGGAAAACCACAGCCCGGGGATTGCGAAGTCGGCTGAGGGAAGGTCTCCTGCAACGCCGGTGTGTCCGGCATGCTCACACTCGATCCATCGACGACGCGAACGCGATGTCCGCGCCAGCGCCGGTCCGGCTGCGTCAGGTCGGACGCCAGTCGAGCGGCCAGTCGCTCCAAGAGCGCCAAAGGGAGTCGCTGCCGTGCCTGACTGTAGGCGCTGGGATCATCGGACGGTCGCCGCTCATCACCGGGTCGCGCCGTCGCGGCGGTGGTGAAGGCTACGGTCTGACGACAGGAACATTGGGGCAACAAGACTTGCCGCAGAAACGTCAGGATCACGATCGTGGGTCGCCAAAAGCAACATCGCCACGAGTGGCCGATCGCTCGACACAACTCGTGGATCAGTGGTTCGTCGAGCAGGCCGTCGAGCGGGTCGTGAGAATCGCGGAGCCGAGACTTGAGCGTGCGGGTAGTCGCTGTGATACTGGCCATCCGTGGCCTCCTTTTGCAAAAGGTGTCTTGATACAACACCCTTGCAATCGGAGGCCGCACCTTGCCAAAATGAACGCAAATACACCGATGGTAAGAAGTTACGGTTCTTTACATGCCATTCCGGTAGAGTCCCCTCTGCGGACAATCCGGTAGCGCCGCAACCGCCGATTGATGGTGACACGACGTGGCATGATGAAAACAGAATGGTCCGCTCTGCTGACCGTTCCCAGGTCAACCATCGAACGAAACGTCCGCACATCGGACCCTACTGCTTTACACCGAAGCCTAGATCGGCGAACCTATTGGTAATGGCCAGTGTCGCCCCTGCACACAGCTTAATCGTACTGAGGAAAGGCCGTGTTCCACGACGAACTGATGACGAACGAGAGCGATTTCGCGCAATGGCACGACGTCTACAGGCGATTGTCCGATGGCGTACGGGTGTCGCTGGGCAAGTTCTTGGAGGTTTTGAAGGAGGTTGAGATTTGCGCCCATGCCACCAACAACAACATGCACGCCGTAACGCTGATGCTCATGTATGAGTTTGCCGAATCCATTGACGGCGTGACCATCCTCGTTCGAAAGGGGTCGGGAAAGAACTGTTCCCAGTTGTTGC
>CAYTIL010000002.1:0-15603 GCA_964437985.1 uncultured Acidobacteriaceae bacterium
CACGGTCCCCATGGCGCCTCCACCGGCGCCGACCCCCAAATAGGCCGTTGCGTCGTAGCGCCAGCCTTTCAGGTCGTAGGCGCGGGCGACTCGCTCACGCAAGACCTCACCAATAGAAATCCTCGGGCGGAAGACATCCGCGACCTTTCAGGTCCGTAGGCGCGGGCGACTCGCCCGCGCAAGACATCACCAATGGAAATCCTCCGGATCCAGCCACAACCACTTGTAATCCGAGACGCTGTTCACCAGCCTTCGCATCACCGGGTTCTCGGCGATGTAAGCAATCTTCGCCTCGAACTCGCCGCTGCTGCGAATCACATGGTCGAAAGACTCGGTCTGCCACACCTTCCCTGTCCTCCCTGCTGCGCGATTGACCCTGTGCGCGGACACGCTCTTGATGTTTTGCATGATCTCAGGAATCGAATAACTCTCCCCCTTTGCGTCCTTCAGCGCCGAGAACAGGAGATGCACATGTTCCGGCATGATCACAGCAGCGTGCAGCCGAACACTTTTCCCGTGCTGGTAAACACAGCATTCCAGAACGATGTCACGCAACTTTGGCGCCAGCTTGCAGGATCGGTGCGTGCGAAAGCTGACAAACAGTGGCCTGGCCTCCCGCTGTAGGTGGGGCAGCTTCCTTCGGTAATCGTACTTACGGAGGCTCATTTGCGCGGGCGGGTCGCCCGCGCCTACAGCTTAATGGAACACAAAGAAAAAGGGCGGCAGACCCGCACTGCGGGGCTGCCGCCCTTGGTTAGCGTTTCCTACCAGTGGAACTTCACTGCAAACTGCACGTCGCGCATGCCGTTGTGAGTGCTGGAGGCGCTACGCGGTTCGAGGTAGTTGGTGGCCGAGCTCAAAACCAGGCAGCGCGTCCCGTCTGGGAACAACGTGCCGCCGCAGTTGTTGTCCGTGGTAATCGTGGCGTTGTTGGAGTTGTTAACGACGTAGTTATTGGAAATCACGCTGGCCGGCAGCGTCGGTGAAGTGGAAGCGCTGGAAAGCGCGATGGCAGCGGCGTTCACAGACTGGATATTCCTGCGGTTGAAAAGGTTGAAGGATTCGGCAAGCACCTCGAGGCGCGTGCCTTCGGTGATCGCGAAACTCCTGGAAATGCGCAGGTCGAAAATTGCCAGTCCGGGGGCCTGGCCGAAGTTACGTGCAAGAAAGGGGACGCGGAAGTTGCCGCCACTGCCGTTAGACGAGCCGCTATCAATAGCCAAAGTGCGGGTGACGTTCGCGGGCGTGTTGGTGGTGTTCGTGTTCAGGAAGCCGCTCACGGTGCCGGCAGAGGTCTTGCCGTCCTGCGCCGTCACCGCTCCGCTGAACTGCCACTTCCCGAAGATCTTGCGCGTGGTATCGCCGCTGATGGAGAAGGTCTCGTCGGGCCGCCAGACGAAGCTGGTAACAAAACGACGGCGGATGTCAAAGTCGCTGAGCGAGCGGTCCAGCGCCGGGTTGAGCGGGTCGAAGACGGTGGTGGAACGGCCGAAGAAGGTGGCGCTGTTCTGGCCGTTGTCAATGGCCTTTGCCCAGGTGAAGTGGGCGTCGAACAGCAGCCCTCTCCGCATCCGGCGGCGAAGCTGAACAATCATTGCGTTGTAGCTGGACTCGACTACGCTCTCCGCCTGCAGAATCCTGCGGAACAAGGGGTTCGGCCGCGCCGTTAGCGTTGTGGCGCCGCAAAATTCGTTGAGGATAAAGGCGGCGTTCCTGGCGTCGCAGTAGAAGGGGAACGGGCCATAGAGGCCGGCCGAGCCCAGGGTTTGACCCCCGGCGACAAGATCATTCTGAAGAAACAGCATCACCTCGGCTTCCGCAGGGAACAGGTTAACGTCGCGGTAAGAAGGCAGCCGCCGTCCGCCGCTGTAGGCATAGGTAAGGCGGAGAACGGTGTCGCTGAATATTTCGTGCTCCAGGCTCACCTCCGCCTGGTGCACCATGGGCCGCTGGAAGTCGGGCGCAAACTGGCTCACGTCCGCCGTCAGCCCTGCTCCCGCCGGCGTGGCAACCGTGCAGGTGGTGCCGCTCACACCCGGGATGAAGCAGTTGGGATATGCGGGCGCGAGTGCGGTGGTGGGAAAGAAAGTCAGCGTCCGAAACACTACGCCGTTGTTGAGCATCGCCTGGGCGATTGCGCTGTTACTGGTGCGGCCATAGATCAGGCCGTAGCCGGCATGGAACACCGTCTTCTGGTTGCCGCCCACGTCCCAGGACACACCCACCCGGGGCGCGAAATTGTTGGTGTCCTGCGGAAAGCTTTCGGTCAACGGCAGCAGCGGGTTGCCGACCGGCGGTTGCGGCAGTTGCTGGTACTCGTAGCGGACACCCAGGTTCAGCGTGAGGTTGGAGCGCAGCTTGAAGGTGTCCTGGGCGTAGAAGTTCCAGTCCGTAGTGGTGAAGAAGGCGAATCCCGTGAGCTCGGGTGGGAGATCCCCGGCCGCCACGCGCTGGTCGAAAGCCTGGGTGTAGGTTCCGTAGCAGAATCCAGGCAAACACTGCTGGGCGACGGGTGCGGGTGCGGTGATCCCAGAGGGGACGCAGCCCACTGCCCCGATGGGGCAATCAGCCGCCAGCCGAGCGAAGCTGGCGTAGCTGTACACGCCCCCGCCCTGGAAGAGATTGATCTGGGTTTCGCGCACGTAGTTGACGTCGCCGCCGAACTTGAAGGTGTGCCGACCGCGCACCCAGGAGAGGTTGTCCGTGAACTGGAAACGCTTCTCAAACGGGTATTGAGGCCGGGGCAGGAAGTCGGGCTGCCCGAAACTGAATCCTCCGGTTACGGAGGTACCCGGCCCCGGCGCGTTGCCCACCTGCGATTCGTTGTCGCGCGCGAACTGGAAGCGGAACTCGTTCAGCAGCGTGGGCGAGATGATGTAGTTCCACTTGGCGTAGAAGCTGTCGTCGCGCACGCGGTCCGCCCCGTTGTCCGATTGGGCGTTCTGGTTGATCAAGGGGGTGCGTATGTTGTTCCTTCCCCGCCACTGATGGTAGTTGTAATAAAAGGAGAAGTTGTGGTTGGAGCTGGCCACCCAATCCAGCTTGCCCAGAGCCACGTTGTTCAATCCCAAGCGTGGGACGACGGTCCCTTCGTCTAGGAAAAACTGCCTGGCCGCCGTACAGTTTGCAAGGGGAAGGCCTACATTAGCCGCTAAGGGGCATGTGGGCACGAAGGTACTGCTGGACGTCGTGACCACGTAAGGGAAGTTGCGGTGCTGCTCGTCGTAGCTGAGGAACCAAAAGAGCTTGTCCCGCTTGACGGGGCCGCCCATGGCGAAGCCGTACTGCTGGCGCCGCTCGGGTATAGTCGGGTCGCCAAACACGATCAGGGAAGCAGAGGCTGCGAAAGGATCGGATGCCGTAAAGGCGCTGTCGCGGATGAAATAGAAGGCTTCGCCGTGGAAGTTGTTGCCTCCGGACTTGGTGACGGCGTTGACCAGTCCTCCGGCAGCACGGCCGGATTCCGCGCTGAAGTTGCTCAGGCTTACCTGGAACTCTTTCACCGTCGCCTGGCTGTAGGTGTAGGCGGCGCGGGTGCGCCCCCGGGCTTCGGAGAAGAAGGCCTGGTTGTTGTCGGCGCCGTCCACGGTGTTGTTGTTGTAAAGGCCGGAGACACCGCGGTAGGAGAGGAGGCCGAAGGTGCCGTCGGTGGAGACACCGGGCGTGAGCAGGACGTAGTTGTCCCAGCGCCGTCCAATGGCGGGCACGTTCTCCACTACCTCCTTGCTGACCAGGTTGGAAACTTCGGTGGATTCCGTGGGCACCAGAGGGGCCGCACTTTCCACCGTCACGGTTTCCCCGGAGCCAGCCACCTGCATCTTCACGTCCGCATTGGCCGTCGAGCCCACCACTACGTCCACGCCCTTGCGCTCATGGGTAGCAAAGCCGCTGCTTTCCACCCGGATGGTGTAAGCGCCGGGCTGCAGCGCCACTGCTCGGTAGCGCCCGCCGGAATCCGTGGTCAAGTCTCTGGCCACTCCGGTGGTGGTGCTGGTGATCGTGACCTTGGCCCCGGCAATCACCGCGCCTGTCGGGTCGGTCACGGTGCCTTCGATTTGTCCGGCGCCGAGCTGGGCCAGAAGGGAAACGGGTGTGAGCAGAAAAACCGCCAGCAGAAGAACCGCAAACCTCAGTGTCGCGGGTCTCCGCGACAGAAGGGAAACCTGGCTGTACATAGTTGCCTCCGAAAAGTGTCGTCGACCGGGACGGCAGGGCGGAATGCTACATGAAAGGGCTGTGGAAAGGAAAGCACCTCAAGTTAAGATCCGGTAAAATCGCCCACTCCAACCTCGTATCCAGCACCCCACTGATGCTCAAGACTCATCTCATGAATGCTCACATCAATGCTCACATCGCTCACATCGGAGGAATCGGTGGGAGAGCGGGCCTTCAGGCCCGCGCAAATGGCGGCTTCAGAACCGGGCTTTAGCCCCGGCATCCAGATGGGCAACATTCATGAAACCAGCTCTCAGTAAATATTGGACTCCCGCTTGGCGCCGGTGTAGTCCACGTAGACCACCTTGAGCTCGGTGAAAAAATCGATGGCCACGCGGCCCTGCTCCCGCAGGCCGATGCCGGTGCCTTTCATTCCGCCGAAGGGGATGTGAGCCTCGCCGCCGGTAGTGGGGGAATTAAGGTGGGTCATGCCGGTCTCAATCCGGTCCACGAACTCGAAGAAGCGGGAAACATTCTGGGTGTAGATAGAGGAGCTGAGGCCGTAGACCACGCCATTGGCGACCTCAATCGCCTGCTCGAAATCGGGCACGCGGATCACGGAGAGCACCGGTCCGAAGATTTCCTCCTGGGCGATGCGCATGCCGGGCTTCACGTGGTCGAAAATCGTGGGCTGGACGAAGTATCCGCGCTCGTACTCCCCGCCGCGCAAGGCTTGGCCTCCGCAGACTAGTTGGGCGCCTTCCTGTTTTGCGATCTCCAGATACTTGAGGACGGTCTTGTACTGCGATTCGTCCACCGAAGGTCCCACGTGGACGCCGGGCTGCGCGCCATCTCCCACTTTCAGTTGCGCGGTGCGCTCGGCCAGGCGGCGGACAAATTCGTCGGCCACGGCTTCCACCACGATGGCGCGGCTGGTGGCCGTGCAGCGCTGACCGGTCGAGCCAAACGCCCCCTGGACGGTGCTTTCCACCGCCAGCTCGAGGTCGGCGTCTTCCATCACCACCAGCGGATTCTTGCCGCCCATCTCGCACTGCACCTTCTTCAAGCGCCCGGCGCCCTGGGTATAGAGGGCGGAGCCGACCTCGTTGGAGCCGGTGAAGCTTATGGCTTTGACCGCGGGGTGCTCCACCAACTCGTCGCCCACTTCCGCGCCCGAGCCCACCACCAGGTTGAGTACGCCCGGGGGCACGCCTGCCTCTTCGAAGATCTCGACGACCTTCATCCCCGTAAACGCGGTGATGGTGGCCGGCTTGAAGACCACGGTGTTGCCCGCCACCAGGGCGGGCGCAATCTTCCAAACCGGAATGGCCACGGGAAAATTCCAGGGCGTGATGCAGGCCACCACGCCCAGCGGCTGCTTGAGCGTGTAGGCGAAGTTGCGGGGCAGTTCCGAGGGCAGGGTTTCGCCGCAGATGCGCCGGGCTTCTCCCGCCATGAAGTCCAGCACATTGATGGAGCGCAGGATTTCACCGTTCGACTCGCCCAGCGTCTTGCCCTCTTCGCGAGTGAGGATGCGGCCCAGCTCCTGCTGGCGCTCGGTCATGATCTGCGCCGCGCGCGCGATCATGCGGCCCCGCAGCGGGGCGGGCGTCGCGCGCCACGCCGGGAAAGCAGCGGCCGCGGCTTCAATGGCGGCTCGCGCTTCCGCGCGTGTGGAAAGCGACACCACGCCCACCAGGTCGTCGCGGTTGGCGGGGTTGCGCCGCTCCACCCGGCGCTCGCCGGCCGGCTCCACCCAGCGGCCGTTTACGAAGTTCATGGCTCGCGCCACGGTAGCTTCTGCCACCACACTCATGTGTTCTCCTTTTTCAGTCGGCGGCCGCCGCGATCCCGGTCTGCGTGGTCAAGGCGCCGTAACTCTCCGGCCGCCGGTCGCGGAAGAACTGCCAGACTTTGCGCACCTCCAGGATCATGTCCAGGTCGAGGTCGGCGACCAGGACTTCGTCCTTGTCGCGCGACGCTTGCGCGATGATCTTGCCCCGAGGGTTGCAGAAATAACTCTTGCCGTAAAATTCTCCGATGCTCCAGGGCTTTTCCTTCCCCACCCGGTTGATGGCGCCCACAAAGTAGCCGTTGGCTACGGCGTGCGCCGGCTGCTCCAGCTCCCAGAGATACTCGGAGAGGCCGGCCACGGTAGCCGAAGGATTGAAGACAACCTCCGCCCCATTCAATCCCAGGATGCGGGCTCCCTCGGGAAAATGCCGGTCATAGCAGATGTAGACGCCGACCTTGGCGTACTTGGTCTCAAACACGGGATAGGCCAGGTCGCCGGGTGTGAAATAAAACTTCTCCCAGAAACCGGGATGGCAGTGCGGAATATGGTGCTTGCGGTACTTGCCCAGGTATCGCCCGTCGGCGTCAATCACGGCCGCGGTGTTGAAGTAGAGCCCGGTTAGGTCTTCCTCATATACGGGGACCACCAGCACCATGCCATGGCGCGCCGCTTCCTTCTGCATCAGCTTGACGGTCGGCCCCTCGGGAACTTTCTCGGCAATGTCGTACCAGCGGATGTTCTGCTCCGCGCAAAAGTACGGGCCATAGAAAAGTTCCTGGAGGGAGAGGATCTGCACCCGCTTCTGCGCCGCCTTGCGGATCAGTTTCAGGTGCTTCTGCACCATGGCCTTCTTGATCGCGGCCAGGGAATGAGGAAGGCTCAACTCGTTACGCGCCTGGATCAAACCACAGCGGACTACCCGCGGCATATGCGCCTCCCAGCCCAGCAGGGTGAAACTATAGCCCCGGAGAGAGACGCGGTTCAATAGGTTGCGGAAGAATTCGCCCGGAGTGGGTGGCTTGCAAGGGCGCGCCGCCACGCTTCATCTTGTTGAATTGTCATCCCGAGCGGGCCCGACTGAGCCCCGACTTTGTCGGGGCTGAGGGAGGGCGAGTCGAGGGATCTTGGTTTTGCCCTTGAAAATGGCACAGCCAGGCGTGTTGCAGGTTCTCTGAAAACGGAAGCCTCCTAGTACTTCGCGCTGCGCGCAGCCTTGCGCCACAGGCCGAACAAGGCGCGGCAATCCTCGCACCCAGGAAGCGCCTCGACGCGCAGATGGCTGCCACCCATCTCCGCCAGCTTTTTGGCGTCCACGTGTAATTCGGAGAACCCGGCCGTGGCGGCATCGGCGATGGTGGCGCCGTAGACCACGCGCTCGATCTTCGACCAGTGAATGGCGCTCAAACACATGGGACAGGGCTCGCAAGTGGTAAACATCACGCAGCCGCCCAGGTCGATGCTGCCCAGCGCACGAGCCGCCTGGCGGATGGCATTGACCTCGGCGTGCGCCGTGGGATCGGTGTCGCGCCACACCGTGTTGTGAGCGGAGGCCACCACCTGCCCCGCGCGCACGATCACCGCAGCGAACGGCGTCTGGCCGGCGGCAATGCTCTCCCGCCCTTTCTCCACCGCCATCTGCATGTACTCGTGGTCGGTCACGCCGCCTCCCAGGAATCCGAACAGTTTCGGCCTGTTGTCCCCGGCATCGTATCAGGTATCATTCCTCTCCCTTCAGGCCGCGCCGGGAAGCCGGTTGCCAAAGGTGATGCCCCGTAATCAGAGAGATGGCGAGGAGCGGTGACTCGAGTGAAGAAGCGCAGCAATCGGCGTCGCGACGTCGTTCTTTCCTCTGAAAAGTGGAAGCGCTTGCTGGATGCCGCCAGGGCGGCGCGGCGGCGCGCCTTCGCCAAGTACTCAAAATTCCGAGTGGGAGCTGCCATCCTGACAGCTAAGGGAACGGTTTACTCCGGCTGCAACGTGGAGAACGCCTCTTACGGGCTCACCAACTGCGCGGAGCGCACGGCCATTCATTCCGCAGTCGCGCAGGAAGGACCCAGGATGCGCGTCCTTGCGGTAGCGGTGGTCAACGGAGGGCAGCCGTGTTCACCCTGCGGAGCTTGCCGGCAGGTGATTTACCAGTTCGGCCCGGAGGCGGTGGTGTTGTTCAAGGCGGCCGCGGGCTGGAAGCATTCCCACATTACCGAACTGTTGCCGCACGGTTTCCGCCTGTAGCTAAGGAGCGCAAAGTGGCCACATCGCCAATGAAGATTCTGCTGACCCGCGACCAGATCTCCCGGCGCGTGGCGGACATGGGCGCGGAGATCACGCGCGACTTCGCGGGCCAGCTCGTGGTGCTGGTGGCCGTGCTCAAGGGCGCCACCATCTTTCTCGGCGACCTCTCGCGCCACATCGAGCTCGAAACCCACTTCGACTTTTTCGGAATCTCCAGTTACCGCGACCGTACCCGCAACACCGGAGAAGTGAAGCTGACCAAGGACGTGGACCATTCCCTGGAGGGGAAGAATGTCATCCTGGTGGAAGACATCCTGGACACCGGTCTCACGCTGACTTACCTGAAGGAAGTCATCGCCGCGCACAAGCCGCAGATGCTGCGCGTGGCCGCCCTGCTGGATAAGCCGGCGCGCCGCGTGGTCCCTGTCCGCGCGGACTACGTCGGCTTCGAGATTCCCAACGAGTTCGTGGTGGGGTACGGTCTGGACTACGCGGGCCGTTATCGCAACCTCAGCGACGTGTGCATTCTGCCGCCGGAGATGATTAGCTCGGAAGAAGGATAGAAGAAGAATAAAGGATAGAGGCGGATGGTAGAATCCGCTTCCTTATGCCCAGGCTGATGCGGCGCCAGCGTTCCTCCGCCAGCACGCCGTCCGCTACGGCGCCATCCTGGCGCGACGTGGCTCGCCTGATTGACCACACCCTGCTGCGGCCAGACGCCACCGCTGCCCAGGTGGCCCAGCTCTGTGCCGAGGCCCGGCACTTCCGCGTCGCGGCGGTGTGCGTGAATCCGGTCCACGTGGCCCTGGCCGTGGCCGAGTTGCGCCGCAGCGCGGTGCGCGTGGCCGCGGTGGTGGGGTTTCCCCTGGGCGCGTCGCTGAGTGTGAGCAAGCGTTTTGAAGCCAAACAAGCCCTCCAGCTCGGAGCCACCGAGTTGGACATGGTGTTGAACATCGGGGCTCTGAAGGCCGGCGAGCGCAAGCTGGTTCAGGACGACATCCGCGCCGTGATTCGGCCCGCTCATGCGGCCGGCGCGCGGGTGAAGGTAATCCTGGAAACCGCTTTACTCACCGACCAGGAAAAATCCACCGCGTGCGAGCTGGCGCTGGCGGCCGGCGCCGACTTCGTAAAGACCTGCACCGGATTCGGAGGCGGCGGCGCCACCGTGGCCGACGTGGCCCTGATGCGCCGGGTGGTGGGAAACCGCGCCGGGGTGAAAGCCTCCGGAGGCATCCGCACCGCCGCGGATGTCATGGCCATGATCGAGGCCGGGGCCAGCCGCATTGGGGCCAGCGCATCGGCCGCCATCCTGCGAGAACTCGGCGCTCCGCCGCTGAGGAAGAAGACCTGATGCGCCTGGTGGACATCATCCGCCGCAAGCGTGACGGCCTGGAACTCAGCCGGGATGAAATCTCGTTCCTGGTGCTGGCCTACACCCGCGACGAAGTTCCCGATTACCAGGTGGCAGCCTGGCTCATGGCGACCTTGCTGCGCGGCATGACCGCAGCGGAACTGGAAGCTCTCACCGACGCCATGCTGCACTCCGGTCAGGTGCTGGACCTTTCCGACATCCCCGGCCCCAAGGCAGACAAGCATTCGACCGGCGGCGTTGGCGATAAGACCTCGCTGGTGCTGGCGCCGCTGGCCGCCGCCGGGGGGCTGATTGTGCCCATGATCAGCGGCCGCGGCCTGGGTCACACCGGAGGCACGCTGGACAAGCTGGAGTCCATACCGGGCTTCAACGTCAACCTGACGCTGGAGCAGTTCCGAAGCCAATTGCGGCAGTGCGGCTCCGCCATGATCGGCCAGACGCCAGAGATCGCCCCGGCCGACAAGAAGCTTTATGCTTTGCGCGACGTCACCGGTACGGTGGAAAGCCCGCCTCTGATCTGCGCTTCCATCATGAGCAAGAAGCTGGCCGAGGGAACCGAGTCGCTGGTGCTGGACGTAAAGACTGGCGACGGCGCCTTCATGAAAAAAGAAGAGGATGCGGTCTTCCTCGCCCGGCTTATGGTGGAGACCGGGCAACGCATGGGCCGGAAGGTGGTGGCGCTGATTACCGATATGGAGCAGCCGCTGGGGAGGAACGTGGGCAATGCTCTGGAAGTGAGCGAGTGCCTCGACGTTCTGCGCAACCAGGGCCCTGCCGACCTGCGCGACCTGTGCCTGGAGCTGACGGCGTGGATGTTCTATCTCGCTGGGACGTCTGCCAGCGTGGAGGAAGGCCGGCGGAAAGGCGAGCAACTGCTGGCCGGCGGCAAAGCCCTCGACAAGTTCCGGGAGATCGTGCGACTGCAAGGGGGAGACGAGAAGGTTGTGGACGATCCCGGCCGCCTGCCGCAGGCTCAGCACCAAATGACGGTTTCGGCTTCGCAAACCGGCTACGTGGGGCGCATCCTTTGCGAGCAGACCGGCATCGCCAGCACGCTGCTGGGCGGCGGGCGCGAAACCAAGGAAGATTCGATTGATCCCGCAGTCGGCCTGGTGCTCTATAAGAAGGTGGGGGACGCGGTGAATGCCGGCGAAGCGTTGTGCACGCTTCATTACAATTCGGAATGGCACCTCGAAGAGGCGCGCCGGCTGATGGAGCAGAGCTATTCCATTGTGGCTGATGCGCCTCCGCTGCAAGCGGGCCTGGTGCGCCGCGTGATCACCGGCCCCAAGGAATAAGGAGTTTTCATGGAACGATTTACAGGTCTGCTGGGAATTGCCGCCCTGCTCGGCGCGGCGTATTTTTTCTCCACCAACCGGAAGGCCATCCGCCTGAAGACGGTGCTGTGGGGACTGGGCCTGCAATTGCTGTTCGCCCTGCTGGTGCTGCGTTGGGAGCCCGGCCGCGCGACGCTGGAAACCGCGGGAGCCGGGGTGAAGAAGCTGCTGGACTACGCCTTCGCTGGGTCCAGCTTCGTGTTCGGTGAACTGGGAGCCCAGAAATCTAACCTGGGTTTTTTCTTCGCCTTCACGGTGCTGCCCACCATCATCTTCATCTCGGCGTTCTTTGCGCTGCTCTACCACTTCGGCATCATGCAGTTCATCATCCGCCAGGCCGCGCGCGTGATGACGCGGCTGATGGGCGTAAGCGGCGTGGAATCGATGGACGTCGCCGCCAGCATCTTCATGGGACAAACCGAGGCCCCGCTCACCGTGCGACCCTATCTGCCCAAAGCCACGCGCTCGGAACTGATGACCATCATGACCGCGGGCATGGCCCACGTCTCCGGGGGCGTCATGGCCGCCTACATCCTCTTCGGCATCGAGGCCAAGCACCTGCTGGCGGCGGTGGTCATGACCGCGCCCGGCACCATCCTGCTGGCCAAGATGCTGGTGCCGGAAACCGAGGAGCCGGTCACCGCGGGCGGTGTGGATGTGGTGGCCGCCGACATGCCCAAAGACCAGAACTTCCTCGGCGCCATCGCGCGCGGTACCAGCGACGGCCTCCAACTCGCCCTCAACGTGGCCGCCATGCTCATCGCCTTTCTGGCCCTGATCGCCTTGCTGAACGGCGTCCTGGGAGGGGTCCACACTTTGCTTGCGGGCTGGGGCTTCCATTACTTCCCCGCCAGTCTGCAGGAGATCCTGGGCGCTCTGTTCGCGCCCGTAGCCTGGCTTATCGGTGTCCCGCCCAAAGACATCCTCGCCGTGGGTAATCTGCTGGGCACGCGCATGGTGCTGAATGAACTGGTGGCCTATCCCTTGCTCGGGGCCCAGAAGGCCGTACTCGACCCACGGTCTTTCACCATTGCTACCTTCGCTCTGTGCGGCTTCGCCAACCTCAGCTCCATCGGCATCCAGATCGGCGGCATCGGCGCGCTGGCGCCCAACCGACGCGACGACCTGGCGCGCCTGGGAATCCGCGCCATGCTGGCCGGCACGATGGCCAACCTGATGTCGGCCGCCATCGTAGGGATCGTGATGTAGATGATGGTTTTTCGTTTTTGGTTTTTGGTCCTTGGTACTAGAGTGGTTTCAGAAACGCTTTCGTATCAGGGCAAGGCTTCAGCCGTGCCGAAATTTGACGGTGGAAGAGCGGGGCTTTAGCCCCGCGTTCCGTGACTCTTTAGGATTGTCATCCCGAGCGAGCGCGACTGAGCCCGGCGTCCGCCACGGCGGACGGAGGGCGAGGGAGCGCGAGTCGAGGGATCTTGGTTTTGTTTTTGAACTGCACGGCGTTGGGATAAACAGCGGCGTCCTCGGTGTGGGGCCGGGGGCAAACGACCGGCGCCCCGAAGGCCGGTAACCAAAAACCACAAACCCTTATGGAACCCGGCGGCGATTTCGAGCGAGTGGAACAAGCGGCCGCTTACGTCGGCTCGCGGAGCAAGTTGCGCCCTCAAGTGGCGCTGGTGCTGGGCTCCGGGCTGGGCGCGTTTGCCGATACGTTGGCCCATTCCGATCGCATCCCCTACGCGGATATCCCGCACTTCCCGCGCACAACCGCGCAGGGTCACGCCGGAAACCTGGTCATTGGTCAAGTGAGCGGGGGTCAAGTGGGCGGGGGCCAAGTGGGCGGGGGCCAGGTGGGTGCGGCCCCGGGCGCAACCACCGTCGCGGCCATGCAGGGGCGCGTGCACTCTTACGAAGGACGCTCGCCGCGGGAGCTGGTGTTTCCCTTGCGCGTGCTGTGGAAGCTGGGAGTTCGGGCGGCGATTCTCACCAACGCCGCCGGCGGCATCAACTCCGCCTACCATCAGGGCTGCCTGGTGGTGCTGCGCGACCACATCAACCTGCAAGGGACCAATCCTTTGATCGGCCCCAACGAGGAGCGCTTCGGCCCGCGCTTCGTGGACATGACCGAGGCCTACTACCGGCCGTATCAGCAGATTGCTCTGGAGGAGGGCCGGCGCCTGGGCATCGAGATCCACCCGGGGGTGTACGCGGCGCTGAGCGGCCCCAGCTATGAGACTCCGGCCGAGATCCACTACCTGCGCGCCATCGGCGCCGATCTGGCCGGCATGTCCACCGTGCCGGAAGTGATCGTGGCCCGGCACCTGGGCATCCGCTGCCTGGCCATTTCGTGCGTCACCAACCTGGCGGCGGGCATCAGCGGCCAGCCCTTGAGTCATGAGGAAGTGATGCAGACCGGAGAACGCGTCCGCGAACAGTTCGTGGCGCTGCTCGAAGCGGTGATTCCGAGGATCGCGCAGGACCTGGGCTAGGCTCCCACGTTAGCGCCGAACGACACGGCGCGAACGAGGGGCACCATCATCAACGATAATCGGAAGGGAGATGTGGGCCACACGCCATCATGACAGAGAACCAGAATGACAGATAGGAAACCAAAAATACTGTTCGTGTGTGGAGGGAATACTTGTCGGAGTCCGATGGCCGCAAGTGTTGCGAACACTCTGCTCGGGGGACGGGCTGAGGTATGCAGTGCCGGAGTAGAAGCATGGGGACAACGAGCGTCACAGAAGGCAATCTTGTTGATGCGGCGTAGGTATCAAGTCGATCTCTCCTCTCATACATCGACAGACCTTGAACACGTGCACGTAGGGGATTTCGACTTTATAGTTTCGATGGAGGACAGGTTTGCAAAGCGCCTTGCGGATGAATTCGGCGTGCCAATTGAAAAAATAATCATTTGGAACATCAGAGACCCCTTCATTGAAGGTACGGAAGCAGCTTACGAATCATGCCTGTCGGAAATAGAGATGCTGCTACTCCGAGTGCTCAAAACAACACACCTGGGGGGATTCGTGTCGCTTGGCGGTTCAATACGAGTTCTGCGTCTGGATGTTGTCCGCTGGAAGGAAGAAGTGTCCACTGGGAACGCCCGAGGCACTTTGTTAGCGGGCATAGCGGGTAAGGCGGTGGATGGCTTCGAACCCTTGCTAAGGAAATGCTTAGCTCATTTTCTCAATCTCAGTGGGCTCGCCTACGAGTTCGAGCTTGCACCCGATTTTTCGGGCAAATCACTGCACAAACTAACCGTTGGGGAGGTTGCCCAGTCTCTCGACAAGCTCGGTGCGAAATTCTCTCCCGTGCTTGGTAAAGCTTTGCTCGTTCGCAAAGCGCACAAGAGCCGACTCCATGAGATCACAAAGCTGCGCAACCTGTTACATCATGAGTTTGACGAGTTCGCAAAAGATGAAGCTATCCTAACGGCAAATACGAGTCGTCTTCTTTCGCTTATTCATGAAGAGTTGTCTGAACCATTCTTTCAAGTTGCTGCTGAGGAGTCGCAGGGTGGGTAGCCCATCTCCTTCCGATGATTCTTTGAGGGCGGCGGGTGGCCTTCGCTCTTAGCGACGGCTACCCGTCTGGACATGGGGGGAACCGTGAAAAATCTGCACGCTCACGTCCGTCGTCGAGACGGAGCCGCGGCGACGCGAAATCCACATCATCGTCGACAATCTCTCCGCTCATAAGACGCAGAAGGTCCGCACCTTTCTCGTCGCACATCCGAACGTCAGGCTCCACTACACGCCGACGTACTCGTCGTGGCTGAACCAGGTGGAGCTCTGGTTTTCGAAGATCGAGCGAGATGTCATTGCTCCGCGGCGTGTTCACCTCGGTGACCGATCTCCGACGGAAGCTGATGCGATACATCAAGCAGTACAACAAGACCGCCAAGCCGGTCCGGTGGGCCTACGCCGATCCGACGAGGCGCATAGCATGATCGCTGTACAAGTCGTTCGGACGGTCCACTCTCAAATTGTCATCGTCATGCGTTACGTGAGTGGCTCCTAGCGCTGAAGCGGGCTAACCTTGCTCGTCTACCCCATCGGCGGTACTCTTGCGTAATGCGACCCCTTCGGTATTCCATCAACGTCACATTGGACGGGTGCTGCGATCATCGTGCAATTCCCGCGGACGAAGACTTACATCGTCACGCGGTGGAAAACCTCGACCAGGCCGATGCTCTCCTCTTTGGCCGGGTGACTTACGAAATGATGGAGGCAGCGTTTCGGCCACCGGCGCGGACGGGAGCGAGGCCTGATTGGATGGAACCCTTCGCCCGGACGATCGACGCGGCAAAGAAGTACGTCGTGTCGAGCACCCTGGACCGGGTCGATTGGAACGCGGAACTCGTGCGCGGGGATCTGGTGCAGGCCGTTCAGCAGCTCAAGCGGGAGCCGGGTAGGGGACTGTTCGTGGGAGGCGTGACGCTCCCGCTGGCGTTGGCGGAGCTGGGATTGATCGATGAGTACGAGTTCGTGGTGCAGCCCAGGCTGGCGGGCCACGGGCCGACGTTGTTCGCCGGGCTATCGAAGCATCTCGACTTGAAGCTCGTAAGCCGGCTGGAGTTCAGCTCGGGAGCGGTGGCGCTGAGGTATGAGCCGAGGAGGTAGCCATCGGGCTTCAGCCCGAATCGGCCGCATCATGGAGCAACTCGGGCCAGGCCTTCCAACTCTTGGCGGAGACTGAAGTCTACGCTCTCCCAGGTGGGTGTCCGTCGCCCGCGCCTAACATGCGCTGCA
>CAYTIL010000003.1:0-142141 GCA_964437985.1 uncultured Acidobacteriaceae bacterium
CGCTGACGGCGAACCCACTCGCCCTCAGCCGCAACCCGCATCGCCCCGGAGACATGAAACCGCAAGCTTGAAAAAACGGGCCTGATGGAGAATGCCGAGAGCCGGCCAACGGCCGGCCCGCCCGCGCGCCGTCGGCCGCAGCCTCAACCCGCAACCTCACCCGGCCAGGAGTCTCGAAAACGGAAATCCGGAACCTGAAAGGAGGAACCTGAGACCTGCGACCTGACACCTGCACCTAGTCAAACACCACGGTCTTGTTGGCGTACAGCAGGATGCGGCTTTCGATGTGCCAGCGCACGGCGCGCGACAGCACCACCTTTTCCAGGTCCCTTCCCTTCTGGACCAGGTCTTCGACGGTGTCGCGGTGGGAGATGCGGGCCACGTCCTGCTCGATGATGGGGCCTTCGTCGAGCACTTCAGTAACGTAATGGCTGGTGGCGCCGATGAGCTTCACGCCCCGCTCGAAGGCCTGGTGATAGGGCTTGGGCCCGACAAACGCCGGCAGGAACGAGTGATGGATGTTGATGATGCGTTGCGGATATTGCGCAACGAACTCCTGCGACAGCACCTGCATGTAGCGCGCCAGCACGATCAGGTCAATCTGCGCGTCGCGCAGTAGGGCAAGCTGGCGCGATTCGGCCTCGGCCTTGCGGGCGGAGTCCACTGGAATCTGGTGATACGCGATGCCGTGGAACTCGGCCAGACGGCGCGCCGCCTCATGGTTGCTTACGATGAGCGGGATTTCGCAGGCCAGCTCTCCGCTCTGGTGACGGTAGAGCAGGTCGGCGAGGCAATGGTCCTGCTTCGACACGAAGAGGGCGACGCGCGGGCGCCGGCTAGAGAGCGCGAGGCGCCACTGCATCTCGAAGCGCTCGGCAATTGGCGCCAACTCGCGCTCGAAGGCTTTCATGCCGCCCTGGGCGTCGTCCTGGACGGGAATGGCGAAGCCCTCCACGTCCCACTCGACGCGAGTGAGGAAAAGTCCGAGGGTGTTGTCCTGGTGCTGGTCGGCGTGCAGGATGTTGCCGTTGTGGCGGAAGATGAAGTCGGCAATGGCCGCGACCAGCCCCTTGCGGTCAGGGCAACTGATGAGCAGAATGGCCGTGTTCTTCATGGCTGTATATTCACCACGGAGACACAGAGGCACGGAGAAAAGCATAAGCCATCTTGCTTGGCATTTCTCCGTGTCTCCGTGCCTCCGTGGTGAAATCCTACTTGCGGACGTCCTTCAGAATCTCGCGCGCCGCGTTCGCGCCGGAGAGTCCGGTCAGTCCGTTGCCGGGATGCGTTCCCGAGCCGCACAGATAGACCCCGCGAATGGGCGTTCGGTAGCGCGCCCAGCCGATCAGCGGACGCATGGTGAAGAGCTGGTCGAGCGCCAGCTCGCCGTGGAAGATGTGGCCGCCGGTGAAGCCGTAGGTTTCCTCCAGGTCGAGCGGCGTGATGATTTGCCGCGCCAAGACAAGACTCGGCAGGTCGGGCGCGTATTCTGCGAGCGTCTTCAGCACCACGTCGCCCAGTTCGTCGCGGCGCTCGGGCCAGCTTCCGGTCTTCAGGCGATAGGGCGCGAACTGCACGTGCACCGACATCACGTGCTTGCCTGCGGGCGCAAGCGACGGATCGGCGACCGAGGGAATCATGACGTCGAGATAGGGAGCGCGCGAGAAGTCGCCGTACTTGGAATCGTCGAAGGCGCGTTCCAGGTAGTCAATCTCGGGGCCGATGTGGATGCGGCCCCCCAGCGCGCCTTCGCTACCTGCGCCCGCAGCCGAAAGCGCGCGGAACTTGGGCAGCGCGTCGAGAGCGAGGTTCACCTTGGCCACCGTCCCCGGCGAGCGGTAGTGCTGCATCTTGATGAGGAAATCGGGCGCGAGGTGCACCGGGTCAAGCAGCTTCAGGTAAGTGCGCCTGGGATCGGCGCCGGAGATCACGCGCTTGGCGGCTATCTCTTCGCCGCTGGCCAGCGCGACTCCGGTTACTGCGCCGTCCTTCACCATGATCTGCGCGACCTCGGCGCCGGTGCGGATCTCGGCTCCGGCTTGCTTCGCGGCCGCGGCCATGGCTTCGGTGAGCTTGCCCATTCCGCCGCGCACGAAGCTGGAAGAGCCAGCGGGATGCGGGTCGGCCGCGGCGCGCAGCAGCAGCACGGTTCCCGATCCCGCGGACCACGGCCCCAGAAACGCGCCGAAGACGCCGCGCGCGGCGATGGTCGCGCGCAAAAGCTCAGTCTCAAAGAACTCGGCAACCAGGTCGGCAACCGCCATCGGTCCCCAGCGCAGCAGGCGGAACATGTCGTCGCGGCCAAGGCGGCGAAAGCCGCGTCCGGTCTGGAGCAGATGCCACAGGTCGGACGCCGAAGGCTGGTCAATATCGGGCGGAGTGAACGCCATCACCTGGCTGAGGAATCCGCCGATGCGCGCCAGCACTTCCTGGAACTGCGGATACTTCTGCGCGTCCTTCGCGGAAAGCTGCGCGATGCTATTGGCGGAGCGCGCGGCGTCGTTGTAAAGCAGCAGCGCGCGGCCATCGGGCGCGGGCGCGAAAACGCGCGGGTCGGGATGGACGAACTCGGCGCCGTGGCGCGCGAGCTGCATGTCGCGGACGATGCCGGCGTCCAGCGGGCCGCAGGCATGCGCCAGCGTGGAGCAGCGAAAACCGGGATGAATCTCCTCGGTGACGGCGCCGCCGCCGACCACGGGGCGACGCTCCAGCACCAAGGGCTTCAGTCCGGCTTGGGCGAGACGCCAGGCCGCGACCAGACCGTTGTGACCCGCGCCCAGGATGATGGCGTCACGCATGAGGGAAGGAGGCTCTCCTCAGGGGCTAAAGCCCCTGTATTTATCGGCCTTGAACGGCACGGCTGAAGCCGTGCCCTGATACGAAGCCGCGTTGATGGCCATTTGCGGAGAGAGCCTCACCACTTCTAGACCGCTCCGTTCTTCCAGTCTTTCAGGATTTCCATGGCGGCGATGCGTCCGGGCGCGCCCATGATGCCGCCTCCGGGATGGGTCGCCGATCCGCACATATAAAGATTCTTGACGGGCGTTCGATACTGCGCCCAGCCGGGCACCGGCCGCAGGAAGAAGAGCTGCTCGAGCGAGAGTTCGCCCTGGAAGATGTTGCCCTCGGTGAGCCCGAACTCGCGCTCCAGGTCGAGCGGCGTCACCACCTGGCGATGCAGGATGATGTCCTTTATGTTGGGCGCGTGCTCGGCGATAGTGTTGATGACGGTGTCGCCGAAGGCTTCGCGCTTTTCGTCCCAGTTGCCTTCGCGCAGCTTGTAAGGCGCGTACTGCACGAAGCACGACATCACGTGCTTGCCAGGCGGCGCGACCGAAGGATCGGTGAGGCTGGGAATCACGATGTCCACGTAAGGATGACGCGAGTAGTCGCCGTACTTGGCGTCGTCGTAGGCGCGCTCCATGTACTCGATGCTGGGCGAGATGGAGATGGCTCCGCGCAAGTGCGCGCCCGGTCCGGGCAGGCACTTGAAGTCGGGCAGCGCGTCCAGCGCCAGGTTCACCTTGCCCGACGATCCGCGGAGCTTGTAGCGGCGCACTTCCTCCAGGAAGTCGCCGGGCAGATGGCCGGGCTCGAGCATCTTGAGGAAGGTGCGGTTGGGGTCGACGCTGGACGACACCAGGTCGGAGTGGAACTCGTCTCCATTCTCCAGCGCGACGCCGGTCGCGCGCCCGTTCTTTACCAGGATGCGCGCGATGGGCGACTTGGTGCGAATCTCGACTCCCGCCTCGCGCGCGGCTTCGGCGATGGAGTTGGAAATGGCGCCCGTGCCTCCGCGCGCGAAGCCCCAGGAGCGGAAGGCGCCGTCAATCTCGCCCATGTAGTGATGCAGGAGCACGTAGGCGGTGCCCGGCGAGCGCACCCCCAGGAACGTGCCGATGATGCCCGACGCGGACATGGTGGCCTTGAGTACGTCGGTCTCGAACCACTGGTCGAGAAAATCCACCGCGCTCATGGTCATGAGCTGCACCTGGTTGTACTTCTCGTCCGCGGGCAGCGCGCGGAAGCGCTGGCCCAGGAACAGGAGCTTGCGCAGCGCGTCGAACGAAATCTTGGTGGGATCGGGCGGCGTCATGGCCAGGATGGGCTTGACGAAGCGGCACATCTGCAGCATCTCTTTGCCAAACTCCTCGTAAGCTTCGGCATCGAGTTTGGAGTGGCGCGCCAGCTCGCGGCGGGTCTTGCCGTGGTCGTTCACGCGCCACAGATAGTCGCCGCTGGGCATGGGGGTGAAGGTGCCGTCGAGCGGCAGGATTTCGAGTCCGTGACGCGGCAGGTCGAGTTCGCGGATGATCTCCGGGCGCAGCAGCGACACCACGTAAGAGCAAACCGAGTATTTGAATCCGGGAAAGATTTCTTCCGTCACCGCGGCGCCGCCGAGAACGTGACGCCGCTCCAGGACGAGCACCTTCTTCCCGGCGCGTCCGAGGTAAGCGGCGGTGACCAGACCGTTGTGGCCTCCGCCAATGACGATAGCGTCGTATTTCTGGGGCATGCGCGCGACGGCGGCGCTCAGCGTGCAGCGCCGCCAGAAGGAAGAAACATTCTAAAGGCGAGATGGCTACTTTGTCTCGGCAGGGCGGTTGAAGTCTGACGCCGCGTTTATAATCCATGATTCGACACGCACGCAGGAGAACGCCCTTGCCCATCGGTACCGCCTTTCACGAACGCACCTTCGGGCTCTGCGAGAGCCTGAATTACCGGGAGTGGTCCGGGTACTACACGGTCAGCGCCTATGAGATGCACCATGAGCACGAGTACAACGCCATTCGCAACGCGGCCGCGCTGATCGACGTCTCTCCGCTCTACAAGTACATGATCACCGGCCGCGACGCCACGCGCCTGGTGCAACGCATCAACACGCGCGACATCACCAAGGTCGCAGTCGGCCAGGTGATCTACACCTGCTGGTGCGACGAGCGCGCCAAGGTGATTGACGACGGCACCATCACCCGCCTGACGGAGAACACCTATCGCTGGACGGCCGCCGACCCCAGCCTGCGCTGGTTCCGGCAGAATGCCGTGGGCATGGAAGTTTCCGTCGAGGACATCTCCGAACAGCTGGCGGCGCTGGCGCTGCAAGGTCCGACGTCCGGGCGGCTGCTGAAGAAGATTGCCGAGGGCGCGGACATCGAGAACCTGAAGTACTTTCGCATGACGCGCGGGACAATCGCCGGCGTGGCGGTGGATATCTCGCGCACCGGTTACACCGGTGACTTGGGCTACGAAGTCTGGATGCCCTGGCGCGACGCGCTGACGGTTTGGGACACGCTGATGAAGGCGGGCCGCGAGTTTGACATCCACGCCGCGGGCATGCTGGCACTGGATGTGGCCCGCATCGAAGCCGGTTTGCTGCTGATCGAGGTGGACTACAACAGCAGCAAGAAAGCCCTGATCGAGTCGCAGAAGTACTCGCCGTACGAGATCGGACTGGGGCGCATGGTCCACCTGGAAAAAGAACACTTTATCGGGCGCGCGGCTCTGGTGGAGGAAAACCGGCGCGGCCCGGAGCGCCAACTGGTGGGCCTGGAGATTGACTGGACGGAAGTGGAGCGTCTGTACGACGCCGTGGGCCTGGCGCCGGTGGCCCCGGCAACGGCGTCGCGCGTGCACGTGCCCGTGTATCACGACGGCGGGCAAGTGGGGAAAGCGACCTCGACCACGTGGTCGCCGACGCTGAAGAAGATGATCGCGCTGGGCAGCGTGGCCTCATCCTTCGCCAAGGTGGGCAGCCGTCTGCGCATGGAATTGACGGTGGAAGCCGTGCGGCACACGGTGGGAGTAACGGTTGCACCGCTGCCGTTCTTCAATCCCAAGCGCAAAACCGCGGCGCCGCTTTCGAAGATCGGGAGCTGAACGTGGTCCGTCGGTTGGAAGCGCTGCAACCCGCCGGCGTCTTTCTGCTGCGCGTAGTGCTGGGCGGCATCGTGCTGGCCTACTGCGTGGCGCGGTTCTCAGGCGGCATGCCAGCCTTCACGTCCACAATTACTGCCCTCGGACTGCCACGATGGATTGCTTCGGTCGCCGCCTGGACGGAGACCCTGGCGGCCTTCCTGCTGGTAATCGGGCTGGGCACGCGGCTGGCGGCAGCGATCATTCTGTTGTTCATGCTCATCGGGGTGCGCATCCACTTCAGCACCGGCTTGAGCGCCTACGATGCCTACCTTTCGCACGCTGTCATGGCGCTGGCGCTGATCTTCTTCGGTGCGGGGCCGTGGTCGGTGGACAACAAGGTGTGGCCGCTGAGCGGAAGGCGCGAGTAGAGCGCGGGCAAGGTCGGCCGCTTCCACACGAAAAGCCGCCTGTCTTCGTCGGAGGCTTACAACGCGGTTGAAGTCACGCAGTTCAGAAAGCAAAAAACCAAGATCCCTCGACTTGCCCTCCCTCACCCCGACAAGTCGGGGCTCGGTCGGACTTCGCTCAGGATGACAATTCCTAAACAATGACTTCTTCGGTACGGCTGAAGCCGTGCCCTGATACGAACCGGGCAGTTATGTGATGGCGATAGCCTGTAGTCGGCTTAGCGCCGCTTGGCTGGCTTAGAAGATCTCCGCCTCCTGGCTCGGGACCGGGTACCGACGAGCGGTTGATTCTGCCCAGCGCGCATCCCGCTGGGTAAGTACTCATCCCATCCCGACCGTAATTCGGCAACGTACTGGTCGGTGTCTATTCCTGCCCAGATCTCCTTGCCGACACCGCGCATAGCTAGCACGGGATCAAGTTCTGCTTGAGATCTGGGCCTTCGGGGAGGTTTTCTTTTCACTCTGGATTCTCCACTCAGAACCTGGCCAGGTCCTCCATCGCGCGGAACAGGTCGTCGGCCTGGGGCAGGATTTCGTCCTCCAGCAGGGGCTGGTAGGCGACGAAGGTGTCCATGGCAGCGACGCGGCGGACGGGCGCGTCGAGTGAGTCGAAGAGTTCTTCGGCAATGCGGGCGGCGATTTCCGCTCCGTAGCCCCAGCTCAGCGTGTCCTCGTGGGCCACGATCACGCGGCTGGTCTTGCGGACGCTGGCGGCGATGGCTTCCCAGTCGTAGGGATTCAGGGAACGAAGGTCAATCAATTCCACGCTCACACCCTGCTCGCGCTCGATGCGCTGCGCCGCCTGCAAGGCGCGAGGGACAACGGCGCCGTAGGTGACCACGGTGAGGTCGGAGCCTTGCTTCCAGGTGCGCGCCTTGCCGAAGGGAACCATGTACTCGGGGCCGGGATAGGGCGCGCGTCCAAAGGGTTCGCGGTAGAGACGCTTGTGTTCGAGGAACAGGACGGGATCGTCGCAGCGGATGGCGGTGCGCAGCAGGCCGTTGGCGTCGAGCGCGTTGGAGGGAAAGACCACGTGCATGCCCGGGGTGTGGGTAAAAATGCTCTCGCCGCACTGCGAGTGATAGACGGCGCCGCCGGTGAGGTATCCGCCGATGGCCACGCGCACCACCGCTGGACAGGAGAAGCTGCCGTTGGAGCGCCAGCGGATGAGCGGCAT
Organism: uncultured Acidobacteriaceae bacterium; assembly: GCA_964437985.1. Classification (GTDB taxonomy): domain Bacteria; phylum Acidobacteriota; class Terriglobia; order Terriglobales; family Acidobacteriaceae; genus CAZXVY01. The sequence continues at coordinate 7,501 of CAYTIL010000003.1, forward strand.
TTCGCTGCGGAGCTGCATCATGGCCGGCCAGATGTAATCGAAGAACTGGATTTCAACCACCGGCTTGAGTCCGCGCGTGGCCATGCCCACGGCGCGTCCGACGATATTGGCTTCGGCGAGGGGAGAGTTGAACACGCGCTCGGATCCGAACTCGCCTTGCAGGTTGGCGGTGAGCTTGAACACGCCGCCTTTGCCCTTGATGAGTTTCTGCTTCAGGTACTGGTCGCGGGAACAGTCGGCCACGTCCTCGCCGAAGACGACGATGCGCGGGTCGCGGCGCATTTCGTCGCGCAGGCAGGCGTTGATGAGGTCGGCCATGGTTTTCTCCGTGGCCTTGGCGGGCACGGGCTTGTCGGCAGCGGTGCCGGAGTAGGTGGCCTGCCACTCCAGCGTGGGCGCGTCGCCGCCGGCCTGCGGCTGCGTGTCGAAGGCGGAGGACGCGGGATCGAGATCGGGCGAATAAATGAAGGTGGTGATCGAATCCTTGGCGGGAGGAGCGGCGGCGAGGGCGAGGTCGGCGGCCTGCTGTACCTGGTCGTCCACTTCCTGCTCCAGGCGGTTGATGCCCTTTTCGTCGAGAAGGTTCTCGCGGATCAGAAACATCTGCATGCGGGTGATGGGATCGCGGGTGGCGTCCTTCTGGCGCTCGGCCTCGGGGCGGTACAGCTTTTCGTCGTCGGAGAGCGAGTGCGAGTAGGGCCGGATCACGTGCCCATGGACGAAGGCGGGGCCTTTGCCGGAGCGCATGTGCTCAAGGGAGCGGGTAATCGCGGCGTAACTGGCCACTGGATCGGTGCCGTCGCACTCTTCGAAATGGAAGTTGGGGAAGCCGGCCACCAGGCGGGAAATGTTGCCGCCGGCGGTGCCCACTTCCACGGGCACGGAGATGGCGTACTCGTTGTCCTCGATGAGAAACAGGACGGGCAGCTTGAGGTTGGCGGCCGAGTTCATGGCTTCCCAGAACTCGCCTTCGCTGGTGGCGCCTTCGCCGGCGGAGACGTAGACCACTTCGTCGCCCTGGAAGCTCACGTCCTTGAACTGGCGATAGTCGCCGCTGGACTTGCCGGCGGCGTCGGGATGGCGCGCGAAGTAGCGGCCGGCCTCGGCGCAGCCCACGGCCTGCAAAAACTGCGTGCCCGTGGGCGAAGACTGGGTGACGATGTTGAGCTTGGTGTCGCCCCAGTGCGAGGGCATCTGGCGGCCGCCGGAACTGGGACCGGCGGCCGCGCCCACCGCTTCGAGAAGCTGCTCGGTGGGCGTCATGCCCAGCGCGAGGCAGAGCGCGCGGTCGCGGTAATAGGGATAAAACCAGTCGTAGCCCGGCTTCAGCGCCAGGCCGGCAGCCACCAGCAGGGCCTCGTGCCCGGCGCCGGAAATCTGGAAATAGATTTTCTGCTGACGCTTGAGCAGGATTTCGCGGTCGTCGAGTCGCCGCGACAAGTACATGAGGCGATAGATCTCGACCAGCTGCTTGCGGGTGAGTCCCTGCCAGGTTTTTTCCGCCTTCTCGGTCTTCTCCGCTTTCTCGCGGAGGGAAGCCTTGGCCGTGGTCGCCATTCGTGCCTCGGTGGAAGGATTGGGAAACGTCCCTATTCTAAATCGGCCCGGCGCGAACGCTATACTGAATGTGAACCTACTTTCGACGTTAACGTGATTCGCACGAATCGACCCTTTCCCGCCGATCTGATCCGCCTGCTGGTCTTCGACCTGGACGGCACGCTGGTGGACTCACGCGTGGACCTGGCCAACTCCATCAACGCCATGCTGCGCCGCTACGACCGGCCGGAGTTGCCCTGCGACGTGATTGCCAGCTACATCGGCGATGGAGCACCCATGCTGGTGCGGCGTGCGCTGGGCGACCCCGACGACGAGCGCTTCGTCAGCCAGGCGCTGGAGTATTTCCTGGCCTACTACCGCGAGCACAAGCTGGACACCACCTACGTCTACGAAGGCGTGAAGGAAGCGCTGACGGCCATCGCTCAAGACACCAAGGGCGCCCGCGGCGAACGCAAGATGGCGGTGCTGAGCAACAAGCCGGTGAGGCCGACGGAAGTGATCTGCCAGGCGCTGGGCCTGGGCGATTTTTTCTTTCGGGTGTATGGCGGCAACAGCTTCCACACCAAAAAACCCGACCCGCTGGGGCTGAAGACGCTGCTTGCAGAGGCGGGTGCGCGGCCGGAGGAAGCCGTGATCATCGGGGACAGCGATATAGACGTCATCACCGGGCGCAATGCCGGAGTGTGGACCTGCGGGGTGACCTACGGTCTGGTACCACACACGCTGGCGAACGCGTTTCCGGACGTGCTGGTGGACTCGCCGTCGGAATGGGTTGGCCTGTTTCAGCTCACCACGGAGACACGGAGGCACGGAGGATGAAAACCATGTGGAGGAGTTGCGCTCCGTGTCTCAGTGCCTCGGCGGTGAAGCGCAGCATTCACTCACTCAGGGTGGAGCGCCCATGAGCCGCGCCCTCGACGCCTTCACCCGCGGGGAACTGCGCACGCTGCGCTCGCTGAAGACGCCGGCCGGCATCCAGCACTTCCTCGATTCCCTTCCCTACCATCTGGCGGGGACGGCGTGGTCGCCGCGGCGGGTGTTGCGCGAGCGCACGGTGCATTGCCTGGAAGGCGCTATTTTTGCGGCGGCAGCGCTGCGGGTGAACGGATTTCCTCCGCTGCTGATGGACATGGAGGCCACGCTCGACACCGACCACGTGCTGGCCGTGTATCAGGTCCGCGGACACTGGGGCGCGGTGGCGGCGTCGAACTTCGCCAGTTGCCGCTACCGCGAGCCGGTGTATCGCACGCTGCGCGAACTGGCCATGAGCTACTTCAACACCTACTTCAACCTGCGCCGCGAGCGCACCCTGCGGACCTTCTCCCGCCCCGTGAACCTGGCCCGCTTCGACCACCTCCATTGGATGACCACGGAGAAGAGTGTGTGGTTCATCCCCGAGTACCTGTGCGAAATCTCCCACACGCGACTGTTGAGGCCGGCGATGATCCCGCGGCTGACGCGGATGGACCCGCGGTTGTTCCAGGCCGAACTGGTGGGGCACAGGAAGAAATAGGGAGCGGCGCTCTAGAGCTGGTTTGGCTCAGTTGACCTTTGGGAAGCGCAAACCCAAGATCCCTGGGCACACCCTTCCTTCCCCCTGCGTCCCGACAAGTCGGGACGCTGGGCCGGTCGGGCGGCTCGGGATGACAAGCGAAAGAAGGCGGGCGGCACGGCTGAAGCCTTGCCCTGATACGAACCAGCGTTATCAGCTTGCGGTTCGCGGAAACAACCCCGAGATTAAATACATGATATACTAATAACGCCATTATCGTTATTATGATATGTTGTATATAAGAGAGACTCTCGACCGGCTGCGGCAGCAGCATGCCGCCACGGGCGGAGTGTATTCCACGGCCGACCTAGCGGTCCTGCTGGAGCGGCCCCATCCCTCCCGCCTAACGGAGGGGGTGCGCAGCCTGCTGCGGGCTGGGGTGTTGGCTCGCCTGCGGCGCGGCCTCTACGTGGATCGCCTGTACGGCTATCGGCCGGAGGTGCTGGGTCAGCGCTGGCTGACGCCTTCCTATCTTTCCTGCGAGACCGCCCTGGATAGTCACGGACTCACCGCCACCGGAATTCTGGACTATACCTATGTCACCCCCAGGCTGATTCCGGCGCGCGAGCATGCGGTGCGAGTTCTGGACGGGCGCCGGTTTGTGTACCGGCACGTGGCGGCGCATTTATTTTTCGGCTTCAGCTCCCCTGAGGGAGCGCGGACCGCCGATGCGGAAAAGGCAGCGCTGGACTTCCTGTATTTCACTTACAAAGGGCAGCGGTCGGTGCTGGCGCCCGAGGATGTGGATTTTCGGGCGCTGGACCCAGCCCGCTGGCGGCGCTACCTGGCGCACTATGGCCAGCCCGGCTTCGCGGACTACGCCCGGGGTTTTGTGGCCCGGGAAAGGTTTGCAGGATGATCGCGGAAGCCATTGGCCGCGCGCAGGAGCGGGCCCGGCGCATGAACGTGGACCCGCAACTCACGGTGACCGAGGTCTATGCCGCCGAACTCCTGCGCCGCTTGCAGCAGGAACTCCGCGGAAGTCTGGTGTGGAAGGGGGGCACGGTATTGCGCCTGGAGGGCAGCGAACGCTTCTCGCGCGACCTGGATGCCACGCTTGCTCGCGGCGCGCGCGTCACCCTGGCCCGCCTGACGCGCATTCTGGAGGCGGCGGGTGAGGGATTGCCGTTCCTGACCAGCACTCGCGTGGACAGGTCGCGGCCGCAGTCGGTGCGGGCGCTGTACCGCTTCGGTGTCCCCGGCCTGTTGCAGCCGCTCCGGCTGGAGGTGGAAGTGTCGCGGCGCGAGCGCGCATTGCGGGCCCCGGCAGTGATCAGTACGGCCCGCATCGCCCATCCTGCCGGTCTGGATCCGGTGCTGATCGCACGCCTCAGCGATGCGGAACTGCTGGCGGAAAAGGTCCGGGCCCTGGTGATGCGGCGCGCGGCGCGTGATATCTACGACGTGTATTGGCTGGTGCAGCAGGGCGTGGAGTTCGATCCTGCCCTGTTCCAAAAGAAGATGCGATACTACCGGGCAGCGGCCGCCGAGCCAGCGAATCCGGAGAAGGCGCTGCAGCGCGCTCTGCGCGACCTGGAAGGCCACAGCCCCGCGCGGCTGCGCACGGAACTGGCCAACCTGTTTCCGGCGGAGCGGCGAGGATTGGACTTTGGCGTGGTGGTGGAAGACGTGACCCGCAGCCTGCGCAAGTGGCTAGCGCTGGTGGGGAGCAGGAAGACTGCGGTTCCGCAACCAAGCAAGCACAAAAGGCCTCCGTAATCGAGCAGGCTGGCCATCCATGGACTCCCATGACCCGCGGCGCACGCGGGTGGATGCGCGCGGGTTCGGCAGCGGGACTGGCGGGGCAGCGGAGGAAGTAGTCACGTCCCAGCAGAACGGCGACGCTGCCTTGGGGCGAGCCCGGAGCGATCAGGTCCAGCTTGCCGTCGCGGTTCACGTCGCCCAAGGCGAGCGTCCAGCCGCTGGTCTGGCTGGTGACCGAGGCGGAGGCAGGAGCCAGGGAAAAGCTGCCCTTCCCGTCCCCCAAGAGCAGCATCACACCGCCACCGGCGAGCGCCAGGTCTCGATGCCCATCGCGGTTCAGGTCTCCGGAGACCATCTTCCAACCCAGGCGGCCTGCATCGACAGGCGACCTGGGCGCTGGCTGGAAGCTGCCCTTGCCGTCGCCCAGCAGGATGGCGACGAGGCTGATGTCGTCGTGGGAGGCTGCGAGGTCCAGAATGCGGTCGGCGTTGAAATCGTCGAGGAGCACAAAGAACGGCCGTGGCAGAGTGCGAATGGGTGAACCCGGAGCCGGCAGAAAGCGACCGCGGCCGTTTCCCAGCATCACGGTGAGGGCGTTGCCGCGAACGTCAGGCACAGCCAGATCCAGCTTTCCATCTTGGTTCAGGTCGGCGAAAGCGTGTGGGTAGGGCGTCCGTCCCACCGACACAGGCGAGCCTGGTGCGGGCGCGAATCCTCCGCGGCCGTCATTCAGCAGCACTGCAATGCGCCCGGCATCCTGGTGACCGGCGGTGATGTCGAGCCGGCCGTCAGCGTTGACGTCAACCAGAGCCAGCCCGTGGTTGTGGGGCTTGACGTTGGCGAAGGCCGGAAATGGAGACCCGGGCGCCGGGCGAAAGCTGCCATCGCCCGCACCCAACAGAACGTAAACATCGTTGCTGTCGTGGCTGGTGGCGGCGAGATCCATCTTGCGGTCGCCGTTCAGGTCGCCCGCGGCCACCAGGTGCGGCGAAGGCCCGGCAGCAAAAGGCGACCCGGCAGTTTTGCGAAAGCTGCCGCGACCGTCTCCCAACAGCACGCTGAGCCCGGCGGAGCTGGCGGCGACGATGTCGAGAGTCTGGTTGCCGTCCACATCGGCAAGCACTAGATCCACAGGCTCTCCGCCGACAGCGACCGGCGAACCGGGAGCGGGAACAAACATCGCCTGCTGCGCGGCGGCGCTCGAGCCCAGCAGCAGGCTCATGAGAACGGCAGCAAAGACGGCGCGAGACATGGACGGCTCCTCCGCGACTTCGGGGTCTCCACGGTATCAGACGCGTGGCGGCAGGAGGAGTGAGCGGGCTGCCTGCGCTCTGTACGTGCAACTCGCGACTCGGTACTCTGTACTCACATGGACTTCAAGCTCATCTCCGACTACAAACCGCAGGGCGACCAGGGACAGGCCATTGATGCGCTGTTGCGCGGGCTGGGCGCGGCCGAGAAACATCAGGTGCTGCTGGGAGTGACCGGCTCGGGCAAGACCTACACCATGGCCAAGCTGGTGGAGCACGTCAACCGGCCGACGCTGGTGCTGGTGCACAACAAGACGCTGGCGGCGCAGCTCTACCACGAGTTCAAGAGCTTTTTTCCCCAGAACGCGGTGGAATATTTTGTCTCCTACTACGACTACTACCAGCCGGAAGCCTACGTCCCCGCAGGCGACATTTACATCGAGAAGGAAGCCACCATCAACGACGAGTTGGACAAGCTGCGGCTGTCGGCGACGCGGTCGTTGTTCGAGCGGCGCGACTGCCTGATCGTCGCCTCGGTGAGCTGCATCTACGGCCTGGGTTCGCCCGACGCCTACTACGGAATGATGATGTTCCTGGAGAAGGGGCAGAAGATCAAGCGCGAGGACATCCTCCGGCGGCTGGTGGAGATCCTCTACCAGCGCAACGACATGGACTTTCGCCGCGGGACGTTTCGAGTGCGCGGCGACGTGATCGAGGTCTACCCCACCTACGACGACATGGCCTACCGCATCGAGCTGTGGGGCGACGAGATTGAAGCGCTCTCGCAGATTGATCCGCTGTTCGGCACGGTGAAGCAGAAGTACGCGCGTCTCCCCATTTATCCCAAAAGTCATTACGTGATGTCGAAGGAGACGCGCGACGGAGCGGTGGAGTCCATTCTGGCGGAGCTGGCGTGGTGGGAAAAGGAGCTGGAGCGCCAGGGACGGCTCGTCGAGTCGCAGCGGGTGCATCAGCGCACGCGCTTTGACGTGGAGATGATCAAAGAAGTGGGCTACTGCCACGGCATCGAGAATTACTCGCGACATTTTTCCGGACGGCTGCCGGGCGAGGCGCCGCCCACGCTGCTCGACTACGTGCCTCGCGACTTCCTGATGTTTCTGGACGAGTCGCACCAGACGGTGCCGCAACTGCACGCCATGTATCACGGCGACCGCTCACGCAAGCAAACCCTGGTGGAGTACGGCTTCCGCCTGCCCTCGGCGCTGGACAATCGTCCGCTGACGTTTGAAGAGTTCGAGCACCGCGTGAACCAGGCGGTCTACGTTTCGGCCACGCCCGGGCCGTATGAACTGACTAAGGCGGCGGGCGTGGTGGTGGAGCAGATCATCCGGCCCACGGGGCTGGTGGATCCGGAAGTGGAAGTGCGCGCGGTGAAGGGCCAGATTGACGACCTGTTGGCCGAGATCCGGGAGCGCGCCCAGAAGAACGAGCGCGTGCTGGTGACCACGCTCACCAAGCGCATGGCCGAAGACCTGGCCGAGTATTACAGCGAGGTGGGCGTGCGCTGCCGCTATCTGCACTCGGAGATCGAGACCCTGGAGCGGGTGAAGATCCTGCGCGACTTGCGGCGCGGAGAGTTCGACGTGCTCATCGGCATCAACCTGCTGCGCGAAGGACTGGACCTGCCGGAAGTGTCTCTGGTGGCCATCCTCGACGCCGACAAAGAGGGCTTCCTGCGCTCGGCAGGGTCGCTCATCCAAACCATGGGGCGCTGCTCGCGCAATTTGAACGCGCGCGCGATTCTGTATGCCGACCGGGTCACCGATTCCATGCGGCGAGCCATGGACGAAACCGACCGCCGCCGCGCCCTGCAGCACGCCTACAACGAAGCCAACGGGATTACACCGGCGTCCATCGTGCGGCCGGTGGACATGGCGCTGGCGGCGATTGTCGAGGCCGACTATTCCGACGTGCCGCTCGACCTGAAGGACATTCCCGAGTTCCGCAACCAGGAAGATCTCGGCGCCTACGTGGTGCGGCTGGAAACGGAAATGCGCGAGGCGGCCAAGAAGTTTGAGTTCGAGAAGGCGGCCAAGCTGCGGGACACGATACGAGATTTGCGGACGAAGGAGTTCTTGTTTACGTGAGGTCTTGGCGTTCTCCTTGCTCCGAGCGAACGAGGAAACCCTATGGCCACGAATGGGTAGCGGTGTGACTCAGGCGAAACGGCGGCCTCTAGGGTTTCCTCGGCCGCCCTCGCGGCCTCGGAATGGCAAACAATAACAAGGGGCGCCCCGATTGCAACGGAGTCGCCCCTATTTTGCGCCGCTCCTCCCCCGAGGTTAGACGACGCAAAGCTGCTGAGCCAGGCTGTGTAGGCCCGCTTTATGGGCCGGGCGGCACGGGTCAAAGACCCGTGCCCACACAGTCTCCAGCATCAATCTTTATGACGGCGCCCCGGCTCCACCGGAGCGCCGCTTCACGCCGTCTCTCCTCCCCGAGTGACGGACGCAAACTTTGTCGAGCCACAGGAGACGTTGCCAAGCAACGTCTCTACGGTAGCGACGACCGTGAAACGAAATCTCTCTAGCCAACTCCCTGCAGCGTCTTGAAGTGTGCTTCCAGAACGCGGGAGTACTCGCGCTCGGCTTCCAATTCTGCTTGCAATTTCCTGACCAATCCTTCGAGCCGCAGAATGTCGATGCGCATGCGCGCGCCGTCGGCCGATGTCGCGATGCTGATGGCCGGGGCCGCAGGGGCTGCCGGTCGCGAGGCATTGGCCGGCGGTGCGCCGGTGAAAGGACGCCCGGCCGGCGCGCTGGACGCGGCGAAGATGCTGCTCAATGCGGCGGCGGCCTGGGCCAGGGGCGCAGGCGCCGCGGCGGGCGCGTGTCCGTTTCCTGCGGGAGCGCCATTGCCGTCGGGATGCAGCAGGTGCTTCACGCGCGCGATCAGATCCTGGGGCTGGAAGGGCTTGCGCACCAGTTCGTCGGCCTTGACGGCGAAGGCCTTGTCGGCCACGGATTTGTTGACCACGCCCGACATCAGAATCACGGGCGTGCGGCTGAACCGCGGATGCTGCTTGATGAACTGGCAGACTTCGTAGCCGTCCTTGTCGGGCATGATGACGTCGGTAATGACCACGTCGGGAGCGTTCTGCTCGATTAGGGCGAAGGCGCTGGCGGCGTCGTGACAGGCGACGACTTGCATGTTTTCGCGGCGGAAGGCGACCTTGATGACTTCGCGCATGGTGGCGCTGTCGTCAATGAAGAAGACGGTGGGCGTAGCCGCCGGGTTATGGGTGGTGTCGCTCATTGCGATTCTCCTTGGTTCTGTTCCTGCTCGCCTTCGTCGACTTCACGAAGAGCGTCGAGCATGAGGTCGGTTGCCGACCGCAGCACAGTGCGGGTGGTGGCGGTGGCCCCGGGGACAAATTTGTAGACGCCGGCGGCGGCGCCATTGCAGTTCTTGATGATGTGGACCACGGCGTCGTCGCCGGCCAGCTCGCCGCTTTCAGCGTGAGTGAGATCGCCGGTCTCGAAGAAGATGAGGCCGTCGATGGAGCCGGTGTTGACGTGCAGCGCCCCCGCCTGACGGGAATGCACCAGCATTTGCACCACGCCCGGAAGATCCAGGTGGGTGAGGCTGCCGCTCAACGCGGTCTCGTTGCTGCCCAGCATTTGCGTGGGCTGGAAGCCCTCGTTTTGGCTGCGCAGGAAGGCGCGCACGTGGGCGGCGATGCTGTCCGGGCCCAGGCGGCGGTCCACGTAGTCGGCACAGCCGGCACGGTAGGCAGCCATGAGCGCTTGATCGCCGCCGTCGCCCATGGCGATGATGGGGATGTGCGCGGTCTTGGAGTCGGCGTGCACGATGGGCGGAATTTCGAACGCGGGCAACTCGCGCAGATTGGTGGAGCACAGGATGGCCGTGGGCATGTCCCACTCCAGCATGGTCAGGGCGTAGGACGACTGGGTGCTGTGCACCACTTCAAAGCCTTCACTCTTGAGCGCGTCTCCCAGCCGTTTGGCGAAGAAGACGTTGGCGTCAATCAACAGCAGCTTGGGAACCTGCACGGGCTGAGTACTCATGGCGTGACCTCCCCGGCGGCCAGCAGGTCGAGGTCGAGGACCTCGATGATTTCCTTTTCCAGGGGCAGCAATCCGCAAACGTAGTGCGGGAGCTTGCCCGTGGGCGGGATCATTTCGGTACGCACCAGCTCGCATTCGCCGGACACGGGAATGGCGGTGCTTTCCGCCACGCCGGCGAAGCGACGGGTGGCGATGAGATAGAAGCGGCGCGAAGGGGCGCTGGGCCCGATGAGCACCTGGGCGACGTCGCAGACCGGAACGATGCGTCCGCGGCGCAGCAGCACTCCCGCCATCAGCCAGGTGGTCTGGGGAAACGAGTGCAGAATGTCGGGGCGCGCCAGCTCGGTGACGCGGTCCGCGGGCATGGCGAAACGCTTCTTGCCCAGCGGGAAGAGCACAAACGAATTGGCGCCGGCAGCCTTCATGAGGAAACCGCTCCGGTGAGTTCGTGGGAAGCGGCGGCGCTGGCCAGCACCACCATCTGCTGGGCGCGCGTGAGAAACACTTCCGGGTCCACGACCGGCACGATGCGGCCGGCAACCAGGGCCAGACCGCGGTACCAGCGGCGCTCGTCGCCGCGAAAAGCGGCGGGCAGCGGGTAGAGGGCATGGATTTCCGACATGCGATCGATGCTCTCGACGGCGACTGCCACGCGAGAGTTGCGCAACATCAGCAGGCGCGTGGGTGGGGCCAGCGGGGTGTGGAAGTGGGCGGCGGCGTCTACCACCAGGAAATCCTTGCGGCCCCGGCGGAGGCTGTGGCGGACCTTGGCCAGGCTGCCGTGCGCGGCGTCGCAGGCCAGCGGGCGGAGCCCGGCAGCGCTGCGGATTTCCTCCACGGCGGCGGCGGAGATGGCGAAGGTGGTGGAAGCCACGGCAAACAGAATCACGGCTTCGCTGCGGCGGGTGCTGCCCGTCCTGCGGACCGCCAGCTTTCCGACTCTCATAGCGCACCCACCTTCTGCGCGCCGAAGACGAAGAGCACGCGTTTTTCGATGGCGGCGTAGATGTTGTCGAGGGCGAGCACCTGGTCGACGGCGCCGGTCTTGATGGCCTCGGCGGGCATGCCGAAGATCACGGAAGAGGCTTCGTCCTGGGCAATCACCTTGCCGCCGGCCGCGCGCACCGCCTGCACGCCGCGGGAGCCGTCGTTGCCCATGCCGGTGAGCACCACGCCCACGGTCAGGGGGCCGGCGAAGGCAGCCACGGTTTCCAGGGTGAGGTCGGCGCAGGGCTTGTACCCGGAAATGCGCGGGCCGTCGTCGAGCGAGATGCGGCCGGTGGGCGAGAGGCGCAGGTGATGCGAGCCCGGGCACACGTACGCGGTGCCCGCTTGAACGATTTCGCCGGCTTCGGCTTCCTTCACTTTCATGGGTGTGACTTCGCCCAGCTGATGGCTGAACTGCGCGGTGAAGGTGCCCGGCATGTGCTGGGCGATGATCACGGCTCCCGGGAAATCCTTGGGAAACGCGGGCAAAAGCTTGAGCAGAGTGGCAGGCCCTCCGGTGGAGGCGGCCAGGACCACGATGGGAAATTTGCCGTTGGAAGCGGACATGGCTTCGCGAAAGCGTCCGGTGGCCACAGCCGGAGCCAGGGATGGCGGAGCGGCGGAGCGCGGCAGGGGCGCCTGGCCGGGCTCGACGCGAGGCGTGGAGCCGGCGATTTCCTGTCCCAGCCGGGAGCGGGTGGCGGTGCGCACCACGCGGACCTTGGCGGCCATCTTCAGCTTGCGGCACAGGTCCTCGCGCACGCTGTTCATGTCGAGGTCCACGCCGCTGGAGGGCTTGGGGACGAAGTCGATGGCGCCCAGTTCGAGAGCTTTCAGGGTAATGTCGGCGCCCTCCCGCGACTCGGAGCTGACGATGAGGATGGACTTGGGATTGGTAGACATGATGGCCTCGGTGGCCTGCAGTCCATCCATCACGGGCATGTTGATGTCCATGGTGATGACGTCGGGCTTGAGGGCCTCGGCCTGGAGGACGGCGTCGCGGCCGTCACGGGCCTCGCCCACCACCTCGAGCTGCGGGTCCGCCGCAAAGATGCTGTGCAGCACCTTGCGCATGAAGGCCGAGTCGTCGGCAATCAGGACGCGAATTCGTTTGCCCAGTTCCATCTCGTTAGGTAACCGTCTCCACCAGATTTTCTGCTGCGGGCGCCAGGGCCGGACCGATGAGGTCGGCGATGGCGGCCATGAACATGTCTTCCTGCACCGGCTTGGTCATGAACGCGGAAGCGCCTTCCTTCAGGGCGCGCTCGCGGTGCTTGGCGCCGGCGCGCGACGTAACCACCATCACGGGAAGAGCGCGCGAGGCCGGGTCCTGGCGCAGATGCGCCATGAGTTCGTATCCGTTGGTACGAGGCATCTCGAGATCGGTCACCAGTAAATCGCAGCGATTTTGGGTGACGATCTCGAGCGCCTCGAGTCCATCGGACGCAAGCCGTACGCGGTAGCCTGCTTTCTCCAGCATGCGACCCACGAACTTGCGTACGCTGATGGAATCATCGGCCAGCACCACCACCTTCTCCGCGGGGACCGCTGCCACGGCGGCGGCGGGAATGGCGCCTGCGGCCACAGCAGCCGCTCCGGGGGCGAACACACGGGCGGCGCCGGCGGCCATGAGCGGACGGCGCTCGATGGACTCGCCGGCCACCAGGCGGTTCACGTCAATCAACAGGATCAGGGCGCCGTTGGGGGCAATGGTGGCGCCGGGGAACAACTTCACGTTGCGCAAATAGTCGCCCAGGCCCTTGATTACGATTTCGTCCTTGCCCAGCACTTCCTCGACCAGCAGTCCGACGTGGCGGCCGGACAGGTTCACGATCACCATGCGGTACCAGCCGTTGACCGGCTCCACTGGATCCAGGCCGAGCTGCGCGTCGAGGCGAAGGACTTCTGTGACAGCACCGCGCACGCGAGTGAGCAGCTTTCCGCCTACTTCCTCGATTTCCGTCTGCCGGAGGCGGCGGATCTCCTCCACGCAGGCGAGCGGCAGGGCCATGGTGGAGGTACCGCAGCGCACGAACAGCGCCTGAGAAATGATGAGGGTGAGCGGCACCTTGAGGATAAAGCGGGTGCCCTTGCCCAGTTCGGTTTCGATGTCCACTTCACCGTTCAGAGACGCGAGGTTGGCGCGCACCACGTCCAGCCCGACGCCGCGCCCGGCGAGTTCTGTTTTCTTGGTCGCGGTGGAGAAGCCGGGATGGAACAGGAACTCGAGCAGGTCGCGATCGCTGAGGCGGCCGGCATCCTCGGGCGCGACCAGTCCGGCTTCGATGGCGGTGTTGCGCACCCGGGCATAGTCAATGCCGCGCCCGTCGTCCTCGACCTCGATGTAGATGTGGTTGCCGCGATGGTAAGCGCGGACGGCCACGTTGCCCTGACTGCTCTTTCCGGCCTGGGCGCGGTCTTCGGTCTTTTCCAGTCCGTGGGCCACGGCGTTGCGCACCAGGTGGATGAGGGGATCGGAAATCTGCTGGATGATGTTGTTATCGAGCTCGGTTTCCGCACCCGCCAGGGTGAGCTCGACCGGCTTGCCGGAGGCCTTGGCGGCATCGCGCGCGGTGCGCGAGATGCGGGTGTAGAGGTTGCCGATGGGCACCATGCGGGCCTGGGTGATTTCGTCCTGCAGGCGGTGGGCGAGCTTGCTGAACTCGTCAATGTCGGAATCCACGCGGCGCACGAAGCCGCCGAGCTGGGTGAGCACCTCGGTGATGTCGGCGGAAATTTCGGTGAGCGAGCGCGAGAGGATGTTGAAGTCGTCGTAGCGGTCCATCTCCAGCTCGCTGAAGTCGGGATCGGCGCTGGAGGGAAATTCCGAGAAAGAAGATCCGAAAGCCGGGTAGCTGGAGGGCGCAGACCGAGCCGGCGGGGCCATGGGTCCGGAGAGGCGGCTGAACTCGTGCTTCTCCTGGAACTCAGAGACTTTCTCCGACATGCGGCCCTTGGAGAAGTTGAGCACATCGGCCAGACGTTCGAGTTCGGCGACGCGGCCCATCATGCGGGTGCGGTTGATGACCAGTTCGCCCACCGCGTTCATCATGCGGTCCAAACGCTCCAGGGCGATACGGACGGACTTGGACTGGGGCATGGCCGCCAGTTCTTTTTTGCCGGCGAGCGTGACTTCACCTTCGACCGCGGCTTCTCCCGAAGCCGCAGCATCGGCCACAAGAGCAGCCTCGGCAGGAGCAACACTCGCCAGCGCCGGCTGAGAAACGGCCGGGAAACTTGGGGTAACAACCGGCTGGGCGCTGAACGCCTGCATTTCAGCCGGAACGAATTCTTCAGAAGCGGGGGCAGCGACAGCGGGGGTTTCCGCACTCGCTACAAACTCAACTTCTTCGGGCGCCAGGCGGGCGATGCGGGCCAGCAGCGGATTTACCGCCGCCTTCATGGCGTCTTCATCGGGCCACTGGCGATACAGGAATTTCTTGAGCGCGTCCACGGCCTCCAGGCATATGTCCACAATCTCGGCGCTGGGGCGGAGCTGGCCGTCGCGCAGGCGCCCCACCAGGTCCTCGGCGCGGTGCGCGACGCGGGCGATGCGTTGCAAGCCCACCTGCGCTGCCGAGCCTTTCACGGTGTGCATGGCACGGAACAGACGATGGACATCTTCCGCGTTGGGATTGGCTTCCAGGGCGAGCAGGCAGTCGGTGACCACCTGCAGGTGTTCCTCGGCTTCGGGAACGAAGAACTCCAGGATCTCGCCGGAAACGTCGCCGTCGGGCGGCAGTTCTTCGATGACTGCGGGAGCTGCGGGCGCAATGGACTGCGGCGTTTCCTGGTGCTCGAGGGCGCCTTCGCCGGCCGCCGCCTGGGGCTGCGAAGTTTCCTCGACCGGCGCCTGGAAGGCGAAGGGATAGCGCTCTTTGAAAGCGGCAATGTCTTCCGCGGCCTCGATGCTGTTGTTGCTGATGAACAGCAGGTCGGACTCGAGCACGGCCACGCCTTCGGAGATGAACTCCACCAGCGGACCCGAAGCCTCGGGCCCGATGGTCGCGTTCATGGCGTACTGGAAGATGTGGGAAAGCTTGCCCGCTACTTCGGAGAAGAGCGAGTAGCCGTACATGGCGGATGCGCCTTCCAGGGTGTGGGCGGCCACGTACAGGCGGTCCATCACTTCGGGCGAAGGGTAGGGATCCTGCAGCACCCCGGCATACTCACGCAGGAACTGCAGATGGTCGGAAGCCTCGGTGAGGAAGACTTCCACGAATTCCTGACTTGCCAGGCTCACAGGATGGCCTCGGTGGCGGCGGGGAGGGGACGAAGGCGGTCTGCCTCGGCTGGCTTCTGATAAATGATGGAGTCGCGGTGCACGATGGTTTCGAACTTCACCGGCAGCTGGGCCACGAACTCAGCGTGCCCGAGGAACAGGTAGCCGCCCGGCTCCAGACACTCATGGAAGCGCTGGATGAGCGCGGCGCGGCGTTCCTCGGTGAAATAGATCATCACGTTCATGCAGAAGATGACGTCGAAGCGTCCCAGGTACACAGGCTGCGCCAGATTCATGGGCGCGAAGGTGATGAGGTTGCGAAGACGGGGCCTGACCAGGTATTGGTCGCCGACACGGGAGAAATGGGTCTCCAGCCGGTCGAGGCCGACGCTGAAGCTGCGGCGCCCGTAGAGGCCGCGTTCGGCATGGGCCAGAGCGGCGCGGCTGATGTCGGTGGCCATGAGGCGGATGTCCCAGGCTTCGGAGAGTTCCAGGGTCTCGGCGACGGCGATGGCGATGGAGTAGGGTTCCTCGCCGGTGGAGCAGCCTGCGCTCCAGATGCGCAGCGAGCGCGGATTGTCCCAGAACTTCTTGGCACGCAGCTCGGGCAGCACCCGCTTCTCCAGAACTTCATATGCCGCGGGGTAACGGAAGAACGAAGTCTCCTGGGTGAGCAGGCGCTCCAGCAGAGCGTCGTATTCCACGTTGGAGGAGCTGACGAGCCGGAGCAGATCGGCGCCGCGTCTCAGGCGCTTGGCCTCCAGGTGCTCGCGAATGCGCAGGGAGAAGAAGCGCTCGCGGGAGGCGTCGAAGAGGATGCCGGAGCGGCGCTCGATGAGCGCTTGCACTTCCGACAACTCATGCTCGGTAATGGTCAGACCGGTCACAGTTTCATCCTGTCGTCCTGGTTGCACGGCGGAAGGTTCCTATGCGTGGCCGCCTGGTGGGGCGGCCCCGTGACTAGCGGCGCACCATGGCGCCGGCGATTTCCGGTTGCAAGCCGTTGGCACCGTTGTGGCCGGATCCGTTGGAGCTGGACCCGCCGTGGATGCGGAACTGCGACAAGCCTTCGTTGAGCTGCTCGGAAAGCTTCACCATGGTCTCCACGGTGCGAGCCGTCTGGCGAGCGCCCTGCGAAGTCTGACGGGTGATGTTGGAGATGATCTGCATGGCATTGGCCACGCCTTCGGTGCCGCGCACTTGCTGCTTGGAAGCCAGCGAGATTTCCTGCACCAGTTCGGCGGACTGCCGCACCACGCTGGAGATGGCTTCCAGGGCCTTGCCGGCCTGATCGGCCAGCCGGGCTCCGACTTCCACTTCCTTGGTGCCCTCCTCCATGACCACCACGGCTTCGTTGGTTTCCGCCTGGATGGCCTTGATGAGAGCAGCGATGTCCTTGGTGGCGCTGCGCGAGTGCTCGGCCAGCTTGCGGACTTCGTCGGCGACCACAGCGAACCCGCGGCCGGCTTCGCCGGCGCGCGCGGCTTCGATGGCCGCGTTCAGGGCCAGCAGGTTGGTCTGCTCGGTAATGTCGTTGATGACGTTGATGATCTCGGAGATTTCCAGCGAGCGATCGCCCAGAGACTTGATCTTCTTGGCGGTGGCCTGCACCGAGTGGCGGATGCGCTGCATGCCGTCCAGGGTGTCGCGCACCGCACGGTTACCCTGCTCGGCGGCGTCGAGGGCACGGCGCGCGGCTTCGGCGCTGGCCACGGCGTTGTTGGACACCTGCTTCATGGAAACCGTGAGTTCTTCCACGGCCGACGAAGTGTTGGTGATTTCCTGATCCTGCTGGGTGGCGCCGTTGGACATCTGCTCCGAGGACACCAGGATCTCGTTGGCGCTGGAAGAAACGTCGATGGCGGCGTTGCGCACCCGCTCCAGCACCTTGGTGAAGTTGTCGAGCATGTAGTTCACCGAATCGACCACGTTGCCCAGGGCATCTTTGGTGACCTTGCCGCGCAGGGTAAGGTCGCCGCGGGAAATCTGGCTGGTGATGGTGAGGAACTCGGTGACGCTGCGCTGCAGCGCGTCCTGGGCTTCCTGGTTCAGGTTGGCCTTGGAGAGCTTGTCGGCCACGCGGGTGAAGTTCTGCCCGATGTAGGCGAAGTCGTCATCGGCGACCCATGTGGTCTTGGCGCGATAGTCGCCCGCGCCCAGCCGCTCGGCGAACTCGGTGATTCGCTCCACCGGCTCGGTGACCGAACTGGAGAGCTTCCACCACAGGTACCCGGCCATGCCGCAGCAGACCAGGAATGCGCCCGCCAGTTCCATGCCGGCGGTGGAGTCCAGCTTGGCGAAATCGAAGATGGACGCGCCGGAGCGGGCCCCGGCGCCAAACGCCAGGAAGAATACGGCCATCAGCGCGGCCGCGTTCACCGCCACCAGGATGGTCAAAGTTGAGTTCAGCCGACCTTTCATAACTTCCTCCATTCAATGACCGGCTAATCGGGCCGGTCCGCCGAAACTTTTGTTGCGACTAAAATCAGTGGTTTCTCAAATCACAGGCACGGGAAATGCGGCCGCGATGCGGCCCAGATCCAGCGCCAAAGCCAAACGATCGTCCTGCCGCAACATGCCGCAGCAGTGGGGCACGCCCAGCGGAGCTTCGTCCACCAGCAAGGGATCGGAGGTGGTGTAAGTTCCAATGACCTCGTCCGCGGCCAATCCCAAACGCAGGTCGCCGCGATCGGCGTCGCCCGGCATCCGGGTCACGACCACGTGCTTGGGTGTGAGGTCGGGCCGGCGGCCTTCGGTGAAAGCGATATCAATCACGGGAACAATGGTTCCGCGCAGGTTGAAGATGCCCAACAGGAACGCAGGTCCCAGGGGAAGCCGGGTGACCGGCCCCCACTCCACCACTTCTTCCACATCCAGCACGCTCAGGCAGAAGCGCTCGCGGCCGGCGCGAAAGATGCAGTACTGGCGCTCAGGCTCGCGCTCCTCGACGGCCGGGGCGTCCTCAGCCGGCATGGCCTCGGCCGTGAGCAACACGTCGGGATGCCACATTTCGTTCGGGTTGGCCTGGTCGTAGTTCATGCTCGTCTAAACATGCCTCTGGATGGCGCCCAGCAGTTCGGCGCTCGTGAAGGGTTTGACCACGTATCCATCGGCGCCCTGTTGCTGGCCCCAAAACTTGTCGCTGGGAGTGCTCTTCGAGGTCACCAGGATTACGGGGATTTTTCCGAAGGCGGTGTGGCTCTTGAGCTCGCGGCACACCTGGAAACCGTTGCGGGCGGGCATCACCACGTCCAAAAGAATGAGATTGGGACGCTCGGCTTCAATGGCCTGCTCGATGCGCCCGGGGTCGTGGACGGCCACGCAACGGTATCCGGCCTGATCAAGAACGCTCTGGATCAGCCGAAGTTCGGCGGGGGAGTCGTCAACAATAAGAATTTTGGTCAACTGCAAGCCTCGGGGGAGCAAGTCTCCAGTGAGAGACATTGCAATCCCGGAGCCACAGCCCCTAGATTCGGGGCTGTGAGCTCAGAAAAATTCTAAGTTGCAGGGAATCAAGACAGTTACGGCCAGGATTTTACTTTTCTCAGTGAGCTGAGGCGGGGACAGCGCCGGGACAAATCGTCTCACCTTGAGACCTTTTCTCAGCAAACTTCATTTCGTTGTCTAGAGACGAGAATCGTTGCAGGACCTCGTGAATGCGCAGAGCCATGTTGTGGATGGTGTCCAACTGGTCGCGCAGCGGAGCGGTGAGGGCCCCAGGTTCGAGGAGCATGAGTTCGGAGTGGCCGAGCACGGAGGTGAGGGCGTTGCTCAAACTGTGACGCATCTCCAGCATGTAGCGGCCGAGGGTGGCGTGGCGGCGGCCCTCGACGGCTTCTTCTTCGGCGCGCTGGGCCCGGAATTGCGCTTCCGAGCGCCGCAAAGCTTCGCGGCAGAGCAGCACCAGCAGTTCCACCCAGCCGTCGTACTGGCACAGCCAGAGCAGACGGGGATGCCGTCCGCGGAGTGCAACCAGGCGGCTGCCCTCGGCAGCCACGCCGATCACAGGGGAGAGGCCCGCGCTCAAGCGGTCGAGAATGGCGGCGCCGTCGCCGTGCAGCGGTCCGGCGATGGCCAGGTCAAAGTCGGTGATGGGGGCAGAGCGGAAGGAGTCGCTGCTGACCAGCGTGAATGCCGGCAGGTTGCGCTCGCTTTGCCAGCGCCCCATGATGGTGTGTGCGAATTCGAGATCGTCGGCGACGATGAGTACGTTTTCCTGTTTCAATGGGTGGTCTCCGCGGCAGACGGTACGGCCACCAGGCCTTCCGCTTCCGCAATCAGCGCCAGCAGGCGCTTGGTAGTGGCCGCAAGGTTGACAGCGCCATCCAGATTGCGGGCCTTCTTGGCCCCTGCAATCTGTTGCTGCGCTTGTGCGGCTTCGGTTTGTGCCAGGGAGATAATTGCGGGCAGGCCTTCGGAATCGCCGCCACGTCTGCGGCTCTCCACGGCCCCAAAAAGTAAAGCGCGGGCGGACACCACGCGCTGCAAGGCGTCGTTGACTTCGTCACCGCCACGAACAAAAGCTTCCACTTCCCAGGAAGAAAGCACCACCCTGGTCTCGCCCACTATCACGTTGGCGGCGGACGATGTGGCTTTGCCGGCGAAAGCGAAAAGCTGCTCGGCAATGGCTTCCAGGCAGCTCTGCACGTCGGCAGGCTGCGGAGCCGCCGGCTTGGAGGGCGCATGCCCGTGGGTTGCAACCGCTTTCGCTTTGTGCGTCGGCGCCGGCTTGGAGGGCGCATGCCCATGGGTTGCAGCCGCCTTCGCTTTGTGCGCCGGCGCCGGCACGGCGGCCGGCGAGGCCGCAGCTGCGGCCGGCTTCGATGCTGCAGCGGGCTTGGGCGGCGCTAGCGGCTTTGCGGCAACCGGTTTTGCGACTGGGGGAGCGGCCGGGGCCGCGGCGACCGGCGGGGGAACAGCCACCGGCTGGGCCACAACCGGCTTCTCCGCCCGGGGTTGCGGCTTGGTCTTCGAAGCTTGCATAGCTGCTGCTGGGGGCATGGCCGGAGTTTCGAGAGCCTGCGGCATGGTGTCTGGTAGTTCGATAGCGGGCGCGGGCACTGCAGGGGCCGCGGAAACAGGCTGCGGCGCAGGCCGGGGAGCTGCCACGGCTTCCACAACAGCCGGTTTGGGCTGGAGCGGCGGCTGGGTGAGCGCGAGTTCCACCGCGCGGCGCACGGCGACGATCTCTTCGAAAGGCAGACGGCCTGAGGAGTAGGAAGCCAGGAACGGCTTCTTCCAGTCCATGCACTTCTGGCGGAGCGCGGCCAGCGAGGCCTCAGGAGCAAGGCCGGCTGGACTGCAGTCCACGATGCTGTGGCCCTTCTTTTCCAGCTCATCGAGGGCGCGACGGATGGCGTGCAGGTCGCTCTGCAGCAGGCGAAAGAAGGCGCGGCGCAGGAAAAAGTTGAAGCGCACAAACTCCACCAGGGCCGCGGACTCAAAGTATTTCTCGCCGATGGAACTCTTGATGCGGCGTCCGTGTGCGAGCGCGCCGTTCTCCAACATGTCGCCCAGGCTGCGGCACCAGCCGAGTACCTGCAAGGCCAGCTCCAGCGGGCGGAGCTCATCGGGCGCGGGGCCGGAGACTTCCCCCAGCACCGGCTTGAGCACCTCGGCCACGCCCGCGAACACGCTTTCGCGCTCGTTGAGTTCCGGGGAGACGCAATGCGCGTAGTACTGCACCAGCAGGAAGTCCACCTTGTCGCGATCGGAATCGGTGTGCGCGGGCTTGCCCAGGTGGCGCTCGATCAGCCATTGCAGGTTCTGCTCGGTAGCCAGCGCCGAGCTATGCAGGAACTGGCGGAGCTCGTGGACCTGGACGCTCTGGTCCATTTCGTCGAACCATGTCCCGACGCGCTCCAGCACTTCCGGTTCGAAATGGTCGGCGGGATTTTCCAGGTCGCGGCAGGGCTCCAGGCCCAGGCCAAACTGCCGCATCAACTCAGCATAAACGGGATAGATCTGCCGGGCCCCGCGCCACTGGGCGGCGGGGTCGTTCGACTGTGCGATTCGGGTCATTGGGGGAGGATCCAGTCTGGGACGCGGCGCTCCAGACGAGCGGCCACCGCCCGCCGGCTATTATCGCACCGCATGGCGGCGACGGATGCATCGGCAACAAAAGAACCGCAAGCGCTCTCCAGCAGAATCCGCTCCTGATACTCGAGCGGCACCGGGGCGGCAAACAACACCTCGCGCGCGGTGCAGAATTCAATGAGGGTGGACTGGCTGAACTGGTTGCCCGAGTTGTCAGTGGCGTGCAAACGCACCGGAACGCTGACCGGCGTGGCCGCAGGGAAAGACTCGGCCAGCTTGCTCACCGTCGAGCCTTCGCTCGATGCGGACACTACCTCACCCTTGAACGACACTCGGCCCCCATCTGCCCGGATGCTCAACCAGCGGCCGGGAGAACGGCCCTGGGAGAAAACCAGGTTGACGAAATAGTTTGTGCTCTTCACTCCGTCCTGCCGTCGAGGGCCGGCTTGAACGCTGCGATGGGTGAAGATGTACGTTTCCAGCTAATGCACGAAGGGAGCCAAAACCCGAACCAGAACCTGGGGAGGAGTCTAAGTCTTGTGTTTTCAGTGAAGTGTACCGCGACTGGTATTGGCGGGTGTGGTGCTGGGGGAGTCTCAGATTGAAACAGAATCTCACCGCCAAGCGGGGTTCAGTCTCAGCTAGTCGCCGTGGCCCCACGTTGGCGCCGAAGTGCACGGCGCGAACGAGGGGCACCTAGCGTAGTCAGGGGCCGCTACTCCGTCTCGGGCTCGGGTTCGTCGGTCTTGATCTGGTAGCGCTTGAGTTTGCGGTAGAGGGTAGCGCGGCTGATGCCCAGCATTTTGCCGGCGAGAGACTTATCGCCGCCCACCTGATCGAAGACGCGGAGGATGGTCTGGCGCTCAATGTCTTCCAGGTCGGTGGCGGTGGAGGCGGGGCCGTGGTTCGCCAGCGAGCCGCCGACGGCGGTGCGCAGGGACTGAGGGAGGTCGTCCACGCCCAAGGTGGTGTGGTCGCCGAGGGCGAGGGCGCGCTCGATGCAGTTTTCCAGCTCGCGCACGTTGCCCGGCCATTCGTACTGCAGCAGGCAGCGCATGGCGTCCTCGGTGATGTGCAGTTCGCGGTCGGGGCTGAAGCGGTCGAGGAACCATTGCACCAGCATGGGAATGTCCACCTTGCGGTCGCGCAGCGAGGGCAGGTGGAGGGTGACGACGTTGAGGCGGAAATAGAGGTCTTTGCGGAAGGTGCCGTTCTGATAGGCGGACTCGAGGTCGCGGTTGGTGGCGGCGATGACGCGCACGTCCACCTTGACCTTTTGGTTGCTGCCCACCGGCCGCACTTCCTTCTCCTGCAGGACGCGCAGCAGCTTGGCTTGCAGTTCTAGGGGGAGCTCTCCGATCTCGTCGAGGAAGATGGTGCCGCCGTTGGCGGCCTGGAAGAGTCCGTCCTTGGCCTTGATGGCGCCGGTGAAGGCGCCCTTCTCGTAACCGAAGAGTTCGCTCTCGATGAGGGTGGGGACCAGCGAGCCGCAGTCCACGGCGACGAACGAACGGCCGGCGAGGGAGCCGCGGAAGTGAATGGCGCGGGCCACCAGCTCCTTGCCGGTGCCGCTCTCGCCGGTGATGAGCACCGGAGTGCGGGTGTCCTTGAGCCGGGCCACCATGCGCAGCACGTCCTGGATCTTGGCGGAGGAGCCCACGATACCGTGCAGCTCCATCTCCGCGTTCACGCGCTCGCGCAGGAACTGGTTCTCGGCCACCAGGCGCACTTTCTCCGCCATGCGCTGCAGCACCAGCTTCAGTTCCTCCACGCGGAAAGGCTTGGTGATGTAGTCGTAGGCGCCCATCTTCATGGCCTGGACGGCGCTTTCGATGGAACCGTAGCCGGTCATGATGGCGATTTCGGTGCGCGGCAGCATGGCCTTGACCTGCTTGAGGAAGTCGAGTCCCGACATTCGGGGCATCTTCAGGTCGCTGAGGATGATGTCCGGCGAGTGAGTCTCGAGGTAGGTGAGGGCGGCTTCGGCGCTCTCCGCTTCGGCGCAGTCGAATCCCTGGGCGGCACCGATGGTGATGCACAGTTTGCGGATCGATGCCTGGTCGTCCACGATCAGAAACTGGATGCGGAAGTCGGTGCTCATGCCTGCTTCCCGAAGACCTGCTGCACGGTCTCCATCAAGTGCTTGACGCGGAACGGCTTCTCCACGTAAGGGACGCCGGTGCGGGCCAGCATGCCGGCGGTTTCGTCGTTGACTACGTCGCCGGTAATAAAGATGAGCCGCGCCACCAGCTCCGGGCGGTTGGCCATGATCCAGGCATGGACGTCGGCGCCGCTGACTCCGCCGGGCATGCGCATGTCGCTGATGACGCCACGGTAGCTGGCCGCGGCCAGCAGGCGCAAGCCGTCCACCCCGGAATTGGCGGGGACCACCTGGTAGCCGCAACGCTCCAGCGCGCTGCGCACCAGCGCCATGACCGAGGGCTCATCCTCGATCACCAGGATGGATTCAGTTGTGTTCACTTAGGGCGATGCTTTGACCCACAGCTCACGCCGTGGGCAACTTCAAGAAACAAAACCAAGATCCCTCGACTCGCCCGCCGCGGCGGGCTCGCTGGGGATGACAATTCTAAAAAAATGACACGCCACCCGAGCCCGAATGATTCCGCAGCCTTCTAGGCTTTGGCGGTTTCCGCCAGCGCGGGCTCGAGCGCCAGCGGAAGCTTAACGCGGAAGACGGCGCCGCTGGCGTCGCGGCGGTTCTCGCAGGTGATCTCGCCGCCGTGCTCGCGCACGATGCCGTAGCAGATGCTCAGACCCAGGCCGGTCCCTTTGCCCACCTCCTTGGTGGTGAAGAAGGGATCGAAGATGCGGTCGGGAGCGGTGATGCCGTTGCCGTTGTCGCGGAAAGTGACGAGCACGGCGCCGTTCTCGCGGCCGGACTGGATCTCGATGCGGCCCCGGCGTCCGGTCTCGCGCACGGCGTCGTAGGCATTGTTGAGAATGTTGAGGAACACCTGCTGGAGCTGGTGGGAATCGCCGACGATGTCGGGCAGCGACTCGCCCAGTTCCTCGACCACGTCCACGCCGTGGCTGGCGAAATCGTAGGAGCGGAGCTGGAGAGTACGCCGCAACACCGAGTTCACCTGCACCGGTTTGCGATGGGGCGGCATCTGGCGCGCGAAGCTGAGCAGGTTCTGCACAATCATCTTGGTGCGCTGCGCCTCCTGCACCACCAGGCGCAGGTCCTGGCGCGCGTACTCGGGAATGTCGGGCTGGTCCACCAGCAGATCCGCGAAGCCCAGGATGGCGGTCAGGGGATTGTTGACTTCGTGGGCCACGCCGGAGACCAGTTGTCCCACCGCCGCCATCTTTTCGGTGTGCATCAGCTTGGCCTGCAGGAGGGCGGCGTCGGTAACGTCGGTCATCACGGCCACAATGCTGTTGGACTTGCGCTCTTCATCGCGCATCAGGCTGAGGCTGACGGAAAACTGGCTGGTCTTGCCGTCGCCGCGCAGGAAGGGCAGCTCAAGATTTTGCACCGGCTGGGCGCGCAGCGTGGAGCTCAGCGCGGTGGCCAGATCGCTGCGCCGCTCGGCGGCCACGAACCGGTCCAGGGGCTGGCCCAGCAGTTCGCCGTCGCGGTATCCGCCGGCTTCGTAGCAGCGCCGGTTGGCGTAGCTGATGTAGCCCGCGGTGTCGGCCACCAGGATCATGCTCTGGGTGTTGTTCAGGATCATGCTGTTGAAGTCGCGCTCGCGCTGCAAGTCCGACTGGAAGGTCTTGAGCTCGGTGATGTCGAGGATGACTCCGCGGTACTGCACCACGCGTCCCTGGGGATCGCGCACCGCCACCGCGTTCTGCAGGGTGTGGATGAGAGAGCCGTCCTTGCGGCGCAGGGTCTCCTCGAAGTTACGCAGGGCTCCGGCCTTGGCGATGGCGTCGCCGAAGCGGCGCCGCTGGTCGGGAGAAAGATGAAGATCGGCGGGGATGCTGGCCTGCAGCAGCTCTTCGCGGCTGGCGTAGCCCAGCATGCGCACCAGAGCGTCGTTGACCTCGATGAAGCGGCCCTCGGGGGTGGAGAAAAAGAGTCCTTCCTGGATGTTGTCGAACAGTTCCTGGTAGCGGCGCTCGGCTTCGCGACGGTCGGAGATGTCCTTGAGCACGTGGATGACCTGCTGGCCCTCGTGAAACGCTCCCTGAGTGCGGGACGTGGAGACCAGGTAAGTGCGCTCCAGCACCGGATGCAGGAACTCGTCGGCGTCGGGGCCGGTGCGGCAGAAGGGACAGGGCGTAGGGCCGGCTTCAGTGGCGATGGAGACCAGCGCGCGCATGGTCACGCCGACCAGCTCTGCAGGATGGACGCCGATGAACTCGGCCAGCGGCCGGTTCACACGCAGGACGCGCTGGGTCTCGTCGTGCACGACGATGAAGTCGGTGATGGCGTCGAAGATCTCCATCCACTGGCGGCTGGAGTGCTCGATGCGCGAAAACAGGCGGGAATTGTCCAGGGCCACGGCCGCGTGACCGGCCACGGCTTGCAGCAGGGCGCGTTCCAGTTCGGTGAGCTCCTGGCCGCGATTGGCCAGGCAGAGCAGGCCCAGCAACTCGTTTTCCGGACCGGAAAGACGAGTCACGCTCAGGTCGTTCCAACCCAGCGAGGTAGCCATGGCTGCCCCCAGCAGATCCGCCGCGGGCGCACTGGCCAGCGGCTGTGGGCGGCTGGCGGCAAAATCGGTCAGCGAAGAGTTCAGGCGGCGCATCAGGCTGCGGTCGGGAGCGTCGGCGGAACCGTGATAACTGGCCACTTCCAACTGCCGGCCCTGGGCCAGGGCCAGCACGGTGGTCCGCGCGCCCAGCATAGTTCCGATCCGGGCGGTGAGGTTCTTGAGGAAGTCGGGCTGGCGGAACGAGGAACTCAGTTCGTGGGCCAGCGTGGTGAGGTGCTCGGAGTGAGCCTGATGACGGCGCGCCAGCCGCAGGTTCTGCCAGGCTTCGATGGCCAGGGACGCCAGAGCGGCCACCACTTTTGCCCGGCTTACGTCTTCTTCCGTGATGCCGGCGCCGTCCAGCCGATCCAGCACGGCAAACATCCCCAGTACCTCGCCTTCCACCCCCAAGAGCGGTACCAGCAGATATTGCCGTGCGCTGAACTGGGAGGAAGACAACTCGGCGTCGGGGGCCTGGGCAGCGTCGTCCGTCCAGAAAGGCTGGCGGGAGGCGAATACGCGCTGCGTAATCCGCGCGCGCAGTTCGAGCTGAAGCGGGCGGCTGGCCCCGGCTTCGGCGGCCCAGCGGACACGGCATACGTCGCCCTCGCGGAGCGCGATAAAGCAGCGCCCGAAACCAAGCCCATCCGCGGCGCGTACCACCAGGCCGGCCAGAGCCGTCTCTGGATCGGTTCCGGCAGCCAGCTCGGCGCTGAGGGCCATCAGGCTGCTAAGGGAGTGGTCGGGAGGGGTGACAGACCGCTTTCCATTCCGCAACGTTTCCCTGGGCTTGGAGGAGGCTAACGCCATGACACCATTACCTTTCCTCCACGGTAATCCTCAATCTCATTTTGAGTCAAGGGAATTCAGGAGGCCAGTGCCGTGATGAGCAATCAATAGAAGGCTGGCGCGTAGGGGGCGTCTCAGGGTGAGAAGCAGTCCTGGGAAGCGTCCTAACCTGAGACGAATCAGGCTAGTAAACACACACTCTAAGCCGCACTGAGCATTAGGTCTAAGCCTGACAAAACAAGAGGCTTAAGCGGTCAAATTCGTTGACCTTCGGCGACTGGCCCTGAGCTTGCATACTCCTCCATTGAAATTCTTACGTCTGGAGGAAGACGCTAAGTGAAAAGCTGGATTATTCGGACTATTGTCGCCGCTCTCCTGCTGGCAACGGCTGTTGCCCTGCCTCGGCCGGCTCAGGCCCAGGATGCGCGGAAAGTTGTGAACCGAGTCAGCCCGGTGTTCCCGGCGCTGGCCAAGAAGATGAACGTCGCCGGAGTGGTGAAGGTGGAAGCGACCATCTCGCCTTCGGGCAACGTTACCGACACCAAGGTGGTCGGCGGACATCCGCTGCTGATTCAGGCCGCGGTGGATGCTTTGAAGAAGTGGAAGTATGAAGCCGCCGGCGAAACCACCAGCACCGTCGTGGAATTCCGCTTCACCAACAGCAGCAACGACTAAACGCGAGGCCGGAAACGGCCCGCAGAGGCGTCTCCCATGAGTATCGGCAAGAAACTGTACTGGGGCTTTGGCTCCATCCTGGGGATCGTGGTGGTCCTCTTCGTGGTGAACATACTGGCGGTGCGCTGGACGCAGTCTTCCAGCGCCACCGCCGCCCAGGCGCTGGAAGCCCTGCGCAAGGCGGAAGCGGTGCGCTTCCAGATGATGCAGAACCGGCTGTACCTGGCCAACTATCTGCAAAGCGGCGACACCCGCGAAGTGAGCGCCCTGAACGCGGGCGTTTCCACGCTGCGCGACCTGATGGGGCAGGTGTCGCAAGCGGGTGGTGCCGAGCAGCAGCGGGCGGCTTTCATCCGTGTGCGCGAGGCCGAAGCGCAATGGCAAGAAAGCTTCGCCAAGCCGCTGATTGAGAAACGCAAGCAGGTGGACGAAGGCAACGCCACCGTGGCCGATCTGCAAATCTTCTATCTGGAACAGGACCCTGCGGAGTGGTTGCGGAAGTCCATCGAGCCGCTGGACCAAGCATCCAAGTCGGTAACCGAATCGCTGGACGAGTCGCGGACCTCCAGCCGGCGCGCCTCCACGTTCACCTGGATCGCCACCGGCGCGGGCACGCTGCTGGCGCTGCTGGCGGGCGCGTGCATCGCCTACTTCACGGCCAAATCCATCACCCAGCCGCTTTCGCACCTGATCCGTGTGGCGCAGGAGATCGGCAATTCTGGCGACCTGGAACACACGGTTGACATCCAGCGCAACGACGAGATCGGCGAGCTGGCGCAAACCTTCAACAACATGGTCACCTACCTGCGGGAGATGGCAGCTGTTTCCGAAGCCATCGCCGGCGGCGACCTGACCATCAGCGTGAAGCCGCGCTCGGAACGCGACACCCTGGCCCACGCCTTCTCCTCCATGGCCGACAATCTGCGCGGCATGGTGAAGGAAGTACGGGACGGAGCCAGCCAGGTGTCGAGCGGGGCCATGCAAGTGGCGGGTGCGTCGGAAGACTCCGCCAAAGTCAGCGTCACGGCTGCCTCGGCGATTGATGAAGTCACCAGCACCATGCACGAGATGAGCATCAACGTGCAGAACATGGTGCGCAACACCCAGACCCAGGCCTCCAACGTGAGCGAGACTTCGGCCTCGATTGACCAGATGGTGGCCTCCATCCAGCGGGTGGCGGACACTGCCCGGACGCTGGTGGACATTTCGCAGCGCTCGCGCGACGAAGTGCAGAGCGGCATCGCCACCATGGAGAAGACCACCCAGGGCCTGACCCGCATCAACCACTCCATCCTGTCTTCGGCGGAGATCATTGGGGTGCTGGGGCAGCGCGCCGACGACATCGGCAAGATCGTCGAAGTGATTGACGACCTAGCCGAACAGACCAACCTGCTGGCGCTCAACGCTGCCATTGAAGCGGCGCGCGCCGGCGAGCACGGCCTGGGCTTTGCCGTGGTGGCCGATGAAGTGCGCAAGCTGGCGGAGAAGTCGGCGCAGTCCACCAAGGAAATCAGCGACCTCATTCAGAGCATCCAGAAGGAGGCGCGCAAGGCCGTGGACAACATGGACACCAGCACGGCCATGGTCAACGAAGGCCTGACCATGGGCACCGACCTGAACCAGGCGCTGAAGAAGATCTCCAGCGTGGTCACCGAGGTGTTCAAGTTCTCGCAGGAGATCGGCGCGGCCACACACGAGCAGTCAAACGGCTCCACGCAGATCGCCCGGGCCACCACGCGGCTGAACGAAATTACGCACGAAATCAATTCCGCGGTGGAGGAACAGGCCACCGGCGCCCAGGCAGTGATGCGCGCCATGGAAAAAATGCGCGAGCTGGTGGGACGGTCCACGTCGGGCGCCACCGAGCTGGCGGCGTCCGCCGAACAGATGACCAAGATGTCCAGCCATCTGCTGGGCACCATGGACCGCTTCGTTCTCGACCTGGGAAGCGGAAAAAGCAACGGCCGCACCGGGCACGGCAGCAGCCGCCGCGCGGAGGCGGGGCCTTTGCCAGCGGAAGCGGCGCGCTATGCCGCCAGCGCACGTTCCTAAGGGTCGAATACATGGCCAAGGACCTTCAGATCGTCGGCTTCCGGGTGGGACGGGAGAGCTTTGGAGTACCCATCGCGGTGATCCGCGAGATCGTGCGCGTGCCGGAAATCACGGCCGTGCCCGACGCTCCCAATTGCGTGGAAGGCGTGATCAACCTGCGCGGCAAGATCGTTTCCATCGTGGACCTGCGTAAGCGCTTTGGCGCGCGCACGGCGGAGTCCCACAAGAAGAATCGCATTCTGGTGGCGGAAGTAGAAGGACGGATGGTGGGTCTGGTGGTGGATGCGGCGTCGGAAGTGCTCAAGGTGCCGCCCTCGGATGTGGAGCCGCCGCCCAGCGTCTTTGATGCCGAGCTGAATTACGTCACCGGGGTGGCCAAGCACAAAGGCCGGTTGATTATCCTGGTGGACCTGATGCGCATCCTGCAACGCGGCGAGTTGCGTCCGCCGGCCGAGTCGGCCGGAACGGACGCGGCGGCGCCGGCCCCATAACCCGATCCCCTGCGGCTGGCTGCCGCGCGGGGCCAGAAGCCAAGTGAGAGGCCAATGTCCAGCGTCCCCGAGGTCGCGGTCAATGATGCAGAACTGAAGCTGCTGCAGACCCTGGTCTACCAGGAGTGCGGCATGTATTTTGACGAGCGCCGCGCCCATTTTCTCAACGACCGCATCCAGCGGAGGCTGCGGGCTACGCAGCTGCCTTCCTTCTACGACTACTACCGGCTGCTCACCAGCCGCGAGGGCAAGAGCGAGCTTTCGGCGCTGCTGGAAAACCTGACGGTGAACGAAACCAGCTTCTTCCGCAACCGGCCGCAGATCGACCTGTTCCACAAGAACACGCTGGAAGAGCTGCTGAGCCGCAAGCAGAAGCGGCGGGACTGGAGCCTGCGCATCTGGAGCGCGGGTTGTTCCACCGGGCAGGAACCCTACACGCTGGCCATGCTGGTGGCCGACGCCCTGGCCTACTACTATCTGCGCAATCCGCTGCCCTTCGAGATGCCCTCCCCCAAGCCGCTCATTCCCCCGCCGTGGAAGGTGGAAGTTCTGGCGTCGGACATCAATTACTCGGTGCTGCGCGCCGCCCAGGAGGGCTGCTACGCGGAGAACCACATGGAGGCCGTGGACTACGCCTACCGCCTGCGCTACTTCGACAAGCTGGGTGAACGCTACGCCATCAAGAAAACTTTGAAAGAACTGGTGCAGTTCGACTTTCACAACCTGAAGACCGAGTTCCTGCCCCAGCGCAACGACGTGATCTTCTGCCGCAACGTGATGATCTATTTTGACGAGGCCGAGCAGAAGCGCCTGATTGAAAAGTTCTATCGCTGTTTGAATCCGGAAGGCTACCTGTTCGTGGGCCATGCCGAGAGCCTGTTCGGTCTGACCGACAAGTTCCGCATGATCCACGTGAATAACGGCACCGCCTACCAGCGCATCGAGGTGATGTAGTGAACTTTTCCTCAGACGGCGCGGGCGAGCTTCGGGACCTCTTCTTCACGAGCGCGCAGGAAATCCTGCAAACGCTCAACCAGGAGGGCCTGGAGCTGGAGAAGCGTCCCGGGGATGCAGAGGTGCTGCGCAGCGTGCGGCGCGCGGTGCACACGCTGAAAGGCGATTCGGCAGCCTGCGGATTCCGCGAGCTCAGTGAACTGGCCCACCAACTTGAAGACGCGCTCTCCCTGGAAGCCGTGGAGCCGGGAGCACTCGCCGAAATGGTGCTGACCGCCGTGGATGCCTTCGACAGCATGCTGGCGGCGTATCGCGACCATCGCGACCTGCCTTCGACCGAAAGGCTGCGCAAGGGAATTGCCAGGCTGACCAGCGCGCCCGTGGCATCCGCGGCGGAGATTGCCCCACAGTTTGTTTGGAACGAGTATGAACGCATGCTGATCGCGGACGCAGCCGGCCGCGGCCCGGTATTCAACGTGGCCCTGTCCATTGATCCCGACTGCCCCATCTCGGGAGCGGCGGTGCAACTGGCGCGCAATGCTTTTGAGGAGGCGGGCAGCATTTTGGCGTTTCGCCCGGAGTCGCTGCAGCCCGGCGAGACGGCGCCGGCCATCGAAGCCGCTGTGGCCAGCAGCCGCGAGGCCGAATGGATCCTGCGCCGGTGCAGCATTCCCACCGTGGTGGCGCACGTGCGCGTGGAACCGTGTGTAGCGCCCGCCGCGTCGGAGAACTTGAACGCTGCGCTGCGCGACGCCGCGGCTATCTCGGCGGCGGTGGAGCGTGCCGAAACCGCACCTGCGGTGTCTGACAAATCTTCCGCCAAGGCGCACGCCACCGCACCCGACAACACCCTGCGCGTGGACGCCGAACGCATTGACGACGTACTGAACCTGGTAGGCGAACTGGTGATCGGAAAGTCCATGCTGCACGAGTCGGTAAGCGAGTTCGAGCGCCGCTTCCCCAAGGACCCCTTGCGGGTGAAGCTGACCGATGCCCTGGCCTTCCAGGCACGGGTGCTCAACGATCTGCAAAAGTCGGTGATGCGGGTGCGCATGGTGCCGGTGGAACAACTGTTCCGGCGCTTCCCTCGTTTGTTGCGCGATGTAGCCCGAGCACGCGGCAAGCAGGTGGAACTGGTGGTCTCCGGACAGGAGACCGAACTCGACAAGAGCATTCTGGACGCGCTCTCCGAACCCCTGGCGCACCTGGTACGCAACGCTGTGGACCACGGGCTGGAGTCCAGCGATGTCCGGCTGCAGGCCGGTAAGAATCCGCAGGGAACGGTGCGGCTGCACGCCTATCACCAGGGCAACCAGATCGTGATTGAAGTGGCCGACGATGGGCGCGGCATTGACCGCAACCGGCTGCTGGCCAAGGCCATCGAAAAAGGCGTGATCGGCGCCGAGGAAGCTGCCCGCCTCACCGAGGCCGAAGGTTTGAATCTGATTTTTCATCCTGGCTTGAGCACCGCCGACCAGGTGACGGAAATTTCCGGGCGCGGCGTGGGCATGGACGTGGTGAAGAGCGTGGCCGAGCGCCTGAAAGGCACGGTGTCCATCGTCACCACCCCCGGCCAGGGCACGCGCTTCCAGTTACGAGTGCCGCTGACCGTGGCCATCATCCAGGCGCTGCTGTTCCGAGTAACCGGCCGCACCTATGCGGTGCCGCTCTCCTCGGTGGTGGAGATTACGCGGGCGCGCGAGTCGGAAATCCACCGCGTGGACGAGCACGAAGTCATGAAGGTACGGGACCAGGTCCTGACCATGGTGCGCCTGGACAAGCTGGCGGCCGGGGAAGGGTCGCGCGCGGACAAGTTTTTTGTGATCGTAGTGGCCATCGCCGACCGCAAGTTTGGATTGATAGTGGAGCGGCTGGTGCGGGAAGAAGAACTGGTGATCAAAGCCCTGGACGACCATCTGGTGGCCACCAACCTGGTGAGCGGCGCCTCCATTCTGGGCGATGGCACCGTGGTGCTGATTCTGGACATCGCTTCGGTCATTGAACGCCATGGGCGCACTCCTCTGCGGGAGGAGGTGACGGCATGAACGGACCGCTGCGCGTGCTGGTGGTGGATGATTCGGCGCTGATGCGCAAGCTGATCCCGCAGATGCTGGAGCGCGACTCCTCCATCGAGGTGGTGGGAACCGCCATGGACGGCGAGTTCGGCCTGAAGAAAATCGAAGAGCTGCGGCCGCACGTGATCACGCTCGACCTGGAAATGCCGCGCAAGGACGGCATGGAGACGCTGCGTGAAATCACTCGCAAGCACCGGATTCCGGTGATCGTGGTGAGCGCGCACAGCACGCAGGGCGCCAACTCCACCTTCAAAGCCCTGGCCCTGGGCGCGTTCGACTTCGTGGCCAAGCCCAAGGATGCCACCGGCAGCCGCCTGGACGAGATTGCCGCCGAACTGATTGCCAAGATCAAGACTGCCGCCCAGACGGGCGTGCCCCGGGGCCGCGCGGAAAGCGTGCTGCCGCCGCTGCGCGCGCCCAAGCCGCGCACCATTGCCAGAATCCGGGCGGAACGAACCGTGGCCATCGGCATTTCCACCGGCGGGCCCAACGCGCTGCAGTATGTGTTGTCGCAGTTGCCGGGCGACTTCCCGGCCGGCCTGGTGGTGGTGCAACACATGCCCGAGGGCTTCACGGAGATGTTTGCGCGCCGTCTGGACGAGTGCTGCGCTCTGAAAGTCAAAGAAGCCAAGTCGGGCGACATGATTTACGCCGGCCGGATGCTGCTCTGCCCGGGCAACCGGCACATGCGCATCCGGCGGATGCCGCTGGGCGACATGGTGGTGCTCTCGGACGAGGAGAAAGTGAACGGGCACCGTCCATCGGTGGACGTGCTGTTCCGCTCGCTGGCCGCCGAGTTCGGTCCCGACGGCATCGCCGTTCTGATGACCGGCATGGGTGACGACGGCGCCGACGCCATGGGCGCGGTGAAAAATGCGGGCGGCCTCACCATCGCACAGGACGGCGAGTCCTGCGCGGTGAACGGCATGCCCAAGGCGGCCATTGACCGCGGCCACGCCGTGCGCGTGGTCTCGCTGCATGCCCTGGCCAACACACTTCAGGCGCAGTGCGCTCCCGAGCGCGCCCGCGCCGGCAAAGTTTTACTCGGAAGTTCCTAAGGAGACGACAGACATGGAAAACTACAACGCATTGCGGCGCAGCAAAGACGGCAAACCGGTTCGCTACCTGGTGGTGGACGACTCCATCTTCGCGCGCAAGAACATCGGCAAGCTGGTGGAGCAGTTCGGGGGAGAAGTGGCCGGCGAAGCCACCGACGGCATCCAGGCCATCAGTGAATACGACCGCACCCAGCCCGACTTGGTGCTCATGGACATCACCATGCCGCACATGGAAGGCATCGAGGCGACGGAGCGCATCGTGCATCAGCATCCCGACGCCCGCATCGTGATGGTTTCCTCGGTGGGCTACCAGGAGAACGTGGTGGCCGCGCTGCAAAAGGGCGCCAAGCACTTCGTGCAGAAGCCGGTGAAACCGGAGATCCTTTACGAAGTGGTGAAGTACGTGCTGGGTACGGATGCGGTGGCCGCCGAGGTGACCGCATGAAGATGGAACTGATCCAGCCCTTCATCAATGCCGGCGACGCCGTCCTGTCGGAGCTGTTGCAGTGCTCCACCAAGATCGGCGACATGAGCATGGAAGAGGAAGCCTACCGGCGCAAGGGTGTGGCCGCGATGATCACCATCCGCGGCGACGTTGAAGGCCGCGTGATCTTTGACCTGGCGCCCTCCACCGCGGTCGCGGTGGCCAGCCGGCTGGCGGGTGAGCCCATGGAGGAGTCCGCAGAACTGGTGCGGGAAACCATTTTCGAACTGGCCAACCAGATTATCGGCAACGCCGTCACCAGCCTCAATGACGACGGCTTCCGCTTCCACATCTCTCCCCCAGAACTGCACTCCGCCGAGCGCGGCACCTCCAGCAACGAGGACACCGAAGCTCTGGTGATGTGCCTGGACACACCCAGCGGCAGCGTCTTCATGAACATTGCCATGCACCACAACCACCGCCGCAAGACCGAACGCGAGGCCGTGGTGGCTGGCTAGTTCGTCTGTAGCAGGAACTCTCGCAAATGTGCAGGGGCGGGTCTTCGACCCGCCCCTTTTTTCTTTGCAGGCCGCTAGATGACAATCTCGGGAAACTAACTCTTTCGGCACGGTCGCTGCGCGAGTCAGGCCTGAAGGCCCGACCTACCTAGCCGTGCCCTGATACAAAGCAGCCGAGGGGGACGCCGGCGCTACGGCGTGACGATCAGGAACTGGGGATCCTGGCGTGTGCAGGTAGGCACTGCGGGGGGCGCGGGGTCAACACAGGCGAAGTCGCGCTTGGGCGCGAGCACATTGAGCAGCACGGTGTCGTTGGAAGTCTGGATGATGGAGGTGTTGTTCGAGCCCGAGTTGGCCACGTAGACGCGCGAGCTGTTGGGCGCCGAACCGATGGAGACCGGCGCGGCGCCGACCGGGATGGTGGTGGTGACGGTGTTGTTCAGGGTGTTGATCACCGAGACGGTATTGCTGCCGAAGTTGGCCACGTAGGCGCGGGATCCGTCGGGCAGTGCGGTAACCGAGCGCGGCGAGGCTCCCACGGCAACGGTGGTGACGGCGAGGAAGTTGGGCGAGTTGCGGTCGGCGTTGACGATGCTCACGCTGCCCCCACCGGTGTTGGCCACGTACACGCGCAGCAGCCGCGGATCGAAGACCAGGAAGGTGGGTCCGGCACCCACGGTGACGGTGTTGAGCACGGTGTCGGTCACAGTTTCCATCACCGTCACGGTGCCGTCACCCTGGTTGAGGACGTAGAGACGCGCGCCATCGGAACTGATGGCCGCCCACACCGGCATAGGGCCCACGGTAACGTGTTTCACGATGGAGCGGTCCACGGTGGCGATCACGGTGACGGTGCCGAGGCCGCTATTGATGGAATACAGCTTGTCTCCGGTCAGGGTCTGGGCGAGGGCCACGGGCATGGCGCCGACGGGGAGCTGCACCTCGGCGGTGAGCACATCAGTGGCCACGGAAATCACACCCACGCGGTCCGTCCCCGAGTTGGCGACGTAGAAGCTGGTGAGCTGGGTGGAGTGCACGAACACCGGCGTCGAGCCGGGAGGCAAGCTGAGCGTGCGCGTGGGGCCGCCCTCCAGAAAAGTGGTGTAGGTGGTAACGCTGTCGCTGGCCGAATTGGCCACGTAGGTGCGGCCCTGGTTGGCCAGCAACGCGGCGTGCACCGGCGTAATTCCGGCGGGCTGGATGATGGTGTTGGTGTCGCCGGAGACGTCGATGTGATACGTACTGCCGTTGGCGGCGCCGTTGCTGCTGACGATGATGGCGTGCTTGAGCGCTGCCGGATCGCCGCCGGGCGGAAACGTGGGCGTGGCCACGGGGCGAAACACGTCGCCGCAACTGGTCCACGCCAGTGAGCACAACAGAAGGACGGCAAGACCGGCCGGGCGCTGCAACTTCATGCGGGTACGAATCGGGTCTCCTCCGATGCGGGCACGGCGCCAAGCCGGCGCCGTATCTGTATTGTAATGGGAAGCATGGAATCCGCGCCAGCCAGCCTCAGTTCACTACCCGGCGCAGGAGGCGGCGTGCATCCGCGAACCCGGCGCCGGAGACTGCATGGTTGGTTGCGGCGAGCGCGGCAGCGGTTGCCCGGCTCCGTTTGTGATTTGTAATTTGTAGTTTGTGATTTGCGGTGGGTGATGTGTAGTCTTGCTTTTCGCCTGAACGTAGGCGGATTTGTCCTGGAGGGTCATGAGAACCGCCGCCTGCCTGCTTGTAATCTCCCTGTTTTTGCTGCCAGCCTTTGCCCAGCAGTACGACGTGCTCATCCGCAACGGCCGGGTGGTGGACGGCAGCGGCAATCCCTGGGTTTACGCCGACGTGGGCATTCGTGGCGACCGCATCGTATTTGTCGGCCGCGTTCCGGCGGGCGCCACCGCCCATCGCACCATTGACGCCCGCGGCCTGGTGGTGGCGCCGGGGTTCATCGACATGCTGGGGCAATCCGAGGTGAGCCTGCTGATTGACAATCGCGCGGTCAGCAAGCTCACCCAGGGGATCACCACCGAGATCACGGGAGAAGGCAGCTCAATTGCGCCGCTCGACGACCGCCTGGCGCGTGAAGCGCGCAAGATCGAGCGGCTGGAGCGTCTGGGCATTCCCGTGGACTGGCGTACGCTCGAGCAGTACTTTGCTCGCTTGGAGAAGCAGGGCTCGGGCATCAATCTGGGAACGTTTGTGGGCGCGGCCCAAGTGCGGCGGATGGTGATTGGCGATGACAACCGCGCTCCCACCCGCGAAGAACTCCGGCGCATGGAAACCCTGGTGGAGGAAGCCATGCTCCAGGGCGCGATGGGCGTTTCCAGTTCGCTGATCTACGCTCCCGGCTCCTACGCGTCGACCGAAGAGCTGATCGCGCTGGCGCGGGTGGCAGCGCGGCATGGCGGCGTCTACGCGTCGCACATCCGCAATGAGAGCGACGGCATCCTGGAAGCGCTGGACGAGGCCTTCCGCATCGGCCGCGAAGCCGGACTCCCGGTCGAGATCTGGCATCTGAAGACGGCGGGAAAGCAGAACTGGGGACGGATGGGGGAAGTGCTGGAGCGGATCGAACGGGCGCGGGCCTCGGGTCTTGATGTGACGGCCGACCAGTATCCCTACATCGCTTCCTCGACTTCGCTGAGCGCGTGCATCCCGCCCAAGTATCAGAGCGGCGGCACCGAGGCTTTTCTGGCGCGGCTTCGTGATCCGATTCAGCGCGCGGCCATGCGCCACGACATCCTCACCCTGCGGGGCTTCGACTTCGACAACGCGTGGCTTGGAGTTCGGGGGCCGGAGGGCGTCCTGATCGCATCCGTCGCCGAACCTGGTCTCAAGAAATACGAAGGCAAGACCATGGCGGAGATTGCGTCGCTGGAAAAGAAGGACCCGCTGGAGGCCATGCTGGATCTGGTGCTGGCCGGCCGTGACCAGGTGGGCGCGGTGTATTTCGAGATGAACGAAGACGATGTGCGCCTGGCCATGCGCCGGCCCTGGGTCGCCGTCAACAACGACTCCTCTGCTGCCAGCCCCACGGGTCCGCTGGCGGAGTCCAGGACGCATCCGCGGGCCTACGGAACCTTCCCACGCATCCTGGGGCGATACGTGCGCGAGGAAGGCGTATTGCCGATGGAGGAAGCCATCCGCAAGTTCACTTCTCTGCCCGCACAGCGCATGAAGCTGGCGGAGCGCGGCCTGCTGCGCCCTGGGTACTTTGCCGATGTCACCATCTTCGATTCGGCCACGGTCCGCGATGTAGCCACGTTCGAGGACCCGCACCGCGCCTCTGTGGGCATCGAGTATGTGTTCGTGAACGGCGTGCTGTCGCTGGAGAAAGGCAAGCTCACGGGCAAGCTCGGCGGGCGACCGTTAAGAGGGCCAGGGTACACACCGGCGACGGTAGAGAGCAGTGGTTCAAGCGAGTCAGCACCGTCTGGATTGATTAGGAGCCCTCGTAAGTTTCTGCTCGAGGGACCCATCGTTCCTCCAAGCGTGACGTCTGCGCGGGATCCGAAGTGTACGAAGGAGGCCCGCAAAGCGAAGGTAAATGGCATGGTGCTGCTGTGGGCAATGGTCGGTGTGGATGGAACGGTGGAGGATGTTCGGGTGCAACGCGGTTTGGGACTGGGCCTGGACGAAGAGGCCGTCGAGACCGTCAGGGAGTGGAGATTCACGCCTGCTTCGAAAAATGGACAGGCGGTGAAAGCTCAGATGAACATCGAGATAAATTTTGGTTGCTCTAACTGAATGAAACCAATACCCAGGTTGCTATGAAAATACAATTGCTAATGTTGGGGTGTGCCGCGTCGGCTGCGCTGGTGCTGTTTGCGCAACGCACGCCGCCCGCTCCGCCGCCGCAGACCGGCTACACCCTGGTCTATGACCTCACGCATGCGGCCAGCGAAAAGTTTCCCAACTGGGAAGGTTCGGAGAAGTCGCCGTTCGAGGCGAAGACGCTGGGCGATCTGGAGCGCGACGGCTTTTTCTCACGCTCCATCTGCACCCAGGAACATTTCGCCACCCACATGGACGCGCCCGCACACTTCGCCGCCGGCCGTTGGACCGTGGACCAGATCCCGCCGGAGCGCCTGATCGGACCGCTGGTGGTGCTGAACGTGGCGCCGAAAATCCAGACCAAAGCGGACTACCAGATCACCGTGGACGACGTGGCGCTGTGGGAGCAGGCCAACGGGAAAATCCCCGCGGGCGCCATCGTGCTGGCGCACACCGGATGGGCTTCACGCGCAGCTTCCATGAAGACCTACCGCAACGCCGACGCCTCCGGCGCCATGCACTTCCCCGGCTTTACCCTGGAAGCCGCGAAGTTTCTGGTGGAAGGGCGCGGCATCGTGGGCCTGGGCATTGACACGCTGAGCGTCGACTACGGGCCGTCGCAAAGCTATCCCGTGCACAGGTACACGGCGGCGCGCAGCGTGTACCACCTGGAGAACGTCGCTGACATGAGCCGCGTGCCGGAAGCGGGCGCCATTCTGGTAGCCGCTCCCGCCAAGCTCGCCGGAGGCTCGGGCGGGCCGGTGAGAATCCTAGCTCTGGTCAAATGAAAGAGGCGGTGGATTTGGTAATTGGGTAATTTGGTAATTTGGTAATTTGGAAAACTGGAGACTTGCCGATTGCGTGTCACTGAGCGCTTCGCGACTCAATTACCAAATTACCCAATCACCAAATTACCAAATCAAGAGGCCCCCATCCTCCACAGCGTGTAGCTCAGCACTTCCCGCAGGGTGATGCGGGCGCGCTCGAAGCGAGTGAGCGGACGCGATTCGGGACGGGGCGCGCCGTAGACCACCACGCCGTGGCTGCCCAGCATCTGCTTGATGCGGAACATGTGATAGCCGTCGCTGACTGCCAGGCAAGTGCGCATACCGTTGGCCTTCATGATCACCGCCACACGTCCCGCCGACTGCACCGTGCTGCCGCCCTGGGTTTCGGCGATGAGTCGGGGCTCGGGGACGCCGCGGCTGGCCAGGTATTCGCGGCCCACGCCGCCTTCGCTGAAGTGGGGATCGTCGCCGGCGCCGCCGGTAGTGATGATCATGGGTGCGAGGCCGCGTTGAAAGAGGTCGTAGGCGTGGTCGAGACGGGCTCGATAGACGGGTGAGGGACGTCCCGCGTACTCCGCCGCGCCGAAAACCACGATGACATCGGAGGGCTGGGATTCGTCGCGCTGCCAATCCTGGGTGATGCGCGCGCTGATGTAACCAGCCAAGCCGGCTGCCGCGAGAAAAGCGGTGAGCAGCAGGCGCTTGGTCCAGCTCTTCCCAGGTTTGGCGGCGGTGGCGGCCGGACTCATCCCTGCTCGTCTATTCCTGCTTGAGGAGAGCGGCGATTTCCTGGCTGGGGATGGCGCCCTCGCGCAACACGCGCCAGGGCCCGGCGTCGCCGGAGAGGTCCACGATGGTGGAAGCCACGGTGCGCGGGGAAGGGCCGCCGTCCACGATGATTGGCAACTTGTCGCCCAGTTGCTCCCGCACGCCCTCGGCTGTGGTACATTCCGCGCCGCCGCTGACGTTGGCGGAAGTGGCCGTGACCGGGATGCCGGCCTCGCGCACCACCGCCAAGGGAATCTCGGCGGCGGGCACGCGCAGGGCCACGTTGCCGGTGTTGGCCGTCACCTTCAGAGGCAGGCGCGACGCCGCCTTCACGATGATGGTCAGCGGGCCGGGCCAGTACCTGGTGGCCAGGATGTAAAACTCCGGCGGCAACGACTTGGCCAGTTCCGCGGCCTGCTCTTCAGATTCAATGAGCAGCGAGAGCGGCTTGTGCTTGGAGCGCGACTTGATGTGGTAGATGTGTTCCACCGCGCGCAGGTTAAAGGGATCAGCAGCCAGGCCGTAGAAGGTGTCCGTGGGCATGCCCAGCACGCGCCCGCTGCGCAAGTGCTCGACCACGTAGCCGATCAGCGTGCGCTCCGGATTTTCGCTGTTGATGCGTACGATCTCGGCGGGCAAGCGCGGCCCCTTTCTTAGCGGCGGTGCGGTGAATCCGCGAAAGCTAACACAGATGCGGTGAGGCTGCAAGACATTGAATGATTGAGCGATTGAATCATTGAGGGATTGAATCATTGAATCAATGCCCAAACCCCCGGCTAAGGTCTGGCCCTTTTCCAATGATTCAATGACTCAATGATTCAATGATTCAATCGCTCCATGATTCAATTGTCATATCATGTCGGCCGTGACGTCCAGCTCGCCTCGCCTGCGTCGCATTGCCAGCCGTCAGAATCCGCTGCTCAAGGAGCTGCGGCGCGCGTTTGCGCGTGGCGAGCTGGTGGCCGGCGGGCATTGCGCCATCGAGAGCGTGCGCATGGTGGAAGAGGCCATCCGCAGCGGGCTGCGCTTCCGCGCCGTGTTCTTTGCCGAGTCCGCCGACGACGCGGCCCGCCGCCTGCTGCCGCAAATCGGTTCGCAGGTGGAAACTCTGGCACTCTCCGACGACGTTTTTGTCGCCACCGTGGCCACGGAATCGCCCCAAGGCGTGGCCGCGCTGGTGAAGCTGAAGGACCTGGATCTGGAAGACGCGTTGCGTCCCCAGCCGCCGCTGCTGCTGGTGGCCTGCGGCATCCAGGACCCGGGCAACCTGGGCACCATGCTGCGTTCGGCCGAGGCTTTTGGCGCAAGCGGCGTGCTGCTGGGCGAGCAGACGGTGAGCGCGCTGAATCCCAAGGCGGTGCGCGCCGCCGCCGGCTCGTTGTTCCGCTTGCCCGTGCTGCGCACCAAGCTGGCGGAGGTGATTCCGCAACTGCGCGAGCGCGGAGTACGGCTGGTGGCTTCGTCGTCGCACCGCGGCGGACGGCTGGACCAGGCGGACCTGTCGGGCCCGCTGGCTATTTTCGTGGGCAGCGAGAGCGCCGGACTTCCCAAGGACGTCCTCAAGCAGATGGCGGAGGTGGTGGCGATTCCGCAGACGCCCCAGGTAGATTCGCTGAATGCCGCAGTGGCAGCCTCCATTCTGCTGTACGAAGCGTCACGCAAGCGGTGATTTTCACCACGGAGGCACGGAGGCACGAAGAAGGATGTATCTTCAATAGCCTTGTCATTCTCCGTGCCTCCGTGTCTCCGTGGTAACACATGAGTCTGTTCGCACAAGCAATGTCCGCGCAAGCCGGCCCGCGGCCGCTGGCCGACCGGATGCGTCCGCAGACGCTCGACGAATTCGCCGGACAGCAGCACATTCTGGCGGCGGGCAAGCCCTTGCGCGTGCAGATGGAGCGCGACGACCTGGGCTCGATCATTTTCTGGGGGCCGCCGGGCTCGGGTAAAACCACGCTGGCCCACATCATCGCGCGCATGTCGCGCGCCGAGTTCCTGGAATTTTCCGCCGTGCTCACGGGCATCGCCGAAATCAAGAAGGTCATGGCCGATGCCGAGAAGGCCCGCCAGTACGGCACGCGGACGCTGGTGTTCATCGACGAAATCCACCGCTTCAACAAGGCGCAACAGGATGCCTTCCTGCCGCACGTGGAGCGCGGGAACATCCGGCTGATCGGCGCCACCACCGAGAACCCGTCGTTCGAGGTGATTGCGGCGCTGCTCTCGCGGTGCCGGGTGTACACCCTGAAGCCGCTCAGCGAGGAGCAGGTGGTCGCACTCTTGAAGCGCGCACTCGCCGATCGCGAGCGCGGACTGGGCGCGATGGAGGTGGTGGCCTCCGAACAGGTGCTGGCGAAGATTGCCTCCTATGCCAGCGGCGATGCGCGCTCCGCCTACAACGTGCTGGAAGTGGCGGCCGCGGCGGCCCGTGAAGCGGCGGTTCCAGGCAGCGCAGCCGTCATCACGGATGCGATTGTGCAGGACGCGGTGCAGAAGCGCGTGCTGCTCTACGACAAGCAGGGCGAGGAACACTTCAACCTGATTTCGGCGCTGCACAAGTCGGTGCGCAACAGCGATCCCGATGCCGCGCTCTACTGGCTGGCCCGCATGCTGGAGGCAGGCGAAGACCCGCTCTACATTGCGCGGCGCGTGGTGCGCATGGCGGTGGAAGACGTTGGTCTCGCCGACCCGCAGGCCCTCGGTCTCACCATGGCGGCGCGCGATGCCGTGGACTTCATCGGAATGCCCGAGGGCAACCTGGCGCTGGCGCAGGCGGTGGTGTACCTGGCACTGGCGCCCAAGTCCAACGCGCTGTACACCGCCTATGGCGCCGTGCTGCAAGACGTGGAAAGCACCGCGGCGGCGCCGGTGCCGCTGCATCTGCGCAACGCGCCCACCGGCTTGATGAAGGCCGAGGGCTACGGCGCGGGCTACCAGTACGCGCATGACGCGGAAGGCAAGGTGGCCGACATGGAGTGTTTGCCGGAGAACCTGCGCGGGCGGCGCTACTACCATCCTACGGCGGAGGGCGTGGAGGCAGAGTTAAGAAAGAAGATGGAGGAGATTCGCCGGCACAGGCCAGACCGGACGAAACCTAGGCAGGGGGGCTAACTAGGCCACGCCGAACTGCGTTACGAAGACTCTTGACAGCGCAATCAGGAGAGCGCATTTTTATGCTGCGCTTGGAGTCCAGGCGAAAGGGCTGTCTCCAACCAACTGATAGGAGGTCGCAGGATGATTCGGGAAGCTGCCCTCTCCCAGCTGCGCACCACGCTACGAGGACCGTTGCTCGTTCCCGGCGATCCCGGCTATGACGGGGCGCGCACGATTCATAACGCAAGCATTGATCGGCGGCCGGCGATGATTGCCCGTTGCGTCGGCGCTGGAGATGTCATCGCGTGCGTCCGTTTCGCCCGCGAACACGATCTTCTGGTTTCCGTGCGTGGCGGAGGTCACAGCATCGCTGGAAAAGCTGTTTGCGACGGCGGCCTCATGATCGACCTGTCCAGCATGAAAGGGATCAGGGTGGATCCCGCCGAACGCACCGTTCGCGCCGAGCCTGGCCTCCTACTCGGCGAGTTCGACCGCGAGACGCAGGCGTTCGGCCTGGCTACCACCATGGGTGTGATCTCGCGAACCGGCATTGCCGGCCTGACCTTGGGCGGAGGCATTGGCTGGTTGGTACGCAAGTATGGCCTCGCCTGCGACAACCTGGTCTCCGTGGACGTGGTCACCGCGGACGGGCTCCTGCTCACCGCCAGCGCAAACGAGAATGAGGAGCTGTTCTGGGGTGTGCGCGGCGGCGGCGGTAACTTTGGTGTGCTCACCTCGCTGGAATATCGGCTGCACGAAGTCGGGCCCGTCCTGGGCGGCGGAGTTCTCTATCCGGTTGCGAAGACAAGGGAGGTTTTGCGCTTTTACCGCGAGTTTACGGCCTCTTGCCCGGATGAATTGAGCACACAGGTCATGACGATTACCGTCCCGGACGTAGGCCGGGTTGTGGGCGTGGGCGGCTGCTATTGCGGCCCGCTCTCAGAAGGAGAAAAGCTGTTGAAGCCACTGCGGACGTTCGGCCCACCCGCGGTTGACCTGTTCGCGCCGATGCCGTATGTCCAACACCAAGGCATGTTCGACCCGTTCTTCCCGCCTGGACGCCACGTTTATACGAAGGCGAACTTCCTCAACGGTCTGAGCGACGGAGCCATTGAAGTTTTTACCGAGTACGCGATCGCACCGTCGCCCTACACGGCTGGCGTCCTCGAACACCTGGGAGGAGCCTTTTCCCGTGCGGGGCCGGCGGAGAATGCTTTTGCCCACCGTGAGTATCCCTACAACTTCTCGATCTGGTCGAACTGGACGGAGCCGGCCGACTCGCAGAAAAACATCCAATGGACGCGCGAGTTCTGGGACGCGATGCGCCCGTTCATGGGCGAGGGTGCCTATGTCAATTATCTTGAAGACGAAGGCGACCCTCGCGCCCGCGAAGCATACGGTTCTAACTATGACCGTCTGGTGGCCTTGAAGAACAAGTACGACCCGACCA
Source organism: uncultured Acidobacteriaceae bacterium (assembly GCA_964437985.1). Classification (GTDB taxonomy): domain Bacteria; phylum Acidobacteriota; class Terriglobia; order Terriglobales; family Acidobacteriaceae; genus CAZXVY01. The sequence goes on from CAYTIL010000003.1 coordinate 52,428, forward strand.
ACTTCTTCCGCATGAACCACAACATTAAACCGACTCGGGCAGTGCCGGCAGCAACCAGAGCCTAAGACGCGCATTCAGCAGACGGCGTAGCCACCTAGCTAAAGCCCCGATTCCATCAAACCGTAACGGCGCGGTCGCTGCGCGAGTCGGGCCTTAAGGCCCGACCTACCGAGCCGCGCCCTTTCAAAGCCATTCGGATCCACGGCGGCGCTCACGGATTCAGGCCAGGCGGGCGCGGTGCTCCTTCAGAATGCATTGGTCCATGACCACGAGGATGCCGGCTTGGCGGGCCTGGGCGGCGGCGGCTTCGTGGACCACGCCTTCCTGCAACCAGATGGCGGGCACTTTCAGGGCGATGGCCTGCTCGACCACGGCAGGCACGAACTCGGAACGGCGGAAGACGTTGACGATGTCAATCTTTTCGGGCACGTCGGCGAGCGAGGCGTAGGCCTTCTCACCCAGCGCGCCGTGGATGTTGGGATTCACGGGGATAATGCGGTAGCCCTGGCTCTGCATGTAGGCAGCCACGCCGTAACTCGGCCGCATGGGGCTGGAGGATAGCCCGACCACGGCAATGGTCTTCGCCTGCTTGAGCAGACCGCTGATGGCATCGGCGAGGCTGGCTTCCACTTGCGCTTTTCCCCGGCGACGGGCTTGAGTCTGGCCCGGCGTTGCGTCATTCTATCCCAGACATGATAACCCGCCCTTACGCTCGGTTGCTGCTCGCCGCCACTGGCCTGCTTTGCGGACTGCTGCTGGCCGGCTGCTTCGTCACTTCGGTGTATCCCTTCTATCGCGTGGACGACCCCATCTTCGACAAGTCCTTGCTGGGAACCTGGGAAATTGAGGGCCAGGACGAACTCATTGTGGTAAGCCAGGCTGGCGAGAAGAAGTACACCCTGCTCTACTACGGGGACAGCGGGGCCAGCGCCTACGACGGGCATCTGCTGGAGCTGGGCCGGGTTCGCTACATGGACCTCTTCCCCCGGCCCGACCAGCGGCGCGATGCCCACCACTACCCGGTGCACAGTCTGTGGAAGGTGTCGGTGGAGAGCAATAGGCTGCACTTGACGCCGATGGACGAGAGCGCGGTGAGAACCCTGGTGGAAGACACCAGCGTGGCCATCACCGCCAAGCGCGACGGCGATTCGATCCTGCTGACCTCGCCCACCGAGGAGTTGCAGGCCTTCGTTCGCAATTACTCCGACCGGCTCTACAGGAAGGGGCAGGAAGGCATCTGGCGGCGCAAGTAGCAGGCGCGGCTGAGTCCGCGGCTGGATTGTAAAGCAGATCCCTCGTCCGCCACGGCGGACTCGGGATGAGAAGCTTGGATGGCAAGCTCGGAAGAGTCTCCAAATCATCAATCGGCAAATCTGCAATCGTCAATCCGTCAGTCGCTCTTCTTGCCGCCGACCGGGGTAGATTTCTCCTTGTACCTCTTAAGCGCCGACTTGCGCACGGTCTCGGAGATGTTCTTGTTCAGGGAGAGGTTCTTGAGGTCGCCCACCAGAAGGTGGCTGACGAGTTTGAGGCCGAGGTCGAGCGGGCAGCGCGGATTGTTGATGAGGTTGCGAATGACGGTGTAGTTCTTCATGAACTTGCGGCTGTTGCAAATGTCGCGCAGCACGCTCTCCTGCACGTTCTTCATGGCGGCAAAGGTTTCCACTTCGGCGTCGGAAAGCTTGGGGGATTGCAACACCGCGGAGGAGACCACCTTGGAGCCGTCGCGGATGAGGATGAAGCGCTCGTCCTTGGTGCCCTTCATGCCCAGTTGCACGCGCAGGCCCACGCTGAGGCGGGAGATTTTCTGCAGTGTGGAAATGCGCTCCCGCTCGGGCTTGGCGGGCGTGGGGGCCGCGGCGGCCGCGGGCGCCGGGGCGGCGGCAGGAGCCGCAGGCGCAGCCGGAGCTTCGGGGGCGGCGTCGGTTTCGGCGCCGCCCACCAGCTCGAAAGCTTTGCCTTCCTCGGCGACGATTTCCTCGGCATGATCAATTTCGTACTGGGATTTCTCACCCTCTTGGGTGAGCGCCACGAACTCGGCGGTTTCTTCGCCCAGCTCTGCGAGCGCGGTCTTGATCTGGGCGGTTTCCTGCTGGTTGAGGTGATGATTGGTGGCCAGGGCGTGGAGGAGATCAGCCGAGCGCCGCACGCGCGGGCTGGCCAGCATCAGGTCCACAATCTCGCGCGACCCGGTCTGCGCCATCTCCATCAAACGGGCTTCGCGCACGGTGGGATTCTCGACCAGCGCGGGCACCAGCCGGGGCCGCCGGTTTTCGGGTACGACCATGTATTCCAGCACCGGCCACGGGGTCTGGGGACTCGAGGCCACCGCCAGGCAGGCGGCTTCGTCCCATCCCGCCAGGGTCATGCGCGCGTCTTCGGCGAAGACCGGGTTGGTGGTGAGGTGAACCAGGATCTCGATCATCTCGCCGGGCGGCACCGCCAGCGCGCCCTTGGATGCGGAGCGCATCAGGTTGGCGGGCACAGCCGACTGCCGGATCATTTCGATCATCTTGGACATGGGATGGTTGGCCTCAGGGCTGCACGCCTTCGCGGGTGAAGGTGAGGGCGCGCACTTTGCGCTCGCCTGCGAAGGGCGGAAGCGCTGCGCCGTTGTGGTAGATTTCCACCACGCTGGCGTCGCCCAGCTTTACCTCAATCTTTTCCAGGGCGCGGATTTCCTTCTCGCCTCCGGCTGCCAGTGTAACTTCTTCGCGACGGCCGTCGGCGGTGATTTCCACCCAGCACTCTGCGCGGGCGCGGATGCGCACGGTGAACTCCGAGGCTCCAGCGGGCGAGGCCGCGGCCACCGTACCCGAGCCGCCCGCGCTCACGGCCCCGGCAGCCGGTTGTAGGGCGGGGACCTTGGCGGGCTCGTCCGAAGCTCGCGGAGGAGGACGGGTCGCGGCTGCGGGTGGATTCGCCGGGCGGGCTGATTCCTGCTGGCTGCTGGCTCCACGGGTTCCAGTGGAGTACAGCCACCAGCCACCGTACCCGGCGGCTGCGAGTACCAGGGCGGCGATGCCAATGGCTTTCAGGCGACGGCGCCAGAGATCGGCGGAAGGGGCGGTTTCGGTTTCCACCGCCTCGGCCGGCGGCGCCTCCAGACCAGAGGCAACCAGGTAGTCGCCAACCGCCTGTTCCTCGTCCATGCCCAGAAAGCGCGCGTAAGCGCGCACAAAGCCCTTGTTGAAGATGCCTCCGGGCAGCCGGTCGAAGTCCTCCTCCTCGAGCGCACGCAGGGAGCGCGTGCCGATCTTGGTGGCTTGGGCAATTTCGTCCAGCGAAACCCCACGCATTTCCCGTTCCCGCTTGATTCTTTGGCCGAAGGTTCCCATGGGGGCGATCTCCGCCGGCTGGCTGGCGCGCGCCGACGGCAAGAAAAAGAGCGCGGCCATCATAGGTTTTGAGGAAAAGGAGTGTCAACCACGACGGCTCTTAGCTCTTAGCCCTTGGCCCCAAGCTTTTGGCACTTAGCCAGTAGCTGCCAACTCCTGGCGTCTGGTGGCCAAGGCGGGGCCAGTCTAGGGCAGGAGCTCTAAAGGCTAAGGGCTAACAGCTAAAAGCCTAGGGCTAAACGCTGAGAGCCAAAGGCTATGGGCTGCTGTGCCGGTTCCCCCGAAGGTTCCGGTCTGCCCTTACGACCAAAGTTATGTTGCCGGAAGAAAAAGGGGGCGCTTATAATACGCGACACTTGGCATTGCGGCGCCGCAGGCGCCGGAGATCGCTCCATATATGCCCGCGGAAGGGTCGGACCCAAAACGGCCGGTGATGGAGTTGGGCGTCTTCCATGACGTCGCCAAGGCGCTGACCTCGTCGCTGAACCTGGACTCCATCCTGCAGACCATCCTGGAAAAGATGGCGGCCCATTTCCAGCCCGACAACTGGTCGCTGCTGATGGTGGATGAAGCCAAGGACGAATTGTATTTCGCCATCGCCGTGGGTGAGGCCGCGCAGTCGCTCAAGAACATGCGGCTGAAGGTGGGCGAAGGCATTGCCGGATGGGTGGCGCGGCACGGGGAGCCCTTGATCGTGCCCGACGTGTACACCGACCCGCGCTTCGCCAAGCGCATTGACGAGATGACCAAGTGGCAGACGCGCTCCATCATCTGCCTGCCGCTGAAGTCGCGTCAGCGGGTGCTGGGCGTGATCCAGCTCATCAACTGCAGCATGGACACCCTGGGCGACAACGAGCTGTTTTTCCTGCAGGCGCTCTCCGACTATGCCGCCATCGCCATCGACAACGCGCGCGCGGTGGAGAAGATCCAGGAACTCACCATCACCGACGACGTCACCGGACTCTATAACGCCCGCCATCTCTACAAGACCCTGGAAGCCGAGGTCTACCGCTCGGCGCGCTTCGGGTACGAGTTCAGCGTGATCTTTATCGACCTCGACCACTTCAAACAGGTCAACGACATCAACGGACACCTGGCGGGCAGCAAGCTGCTCACCGAGATCGGCTTCAAGATCAAGATCCACCTGCGCCTGATTGACTACGCTTTCCGCTACGGCGGCGACGAGTTCGTGATCCTGCTGCCGCAGACCGGCAAGGAAGCCGCGCTGGTGGTGGGCAGGCGTTTGCAGGACGTCTTCCGCCAGAGCACCTTCCTGCAGGAGGAAAATCTGAACCTGAAGTGCCGCGCCAGCATGGGCATCGCCTCCTACCCCGAAGACGCCAAGAGCGCGCACGAGATCATCCGCCAGGCCGACGAGATGATGTACATGGTGAAGAACTCCACCCGCGACAGCATCGCGGTCACGCAGATGGGGCTGCTGAAGTAACGGTTTCTGGTTTCTCGTTTTTGGTTTCTCGAGAAACGGGAAACGAAAAACCAGAAACCCGAACCTACTCTTTCCTCTTCTGCAGTTCCGTCGGCTTGCTGTCACTCTCGGCAGCGGCGGGCGCGGGCTTCCAGGCCGCGGCGTTGGCGGGCGCGGCAGGGTCCACGGCGAAGTCCCAAACGTAGAGATTCATTTCCTTCTCGCCCAGCATCTCCACCAGCGCATACTCGCCCGGCTCCATAGCTTCCTGGGGCGAGACCTTGGCCCAGCCTCCTGCCATGGGCTGGACATAGACGGGCACAAAGCTCTGCTGCTGCGAGGTCTTGCCGGTGAGGGAGATTTTCAGGTTGCCGAGGTGGCGCGTGGTCTTGCGCGGCTTGGCGCGCAGAATGCGGTAGCGGGTGCGCTCCGGCGGGGTGAAACTGATGCTTTCCTCGCCGGCCGGCTGAGGCATTTCCACGCTGGCGGTGGCGGGCGCGTCGCCGCCCTCCAGGTTGAGGTAGAAGACCGGCTGCCGGGCGTGTGCCCGCACTGCGGCGCGCGTTCCTACGAGCTCGATGGATTGCTGCACGCCGCCGAAGGGATTCAGCGCAGCCCGCAGGATGTTCTTGCCGCGCTTGGGATCAATCTCGCCCCCGCTCTGCTCCATCGGCACCAGTTGCTGCTGGCCCTGGAAGGCGTCCAGTAGAAACACGCCGCCGGTAAAGGGCAGGCGCAGCCCGGGCGCAACTTCGGGCGAGCGCGCTTCCTCGGCGCGGCGCTCGGCTTCCTGATCTTCCTGGGCGACCTCGCGCGTTTCGGGTTTGAGCTTGCCCGCCTGGCGGTCGCGCTCATACTGCTCGGTGGCCGGCCAGTCCACCAGGGCGTAAGGGATCTCCTCCCAATCGAAGCGCTCGGCGCTGTGATATCGGACGCGGTCGCCCTTGACTTCGTACCTGGTGATCGCCTGGTAGCTGCCGTCCTTGAGGATGAGGCGCTGCGGATGCTGCTGGGCAAGGGCCGTGGCGCCGACGAGCAGGAGCGTGATCAGCGACGCGCGTCGCAGGGAGAGAAGCATGTTCACCCGTAGTTTACTCCGCAGTGGGAGGCCCACCGATTACGATGCGCCCCGCGGCAAAAAAGAAAGCTCCCCGCAGGGAGCTTTCCAGCACTACGGAGCCGGCCTATTTCGGGGCTTCGATGGTGGCCGGTTTGTTCCAGTTGGAATAGGTAATGGTCATGTCGCCGGTTTTGGTCTGGCGGGGCAGGCTGTCGCTGCCGATACACGTGGTGGTGGCCGTGGCGCCTTCTCCCATGGTCCACTCGGTGCAGCTTTCACCGTTCACGGTGATGGAGGCGCCCTTGGTGGTCTTAGGGGCCGCGCCGGATGTGGCCGTAGCCTTGGCCTGAGCGCTGCCTACGCCGCAAAAAGCGGTGGCGGAGGGATTCGCCATCTTCATCCAGCTCTTGCCGGCCTTGGTGTACATGTCCTTGCCGATCATCATGGATTCCACGGTCATGCCGGCGACCTTGCTCACGGTCTTCATCTTGTCGGGGCAGACAATGTCCACCTCGGAATCAACGCCCGGGCCCTTGGTGGTCATGTGCCAACTGGTGGCCTTGGCCATGGCCTCGCCCATCGATGCCAGATCGCCGCCTCCGGAGGGCCGAGCCGTGACCGCCGGGGCCCCGCTCCCGCCGCCTGTACCTGTTTCGCCGCCGCTGGGCGCCGACTGGCAACCCGCCATCAGCAGCCCGGTCACCGCCAGGGCTGTCCACAGTGTTCTTGATGTCATGAGATCTCTCCTTGCCTCGGGAGTGAACGTGCCCTTGGCCACGCTGGCGCGCTTCCGGAGGACGAGGCATTGTACACAAGTGCGAGCCAGGCGGGCGCAAGTTCGCGCGCCTGGACCTGCCCGCGTCCCAGGTGTAGTAACCCGGTTGTGCGATTCTCCTCTACCCGGCGCTGGGTTTTTCTGGCATAATTGGTCGTGCACCCCTTCCGGCGGCACAACTCAATCCAACAACTGAATACGAGGCGGGAATGTCAGCTAAGTACATTTTCGTAACCGGCGGTGTGGTGTCTTCTTTGGGCAAAGGACTGGCGGCAGCGTCGCTGGGATGCCTGCTGGAGAGCCGCGGGCTCAAGGTCACCCTGCTGAAGTTCGATCCCTATCTGAACGTGGACCCGGGCACCATGTCGCCGTTCCAGCACGGCGAAGTGTTCGTCACCGACGACGGCGCGGAAACCGACCTCGACCTGGGACACTACGAGCGCTTCACCCACGCCCGGCTCAGCCGCGACAACAACTGGACCACCGGCCGCGTCTACGAGCAGATCATCGCCAAGGAACGCCGCGGCGATTACCTGGGCAAGACGGTGCAGGTCATCCCGCACGTGACCAACGAAATCAAAGGGGCAATGAGAAAGGTATCGCAGGACGTGGACGTCGCCATCATCGAAATCGGGGGCACGGTGGGCGACATTGAGTCGCTGCCCTTCCTGGAGGCCATCCGCCAAATGCGCCAGGAGATGGGCCGCGAGCACACGCTCTTCGTGCACGTCACCCTGGTGCCGTGGATCGGCGCCGCCAGCGAGCTCAAGACCAAGCCCACCCAGCATTCGGTGAAGGAGCTGCTGAGCATCGGAATCCAGCCCGACATCCTGCTGTGCCGCACCGACCGCTATCTGGGCAAGGACATCAAGTCGAAAATCGCGCTGTTCTGCAACGTGGAGGAGGACGCGGTCATCACCGCCAAGGATGTGGCCTCCATCTACGAAGTGCCGCTGGTGTTCGCGCACGAAGGCGTAGACACGCTGGCGCTGAAGTATCTGCGTATTGAAGCCAAGGATCGCGACCTCTCGCAGTGGGAAGAACTGGTGCACCGCGTCTACAACCCCAAGGACGTGGTCAACATCGCCATCGTGGGCAAGTACGTGGAGTACGAAGACTCGTACAAATCGCTGAAAGAAGCGCTGGTGCACGGCGCGCTCGCCTTCAACCTCAAGCTCAACCTCACCTGGGTGGAGGCCGAAGGTCTGGAGACCAAGGACCCCGGCGACCGCTCCTGGGAGGTGCAGCTGGAAGGCTACGACGGCATCCTGGTTCCCGGCGGCTTCGGCAAGCGCGGCATTGCCGGCATGCTGAACGGCATCCGCTACGCGCGCGAGAAGAAGGTCCCCTACTTCGGCATCTGCCTGGGGATGCAGACGGCGTGCATCGAGTTCGCGCGCAACGTTTGCGGACTGGAAGGCGCCGATTCCAGTGAGTTCGACCCCGCGACGCCGCACCGCATCATTTATAAGCTGCGCGAATTGCGCGGCGTGGAGGAACTGGGCGGCACCATGCGGCTGGGCGCCTGGATCTGCAAACTCACGCCCGGGTCGGTCGCGCACAAGGCCTACGGCGAGCTGGAGATCAGCGAGCGCCACCGGCATCGCTACGAATTCAACCGCGAGTACGAAGCCCTGCTCACAGGCGCCGGGTTGAAGCTCACCGGATCCACTCCTGACGGAACCTACGTCGAGATCATCGAGCTGGGGGACCATCCGTACTTTCTGGGCTGCCAGTTCCATCCTGAGTTCAAGTCGAAGCCGCTGGAGCCGCACCCGTTGTTCAAGGCGTTCATCGAGGCGTCGTATGAAAGCGGGAAGGTGCGCCGCACCCAGAAGCAGGCCTCCGATGTGGAGATGTTCCGGCGACCCGAGAAGGTCAAGCGATAAAGAGAAAACCTTAAACCACGAAGGACACCAAGGCCCGCCAAGGTTCATAATCTTCGTGTTCCTTCGTGTCCTTCGTGGTTAGCTTTTTTGCTGGAACCTCGAAACTTGAAACTCGAAACTTCATTCAAGCTCGGAGACATCGCCATCGGCGGGAAGGACCTCTTCCTGATCGCCGGGCCCTGCGTGATCGAGAGCGAGGAACACGCGCTCAAGGTGGCCGAGTGCATCGCGGGCGTGGCGCGCGCGCTGCAGGTGCCGTACATTTTCAAGGCGTCCTACGACAAGGCCAACCGCACTTCCCTCTCTAGTTTCCGCGGACCGGGCGCGGCCGAAGGCGCGCGCATCCTGCGCAAGGTGGCGGAGACGGTGAAGGTCCCGGTGCTCACCGACGTCCATGAGGCCGCGGACGTGCCTCTCGTTGCCGAAGCCGTGGATGTGCTGCAGATTCCCGCCTTCCTATGCCGGCAGACCGATCTGCTCCTCGCCGCCGGCAAGAGCGGCCGCGCGGTCAACATCAAGAAAGGACAGTTCGTCTCTCCCTGGGACATGCGCCATGCGGTGGACAAGGTCCGCTCCACCGGCAACGACAAGGTGTTCGTCACCGAGCGCGGCAGCAGCTTCGGTTACAACAACCTGGTGGTGGACATGCGCTCGCTGGCGGTGATGCGCGAGTTCGCACCCGTGGTCTTCGACGCCACTCACTCGGTTCAGCTTCCTTCCGCCGGGGCGGACGGCAAAGCCGTCAGCGGCGGCCAGCCGGAGTTCATTCCGGTGCTGGCGCGTGCCGCGGTGGCAGCGGGCGTGGACGGCGTCTTCGTGGAGGTCCACGACAATCCGAAGGAAGCGAAGTCCGACGGGCCGAATGCGCTGGAGCTCACCCAGCTGCGGGGTGTGCTGGAGCAGTTGCTGGCGGTGAGGGAAGCCGTACAGCCGTAACGACTTGATCGACAGCATCTTCCGACATGCCGCCCCTTCGCATGTTCGACCGCATCCGGCGTACCATCCGCAAGATCCCGCGCGGCAAGGTGGCAACCTACGGACAGATTGCGCGCGCGGCCGGCTTTCCCGGCGCGGCGCGGCAGGTGGTCTGGGCGCTGCACGCCTCGCGCGGACTGCCCTGGCAACGCGTGGTGGGCGCTCGCGGGCGCATCCTGCTACAGGGCGAAGCCGGGCTGGAACAGCGGCTGCGCCTGGAGAACGAAGGCGTGAGCTTTGCCGGAGGGCGAGTGAAGATGGAGCGACACCAGGTGAAATGGAAACAGTGACGATTGATGATTGACGAAGCTCCTCAATGGAATTAGCCACAGAGGCACAGAGACACAGAGGGTTCAGGGTTGTCAACAAACTTTGTTGGAGCTTGAACTGGGCGCTCGAAGCTGTCTTACTCGGTGCCTCTGGGCGCCCGTGGCAAAGCTCAGGTTATTCCGTGTTACCGAATGGTTACCGCCGTAACCCGGTCGTAACACCACCAAGGTGTGACTCCTGTGCTACCGACGGGCCATTCCCTGTTTCTGGGGCAGCCGATAGGCTTGCATCTGTAAGCGGCGGGCAATGAGGCCTCCGCTCCCCAGGAGCAACATGGAACGCGTGAGAACAGCGGCGGTAACTGCGATGGTCACCACCTTTGAGTTCGCCATGTTCCTTACCATCCCGGCGACCTTGATGGGAACCACAGCCCTTTTTCTCCTGCAATACCAGCGGCAGGTCGTGACTTTCCTTTTGCGCTGAAAGTTGTGCCGCCCACATGGGCGTCCGCGCCGCTAACAGAGACGCTCCTTGGCGGCAAGCACCCCGCGGCCGGACGCCCGCCAATTTCGGGTTTCGAGTTTTAGGTTTCAGGTTTCCGGCTTCTGATCCAACGGACCCCTGCCTCCTGCCTCCTGCCTCCTGCCTCCTGCCTCCTACCTCCTGCCTCCTGCCTCCTGCCTCCTGCCTCCTGCCTCCTGACATCTGATACCTGCTCTTACTCGCCCATCACCTTGACCACCACGCGCTTGGGCCGCTGGCCGTCGAACTCGGCGTAGAAGACGGCCTGCCAGGGCCCCAGGTCGAGGCGTCCAGCGGTGATGGGGAGGATGACCTGGTGGTGCACCAGCAGGCTCTTCAGGTGGGAGTCGCCGTTGGTCTCGCCGGTCTGGTGATGGCGGTAGTCCTGGCGGAAGGGCGCCAGCTTCTCCAGCCACTCGTCAATGTCGGAGAGCAGTCCGGACTCGTTGTCGTTGACCCAGACGCCCGCGGTAATGTGCATGGCCGACACCAGCACCATGCCCTCGCGCACTCCGCTCTTCCCCACCGCCGCCTCCACCTGCGGCGTGATGTGTACGTACTCGCGATGCTTTTTGGTGTTGAACGTGAGGTATTCGGTGTGGAATTTCATGGGCGTGCCTCCTGCGCGGCGGCAGTGTAGCAGGAAGCGGTCAGCGGTCAGCCATCAGCCGTCAGCCATCAATCCGAAAGAAATCAGCGGCGTCCAGCACCCAGCTGATCGCTGACTGCTGACGCTGAAGGCTGCTTACTTCGCGAGCTGCTCCAGGATGCCCTTCACCAGCTTCTGCGCCTCGCCGAAATGTTTTTGGTACTCGAGGAACTGGCGGTTGAGCTCCAGGGCGCGGTCGGGCCCAAGATGCCCGCGCAGGATCATGTCGCGCACGTGGACCGGGTTGGGCAGCAGCGCTTCTTCGCTGGCTTCTTCCAGCGCCGTTTTGGGATCGTAGTGATACATGGGTCTATTGAATCATTGATTCATTGATTCATTGAGTCATTGAGTCATTGAGTCATTGAGTCATTGAACCATTACAAACCAGTGCAGCGCCCCAATGATTCAATGATTAAATGATTCAATGATTCGATTCACACCATCTCGGTTCCCCACAAGTCATGCAGATGCACAATGCCTTCCAAGCGGCCGTCGCCGTCCACCACCACCAGAGAAGTGATTTTTTTTTGCTCCATGATACCCAGGGCAGCAGCGGCAAAAGCGTCGGGCGCGACGGTGCTGGGCGAGCGGGTCATGCACTCCCCGGCGGTCAAGTCGAGCACGTCCTTGCCGCGCTTTTCCAGCAGGCGGCGCAGGTCGCCGTCGCTGATGATGCCGGCCAGCTTTCCGTTCTCCACTACCGTGGTCACGCCCAGGCCCTTGCGCGACATCTCGTAGATCACGTCGGACATCCTGGTCTGCGGGGTCACACGCGGAACCGCGTCCCCGCTGTGCATCAGCGACGAAACCCGCGCCAGCTTCTTACCCAGCTTTCCTCCGGGATGCAAGTGGGCAAAGTCTTCTTCCTTGAAGCCGCGCTTTTCGGCGAGGGTCACGGCGAGCGCGTCGCCCAGCGCCAGCATGGTGGTGGTGGAAGCGGTGGGCGCCAGGCCGAGCGAGCACGCTTCCTGGGCGATGGAGCAGTCGAGGGCCACGTCGGCGGCCTGCGCCAGCGTGGACTTCAACCCCGGTGATGAGGCCGCGCCGTAGAGCGCGTCTCCGGTCATGGAAATGAGAGCGTTGCCCAGGCGCTTCATGGTGGCCAGCAGGACCAGGATTTCTTCGGTCTCGCCGCTGGCGGAGAGCGCCAGCACCACGTCGCCCGCCACCAGCATGCCCAGGTCTCCGTGAAGGGCCTCGGCGGGATGCAGATACAACGCCGGAGTGCCGGTGGAGCTGAGCGTCGCGGCAATCTTCCGGGCTACGATGCCGCTCTTGCCCATGCCCGTCACCACCACGCGCCCGCGGCAGCCGTGCAGCAGTTCCAGCGCTTGCTCAAAAGCCATGGCCATGGGCCCGGCAATGCGGTCGGCGAGCGCGCGCAGCGCTTCGGCTTCGATCCGAACCACGTTTTCGCCGACGTGCTTCATGGGCAGGAAGATGTTAGCAAAAGAAGGTGAGCAGCGGAGGGAAGGGAGGGTGGAGTGTCGAGTGGAGGGAATGCTTCCAGTGGTCACGACCCTAGGACATGATGGACATGAAGGCAGGAGGAAAGTCGATTTCCCAAAAGTCTTCCGTGCCCAGAAACTCGACGGCGAGCTGCACGTCATTGCCGCCGTTGAGTGCGCGGAACACCACCTTAGCCCGGGTCTCACGCTGCTTTTCGGGCCACAACAATTGGATTTCCTCTCCCAGCTTGATTCTGCATTGGCCGGAGAGCATGCATCCGTAGCGGCTGATCACCTTGGTTGCGGCTGGAGCTTCCTGCCATGGGCCTCCGTGCTCCTGCCAGCGCAGCGTGATGTCGAGGCGGCGGGCAATGCGGCCGCTGCGCCGGTGCCGGACGGGCGCGCCTTGAATGCGTTCGGAGGATGGCTGGTCGGCTGGCACTGCTTTTGGACCGGAGAGGTTGGGCTCGGTTGCCATCTGCCTGGATCTTCGGTCGAGCACCCCAACCACCACTTCACCATGATTGGAAGGTTTCGTCCAGATACTCTCTTGAGTCCCGGCAGGGTTACGGTTTTTCTTCCGGAGGAAGCGGCGAAGCGACGTCGGCGACAATCTTCCATGCCCCGGCGGAATCGCGCTTCCACACCCGCGTGTAGTAACCCTTCTCGACTCTAGCGGTGGAAGTTTCGGCTGGCTTCAGTTCGTATCGCCCATAGGTGTAGCCGAGTTCTCCGGAAGCGGCCACGCCGCCGTCCATGGCCTCCCAGGCGGCGAGGGTCACCTTCAGCCCAGCGAGAAATTCACCCGCGGGCGCCTTGCCGGTGATGGGATGGAAGCCCCTGCGATGGATGCGCGCGGTGTCGGCCAGGTATCCCAGGTAGCCGTCGCGATAGCCCTGATGAGTGGCCGCCTTGAGGAACTCGCCTTCCAGCGACATCAGCTCCGCGCGCGCGGCAGCCGCATCCTTGCGCGTGAACTTTCCAGTCTTGGGCTGGGGGGCGCGGATGTAGGGCGAAATCCGCTGCGCGGAGTTCTGCACCGCCGGAACATCCGCTCCCATGTCCACGGCCACGCGCCAGGCACCGTCCGCCTGCTTCTTCCATACGGAAAAGAAGAAGCCATGCCGCGCGGGGCGCTTTTGCAAGGTCAGGTCAGACACCAGGCTGGGGCCGGTGTTGTAGCCCAGTTCTCCCGACTCGGCCACGTCTCCATAGATCGGCCACCAGATGAGCGCGAACTGCCGCTGCACCGGCGGCGGCGGGTTTTTGCGGTACTCTTCGCGAAACCTGGTGGGATGCGGATTGAACACAATTCCGTCATCGGCAAAGAACTCATTGAACGCCGGGGCAAAGCCTTGCTCCACGCCGGCGCGGGCAAAGGCGCGCTCGGTTTCCACCATGGCCTCAAGGTCTGGCGGCAGACCGGCTTCCCCGGCAATGGCCAAAATCGACGTCGCGAGGACTAACCCTAGCGACGACGCGAGGTGCGTCACGGTTTCCTCCAAAAGCGCCGGCGGAGCTACTTCGGGGCCGGCGCCGCGGGCTTGGGCTGGGCCGCGGCTGCCGTCCAGGGAGGAACCACCCCGCTCATGCGGGCGTAGGCGATGGACTGCCCCATATGCTCGCCGTTGTGCGCCACCGCCTGCAACATGGCATCCCGAGCGGTGGTTTCCGTGCCAAACACCTTGACCTTCTTCTCCAGGTCGGTGGAGGCGCGCACGGCCTGCTTCAGGCTGGCGAAAGAACGCTTCAGGTGATCGACGATCTTCGCTTTTTCCGTGGTGGACTTGTCGAAGCCCTTGGGCACAAAGTCCGCCGGAGGCTCCACCCCCAGGAACTTGGCGAACAGGTAGTTGGCCAGGGCGAGATGCAGATAAATCTGCCCGCTGGAACGAATTCCTTCCCCGGGCGACCAGGCGTACTTCTCCTGGGGCACGGCCTCGGCCAGGCTGACAACTTTGCTCTCCTGCTCTTCGATCGCCGCCATCACCTCGGCGGGGTATCCGCCGCCGGCGGGCGCTGCACTCTGCTGCGCCGTTAGTGGAACCGCCACAACCAGTACCAGCATCAGAAACAACGCAAAACGTTTCATCCCTTCCTCCTTCAGAAAGGAGGAATTGTAACAGTCTGCGCGCGATTCGGAAGCGAGCTGGGACAGATCGGCCGGTAGCAGGGGCGAGCCGACCCTTTTCGACCGCGCGGCCAGCACCAATCCGCAGGTCATCTGGCACGCGCTCAGCTTGAGGCGTCCCTTAGGGCTTTCGGGGTGTGTGTCCTACAATCCTCGGACGCCTCCGAAAAAACTGGAGGCGAAGGCGAGTACACGATGAACTCCAAGAATTCCTCTGCACCCACGGGTGGGGTTTCTCTGCTGGGAATTCCGTTCGACGCAAATTCCAGCTATCTGCGAGGTCCCGCGGGTGCCCCGCCGCTGATTCGCAAGGCCCTGCACAGTGACTCGTCGAACCTGTGGGCGGAGGACGGCACCGATTTGGGCGCGGCCAACATTTGGTTCGATGCCGGCGATCTCCAGTTGCCGGCGAATACCAAGACGGCGTTCGTCGAAATTGAGGCTGCGGTGCGCGCAACTTTGGCCTCCGGTCGCCCCTTGATTTCACTTGGCGGCGATCACTCCATCAGCTATCCGATCGTTCGTGCATTCAGCGAACAGTTCGCGGAGCTCGGCATCTTGCACTTTGACGCCCATCCCGACCTGTATGACGAATTGGACGGGAACCGGCTCTCTCATGCTTGCCCGTTCGCCCGCATCCTGGAAGAAGGCCGGGTTCGACGGCTGGTCCAGGTGGGGATTCGCACGCTCAATCGCCATCAGCAGGAGCAGGCGGCCCGTTTCGGAGTTGAGATGATCACCATGCGGAACCTCGGCAAGGTTGCGGATCTGAAGCTCAATGGTCCGCTCTATGTTTCCTTCGATCTGGATGTGCTCGACCCCGCCTTTGCACCCGGCGTGTCGCACTACGAGCCCGGCGGGATGTCGGTGCGCGATGTCCTGGCGATCCTGCAAGGCCTCAGAGTGCCGATCGTGGGCGCCGACATCGTGGAATACAATCCGACGCGCGATCGCCACGATCAAACCGCTATGGTCTGCGGGAAACTGCTGAAGGAAATCGCAGCCGCCATGCTGCGTGGCGGAAATCCACCGGCCGCGGGATGGCCGTGACGAAATCGCGGAGGATGTAACTGCTAGAAAAGAAATGGCTCCTCAGGTAGGACTCGAACCTACAACCCTCCGGTTAACAGCCGGATGCTCTGCCATTGAGCTACTGAGGAGTAGATGGCGGAAAAGCGCGTCCGGAGCGGGCGCGCCCTCACTTTTATAGCATGCATCTGGCAAACAGGTCAAAGCATGTGCGCTGTTTGATGTGCGATGTGCGATCTGCGATCGGGTGAACGCGTGGGTTTCAACCGATGAACAGATCCCCACATGACCAGATAACCAGATCACCAGATGACCAGATCACCCGATGGCCCGATCACCCGATGACCCGATTCTGGTAGTCTGTTGTTTTCGCACTGCAAACACTTTCGTTCTTGGAGTATCCATGCGCACATTCAGCAAAGTTTGGGTCGGCGGCCTGGCGGCGATGCTGCTGGCAGGAGCAAATCTGGCGGCGCAGAACCACCCCGGCGGCGGAGCGGCGCCCGCGCCTCCGGCGCCGCCCAAAGTCAAGGTGGACACCGTGACCGACACGCTGCACGGCCGCAAACTGGAAGACCCCTACCGCTACCTGGAGAACGGCGACGATCCGGCGACCCAGCAGTTCGGGCGCGACCAGTATTCGTACACGCGGGCCGTGCTGGACCCTTTGCCCGGGCGGGAGAAGATCCGGACGCGACTGGCTGAACTGCTGGCCATTGGGACGCTGGGGACGCCGCAGCCCGCGGGCAAGTTTTACTTTTACACTCGCCGCGATGCCGGCCAGAACCAGCCGGTGCTCTACGTGCGCGAGGGTGTGGGGGGCAAAGATCGTGCGCTGGTGGACGTAAACAAGATGTCTGCCGACGCCACGGTCGCACTCGACTGGTGGGTGCCCTCGGAGGACGGCAAGTATCTCGCCTACTGGACTTCGCCCTCAGGCACCGAGCACAGCATGGTGCGCATCCTGGAAACCGCGACCGGCAGGCTGCTGGACGAAGAAATTTACGTTGGGCGCGGGCGCAGCCTGGCCTGGAAGCCCGATAACTCCGGCTTCTACTATGCGCGTTTCCCCAAGAAAGGCACGGTGCCGGCGGGAGAAGAGGTCTATAACCCGCGCATCTTTTACCACGCTCTGGGGGCGCGACCCGACGGCGCGAGCGATCCCATGGTTTTCGGCGAAGGGCTGCATCCGCAGCACTGGCCGAGCGTGGCGCTCTCCGAAGACGGCCGCTGGATGCTCATCAACATCTTCCAGGGCTGGACCAAGACCGAACTCAAGATCAAGGACCTGAAGTCCAACGGCCCGTTTGTCGCCGTCACCGAGGGCAAGGACTTCCTCTACCAGGCCACCGTCTACAAGGACTCACTCTACATCCACACCAACGAGGACGCGCCTCGCTACCAGGTGTTTCGCGTGGACGCGGCCACTCCCGCGCGCGCCAACTGGAAGGAGATCGTCCCCGAGCGCGACATCGTGCTGCAGAACCTGAACCTGATCGGCGGCAAACTGATCGCGGGCTACGAACGCAACGCCAGCTCGCTGGTCGAGGTGCTGTCGCTCGACGGCAAACCCATCGGCGACGCCGCGCTTCCTACCATCGGCACCGTGGATACATTCGGTGGCCAGTGGAACAGCAAGGAGGCGTTCTTCAACTTCGTCTCCTACACCGTGCCGCCTACCGTCTTCCGCTACGACATCGCCAGCGGCAAGACGTCACAGTGGGGACAGGTCTCCGCCCCGGTGGATTCCTCGCCTTATGAAGTCAACCAGGTGTGGTTCAAGTCGAAAGACGGAACCAAGGTGCCCATGTTCGTGGTGCACAAGAAGGGGCTGAAGCGCGATGGCAGGAATCCCACCGTGCTCTTCGGCTACGGCGGCTTCCAGGTCAGCATGACGCCGCAGTTCCGCCGCAGCGTCTACCTGTGGCTGGAAAGCGGTGGCATCTGGGCGGAGGCCAACTTGCGCGGCGGCTCCGAGTTCGGCGAGGACTGGCACCGCGCCGGCATGCTGGAGAAGAAACAAAACGTCTTCGACGACTTCATCGCCGCGGCTGAATACCTGATCGCCGAGAAATACACCGACCGCGAACACCTCGCCATTAACGGCGGCTCCAACGGCGGGCTGCTGGTGGGCGCGGTAATGACGCAGCGTCCCGAGCTGTTCCGCGCGGTGGTCTGCGCCGTCCCGCTGCTCGACATGCTGCGCTATCAGAACTTCCAGATCGCCAAGCTGTGGATCCCCGAGTACGGCTCGGCCGAAGATCCCAAGCAGTTCGACTTCCTCTACGCCTACTCTCCCTACCACCACGTGAAGGACGGAGCGAAATATCCCGCGGTGATCTTCACCACCGCCGAGAGCGACACCCGCGTGGACCCGCTGCACGCCCGCAAGATGGCAGCGCGCATGCAGGCCGCCGCCTCGAACGGTTCGGACCGGCCTATCCTGCTGCGCATCGAGCCCAAGGCCGGGCACGGCCAGGGCAAACCCGTTTCGAAGCAGATCGAGGAAGGAACAGATACCTGGTCGTTCCTGTTCTGGCAGTTGGGAGTGAAGCCGTAGGGTGACCGGTGGGAGTTGTCAGATCTTAGTCAGACGAAGGAGGCAGCATGCCAAGAAGGATTCTGGAACAGTATGCTCGGATGTGGCCTCGGGAGGTCTTCGACTATTTCGAGGGCGGGAAGTTATTGGGAAGGGCTGGAGCCGAAAAGGCGCTCGACCTGCTTAATCAACCCGGTGTCTACATCCTCTACCGAGACGACATACCCTATTACATTGGCCAAGCCAAGAAGTTGCGCCAGAGGCTCTGGCATCATGCCCGCCCAGGGGCTCGCTATTACAACTTTTGGAATTTCTTCTCTGCTTTCGTAATCAGGGATTCGGCACACAGGAATGAGATCGAGGGAATTCTGATTGCTGCCATGCCCACGGCGAATAGCAAGAAAGAGCTGCGCGCACAGCCATTTCCAAAGGCACTAAGAAACATGCTGCGCAGCCTTCGGCAAGGCCAAGTAGAGCTCTATACGCAAGGCCGCAAGACTCGCCAGGCCTAGGTCCAGAGCGATTAGGCGTTGGAGACCGCTTTCAGCGCCTTCGCATGTAGTGCAATGTTGGCTTCCACGAGGTCCCTCACGGCTTCCCTGGGCACCCCAAATGGGCGCAAGGCACGCGTAGCCCTGTCAATGGCCACGCTCGCCTGCTCCTGGGCATCCAACACGCGCGCGGCCAGACCGCTCTCGCGGAGTTCTTGCGCTGAATGCAGCTTCTGCATGGCCAGGGTATCGATTGCGGTGGCATTTACAGGCAGATCCACAATGCGGGCGCCCATGACCTTCATCTCGATGGCGGGATGAGAGAGGCTGTATCTTTCCACCTTGATTCGGCCAGCCTGGATTCTCACGCGCAGGCGCAAGGCCTTGAAGGTTGCAGCAATCTTGCTGATGTGCTTCAGAACTTGCAGCGACACTCGTCCATGCCCGGCTTGGACCACTTCAGCGTCCATTTCGGTAGCGGTTCCCGTGGAACGCAGCACCACAGTGTTGGCCAGCGCGATCAAGTCGGCAGTGTCCTGGTTCCAGTAGTCCTTGCGCGACGCCAGGATCAGCCGAATTGCCTTCTTGAACTCCTTGGCGTCCACCACAAATTCGGCCATGCGGCACCTCTATTCCAAGCCCTCCAAGATAACCCCAAGATCCCTCGGCCTGCGCTTCTTTTTCCTGCTCGTCCGCCGCGCGGCGGACTCACAGCCAGTCGCGCTCGCTCGGGATGACAATTCTTGTCGCGCGCAATGACGGCGCGGTCGCTGTGAGAGTCGGGCCTGAAGGCCTGCACCACCCGACCGCGCGGCCCTCGCATCGAGTCGGCAAGCGCCCTAACCAGTTGACTTTCCCGCCCTGCCGCGATACTTTGCCCCTTCTTGTAAATCTTTGTCCGCGAGGCGCTTGTGCCCCCAGCTCCCATGCAGCGCATGGTGACCTTCACCACCGACTTCGGCGCCACCGACCACTTCGTGGGCACCATGAAGGGCGTGATTTACACTCTGAATCCGGACGCCAAGATCGTAGAAATCTGCAACTCGGTGCACTCCTACGACGTGCTCGACGGCGCGCTGACCATCGCCCAGGCCTACAAATATTTCCCCTCGAACACGCTGCACCTGGTGATTGTGGACCCGGGGGTGGGGACGTCGCGGCGGCCGCTGCTGGCGGTGACCGAGAAGCACGTTTTCCTGGCGCCCGACAACGGAGTGCTCTCTCTGGTGTACGACATGGAGGAGCGGCTCTCAGTGCGGCACATCACCGCCGAGCACTATTTCCTGCAGCCCATGAGCTCGACCTTCCACGGCCGCGACCTGTTCGCTGCCGTGGCTGGGTGGCTGAGCAAGGGCGTGGAGGTGACCAAGTTCGGCGAGGAGATCACCGACTTCGTGCGCTTCGCTCCCCCTAAACCCAAAACGCTGAGCGACAAGCTGCTCAAAGGCGTGGTCCTGAAGGTGGACAAGTTCGGCAACCTGGTCACCAACTTCACGCCCCGGGACGTGCCGCAACTCTTCCAGGACGATCCTCCCCCGTTCAAGATCCTGGTGGGGAAGCACGAGGTGAACCGCATGCGCGCCAACTACGCCCTGGGCGCGGCGGGAGAGATTTTCGGCATCCTGGGCAGCATGGGCTTCCTGGAGATTGCCACCCACCGCGGCCATGCGGCCCGCATGCTGGCCGCCGACAAGGGCTCCGACGTGGGCGTGTTGTTCGAAGAAGCGCAGCCGGCAGCCGCCCCGGAGCCGGCGGCCGTGGCTCCTGCGGGGTAGCTGACGGTTTTTGGTTTCTGGTCCCGCAGAGCGGGACGAGGAACGAAAAACCAGAAACTCCTTTCCTTCGTTATACTCATTTTCAAGTCGCCCGATGAAATACACGCTGCGATTTCTGTGGAATGCCACACGCGGGCACCATCTGGCGCCTTGGCGCAGCCCCTACTTGCGCTGGCGCATTGAGACTTACTGCGGCCTGAAGATGAATCAGATCGGCTTCCTGGAGTTCTGGGGATTTTTGTGGCGGGAGCGCGCCAACTTGTGGCGCTTCCTGCATTGGACGGCTGAGATGGACCGCTACGCGCGCCCCAAGCCGAGGAATCCGTAGAGCTGTTGCATATACCGCCGGGGCTAAAGCCCCGGTTGTTGGATGTATTTCCCGGCACGGCTGAAGCCGTGCCCTGATACGAAGATCTGACCATGACCGATTCCGACGCCCGCCGCCAGGCCGAAGACCACTACTACGCGGCGCTCGATCTGTTTGGCGAAGGCCGGCAGGAAGAGGCCATCGCCGAATACCGCAAGTCACTGGATCTGGACCCCAAGTTTACCGACGCGCTGCACGGACTGGCGCGCGCCTGCCAGGACCTTGAGCGTTATGACGAAGCCATAGAAGTGGCCCAGCGTATTGCCGAGCTCGATCCCGACGATATTCTCGCGCACACCAGCCTCTCCATCCTTTATCAGAAGAAGGGTATGGTCCCGGAAGCCGAAGCCGAGGGCAACAAGGCGCGCATTCTGGGATGGAAGCAGCAGCTGAAGGCGGAAAAGAAGCAGTAAGCAATAAGCGGTAAGCACGAAGCAAGAAGTAGCAAGCAGAAGCAAGCAGTCGGGCGCTTATTGCTTACTGCTTATTGCTTCTTCAGATTCCGTACTTCTTCACCAGATGTCGGAACGACCGGTACGAGAGCTTGAGCAGCTCGGCGGCCCGGGTCTGCACGCCGCCGGATTGACGCAGCGCGGAAGTGAGGAGGGTGCGCTCCACATCCGCCACGTAGCGTTCCATGTCCATGCCTTCGGGAGGCACGGCCGAGGGCGGGGCTGAGTCGCTGCCGGCCACGCGCGTCTTGCTGCGCTCCTGGGGCAGTTCCACTTCCAGTTCCGAATCCGTCTCCAGGGCCACGGCGCGTTCAATGGTGTTTTCCAGTTGCCGGACGTTGCCCGGCCACTCGTAACCCGCCAGCACCTCCTGCGAGCGGGGCGCGATGCGATGGATCTGCTTGCCGGCGGCGGGCACGTACTTGCGCAGGAAGTGGCTGGCGAGCAGCGGGATGTCTTCCGGGCGCTCGCGCAGCGGGGGCACATGGATGGGGATCACGCTGATGCGGTAGTAGAGGTCTTCGCGGAAAGCACCGTCGGTGACCAGGCGATCGAGATCTTGGTTGGTGGCGGAGATGACGCGGACGTCGATGGCGACCTCCTGGGTGCCGCCCAGGGGGCGCACCACGCGCTCCTGCAGCACGCGCAGCAGCTTGACCTGCATGGCCAGGCTCATCTCACTGATCTCGTCCAGGAACACGGTCCCGCCGGCGGCGGCTTCCAGCAGTCCGCGCTTGTTCTGGCTGGCACCGGTGAATGCTCCTTTCAGGTAACCGAAGAGCTCGCTTTCCAGCAGGGTCTCGGGAAAGGCACCGCAGTTGATGGGGAGAAAGGGCGCAGCGGAGCGGGGAGAGCAGGCGTGCATGGCGCGGGCCACCAGCTCCTTGCCGGTTCCGCTTTCGCCATGCACCACCACGCTGGACTCGGTGGGGGCGATGGTGCGGATGGTTTCCTTCAGCTTCAGAATCACCACACTGGAACCGATGATGTTGTCCAGGGAGTTGCGGCTGGCGGCGTCGCGCCGCAGGGCAAAGTTCTGGCGGCGCAGGTTTATGGTTTCCTGGGCCTGCGCGATGGCCACGCGCAGCCGTTCTAGCAGGTCGTCCTTCTTGATGACGTAATCGGAAGCTCCGGCGCGGACGGCCTCAATGGCGGGCTCGATCTCTTCCCCGCCGGTCATCATCACCACCGCGGTATCGGGAGAAGTCTGGCGCGCGAACTTGAGCACCTCGATGCCATCCACTGGCTGCATGCGGATGTCGGTAACGATCACGTCGTAGAGCGCCGACTGGATTTTCTTTTTCGCAGCCTCGCCCGAAGCCACGGTCTCCACCTTGTGACCGTCCTTGCGCAGCGTGATTTCCAGGAGCTGGCGCTGCGAAAGCTCGTCGTCGCAGACCAGGATGTTAGCCATGCGCCACCTGCCGGTCTTCGGCTTCGGCAGCGGACTCGGGTTCGGTTCCCGCCTGCTTGAGTTCGAGAATGAACTCCGCGCCCTGACCGGGAGGGGTGTCGGGGTTCACCCAAATGCGGGCGTCGTGCGCCTGCACGATCTGGTAGACCTCGGCCAGTCCCAGCCCGGTTCCGCCTTCGAAGCCCGACTGGAAGGGTTCGAAGATCTTATCGCGCTGCGCGGACGCCAGGCCGTGTCCGGTGTCGGCAAAGCTGATGCGCCAGTTCCCGTTTTCCGCCGCCACGGTCACGGTGAGCGTGCCGCCCTGGGGCATGGCGCGCACCGCGTTGTCGCAGAGGTTCCAGAACACCTGCTTAATGCTGTCGCCGTCCACCGCGGCGGGGGCGGCGCTGGCGGTAAAACGGCGGAGCACGCGGAAGCTGCCGGCGTCGGGCTGCGGGCGGTTTTCCAGCAGTTTCAGCGTGTCCTCGAGCAGCGGCAGGACGTCCAGACGGGCGAAGCGGTAGTTTCTTTCCCGGGTGTAGGCCAGGACGTTAGAGATGATCTTGTTCAGGCGCGAGGACTCGCGGGTCACGATGTCGGCGATGGTGCGCTGTTCCTCGTTGAGCGGCGTCAGCCCGGCCAGCGCCTTCACCGAGCCGGCGATGGAAGACAGGGGGTTGCGGATCTCGTGCGCCATCTGGGCGGAAAAGCGGCCCACGGCGGCCAGCCGGTCGCGCATGCGCACCTCGCGCTCCAGCTTGCGAATGGTGGTGAGGTCATCGAAGGTGTAGACGTGGCCCAGCACCCCGCGTCCGGGCACGGTGAGCGCGGAGGCGGTGACGGCAAGAGTTTTTTCCTCTCCCGAAGGCATCTGGGCGCGCACTTCGCCGTGCGCGGTGGAAAAACCCACGGCCGGCAGCCGGTCGAGGAACAAGTGCGCGACCGGCCTGCCGAAGGCGTCCACCGCGCGCCGCTCCAGCAACTTCTGGCCGGGAGCGTTCAAAAAGGAGATGCGGCCGTCGAGTTCGGTGGTAATCAGCCCGCCGCTCATGGAGTTGATGATGTTCTCGTGCAGCGCCTGCAGGTTCATCAGCTCGCCGCTCCGGTCCTGGAGCTGGACGTCCACCTGGCGGAGCTTCATGCTCAGGCTGCTGGACAGGTAGGCGATGGCGGTGTAGGCGAACAGGTTCATGAAGATGGTGACCTGCATGGACCTCAAATCCGGGCGGGTGGTGGAAAACGAGCGGATCACTTCGAAATAGGAAAGCTCCAGCAGCCCCCCCAGAAGGATGAAGGCCAGGGCGGCGGTCAGGTAAGTCCAGGGGCGGGACATCAAGATGCTGGCCACGATGATCACCAGCGGATTCAGGAAGGGCTGGAAGTAACTGTCAATGCCTCCAGTGACGTACACCAGGAGAGTGACAAAACCCAGATCGGTAAAGACCTGCAGGCGCGATTGCAGCCAGGAGTCTTCCCAAAGGGAAAGCAGCAGCGCGTAGAACACCGAAACCGTGTACCAGAGAAGGATGAGGCCGACAAAGAGCTGCTCGGGAATGCGAGTGGCGGGGGTGAAGCGCAGGATGAAAAGCTCGATGCCCAGCAGGAAGGTGATGATGATGATGCGCACCTTGACCAGCCAGGCCAGCCAAGTGCGCTCGTTAAATTGGGTAACCATCCTCATGGAGGAGCCCAGGCCTGGGGCAGCCGGGGCCGCCTCGTCTCATTGGCGGGCGGGCGCCCCGGCCCGGTTCTGCGGGGCCGGGGCACGCGCCTCGGAAAGTCAGCCCGCCAGCTTTCCGATCATGGCGAACAGCGGCAGGTACAGCGAAATCACGATGCCGCCCACAGCCACGCCCAGGAACGAAATGAGCATCGGCTCCAGCAGGGTCAGCAGGTTCTTGGTGGCCGAGTCCACCTCGTCTTCATAAAAGTCGGCGATTTTTTGCAGCATGGCGTCCATGGCGCCGGTGGCTTCGCCCACGCCGATCATCTGGGTCACCATGTTGGGGAAGACGCCGCATTCCTTGAGCGGATCCACGATGGTGCGGCCTTCCTCAATCGCCCTGCGCACCTTCATCAGCGCCTCTTCCAGCACGGCGTTGCCGGAGGTGCGGGCGGTGATGCTCAGACCCTCCAGAATGGGCACGCCGGAAGTGATCAGGGTTCCCAGGGTGCGGGTAAAGCGGGCCACCGCGATCTTGCGCAGCACGTCGCCCAATACCGGCAGGTTGAGCATGATCTTGTCGGTGGTGTAGCGGCCTTTTTTGGTGCTGCGGATCTGCTTCATGAGGAAGAAGATGGCGACCCCGCCCACGATGAAGACCCACCAGAAGCGCTGCATGAAGCTGCTGATGCCCATGACGATCCGGGTGGGCAAGGGCAGAGCCACACCCAGTCCAGCAAACAGATTGGCGAAGATGGGGACCACGAAGATCATCAGGCAGGCCACGATCACGACGGCAATGCCGATGACCGAGACCGGATAGATCAGCGCCGACTTCACCGCCGCCTTCAGCTTCACTTCTTTTTCCACGTAGCCGGCCAGGCGCTGCAGAATGGTGTCCAGGATGCCGCCCGTTTCCCCGGCCTCGATCATGTTGGTCTTTAGGTCGTCGAAAATCTTGGGCCAGGCACGCATGGCGTTGGCCAGGGTGGCGCCGCCCTCCACCGTGGTGCGCACCCCGGTGAGGCACTTCTGGAAGGCAGGGTTCTCCTGATTGGCCCCCAGGATTTCCAGGCACTGCACCAGGGGCAGGCCGGCGTCGATCATGACCGAGAACTGGCGCAGGAAGATGGCAGTTTCCTTCACACTCACACTGCCCGAGCCGAAGGTGGGAATGCTGAATTCCTTGCCCTTCTCCTTGATGCTGCCCGGGGTAATGCGCTGCTTGCGCAAGTCCGCCTGCAGCATTTCCTTGCTGGCCGCCACCTTCTCTCCGGCAACCTTTTCACCCGCAGCATTGATTCCCGTGTACGTGAAAACCGGCATGTGCACCTCCCTAGCGCCGCCGTCCCGCAGAGCGGGAGCGGCTGCGGCGATTACCGCTTGACGGGGACGGCGCCCGCTTTGGCAGCGCCCACCCCGCGGTTGATCATCTCCTGCAATTCATCCTGGTTCGACGACCGCAACAGCGCCGTCTCCTGCGAGATTTGCTTCTGGAAGTACAGCGTGGCCAGCGACTGGTTAAAAGTCTGCATGCCAAACTTGTCCTGGCCGGACTGCATGGCGGAGTAAATCTGGTGGATCTTGTCTTCGCGGACCAGGTTGCGGACCGCGGCGTTGGGCACCAGGACCTCCATGGCCATGCAACGCCCCTGCCCGCCGATCTTGGGCAGCAGCGCCTGGCAGAGGATGCCTTCCAGCACCAGCGAGAGCTGAGCCCGGATCTGCGACTGCTGGTGCGCCGGAAACACGTCGATCACGCGGTTAATGGTGGACGACGCCGAGTTGGTGTGCAAGGTGCCGAAGGTGAGGTGGCCGGTTTCGGCGATGCGCAGCGCCGCCTCGATGGTTTCCAGGTCGCGCATCTCGCCGATCAGTACCACGTCCGGATCTTCGCGCAGCGACGCGCGGAGCGCGTCGCTGAACGACTTGGTGTCGGAATGCACCTCGCGCTGGTTCACCAGGCACTTCTTGTGCTGGTGCACGAACTCGATGGGGTCCTCGATGGTGATCATGTGTTCGTGACGCTCGCTGTTGATCTTGTCCAGCATGGCGGCCAGGGTGGTGGACTTGCCCGAGCCGGTGGGTCCGGTCACCAGCACCAGCCCGCGCGGCTTGTCGCACAGCTTGGCCACCACTGCGGGCAGGTTCAACGTGTTGAAGGACTTGATCTCGAAGGGGATCACGCGGAAGACGGCCGCGGTGGCCCCGCGCTGGTTGAAGCAGTTGGCGCGAAACCGGGCCAGCCCTTTCAGGCCGAAGGAGAAGTCCAGCTCCCAGTTTTCCTCGAAGCGGTGCTTCTGCGCGTCGGTCATCACGCTGTAGGCCAGATGCTTGGTCTCCGACGGGGTCAGCGGTGTGCCCTCCAGCGGAGTGAGGTGGCCGTGCACCCGCACCTGGGGCGGCGAGTTGGTGGTGATGTGCAGGTCGCTGCCGCTCATCTCCAGCATCTTCTTCAGCAGTTCGCTCAGGGTTGCTGCCATGATTCTGTCTCCTTGTTGCTCCTGCTTCCTAGTGCACAGTTTCGCGAGCGATCTCTTCCAGGGTGGTGACGCCGTCCATGGCCTTGATGAGGCCGCTGCGGCGCAGCGTGATCATGCCGCGCTCGATGGCCTTCTTCTTCAGTTCCAGGGCGGAGGCGCCCACCAGGATCAACTCGCGCAGTTCGTCGTCCACGGCCATCACTTCATACAGGCCGGCGCGGCCCTTGTAGCCGCTGTTGCTGCAGGTGGTGCAGCCTTTGCCTTTTTTCACCTTGACGGTCTTGGCCTCTTCGGGGCTATAACCGGCCTCCACCAGGGTGGCGGGAGGAAGGTTGACCTCTTCGGCGCAGTCCTTGCAAATGCGCCGCACCAGACGCTGGGCCACGATCAGGTGCACCGAGGTGGCCACCAGGAAAGGTTCGATGCCCATGTTCATCAGCCGGCTGATGGTCTCCGGGGCGCCGTTGGTGTGCAGCGTGGAAAGCACCAGGTGGCCGGTGAGCGCCGCCTTGATGGCAATTTCCGCGGTCTCGAAGTCGCGAATCTCTCCCACCAGAATGATGTTGGGATCCTGGCGCAGGAAGGAGCGCAGGGCGGCGGCGAAATTCAGACCAATGGACTCCTTCATCTGCACCTGGTTCACGCCCGCCAACTGGAACTCCACCGGGTCTTCGGCGGTCATGATGTTGGTGTCGGGAGTATTGAGGCGCGCAATGGAGGAGTAGAGCGTGTTGGTTTTGCCCGAGCCCGTGGGCCCGGTGACCAGTACCATGCCGAAGGGCTTCAGGATGGCGGTCTCGAACTTGGTGAGCGACTCCTGCTCGAAACCCAGCTTGGTCATGTCCAGCCGCAGGTTTTCCTTGTCCAGCAGCCGCATCACGATCTTTTCCCCGAACAGGGTGGGCAGGCAGCTCACGCGGTAGTCGAGCTGCTTTTTCTTGCCGCCCAGGTTCAGCTTGAGCATGATGCGGCCGTCCTGGGGCAGCCGCTTTTCGCTGATGTCCAGCTTGGCCATGATCTTGATGCGCGAGGTGATGGCGTCGCGCAGCTTGCTGGGAGGATTCATCATGTGATGCAAAATGCCGTCAATGCGGAAGCGCACCCGGTACTCTTTTTCGTAGGGCTCGATGTGGATGTCGCTGGCGCCGCGCTTGACGGCGTCGGTAAGGATCAGGTTGACCAGCTTGACGATGGGGGCTTCGTCGGCGGACTTCTCCAGCTCGCCCAGGCTCATCTGCTCTTCTTCCGTCTGCAGCTCCACGTCGGCCTCGCCCATTTCCTGCACCGACTGCATCACCTTTTCCATGTCATCTTCGGTGCTGGTGCCGTAGGCCTTCTCGATGGCCTCCAGGATGGCGGTCTCGGAAGCCACCACCGGCTCGATGTTGAAGCCGGTCATGAACTTGATGTCGTCCATGGCGAACACGTTGGTGGGGTCCACCATGGCGATGGTGAGCGAGGCGCCGACGCGACTGAGCGGCAGAATCTGGTAGCGCTTGGCGGTCTCCTGCGGAATCAGCTTGACTACAGACTGGTCAATCTCGAAGTAGGTGAGGTTGATGGCGGGAACGCCGTACTGCCGGGATAAGAAGTTGGTGACGTCGTCGTCAGAGAGGAAACCCAGCTTGACCAGCACCGAGCCCAATCGCACACTGGCGCCGCCTTCCTTCTGTTTCTTCAGGGCCTGGTCGAGCTGCTCAGGTGTGATGACCTTGTCTTTGACCAGAAGATCGCCCAGCCGCTGTGACATACCCGGATGTCCTCTCGCAACTCTACCGCGAAGACTCGTACCCCTGCGCCAGCCCTGAAACTCTAGCAGAGCGGCAGGGCTTTGGGGAGTAACTTGGGCGAATCGTATTCGCAGTGACAAAAAATGTCAATCGCGAACTGGGCTGCGCAGGACCTGCTAGCCACACGGTGGTGCTAGTTCTTCCGCCCGATGGATTGGCCACAGAGACACAGAGGCGCCGGGGAAGATCAAGGGAAACAGGTTCGAGCGCGAGTGAATGGGGCGAGGCACAAAATCCAAAGCTCACTTTGTATCTTTAATCGTGAATCTTGCACTTCTCGGTGACTCTGTGCCTCTGTGGCTATACTCGTTTTGTGCACCCCACAGACGCTCTCCGCGCCTACTACCGCGCCCTGCTTTCCGCCTGGGGGCCGCAGGACTGGTGGCCCGCCCGCACCCGGTTCGAGGTCATCGTAGGCGCCTTCCTCACCCAGAACACCGCCTGGACCAACGTGGAGCGCACGCTCGCCAGCCTGCGCCGCGCCCGCGTGCTTTCCGTCGAAGGCATCCGCCGGACGCCGCAGCGCCGCCTGGAGCGGCTGATCCGCCCCTCGGGATACTTCCGGCAGAAAGCCGCGCGGCTGAAAAACTTTGTGCGCCATCTGGACTCCGGCTACGGCGGATCGCTGGCCCGGATGTTCTCGCGTCCCACGGCCGAGCTGCGTGCCGAGCTGTTGGCGCTGAACGGCGTGGGCCCGGAAACCGCCGACTCC
This sequence comes from uncultured Acidobacteriaceae bacterium, assembly GCA_964437985.1. Classification (GTDB taxonomy): domain Bacteria; phylum Acidobacteriota; class Terriglobia; order Terriglobales; family Acidobacteriaceae; genus CAZXVY01. The sequence goes on from CAYTIL010000003.1 coordinate 81,608, forward strand.
ATCCTGCTCTACGCCGGCGGGCACGCTTGGTTCGTGGTGGATGCCTACACCCGGCGGATTCTCGAGCGCCACGGTGTTATCGGCGGCAAAGCAGCATACGAGGAGGTGCGGGAACTGTTCCAGCGTTCGCTGAATGGTGAACCGTCGCCCGAACCTCGAACCATGCCGGGCGTTGCCCGGCCCCCCGGCCGAGGACGGCCGGGGCTACACGAATCTACCCGCAGCCCCAAGTACGTTGTCGGCGGAGCCGCTCCCGCTGCCCAAGTCTACAACGAATACCACGCGCTCCTGGTCCTCGCAGCCAAGCACCACTGCCGGAAGGCCGCGCCGCAGTGCCAGGGCTGCCCGCTGGAACCGTATCTGAAAACCTAGCGCCGCAGATACGAACCTTCCCGCGAGGCTATAATCAATTCAGCGCGTTCCGCGTGGCTGTGTCCACCGACTCCCCAAACCGCCCGCCGAGCGGCCGGCGTCGCAAGGCGTTTTTGATGCTGGTCGCGCTCGGCACGTTTCTCCTGATGGCGGTGGTGTTTTCGCAGACCGCGTTTAACCTCACCTTCCTGCGCCCTTCCACTTCCGAACAGACGCTCATCTTCACCGCAGTTTCAGCGCTGATCTTCCTGCTGCTGGTGGCGCTGAGCGTGGTCCTGTTGCGCAATCTGCTCAAGCTCTACGCCGAGCGCCGCGGCGGCGTTCCCGGATCGAAGTTTCGCACCCGCATGGTGATGGGCGCGCTCCTGCTTTCGCTGACCCCGGTGGTTTTCCTGTTTCTGTTCGCCTACGGGCTGATGAACCGCTCCATTGACAAGTGGTTCTCCGGCCCGGTGGAGGAGATGCGCGCGAACTCGGGCGAAATCGCCGCCTTGCTCTCCAGCTACGCGGCCGAGAACGCGCGGGCCGAGGCGGCCGCCATCGCGGCCGCACCCGATACCCAGCGCGCCTTCGAGACCGGGAACTTCTCCGGGGTGATGAATGAATTCCGGCATCACGAGCGCACCCTGCAGGACGGCTTCGCGCTGGCCGTGCTCGATGACCACGCGGTGGCCAGCTTCCGCGCGCCTGACACCTGGGGCGCGCTGCGCCAGCAACTTCCAGCGGCCAGCAGCGCTGCTGGAAAACCGGCGCAGCCGTTCGTCTTCAAAGGCAAGGAGTACATGCTGGGCAGCGCCAGCGTGGGCGCCGGCGGACGCATCCTGGTGGCTATGCCGCTCCCGGAGAACTTTTCCGCCACGCTGAAGGGCATCGAAGGCAGCCGGCTGAAGTATCAGGAGCTGGCCAATGAGCGCAAAGCCGTGCGCCGCACCTACATGGGCATGCTGTGGCTGCTGACCGTCCTGGTGCTGTTCGTTACCACCTGGTTCGCGCTGTTTCTTTCCAAGCTGGTGACGCGGCCGGTGGAAGCACTGGCCACGGCCACGCAGGAAATTTCCCGCGGACGCCTGGAGCATCGCGTGGAGGTGGCGGCGGCCGACGAACTGGGAGCGCTGGTGGAGTCCTTTAACCTCATGGCCGGAGAGCTGGAGTCGAGCCGCCGTCAGATCGAAGCTTCGTCGCAGGAACTCTCCGGCGCCAACGTCGCCCTGGAAGACCGGCGCCGCCACATGGAGACCATCCTGGAGAGCATTCCTTCCGGCGTGCTCTCGCTGGATGCCGAAGGGCGGGTGGCGCGGGCCAACCAGGCCTTCACGCGGATTTTCGGCTCTCAGAACGGCGGAGGACGCGCGCCGCTTTCCGGAGCGTCGCTGCGCGATCTGTTCGGCGAAGAGGTGGCCGCCGACTTCCGCCACGTGCTGCGCCGCGCCGATCGCATGGGTTCGGCCTCCACGCAGATGCAGATCGCGCTGCCCCGCGCCCGGCTCAACGTCGCCGTCACCGCGGCGTCGCTCTCGCCGCCGGGAACACGCAGCGAGCGCATGGGCTACGTGCTGGTCTTCGAAGACTTGTCTGATTTACTGAAGGCGCAGAAGCAGGCGGCGTGGCGGGAAGTGGCGCGGCGCGTGGCCCACGAGATCAAGAACCCACTCACCCCCATCGCGCTCTCCGCGGAACGAATCCGCCGCCATCTGGAAGGGGGCCAGCCGGCCAACGCCGATTCTCTCGCCGTGATTGACTCCTGCGCGGAAACCATTAAAGGCGCGGTGGACACCGTGCGCACGCTGGTGGATGAGTTCTCCAGCCTCGCCCAGTTCCCCAGCTCGCAGCCGCAGCCCGCCAGCATCAACGCCATCGTGGAAAGCGCGCTGGCGCTGTTTGACGGGCGGCTGGACGGAGTCCGCGTGCACACTTTTCTCGCGCCCGAGCTGCCTCCCGTAATGGCCGACCCGGAAGCCATCAAGCGCGTGCTCGCCAACCTGGTGGACAACGCCGCCGAAGCGGTGCAGGACTCCCTGGTCCGCGAGGTGCACATCTCCACCGCCCTCCTCGCCGGCAAGGACGCCGTGGAGGTCACCGTGGCCGACACCGGTCACGGCGTCACCCCCGAGCTGAAGGAGCGTCTCTTCCTGCCTTATTTCTCCACCAAGAAGCGCGGCACCGGCCTGGGACTGGCCATCGTGAGCCGCATCGTGGAGGAACACAAAGGCTCCATCCGCGTGGAGGAGAACTCGCCCCTAGGAGCGCGATTCATCGTGGAACTGCCGGTGGCGGGCTAGCCGCCACCCTGCATGCGACGGCCGCCTAGGATTGTTTCGTTAGCAATCGTTCCTTCAAAGAGTCGGCGACGATTGTAGACATTGTCGTACCGGATGCCTCAGCCAAACGCTTCAATTCTGCATGAACCGGCTTCGGCAGGTGTAGCTTGGTTTGGACGGTTTCGCCTCCACGGGGGCGGCCCCGCTTCTCACCCAATGCCTTCATCACTGCCTGGTACATTTGATCTAGCCGCTTCCGGCCACCGGCCCTTATGGCCATTTGAACCTCGAAACCGACCCGACCGTCTGAAGCGCGATAAAGCTTGATCGGGCCACACTCCGGGAAGGAACGCTTGACTCTGTCGTTGACCTCTTTCTCCTTGTTGGTCAAGCCCTCCCGAATAATTTCAATCACATCCACTTTCACTTTTCCCACTTGACACCTCACGCTGGTCATTAACTGAATTTCGACTGTTCTAACCCTGCTTCTCCGTGTGCAGCTCGATCAAGAAAGAATCCGACGGATACGCCAGTACGAACACAGACTCCTGATCCAGCTGATCGCCCATCCGTTCAACGAACACCCTCACACGCTCGCGCTTGCTGTAAAACACATCGCGGCTATCGCACCCAGCCACGACAAGTATCTGATCCTTCTCGTACAGGATCTTGCCTCCCACGACATTTGGTACCAGGAGCCGGGACCGCCGTGGCACCCCCAAAGCACCGCGTGAGCTCTTCTTGAGTCAGGCGGACCCACTTCTCGATTCGACTCCTTGCCAGACGTTTGCCTCTTCGATCCAGCGACGGTATCGGGATCGCTACCACATACGGCTTCTCATGGATTCGCCGGATGTGTGCTCTCATGTATCCCTCGCTCAGTTATTACATAGTACCAGGTACCACTATTAATGTCCAGAGCTCTAGCTCATCGTGGAACTAGCGCTCGCATCGTAGAATCTTGACGCGTCAGACTTGTCCATTTCAGAATCCATGCACTCCATCCTCATCGTGGACGACGAATCCGGCATCCGGCAGTCGCTCAAGGGCGTGCTGGAGGACGAAGGCTACAAGGTCGCGGCCGTGGAAAGTGGTGAGGCCTGCCTCGACCTGCTGGCGCGCAAGCCCTTCGACGTGGTCCTGCTCGACGTGTGGCTGCCCGGCATGGACGGCCTGGATACGTTGCAGAAGATTCGCGAGTCCGACGACGCGCCGGAGGTCATCATGATCTCCGGCCACGGCACCATCGAGACCGCGGTGCGCGCCACCAAGCTGGGAGCGTTTGATTTTCTGGAAAAGCCGCTCTCGCTGGAGCGCACCCTGATCCTGGTGAAGAACGCCATTGAGGCGCACCGGCTGCGCGGCGAAAACCGCGAGCTGAAAAAACAGGTGTCAGCCCGCAGCGTGATCGTGGGCGACAGCATCCCCATGAAAGCGCTGCGCCAGCAGATCGGCCTGATGGCGCCCACCCACGGCCGCGTGCTCATCTACGGCGAGTCGGGGACGGGGAAGGAGCTGGCGGCGCTGGCCATCCACGCGCAGAGCCCGCGGCGCGACGCGCTGTTTGTCGAGGTGAACTGCGCCGCCATTCCCGAAGACCGCATTGAGAGCGAACTCTTCGGACATCGCAAAGGCGCGCTGCCCGGCGCCGGCGAAGACAAGGAAGGCAAGTTCCATCGCGCCGACGGGGGCACGCTGTTCCTGGACGAAGTCGGCGACATGAGTTTGAAGACCCAGGCCAAGGTGCTGCGCACGCTGGACGAGCAGCGCTTCACGCCCGTGGGCGGCGACGAGCCGGTCACCGTGGACGCGCGCGTGATCGCCTCCACCAACAAAGACCTGGAAGACGAAATCGCCAAGGGCAACTTCCGGGAAGATCTTTTCTACCGTCTCAACGTAATCCCCTTCGCTGTGCCCCCGCTCCGCGAACGCAGCGAAGACATTCCGCTGCTGGCTCGCCACTTCCTGAAGGAGTTTGCCTCCACCTACAGCCGCCGGGCGCGCGAACTCACTGACGACGCCATCGAAACCCTGATGCGCTATGCCTGGCCGGGCAACGTGCGCGAGCTGCGCAACGTGATCGAGCGCATCGTCATCATGAACCCGGCGACCGCGCGCCTCGACCGCAAGCACCTGCCGCCACTGGTCCACCGCGACTCCGGCCGCCCCGCCCTTCGGGGCGAGTACTCCACACTCCACCAGGCCCGCGCCGCCTACGAGCGCGACTACATCCTCAAGAAGCTCGATGAGAACCACGGCAACGTGAGCCGCACTGCCGAAGTGCTCGGGCTCGAACGCTCACACCTCTATCGGAAAATGAAAACGCTGGGGATCGCAGTGAAGGAATGAACGCCGCTAGCTGCCCGCTTTATCCTGCCGCCAGTCCATCTCTTCCAGAAACCGCCTCGACTCTCTCCACTCTGGGCTCACCTTTACGAACAGTTCCAGATACACCTTCGTTCCCAGAATGCGCTCCAGTTCCAGGCGGGCCGACGTCCCGATTTTCTTCAGCATGGCGCCGCCCTTGCCGACGAGGATCTTCTTCTGGCCGTCGCGCTCGCAGTAAATGATGGCATGGATGCGGGTGAGCCGCGGCAGTTCTTCGTAGTTCTCCACCTGGACGGTGGCGGCGTAAGGAACTTCCTCCGCCGCGGCCACCAAAACCTTCTCGCGAACGATCTCCGCCGCCAGGAAGCGCTCCGGCTGATCGGTGTACTGGTCCTTGGGAAAATAATGCGGGCCTTCGGGCAGGGCGCGCACCACTTTGTCGAGCAACACCTCGAGCCCATCGCGCTTGAGCGCGGAGATGGGGATGATTTCCGCAAAGTCGTGCAGCTTGCTGTACTCGCCAATGAGCGGCAGCAAACGCGGCTTCGGAATCGCGTCGATCTTGTTGAGCAGGAGGAAGACGCGCCCGCCGGCGCGCTTCACCAGGTCAAGGACGAAGCGGTCGCCTGAGCCGAACTCGGCCGCCGCGTCCACGATGAGCAATATCAAGTCGCGTCCCTGCAGGGCATCATGCACCTCCTGCATCATCCTGCGGTTGAGCGCGGAGGTGGGCTTGTGAACGCCCGGGGTGTCAATGAGGACGATCTGCGCGGCCGGTCTGCCCTTCTCTGCCGGCAGGTTCACCATACCCAGGATGCGGTTGCGCGTGGTTTGCGGCTTGTGGGTGACGATGGCCACCTTCTCGCCCACCAGCGCATTCAGCAAAGTGGATTTGCCAGCGTTGGGCCGGCCGATGATGGAGACGAAACCGGAGCGGAAGGACATGGGCGATGAGCTATGTTGGATGTGCGATGTTTGATGTGTGATGTGCGAAGTTCACATTTCACCCATCGCCCTTCATGCTTTCTTCGTGATCCTCATTCTGTCCACGCGCCGGCGGGTGGACTCAAGCACTTCGAAACGCAGGCCGTCGTCTTCCACCACCTCGCCGCGCTCGGGGATGCGGCCCACCAGTTCGCTCACCATCCCGCCGACGGTGGTGGACTCGCGGCCTTCGGGGCGGACGCCGAACAGCTCGGTGAGGCGGTCCACGTCCATGTTGCCGGGAACGACGTAGGAAGTGTCGCTCTCGCGCACGATGTCGGCTTTGGCTTCGTGCTCGTCGCGGATTTCGCCCACCAGCTCCTCCACCAAGTCCTCGATGGTGGCCACGCCGGCCACGCCGCCGTACTCGTCAATGGCGATGGCCATGTGCGCATTGTTTTTCTGCAAATCCTTGAGCAGCGAATTGACGCGCTTGGTCTGGGGCACGAACACCACCGGCTTCATCAGCGCAGCCACAGTTTGGGTGCGCGCTTCCGCATCGGCGATCTGCAAAACGTCGTGCGCGAAGACGATGCCCTTGATCTTGTCCAGCGTGCCTTCAAACACCGGCACTCGCGAGTAGGGTTTGGAGCGCAACAGCTCCACGAACTGCTCCACCGTGGTGTGCAGCGGGACGGCGACGATTTCCGGCCGCGGGGTCATGACTTCATGCACCGTCTTTTCCCCGAACTCGACCACCGAATGGATGAGCTGCCGGTCGGTCTCATGCAGAATGCCCTCCTCCTGCCCGGCCTCGAAGAGCGCGTCCACCGCCTCCGAAGGATGCTCGGGCTGCTCGGGCGCTCGCTGCTCGGCCAGCGCCGCCACCGAAAGCGCAAAGCTCAGCACCATGGTCACCGGCAGGCTGAGGAAGATCATCACCCGCAGCAAGGGCACAAAATCTTCCAGCCACTCGCCCTGGGTGCGGGTGAACAGCACGAAGGGAAGAAAACGATTGAACACGACGACCACGATCACCAGCATCCCGGCCGCTTCCGCCAGCTCCCGGGCGTTCCATTGGCCGTCGCTGAAGACGGAGAAAGCCACCAGCATGGCCACGCCGGCTGTGGAAAGCTGCGCCAGCACCGCCATGGTGAGTTGGACGCGATCGCGGCCGGCGCCCAGTCGGGGTTCCACTTTCTGCTCGAAGGCTGCCACGTTCTCCTGAAACTCGCGCGAGAGGAACTTGCCCATCTCCGCGTAGATCCGTTCCACGTAGGAGGCCAGCGTAAGCACGCTGATGAGCACGAAACCGGAAATGAGAAGAACCAGCGTCATGGTTTGTGAGTCATGGTTTGTGAGTCATGGTTTGTGAGTCATGGTTTGCGACCTATGGCCTGCGATTCCGGGGCCGCGTGCGGCCCCGCCGCCGCGCGGGCCCGCCCCCTGCGCGAAGACGCGCGCTCGATCAGTCCTACCGGAAGTCCCAAGACGCGCCGCAGTTTGGTTTCCTTGCGCGCCATCCGGCCGTGGTCGCGCTCGTGGTCGTATCCCGCCAGGTGCAGCAGGCCGTGCAGGATCAGCACCTGCACTTCCTTCCCCGCACTGTGGCCCAGAAGACGGGCGTTGTTCGCAGCCAGGGGCGCGCAAATGGCCAGTTCGCCACCGGCTCCGTTGGCCGGCGCCGGAAACGAGAGCACGTCTGTGGCTCGATCCTGGCCGCGAAACTCGCGGTTCAGGCGCCGCATTTCTGCGCTCCCCGTAAGCAGCACGTTCACCTCGCCGGCCAAGCCAGCGGCCCGCCGTGCGCGGGCCAGGAAACGCTCCAGACCGCGCCGGCCCACGCCACTGACTTTTGCGGACACAATGACCACGGCAGGTATTCTACAGGTCTCAGGTGTCAGGGCTCAGGGTCAAGTGCGATGTGCGATGTTTGATCTGCGATGCATGAAGTATTAGGTGGGAAACGCTCGATCTGGCACACTTAACTCAAACTCTTCGCAGACCGCAAGTCGCATCTTGCACTTCATCCATCGCAGATCACACATCGCACATCACACATCGCAGATCGCACTTTACTTCGAGGTTGGCTCGTCGGACGACGACACTCTCTGCGCCGCGGCTTCCGTCGCGCGCGCCTTGCGCTCGTCGTAGGCATGGATGATGCGTTGCACCAGGTGGTGGCGCACCACGTCGCTTTCGTCGAAGTACTGGAACGCCAGCCCGTCCACGTTCTTCAGGATCTCGATGGCCTCCAGCAGGCCGCTGCGGCGCGTTCCGGGAAGGTCAATCTGGGTGATGTCGCCGGTGATGACCGCCTTGGAGTTGAACCCCAGGCGGGTGACGAACATCTTCATCTGCTCGGAAGTGGTGTTCTGCGCTTCGTCGAGGATGACGAAGGAGTCGTTGAGCGTGCGCCCGCGCATGAAGGCGATGGGCGCGATCTCGATGACGTTCTTCTCCAGGTAGCGGTCCACTTTATCGGGCTCGAGCAGGTCGTAGAGCGCGTCGTAGAGCGGGCGCAGGTAGGGATCGATTTTCTCCTGCAGCGTGCCCGGCAGGAAGCCCAGGCGCTCGCCGGCCTCCACCGCGGGCCGCGCCAGGACGATGCGGCTGACCGTCTTCGACATCAGCGCCGCCACCGCCATAGCCACCGCAAGGTAAGTCTTGCCCGTGCCCGCCGGCCCGATGGCAAACACCATGTCGTACTGCTCGATGGCTTCCAGGTAATTCCGCTGGTTGAGACTCTTGGGCTGCGCCGCGCGCTTGCCCACCGAGCGTTTTTGTCCAGATTCCACCAGGCTGCGCAGCGACACCGCGGGGTCGGCCGTCACCACTCGCAGCATGGAGCCCAGGTCGCCGTTGTTGAAGGTGTGCCCGGCGCGCTGCAGGTCCTTGAAGTCGGCGAGGATCTGCTCGGCGCGCGTTACTTGCGGCCCCGCGCCCCGGATCTCAATGGCGTCGGAGCGCAGATCCAGCGAGACCCCCAGTCCGTCTTCGATGAGGCGCAGGTTTTCGTCGCGGGTGCCGAACAGGATCTCGATGTTGGGAGCGATTTCGACGTTCTTCTTCATTGCGCTAAGGGTTTGGTCCTCCGGCAGGCGCGCGGGGATGGCGGGAAGGCTTTGCGGTTCCGAACTGGCAGGCCCGCGATGGGTCAACTTCCATTGGCTTTAGCGTACCCCGCGGGTGGGCCGGAGTCAACGTATTGAAGGTCACCCGATCTTGTCGAAATGGCGGGCGGTGTCGGGGTGGAGGCTGAGATACACGGCCCCAAACCATCTCCGAACCGGATAGGAGTACTCTCTGGCGTCACCGCTATAGGTGTCGAAGTCTCCAAACGGGTCGTGAACCCTCACGTAATTCGTCAACTCAATTGCTGATCCGAAAGCCGAGTGTGTTCTAAACGCCCAGCGACCCGAGTTGCTCAGCACAACTTTTCCGCCTGGCTCTGCGAAGCTCTGCTCAAAGCTTCCGTCCGGCTTGAGTTCCAAATCCGCGACACCTTCGGGAAAACGGCAAACGTACTTCCCAATCACGTCCCCACGCGAGGTAGAAAGGGCGCACCCAGACAGAAGGGATATCGCTGAGGCGAGCAGACCGAGGCGGACAAGCCTTGCAACCCTAAGCGAGAACCTACGGTCTCCGTTTGAAGTCAGCAACGATTTCCTCCACCAGCGTGTACGGGTCGCGCTTGTGTTCGGCGACTTCGGCGGCGTAGCGGGCCATCTGTCCGTCGCTCAGGTCGTGGTGCAGCACGCGCTCCAGCAGCGACTCACGCAGCATCTCCACCAGCCGCTCGCGCCAGTTGCTGGTTTTCTTCTGCTGCAGCAGATTGCCCTTCGCCAGATACTCCTCAAACTCAACTATGGCTGCCGCCAGCTCGGCCACGCCCGTGCCTTCCGTGGCCACGGTCTTCACCACCGGCGGAGTCCATTGGTCGGGGCGCGGAGCCAGGGTCTGCATGGCGCGGATTTCCCGCTCCACGCGCTCGGCGCCTTCGCGGTCGCTCTTGTTGATCACGAACACGTCGGCAATCTCCATGATGCCCGCCTTGATGCTTTGCACGTCGTCGCCCATGCCCGGCACCAGGATGACTACGGTGACGTCGGCCAGGCGCACGATGTCCACTTCGTCCTGGCCGACGCCTACGGTCTCGATCAGGATTACGTCTTTGCCGCTCGCGTCGAGCACCGTAGCCACGTCGGCGGTGGCGCGCGCCAGGCCTCCCAGGAAGCCGCGCGTGGCCATGCTGCGAATGTAGATGCCGCTATCGGCGTGGTGCGCCTGCATGCGGATGCGGTCGCCCAGGATGGCGCCGCCGGTGTATGGACTGGTGGGGTCCACGGCGATGATGCCGATGGTCTTCTTCTCGCGACGATAGTGGCGCGCAAGCTGGTCCACCAAGGTGCTCTTCCCGGACCCGGGCGCGCCCGTCAGCCCGATTACCCGCGCGCGTCCGCTGGAGGGAAACAGGGCCTTGAGCAGCGCCCGCGCGTCGGGCGAGCGGTCTTCGATGGCGGAAATGGCGCGCGCGATCGCCCGCGGATCGCCCGCATGAACGCGCGTCACCCAGGATGCAATGTGACCTGCCACAGTGATTACGCGCTAGTGTACCGCAGGGCGGGATGCGCCCCACCGCCCGACCTGGGGGCAGGTTCCTCTATACTTCCGGCGAGGTGGAGCAGCCGGCGAATGAGGAGGATTCTCACAATGTGTCGAACATGGGCTATCGTATTGGTGCTAGCTGCGCTCGCTGTTGCAGGAGAAACTCATAAGAACTTCTGCTGGTCGAACTTCTTCCCCAGTTTGCCCTCGACTTCCTTCCTCAGGTCGCGCAGTTTGGTGTAGCCGTAGAAATACGAAGTGGCCTGGCCGGGCGCCAGGAAGGTATAGCGCTCGACTTCCTGCTGGGCCATGGCGTCGGAGTTGACCACGTCGTTCTTGAGCACGGCCAGCGCCTGTTCGGGCGTGATCTTGCCGGTCTGCAGTTCGGGATCGAGGAAGGCTCGCGCCGCGCGCAGGAGCCGGGCCTGCAGCGAGATGAGCTGTCCCTCGCGCGGCATGTAGGGCAGCAGGATGGACTCGGCGTAGAGCCCCCAGCCCTCCACGTTGGTGCTGTTGAAGGCATAGATGGCGCGTGCCTGCGAGACCCCGGCTTCGACGATGGCGGCGAACTGCAGCTCGTGGCCGGGACGCGCTTCATGCGCGGTCAGAGTCCAGGAAGCGGCCTCATAGGTGAAGTCGTCGAAGCGCTTGGTTTCGCCTTCCTTCTTCCCGGGAATGTTGAGCGGCAGTACGAACTCGCCCTGCTCGCCGGTATTGCCGATGAGGCGGGGCGGGCGCATGTTGGGCGCGGGCACGGCCGCGGATTCCGCTTCGCTGGCCAGCCGGATGCGCGCCGGACGCGCGGGCAGAGTCACCAGGCGTTCGCGCTGGATGATCTTTTCGATCTCCGCCAGCCGCTCCTTGTAATGCGGCAGGATGGCTTCGCCGACCAGTTGTTGCTTCTTCAGCTCGCGGATTACGTCGCGATAGTCCGCGCTGGCGAACCCGCGGTCCTTCGCGATTTGCGACGCGATGGATTGCATCTCCTTCTGGAGCTGGTCGAAGGCCGCGTGCGCGGTCTTCGCCAACGCTTCCGCGGGGATGTCCACGCCCACCTGGTGCAGACTGAAAGCGTAGTCCTCCGGGGGCAGACGGAAGTCGGTGCGAGCGATGGGCAGCACCTCAGTGCGCACGAACTTTTCGTATTCGTCTAGCTGTGCTTTCAGCTTCGCGAACGGCTCCTGCCAGCCCTCGATCTTGTATTTCTCCAGCAACTTGGGAATGCCGTTGACGAAGAACGCGCTCCGGTTCAAGTCCTGCTCCACCTGTTCTTTCGGCGGGCCCAGCAGGCCGGGCTTTTTAGCCTCGCGAGTGCGATCCATGGCCAGCCTGGTGATGGGTTCGTAGCCGGGCTCCAGGCCTGCATACTTCCGCAACCGCGCCACTGCAGCCTGGCGACGCGCGGGCGCGATCTGGTCGTCGAGCAACGTGCGCATTCCGAAAAACACCAGGCGGACCACGTTGTTGTAGGGCACGTAATACTTTTCGTTGATTTCCGAGTTGCGAATGTTGTCCTGGGCGCTCTGAATCAGAATTTCCAGGTCCTGCCGCACCAGCGGATCGGACTCGGCCGTGTGCCGCTTTTTGAGCGCGGCCAGCACCTCGCGCGTGGCCGCGCGACCGCGCTCGACGATGTTCGGCTTGAGGTCGGCAATTTGCTCGTCCATGCCCTCAATGCCCAGTTGCCCGGCGCCTTCGGGCCCGAAGCGGGCCACGATTTCATTGACGATCTTGGTGTTCTCGTTGCTCTTCTCCACCCAGGCGGGAAACTTGGGAGCGGCGGCTGGGGGCGCGGCTGGCGTCTGGGCCAGGGCCGGCGTCATGATCAACAGCACCGCCGCCAGGCAGGCGGCGGCACGGTACGGCTGAATCAGCTTCATGCAGGATTCCTCTCTATCGTGGTTTCAGGATGTTGGTATCGCGGGTAGTTCCTTAGACGGATGTGTGGCCGGCAGGAAAGCAGTTCCCTGCCCTAGTCTTTCAGCAACTGCCGGGCAATCACCAGCCGCTGAATCTCGCTGGTGCCTTCGCCGATGGTGCACAGCTTCACGTCGCGGTAGTACTTCTCCGCGGGGTAGTCCTTGATGAAGCCGTAGCCGCCGTGAATCTGCACACACTCGTTGGCGCAGCGTACCGCCACTTCGCTGGCGTAGAGCTTGGCCATGGACGACTCCTGCGTGGTCTTCTCGCCCGCGTCCTTCAGCGAAGCGCTGCGCATCGTGAGCAGGCGCGCGGCGTCAATTTCCGTGGCCATGTCGGCCAGCTTCCACTGGATGGCCTGGAAGTCGCTGATCAGTTTTCCGAACTGCTTGCGCTGTTTTGAATATTTGAGCGCCGCCTCGTACGCTCCCTGGGCCATGCCCAGGCTGAGCGCGGCGATGGAGATGCGCCCGCCGTCGAGCACGCGCATGGCGTCAATGAAGCCGTCGCCTTCCTTGCCCAGCAGGTTGCCCACGGGAATGCAGCAGTCTTCGAAGATGAGTTCGGAGGTGTCGCTGGCGCGGAGTCCCAGCTTGTCTTCCTTTTTTCCCGGGCGGAATCCTTTTGTGCCCTTCTCCACCAGAAACGCGGAGAGCCCGTGGGTGTGCGCGGTCTTGTCGGTCACGGCGATGACCACGGCGACGTCGGCGTAGTGGCCGTTGGTGATGAAGGTCTTCGAGCCGTTGAGCACCCAGCAGTCTTTTTTGCGCACCGCGGTCATGCGGGCGCTGCCGGCATCGGAGCCCGCGCCGGGCTCGGTCAGTCCCCAGGCGCCGATGTGCTCACCCGCCGCCAGTTTCGGGACATACTTGCGCTTTTGTTCTTCGGTACCTGCCAGCCAGATGTGATTCGTGCAAAGCGAAGTGTGAGCCGCCACGGTGATGCCCACCGAGCCGTCCACACGCGAAAGCTCCTCGATGGCCAGCACGTACTCCACGTAACCCAGGCCGGCGCCGCCGAATTCCGGCGGGAAAATCACGCCCATCAAGCCCAACTTTCCCAGTTCCTTGATGGTGGCCAGGGGATACTCGCAGGCGTCGTCCCACTTGCGGACGTGGGGCGCAATCTCGCGCTCGGCAAATTCGCGCACGCTCTTGCGCAATTGCTGCTGCTCATCGTTGAGCCGAAAATCCAAAGTTGCTCCTTGTCGTGTGGGCCCGGCCGGGCGGCAGCGCTTGGAAGCGGGCGACCTCGCCCGCGCCGGGAGACGCAGCCAGCTGCGTCTCTACCCCTGTGCCTGGCCCTGTGCCTGGCCCTGCGCCTGAATCAATTTCACAATCTCGCCCGGCTCCAGATTGCGCCGCGCTGCCTGCTTGGAGAAAACGGTTTTGCCATCCACCATCACGTCCAGCACCCCGACGCTGCCGAAGCTCATCTTCGGCTTTACGTTGAGCTCCCGGCGAATTTCGCGCTTGAGGCGCCCGGCCTCGAGCAGAAGGTTCAGTCAGGTGAAACAGCGCTTGATTTCGATGTTCATTCCGCTCTCCTGCGTAGCCCGGCCGCCCTCGGCCGGGCCGTTTTCACTAGTGTATCCCGCCACGACTACGACTTGGCCTTCTCCTCGCGCGCCAGGCGCTCGGCTTCGAACTTGAGGGCCTCAAACCATGCGGCGTACATTTCCAGAATCCCTTTCCGGCTCCCGTCGCCAAGGAAAAGGGTGCCGAAGCCGGAGAAATTCTCCCACTGCTTCATCAGTGTCGTGCCGTCCGGCTGCTCTTCGAAGCTGAACCAGTGCTCGCCAACAAGGCCCGGCTTGCAGCCCACCCAGCCGACTTTGTGTGGTGGCATACACTCCAGGATGACGGGCTGAAATTTCATGCTCCGCGGCTTCAGCAGTTCCATGTGGAAGCGGCTCCCCTTCTGCCAGGGCTGGCCGTTCAGCCAGCGGCAGTTGCCCAGCACGCGGTTCCACCACGACCACTGTTCCAGGTTGCCGAAAAACTTCCAGATGTGTTCCGGCTTGCACTTGGCTACGGTTGAGTACTCCAGCGTGAATGCCATTCGTTGGGCAGGTTCCTCTCGTTGAGAATCAACTGCGGCGGCAGGCCTGGGCCACGGCTTCGAGCGCGCGCGCGCAGCCTTCGCGGTCTATGTCGCGGTGCGTCACCATACGCATGGCCGCAGGACCGACGCCGTTAGCCAGTACGTTGGCGCGCGCCAGTTGCTCCGACATTTCCGCCGAGGTCAGGCCGGTGCCGCTGATGTCGAAAATCAGGATGTTGGTCACGACCTTGGCTGCATCCAGCCGGATGCCGCGAATTAGCGCCAGCCCCTTGGCCAGATAGCGCGCATTGGCGTGGTCGTCGGCCAGGTGCTTGGGGCCATCCTCGAGCGCGATCAGCCCGGCCGCGGCCAGCACGCCCGCCTGGCGCATGCCGCCGCCCAGCGACTTGCGATGGCGGCGCGCCTGGTCCATCAACACGCGGCTGCCCACCAGCAGCGACCCCACGGGTGCGCCCAGCCCTTTCGACAGGCAGAACATCACCGAGTCGAACTTGTGCGTGATCTCCGCCACCGTCTTGCCCAGCGACACCGCCGCATTGAAAATGCGCGCGCCGTCCAGATGCACAGGCAGCCCCAACTCGTGCGCGCGGTCGCAGATTTCATCGGCCACCGTCGGCGGATACACCGTGCCGCCCGCCATGTTGTGCGTGTTCTCCAGCGCGATCAGGCCGGTGGGCGCGCGGTAGTAGATGCGGGGTGCGATCTTTTTCTTGACGTCGTCCCAGCGCAGGATGCCGTCTTCGCCGTGCACCGGGCGCGCCAGGCATCCGGAGAACTGCGCCAGCATGGCCATCTCCCAGTCGAGGATGTGGGCGCGCTCCTCGCAAATCACTTCCTGCCCGGGCCGGGTGTGCGCCTTGATGGCAATCTGGTTGCCCATGGTGCCCGAAGGCACGAAGATGGCCGCCTCGCGCCCGAAGATTTCCGCCGCCCGATGCTCCAGGCGGTTGATGGTGGGGTCTTCGCCGTAGACGTCGTCGCCCACCTCGGCCTCGGCCATGGCCCGCCGCATTTCCGGCGTGGGCTTGGTCACCGTGTCCGAACGCAGGTCGGCAACCGTGGCGCGCACGGGCGCTTCGGCTGCGGCCTCCCCCGGTTCGGTCCTGGTCTTCATAGGCAAACAACTAATTTACCGCACCGACGGGCGCTGCGCTTGGTTTTTGCCCAAGGCGCGATTCGCTACTGAATCTTCTGGGAAGCCGCGAGGCGGGCGCGCCGCGGATCATCCGGGTCCAGCCCGAGAATGTCGGGAAGATCGTCCAGGGTGCCGATGGAAACAAAGCGTTCGAACACTTCATTGGAGAGCAGGCGCCCTTTCGCGGTGAGGAGCAGCCGGCCGCGCTCCAAGCGAGCCAGCTCGTCCTGCAGCAGGTCGAAGATTATGCCGTCCAGTTCCCTTACCTCCTGCTGGCCGAATTCCTCCGCCACCTCTGCCAGGCTAACGCCGCAATTCAACCGCAGCCCGAGGAAGAAAGTCTCTTCCAGCGCCGAAGTCTTGGAGATGATGTCGCAGGCCGGCCCCCGGTCCCAGGTCAGGAACCCCGCCAGTTCGCCGGGAGTTCCGAAACGCAGTGCATCCACGCCCGCATCGCGGAGCTCGCTCTCGGCCGCGAGCAGCATGGAGTGGGCGTCCATGCCAAAACCGAAATACGGCTGCCGCGTCCAGTACTTCAAATTGTGAAGTGACTCGGAGCCCGGGCGCGCGAAGTTTGAGATTTCGTACTGGCGGATGCCGGCGGCATCCAGTTGCTCGCAAGCCGTGTTGTAGAAGCGCGTGACCGCGTCCTCGTCGGGCACGAAGTGGGCGTGGTAGCGCGTGCCTCCGGCCAGCAGTTCGCGGCCCAGGCGGGAGTCCTCGTCTACTTCCAGCATGTAGACGCTGACGTGCGGCACGCCGCTGGCGATGACCTCCGCCAGCGACTCCTGCCAGCTGGCGTCGGTCTGATGCGGCAGCCCGGCAATCAGGTCAACGTTCAGGTTCGAGATGCCGGCGGCGCGCAGGCGAGCGATGTCGTCGAGCACGACCGCGCGAGTGTGCAACCGTCCCACCGCGGCCGCCTCTCCGTCCACAAACGACTGCACGCCCAGGCTCACGCGGTTCACGCCGGCGGCGACGAGGGCCTCGAGCATGGGCGGCGTCAGCGTGCCCGGCGCGCACTCGACGGTGACTTCGGCGCCTGGATCCAACGCGAAATTCCGGCGCGCCCCTGCGAACAGTTCCCCGAGCTGCTGCGGAGAGAGCACCGTGGGCGTGCCGCCGCCGAGGTACACCGTGTCCACCTCACGCTCGAAGCGCACGCCCACGCCGGCCGCAATTTCTGCCGCCCGCGCCATGTCGGCAGCCACCCGCTCCACGTAGGAGGAAAACTTTTTCCGGGAGAACACATCCGAGGCGAAGTTGCAGTAGCTGCACTTGCTGCGGCAGAAAGGGACGGAGATGTAGAGGCCGAGGGGCATTGAATCATTGAGCGATTGAATCATTGAATCATTGATCGAATGCGTTTCGTACAGTGAACCGATGCCGCGCGCGAGCGGCTTGTTTTCAATGATTCAATGATTCAATGACTCAATGCTTCAATAGTATCTCACGGCGTAACGCCCGCCCCTGCGACCGCATCCGATATAGAATCGCGCTCCCTATGTCTCGACGCGTGGTCATCACCGGGATGGGAGTGGTGAGTCCGAACGGCATCGGCAACCACGCTTTCTGCGAAGCCATTCTGGCGGGGCACAGCGGCGTGGGGCGGATCACCCGCTTCGACACCGCCGAACTTCCCGTGCAGATTGCCGGCGAAGTCCGAGGCTTCGACGAGCTGGCCTGGGTGGAGCAGCGCGAACGCAAACATGTTTCACGGGTGGTGCCGCTGGCGCTGGCGGCTTCCACGGAGGCCTTCGCCGACGCCGGCCTCGATCCGGCGCACATGTCGCTCGACGAGCAGCGCCGCGTGGGTGTAATCCTGGGCACAGGCGGCGGCGCGCAGGACTTCTCCGAGGCGCAGTACATCCTCTGGCTGCAGGGCAAGATCAAGCAGGTGAGCATCTTCAGCGTCCCCAGCGGCACCATGGGGACTCTGTCCAGCGAAATCAGCATGCGCTTCGGACTGCGCGGCCTGAGCCACGTGGTCACCAGCGGCTGCACCTCGTCCACCGACGCGCTGGGCTACGCCCTGCGTCAGATCCAGGCGGGCGTGCTGCCCATGGTCCTGGCCGGCGGCGCCGACGCTCCGCTCGCCTTCGGCATCCTGAAGGGCTTCACGCTGATGAAAATCCTGACCACGAAATGGAACCACGCGCCCGAGCGCGCCTCGCGTCCCTTCTCCCGCGACCGCGACGGCTTCGTGATTGCCGAAGGCGCGTGGATGTTCGTGCTGGAGGATTACGAGCACGCCCGCGCGCGCGGCGCCCGCATCTACGCGGAGATCGCGGGCTATGGTTCCACTTGCGAAGCCTTCCATCGTGTCCGCCTGGCGGAGTGCGGCGAAGAACCGGCGCGCGCCATGCAACTCGCCATGGAGGAAGCCGGAATCGCCCCCGCGGACGTGCAGTATGCGAACCTGCACGGCACTTCCACTGAGCTCAACGACCGCATTGAGACGCGCGCCCTGAAGCTGGCGCTGGGCGAGCACGCGCCGCGCACGCCCATGTCGGCGCTAAAGTCGCAGATCGGACATCCCCAAGGCGCCTGCGGAGCGGCCGGCGTCGCCGCCGCGCTGGTCGCCATCCGCCACGAGCAGATACCGCCCACCATCAACCTCGACGCTCCCGACCCCGACTGCGACCTGGACTACGTCCCTGAAGCCGGCCGCCGCGCGCAGATCGAGCACGCCCTGTGCAACTGCATCGCGTTTGGGTCGAAGAACTCGGCGCTGGTGCTGCGGCAGGTGTAGCAGTAAAAGGGGATTGACAAAAGGCCCATATACTGTTAAATAAGCATTGGGACATCTTGTGTGCCTAAGAAAAGAACCCATATCGTAATTCCCTCGGCTTTGGCTGAGGCAATTGATGAACTGGTGGGCAAGCGTCGGCGCAGCTCTTTCCTTACCGAGGCTGCCCGTCGCGAAGTGCGCCGCCTGCAGCAGCTTCGAGCCTTGGAACAAGCCTGCGGGGCCTGGAAAGATGAAGATCACCCGGAACTAGCCGAGGGGGCAGCTTCCTGGGTCGACAAGATGCGCCGGGAGGACGAAGAAGCTTCCCAGCGCCGGCGAGGCCGCTGAAGCCTGGTGGCCACCTACCTGCTCGATACGAGCATCATCGTGGATGTTCTCAATAACAAGCGCGGGCGGCGCGCGTTCATCCAGGACAAGGTGCTCCAAGGACACCTGGCGGCTTGCTGCTCTGTAATTGTCACCGAAGTATTTGCCGGGATGTTTCCCCATGAAGAAACCCAAACCGAAAGCTTTTTGCGCAGCCTTGAATACTTCGATGTCACTTGGGAAATTGCCCGTCAAGCCGGGCTTCTGAAGAACTCCTGGGCCAGACAAGGAATCACACTGCCCCTAGCAGATGTGACCATTGCCGCTGTCGCCCTGGTCAACGGACTGATCCTGCTGACTGACAACGTCCGCCATTTCCCGATGCCGGATCTGAAGTTGGAGCCATTGCCACCCGCCGCTTGAGCCTAGGCCCCGGCATCCTGCAACCCTTTTCCCCTGCCCCAACGTCTATACAATAGTTCTCGTACTCCCGCATGGCCGACGCTCACCACGAAGAGGAAGTTCTCGGCAAAGCCTACGACAGCCGCCTGATGAAGCGGCTGCTCACCTATTTGCGACCCTACCGCCTGCAGGTGGACATCGCCCTGCTGGCCATCGTCCTGAAGGCGGGCGCGGACGTGCTGGGGCCGCTGCTCACCATGATCGCGGTGGACCGGTACCTGTTGCCGCGGCCGGTCGCGCATACCTTCTTCGATGGCTGGCTCAGTCCCGACCCGCTCCGCGGCATTAACCAGATTGCGGGACTCTACGTGGCCCTGCTTTGCCTGAGTTTCTTCCTGGAGTTCGTGCAGACCTACCTGATGCAGTGGACCGGGCAGAAGGTGATGTTCGACCTGCGCAGCCAGATCTTCCGTCATCTGCAGCGCATGCACGTGGGCTTTTACGACAAGAACCCGGTGGGCCGTCTGGTAACCCGCGTCACCTCGGACGTGGACGCCTTGAACGAAATGTTCACCGCGGGCGTGGTCTCCATCTTTGAGGACGTGTTCGTCCTCGCCGGCATCATCGTCATCATGCTGGGAATGGAGTGGTGGCTGGCGCTGATTACCTTTGCGGTGCTGCCGCTGATTTTCTACGCCACCATGATTTTCCGCGTCAAGGTGCGCGACTCCTACCGGCGCATCCGCACGGCCATCGCCCGCATCAACGCGTATCTGCAGGAGCATGTTTCCGGCATCGTCGTGTTGCAGCTTTTCAACCGCGAGCAGCGCTCCTACCAGAAGTTCGAGAAAATCAACGCCACCCACATGGAGGCATTCAAAGACGCCATCCTGGCCCACGCCGTCTACTACCCGGTGGTGGAAGTCCTGTCGGCGGTGGCCATCGCCGCGGTCATCTGGTTCGGAGGCGGGGCGGTGCTGCGCGAAACCGTGAGCCTGGGCGTGCTGGTGGCCTTCATGCAATACGCGCAGCGCTTCTTCCGCCCCAT
Organism: uncultured Acidobacteriaceae bacterium; assembly: GCA_964437985.1. Taxonomy (GTDB): domain Bacteria; phylum Acidobacteriota; class Terriglobia; order Terriglobales; family Acidobacteriaceae; genus CAZXVY01. The sequence goes on from CAYTIL010000003.1 coordinate 101,725, forward strand.
CCAGGATCTGAGCGAGAAGTACAACATCCTGCAATCGGCCATGGCTTCCAGCGAGCGCGTCTTCAAGCTGCTGGACACGCAGCCGGAAGTGGTTTCACCAGCGGTGGTGAAGAGACCCCAGGGCCCTGGGCGCATTGAGTTCGACCAGGTGTGGTTTGCCTACCGCACCGTGCCCGCAGCAGGCGGCAGAGCCCAAGGCAACGGCGCCTCCCAGCCGGTTGCGGATTCCACACCCGGCGGCCCGGAATGGGTGCTGCGCGACGTGAGCCTTACCATCGAGCCCGGGGAAACGGTGGCCATCGTGGGCCACACCGGCGCCGGCAAAACCACCATCATTTCCCTGCTGCTGCGCCTTTACGACATTCAGCAGGGCGCGATCCGGCTCGACGGCGTGGACCTGCGCGAGATGGATCTGGACGAGCTGCGCCGCCGCTTCGGCGTCGTGCTGCAGGACCCGTTCCTGTTTACCGGGACGGTGGAACAGAACATCCGCCTGGGGACCGACTGGATCGAAGACGAAGCCGTGGAGCGCGCCGCCGAAGACGTCAACATCGCCGACTTCATCCGCTCGCTTCCCGGCGGCTTCCAGGAAAAGATGCAGGAGCGAGGCAGCACGCTCTCCACCGGGCAAAAGCAGCTCATCTCCTTTGCCCGGGCGCTGGCCCACAACCCCGGCATCCTGGTGCTGGACGAGGCCACCTCCAGCGTGGACACGGAGACCGAGCTGCGCATACGGAGCGCGCTGTCGCGCATGGTGGAAGGGCGCACCTCGGTGATTGTGGCCCACCGGCTGTCCACCATCCAGAGCGCCGACAAGATCATCGTGATGCACAAGGGGCGGGTGCGTGAGACCGGATCCCACCAGCAGCTGCTCGCGCAACGCGGCGTATACTGGAAGCTCTATCAGTTGCAGTACAAGGACCAGGAAGCCGCCGTCGGGGCGGACGACTAGCTCCCGCAATGCCAGTCGCATGTTTGTCATTCCGAGCGAGGGCGACCGAGCATGAGGCACAGCCGAATGCAAGGAAGCGCGAGTCGACTCGCGCTCGGAATGGGGTCGCACGGCTGCTTTCCTGGGTGATTTTCCTCACCGGCCTTGCCTTCGCGCAGGACGACTGGTCTCCGCGCTACGTTCCACCCCCGGCCACGGCCGGGGCGCCCGCGCCGCAGCCCGTTGCGCCGTCCGCACAAGCGCCCGAGACGCCGGCCGTCAAGGATTACTCCGAAGAAGAGCCCGGAAAGCCTGCGGCTTCGGCCCAGCCTTCCACCCCGGCCACCACTCCGGTCGCGCCCCCTGCCATGAGCGCCCGGGAGAAGGAGCTGCGCGAAATCGCCGAGCGTTTTGCGCCCGTCTTCCATCAGCGCCTGGCGGGCACCCAGGCCGACCATCGTTTCGACTATCCCACCAGCTTCGACTTCGACGGCGACTGGGTGGGCAACAACAACTGGCAGAATGCGGGCGATGCCAAACACCAGCTGTGGTCGTTCGTGTACTACTCGGTGATCGAGGGTGAGGACCATTACTTCCTGCACTACGCGGTGTTTCATCCCCGCGACTGGTCGGTGGTGGAGCCGGCCTACACCGGCATACTCGACAAACTGCAGGACAAATACAAAGACATCATCGGCGACAAGACGCGCAAGGAAGTGGAGTTCAACCACGAGAACGATCTGGAGGGCGCGCTGATCATCGTGGACAAATGGGCCGAAGGCGGGCCGGCGGTGATCGCCGCGGAAACCGTGGCCCACAACCACTTGCTGCGCTGGGTGACGCCCCAGGCCGGCCACTTGCGCATCACGTCCGGCTTGCCGCGCAAGCGTTTGCGCGTGGAGGACGGCCGCCCCGTGCTCTACATCGAATCGCAGAAGCACGGCATCCACGCATTGCAGGACGAGAAGCCCAGCCAGCAGGAGCCCATCCTGGTGCTGCGCTTCGGCAAGCCCATGGAGTTCTCGCAGGTGAGCAGCGATGCGGCGACCTACGAGCTGGTTTCCATCTACAAGACCTGGTGGAAGCATGGCCGCGAGGCCCGCGAGCCCAACTCCACTTTCGGAACGGTGGTGGACTTCAGCGACGGATTCTGCCAGGTCGCCGGCGCCCGCCGCCCGGCCTGCGAGCTGGGGAAAATCGGCGGCGCCATCCGCGGAGACTACGCCCGCCCCAACGCCTCCAACGCACCCTGGAACTGGATTGATCTCGACGACAAGGAACTCACGTTGGGCGCGTGGTTCTTTGATCCGGCGCTCATTTTGCGCCGCCATTTTGGGCAGTTCGACTCGGCGGAAAAGTATCTTTTCAACCCTTACCTCGGCATCGATGCCGTCGAACCCGGCGCGGCCGCGCAGACGGCGCGCTGATGCGCTTCCTGATTTCGGCGGGCGAGGCCTCGGGTGAACTCTACGGCGCGCAGTTGATGGAAGCGCTGCGCCGCCGACTTCCCTCCGCGGAGTTTTTTGGGGTGGGCGGCGAGCGCATGCGCACCGCCGGCTGCGACACCGTGGTGGACGCCGCGCGGCTGTCGGTCGTCGGCATCAGCGAAATCGTTTCCCACCTGCCGCGCATTTACGGCGACTTCCGCAAGCTGCTGCGTGCCGCGGAGGAGCGCCGGCCGGACGCAGCCATCGTCATTGATTCACCCGCCTTCAACTTTCGCGTGGCCCGCGAGATGCACCGCCGCGGCGTGCCCGTGATCTATTACGTGTGCCCGCAACTGTGGGCGTGGCGGGAGCGCCGTGTGGAGCGCTTTCACAAATGGGTGAAGAAGGCGCTGGTGATTTTCCCTTTCGAGGAGCAGTGGTACCGCGAGCGCGGCGTGGACGCCGAGTATGTGGGCCATCCACTCGCGGACCGGCCGCTGCCGGAAGTGAGTCGTCAGCGCTACGCCTCCGAACATGGGCTGGATCCTTCCCGCATATGGATCGGACTTCTGCCCGGCAGCCGCAAGAAAGAAGTCGGGATGAACCTGCCGGCGCTGCTGGAGGCCGCCGAGCACATGAAGGATCGTTTTCAGTTCCTGCTACCCGTGGCTTCCACGCTCGATCGCGCCTGGATGCAAAGCCTGATGCCGGCGAGCGGAACACACATTCGGCTAGTGGGGCAGGCCTCGAGCGCGCTGCCGCATCTGCGCGCCGCGGCCGTGGCCAGCGGCACTGCCACGGTGGAAGCCGCGCTGGCCGGCACGCCCATGGTGGTGGTCTATCGCGTTTCTTCCCTGACCTGGAAGCTGGGGCGAGGCCTGCTGCGGGTACCTTTCATCGCCATGCCCAACCTGATCGCCGGCCGGGAAGTGGTGCCCGAGTTGGTGCAATCGGACTTTACCGCAGACGTCGTGGCCTCCCGGATCGAGCAGATCGCCGCGGACGGCCCCGCTCGTGAGAAAATGATCGCTGGCCTGGCCGAGGTGGCTTCCCGCCTGCGGGCCGCGGACGCCTCCGGCAGCGCTTCGGAGCGTGCCGCGGACGCGGTCCTTGGGACCCTCGGCCTAAATTGAGCCACCGGGGCCGGCGGTGCATCTTTTGGCTTCCGGGCCTCATCGAAACTAACGTAGCCCACGTACTCATTCTGGAGAACGACTACACCACATGGCGATTGCCCGCTGGCGCCCCACCTGCTTCCTGACAATTCTCTGCCTCCTCTTCACCGCTCCGGCCTTCGGAGCCGAGAAACCGCGCCTGCGCGTGGACGACTACCGCATTGACGCCGAACTGTTTCCCAAGGACCACCGGATGGTGGCCCGCGCCCAGGTGAAGTTCACCGCGCTGGACGACATCTCCATCGCCGTTTTCGAACTGCATAACGCGCTGCGCCCGTCGCTGGTGCTCGACGCCGAGGGCCGCCAGCTTTCCGCCGAACGCGTCAGCCAGGATTCCACCATCCGCGTGGCCCTGCCGGCCGGGCTCGCCAAAGGCGCGAGCACCACGCTGATCATCGAGTACGAAGGAGTGCTGCAGTCCGCGGCCGATAGTCCGGTCTACGGCCTCAACCTCGCCTACGTGGGCGAAGACACTTCGTACCTTCTCTATCCCGGACGCTGGTTCCCGGTGAGCGGCTACCTTACCAACCGCTTCACCGCCAGCTTCAACATCACCGTGCCCGCGGGAACGCGCGTAATCGGCAGCGGCAAGAGTTCGGTGGCTGCCACCGCGCCGCCCGCGCCACCGGCCCGCACCGCGGGACGCCCCGCTCCGCGCGCTGCGGTTCCGCCTGCGCCTCCATCGGCGCAACCATCCGGTCCGCGGCAGACCTACAGTTTTGTCTGGGACAAGCCCAGCTTCCCCGGCACCATCATCGCGGGTAGGTTTGACGAGACCGTGGTCAGCGCCGGCGGCGTGGACCTGCGCCTCTACTTCAAGCCTGAGAAGACGCCCTTTGCGCAGGTCTATGCCGAGACCGCGGAAAAGGAGTTTCAGATTTTCAGTTCGCATTACGGCGCCGCGCCCTCCAGCCGGCTGAACCTGGTCCAGCTACCCGACGAGACCCTGCCCTCGGTGTGGGCGCCGGAGATTGCCGGCATCGCAACGCGCGCCATCCAGGAGAAATCCAACTACCGGCTGCTGGCCAACACCATCGCGCACCAATGGTGGGGAGTTTCCGTGAGCCCGGCCACGCTGGACGACGCCTGGATCAGCGAAGGCATTGCGCGCTACGCCGAGGCCCGCTACGTGGAGTTTGCCGCCGGCCCGGCAGGACTGGAGGAAGCGACCAGGGAAATGTCGGTGGGCGCGCTCGCCTACGACAGTGTGCCGCTCTCCCGCGCCGGAGGTCTGGAAGTTTTCTCACCCGAGTTTCAGTCGCTGGTCACCGAAAAGGGCGGCATGATCCTGCACATGCTGCGCTGGGTTCAGGGCGAGGCCGCCTTCGACAAAACCATGCGCGACTTCTACAGTCAGTTTGCCGGCAAGTCCGCTACCACCGACGACTTCCGCAAAGTGGCCGAGGCCGCGCACGGCGACCGCCTGCTGGCCTTCTTTTCGCAATGGCTCGACTCCACCGGCGCCCCCGACTTCCGCAACAAGTACACCGTGTTCCGCGTGAAAGACGGATTCCGCGTGGTGGGTGAGATTTCCCAGGACCTCGACCTGTTCCGCATGCCGGTGGAGCTGCGCATTGACACCGACGGCCCCGTCGAACTGCGCCGCGTGGAAGTAGTGGGCACGGCCTCGCCTTACGCGGTGGAGGTGAAGACCAAGCCGCGCCGCATCCAGATTGATCCCAATAACCAGGTTCTTAAAAGCTCGTCGGACCTGCAGGTGCGCGTGGCCATCCTGCGCGGACAGCAACTGGTGCAGCAGGGCGCGCTGGCCGAGGCCCTGGCCGAGTATCAGAAGGCGCTCACCGCCAACAAGAACAGCTCACTCGCCCACTACCGCATCGCCGAAGTTTTCTTCCTGCAGCGCAATTATCAGGCCGCCGCGAATTCTTATCGCGACGCAACCAACGGCGACGGCGAGCCCAAATGGACCGAGGTCTGGAGCCACGTTCAACTGGGCAAGATTTTCGACCTTACCGGACAGCGCGAGCGCGCCATCCGTGAATACCAGCAGGCCATCAACACCAACGACAACACTCAGGGCGCCCAGGACGAGGCCCGCCAATACCTAGCTACGCCGTACGAGAGCAAGAGCGGGAATTAATGTGTGAAGTGCGATGTGTGATGTGCGAAGTAGCTTCGTACATCGCACATCAAACATCACACATCGCACATCACCCAAACCTCAGCCCGCTGATTCCCTCCCGCCCCGCTCCCTTCCCCATCACCAGCGCATGAAAGGTTTCGCCCATGCCCGCGGGCGTAACCAGGTGCTTGAGCTGGAGGGCGCGCTTGGCGTGCTCCTGCGGGAGCTTGCAGTCTTCGAAAGCGTCGGCAAACTCCGTGGCTTCGCCGATGCCCATCAGGAATTGTGACTGCGTTACCAAACCCAGCTTGGAAAGTCCGGCCTGCTCCGCTGCGGACGCCAGCGCGGTGAAGTTCACGTGCGCGGTGATGTCCTGCTCGCCCGGGGCTTCGTAGGGATTGGCGCTGGCGGTGTGCTCGCGGTAGGCCATCACCGTGCCCCGATGGCGGCCTGCGAGCAGTTCGTCGCGCGTGTAGCCGTAGTCAATCATCACGGCGAAGCCGCGCTTCACTTGACTCGCTAGGCGCGTCATCCATTCCAGTCCGGTGAGCCCGGCTTCCACGCGCTCTCCCGCTTGGGGATGGATGGCGTAGCGGTCCAGGTATTCGAGCACGGCGGCGGATGGCGCCACGAACACTTCCACGAAGCGCTCACCGCGGGCATCCACGCAAACCTCACCCTCTCCCGTGGCCACCTCCACCGGCAGCGCGTCGAAGAACTCGCTGGCGAACACGATGACATCTTGTGTAGGGGCGGGTCTTTGACCCGCCCCTGTTCCCTGACCCGCCCCGCCCTCCGCCAAACCCTCGCAGATCGACGCCTTCCCTTCCGCTAACCGCTCCCGCAGCCGCTCCTCGAGCGCTTGTCGCAGCTTGCCGGAGCGCTCCACCAGCGTGTAGTGAAGCGCGCGGAAGAATTCCGGAAACTTCCTCTCCGACCAGTCGAGCACGTCGCGCGCGAACAGTCCGCGTCCGGGACCAAGCTCAATCACGTCCAGCCGCGCCGGGCGCCCCAGCGCCTGCCACATCTCTTCGAACTGGCGGGCCAGCAGGCGGCCGAAGACGGCGTGCACGTCGCTGGCGGTGTAGAAGTCGCCGGCCTTGCCGAACTGCTCGGCCGAGCGCATGTAATAGCCAAGCTCGGGGTGGTACAGACAAAGCTCCATGTAGCGCGAGAAGGGGATGGGGCCGTGGGCGGCAATCTCTTCAGCGATGCGGGCGCGCAGGCTCATGGGCGATGTTTGATGTGCGATGTGTGATGTGCAGATAAATCACACATCACACATCACCCATCGCACATCACCCATGATTCAATTCTACTCGTACCTCAGCGCCTCGATGGGATCGAGTCTCGCGGCCTTGATGGCAGGCAGCATCCCGCTCACCAGTCCTACGATGGCGAGGATGCCGGTGGCCACCAGCAGGGTAAAGGGATCGATGTTGAGGTGGATGTTACCGGCCTCGGCGTTCTTGGCGATGGCGCCGTAGAGCTCCAGCGAGCCCACCGTCCAGGAAACCGCGTAGGCCAGCAGGATGCCCAGCACCCCGCCGGCGAAGGTGATGGCCATGGCCTCGGCCAGGAACTGGAGCAGGATGTGTCGCCGGCGCGCGCCCAGCGCCTTTTCCACGCCGATCTCGCGGGTGCGCTGGGTCACCGACACCAGCATGATGTTCATCAGCCCCACGCCGCCAATTCCCAGCGTCAGCAGCCCGATAAACGCCAGCAGGATGCGCAATCCGGTGGAAATGACGTGAAACTGTTTCAAGTCCTTCATGGTGTTGAACACCTGCACGGCGCGCTTGTCCTTGGGATTGAAGCCGTGCGTCTGGCCCAGCACGGTGCGCACCTGGTGCTCCACTTTTTCGTACTCCATGCCTTCGTAGTCGAGGAAGATGCCGTTCAGGTAGTAGGTGTCCTTCAGGTCGCTCATGGCGCTGAAAGGGATGTAGACCTGGGTGTTGATGTTGTCGTTGCCTTCCTGCATCTTGGGCTTCAGGAAGCCGATCACTTCGAAGCTGATCCCGCCAATGCGCACCTTCTCCCCCAGCGCGTACTGCCCGGAAAACAGCTTTTCCTTGGATTCGGAGCTCAACACCACCACGCGCGCGCGCCCGTTCACATCGGCGTCGTTGAGGAAGCGGCCCTGCTCCAGCTCCAGGTTCCGCATGCGCGACAGGCCGGCGTAGCACCCGATCACTTCCCAGTCGAAGTTGCGCACCTCGCGCTGGATTTTCGTATTGTGGAAAGCCATGGGACTGATGCGGCTGACCAGGGGGACGCCGGCGCGGATGCGTTCCACGTCGTCCATGGTGAGGCGGATTTCGGTGCCCGCCTTCGAGCCGCCCGCCTGCATGGAGGTGCGCCCCGGAAAGACGCCGATGATCTTGCTGCCGAAGTTGGAAAAAATGTTTTCAATGGCCTGCTGGAAACCGGCGCCGTAGGCCAGCAGCAGCACCACCGTGGCGATGCCCCAGGCCATGCCTAGCATGGTCAAGGCGCTGCGCCGGCGGTTGTGCCGCAAGGCGCTCCAGGCTTGTCCGAGTAGGTCGCGAAACATGGCTCTTGACTCCTTGCCTTCGGCAATTGGCATTTGGCATTTGGGCCTTGCGCTGAGGGGCCAAGTGCTAATTGCCAAGTGCCAACTGCTACTCTTTGCGCAGCGCCTCCACCGGCTGCAGCATGGCGGCCTTGCGCGCGGGATAGAGCCCGGCGACAATGCCGGCCAGCGCCAGCGATCCAATGGCCAGTGCCGCCGACGAGGGCACCAGGCGCGGCGTATCGAAGCCTTCGGGCGCAGGCAGCATCCCCAGCAGCGACATGAAGCCTGCGGCCACGGCCAGACCCACTCCTCCGCTGATCATGGTGAGGAAGGCGCCCTCCAGGAAGAATTGGGTCAGGATGCTGCGATTGGTGGCGCCCAGCGCCTTGCGTAGTCCGATCTCGCGGGTGCGCTCGGTCACCGAAACCAGCATGATGTTGATGATGCCGATGGCGCCCAGCGCCAGGGTCACCAGGCCCACACCGCCCAGGAACATGTTCATGGCGTCGAAGATCTTGCCGATGGTCTCCTGGCTCTTGACCGTGTCCCAGTCCCAGAAGTTGTCGTCGTTGGTGTAGTCGAATCCGCCCCTGCGGCGGGCGATGATCCGGCGGACTTCCATGCGGGCGTCGTTGTGGACCTCGCTGGTGGCGGGACGGTAATTCAGAAAGCTGATGCCGTCCTCGCGGTTCTCGTCCTTCAGCGGAAACATGCTCCGCATGGTCTGGAAGGGGATGAACACCCGCATGTCGGTCTGGCTGGACTCGCCGCGCATCTTCTCAATCGACCCGATCACCTCAAAGCGCACCCCGTTGAGCAGGATGGTGGAGCCCAGGAAGGGACGCCCGGGGAACATGTTGCGGCGCATCTCGTCGCCCAGCACGGCCACGCGCCGCTGCTGCTGGTCGTCGAGCTCGTTCAGCCAGCGCCCTTGTCCCTGGGGCATGTAGCGAATGTCGTTGTAGTTGGCATTCACCCCGAACACCTGGCCGTTGGTGCTGTTGAACTCGCTCACCGCGCGGATGTCGCCGCGGTTCAGCACCGGAGAAACCGCCCGCAGGTGTTTGGCTTCCTCCTTCACCGCCACGTAGTCCTGGTAGGTGAGCTGGAAAGGCTTCATGGCCTGGAGACTGCCCTCCACCGCGGGAATGCGGCCACCGAACATGAACATGATGTCTTCCCCAATGGTGGCCAGTTGCCGCTTGTTACCCGAGCGGAAGCCCTCGCCCAGCCCGATCAGCAACAGCAGCGATCCCACCCCCCAGGCGATGCCGAACATGGTCAAAAACGAGCGCAGCTTGTGCGCCCACAGCGTCCGGAGGGTCTGGCGGAAGATGTCCAGGAACATGCGCATGATGATACCAATATTTACGCAACTTTGAGGCACCGGGTTCCACGAAAACCTTGTGGAAGTCCGGCCAGGTACAGGATTTAGACGTGGCAGCGCAGCAAAGGTTTCCGCCCGCCGTCAGCGCTCCGCCATCCGCCATCAGCCCATCTGCCATCGGTGGTCAGACATTCGTCCTCAACTGGCCCCACCCAGAGCCGATTCGACCCTGCCGGGGACTGCCGGGGCGTCCTACCTGCGTCTTAATTGCTTGACGCCACCAGACTGAAGGCTGAATGCTTGACGGCGGATGGCTGGTTCCCTGAACCGCGACCTGGTCCTCATCTACGTGGCGGCCTTGCTGCGGGCAATGGGGGTTGGGCTCACCGGGGTGATCCTGGGACTCTACCTGGTACGTGCGGGCTTCTCCCCGACGGCCATCGGGTTGGTGGTGGCCGCCGGGCTGGCGGGTTCGGCAGTAGCCACACTTCTGGCCAGCTTCCGTGCAGACCGCCTGGGCAGACGCCGCTCCCTGATTCTGCTGTCACTGCTGGCGGCGATCGGCGGGTTCTGCTTTCCCCTGGCCGGCGATTTCCCCGCCCTGCTCGGCCTGGCCTTCCTGGGGATGTTGAACGGCATGGGCCGCGACCGAGGAGCCGCGTCGGCCCTGGAGCAGGCCATCATTCCTGAAGCTACCAGCGCCGAGCGGCGCACCTGGGCGCTGGCCTGGTACAACATCCTGCTCGACGCCGGCCATGCCCTGGGCGCGCTCGGCGGCGTGCTGCCTTTCCTGCTGCGCGCCCGTTTTCAGGTGGACCTGCTGGCTTCCTACCAGGTCACGTTCTGGATTTACGGAGTCCTGGGACTGCTGGGTGCGCTGATTTACGCCTTCCTCTCGCCGCAAGTCGAAATGCAGTCTCGGGTAGGGGCAGGCGCCTCGCCCGCGCTTGGCCGTAGCGCCGGCGTCCCGCCGGCTTGTGTGGAAGCGGGCGACCCGCCCGCCAGCGCTGGTGTGGCGCGGCCGTCCGTTGGTGTGGTGCGGCCGTCCTCGGCCGCGTTATCCCGCATCTCCCCCGAAGGCAAGCGCGTGGTTACCAGGCTCTCGGCACTCTTCTTTCTGGACGCCTTTGCCGGAGGCTTCCTCACCAACGCCCTGCTGGCCTATTGGTTCTTCTCTCGCTTCGGGGTGGCGGAGGAGAGCCTGGCGCCCCTGTTCGCCGCCACGCGCCTGGCCAACGCGGCGTCTCACCTGGTGGCCGCATGGCTGGCCCGGCGCATCGGCTTGGTGAACACCATGGTGTTCACCCACATCCCTTCCAGCCTGCTGCTCATCGCTCTGCCCTTCGCGCCGTCGTTCGCCTGGGCCGTGGTTCTGTTCCTGGCCCGGGAGTCGCTGGTGGAGATGGACGTCCCCACACGCCAGTCCTACGTGGTGGCAGTGGTCGAGCCCAGCGAGCGTACCTACGCCAGCGGGATCACCAGCGTGGTGCGCAACGCCGGCTGGGCCGCCGCGCCCACCCTGGGCGGATACCTCATGCAATCGCTGTCGCTGGCCGCGCCTCTGATCGCCGCCGGGGGAATGAAAATCGTTTACGACTTGCTGCTCTACTTCGCCTTCCGACGCCTGAAGCCGCCGGAGGAGCGGAACAAGTGATTCAACGCAGAGCTCGCAGAGAATCACGGAAGGCCCATGCGAATGTGTTCGCGGGTTGCAAAGTTCATCGGCGATGCGCTTTAATGCTGCGGACTTTTATCCCTGTTGTCAGCGAGACCAGCGATGAAACAGTGTCCACAGTGCCGGAATACCTATCCTGACAACATCGAGTTCTGCATGCACGAAGGGACGCGTCTGGTGCCTGCCGGCACCCCGCTGCCCGTGCCGCCTCAGCCTCCGCCCGCGAAGAAGGGTCGCAGCAAACTCTTGCTGGGCTGTGGGATCTTGCTGGTGCTGGTCATGGGCAGTTGCGTGGTGGGAATGTTCAAGATCATGAGTTCGCCGGAGTTCAAGAAGGAAATGGCGGAGAACGAAGCGCGCCGCGAAAAGGAAGCCCAGCAGCGGGCGGAGCAGGACAAACGGGATGCCGAGCATGCGGTTAAAGTGCTCGCAGCCCTGCACAGCAACTTTCCCCCGGAATCCTCTCGCAGGGAATCAACCTGCACCATTGCCAGGGTCGAGCAAACGCTGGACCAGGCGGCGGGAGACAGCCGCCATCTGGCCGAGGCCCTGTACGTGGACCGCGACTTCCTCGCCCGCTTCCTGCCGGGAACGCCCCAGGGCGAAAAGGTGCCCGGCTGGCCGTGGCTTACCAGTCCCGGCTTGCGCGACTGGCGTCCCAGCGAGGGTTCCTCTTCCTACTCCCCAGGTGACCTGAGCCGCCGCTACATCGTGGTGATCCTGAACCAGGGGGTCACTACTCCGGAACTCCGCGAGGACGATTTCCTGGGCGGACGGTTCCGCGGCTGGGCTGTTCTTTTTGATGGCGCTTCCCTGGCCGCCCTGGGCCAGACCGCGATCCACGCGCGCAACAGCGCGGAAGTGGACTACCGGACGCGTGGCCCCAAGTCCGGCCGCGAGTACCAGCAGCAGGCGATTGACAAGGACTTCCGCGACCAGTTCAAGAAGAGCCTGGAGAAGTCCATGGACCGCATGTGCCCCAAGCTGTCGCTCTCCGTCTCGCTGCCCTAGAATCGCCGCCATGTTCTGCTGCTTTTGTGGCCAACAGAATCCGAACGAAGGCAAGTTCTGCCAGTTCTGCGGAAAACAACTCCTGCGCTCGCCGTCGTCTCCGCAACCGAATGACGAAACGCAGCGCGCACGGCTGGAAAGCGAACAAATGCAGAGAATCGCCGCCACGCCTGTGCCGCTCGACCGTTGCCATCGCTGCTCTGCGCTGAACAACCTGACGCCCCTGCGCTTCGCGCTGGGCAAGGAAGTCTCAAGCGAGAGCAACTATGGTGCAGTGGGCGCATCGGCAGCGGCGTCGGCGGTCACCATGGCCCTGTTCGGCTTTGGCGCCATCGCCGGCCCGCGCAGCGCGACCACCTATCGCATGCTGCGGCTTGAGACCGTGCTCTGCCCGATGTGCAAGAAGACGTTTACGGACTGGGCGGGCAGCCTGAAGCGGGGTGCCTACGAATTTCACCCCTGGTATGGAGCGGCGGTGCAGTTGGGCTACAACGTGGTGATTGTCGGCAAAAAAGTCGTGCAGTGACCGATTCAGGACCCAGCCGGCTTCTGCTCCGGATACTCAAACACTCCCCGCCCCGACTTGCGGCCCAGGCGGCCCGCCTTGACGTACTGGATGAGCAGCGGGCACGGGCGGAACTTGTCTCCCAGCGACCGGTGCAGGTATTCGAGGATGTGCAGGCGAGTGTCCAGGCCCACTAGGTCTACCAGCTCGAACGGGCCCATGGGATGGTTCAGGCCAAGCTTCAGCGCTTTGTCAATGTCGGCGGCGGTGGCCACGCCTTCCTGCAGCATGTAGAACGCCTCGTTGCCGATCATGGCGTTGATGCGGCTGGTGATGAAGCCCGGCGACTCCTTCACCACCACAACTTCTTTGCCCATGCGGCGGCCCACCTCGACCGCGGCGCTGAGCGTTGCGTCGTCGGTCTCCAGGGCGCGAATCACCTCGAGCAGTTTCATCTTGTGCACAGGGTTAAAGAAGTGCATGCCCAGACACTGTTTTGGCCGATACGTCACCGACGCAATCTCCGTGATGCTGAGCGCCGAGGTGTTGGACGCCAGGATGGTGGCCGGCGGGCAGATCTTGTCCAGCAGCGTGAAGATTTCGATCTTGGATTCGATTTCTTCGGGCACAGCCTCGATGACCAGGTCGGCGGGCCGCGCGGCCTCCTCCACCGAGCCGGCAAATTCGATGCGGGCGAGAGCGGCGTCGGCATCCGAGCGCGGCACCTTGCCCAGTTCCACCGATTTTTCCAAGTTGCCGCGGATCTCGCTCTCCGCCTTGCGCAGGCTGGCGGGCAGCAAGTCTTCGAGGATGGTGCGGTAGCCGCCGAGCGCGGCCGCGTGCGCAATGCCGCGGCCCATGATGCCGGCGCCGATTACCGCGACCGTCTGCACCCCGGCCATCTACGGCGCTCCGGCCTGAAGCTGCTCCAGCACTTTGCTGTAGGCGGGGTCGGACTGGAGCATGTAGTCGGCCAGCCGCTTCTTCTCTTCGTCGGTCATGGAGGGAAGGTTGGCGGTAATGCGCCGCAGGGTGGCGGCAATGTCGTCCACGTAATTCATCATGCGTATGAGTTCGCCGGTCGCAACCATCGAATACGCTCCTTGATTCGAAAGCAACGTGCGCGTCGTATTGTCGCTATTGTGGTGGATTTAGTAAAGCGGCGGCATCCGCCAGCTACGCCGAGTAGGTCTCGCTGGAGGCGGCAGGAGGGGTTGCCGGCAGCTCCAAGTTGCGGTCCGCCACTTCCGAAATCAACGCCAGCCGGTCCGCCAGCGCCGGCTTCAGCGCTTGCGGGTCGAAGCGCCAGGTCCAGTTGCCTTCCGGACGGCTGGGGACGTTCATACGCGCCTCAGTGCCCAGCCCCAGGAGGTCCTGCAGAGGGACAACGCACAGGCTGGCGGGTGAAGCCAGCGCGGCGCGGATGAACGCCCAGTGGATGCCGTCGGCGTCGCGGCCCAGGTAGGCCTCGGCATAGCGCCGGATTTCGGCGCTGGCGGTGTTCTCCCACCAGCCGCGCACGGTGTCGTTGTCGTGCGTGCCGGTGTAGACCACGGTGCTGGTTTCGTAGCGGTGCGGCAGGTAGATGTGCGCGCCCGGGTTGTCAAAAGCAAACTGCAGGATGCGCATGCCGGGCAGGCCCCAGCGCTGGCGCAGGGCATGGACTTCGGGCGTGATGTAGCCCAGGTCTTCCGCGATCAGCGGCACTTCTCCCAGTTCGCGGCGCAGGGCTTCAAAGAAGGCGTCGCCCGGACCTCGGACCCAGCGTCCGTTCACCGCCGACCCTTCGCCGGCGGGAATTTCCCAGTACTGTTCGAATCCGCGGAAGTGGTCGAGGCGGAGGATGTCGCAGGTCTTCAAGGCGCCGCGAACCCGCTCCACCCACCAGGCAAAACCGCGCGACGCCATCGCATCCCAGCGGTAAAGCGGATTGCCCCAGCGCTGGCCGGTCTTGCTGAAGGCGTCGGGAGGAACACCGGCCACCGCCCAGGGTTCCAGGTCGTCACGCAGACAGAACAATTCCGGATGCGCCCAGACGTCGGCCGAATCGTAGCTGACAAAGATGGCCAGGTCGCCCACCATGCGCACGCCCCGGCCGCGGGCGGCATCGCGCAGCGCGCGCCACTGCTCGAAGAAGGCAAACTGCAGGACGCACGCAGCGTCAATCTCCGCGGCCAGTTCGGCGCGGGCGCGGGTCAGCGCCTCCGGGTAGCGGCGCGCCAGCTCCTGCGGCCAGCGGTTCCAGGATTCGCCGCTGTGGCGCGCACGGAGCGCGTCGTAAAGTGCAAAGTCTTCCAGCCAGGCGGCATTCTCAGCGCGAAACCGCTGGTAGCACTCACGGTCGGCGGCCGCGGCCTGGCTCTGGAAGTTTTGCGCGGCAGCGCGCAGCAGCGGAAGCTTCTTGGCGCGAACCAGTTCGTAGTCCACCGGGCCGCCGGCCGCGGGCAAGCTTCGGAACCGGGTCTTCGGAATCCATCCGCGCTCCGCCAGACGCTCCAGGCTGATCAGCAGCGGATTGCCGGCGAACGCCGAAGTGGCCGAGTAGGGAGAATTGCCCAGTCCCAGCGGCGCCAGCGGCAGTACCTGCCACAACGACTGGCGGGCCGCGGACAGGAAGTCCAGAAACTCGTAGGCCGCGGGACCCAGGTCTCCGATGCCGCCGCGGGCGGGCAGCGAGCTGGGGTGCAGCAGGATTCCGGAAGCGCGTTGGAAAGGCATGGGGAAACAGCAATATGCAGTAAGCAATAAGTAGTAAGCAATAAGCGATAAGCAGCGAATCGGAGTGACGTCGCCGGTCCTAGCTCTGTTGCTTATTGCTTACTGCTTATTGCTTATTGCTTTTCTAGATCCCCGCCTTCCCCATCCGCTCGAACTCCTGCTTGTTCTTCTTGATGGAGCCGTCATTTTCCATGCGCTGGACGAGGTCGGAAGCGAACACCTGGAGCAGAGCTTCGCGCTTGCGGGCCAGCAGTTGCTCGTGGACGCTGTCGCGCTGCTTCTCCATTTCTTCCGGCGACGGGTCCTGGCGCTCGAGCAGGGCGATGACTGCGCCGCCGCGCGCGATGCTGATGGGACCGCTGATCTCGCCGGGCTTCATGCCGAAGACGATGGAGGCCGCTCCCTCCATGGAGCCGAGGTCAGGCACCTGGCTGGTGCCGGAGACCAGCTCGCTGATCTTGATTTCAGCGCCCAGTTCTTTCGCCGCCAGCTTGAGATCGTGGGCGCCGCGGGCCCGGTCGGCAAGCTCCGCCGTCTTCTGGGCCACCAGGCTGGAGGCGCGCTCGTTGCGGAACTCATTTTCCACGCGGCCGCGGATCTGCTCCAGCGTGGGGGTGCTGGCCGGCTGCACGCTGGTCACCTCAAACAACGCATACCCCTGCTGAGTGCGGGCCAGCGCGGGCGGGGCATTCTCCTTGGCGCGGAACACGGCTTCCATGAACGGGGGCGCAAAGCCGATGCCGGGCAGCGATTCCGTGCGCGCGAAAAAGTCGGTGGTAACCGCCGAGAGCCCGTTCGCGGCCGCGGCCGCAGCCAGGTCGGAGCCGCGCGCATCGCGCTCCAGCTTGCTGGAAAGATTTTCCAGAGCCTTGGCCGATTTTTCGGCGAGCACCTGCGGCTCGATGGTGTCTCGAACTTCGTCCAGCGTGCGCAAGCCGGCCTGCTGGTGCTTTTCCACACGCAGGATATGGAACCCATAGCTGGTCTTTACCAGATCGCTGATCTTGCCCGGCTCCAGGGTGAAGGCCGCCTGCTCGAACTCGGGCACCATGCGGCCCCGGGTAACGTCCTTGTAGAGGCCGCCGTCTTCGGCGCTTCCCGGATCCTCCGACTGCTTGCGAGCTACCTCCTCAAACTTCGCGCCCTTGCGCAGTTGTTGCAGGATGCCTTCAGCTTTGGCGCGGGCCTCGGCCATGCCCTTTTCGTCTACCTTGCCGTCGGCGCCGGCCTCGGGCGTCTTGATGAGGATGTGGCGCACGTCCACCGACTCCGCCATCCGGTATTGCTCCTGGCGCTGGGTGTAGAAGCTCTGCAGGTCCTCGCGGGTGACTTTCACCTGCTCGCGCACCCGGGCCGAGTCCACCACCACGTAACGCGCCTTGCGCTTCTCCGGATTCGCGTTCTCGTAGCGCTTCTGGTTGGTTTCAAACCATGCCTTCAGCTCCGCCTCGGTGGGCTGGATTCCCTTGCCCACCGATTCCGCGGCCAGCACCGCGTATTCCATCTTCACGCGCGTGTGGAGGCGAATCAGTTCGTTGTTGACGTCGTCGGGCGTGACCTGCGCCGTTCCCGTAACCACTCCGGAGAGTTTGCGGATGAGCAGCGATTCCTTGAAGTCGCGCTCGAAGTCCACCACGCTCATGCCCGCCTGCTGCTGCACGAAGCCTTCGTATTTCTCCTGCCCGATGAACTTGCCGTCGGGAAACAGGACCTGGCCGATGCTGCCGCTGCGCAGCTCGGCGCGGAGTTCCTCATCGCCGACCTGCAGGCCCAGGCGCCGAGCCTCCGCCAGGATAGCCTTGCGCATCACCAGTTGATCGGCTGCCTGCTGCCGGAAGAAAGGCAGGAACTGCTGCGGGACGTTGCCCCGGAACTGCTGGCTGGCCATGCGCCGCGCCGCCTCATCCACCTCGCGCAGGGTAATTTCCTGGTCGCCCACGCGGGCCACCAACCCGGACTGTCCTTCCACATCCCCGAAGGTTTGCGAACCGGGAATGAGGGTGATGACCAGCACGAAACACACGATGAAGAGAAACCCGCCAATCATGATGCGGGCACTGGTTCGCGAGGACTGCAGGAATCGGATCATGGCTTACAGAATCTCCAGTGAATTAGAGGAAGGTTCAATTATAAAGTATGACGCCTGTTGCAGGTCTCAGGTGTCGGGCCTCAGGTGTCAGGCGCCCAAACAAGATGCTGCTGGCGATCCAAATCGGAGCGGTCGCGCTCACCCTCGCGGGGGTGGCGTACTCGCTGCTGTGTTTGCGGGCTGCGCGGCGTTTTGCTTCGCGGCAGACCCCTGCGCCTGCCGGGTTTTCGCCGCCGGTTTCGGTGCTCAAACCGGTGCGCGGAGCGGATCCGGAAGCCTATGAGAACTTCCGCAGCCACACCCTTCAGGACTATCCCCAATACGAGATTGTGTTTGGAGTGGCCGACGCCACCGACCCTGCGGTGAGCGTGATCGAACGGTTGATGCGCGATCATCCTCAGCACCACATCCGCCTGGTGGTCTGCGCGAAAAACCTGGGCGCGAATCGCAAGGTGAGCAGCCTGATCCAGATGCTGGCGGAGGCGCGGCACGCGCACCTGGTCATCGCCGACAGCGACATCCGCGTGCCGCCCGACTACCTGCGGCGGGTGCTGGCGCCGCTTGCCGACCCCGCGGTGGGAATGGTCACCTGCCTGTATCGCGGAGTTCCCGCCGCCACCCTGGGCTCGCGCCTGGAGGCCGTCATCACCGCCGTGCAGTTTGCGCCCGGCGTGCTCGCCGCGCGCTTGCTGGACAAAGGGTTGCGCTTTGCCCTGGGCTCGACCATCGCCACCTCGCGCGCGGTGCTGGAAAAAATGGGAGGCCTTGAGCCGCTGGTGGACCATCTGGCCGACGACTACGAGCTGGGCGCCCGCACTGCCGCCGCCGGGCTCAAGGTGGTGCTCTCCGATCTGGTGGTGGAGCACTACGTCCCCGAATATTCGCTGCGCGGATTCCTGCACCATCAGCTTCGTTGGGGGCGCGGCATGCGCCAGTCGCGCCCCGCCGGCTATGCCGGGTTGTTTGTCACCTATCTGCTGGTGTGGGCGCTGGCCGCCGCAGCGGCCCTTTCCTTTTCGCAAGAGGCCGCCTTTTCTTTTTCGCAGGCGGCCGCCCCTGTACTCACCGCGGGCATCGCGTTTCGGCTGGCGGTGGCGTATCGAGTGGGCATCCGCGTCCTGGGCGACCGCACCCTGTGGCAGAGCTTGTGGCTGCTCCCGCTGTCGGACTTCCTGGGATTGCTGGTCTGGGCAGGAAGCTACACCGGCCGGCAAGTAACGTGGCGAGGAGAAAAGTTCGTGCTGGAAAAAGGAAAGCTGAAACCCAGGTGACAGGTCTCAGGTGGCAGGTGTCAGGAACCCTGGTCCAGAGAGACGTAGCAAGCTACGTCTCTACGGGGCGTTCAAGAATCCACCCGTAGAAACGTTGCTTGTGCAACGTCTCGCTGTGCCCGGCTCCTTCCTCCCTCCGCCCTCCTGCTTCCTGTCACCTGAGACCTGCTACCTGCCCCTGGCACCTGCTAAGATTCCCGATTCCTGACACCTGATGCCCACGTTCGCCATCGGCGTTGATCTGGGCGGGACGAACCTGCGCGTGGCTGCGGTAAGCCACGACGGCCGCCTGCTGGAGAAAGTGGCGCGCGACACCGGCTCGCGACGCGGCCGCGACGCTGTGCTCGACGAGATGTGCGCCGCCATCCGCGAAGTAAGCGGGCGGCACTCGGCGCAGGGCGAATTGGCGGGGATCGGTATCGGCGTGCCCGGCATCATCGACATGGAAACCGGGCTGCTGCACGAGTCTCCCAATCTGCCCGGCTGGCACGACTATCCGGTGCGCGACGAAATCGAACGCCGCCTGAAGACGCGCGTGATCCTGGAGAACGACGCCAACGCCGCCGGCCTGGGCGAGTTCTGGGTGGGCGCCGCCCGCGACGTGGACGACAGTTGCATGCTCACTCTGGGCACGGGCGTGGGCGGCGGCCTGGTGCTCGACGGCCACCTGTGGCACGGCATGACCGGCATGGCCGGCGAGTTGGGACACATCACCGTGAACCCCGACGGCCCGCCCTGCGGCTGCGGCAGCCGCGGGTGCATTGAGCAGTACGCTTCGGCGACCGCGGTGAAGCGCATGGCGGAGGAAGCAATCGTCCGCGGCGGCGCCGCGGAACTGGAGCGTCTGGCGCGCAACCACCAACTCAACGCGAAGACGGTCTTCGACATGGCGCAGCATGGCGACGCCGCCGCACAAGCCGTTTACGCCACGGTGGGCAGGATGCTGGGGGTGCTGCTCGCCGGACTGGTGAACGCGCTCAACCTTCCCATGTACGTCATCGGCGGAGGCGTGGCCGGCGCCTGGGACGCATTCGCTCCCGTGATGATCGAAGAAGTGCGCCGCCGCTCGTTCGTGTACGCGGCCACCGAACCGGGGCCCCGACGGCGCACGCAGATCGTAAAAGCGGCGCTGGGCGGAGACGCGGGGCTCATCGGCGCCGCGCGCGTCGCACTGCTCGCCCAAGAGCACGCGAAACACCAGAAGGCTCGGCAGGTGTAGCCCGGCCGCCCCCGGCCGGGCGGTGTGGAAGCGGGCGTGTGGAAGCGGGCGTGTGGAAGCGGGCGACCTCGCCCGCGCTTGGTACCGCCCCGACGAGTCGGGGCTGTCGCGCGGGCATCCTGCCCGCGTAGTTTCGCTAGCGCGTGGGCACCCGCGCCAGTGACTTCTTCAGCGCCGCCAGGAAAAGCTGGTTCTGCTCGGGAGTTCCTACGGTTACGCGGATGGCGTTGGGCGCGCCCCACGAGGTCATGGGGCGAACGATGATGCCCTCGCCTTGCAGGCGCTTGACCAGATCTTCGGCGTTCTCTGCCACTTCACAGAAGATGAAGTTGGCGGTGGTGGGCACGGGCCGCAGTCCCATCTCCGAAAGCTGCGCGGTCAGCCAGGCCACGCCAGTGCGGTTGTTCTCCAGCGCCCGCTGCACGTGGGCTGCGTCGTCGAGCGCGGCCAGCGCACCGGCCTCGGCCACCACCGACACCGAAAACGGATTGCGCACGCGGCTGAGGTGCTGCATCAGTTCCGGCGGCCCGAAGCCGTAACCCACGCGCAGCCCGGCCAGCCCATGCGCCTTGGAAAAAGTCCGCAGCACGATCAGGTTGCGTCCCTGGCGCACATAGTCGAGCGAGTGCGAGTATTCGATGCCGCGCGCGCGCGCGAAGTCCTGGCCGTAATCGGAATAGGCTTCGTCCAGCACCACCACCAGGTGTTCGGGCACGCGCTCCAGAAAAGCGTCCATGGCTGGCGCGTAGAACAGGCTGCCTGTGGGATTGTTGGGATTGGCCAGGAAAACCATGCGGGTCTCCGCGGTGACGGCGCGGGCGATGGCGTCGAGATCAAACCCGTAATCACGCATGGGAACGCGGACCAGTTTCGAGCCCGCCGCCTGCACCACGATGGTGTACACGATGAACGAAAGCTCGCTGGTCAGGGCGTGGGTGGAGGGGCTGAGCAGCGTGCGCGCCAGCAGATCGAGCAGCACCGTGGACCCGTCGGTAATCAGGATGTGCTCGCCGCCGATCTGGTGGCGCTCCGCCAGGCGCTCGCGCAATCGCGTGGACTCGTTGTCGGGATAGTAGTTGGTTTGGGCGGCGGCCTGGCGCATGGCCTCGACGGCCGCAGGCGATGGGCCCAGGGGGTTCTCGTTGGAGGCCATCTTCACGCAAGGCACGCCGCTTTCGCGCTCGGCTTCGCGGATGGGTTTGCCCGGCCGGTACGACGTTAGGGCTCGAATGTGCGGGGGCACGAGGTCGTCGAATCGGCTCATCGGTTGACTTCTTTTTTACCATGCCGGGCGCTTCCTGTGCGACGCGCGCCGCGATCGGGTGTAGCCCGGCCGCCCTCGGCCGGGCGCGACTTCGCAAACTTCGCCCTCCCGCCATCTTCCGCGAACGGCCTGCGATCTCGTGTACCCCGGCCACCTTCGGCCGGGCGCGATTTCGCAAACTTGCCCCGCCCGCCCTCGCCCGCGAACGGCCTGCGATCTCGTGTACCCCGGCCGTCCTCGGCCGGGCGCGACTTCGCAAACTTCGTCCGCCCGCCTCGATCTGCGGGACCACGACCACTTCCTGCCCGTGTGGGCACAGGCCGCGTGGGCACAAGCGTCCTCGCCCGCGCTGGCGCGCCCCGCTCGCCAAACTCCTGCCGACCGCGATTCCCAATCGCCGGACGCGCCGCTTTGCCTGCCACGTGTGGAAGCGGGCGGCTCGCCCGCGCAGGCACTGGGCGTGAAAATGGGCGGCTCGGCCGCGTGAATTTCCCGGCTGCCGCGCGCCGCAGCAGCTCCACTTCGGTGGGTGAAAGCTTGCGGAAACTTCCCGGAGGCACATCCAGTTCCAGGGGACCAAGCTGAACGCGCCTGATCTTCTCCACGTGGTGGCCCACCTCCTCGAACATGCGGCGGACCTGGCGATTGCGCCCTTCAAACAGCGTGACCTCGTACCAGGGATTGGCGGTGTCGCGGGTAAGCTGAACGCGCACCGGCGCGGTCTTCACCGCGGGCAGCGATCCCGGCGCCGACACGCCTCCAATCTCGATGCCCCCGCGCAGCTTCCCCAGGGCCTCGGCGCTGGGCTTGCCGCTCACTTTCACCACGTAGGTTCTGGGCACGTGCGAGGAAGGATGCGTGAGCTTGTGGGCGAGCGGGCCGTCGTTGGTCATCAGCAGCAGGCCTTCGCTCAAATAGTCGAGCCTTCCCACGGGATACACGCGCGCGCTCACGCCGTGGAGCAAGTGCATCACCGTGGGCCGCCCCTCGGGATCGGAAACCGTGGTCACGTAGCCGCGCGGCTTATTGAGCAGCAGGTAGACGAAGTGCTCGGCCGCATGCAGCCGCTTGCCGTCCACGCGGATGTGGTCGCGCTCCGGATCGGCCTTGGCGCCCAGCTCAGTGACAATCTGGCCATTCACCGTAACCCGCCCGGCGACCATCATCTCCTCCGCCTTTCGGCGCGAGGCGACTCCGGCGGCGGCCATGATTTTTTGCAGGCGGATGGAGGGCATAGGGACAGTCGTTAGTCGTTAGACAGCAGTTGGCACTTGGCAATTAGCACTTGGCCACCGAGTGCCGCCCTACGAGTGAACCGCAATTCACGGAGGCCAGATGCCAAGTGCTAACTGCCAAATGCCTCTTACTCGCTGGTCGCCGCTGCCGGTTCCGCTTCCTCAGCGTCGGGCACGCCGGTTGCGTCGGGCACGGCGCCTGTGGGCGTGAACAAATCACCTTGCGCGCCCTGCCCGGCGACTTCCTCGAATTCCTTCAGGCTGGGCAATTCGTTTACGTCCTTCAAGCCGAAGCGCATCAAGAATTCCTTGGTGGTGCGATACAGAATGGGGCGGCCGATCACCGCCTTGCGGCCGGCGGTGGTGATGAGCTTGCGGTCGAGCAGGGTGGCGATGACGCCGCTGGTATCCACGCCGCGGATTTCGCTGATCTCAGGCACGGTGACCGGCTGCTTGTAGGCGATGACGGAAAGCGTCTCCAGGGCGGGCAGGGAGAGCCGCACCGGCGGCTTCAGGTTTTTGACGAACGCCTTCACCACCTCGTGATGCTCTGGGCGCGTGGACATGCGATAGCCGCCGGCCACCTGGCGGACTTCCATGCCGCGCTCACCGGCGTCGTAGTCGGCGGCCAGCTCCTCGACCGCAGCGCGCACGGCGGCGCGGAATTCCGCGGGCTCGGCGTTTTGCGATGCGCCGGCGTCGCGCAGCACCGCGGCCATCTCCTCCAGGGTCACCGGCTCTTCCGCGGCGTAGATGATGGCTTCGACTTGTGATTTCAGGCTCATGATGTGTTCAGTGATCCAGTTGATTTGTCATCCCGAGCGGAGGCGCGCAGCGCCGCAGTCGAGGGATCTTGGTTTCTCTTCCCTTCTCAGCAAATCCGCTTTCCTCCGCGTAAATCCGCGGTAAGTTCTACCGCCAGTCGTCGCGTACGGCGGCAGCTTCACTCATGATGGAGTCGAACATCTCATGCTTCTTCAGCACGATGTCCCCAAACAACCGGTCCTGACGCAACAGGATGGCTTGCAAGCGCACCAGCTCCAGCAGCGCCAGGAAGGCGCACACCAGTGCGTTGTGCGAGCGCACGTGGTGCAGCAACTGCCGCAAGTGTACGGGACGGTCTTCCAGCAGCAGGCGCCGGCAGATGAAGTCAATCATCTGCGAGACGGTGACCGTGTCCTCGTTCACCTCGAGCACGGGGCGCTCTTTGGCCCGCTCGAGAATCTGCTGAAAGGTGCGCACCAGGTCCACCACGTCGGCGGCAATCTCCGGCTCGGTGCCTTCGGCTTCGGCAAACTCCTTCTGCGCCGGATTCGACCAGGTGGCGGCCTCGATCTGCTGTTTCTGCAGGAGCATCTGCGCCGCGTCCTTGAACTTGGCGTGTTCCAGCAGTCGGTTCACCAGGTCCATTCGCGGATCGTCTTCCAGGCCGGCGAGCGCTTCCGGATCGCGCGGCAGCAGCATCCGCGACTTGATGTGGATGAGCATGGCGGCCGTGTAGATGAACTCGGCGGCCACGTTCACGTCCAGTTGCCGGATCTGTTCCACGTAGGTGAGGTACTGCGCCGTGATGCGAGCGATGGGGATGTCGTAAATGTTGATGTCCTGCTTGCGAATCAGGTCGAGCAGCAGGTCAAGCGGGCCGTCGTACACCTGTCCGATGGTGACCGCAAAGGGAAAATCGTTTCCTGGGGTGGTTGCGGACGCGGGCTGAAGCGCTTCTGCCATCAACTCCTCATTGTAGGGTGATTTCCGGCTGGAGCCACGCAGTTTATTTTCTCGGCTTGGCCGGAGCCGGCGTGGCCCCGGGAGCGGCGGCCGCCGCAGGCTCATAGTCGAGCGACATGCCCATGGCCGCGCGCACGTCCTTCATGGTGGCTTCGGAAGTCTTGCGGGCGCGCGCCGAGCCGGCTTCCAGGATTTCCCAGGCCAGCTTGGGTTTTTCTTCGTACTTGCGGCGGCGCTCCTGCATGGGCGCCAGAGTCTCCACCAGCGCATCCGCGGCCCAGCCTTTGCACTCGATGCACCCGATGCCCGCGGTGGTGCATCCCAGTTCCACTTTCGCAATGGTCTCCTGCTCGCAGAAGATCTTGTGCAGCGAGTACACCGGGCAGATCTGCGGATTGCCGGGATCGGTGCGCCGCACTCGCGCCGGATCGGTGACCATGGTCTTCAGTTTCTGGCGGACCACCGGCTCCGGGTCGCTCATCAGCACCACGTTGTCGTACGACTTCGACATCTTGCGGCCGTCGGTGCCGGGCAGCTTGGGCGAGGGCGTGAGCAGCGTCTGCGGCTCGGGAAAAACGTCGGGCCGCTTGCCGCCGCCACCGTAAATCACGTTGAAGCGGCGCGCGATCTCGCGCGTCAGCTCGATGTGCGGCGCCTGGTCTTCGCCCACGGGAACGTAGTCGGCCTTGTAGATGAGGATGTCCGCCGACTGCAGCACCGGGTAGCCCAGAAAGCCGTAGGTGGCCAGGTCCTTGTCGCGAATGTTTTCGCGCTGCTCCTTGTAGGTGGGCACGCGCTCCAGCCAGCCCAGGGGCGCGATCATGGAAAGCAGCAGATGCAACTCGGCGTGCTGCGGCACGTGCGACTGGATGAACATGGTGCAGCGCTCAGGGTCGAGGCCGGCGGCCAGCCAGTCGATCAGCACTTCCACCGAGTTCTGCTTGATGGCGGAGGTGTCGGCGTAGTCGGTGGTGAGCGCGTGCCAGTCGGCGACAAAGAAGTAGCACTCGTAGTCATCCTGCAGCCGCACCCAGTTCTCGAGTGCGCCCACAAAGTTTCCCAGGTGCAGCTTGCCGGTGGAGCGCATACCGCTCAGGACGCGGGGCTTCTTCGGGTTCTTGGTGTGCGTGGTCATGCCAGCCGAAGCAAGAGTGCGTCGAAAAACTGGATGAAGGGCCGGACCATCACGGACACCAGCCGCCCGCCCACCAGAAACAGCAACACCAGGCCGACCATGCCTACCTGGTCGTAGATTTCGCGCGCGGAATCGGGCAGCAGGTGGCGCAAGACGTGGCTGCCGTCGAGCGGCGGCACCGGAATCAGGTTGAAGACGGCCAGCAGCACGTTGATCAGCATCGCCTGGTAAAACAGCAGGACCAGGGGCACCACCAGCGCGGTGGGCGAGACCTGGCCGGGCAGGCCGCCGGCCATGCTGCGCACCAGGTTGCGCCCGTCGCTCGACACCAGTGCGATCAGCGCCATGCCCAGCACGGCCACGGCCGCAATCAGGAAGTTGCTTACCGGGCCGGCCACCGAGGTCAGAATGTCGTCGCGCACCTCGTGCTTGAAATTGCGCGGGTCCACGGGCGTGGGCTTGGCCCAGCCGATCACCGGCAGGCCGGTAAGCAGCGCAATCCCCGGCAGCAGGATCGTGCCCACAGGATGGATGTGTTTCAACGGGTTCAGCGTCACCCGCCCCAGCATGTAAGCGGTGGGATCGCCGCACTTCCACGCCGTCCAGGCGTGCGCCGATTCGTGCACGCTGATGGCGAACAGGAAGACGATGATCTGGAAGACGATGCCGACGTGCTCAAGGTTCATGCCGGGTGAATTGATGGTAGCACGGACAAATTGCCGGATTGAGTCATTGAATCAGTGAATCATTGAAGGATTGGGAGCTGCGATCTTCGTTTACACAATCAGCGCTTCTCTGCCGCCTTCCGCACCTCCTCGGGCGCGATGGTCTTGACTTTCACCGTTTTCGCAGGAATTCCGGCGGCGATGTGGTACGGCTCGACGTTCTTCGAGGCCACGCCCATCGAGCCCACCATGCCGTGCTCGCCCACGGTGACGCCGCTCATCACGGTGGCGTGGTAAGTGATGCGGGCGCGCGGACCGATTTCGGTGCGGTGGTTGTTCACGATCATGCCGTCGTTGAGATCGTGCGAGTGCGAATACACGTTGGCATAATCCGAGATGGAGCTGCCCTGGCGGATGATGATCTCGCCGCGGTCGTCGAGCAGCACGTACTTGTGGATGGTGCAATTGTCCTCGACGGTGAGGTTGTAGCCGAAAGACACCTCGACGCCGTGAAAGATCTTCACGTTCTGGCCGCAGTGCTTGAACACGTGACGGGCCAGCATGGCGCGCATGCGGAAGCCCAGCCAGTGGTTCAGGCCCACGGGCGAGCGGTCGTACATCATCCAGAACCAGATCAAAGGCTTGCGCACGGCGTACTGGGCCGCGTCCACGTCCCCGTAGCACTCGGGCTCCAGAGTGGCGTTGCGTGGATCGAAACAGTGCACCGACGCCTGCGCCGCGGCCAGCGCCGGGTCGGGCAGCGCGTACGGGCGCCCCAGGTGGAGCTGGTACAGCGCGTCGCGTACCGTCACGCTGCGGCGGTCCACGTCGGGGATGGAGAACTCCTGGTCGAGCCGTTCAATCCAGGCCAGAAACAATTTCTCCGCATCCGGCTGCGGACGAAGATCGCGGTATTCATAGCGCGGCATTGGTGGGACCTCGTCAGAGTGAAGCGTTCAAAATAGCACACGAGTCGGCGGTCGTCGGATGTGCGGTGTGTGATCTGCGATGTGCGAAGTGGGACACATGGCACAACAGACATCAGACATCACACATCAAACATCAAACATCTGCCGACTATCGCAGCGCCGCTTCCGTCTGCGGAAGAGGAGTCGCAGCCACCTGCGGCTGGGCCAGCGTGCCGGTAACCGCGAAGGCGCGGGAGGCGCCACGCGCCACGCGCAGATCGAGCTGGCGCGAGAACGACGCCGATCCGCTCACCGTGAACTCCCCGGCGGGGCTTTCGAGGCGGGCTTCCGGAATGGTGAGCCGGGAGTCGCGCACCGATAGCTTTCCCGCGAAGCGACGCACGCGCAGCGGCACAGTGGCGCCGGGCAGCAGCGCGCGATTCAAGCTGCCGTTCTGCCAGCTAAAGCGCGCGGAACCGGCGGCGTTGCGGACCAGTTCGGCGGCGGTCCAGCCGCGCAGCGCGGCGTCGTATTCCGCCTGGACGCTTCCCGTGGCCCAGGGATCGCGCATCAGGCGGGCAAGCTGCTCCATGGACGCGTCCTCCAGGCTTCCCTTCCCGGTGTACATGGGTTCCAGGCCGGTGAAGTCGGCGCGCCAGGAGCCGCGATGCCGGCCTCCGAAGACTTCGCCTTGCACGTCGTCCAGCACCAGGCGGCCCTCCGCCAGATGCACGCGGGCGGAAACCTGGGTCGCCGCCAGCGATTTGATCATCATGCGGCCAACGCTCAGCCGTCCTTCGGCGTGCAAGCCGCGCAGAATGCTGCCGCCGCCCGCCGCAGATCCACCGAGTGTGTACCACGGCTTGGTCTCCACCAGCGTCGGATTCAGGATCCGGTTCAGGTCATCGGTGCTCAACTCGGGAACCTGCAAGACAAAGCTGATCAAACAGGAACCGCCGGACGAAGGGCAGTTGCGCTCGCGGCTGAGCGATCCGGC
Organism: uncultured Acidobacteriaceae bacterium; assembly: GCA_964437985.1. Taxonomy (GTDB): domain Bacteria; phylum Acidobacteriota; class Terriglobia; order Terriglobales; family Acidobacteriaceae; genus CAZXVY01. The sequence goes on from CAYTIL010000003.1 coordinate 129,627, forward strand.
AAGGTGCAGCCGCGCCGCCGGCAAGGAGGCGCTCAGGTCGCGTACGCTCCACTCGGTTTCGGAAAGTGTCAAAGTTGCGCCAGCGATTTCCACTGGCGAAGCGATTCCCTCCATTTGGACCCGGACCTTGCGCAGTTGCGCGGTGCCGGTGAGAGTGGAAGCCGCAAAGCCCTTCCATTCGCCGGCAACCGCGAGTTGGATGCGGGCCGAGCCTTCCGCGCCCGTGGCCGGCGTGTTCACTCCGGCCGCGCGCGCTACCTGGAGCAGGCGATGGACCGAGGCTTCGCCACGCACTTCGACGCGATAACCCTCCCAGTCCAAGGTGGCGCCGGCTGCGGCCGGCGTGGGTCCTCCCAGAGCAACAGCGAGCGGCGCCAGGACCAGGCGGAAGGGCTGCGCCGCGGCCCTCGCGCGTAGCCCGGCCGCCCTCGGCCGGGCCCCTCTCGCCCGCGACGGCATGAGGCCCCGACTATCCTGGTCCTGCTCGACGGCAAACTTCATTTCGCCCAGAGCCAGTTCCGGTTCGAGCACGGCCGAGCGCAGGAGGAGGCGGCTGGTGCTGCCGCCGCCGGCCAAGACGATGTGCGGGCCGGAATCGAAGTCGACCGTGCGCACGGTGAAGGCGGCATTGAGGATACCGGCAGCCGTAAGATCGTCGGGAAGGTTGCGCTTGGCGCGGCGCGCAATCTGGGTCACCGTGGCCATGGGAATCTCCCGCGCGGCGATACTCAGGTCGTAGCGGCGAGCGCCGAACAGGCCGGCGACGGCGCCGCGCACGGCCACTTCGCCGTCGCCCGAAGGCACGTGGCACTGGAGGGCGGAGAGCGCGTCGGCGGGCGCGCGGTAGGTGGCCGAGCAGGTGGCGTCCAGGCGAAGGCCTTCGCCGCCGACAATGTCGTAGCGGCGGAAGTCCTCGAGCCGCAGCGAGCCGCTGAGCGCCAGGTCGGAGGGCAGACCCGCCAGCGCCGCATTCGCCTGCACGCTGCCGCGCCATCCGCGATCCCGGCCGTAAAGCAGGGTGGAGAGTTGCCCGAGCTGCGCGTCTTCCAGGCTGACGGAAAGCTTCATCGGCGTCTGTCCAAGGCTTGGAGTCCGCCCCAGCGTCCCGCTGATGCGCAGCTCGCCGGTGTCCGCCAGGTTAGCGTCGGTCCTGACCGGCCGCGCGCGCAGACGCAGACCCAGCTCCTCTTCCGACTCCAGCCACACTGAAAAGTCGGCGTCGCTCAGCGTGAACACCGTCTTCTGCTGGCCGAGTTTGAAATTGATGCGGCCGGCCTCGGCTTCGATGTAGGGAAACCGAGGGCGGACCTCAGGGCGGGTACGCGCGGTGGGCGCGGTAGGAGTTTGCGCGGCGCGCAGCAGCAGATCTTCCAGGTTCCAGCGGCCGCCGGAGTCGCGCACCAAGTTCAGGCTGGGCTCGCTGAGGCTGAGTCGCGCCACTTCCAGCCGGCCGCGCCACAACGACGTGAGCCGCAACCAAGCGGTGACCTCGGCGGCGCGCAGCATGGGCTCGGCGCCGAACCCGGGAACATCGCCCACCACCAGGTTCTTCATGTCAAAGCCGGGCCGTGGCAACAGGCGCAGGCTGACTTCATCCACCGCCACCGGGCGCCCCAGGGACTGCTCCATGGCCAGCACGATGCGCCCCTTGAAGCGGCCGACGTTGAGGAAGGGCGGACCCAGCAGGGCCAACAGGATCAGGGCCACCAGGGCCAGCGTGAGGCGCTTTCCTGCGCGCGCGGGAGACATCAGCGCACCAACTTAAAGGTCCGGCGCCAGCGCGTCTTGTCGAAAAAGTGCAGCACCACGTTGCCCAGATTGCGCAGGCGCTGGCTCACCGCGGTCTGCTGGTACTGCCCGGGCGGAGTTTCAAACGACCAGTAGATGAACACGGGGCGGCCAATCACGTTTTCCCGCGGCACGAAGCCCCAGTACCGGCTGTCGTAGCTTGCGTCCCGGTTGTCGCCCATGACGAAATAGTGTTCGGGCGGCACCACCAGGTCTTCGCCGTCAATGTAGCTGTCGAGCGTGAGCTGCCAGTCCGAGGTCACATTGGCCAGGGTAGCGGGCACGCTGGGGAAATTGTCGCGATAGGGTTGCGGAAAACTGCCCTGGCGGATTACGTAGGTCTCCTGCTGGGCCTCGCCATTGCGGTAGACCACGCCATCGCGCAGGTGGATGCGGTCGCCGGGAATGCCCACCACCCGCTTCACCACGTAGAGTCCGGCCTCGGCGGGCGAGAGAAAGACCACCACATCACCGCGCCGGATCTCGCGATAGGGCACCAGGGGGCCGGTCCAAAAACTCTGCGGAGCATAGGTGACGCGGTCCACGAACACGTGGTCGCCGATCAGCAGGGTGTTCTCCATGGAGCTGGAGGGAATCTCGAAGGCCTGCAGGTTGAAGGTGATGATGAACAGCCCGGTGACCAGGATCACGGCCATGGAGCCCAGGAACTCCATGGGAGTTTCCCGGCGCTGCTCTGCGCGCTTCTCCTCCGGTTTCGGCTTCGGCTTGGAATTCTTTTTGGGGCTGGGCACGGCTAGTTCACCACGCGCAAGGCCCGGTCCCAGCGCGTGCCCCGGAAGAACTGGACTACGCTGGAGGCCATCCGGGACAGTTTACCATCGCGCGAATTGTCCTCGGGGCCGGGGAGAGTTGCGTCGGCCACCGACCAGTAGATGAGCAGCGGCCGTCCCACAATGTTTTCGCGGGGGACGAAGCCCCAGTAGCGGCTGTCGAGGCTGTGGTCGCGATTGTCGCCCAGTACGAAATACTTGCCCGGCGGCACCACCACTTCGCCGTTGCGCAGAGACGCGCGCAGTTCCACCCACCAGCGCGATTCGATGTTGAAGGAGAAATAGTCGGCGGCGGGGAAATTGTCGCGGAAGGGGTCGCGGCCGTTCCCGGTGTGCTGCACGTAACTTTCTTCCAGCGGGCGTCCGTTAATCAGCAGGCGCTTGTCGAGCAGGCGGACGTGGTCTCCAGGCAGCGCCACCACCCGCTTGACGAAGTGCTCCGCCGGGCGCACCGGATAACGGAACACCACGATGTCGCCACGCTCAATGCCGCGGTACGGCAGCGTCCAGTTCCAGGCGCCGCCCTGGGCGAAGTTCACCTTGTCCACCAGCAGGTAATCGCCGGTGAGCAGCGTGCTCTCCATGGATTCGGAGGGAATCTGGAAGGCCTGCACCAGGAAGGTGATGATGAACAGCGCAATCACCACCGTCACCGCCAGCGACTGCAGGGACGCGGGCCATCCCGCGTGGATGACCGGCGCGGATTCCGGAAGGGCTTCGGGGGTGGTTTCCGGTTCGTTCAATCCGATCGCACCTTGCTCGCTTCCGCTTCGGCCGAGCGCGTCAACCCTTCCAGCGCCAGGCGGGCGGCGGCTTGCTCGGCACTCTTCTTGGTGGCGCCCTGGGCTCGAAACACCAGCCCTGCGCCTGCAGATTGGATGCGCACTTCCACGGTGAAGGTCTTCTTATGGTCGGGGCCGTGCTCCTCCACGGTAACGTAGCGGGGTTGGGGAAGTCCTTGCGCCTGCATCAGCTCCTGCAACGACGACTTGTGGTCGGAGATGGGAAAGCCCATGCCCGCCTCGGGCTGCAGCCGTTCCAGTGCCGGGGCCAGGATGGCCTGCAGTACGAAGCGGCGCGCTGGTTCCAGACCCCCGTCCAGGAACAGGGCAGCCAGCACCGCCTCCAGGGTGTTGGCCAGAAGGGCTGCCTTGGAGCGGCCTCCGCTACGTTCCTCGCCCCGGCCCAGACGCAGATACGCCCCTAAGTCCAGGCGGCTCGCCACCTCCACCAGATGCCCCGCACTCACCAGATGGGCCCGCACCTTGGAGAGCTGTCCCTCGTGGAAGTGAGGAAAGCGCTGGAACAGCTCCTGGCTGGTGACGAAGCCCAAGACCGCGTCGCCCAGGAACTCGAGCTGTTCGTTATCGGCACTGGGGTCTGCGCTGGGGCCGGCACTGGGGTCGGAGCTGGGGTCGGTGCCCGGACGGAGTTCGGCCTCATGCGCGTGGGAACTGTGGGTGAGCGCCTGCTCCAGCAGCTCGCGGCGCTCGAAGCGATACCCCAGCGCGGCTTCCAGAGCGGAGATGTCTCCCGGCTTCATGAACGCACCTCGAATCTCACGTTCGGTCGCGGCCGGGATGCTGATGGGCGTCCTGGCCTGCCTCCAGTTTCCAGCCTGGCTACTTCCCGGGTGGGGGAGGCGTCTGCGGCGTGGGCTGGCTGGGCGGAGTGGAGGGAGCGGCTGGAGCGGGCGCGCCCACCAGCTTGCTCAAGCGGCTCTGCTCCTGCTTTGCCAGAGGCGACACCGGGTCATCCGCGGCCGCCAGCTCCAGGCAGCGGTTCACCGCCTTCAGTGCGTCCGCATACTTTTTCTGGTGGTCCAGGGCCAGCGAGAGACGATAAAAGACGTAGGGATCGGGCTGCGCCTGGCTGGCATCCGCCGCCTTGCGAAAGTTTTCTTCCGCCACCGGATAGTCCTTCTTGTTCAGGTGCACCACCCCCACCACCGCATAGGCCATGGAGCGCAGAACGTTCTTGATATTCTGCAGCTGCTCCGGGGTGACGTTGCCGCCCAGGGTGAGGCCGGTTTCCATGGTCTCCAGCGAATGCTGGGCGTACTTGACGGATTCGGCATGACGCTCGTCGCGGTCCAAGTCGGAGTCGCGCGTGCGCTCGGCCATCACCGTGGCCGTGGTCACCAGTGCCATGGGATTGTCGGGCAGGTACTTCAGCGCCTTGCGGCCGGTGTCCACGGTCTTTTCCCCGTTGTTGGCGGCCTGGAACTTACGCTGCAACGCCAGGTAGATATGCCCAGTCAGCTCGCTATCCGGGTACTTTGCTCCGAACCCGTCGGCAGCCGCTTCCGCAGCGGACAGATCAGGGTTCTGCACGATGGCCTGGTATTCGTCCAGTTCGGGTTTGGTCTTGGCCTGGGGTTGGCGCGGACCGGCCGCGGCCGGCGGGGTGGCCGCGGGCTGCTGGGCGGGCGCCGAAGGGGAAGATCCGTACTGTGTGGCCCCTACCCCGCCGGCCAGAACCAGAGTAAGTGCGACCAGCGTGAGTGCGATTGCGACATACTTTTTCATGGACATGCTCCTTCAAAGTTTCCTGCGGGCACAGGCCCGCGGGAGGTTTCAGCGGCTAACGCCGCGGCGCCGGAGGCTGGTAAGCCTGCTCCAGCCCGCGCTCGGCCGCGGCCCGGGTGTCGGGCGTGGTGTCTCCCGCGGCCAGCGCGCTACGGTAATGCCGCAAGGCCACCTCCCGGTTTTCCTGCAAGTCAAAAATTCTTCCCAGGTAAATGTGCGACCAGGCAATCATGCGGGGCTCGCGGGCGATTTCCAGGGAGCGCTCGAAGTAGGCGCGCGCCCCGGTCATGTCTCCGCCCAGACTGGCCGCACGCGCCAAAATAAACAGGGCGCGCGCCGGATCTTCGCGGCGCTCGTCCAGGGCCTGCTGCGACAGCCGGTGCGCGGTTTTCGGATCGCCCCGGGTGAGCCGGTCCTCGGCCAGATCGAGCAGCAGCACCTGGCGCGGGGCCGCGGCCCGCACCACCTCGGGCGCCGCCTGCAGGGCAAACTCGGTTTCCTCGGCGCGCTTGCGCTCGCTGTCCACGAAAATGTTGCGCAGCAGATCGGGAAAGGCGTCGCGCAGGCCTACAGGACTGCGCTCAAAATCCTTCAGCGCCTCGAAGAAATAGTGGGTGAGGACGAAGCCCTCCTTCATGGAGGCCTCGGCGTCGGCGCGGCGGGCTTTTTCCGCCTCCTCGCGCGCCTTCTTGCCGCTGCCTTCGGGCTGGATCAGGCGCGCCTCAATGGCCCGGATGAGCGATTCCATGGTCAGCAGCGCGATGTCGTGCTTGAACCCTTCCTGCATGGGCGCGCCCTTTACCGCCAGCAGTATGGGCTCCAGGCGCTTGAACGCCGTGGCCCGGCGCAGCGTGAGCGGGTCGAAGACGTGGTGCAGATAGGTGTGCCGGAACTCCTTCAAGCGGAGCCCGCCGCTGGAAGGTGAGACCACCAGGAAGTAATCGGCGCCGTAGTTGCGCGCGTTCACCTGCCCGGGCGCCGCCTGGGGTTCCACGTACACCACGAAGCGCTTCCCCTGGCCGCCGCTGAAGGGCATCTTGAGGTAAACGTCGGTGGCCAGCAGCATCTGCGACACGGGGGCGTGCAGTTGCTCGATGTGCTGCTCGTAGGCGGGGCGGTGCCGCTCCCAGATTTTCCCCAATCCCACTTCGGTGTAGTAGCGCTCCAGCATGGGCACCAGGCCGAGCACGTAGCCGGCGTCGGGTGGCAGGTCTGACTCCTTGACGATGGGAGAAAACTGCGGCGGCCCGCCCAGGTTCACGGCCAGGGAGATGTACTGCGAGAGATCGCGCACCTGGTCCACCTGCTGGTGGTCGCGGTAGAACTGGCAAACTTGGCGATGGGCCGCGGCCGCCGCCGCCGACTCCGCGACGGCTTTGGCCACGTCGTTGCGGATGGCGATGCGCAGTTCGTCGGAGGTTGCCAGCTCGTGGTTGTAGCCGCAGGCGTTCATCACCGCCAGCACGCTGAACAGGGTTTCGTTGGGCTCCAGCACCACCCGAGCGTCCTGCTGTGCCGCCAGCGGGGACAGCAGGGAAAGGCAAAGGCAAACCGTCAACCACCATCGGGAAGAAAAACCCAGAACCGCCTCCTGAATGTCTGGCCGGGCCGAGGAATGATTCCCCTATAGTTTACGAGAGTCCTTTCCTGAGGGTCAACGTTTGGGGCAGGTGTCAGGTCTCAGGTGGCAGGTGTCAGGGCGGCGACCTGAGACCTGACACCTGCCCCAACACCTGCTCCCTAACCACGCACCTGGATGCGCGAGAAGGAAAGCACCACGCGGCCGGGCGCCGGGCGTCCGAAGGTGGTAGCGGGCCGGAAGACGGTGAAGATCATCATCTGGTCCAGTTGGCGGCGCAAACTCTCATTGCCGGCCGGGCCGGAGAGGATGCGGTAGTCCTGCACTGTAGGCGCCGTTCCCCGGCAGGACGGCCAGCCAGGCGTTGAGGAGGTTGTAGCGTTCGTCGGTGACCTGGGCGTCGTGCGCGGCGAAGGCCTTGAGACAGGCGCCCACGCTGCGCTCGAGCGCCACCGGGTCGCGGTCGTAGAGGACGACGGTGAGCGTGTACTGCCCGAAATACCGACCGTGCAGGGTGAGCTCCGTCAGCGCCGCGCCGAGGTCGCGGACGACGGCGCTGGCGCTGTCGTCCACGAGCACATCCGCGGGGGCGGCGCTCGTGTCGGTGACGTAACTCGTGAGACTCACCTTGGCGTTGTGGAAATGCCGGCGCTTCGCGTGAATCTCTCGTCGGACCGCCCCTTGCGCTTCCCGCTGCCATTCGCTCACGAGCACGAGATTCGACGGCACCTCGTACAGCGCCTGGAACAACTGGCACCTGATCTGGTTGATTACGTAATCCTCCACGAACTGTGCCACGTGGTCGAGATGAACCACTCGAAGCGGTTCTGGAGTCTCGTCGCGACGCACTGCCCCAATTTCCGGAACGAGGATCGCCGCCTTCGTGAGATGTGGAAGCATCTTCCACGCTGGGCTTGACTCAGAGGTGGGTCGCCTTCGGTTCTCTTTCACGCGTCGCGCGCGGCGCTCCGCGTTTTCATCGCCCGCCATCAGCTAGCCGACGGAGTTCTGGATAAGGCCCCCATGGATTTCGTGCGCCTGGTGCTACGGCACGCACGGTCGATCGAAGAGGTGATCGACGACCTACCGGAATTCCCCTCGTTCCGCGGCGAAGCGTGGGAGGTGGTGCCAAACCCGCGACCCTTCCTGGATCACGAACAGTGGGTGAACGTGCGCAAGCTCGCCAAGGCGCGCGCCGCCGAAAAGGGACTGAACCCGCGTACGCAGCGGCAAAGGCAGGAGCTGTACTGGTTCATGCTGATATCAGTTGGCGCTGCGCTGCGGGTACCCTTGTGCCAGTCTCGACGGACGACCCCGCTAGCGCCTGTCTCGTTGATGCGACCTGAGGACAGAGTGGGCTCTGTGCTCGCCGATTCACGCCAGAGATGGACGAAATCCCTAGTTCGCGCGCGATTCGTCCCTATAATTACGTGCGTCCCGGTTCCGGATTGTGCACCATGGTCAACGTTGGGTCGCCGAACGGCGACCTGCTAGCCTCGATGCGAAGGGGAGTGTGGGCACGAGTGTGAAGTCGGTGTCGTCCGGACTCAAGAGTGTCGTCGGCGGCGAAAAGTAACTTAGCGAATCCCATGCCTGATCCACGCGTACCGCTCGAGAACGCCGTCGCCGCCTACGACCGCGCGACCGATAAGGAATTCGTTGCTGCGGCCGAGCGCGAGCGGAAAGAAGTGCTCGAACGCTTCCCGCTCGATCAGTGGCCAACGATGCCGCTTGAGCGGTATGCCCTCGGGCAGAAGGAATCTGAGGACACCTTCTCCCGCTGGATGGAATTTCGCACGCAGCACCTTGGCAGTATGCGGGGCGGCTCGGCACGTAAGCACATCATCTACAAACACAAGGACAAGCCGGGCTGGTACTTCGACCCACAGTACAAAGACGAGCAGGAGGCCTGGCTCAAGGTACGTGAGGCATTTGTCCAGGCGTTCCATGACGCGAGTGTCAACGACTGGAACGCCATCGACGATTTGGCGCCGCTTGCGGGCGGCCCCGCGCTGTGCCTCAAAGCGCTTCACTTGTATTTCCCGAAAGAGATCCTTCCAGTCTATTCACAGCAACACATTCGGCACTTCCTGCGGATCCTGGAGCGACCAGAGGCCGGCGACCGCAACCTCGGTGCCGTGCGCCTTAATCGAACCCTGCTCGCGTATGTAGTTGAACACCCCGCGTTTAGGAGTTGGTCTGGGCAGGAAGTCATGCGGTTCCTGTACCGCTGGGCGGATCCGCGCGAGGAACGCCGTATCGTTAAGATCGCGCCTGGCGAGGATGCGAAATATTGGGACGACTGCCTCCGCGAGGGATACATCTGCGTGGGCTGGGATAAGGTCGGGGACCTTCGCGAGTTTCCGTCGAAAGAGGCGTTTCGCGCCCAGTTCGACAAGGAATTCGCCGGAACGTACAACAACCACAAGCCGACCCTCAGCAAGAAGGCCAACGAGGTCTGGACGCTGATGGAGCTCGAGCCCGGCGACATCGTTATTGCGAACAAGGGCACGTCGCAGATCCTTGCGGTGGGTGAGGTCGCTGAGCCTGGGTACACGTGGAAGCCGGAGCGCCCGGAATACCGTCATACGGTGCGTGTCGAGTGGGACACTTCGTACGCCAAGGAAATCCCGCCGCAGAAAAGGTGGGCTCTCGTCACCGTCGCCCCTGTGCCGTCGACGCTCTATAAGACCATCGTTGGTGAGGCACTGGAGGAGGTGTCGGGTAAGACGGCGGTGACGCCGGTCGACCCGCTGCTGCGCGAGATCGAACAAGCGATTGAGCGCAAGGGCCAGGTGATCTTGTACGGCCCGCCCGGCACTGGAAAGACGTACCAGGCGCGCCGATTTGCCGTCGCTTGGCTCCTCCAGCGCCAGGGTCTGGCAGGAGAGGTCCAAGCAGCGCTCGCCGACCCCAAGAAATTCGAGGCTGCGGAGCGTCGCTTGTCCACCAGCCAAGTGTCACGGCGTGTCTGGTGGATCGTCGCCAACCCGAAAGAGTGGAACTGGGACCGGCTCTTCAAGGAGAAGCGGGTCAGCTACCGATACGGGCGGCTCCGGCGCAACTACCCGCACGTGAAGATTGGCGACCTCGTGATCGGGTACCAGTCCACCCCGGACAAGCGGGTCGTCGCGCTCGCACGCGTCACTCAGGCGTTTGGCGAACACGGTGGCAAGGACCCAACTATCGAGGTCGAGGCGGTTGCCCCGATCAAGAACGGCCTGACCTACGATGAGTTGGGCGCAGACCGTGTGCTCAAAGGGTCTGAGCCCATGCGGTTCCGCAACCAAGGAACGCTTTTCGGGCTCACCGCCGACGAGGGAGATTACGCCCTGTCGCTGCTGGCCGAACGCGACCCCAGCCTCCAGATCCATGTCGACGACGACAGCGATGCGGTCGGCCCGCTCACCCGCCTCACGTTCCATCCGTCCTACAGTTACGAGGACTTCGTCGAAGGTTTTCGGCCGCATGATACCGGCAACGCCACGCTATCGCTTCGCCTCGCTGACGGCGTGTTCAAGCGCGTCTGCCACGCAGCGCTCGCGCATCCGACGAAGCCATTCCTCGTGCTTGTCGATGAGATCAATCGCGCAAACGTCGCCAAGGTGTTCGGCGAGCTGATTACGCTTCTTGAAATGGACAAGCGCGGTTTGCTGGTGACGCTGCCGCAAAGCAAGGACAGCTTCTGCATCCCATCGAACGTCTACCTGCTCGGCACCATGAACACCGCAGATAGGAGCTGGCAGGCAGAACCTGGTCGGCCCGAGCGAGCTTGATCAAGAGGACTACCAGGCTATGGCAATTGCATTAGTGAAGAGACTAACCGAACAGGTGCTTGAGCCAGCTCTGGCTGCGTTACAGTAAAAACCCCTCTGTTCTCCTAACCTCTGGTTTCCAATCTCATCCCATCGAGCGCATGCCTAAAACCGTGTGCTTTCGGCCCAGGAGTATCGGAATTTCTGCCTAGAGGAAAGCCAAGGGGGTATGAGGCCACTGCTTGAGTGGTTTTCGGTAGACCTGAAAACTTCGCGGGGAGCATAAGGCTGATTGGCAAGAACTAAGGAGCTATTGCTGGCACCCCTGTTGTTAAATTTCTCTGTAGTCGACGGAGAACCACGCACCTCAGCGCAGCCGTGAAATCTTCCTTTTTTAGCCCCGATGTGCCAACACGATTCTGGGTGTATCGCGGGGCACCAGGAAACCACTGCCCAGCTCTCTTTTGGGATGGGGCAAGCGTCAACCTCGGGTCCCTCAGGAGAACCAGTACTGGTGGCTTGCCATACAGAGTTTTTCCAGGACGGGCGCGCTCCTCTTTGCCTGCTTAGGCGTGAGACGAAGACGGATCCTCGTGGCGCCCTTGGGTGGATCATTGACCAATTCAATGCCTGCGCGCTTCAACTTCTTTGCCCAGCCGTGAGCATCCTCGACCGCAACGTGAACACGGGTGAACTCTCTTTTCGGATGGAAGGAGATGAAGTTCGCTGGCCGATTGCCGACAGCGAATCCGATGAAGTGTTTCCGGTAGGTCAGCCGCGCATCCCGATCAGCCTTTCGCACGAAACCGTGAAACGCTTCCGTGATGGCGACTGTTTCCGGCGACGCCTTACCGATCCAATCTTCCTTCGTGTAATCACCCTTTTCTTCGGTGATCGGTTCGGCCTCAAAGCCCTGAGTGCCGTCGAAGATTCGCGTGAACTCCAGGGTCAAGAGGTCGCGCACCCTCAGCGCGGTCATTTCCATGACAACCAACGGCAGCAGCCCTGAGAGAAGCCGAGCAAGAGCGGCATAACGACTGCCGTGGACATCCTCGGCTACTAGGAAAGCGACAAACTCCCAGTCTTGCCGATCCTGGCGGGTTTTTTCCCGCAGCCAATAGTCCAGGCTCCTAACGATGTGGCTGGCATCCAACGTGCCTAGCATGATCTCGCCGACATACACGATCCGGTTCTCCGCATCCTCAAGCACCAAATCCAAGCGGCCCGCATTCTTGTGGGAGCGTTGAAACGACATTACCTTCACTGGCCCGAAACCGAGCATTCCAGGCTTCGCCCGCAACTCCTGTTCGAGCCATGCCTCGGTGCCGTGGGACCTCAGGCTCACCTGCTCCGACGCCACATACTTGAGCTTCGCTTGTGCGGTTCTTGTGGCTGGCATGTCGCCTCCCTGTTCTTCGGCATTAATTCCGTATTCGATCACCCTAAACGGGCCGCGCACAGCCTATTCCGAGGCGTAGCCGCCGTCAAGCAGAGTCGCAAGTCATCCGCTTGTGGCGGCGCTGGTTCCAGCCGCATGAATCGGGGGAGATCGGGGGGTGCGGTAGAAACAGGGGTGCCATTGCTTACCCCGTCCTTCGTTTCACCCGTGCCAAAACCGCCGCCTAGAGTTCCCGTGCAACTCCCTTGTTTGTGTCGCCCACAAGTAACCTATCGGAAGTGCCGGAACCACATGGTTTCGGCGCGAGGGTAATTTGGAAAGCAAGAATCGGCCAGAGTCGCTGCGATTCCCAAAATCGACCAGGAGTTGTCAAGGAGCGGCACAGTTTGGCCCAAAAACAAAAATCTTTCCGGAAAAGCTCAGGAAGACGCGACAGAGGCCACGAATTCGTCGACGCCAGCGCCTCCCGCCACCTGATCGCACACCCCGTCTGGGTCTCGACGCCGCTTGTGGTACCCGCATCCGCAACCACTACCGGCGGGGAGGGCAGTTTCGGAACGCTCTGTCTCCTATCCCGTCAACGTTTGGGGCAGGTGTCAGGTCTCAGGTGGCAGGTGTCAGGGCGGCGACCTGAGACCTGACACCTGCCCCAACACCTGCTCCCTAACCACGCAC
>CAYTIL010000004.1:0-46159 GCA_964437985.1 uncultured Acidobacteriaceae bacterium
TTCCCTTCCGCGACCCAGCGCTGAAGCGCTGGGCTACTTCACGCCGCGCCTCCGGCGCTGGCCGCTACTTCCACCGTCCTTTTCAACTGGCCGCAAGCGGCGAAGATGTCGCGGCCGCGAGGGCGGCGGAGGAACGTGGGCATGCCGGACTGGACCAGGATGTCCTGAAAGGCGGAAACACGGTCGGCGGCGGGCGTGCCGAAGTCCAGCTCAGGGCCGGGGTTCCAGGCAATCAGGTTCACCTTGGCGCGGAGGCCGCGCAGGCGCTCCGCCAGTTCGCGCGCGTGCTCGGGTTCGTCGTTCACGTGGTCGAGCAGTACGTACTCAAAAGTTACACGCTCGCGCGGGCGCAGTGGGAAGTCGCGGGCCGCGCCCAGCAGCGCTTCCAGGTTCCACTTGCGATTGAGCGGCATGAGCCGCTCGCGCAGTTCGTCGTTGGGAGCATTGAGGGAAATGGCCAGCTTGGGGCGGACCGTTTCCCTGCCCAGGTCGTGGATTCGGGGCACGATGCCGGCGGTGGAAACGGTCATGCGCGACTCGGCCAAGCCGACGCCTTCCACCAACAGGCGCACTGCCTTGACGAAGTTTTCGTAGTTAAGGAAGGGCTCGCCCATTCCCATGAAAACCAAATTGACGCGCTCGCGCTCGCGAGCCACGCCGCGCTCGTTGAGGACGGCGAGCACTTGTCCGACGATTTCGCCGGCGGAAAGATTGCGCTGGCCGCCCAGCAGCGCAGTCAGGCAGAAGCGGCAATCCACGGCGCAGCCCACCTGACTGGAGACGCAGATGGTGGCCCGCCGCCAGGGCCTTTTGCCGGTGGCCTCGGGTTCTCCTCCGTCGTCGGAGCCAGCGGGAGTCTTGAGATCCTCGCCGGCCTGGCTGCCGTCACCGGCTTCGCCGCCATCGCCTTCTGGCATCCACACGGTTTCGACACTTTGGCCGTCGGCAAAAGCCATCAGATAGCGGATGGTGCCGTCGGTGGAGACGAACTGCTTTTCAATTGCCGGCAGGCCCACGGAAAAGGAGCGCTCCGCCAGTTGGGTACGGAAGGCCGCAGGCAGCGTGGTTACCGCGGCCAAGGAGTCGAGCCGCTGCAGGTAGAGGGCCTCAAAGAGCTGCCGGCCGCGGTAATCGGGTTCTCCCTGGCCGCGGGCCAAGTCGGTAAGCTCTTGAAGATCAAGACCTAATAGTTCGAGATTGGGGGTCTGGGTCAAGCATCCAATCCTTGCAAGGGCAGAATCTGGCTTGATTTTACCGCGCCCAGCCGCTCCTCCGGCTTGTGCGACAATCCTTATATAGTATGTCCAGCCCGGTCCCGCAGGGCAGGACGGCGGGGCTACAGCGGGCGGGGTGGACTCTGGCCAGCCGGGGACGGCTGGCCTACATGACCATGACCGAAGAAGAACAGCGCAACATAAAACGCGAGGTGCTGCCCAACGGTCTGACGGTGCTGACCGAGCAGATGGAGCACCTGCGCTCGGTGTCCATCGGCATCTGGCTGAAAACGGGATCGCGGCACGAGGAGCCGGAGGCCAACGGGGTGTCGCACTTCCTGGAGCACATGGTGTTCAAGGGAACGCGCAACCGCAGCGCCGAGCAAATTGCGCGCCAGATTGACTCCATCGGCGGCAACATGGACGCGTTCACCGCCAAAGAATGCATCTGCTTCAACGCCAAGGTACTGGACGAGCACTTGCCGGTCGCGCTGGATGTGCTCAGCGACCTGGTGCTGAATCCGGTGTTCGATGCCCAGGACCTGGCGCGGGAGCGGGGCGTGATCCTGGAAGAGATCAAGGCCGACGAGGACAGCCCCGACTACCTGGTGCACGAAATCTTCACTCAGAATTTCTGGAAGGACCATGCTTTGGGCAAACCCATCCTGGGCACCAAGGAAACGGTGAAGCACTTCGATCAGCCCCTGGTTCGGGACTATTACCGGCGCTACGTGACGCCGGGGAACCTGATCGTGAGCGCCGCGGGACACTTGGTCCACCAGCCCTTCACCGACCTGGTGGCGGAGAAGTTTCGCCATCTGGAAGCCGCGCCCAACGGCCTGCGCGAGGTGGCGCCGCAGAGCCATGCGCGCATCACGCTGCGCAACAAGAAGTCGCTGGAGCAGGTACAGATCTGCCTGGGCGTGCCTTCCCACCACATCGCCCACGAACGCCGCCACTCCGCCTACCTGCTGAACACGGTGCTGGGCGGAGGCATGAGCTCGCGGCTGTTTCAGAACATCCGCGAGCGCCAGGGGCTGGTGTACGCCATCTACAGTGAGCTGAATCCCTACCGCGACACCGGCTGCCTGAGCGTGTACGCCGGGACTTCGCTGGAAACCGCGCCCCGAGTGGTTGAGTCGGTGGTGAGCGAGTTTCGCACCCTGAAGTCGGAGCTGATTCCCGCCGACGAGCTGCGCCGCGCCAAGGACCAGCTGAAGGGCGGCCTGATGCTGAGCCTGGAGTCCAGTACCGCCCGCATGTCCAACCTGGCCCGGCAGGAAATGTACTTCGACCACTTCATCGGGCTGGACGAGATCCTGGCGCGCATCGAAGCGGTGACCGCCGAGGATGTGCGCAACCTGGCGCAGGATTATTTCCGCACCGACGCCATCGCGGTCACCGTGCTGGGCAGTCTGGAAGAATGGGCGCTCACCCGAGAGCACCTGGTTTGTTGAAGCGCGACCGGGGCTGAAGCCCCGGTTCAGTACGCTTGAACGCGGGCCTGAAGGCCCGCTCTCCCACCCAAGCTCCCACCCAGCCCGGCCGAGGACGGCCGGGCCCACATGAGCAAGGCCACACGGGAAGTCGCGGGCGGGGTCGCCCGCTTCCACACATTCCCGCAGGCGGGCGGGGTCGCCCGCTTCCACACACGACCGTCCAGCCCGGCCGAGGACGGCCGGGCCCACATGAGCAAGGCCACACAGAAGTCGCGGGCGAGGGCGCCGCCTCTACACGTCCACGGAGGGCGTGACAAAATTTAGGCTGGTTTCTGACAAAATTTGTCACTTCGGAGGCCAAATGAGCAGAAAAGGGTACTGGGAGGGAATGAACAACCACGTAAGTTACAGATTTATTGGCGGTTATAATGGCCTGTGGAAATCTTTGGGTTGGCCCCCCAAGTGCCACTCAAGGGGTAATCGGGCCCTGCGGCCCAGTCCAAAAATCGCATTCCAAACAAAAGAGGAGACTACTAGATGCGCAAACAGAAGGGATTCTCGCTGATCGAGTTGCTGATCGTGGTGGCGATCATTCTGATCATCGCCGCAATCGCAATTCCGAACTTGCTGCGTTCGCGAATCGCTGCCAACGAATCTTCGGCAGTCGGCTCGGTCCGCTCGATCAACACAGCCGAAGTGACCTACGCCACAACCTATCCTAACGTGGGCTTCTCGGCCACGCTACTTGCGCTGGGCGGGGCCGGTCCTTGCACCGCGACGTCCACCAACGCTTGCCTGATTGACAACACTCTGGCCACCGCCACGACCGCGACCACCTCGAAGAGCGGGTACTTCCTGACCTACGCTCCGACGGTGGGTACTCCGACGGTGGTCTACACCATCGCCAACGACCCCGCGGTAGCCGGACAGAGCGGCCAGCGTGGTTTCTTCTCCGACCAGTCGGGCGTGATCCGCTTTAACGCCGCTGGCGCCGGAGCCACGGTAGCGAGTCCCCCGCTGCAGTAACTCGTGCAGGGTTGGCGAAGTACCTGGGGGTACAAGCCAGGGAGCAGCGGACAGTCTGTCCACTGCTCCCTTTTTCTTTTTGGTCGCGTTTTCCTTACTGGCGGGCCGGGGATGGCGGGGGAACGCCCTGGGGAACTTGACTCACGCGCTGGTCCAGCCAGTCTGTGACCTGTCGCGGGCCGGCGAGTTCGCCGCGCAGCAGTGCCAGGGTGAGGTGGTGGGCGGCCAGAGTGCTGGTGGACCGCTGGTAGCTCACGCTTCCCTGCTGGCCTGCCAACTTGAGCAGGAACGGGACCTGCGGACCCGGGCTGGGGTTCAGGACCGCATCGTGGCGCAAGGAATGGTCGGAGGTCACAAGCACGGTGGTGCGCTCCCACAGGCCTGCGCTTACCATAGCGCTCCGCAGCTCGCCCAGGCTGCGGTCGGCGAGGGCGAGGTTGTCGAGATACCAATCTTCCCGGAAAGAGGATACGGTGAAGCTGCCGCGGCGGCGGTCGTAAATTGGGGGCTGATGGGGCACCGCGAGGTGAACGAAAACAAATCCAAGATTAGGATCCGCGACGGCGCGCTGCGCCTCGCGCATGAGGTTGTGGTGGCGCAGGAGATGGCGCTGGCGCTCCTCCAGCGGGGAAAGCGTTTGCCACTGGTTGCGCAGGCTGGCCAGCAGGCTGGGGCTACTGTCCTTCACGCCCGCATACATGGACTCCCAGTAGCAGCGGGTCAGGTCGGCAGCAAACATCCGACAGTAAGGAAGGAACCAGCCCACGGCGGCGGTGTTGAATCCGGCCTGACGCGCGCGCGCAAACAGGTTGTGCTGCGATGGCCAGGTTTCGAAATCGCCGTTGGGTGCAAAATTGAGCTGGAGTTCGCTGTGCCCGGCGGGCTGGACATCATAGATCTGCTGCCCGTATATGAGCGATGCCATGGCCGGCGCCGTAACAATGCCAATCTGGATGGCGGGAGCGACGTCCAAAGATTGGGCGCGCAGCCGATCCAGTTCCGGCAAGGCGAGCGTGGATGGCCGGCTGCCAAACACGGGGCGCCAGTCCATTTCGTCGAAAACAATCCACAACACTCGGGGCTGCGCCGGGGATGGCGGCAGCGCCGGTGCCAGCGCTATCCCTGGCAACGGTGGCTGATGCAGCAGCATCCATACGGTCTGACCGAAGGTCATAGGGACGAAGGCGAACAACCACAGGGTCAGAACCTCGGCTCCGGCCAGAATTTTCCGGGGCCAGCGCGCCAGCACGTAAGCGCACAACAGGGCCGCGATGAGGCCCAGCAGCCCGAGTAGCCAGTCGTCATCCAGCGCGGCGCGCAACCGCGCCCAGTAGCGCAGCCGCAGCAGGTTCAGAAAGATCAAGACCGGGAGCAAGAACAAGCCGGAGGACCAGTGCCCGGCGCCCCGGCCGAGGCCCGCACGGCGGCGTGTGATGGCGGCGCAGAACAGAGCGGCCAAGGCGCTGACATTCAGGGTGATGGCCAGCAGGTCGCGCCAGGACCAGAGCGGCATGTAGAAGGGCTGGGCAAACAACAATTGGTGCCAGACGCCGTAGAAACAAAGGTTGGACAGGGAGACGGCGAGCAGCATCTCGCGCGAAGGCGCGAACGTCGCCCGGGCGCCGGAAGGCTGGCTGGGCGCGACCCCAGGGGCTGCATTGCTCGGGGGCTCGCGGAGCGTGGCGGGCATGCGGGTGGCGAACGGAGACAGACGTATCTTGGCACTGGAGGCTGAAGTTTGCAATCGTGGGCGGCATGAGCTGGACCGGCCGCGTGCGCGGGCCGGCAAGGTATGATTCCGAAGCCGCGAAGGGCGTCAGTCAGTGGGAGGATCGCAATGAAGAAGTATGTGCAGCGTTTGTTTCAGGTGGTGGGAGGCGTGGTGGTGTGCTACACGCTGTTTCTGGTGGTGGTGATCGGCTTTGCACGGTACGGCGAGCGCGTGCCGGCCAAGACCATCCTGGAAGTCAACCTGGAAAAAGAGCTGGTAGAGAACATTCCTGACGACCCGGTGGCCAAGGCGCTCTTGCGCAGTCAGCCTTCGGTGCGCGACATCGTGGAGGCGCTCGACCGGGGCGCCAACGACGAGCGCGTTGCCGGCCTGGTGGCACACCTGGGCGCGGCTCCCCAGGGCATGGCCCAGGTGCAGGAGATTCGCGACGCGGTGCAACGCTTCCGCGCCAGGAAGAAATTCGCCATCGCCTTCTCGGAAACCTTTGGAGAGTTCGGCAACGGCGGCCGCGCCTATTACCTGGCGACGGCGTTCGACGAGGTGTGGCTGCAGCCCTCGGGCGACGTCAACCTGGCGGGCGTGATGCTGGAGCCCATGTTTCTGCGCGGCACTTACGACAAGCTGGGCCTGCGCTTCCGCGGCGGCCAGCGTTACGAGTACAAGAACGCCTTCAATGTTCACGTGGATAAGAAGTTCAGCCCGGCCTTCCGCGAGGCCATGGAGTCCATCGTGACTTCCTGGCACCGGCAGATGGTGCGGGGGGTGAGCGCCGCTCGGGAAATGTCTGAGGACGAAGTGCGGGCGCTGGTGGACCGCGGCCCCTTCCTGGGCCAGGAAGCTCTGGACGCGAAGCTGGTGGACCGGCTGGCCTATCGCGACGAAGTGATGGAGGAAGCCAAGAAGCGGGCGGGCGAGGGCGCGGAGCGACTGGCGCTGGCCAATTATCTGGAGCGGGCCGGGCGTCCGCATGATGACGGGCAAACCATCGCCCTGATCTACGGCGTGGGCGGGGTGACGCGCGGCAAGAGCGGCTTCAACGCGCTCTCCGGCGACATGACCATGGGATCTGACAGCGTCACCGCCGCCTTCCGCGCCGCCATTGACGACGAAGACGTGAAGGCCATCGTGTTCCGCGTGGACTCGCCCGGCGGTTCCTACGTGGCCTCCGACACCATCTGGCGTGAAGTGGAGCGGGCGCGCAAGGCGGGCAAGCCGGTGATCGTGACCATGGGTGACCTGGCCGGGTCGGGCGGCTACTTTGTGGCCATGTCAGCGGACAAGATCGTGGCCCAGCCGGGAACCATCACCGGCTCCATCGGTGTGCTGGCGGGTAAGTTCATCACCCCGGGCTTCTGGGAGAAGCTGGGCGTTTCCTGGGACGAAGTGCACGCGGGCGCGAATGCCAGAATGTGGACCGGCACGCATGATTACTCGCCCGCCGAGTGGGAGCGCTTCCAGGGCTTGCTGGACCGCATCTATGAGGACTTCACCACCAAGGTTGCGAACGGCCGCAAGCTGTCCAAGGAAGAAGTGCTGCGCATCGCCAAGGGCCGCATCTATACCGGCGAGGACGCCAAGGCCATCGGCCTGGTGGACGAGCTGGGCGGCTTCGACACGGCGCTGCGCCTGGCCAAGCAGGCGGCGAAAATTCCTGAGTCCGAAGAAGTCAAGCTGCGCACCTATCCGCGCCCCAAGCCCCTGGTGGAAACGCTGCTGGCCTTGGGTAGGCGAGGCGAAGACGAGGTTTCGACTGAATCGGCGGCCACCGAAGCTGCACTGCGGGCGCTGGAGTCGCTGCAGCCCCTGGTCCGGCAGATGCAAGTGCTGATGGGGACGGAGTCGGAAGTACTGTCGATGCCGCCGGTGGGGGTGGAGCGGTAGCGAGTAAAGAGTACAGAGTTCAGAGTCGTGAGTGCGGAGTTCGGAAGACGAGTACATGGGGCTCGGTACTAGCAACTCTGTACTCTGAACTCTGTACTCTGAACTTTGTCCTCGGTACTCTTAGTTCGCAATGGCCTTGGCTATCGAAATCACGGGACTGGAAAAGACCTACGACGCCGGCTTCTGGCGCAAGCAGAAGCGGCGCGGGCTGAAGCCGCTGAACCTCACGGTCGAGGCCGGCGAAGTGTTCGGCTATCTGGGGCCCAACGGCGCCGGTAAAACCACCACCTTGAAGTTGCTGATGGGCATCGTGTTTCCCACCGGCGGGTCGGCGAAGATCCTGGGGCTCGATATGCAGGACCCTCGAGTGAAGGCGCAGATCGGCTTTCTCCCCGAGCAGCCCTATTTCTATGATCACCTGACGGCGTCCGAGCTGCTGGACTATTACGGACAGCTTTCGGGAGTCTCAGTCGCGAACCGGCGGAAGCGCGTTCCCGAAGTGTTGCGGCGGGTGGGAATGGCCGATGCCGCCAACGTGCAACTGCGCAAGTTCTCCAAGGGCATGCTGCAGCGCGTGGGCATTGCCCAGGCCGTTCTGCACGATCCCAAGGTGGTGTTTCTGGATGAACCCATGTCGGGACTGGATCCGATTGGGCGGCGGGACGTGCGCGATCTGATCGAGGGTCTGAAGCAGGACGGCAAAACCGTATTTTTCTCCACGCACATCCTTTCCGACGCCGAGGCGCTGTGCGATCGCGTGGCCATCCTGCACCAGGGCGAACTGCGAGGCGTGGGCACCGTGGCGGAGCTGACCGCGGGCTCGAAGGGCAAAGTCGAGCTGTTATGGCAAGGCGCGCAAGCGGCGCCCGCGGTGGCGGCGCTGGGCGGAGAATGCCGCGCCACCGGTGAGACCGTGCGCGCCATCGTCCCGGAAGAGAAAGTGGACGCCGCCCTGGATGCGCTGCGCAAGGCGGGAGCGCGGTTGATCTCGGTTACGCCGGTGCGCACCACGCTGGAGGAATATTTTGTGCAGCGCCTGGCCGAACCCGCGGAGGCGGTCCGATGAGCCGCATTGCGCACATCGCCCTGGCCACGTTTCGCGAGGCGGTGCGCGACCGCGTGCTCTACAACCTGATCTTCTTCGCGCTGCTGCTGGTGGGAGCGGCGCTGCTGGTGGGACAGATTTCCATCGGCATCGAGCAAATCGTGCTGGTCAATTTGGGGCTGACGGCCATCGCGCTGTTCGGGATCGTCATCGCCATCTTTATCGGCATCGGACTGGTGTGGAAGGAAATCGAAAAGAAGACCCTGTACACGGTTTTGTCGCGGCCGGTGCGGCGCTGGGAGTTCATCACCGGGAAATTCCTGGGCCTGGCGGGAACCCTGGCGGTGAATACCCTGTTCATGTCGGTGGGTTTCTTTGCCGCCCTCTATTGCCTCACGCGCTCGCTGAGCGTCTTTGAGCCCGGCCTGTTCGTGGCCATCTACTTCATCATCCTGCAGTTCCTGATCGTGACTTCGCTGGCGCTGCTGTTCTCCTCGTTTTCTTCTCCGCTGCTTTCGGCGGTGATGACTCTTGCGCTGTTCGTCATCGGGAGCTTTGCCGAGGACCTGCGCGCTTTCGCCGAGATGAGCGAGGGCGCCACCCGCTGGATCACCCTGGGAGCGGCCTGGCTGGTGCCCAACCTGGCATCGCTGAACGTGGTGGCGCAGGTGGCGCATGGCGTGCCGGTGCCGCCGGAGCTGGTGCTGCACAACAGTCTCTACGCGGTGTCGTATGCAGGAGCGGCACTGTGCGGCGCCATCCTCATCTTCGAGAAGCGCAACCTCAAATGACCTCGCGCCGCACCACTCGCGTGTTCTCGGTGCTGCTGGTCCTGTGTCTGGCAGGATCGGTGATCAGTCTGCGGCGTGTAGAGCAGCTCCGCATGGGCGCCACCCTGGAAGAAATGCTCTACATCCCGTCGGTGAAAGTGCTGCGCGGCATGAGCCTGGGCTACACCGGGCTGATGGCCGACATCTACTGGACGCGCACGGTGCAGTACTTCGGAGGCAAACACAAGGAGCGGTCCTCCCGCTACGACCTGCTGCCGCCGCTGCTGCACATTACCACCGAGCTGGATCCACATCTGATCGTGGCCTACAAGTACGGATCGGTGTTTCTGGCGCAGCCGCCGCGCGAAGGCGCGGGCCTTCCCGACCTGGCGGTGGAGTTCGTGGAAAAAGGCATCCGCGCCAATCCCAACGACTGGCAGCTTTACTACCACCTGGGCTTCATCCACTTCATCGAGAGGCAGGATCCCAAGGCGGCCAGCCGGGCATTTGAGCGCGGGTCGAAGGCGCCGGGCGCGCATCCCTGGATGAAAGTGATGGCCGCCGCCATGGCCCAGTATGGCGGCGAACGCGGCGTGGCGCGCCGCCTGTGGGAGTACATCTACGAGAGCAGTGACGACAAGTTCATCCGCGCCAACGCCGTGAAGCGCCTGCGCGCGCTGGACGTGGACGACGCGATTCTCGCGCTGGAGCAGGCGGTGCAGGTGTGCCGCCAGCGCACCGGGCGCTGGCCCGCGAACTGGAAGGAGATGGCGCAGGCGGGATATCTGCGAGGCGTCCCCGTGGATCCGCTGGGGCTTCCCTTGAAGCTGCTGCGCGATGGGCGAATTGAGCTGGCGCGGCCCGATGATATTCCGTTCGTCACCAAAGGACTGCCGGAGGGCGAGTCGCCGCTGTTGTTCGGGGGCCCGGCGGGGGCGAAGGAAGAACCGGAGCTGAAGAAGAAGTAGGAGCGATGTGCGATGTTTGATGTGCGATGTTTGATGTGCGAGGTGCGATGTTTGATGTTTGATGTTTGATGTGTGATGTTCTGCGGAATGGCCCCTTTCAACCGACGCAGGTACTCGATGCGCGCCCCCTTGCTGCTGATGCTCCTGTTTTTTTTGCCCGCGTGGGGCCAGTCATCGTCCGACGCCCGGGTGCGGGAAATCGCCCGCACGGTGGACAAGCGCCACAACCGCCTGCGCTCGCTGCAAGCCGACTTCACCGAGAGCTACCGGGGCATGGGGGTGGCGCGTACGGAGAGCGGCACGCTGTGGTTGAAGCGCCCGGGACGCATGCGCTGGGAATATCGCGAGCCGCGCGAAAAACTCTTCGTCACCGACAGCAAGACCGCATGGTTCTATCTGCCGGGAGAGCGGCAGGTGCGGCGCGCTCCGGTGAAAAAGCTCGACGACCTGCGCTCGCCTCTGCGCTACCTGCTGGGAAAATCGCGGCTGGAGAAGGAATTTGACGGCCTGGCCATGGCCGAAGGCGTGGCCCCGGCCACCGCGGGCAACACCGTCCTGCGGGGCCTGCCCCGCATCCTGCAGGACCGCGTCCGGGAAGTGCTGCTGGAGGTGACCGGCGACGGCCGCATCGTGCGCATCGTGATTGAAGAGCTGGACGACTCGACCACCGAGTTCCGCTTCCGCAACCTGGTGGAGAACGGGAACATGAGCGATGAACGCTTCCGCTTCACGCCCCCCGAGGGAGCGGAGGTGATTGAGGCGGAGGAGTTTGGGAAGTGATTTCACCACGGAGGCACAGGGGCACGGAGAAATGCCGACCGCGGATTTGCGCGGATCAACGCGGATGAAAGGCTGAAAACGGGTTGTGGCGCGCACTCCCAGGCGATGCGTGACGCCCGTGTTAGACTCACTGCTCTTTTTCTCCAGGAGGCATCTCATGAGCGTGGCAAAGTTGGGTATGGCGGCGGTGCTGGCGACGGCGGTGTGCAGCAGCTTGTGGGCGCAGGCGCCAGTAGAGATCGGAAGGCACAGGCGCGAAGTGGCTTCCGTGGCCTTTTCTCCTGACGGCAAGACCATCGCTTCGGGCAGCAACGACGAGACCATCAAGCTATGGGACGCGGGCGGCGGGGGCGCTGCCAAGGCCACACTCACCGGCCACAAGGGCCAGGTGCAGGGGCTGGCCTTCTCGCCCGACGGCACCAAGCTGGCCTCCTGTGAGATGTACAAGATTGTGAAGCTCTGGGACGTGGCCAGCGGGAAGGAACTGGCATCGCTTGAAGGCCACGAAAGCTCGGTGACCGGCATTGCGTTCTCGCCCAGCGGCAAGAGCATCGTTACCGTGAGCAAAGACCACGTGGTGAAGCTTTGGGACACGCTGAAACTGGCGCCGCAGGGCGCGATGGCCGGGCATCGCTATGAGATCCTGGGCGTGGCCTACTTCCCCGGCGGCAAGCTGATTGCCTCCGCCGACGATGGCGGCTTCGTCATCGTGTGGGATGCGGTGACCAAGAAGCAAAAGCTAATCATGGGCGTCGAAGGGGCGCCGCAGAATTCGGTTGCGGTGTCGCCCGACGGCAAAACCATCGCCAGCGGCGGCAACGATTCCATCCGTCTGTGGGACGCCGCCACCGGCAAGGAAACGCGCCGCATCGAGAGTCCGCAGATCAACACCCTGGCCTTCAGTCCTGACGGCAAGTCGTTGGTGGCCGGAACCCAGGACGGCCCGGTGAAGGTCTATGATCCCGCAAGCGGGACCGAACGCGCCAGCCTGGAAGCGCACGAGCGCCCGGTGGTCGCGGTTGCTATATCGCCCGACGGAAAGTGGATTGCGTCGGGGAGCATGGATTACACCGTGAGGCTGTGGGCGATGCCGTAGGTTTCGGTTTTCGGGTGTCGGTTTTTGGTTTTCGGGGCTGCACACCACATCCGCCCGGCCGAGGACGGCCGGGCCCACACAAGCGCGGGCGAGTCGCCCGCTTCCATACAGGCCCGTCCCACGCGCCGGTGATAGACTCATACGTCTAAGCGTTCCAGCGCGCATTCATGGCTGAATTTCTCATCAAGATGGCAGACGAGGGCGGGAAAATTGAGCCGCTTTGCGGGCGTGAGCGAGGTGTAGCCGAGCGGGAGCCCGCAGGCGAAATCCTGAGCGCAGCGAAGGATCTCGGTTAGCCATGGCTGAATTTCTCATCAAGATGGCAGACGAGGGCGGGAAAATCCTCGAACAGGTCGAGGAAGCGCCCACGGCTGCCGAGGCGCGGGAGCGGTTTGCGCGGCAGGGCTTTCTGGTGTACGACGTGCGCCCGCGCAGCCTGCTCTCCGGCGAAGTGCGCTTGCCGCGGCGGCGTCGGGTGAAGCTGGACGAGTTCGTCGTCTTCAACCAGCAGTTTGTCACCCTGATCCACGCCGGCCTGCCCATCATGAGCGCGCTCAATCTGCTCAAGGGGCGCCAGAGGAATCCTTACTTTCGCGCCCTGCTGGATAACATTCACGCCCGGGTAAAGGGCGGCGAATTGCTCTCGGAAGCGTTCACGGCGCAGGGCGTCTTTCCCAAGATTTACACCACCACCTTGATGGCAGGCGAGAAGAGCGGCAACCTGGAAGAAGTGATGAACCGCTACATCGCCTTCCAACGGACCGCGTCTTCGGTGCGCAAGAAACTGCTGGCATCGCTGGTGTATCCGGCGCTGCTGGTGTCGCTGGTGGTGGTGATGATCCTCTTCCTGATCACCTACGTGGTGCCGGAGTTTGCCAAGCTCTACGACTCGCTGAACGCGCAGCTTCCTCCGCTCACGGTCTTCATGCTGGAAGTAGGACGGGCCGCGCAACAGAACCTCCTGCTGGTGCTGGTATCGCTGCTGGTGGTCGGACTGGCGCTGCGCAGCTGGAGCGGCACCGAGTCCGGCGGGCAGGCTCTGGACCGCATCCGCGTGGGCGTGCCGCTGCTGGGCACGGTGTGGCTGAAATACCAGATCGCCATGTTCGCGCGCATGATGTCCACGCTGCTGGCCGGAGGCCTTCCCCTGGTGCCCGCCCTGGAGACCGCGGGCAGTTCGCTGGAATCGCGTTTCCTGGCGCTGGGCGTGGTGCAGGCGGCGCAGAAGGTGCGCGAGGGACAGCCGCTTTCCCGCAGTCTGGAGGAAACCCGGGCGTTTCCCGAGCTGGCGGTGGAGATGATTGAAGTGGGCGAGTCCACGGGCGCGTTGCCCGCCATGCTGGCGTCGGTGGCCGAGTTTTATGAGGAGGACGTGCAGAACTCGCTAACCGCGATCATGTCGTTGATTGAGCCGGCGGTGCTGATCGTCACCGGCATCGCAGTGGGAGGAGTGCTGCTGTCGCTGTATCTGCCCATCTTTTCGCTGGGAGCGGCGGGGGTGGCGAGATGAGGGTTTTTGGTTGCTGTTTTTTGGTTTCTGGAGGCGTGGGCGGGACGCCCACGCGACAGCCGGCGGGACGCCGGCGCTACTTTTGTGTGGTGGAGCGTCTAACAACACGGCATGGCTGACCGGAAACCGATATTCGCGGAGGGGGCGGCGGCGCAAGGGGCGGCCGGCGAGGAGGCGCGGGCGCGCGAACTGGCGCAGCGCTATCGTTCGGAGTTTGTGGATCTGCGCAGCTTCCAGATCCACCACGAGCTGTTTCGCTCCATACCCGTGGACATGATGTTTCGCTACCACTTCGTGCCCCTGGAGGAGCAGGCGGACGGGGCGCTGGCCATCGCCATCGCCGATCCCAGCCGGCTGATGATGATTGACGAGATCGGGTTGCTGCTGGGGCGGCGCATCCTGACCCGGGTGGCCACGCTCTCGCAAATTTCCGACATCCTCAAGAAGACCGAGCAGTCGCAGCGCGTGCTCGACGAAGCCAGCGAAGGCTTCACCCTGGATGTGATCCACGAAGACGATCTGTCGGATGAGACCATCTCCATCGAGAAGCTGACCGCCGCGGGCGACATCAGCCCCATCATCCGCCTGGTGGACACCACGATTTTCACGGCGCTGCAGCGGCGGGCCTCCGACATCCACATTGAGACCCGCGACGATTCGGTGGTCATCAAGTACCGCATTGACGGTGTGCTGCAGCCGGCCATGCAACCCATCGCGCGCGAGCACCACTCCACCATCATCTCGCGCATCAAGGTAATGAGCGAACTGGACATTGCCGAGCGCCGCGTGCCCCAGGACGGCCGCTTCCGGGTGCGCTACAACAACCGATCCATTGATTTTCGGGTGTCCATCATGCCCTCCATCTTCGGCGAAGACGCCGTGCTGCGGGTGCTGGACAAGGAGTCCATGAGCGAGAAGTTCCGCTCGTTGACGCTGGACGTGGTGGGCTTCTCGGACGACGACCTGAAGAAATTCCGCCGCTACATCGCCGAGCCCTACGGCATGGTGCTGGTGACCGGGCCCACGGGCTCGGGCAAAACCACCACGCTCTACGCCGCGCTCAACGAGATTAAGACCGACGAAGACAAGATCGTCACCATCGAAGACCCGGTGGAGTACCAGATCCGCGGGGTGACGCAAATTCCGGTGAACGAGAAGAAAGGGCTCACCTTCGCGCGCGGGCTGCGTTCCATCCTGCGGCACGACCCGGACAAGATCATGGTGGGCGAGATTCGCGACGTGGAGACGGCACAGATCGCCATCCAGTCGGCGCTCACCGGGCACCTGGTGTTCACCACCGTCCACGCCAACAACGTGGTGGACGTGCTGGGGCGCTTCCTCAACATGGGGGTGGAGGCGTACAACTTCGTCTCCGCGCTGAACTGCATTCTGGCCCAGCGCCTGGTGCGCGTGATCTGCGAGGCCTGCAAGAAGCCGGTGCACTATCCCGACGGCATCCTGGAAGCCGGCGGACTCGACCCGGCGGTGTGGCGCTCCGTGACCTTCTACGACGGCACGGGATGCTTCGAGTGCTCGGGCACGGGGTACCGCGGGCGCACCGCCATCCACGAGCTGCTGGACCTGAGCGACCACGTGCGCGAGATGATTCTGGCCAAGCGCCCCACCTCGGAGATCCGCCGCGCGGCCGGCGACGAGGGCATGCGCTTCCTGCGCGAGTCGGCTCTTGATAAAGTACGGGCGGGTATTACGACCTTGCGCGAGATCAACAAGGTGACGTTTATCGAGACATCGCGGTAGAACAGGAGGCAGGAGGCAGGAGGCAGGAACAGCATGGCGGGAAACGGAAAATACGGAGGGCGACCGCGGATGGCGTGTGAAATCGCCGCCAGCCGTGTGATTGCGGCGCGCGCCGGTGACGATGGCGCCTGGATCGAGGCGCACACCAGCCGTCCGTTGGCGGCGGGCATCGTTGCGCCCGGGCTTTCGGCCTCCAACGTGAACGACCGCGAGGCGCTGCGGCAGGCGGTGCGCGGCGCAATGGAAGTGGTGGCGCGGCGCTCCAAAGATGTGATTGTGGTGCTGCCCGACGCCGCCGTCCGCGTGGTCCTGCTCGACTTTGAGAGTTTTCCGGAAAAAGAAGCCGACGCCGCGGCGCTGGTGCGTTTCCGCCTGCGCAAGACGCTCCCCTTCGACGTGGAGCATGCCGCGGTTTCGTACCACCTACAGGGTGGCCGGACTACACAGGCAGGTCCGGCTGCGAGCCTGAGCGTGGTGGCGGCGGTGGCGCCGCTGTCGGTGGTGGCCGAATATGAGTTTGCGTTTACGGATGCGGGCTACACGCCGGGCGTAGTCATGCCCTCGATGGTAGCGGCGCTGGGAGTGGTGGACGCCACGCGTCCCACTCTGGTGGTGAAGACCGACGCCATCACCACCACGGTAGCCATCGTGGAGCAGGACCAGATCCGGCTGATCCGTACGCTGGAAAACAAGCCGGGCGCCGGCGGCGAGCAGTTGGCGGAGGAAATCTATCCCTCGGTGGTCTTTTTCCAGGACAGCTACGGCGCCGACCTGGAGCGGGTGCTGGTGGGCGGACAGGCGCCAGTGGAGGGTCTGGAGGCGGCGCTGGCATTGCAGACGGGATTGCAAGTGCGCGCGCTGCTGGATGACACTCGCCTCAGCCCAACCTTTGCGAGCCAGGGCTCGACTCCGACCTGGTCGCTGGCGGGTGTGGCAGGAGCGCTAACGGGATAGGAAGTAGGAGGGAGGAGGGAGGAAGGAGGAGGGAGGTAGAGCCAAGGCAGATGAGAATCGAAATCAATCTCGCGACCCAGCCTTATGAAGACGTCCAGCGCTTCCTCACCACCTGGGGCCTGGTGGTAGGCGCGGTGGGGCTGCTCACGCTGGGATTGCTGGGTTACGCGGTGCAGGGTTGGGCGCGGTCGGGAACGGTGCGCGGTGAAATGGCGCAGTTGCGCACACAAATCGCCGCCCTGGAAGGCGAACGCAAGGCCGCGGAGGCGCTGGCCGGCCAGTCGCAGAACCGGCAGACGCGCGACCAGTCGCGCTTCGTCAACGGGCTGATCGCGCGCAAGGCGTTCTCCTGGACCAAGGCGCTGGCCACGCTGGAGAAGATTGTCCCCGCGCGGGTGCAGGTGGTTTCCATCCGTCCGGAACTGAACGCCCAGCAGCAACTCGAGATCCGCCTGGTGGTGGCCGCGGGCAGCCGCGAGCACGCGCTGGAGCTGGTGCGGCGGCTGGAGGAGTCGGAGCGCTTTCGCAACGCGCAAGTGAGCACGGAGAGTACCGAGACCCAGGGCGGGGCCACGGACGTGGAGTTTGAAATCGTGGCCCTGTACGTTCCGGAAGCGCCGCGGGTGGGAGGCAAGCCGTGACCCTGCGACAGATGCGGCAGAACATCCTGATCGTGCTGGCGATTCTGGTGTTGCTGGACGTGGCCGCGCTGGGCTTTCTGCTTTCGCCCTGGGGCCACAGCGTGGACGAATTTCAGCAGGAGCGCGACCGCCTGGAAATCGCGCGCCGGCTGAAGGAAACGGAAGTGGCTCCCGCGCGCGGCATGGAGAAGAAGCTGGCCCAGGCGCGGACGGATCTGGATAAATTCTTCGCCGAGCGCCTGCCCGATAAGGCGTCGGCGGTGCCCGATCGGCTGGGCGATCTGGCCGCCAAGCACCGGGTGCAGATGTCGCAGGTGAAATACGAGGCCGAGGAGACCGCGGTCCGGGGCGTGCGCAGCGTGGGCGTGCAGGCCTCGCTGGCCGGCGAGTATCTGGACGTGGTGCGCTTTCTGAACGCGGTGGAGCGCGATGCCATGTTTTGCATCATCCGGAGCGTCGTCCTCGATGACCAGGAAGGCGGCGGCAGCGTGCGCCTGGAACTGCAAATGGAAACCTACGTGAAGGGTGAGGGCTAAGTGAAAGCGGGGACCGAAGATCGCAGGAAAGTGCTGTGGATGAGCGCGCTGCTGGTGGTGGCGCTGCTGTCGGTGATGCGCATGCTGAGCGTGCCCGAACCGCAAGTAGCCCCCAGCGTTGCGCCGGGAACCGCGAGCGGAAGCGCAGCCGGCCGGCGTCCGGGCGGGCGCGCTGCGCCTGCGGTGATTCTCTCCACGCTCGACCCCACGTTGCGGCTGGACTGGCTGCGCGCCAGCGAGGACGTGAAGTACGAAGGCAAAGGACGAAACATCTTCCGCGCCGGGTCGGAGCCTCCGCCCGTGGATACGGCAAAGGTCACACCCAGGAACAACCAGCCCGACGTGCCGCCGGGGCCTCCGCTGCCGCCGCCCATCAACCTGAAGTATTACGGTTTCGCCAGCAAGCCCGGCCAGCCCCGGCAAGCCTTCCTGTCGCAGGGCGAAGACGTGTTCATTGCCGCCGAAGGCGACATTGTCAACCGGCGCTACAAGGTGGTGCACATCGGTCCGCTTTCCGTGGAGCTCGAAGACCTGCAGTACAACCACCGGCAGGTGCTGCCGCTGACGCAAAGCTAGTTGTGTGCGAGTTAAGAGTTCAGAGTTCAGAGTACAAAGTTGCGAGAACCGAGTACCGAGTTACGAGCAAGGGCGTCGGACCGCTTCCTTCGACGGCGAGGGCCGGCGTCCCGACAGGCGGGGTACGCGCTGCTGGCGGTCCTGCTGGCACTGGCCTTCCTGCTGATTGCCATGACGCGGTCGGCACCCGACGTGGCCCACCAGATCAAGCGCGGGCGCGAGGAAGAATTGATCCAGCGCGGGACGCAGTACGCGCGCGCCGTGGGCCGCTACTTCCGCAAGTTTGGGCGTTATCCCTCGCGCCTCGAGGAACTGGAAAACACCAACAACATCCGCTTCCTGCGCCGCCGCTACAAGGATCCCATGACGCCCGAGGGTGAGTTTCGCCTGATCCATTTCGGCCAAGCGAGTGGGACGCAGGGCCGCGGCCTGGGCGCTGCTCCCGGCGCTGCGGGCGGGACTCCAGCGACAGGTGCTGGAGGAACGCGTCCGGCAGCGGGTTCGGGTTCCCCTCTGGGTGGCGGCGCGCAGCCCGCGCGGCCCGGTGATTCGCTCTCCGGACGAACCTTCGGCGGAGGCCCGATTGTGGGCGTCGCCAGCCAAAGCACCGCGAGCGCGATTAAGGAGCGCGACGGCAAGACCCATTACAACGAGTGGGAGTTCGTCTACGACGCCACTCTCGACCCCAGCGCGCGCCAACCTGGACAACCGGGGCAGCCCGGACAACCAGGAGGACCAGGCAGGCCCGGGGCTCCTGCGGGAGCGCCGGGAGCGCCAACGGGCCAGCCGCAGCGACCCAGGACGCCGGACCGGTAGGGGGCCATGTGTGATGTTTGATGTCTGATGTGCGAAGTGAAACCAGGATCATGTGCGATGTGTCTTTTAGCATCGCACTTCGCACATCACACATCGCACATAACAAAAAGCCTCGCCGAAATGGCGAGGCTTTTTTTGTCTGAACTTGGGGGCGGGCTTAGACGTTGAACGAAGATCCGCAGCCGCAGGTGCTCTTGACCTGTGGGTTTTCGAACTTGAAGCCGGCGCCTTCCAGGGTCTCGACGTAGTCCACCTGGCAGCCATTGAGGTACATGAGCGAGGTGGCGTCCACGTAAAGCTTCAGGCCGTTGAAGTCATACACCTTGTCCATCACGCCGGCGCTGTTTTCAAACTGCATGGAGTAGGAGAAGCCGGAGCAGCCGCCGCCGACCACGCCCAGACGCAGGCCCGCAGGCGCAGGAGTCTGCTGCGCCATGATGTCCCGGACCTTGGCAATGGCCGCATCGGTCAGGTGGACGGGCGGAGCCTTGGTGGTGGCGGGGGTGGTGCCGGGGATGGTGGACGGAATAACCGGATTGGTTGTGGTCGCCATTCTGCTCTCCTCCATTTTGGACTGCACCGTGATTATAGCAGAGGGAACCCTCCCTCATTGAACTTAGATGCACTACCCGGCACCCAGGTCGCACCGCCTTTACTCTCCACCGGGCCTGCCGTAGATTGGGGGGCATGGGAAAGTCGGATCGCGACCCGCTATTCTTCCCTCCCGATAAGTACGGCGCCGAGCCTGAACCGGAAGATCACTCCGTGGAGAGTGACCCGGCGGAGCAACAAAAGGGCCTGCGGGCCGTGCTGATTTTCGGGATTGTGCTGCTGGCGGTGCTGTTCAAGTTCTGCGCCTGAAGCCCCGGCCGAGGACGGCCGGGCCACACCGCGGGCGAGTCGCCCGCTTCCACACGGGCAGGGCAACAAAAAGGCGGCCTGGGGCTTGCGGCTGGGGCTATAATCGGGACGGTTTCACCAGCCAGGCCCCGGTTCCACGTCGCACCGGTGCCGTTGGAAGATGGCGGAACCGGCGATACCAGAGATCGAGGGGGTGGCGCCATGCCGGAGTTTACGACTCTTCAATATCTGATGATAGCTTGGGGAGTGATTTCCGCAGTGCTGGTGGTTCTTGTGATTTATCGCGGCACCCTCACCATCCACGAAGACGACCAGCTCTTTATCAACGACTCCGAATCGCACATGGCCCTGGAGCAGAAGGAACTACTGCAGAAGATCGAGGGGATCACGCCCTATGTGCGGGTGTTCGGAGTGGGTTTTGGGGTGATGGCCGTGGTGGTCTTCGGCATGTGGATCTGGCAGGGCTTGAACCAGAACTGAGTACTCAGTACCTAGTACCTAGTACTCAGTTAGCGAAGCCCCGCGTGCAGCTTCCTGCCTAGCAGCCACGCTCCCGTTTTTCCCCAGCGTGCGCCCGGCCGAACCAGCTAGAATCTCCCTGTACGCCGCAGTGCGAAAGTGGCGGAACTGGCAGACGCACCAGCCTTAGGAGCTGGCGGGGAAACCCATGGGGGTTCGAGTCCCTCCTTTCGCACCAAGAAACAGTACCTGGTACCCAGTACCGGCAGCACCCCGAGGCCACCATGTCGAATCCAGCGCAGCCCAACATCAAGCTCACGGCTTCTCCCGACTACCGCGAAGGCTATGCCAACAGCGTGCAGGTGCGGGTGAGCGTGTGGGACTTTTTCCTGGTTTTCGGCACCTTGCAGCAGCAAACCGAGACCGAGGTGGAAGTCCGCAACTTTCAGGGTATCTACCTGAGTCCGCAGCAGGCCAAGGCGCTGCTCACCATCCTGCAACAGAACATGACCAACTACGAGCGCGCCTTCGGCGAAGTCAAGCTGGATCCGCGCATGGCCGGAGGGCAGCAGGTTAACTAGTTTTGGGTTTTGGGTTTTTGGTTTTCGGTGTGAAGAGCTGAGTCCAACAAACGAGAAACGATAAACCGTAAACCAGAAACCGCCCTGATAGCATCTAGGCGTGATGCCGGCGCCTGAAATCGTTGGCCCGCAGGAGTCTCCAAGAACTCTTCCGGCGTTGGCGCTGATTTTCACTGCAATTCTCCTCCTGCACGCTCCGCTGTTGCGGCTGCCCTACTTCTGGGACGAGGCTGGATACTTCGTCCCCGCAGCGCGCGACCTGCTGCTCACGGGCGATCCCATCCCTCAGTCCACGCTCTCCAACGCCCATCCTCCGCTGGTCATGGCGTATCTGGCGGTGTGGTGGAAGCTCGCCGGCGAGGGCCCGGCCGTGACCCGCACGGCCATGCTGCTGGTGGCCGCGCTGGCGCTGCTGGGCGTTTACCGGCTCGCGCTTCAAGTCTGCTGGAAAAGGGACATCGCCGTGGCGGCGACGTCGTGCGTCGCGCTCTATCCCGTGTTCTTTATGCAAAGCGCGATGGCGCACCTGGACGTGGCCGCGGCCGCGTTCACGATCTGGGGGCTGCGCTACTACCTCTTGGGACGCGCCGCGGGAGCCACAGTGCTGTTTGCCCTGGCGGCCTTGGCCAAAGAGACGGCCATCGTAACTCCGCTGGCGCTGGTGGCCGCGGAGTTCGTCGCACGCTGGCGGGGCTGGCCCTCGTGGCCGGATTTCTCCGCGAGAGCAGGCAGCCAACACCGCGATTTCCGCTTCCTGTGGGTGCTGCTGGCGGTGGCGCCGCTGAGCGCGTGGTTTGGATATCACTGGCTGCGCACCGGGTACGTCTTCGGCAATCCAGAATTTGTGCGCTACAACCTGGAAGCCACGCTCGACCCGCTGCGCGTCCTTCTGGCCGGAGTGCGGCGAGTGTGGCAGACGGTGGGCCACATGAATCTGTGGGTGCTGACGGTGGCGGCGGCGCTGGCTATGCGGCGTGCGCCACTGCGCGACGGTGATTACGAGCGGCGCCGCATTTGCTTCCCCGTGCAGCATGTGCTGGCGGCGGTGGTCGCTGCCAACGCGACCCTGTTTGCGGTGGTGGGCGGGGCGTCGCTGGCGCGCTACCTGCTGCCGGTGGTGCCGCTGGTGGTGATCATCTGCGTCTCCACGCTGCACCGCCGGGTGCGGCGTTGGCGACTGGTGGTGGGCATGGCTTGTCTGGCGTTTGTGCTGGCGTGGTTTGTACATCCGCCGTGGCCGTTCGCACCCGAAGACAACCTGGCGTGGCGCGATCACGTGCTGCTGCACCAGCGCGCGGCCGATTTCGTGAGCGTCCACTACCCCGGCGGGCGCGTGCTCACTGCCTGGCCGGCGACGGATGAGCTGTCCAAGCCGTACTTGGGCTATGTGGCGGCGCCGCTGCGCGTGGTTCCGGTGGAGAATTTCTCCCGCCAGCATGCCGGCGGCGCCAGCCAGGGGAGACGCAATTACGATGTGGTGCTCGCCTTCTCTACCAAGTATCAGCCGTCGTTCAACCTGCTCCATCGGCTGCCGGCGTGGGAGAACCTGGAGTCGCAGTTTTTCGGTTATCACCGCGACGTGACACCCGAAGAAGCGGCGCGCATCTTCCAAGGGAAAGTGCTCTTCAGCGAGGAGCGCGGAGGGCAGTGGGTGGCAGTGATGGTGGTGGAGTAATTTGCGATGTGTGATGTGCGATGTGTGATTTGTTATTGAGTTAAGACCTCTCTCGGCGTGGCGCACGCTTCGCGTCGTGCGCGATGTGTGCGATCAAGGAAGCTGGTCCTTCGCGAGGGTGGAGGCACCTTGCAGGTGGTAGAAACTGAAGCGGGGCTAAGGCCATCCTTAGCCGATAAAACAAAAACTGAAAACGCGGGGAATCGAAAGAACGGGCCGGCAGGCGGGCGCCTGAGTCACTCACTCGCCGCGGCGAGCATGCGCGACCCGCGGTTGGGAAAAACACCAAGCGTAGCTTGCTGAGTTTGCCTGGCGGGAGCTGGGCGGGTATGCTTTTGGGCTAACGGGAAGCTCAACATCGGGAATTCCGGCTCCCAGGGGGCCGGTTCGGATACCGCCCATGAAAAAAACGGCTTCTGGCCTCATCCTCGTCATCGGCCTGGTTGCCGCTGGTCTCTGGGGGGCTGGCGCGGCAGGTCGCCACGCGGAAAAAATGCGGCGTGCCATTCGGACGGGCATGACCCTTCCTGAGGTCCTGGCGGTGACCGAGGGTTGGATTTACTGCCGAGGCCGTTCGATGTCCGGTCCCAAGACGGAATACGTGGAAGTCTTAAGGAATGGAAAAGCCGAACTCGAAGCTGAGGGACCGAAGGTGACCTTTGAGAATCCGGAGGGGTTATCCCAGGCTCTCCGCCAGCGGATGAAAGAAGGCGGTGGGGACTGGGAGTTTACCTTCGGTTTTGTCGCGTCACCCAGACGCGTTTTCTTCAGCGTGGCCATCGGCCCTGATGGCAAGGTTAAGCACATCTCAGAAATGAAAACCGCGGATTAGGATTGATTGCTAGGCGAAGGCTACGGGCAGAGATTGCAGGCCTCGCAGCGGCAGGCTTTTTCGCCAAGCCAGCGAGCTGCGCGGCACGGCCAGCCGCAGCTCCGGAAAGCGCCGCAGCAACGCCGTGAAAGCAATCTGCGCTTCCAAGCGGGCCAGCGGTGCTCCCAGGCAGTAATGGATGCCCTGGCCGAGCGAGAGGTGACGATTGGGTTCGCGCGCAAGGTCGAGCGAATCCGGGTGGTCGAACTGCTGCGGATCGCGGTTGGCGGAAGCGATGGCGATGGCCAGGCCGGCGTCCTGAGGAATCTTGACCCCGGCGATGGTGACATCGCACAGCGCCCAGCGCGGGGTGGCCAGCTTGATGGGACTGTCGAAGCGCAGTAACTCTTCCACTGCCGATGGCATGAGCGCGGGATCAGCTCGCAGCTTTTTCAGGGCAGCGGGATTCTCCAGCAGAGCCAGGGTGCCGTTGCCAATCAAGTTGACCGTGGTTTCAAATCCGGCGAGCAGAAGCAGGCCAACCATGGCAAGCAATTCGTCCTCGCTGAGTTTGTCGCCGGCCTCCTCGGCCGCAACCAGCGCGCTGATCAGGTCGTCTTCCGGGTGCTCACGGCGCGACCTCACCAGCCCGCGGATGTAGCGCAGGAGCGCCCAGCCGTTGGGCACCGCCCGGAAGATGCTGAGCAGGCCGCCGAACTCCACAAAGGCAGCGGTCCAGCGCTGAAAGCGATCGCGGTCAGAAACTGGAACGCCCAGCATCCCCGCGATGATGGTAATGGGCAAGGGCTGCGCGAAGTCGGTCACCACGTCCATCTGGCCGTGGGCCGCGACCCGGTCGAGCAGTTCTTCCGCCAGGGACTCGATGCGGGGACGCAGGTCCTCGACCAAGCGCGCGGTGAAGGCTTTCTGCACCAGAGCGCGCAGGCGAATGTGGTCGGGCTGGTCGGTAGAGAGCATGTGGCGGTTGAGCGGACCAAACAAGCCAAGCAACTGGACTACCGGCCGACGCACCTTGCGATAGTCCTTGGTGAAGCGCTCGTCGCGAAGCGCAGAAGCCACGTCGTCATAGCGGGTGAGCAGCCAGGCCCGGCCAAAGAAGCCGGCCCGCGCAAGGCAAACTGGGGCCTGGTCGCGGAGCCGGGCGTAGACGGGATAGGGATCCACCCGGAACTGCGGGTCGGCAAGATCGATTTCAGGCAGGCTGGACATTGCCGGGAGGAGAGCATGTTACGCCCGCAGCGCGGCCGCGAGTCGCGCGGCGGTGTGAAAGATCCTAAGCAACATTCCGCGGGTGAGCTTGCCGGTGTTGGTGTTCTGCATGGAGGGATGGTAAGACGCGAGCAGAATTTTTCCATCAGCCAGGGTGTAGCGCGCGCCGTGCCCGAAGACGAAGCCGCGCGCGGTTGTGAGCTCGCCCTTGCGTTTCAGGTAGCGCAGATATCCGTCGAAGGCAATTTTGCCTAGGGCTACCACCACGCGGACGTTTTTCAGGCATACGAGTTCGCGGTCGAGAAAGGGCGCGCAGTTGGCCAGCTCCTGGGGAGTGGGTTTATTGGCAGGCGGAGCGCAGCGCGCCATGGCGGTGATGTAGGCGTTTCGCAGGGCGAGGCCGTCGTCCCGCTGGCGGGACTCAGCCTGCGAGGCGAAGCCGGCCTGGTGCAGCACGGGATAGAGGAAGTAGCCGGAGCCGTCGCCGGTAAACATGCGCCCGGTGCGGTTGGAGCCGTGCGCGCCCGGGGCCAGGCCGAGGATGAGCACCCCTGCTTGCGGGTCGCCGAAGCCGGGGACGGGCTTGCCCCAATATTCCTGATCGCGGTAGGCGCGCCGCTTCTCGCGCGCAATTTTTTCGCGGTACTCCACCAGGCGCGGGCAGCGGGTGCAGGCGACGATTTCGGCGTTGAGCAGAACCAGCGGGCCGGGCATGAGGGCAAGAGTAGCAAAGTCATGTGCGATGTGTGATGTTTGATGTGCGATGTGTCAGCGAGAATTAGCCTGCTAGACTGCTGCCTTGATGAAGAACAAGCTCACGCGCCGGCAGATGCTGGGTCGCACCATGCTGGCTCTGGGTGCGGCCGCGATGGGGTACGGGTTTCTGCTGGAGCCGCGGCGCCAGGTGGTGGAACGCGTGGAGGTGCGGCTGAAGCGGCTGCCGTCGGAGTTTGAGGGCTTTCGCATCGCCCAACTCAGCGACATCCACTTCGGCCCCTACATGACCTCGGAGTTCGTGCGCGAGGCGGTGGAGGAGATCAATGGACTGCAACCGCACCTGGTGGCGCTGACCGGCGATTTCGTTTCCCATCCACTTGGCAAGCCAGCGGGCCGGGAGGGAGCGCGCCACATCCATCCTTGCGCGGAAGAACTGCGCCGGCTGCGGGCGGACTATGGGCGTTTCGCGGTGCTGGGCAATCACGATCACTGGAACCATCCGGCAACCGTGCGCAACGCGCTGGACCTTTCCGGCCTTCCCGTGCTGCTCAATCAGGCGGTGGCGCTGGAGAAAGACGGCGCGCGCCTGTGGGTGGCGGGATTGAACGACGCCCTGGAACGCACCGCCGACATCGAGCGCGCACTCCACGGCGTACCCGCGGATGAGGCCACCATCTTACTGGTCCACGAGCCGGACTACGCCGACCACGCGGCGAAATTTCCTGTGGATCTGCAGCTCTCCGGACATTCGCATGGCGGACAGGTACGGCTGCCGTGGTTAGGGGCGCCTATCCTCCCAGCGTTGGCGCGGAAGTATCCGATGGGCCTGTACCGCGTGGGAAACCTGCAGGTGTACACCAATCGGGGGTTGGGAGTGATCAATCCGCCGGTGCGGTGGAACTGCCCGCCGGAGATTACGCTGCTGACGCTGCGGGCAGGGTAGGAGAGCAGGTGTCAGGTGTCGGGTGGCAGGTGTCAGGTGTCAGGTGTCGGGTGGCAGGGGCTCGCTGGTCGTTCCCTCTGGGGAGGCTCGGCTACGTGCGCCACGCCCGGCCGAGGACGGCCGGGCCACACCTGCTAGAGCGACTCGAAGTTTCCCAGGTGGCGCTCGGATTCGGTAAGAGTCTCCATCTGCCGGTCCAGCGCGGCGTACTGCTCACCAAATTCCTGCTTGAAGCGGTGAAAGGATGCGGCGTCGTCCCAGACGTCGAGGGTGAGGTAGCGCGCGGGATCTTCGGGATCGCGCAGCAGCGTGGTGCCGCGGTGTCCGGGATCGCGGCGAAACAACTCGGCCCAGGCGCCGTTGCTGTTGTAGTGGCGCTCGAAGTCGGAGCGCTTTCCGGCGGACACCCGGTATTCCCAGAGGATGTGCAGCACCGGTGACCTCTCTCGTCTATTATTCACGACTATTATTCACGAAGGGGGCAGGAAGCGGTGGCTAATTTGTAATTTGCAATTTGTGATTCGTGATTCGCGACTACCGGTTTGACCGCACTTTCGCCGCTCCCCTATAGTGGAGGCGGGCCGGGATTTGCAGGCCGATTCCGAAAGCAGGCGCATCCCTTGAGTTCTCCGGGCATCCAGGACAATTGCACGCGCGAGGTTCAGGTGGAGGTCGCGGCCGAGGTAGTGGCCCGCGAGACCGAAGCCGTGGTGGAAAAATACCGCAAGCTGGCGCGGCTTCCCGGTTTCCGCAAGGGCAAGGTTCCGACGGGCCTCATCCGCGAGCGTTTCGCCGAGGAAATCAAGAACGAAGTGCTGGACGCGCTGGTGCCGCGGCATTTCCGCGAACAGGTGGAGCGGCAGGGTCTGGCGCCGGTTTCGCAGCCCAAGGTGGTGGATCTGCATCTGCACGAGGGCGAGCCGCTGCGCTTCAAGGCAACCTTCGAGGTGCTGCCCGCGATCGAGGTCTCCGGCTACGAGGAGTTGCGGGCGGAGAAAAAAGAGGTCCAGATATCCGAAGAAGATTTGATCCAGGCGCTGCAAGGACTGCGCGAGCAGTTTGCCACCTACACGCCGGTGGAGGGCCGAGGGCTGGCCGACGGGGACTTTGCGCTGGTGTCGTTCACCGGCACGCCCAAGGAGGGCGGAGGGAAACCGGTTCCGGTGAACGACGTGATGGTGGAGATCGGCGGGTCGAACACGGTGCGCGAGTTCTCCGAGAACCTGCAGGGCGCGGGCGCCGGTGAAACGCGCACCTTCGACGTGGTCTACGCGACCGACTTCAGCGACCAGCGGCTGGCGGGCAAGACGCTCACCTACGCGGTGAGCGTCCAGGCGGTGAGGAGCAAGTCGCTGCCCGAGCTGAACGACGACTTCGCGCGCGAAGTCAGCGATCTTACCACCCTACCCGATTTGAAACTGAAGCTGCGCGAGCGCCTGGAAGCCGAGCGCCACCTGGCCGCCGAGCAGGAGGCCAAGGAAAAACTGCTGGAGGAGCTGGTGCGGCGCCATGAGTTTCCGGTGCCCGAGTCGCTGGTGAACCGGCAGATTGAAGTGCGGATGGAGCGCGGGCTGCGGGCCCTGGCGGCGCAGGGCATGCGCACCGAAGACATGAAGAAGATGGACCTGGGCCGCCTGCGCGCGAGTCAGCGCGAGGGCGCGGTGAAGGAAGTGAAGGCCACGCTGATCCTGGACACCATCGCCGATCGCGAACAGGTGGCGGTGAGCGACGAAGATGTGGACCGCGAGCTGGGTGAGCTGGCGGCGAGCAGCGCACAAACCGCGGACGCGCTGCGTTCCCGATTGACACGGGAAGGAGCGCTGGATAGAATCCGAAATAGGATTCGCCAGGAAAAGACGCTCGACCTGTTGTATCGCCGCTCCGCATAGGACGGCTTGGCGGATCTCCTCCCCGAAGACCCGTGCTGTGCGGCCGACGTGCAGGCAGGTAACGCAGAAAGGGCCATCCCAACATGCTGGTACCGATGGTGGTGGAGCAGACCAGCCGGGGCGAGCGCGCCTACGACATCTACTCCCGGCTGCTGCGCGACAATATTATTTTCATCGGAAGCGGAATCGACGACACCGTGGCCAACCTGGTCACGGCGCAACTGCTGTTCCTGGAAGCGGAAGATCCGGAGAAGGACATCCAGCTCTACATCAACTCGCCGGGCGGCTCCATCACCGCGGGCATGGCGATCTACGACACCATCCAGTTCGTGCGGCCAAGCGTGATGACCATCTGCATCGGGCAGGCGGCCAGCATGGCAGCGGTGCTGCTGGCCGCGGGAGCAGAGGGCAAGCGCTTTGCCCTGCCTAATGCGCGCATCCTGATCCACCAGCCTTCGATGGGCGGGCTGTCGGGCCAGGCCACCGATATTGACATCCACGCGCGCGAGATCCTGCGCATGCGGGAGATACTCAACCAGTTACTCTCCAAACATACCGGGCAAAAACTTGATAAAGTGGAGCGAGACGTAGAGCGCGACTTCATCATGTCGGCGGAACAGGGGAAGGAATACGGCATCATTGACGACATCATCCACAAGCACCGCAAGTAAGGCGCCGCGGGAGGTGAGGAAGTGAAACCTCGCACCGGTTCGGAAGAAGGGCTGCGCTGCTCGTTCTGCCACAAGTCGCAGGACGCGGTGGCCAAGCTGATCTCCTCCCCCAGTGATTACCCGCGCGCTTACATCTGCGACGAATGCGTGGCGGTGTGCAACTCCATCCTGGAAGACGACCGGCTGGAGATCAAGCCGGCGACCGCCCCCAGCGAGCTGCCCAAGCCGCTGGAGGTGAAGACCTTCCTGGATGAATACGTGATCGGCCAGGAGCAGACCAAGAAGAAGCTGGCGGTGGCGGTCTACAACCACTACAAGCGCATCCACATGAACCGGCAGAAGCCCGGGGAGGTCGAGCTATCCAAGAGCAACATCCTGCTCATCGGTCCCACGGGCACGGGCAAGACGCTGCTGGCGCAGACCCTGGCCAGGATGCTCGACGTTCCCTTCGCCATCGTGGACGCCACCACCCTCACCGAAGCCGGATACGTGGGCGAGGACGTGGAGAACATCATCCTCAAGCTGCTGCAGGCGGCGGAGGGCGACGTGGGCCGCGCCCAGACCGGCATTATCTACATCGACGAAGTGGACAAGATCGGGCGCAAGGACGAGAACCCGTCCATCACCCGCGACGTGTCCGGCGAAGGGGTGCAGCAGGCGCTGCTCAAGATCCTGGAAGGCACCATCGCCAACGTTCCTCCGCAGGGCGGGCGCAAGCATCCGCACCAGGAGTTCACGCCGGTGGATACCACCAACATCCTGTTCATTTGCGGCGGGGCGTTCGTGGGGCTGGAGAAGGTGGTGGGAAGGCGCGTGGGCAAGAAGTCCATGGGCTTCCGCAGCGGCCAGGAGCCGGAGGCCGAGCCCGTACCCGCCAGCAAGCGCGACACCGAGCTGCTGCAGCAGACCCAGCCCGAGGACCTGATCCGCTTCGGGCTGATCCCGGAGTTCGTGGGGCGGCTGCCGGTGGTGGGCATTCTGAACGATCTGGATGAGCCCACGCTGATCGAAATCCTGACCCGACCCAAAAACGCTATTGTCAAACAGTACCAGCGGCTGTTTGAATTCGAGAACGTGAAGCTGAAATTCCACGACGAGGCGCTGCGCGCCATCGCCCGGGAAGCCATGAACCGCAAGGTGGGGGCGCGCGGGCTGCGCATGATCCTGGAAGAGATCATGCTCGACCTGATGTACCAGTTGCCCAGCCAGAAGAAGGCGCGG
Source organism: uncultured Acidobacteriaceae bacterium (assembly GCA_964437985.1). Lineage (GTDB taxonomy): Bacteria > Acidobacteriota > Terriglobia > Terriglobales > Acidobacteriaceae > CAZXVY01. The sequence goes on from CAYTIL010000004.1 coordinate 29,801, forward strand.
GAATTCGAGTTGACTCGGGAAATGGTGGAAAAACGCGACGTGACCATCCAGGTGATGGAGAAGGCGGGATAGTGAGCCAGAACCCTCGGGAAAAGTTCAGCACGCGCAAGCTACCCATGATGCCCATCCGGGACGTGGTCATCTTCCCTTTCATGATGACGCCCTTCGTGGTGGGGCGGGAGTCGAGCGTGCGGGCGCTGGAAGAAGCGCTGGCCGCCGACAAGAAGATCTTCCTGGCCACCCAGCACGATGCCAGCGTGGACGAGCCCAAGCCCGCGGAGATCTACCCGGTGGGCACCATCGTCAACATCGTGCAGAGCCTGAAGCTGCCCGACGGCAACATCAAGGTGCTGGTGGAGGGGGTGGAGCGCGCGCGCGTCCTGCAGGTGCAGGACACCCAGGGCTTTTTCCAGGCCATGCTGCGCACCGCCACCTACACCACCGAGGTCACGCCCCAGCTTGAAAGCCAGATGCAGCGCATCACCGGACTGTTCGAGCAGTACGTGAAGCTGTGCCAGTCACTGAACTACGAGACCATGCTGGCGGCGGTGCGGCTGGAGGACCCGGCCAAACTCACCGACACCATCGCCGCCAACCTGCAGCTCTCCATCGAGGAGAAGCAGCAGTTGCTGGAGATCTTCGATCCCCTGGACCGGCTGAACCGCCTGGTGGACGTGCTGGAAATCGAGATTGAAAAGCTGAACATGGACCGCAGCATCCAGACGCGGGTGAAGCGGCAGATGGAGAAGGCGCAGAAGGAGTACTACCTCAACGAGAAGATCAAGGCCATCCAGAAGGAACTGGGCCGGGGCGAGAAGAGCGAGTTCGACGAACTGAAGAAGAAGATTGACGCCGCCGGCATGCCCAAGGACGTCCACGAGAAGGCCCACCAGGAACTGAAGAAGCTGGAGGCCATGCCTCCCATGTCGGCCGAGTCCACGGTGTCGCGCAACTACCTGGACTGGCTGCTGGCGGTGCCCTGGAAGAAGCGTTCCAAGGAAATCCGCAACATCGAGCGCGCGGAGAAGACGCTCAACGCCGATCACTACGGGCTGGAGAAAATCAAGGACCGGATCCTGGAATTCCTGGCGGTGCGGCAACTGGTCAAGAACCCCAAGGGCTCCATCCTGTGCTTCGTGGGCCCTCCGGGCGTGGGCAAGACTTCGCTGGGCATGTCCATCGCGCGGGCCACGGGGCGCAAGTTCGTGCGCCTGTCGCTGGGCGGAGTGCGCGACGAGGCGGAAATCCGCGGCCACCGCCGCACCTACATCGGCGCCCTCCCCGGCCAGATCATCCAGATGATGAAGAAAGCGGGCACCAAGAACCCGGTGTTCATGCTGGATGAAGTGGACAAGATGTCCATGGACTTCCGCGGCGACCCCTCGGCGGCGCTGCTGGAAGTGCTGGATCCCGAGCAGAACTACATGTTCTCGGACCACTACCTGGACGTGGAATACGACCTGTCGCAGGTGTTCTTTATCGCCACCGCCAACGTGCTGCACACCGTTCCGCCGGCGCTGCAGGACCGCATGGAAGTGCTGCGCCTGCACGGCTACACCGAGTTCGAGAAGCTGGAGATCGCCAAGCAGTTCCTCATCCGCAAACAGCACTTGCAGGCGGGACTCTCGGACAAGAACCTTACCTTCAACGACCCGGCGCTTTCCGACCTGATTCATGCGTACACGCGGGAAGCGGGGGTGCGCAACCTGGAGCGCGAGATCGGCAATGTTTGCCGCAAGGTGGCGCGGCGGGTGGTGAAGGAAGGCCTGACCTACAGCGTCGGGATCACGCCGGAAAATCTGGGCGAGTTCCTGGGTGTGGCCAAGTTCCGCGACCTGGGCGCGCACGAGAAGAGCGAAGTCGGCCTGGTGACGGGCCTGGCGTGGACGGAAGTGGGCGGCGTCATCCTGAGCACCGAAGTGGCCATCGTGGACGGCAAAGGCAAACTCATGCTCACTGGAAAACTGGGCGACGTGATGCAGGAATCGGCGCAGGCGGCGCTCTCGTACGTGCGCTCGCGCTCCGCGCGCCTGGGACTGAGCCGCGACTTCTATCGCAACCTCGACATCCACGTTCACGTGCCGGAGGGCGCCATCCCCAAGGACGGGCCTTCGGCGGGCATCACCATCGCCACCGCCATCGCCAGCGCGCTCAGCCGGATTCCGGTGCGCCGCGACCTGGCCATGACCGGCGAAATCACCCTGCGCGGCAAGGTGCTGCCTATTGGCGGACTCAAGGAGAAGCTGTTGGCCGCGCACCGGGCCGGCATCCTGGAAGTGCTGCTTCCCCGGGACAACCGCAAGGACCTGGAAGAAGTGCCGGAGAACCTGCGCAGCATCATGAAGCTGCACTTCGTCGAGACCATGGACGACGTGCTGAGGATCGCGCTGGAAAGACCCCTGCCGGAAGCGCCGGAGGCGGAAGCGGCGGCCATCATCCCGCCACCGCTGCATACGGAAGAACCTACGACCAGGCAGTAGGCTCGATTCCGGCCAACGCCGGGATGAGGGCCGGGGGTTTCGTCGCGCGATGAAAAGTTGCTGCATGGCCTCCACCGGACTCTGATGAGCCACCCCACGCCCCAGCTATTTCCCGATTTGATCGAGGCCGAGCACCAGACCCGGAGCGCGGGCGTGCTGCCCTCGCAGTCGATCCGGGAACTGCTCCAGCAGCAGCGGATCACCGCCGACAAGCCGGTGACCGAAGAGCAGATCCAGCCCGCCAGCCTGGACCTGCGTCTGGGAGACATGGCGCACCGGGTGCAGGCCAGCTTCCTGCCCGGGCGCTCGGCCACGGTGGAAGAGCGAGTCCGCGAGCTGAGGATGTCGCGGCTCGACCTGACCGGAGCCGCCGTCCTGGAGAAGGGCTGCGTGTACATCGTTCCCTTGCAGGAGCAGTTGCAGCTTCCGGCGGAGCTGCATGCCAAGGCCAACCCTAAAAGCACCACCGGGCGGCTGGACGTGTTCACGCGCCTGATCACCGATCACGCCACCGAGTTTGAGCGCGTGCCCCGTGGTTATCAGGGACGCCTGTATGCCGAAATTGTTCCCCGCACCTTCAGCGTGGTGGCGCGGGCAGGGATGCGGCTGAACCAGTTGCGGTTCATCCGGGGCAAGGCGCCGTCGTCCGACCACCTGATCAACACTCTGGACGAGGCCCACACCCTGGTCTACCTGGACGAAGACAGTCCGGGAAAGGCGCAGGTGGATCGGGGCCTGATGGTTTCTGTGAATCTGCAGGCGGCCGAGGAATCGGAAGTGGTGGCCTACAAGGCGAAGAAAAACGCTCCCGTCCTCGACCTGGGAAAGATCAATCATTATTGCGCGGAAGACTTCTGGGACGTAAAGTACGAGCCGCGTGGAAAAGCGCTGATCCTGGATCCGGGGGATTTCTACATCCTGGCGTCCAAGGAAAGGGTGCGGGTACCGCCGGAGTCGGCGGCAGAAATGCTGCCCTTCGATCCCGCGATCGGAGAGTTTCGCATACACTACGCCGGGTTCTTCGATCCCGGATTTGGATACGGCAGCAGCGACATCAAGGGCACGCGAGCCGTGCTGGAGGCGCGGGCGCACGAGGTGCCGGTGCTGCTGGAAGACGGCCAGATCGTCGCCCGGCTCGCTTACATGAGTCTGCTCTCCCGGCCGGACAAGATTTATGGAGTGGAAATCGGTTCCAGTTATCAAAAACAGTCGCTCACGCTAAGCAAACAGTTCCGGCGGGCCTGAGCCAGGTGAGGCCCGCAATCGCAAGCAGTCCGGCTTTCCTACCTTCCACCCGCGACCACAGCGGAGGTGCACCATGGACGTGAAAGAAGAAGCTCCCAAGCCGAAAGTCGCCGAAGCTCCCACGCTCAACATCAGCGCGCTGAAGGAAAAAAACATCAGCGACCTGGTGCGCATCGCCAAAGAACTGAACGTGGCCGGGGCCAGCGGCCTGCGCAAGCAGGACCTGATCTTCAAGATCCTGCAGGCCCAGGCCGAGGCCAGCGGCCTGATCTTTGCCCAGGGCGTGCTGGAAGGCCTGCCCGACGGCTACGGCTTCCTGCGCTCGCCCGATTACAACTACCTGCCCGGCCCCGACGACATCTACGTCTCACCTTCGCAGATCCGCCGCTTCGACTTGATGACCGGCGACACGGTGAGCGGCCAGGTGCGCCCGCCCAAGGAGGGCGAGCGCTACTTTGCGCTCATTCGCGTGGAAGCCGTGGACATGGAGCCTCCCGAGGAGACGCGGAACAAGATCCTGTTCGACAACCTCACGCCCCTGTATCCGCAGGAGCGCATCAAGCTGGAAACCACGCGCGAGAACGTGACCGCGCGGGTGATGGACCTGTTCACTCCTCTGGGCAAGGGCCAGCGCGGGCTCATCGTCTCGCCGCCGCGCGCGGGGAAAACCATGATCCTGCAGAACATCGCCAACTCCATCACCACCAACCATCCGGAAGTGGTGCTCATCGTCCTGTTGATTGACGAGCGTCCCGAGGAAGTTACCGACATGCAACGCTCGGTGAAGGGCGAAGTGATTTCCTCCACCTTCGACGAGCCCGCTGCCCGCCACGTGCAGGTTGCGGAGATGGTGATTGAGAAAGCCAAGCGGCTGGTGGAGCACCGCCGCGACGTGGTCATCCTGCTGGACTCGGTTACCCGCCTGGCACGCGCCTACAACACCATTGTCCCCACCTCGGGCAAGGTGCTGAGCGGCGGCGTGGATTCCAATGCGCTGCAGCGTCCCAAGCGCTTTTTCGGCGCTGCGCGCAACATCGAAGAAGGCGGCTCGCTGACCATCATTGCCACGGCGCTGATTGACACCGGCTCGCGCATGGACGACGTGATCTTCGAGGAATTCAAAGGCACGGGCAACATGGAAGTGATCCTGGAGCGCAAGCTGGTGGACAAACGCGTGTTTCCCGCCATTGACATCAACCGCTCGGGCACGCGCAAGGAAGAATTGCTGATGCCCAAGGACGAACTGGCGCGCATCTGGGTGCTGCGCAAGGTGCTGAACCCGCTGTCACCGGTGGAGGCCATGGAGCTGCTGGTGGAGAAGCTGGCCAAGACCAAGAACAACGCGGAGTTTCTGTCGGCGATGTCGGGAGGCGGGTAAGAAACTCGAGTCTTGGAGAACCATTTCCTGTGCGTCTTCCCTACGGGACTTGAACGACCGCAGCTGCCTGCCCAGCGCTGAAGCGCTGGGCTACTCTACGTCGCGCTTACGGCGCTTTCGCCTTACTTCGTGTTTTTCTGAGCTGCGAAGGCACCGGCAGCTCATCGACGGGTTTCCCGACCTGCCCGCCGGACTTCATCCAGAAAGCGATTAAAGTCCTCAAGCTTCTGCAGCCTTTCAGTCGGGGAAAGGCCTAGCCGCTCGACATTCAAGGTCAGGTCAATGCCGAATTCCTTGGCCGCGGCGATCTTGCTGCCCGGTATGGGATTCCGGATCATCTCCAGCAAACGGTCTCGCTCGGTCGCAGTCACAGCATTGCCCAAGCACAATCACCTCATGCCGCGAGTTCCGGCGGAGATGCCTCCCGGCTACCGTAGGTTCCTGGCGGCGATGTGGCTTGAGTGGTGGGCCCTTTAGCGCGCTCGCTTTCCTCCTCGCCCGCTGCGCGGGCTCGGAGGCACTCGCGCGAGAGCTGCTTTTCCCGCTTACCCAGGACTACCGCGGAGACGGAAGCTGCGCTTCCCTCCCCTCGTCGTCCTGGGCTACTCTCCGCCGCCCCTCCGGGGCTGGATTCGGTGAGGCTTCGGCATGCTCCTCTTTTAGCGTTGCCTGACGCAATTGACGCTGCGGCCTTCTCATTACTTTATTCGGAAGACCAAACCAAGATCCCTCGACACGCCCTCCCTTGCATCCTCGCCAGCAAGCGGGCTCGGAGCCGGTCGTTCGGCTCGGGATGACAAGGCGTGGGCACCCGGTGGTTTGTGGGGGCCGCGCTACTTCCCTGCCTCAGTGCCCGCCGGGCGCGGATTGTCCGGCCAGCCAGTCGGCCAGATGAGTGCGCTGGCTCTGGCGGAGGGCGGCGCAGTTGTTGATCTGCTCCAGCGTGCCGGCCAGCGTGGCCTCGGCGGCCGGCACTGGATTGCGCGTGAAGAAGTCGCGGACCTCCTCGCGCCCGCGAGCGTCGCAGAACGATCCGGCGGCGTCCACCACCGCGGCGCCGCTGGAGGGCGTGAAGGTGGCCTGGACGGCGGTCCAGTGAGCCTTCACGAATTCCCACGCCGTGTCGCGCGACTCCGGCTGGTCGAGGATGTTGGCGATGAAGAGGGGCGCATCCTGATTGCGCATCTTGCCGGAGACGGCGTACTCCAGGGCGCGCTTGACCAGCGCCGGATCGCGGAACTGGGCGAGGGCGTTGCGGTAGAGCGCACGCTGTTCGGGCGTGGTAGCGGACTCCATGCGCTGCTGAAACTGATCAAACAGGGCCGCGGCTCCCTCCAAGGCCGCCAGGCTGACGGCGGTGGCGGCCAGCGTGGGATCGAGCGCCGCGGGATCCTGGAACGATCGCTGCACCCGGGCGCGGGCTTGCGCCAGCACCTCCGGGTCGCGGCCGGTGTAGCCCAGGGTGTTCAGCACGTAGGCGCGGACGCTGCCCAACTCCGGCGCTTCGCCCGGGGCGGGCGCCCATCCCAGCTCCTGCGCCGCCGGCCGAAGAAGACTGCGCACCCAGGTGCGGTACCGGGCCCGGCCCTGGTCTTCGATGACGTTGTCGCCAATGAACGTCAGCCGGATGGTGAGCTCCAGCACGATGGCGCGGGTGCGCTCCGCGCGCAAGCCTTCGGCCAGCGCCAGATATTCGCCGATGCCGTGGCGCGCGGTGCGGAACTGTCCCCACTCGTCGTTGAGCAGGCGCAGGCGCTCGCCGGGTGACAGCTTGCCCAGGTCGGCGGCCATGCGGTGCAGGGTTTCGGCATCGTACGCTGAGCGGTAGTGTCCAGCGCCGCCGGCGTTGGCGTTCACCCAAGCCGCGCAGCCCGGCAGCGTGACTTCCGCGCGGCGCTCGGTCATCAGCTCGCAGCGGGTGGCGCCGTCGGGCGTCTTCAGGCACACCGGAATGTTCCACAACTCGGAACTGCCCGCGTCGAGCTTCTCGCGGTCGTAGAAGAAGCGCTGCTGCTGGAGCGTGACCTTCGTTTTGTCGTTGTCGCACGCGGCCGCCACGGTCACCATGGGCGCACCCGGATTGTCCACGTAAGACGCCATCACCCGGTTCACCGGCTTGCCCGAAACTTGGGTGAGCGTGGTCCAGAAGTCCTCGGCGCTGGCGTTGGACCAGGAGTATTTCTTCAAATACGCCTGGACGCCGCGGCGGAAGGTTTCCGGGCCCACGTAAGCCTCCACCATGCGCAGCACGGAAGCGGACTTGCCGTAGGCGATGCCATCGAAGAGCTCGGTGATCTGCGCCGGAGTCTCGGCCTGCTTGCGGATCTGGCGGGTGGCCGCGAGCGAGTCCAGGTTGAGGGCGTTGGTGGTGTAGGAGAGCTGGGTCATGCGGCGGTCCCATTCCGGCTTCCATTCCATCAACGGCTGGTTCTCGATCCAGTCGGAGAAGCCTTCGTTGAGCCAGATGTCGTCCCACCACTTCATGGTCACCAGGTCGCCAAACCACATGTGCGCGATTTCGTGCGAGAGGATCTCCGCCACCGTCTTCTTCAAGTTGAGCGAAGCGCGCTCCTCGTCGAGCAACAAGACGCTCTCGCGATAGAAGACCGCGCCCGCGTTCTCCATGGCGCCGGCCTCGAAGTCGGGCAGGGCCAGCACGTCCAGTTTCTCGAAAGGATGCGGGATTCCGAAGTAGCGGTTGAACCAGGCCACCTGCTGCTCCGCCGCCCGCAGCGCGAACTTGCCCAGATGCACCTTGTCGGGAGTGGCGCAGATGCGAATAGGAACGCCGTCGGCCGCGCCCTCCAGACACTGGTAGTCGCCCACGGCCAGCGCCACCAGATACGACGAAATCTTCGGCGTGGGGGAAAACTTCAGGGTGTGCTTATCCGCGCCCGGCCCGGGCGTATCGGAAACGATGCGGCCGTTGCTGATGGCGGTGTCGCCCTGGTCCACGATCAGGGTGATGGCGAAGCTGGCCTTCAGCGCGGGCTCGTCGAAGCTGGGGAAGGCGCGGCGGGCGTCGGTGGCCTCCATCTGCGAGCCGGCGTAGTTGCGGCCCTTGCCCTTGCTCCGGTAGAAGCCGCGCAACTGATCGTTCAGGATCCCGTTGTAACGGATGTGCAGGCTCGCCTTACCCGCTTTGAGCTTAGCCGGCACATGGAAGGTGGCGGTCTGGGAGGCGGCGTCGAGCGTCACCGTGGCCGGGTGGATTGCCTTGCCCTGCCGGACGCTAGCTTCCAGGAATTCGATCTCCAGGGCGTGCAGCGTGACGCGGTCGGTACGCGCGAGCACTCGGACCTGGATGACTTCCTCACCCGCAAACGTGGCTTTCTTCAAGTCGGGCGTCAGCGTCAGATCGTAATGTTCGGGGACGACGTTGCCGGGAAGGCGCTGGGCTGCGGCAAAAACTGCCGCGCAGAGAAACCAGACCAACAGGACTGCAATACGCTTCATAGCTGAACTCCAAAATGAAATAAGGGAGGCTGCGGGTACGGGCCTCACTGGCTAGTGTGACGTAGGGGGCGCGATTTTGTCCTCAAAGAAAGTTCAAAGTGAACTCAAAACCAGCCTTTTCCATGATAAACCGCGCGGGCCTCGAGTCTTCGTGAGGAGGAAAAAGGTCAGAAGGTGAACTTCACGCCCGATTGCAATTGTCGCGGATTTCCCGGAATGAGGCCGCGGGACTGGTCCACCACATAGACTCGGTCCAGCAAGTTCTTCACCGTGACGAACAGCGTGGCATGGTGAGATTCCAGTTGGTAGTTGAGAGTGGCATTCCAAACGTTGAAACTGGAGATACGGCCCTGCTGCCCGTCGGCGGTGGTGGCCAGCGTGTTCAGGTCGTCGGTGAATTGGGATCCCACGTACACCGACTCGAGCAGCGCATCCCAGCCGGAACGATGCGAGTATCCCAGGCCGGCAGTCAGAAGGCTCTCCGGGGCGTAGGGGAGCCGGTTTCCGGTGACGCTGGTGGCGCCGAAGCCGGGAACGCTGCTGAAGCGAATCCCGTCCAAGCGGGCCGTGGGTAGGTAGGTATAGTTCACGCGGAAATACACGTTATGGCGGGAAGCGCGCAACACGCCCGTGTCCGCGCGCGCGAACAGCTCAACGCCCTGGTGCAAGGTTTCGCCACCGTTGGTGAGCCCCGCGCCGATGCCGCCGGCCAGGCTGGCGGGGACGATCTGGTTCTCATAGTCCATGCGGAAGAAGGTGGCGTCGATGCGCAGGCCGCGAACCGGCTCGGTGCGCCCACCCACTTCGAAGTTCCAGCTCAGCTCGGGGTCCAGCTCCACCACTCCGCCGCTATTGCTGACTACGTCCTCGGCACGCGGCGGCGAGAATCCGCGGTGGACGCCGGCAAAGAAGGTCAGCTTCTCACGGGGACTGTAAGCAATGCCCAGGCCGGGAACCACCTGCACCAGATCGCTCTTGCCGCTCACTCCCTGTCCGCCGTTCGCCAGACGGTTGGTGCGTTCATGCCCAATCCTCTCTACCCGCACGCCCGGCGTGATCGACCACTTGTTCAGCAGGAAGCGGTTCTGCAGGAACAGAGAATACGCGTCGGTGCGGCGCTCGTTGCTTTCCACGGTCACTCCGTCGCGCGAGGTGGGAAGAGGCCCGTTCTTCTGCAGACGATTCTGATGTTCGTAATGCACGCGGAAGCCGAAGTCGGTTTCGCTGCGCACACCGAACAGCCGGTGGCTGGTGCGGACGTGGGGCTCGACGCCCCAAACGTAATAGGAGCGGATGCGACCCTCGTTGCCGCAGGTGGTGTTCAGGTTGGCCAGGCCGCCGCAGGCCGGGTCGGAGGCGTCGTTGGGGCGCTGGCCGGAATTGCTGGACTGCCGCCACCAATCGCGGTCGAAGTGGCTGCCGTAGAGGTTGGTCACCAAGGTGGTATCGGGGGTGAGCAGGAAGCTGTGCGTGACGGACACACCCACGCGGTTTCCGAAGAAGAAATCGTTGCGGAAAGGGTTTTGGCGCGGATCGGCGAGATACTCCGACAGTCGAAGGCCCGAGTAGGTGAGGTTCGAGTCCTCGTGATAGTAGCTGGTGCGGAAAGTGAGCGCTTGCCGCTGCCCGAGGGCGGCCGTAGCCTTGAAATTCAGGTCGTCCACGCCGGGGCGGATATTCTCCCGGGCTCCATCGCCTTGCTTGTGAACGTAGTTCAACATCATACCGAGGTTGCGCCAGGTGCCGCCGGCGCTGGCTGCTCCCTCGAAATAATTGCGGTTCCCGCCCATCAAGGTGACGGAACCCCGGAAACCCGGGGGCGGATCGGGCGTCAAATAGTTGATCACGCCGCCCACCGTGGATGGACCGTACAGAATCTGCCCCGATCCCTTCAGCACTTCGATGCTCGAGTAACGCTCGACCGGCGGATGATAGTAGGTGGCATTGTCTCCGTAGGGCGCGTAGGACAACGGGATGCCGTCTTCGAGCAAGAGCACCTTGGAGGAGCGCGTGGGATTCAGACCGCGGATTCCGATGTTGGGCCGCAGACCAAAGCCTTCTTCGTCGCGCACGTTGAGGCCCGGAACCTTGCGCAGAGCTTCCCCCACCTGGAAGATGCGGCTGCCGTCCAGGGTGTTCTGATCCAGCACTTCCAGCGATCCGGGAACTTGCTGCGCCCTGGCCGAACCGCCCACGATCTGCGCACTGACTACCGTCATCTCCTGGGCGACGCTGCCCGGTTGCAACTCAAACTCCAAGTGGACAACGCCGGAGGCGCCCAGGGTCACGATCTGGCGGTTGGCGGCGAATCCCTCCGCCTCGACGGTCACCTGGTAGCGTCCGGGCACAAGATTGCCGGCGTGGAACTGGCCTCGCCAGTTCGTGGTGGTGGTGGACACGCCTTCCGGCGACTGCTCCTCTTGGATCGTGACCCTTGCCTTCTGCACTACGGCGCCCGAGCGGTCCACGACCACGCCGGAGACACCTGCATCGGGTGCAGCGGCGCGCGCCGGAACGAAGAGCGCACCGAAAAGAAGCAGGCAGCCGGCGAAACCCGGCGTCCGCAGAAAGTGGATGAAGCGCAAAGAGCGGATCTCCGAAGGGCCTAGTTACTTGCAACCCAGTTGCATCTGTAAAAGCAACGCACCGATTCTCGGCCATTCGCTCACTCCAAGTCAAGACGAGCAGGCAAGATTCTGTTGCAATGGGATTGCAACTAGCTGCAACCAGCCAATCTCTGAGGAAGGGCGCCTTCAGGTGCGGCACTTGTTGCAGTAGCCGCCCATTTCCACCCGGGTCACCGCGATGTGGAAACGGAACTCGCGTTCCACCTGGGCCTTGAGCCGCTCGAACAGGTCGCTTTCGAACTCCATGATCTTGGCGCAACGCAGGCAGGCGATGTGCAAATGGTCGCGTTGCGGATGTCGCTCGTAGAAGTGCTTGTCCCCGCGCAGGTGCAGCAGATCCAGCTCGTCCACCAGTCCATGGCGCTTGAGCAGTCCCAGGGTGCGATAGACCGTGACCCGGTTCACTCCCGAATCCAGCCGGCGCGCGAGGCGCAGGATCTGCGCCGCGGCCAGGTGGTGCTTGGCGGTTTCGATGACGGAAAGGATGGTGCGGCGCTGGCGTGTCAGGCGGATGCCGCGGGCCATCAGTTCGGCCTGCAGGTATCCGGGAGCTTCAGTTTGGGGTAAGGGCACGGGAAACCCTCCTGCAATGGAGTTGCAAAAGGAGTATTGCCCGTGCCGGCGCCGGCCGTCAACCGGCCGCCAAGACCGTCCGCGTCACTTCCCTTCCCGGGAAGCGCCGATCTCGCCGCGGAGCACGGTCATGACGCAGTGCCCGGCGCCCAACCAGTAGGGGATCTCGCGGTAGTCGGCAACGTCGAACACGGCCAAGTCGGCGTCCTTGCCGGGTTCGATGCTGCCCTTCCGGTCGGCCAGCCGGAGCGCGTGCGCGCCGTTGATGGTGGCGGCCGCAATGGCTTCCGCCGGCGACATCTTCATCTGCGTGCAAGCCAGCGAGAGCACCAGCGGCATGCTCACGGTGGGCGAGGTGCCGGGGTTGTAGTCGGTGGCCAGGGCCACGGCCACGCCTGCATCAATCAGTTTGCGCGCGGGCGGATAGCGGTCGAGCCCGAGGAAGAAGTTAGAACCGGGCAGGAGCGTGGCCACGGTTGCACGCCGGGCCAGTTGCGGGATGTCTTCTTCCTGCACGTGGTCCATGTGGTCGAGCGACGCCGGATCAAAGCGCAGCAGCGGCCACAGCACCGAGGGCGAAAGCTGGCAGACGTGCGCCCGCACGCCCAGGCCATGCTTGCGTGCGGCTTCGAAGACGCGCTCGGCGTCGTCAATCGTAAAGGCGCCGCGGTCGCAGAAAATGTCCACAAACGCCGCCAGCTTACGTTTGGCTGCGGCAGGAATCATCTTCTCGCAGACCTCGCGCAAGTACTTATCGGGCTTGCCGGCGAACTCGTGCGGGACCAGGTGCGCGCCCAGGAGCGTCGGGACGATGGTCCCCGGCCAGTGGGCGGCGGCGGCGCGGATGGCCTCCAGTGATTTGATCTCTGCTTCGAGGCTCAGCCCGTATCCCGACTTGGCTTCGACGGTAGTTGTGCCCTGGAGTGTCATCTCATCCAGCGCCTCGAGGATCTGTTCGACCAGCCGGCTCTTCGCGGCCTTGCGCACACCCTCGACGCTGGAGCGGATGCCTCCGCCGGCCGCGGCGATTTCCTCGTAGCTGGCCCCCGCGATGCGCTGCTCGAAGTCCACCAGGCGGGGCGCGGCGAAGGCAGGATGGGTGTGCGAGTCCACGAATCCCGGCAGAACAACTTTGCCGGTGCAATCAATCTCGCGGGCTTTGCTCTTCTTCTTCGACTTGAGCAGAGGATGGCGCGCTACCTCGCGCCACTTCCCTGCCGAGGCGATCTCGCCATTGACGCAGAGGACGGTTGCGTCTTCGATGAGAGCGAGGTGCTTGAGCTCCGGCCCGCGGCGCGGCCCGCGCGATTTGGGCGAAGGAGGAGCCAGGGTGAGGAGCTGGCCGATGTTGGCGAGGAGGAGGGGTTGTGGCATGGTCGGCAGACGATTCTAACCGCGGGCGTGGTATTGCGTCGTCCCTACGGGACTTGTGGTTTCTGGGCACGGTACCCAGCGCTGAAGCGCTGGGCTACTACACGTTGTGCCTACGGCACTCTTGGTCTATTGTGCCCCACGGGCTCATGGTCCACGGAGCTTGAGTAACACTGCACGCAACGGGTCTACGACAGCGCCGTAGGCGCGACGTAGCGCAGCCCAGCCCTTCAGGGCTGGGTCCAGGGGCGGGAGGTAAGGAAGTCCCGTAGGGACGACGCTAACCGAAGACGTAGCGCGGATCGTAATCCACGCTGTGCTTCTTGAGAAAAGCGATGAACTCGTCTTCAAAGGTCCGTTTGGCGTGATGCTTCTTCTGGCTGTTGATGTAGGCGATCGTCGCCGGGATTTGTGAAACGCTCACGCTGAAGGCCCCGTAGCCCTGCTGCCAGGCAAAGCGCGGCCGCAAACGGAACTCGTCGTTGATCCATTTTGAGGAAACGCCCTTGATGGTCTGGAGGGCCTCGGCCAGGTTGATGGTAGCCGGGAGCGCCATAAGGATGTGAATGTGGTTCTCGATTCCGCCGATGGCCAGGGCGGGATATTCCGCGGTCCTTGGCGATGGAGGCGATGAAGGGGTAGAGGCGAGTCTGAATTTCTTCCGTGATGAGGGGCGCGCGTTCCTTGGTGCTGAAGATGCAATGGACCCGGTTGCAGACGTATGAATGAGGCACGGTTCCTCCCTGGCGTCGTCCCTACGGGACTCCTCTGGCTTCTCGCACGGTACCCAGCGCTGAAGCGCTGGGCTACTCTACGCCGCGCCTACGGCGCTTTCACGCCGTCGTCCATCAGGAATTCTCTCCAAGCGGGTGCTTCTGCCTGTGCTAACCGCTACGTCTTGCCCATCGGCACCTTCACGCCCTTGCGCTCGGCGAACTCGATGGCTTCCTCATATCCCGCGTCGGCGTGGCGGGCGATGCCGATGCCGGGGTCATTGGTCAGCACGCGCTCGATGCGGCGGGCCATGGCGTCGGTGCCGTCGGCGACGATCACTTGTCCGGCGTGCAGCGAGTAGCCGATGCCCACGCCGCCACCGTTGTGGATGGAAACCCAACTCGCGCCGCTGGCGGTATTGAGCAGCGCGTTCAGCAGAGGCCAGTCGGCGACGGCGTCGGAGCCGTCCTTCATGGCCTCGGTCTCGCGGTAAGGAGACGCGACAGAGCCACAGTCCAGGTGATCGCGCCCGATGACGATGGGGCCCTTGATCTTTGCCTTCTTGACCAGATCGTTGATAGCCAAGCCGAAGCGTGCACGCTCGCCGTAGCCCAGCCAGCAGATGCGCGCCGGCAGTCCCTGGAACTTGATGCGCTTGCGCGCCAGCGCGATCCAGCGGCTGAGGATGGGGTCGTCGGGGAAAAGTTCGAGGACCAAGTCGTCGGTGGCGGCGATGTCGGCGGGCTCACCGGAGAGCGCCACCCAGCGGAAGGGGCCGCGGCCTTCGCAGAACAGAGGACGGATGTACGCGGGCACAAATCCGGGAAAGCTGTAGGCGTCCTTCACGCCGCGCTGGAAGGCGAAGGTGCGGATGTTGTTGCCGTAGTCGAAGGTCACCGAGCCCATCTTCTGCAGCGCCAGCATGCCCTCGACGTGGCGCGCAATGGAGTCGAGTGAACGCTCCTGGTATGTGTGCGGATCTCGCGCGCGCAGCTCGGCAGCCTGTTCCACTGTGAGTCCCTGGGGGATGTATCCGTTCAAAGGGTCGTGGGCTGAGGTCTGATCGGTGAGCACGTCTGGGACAACGCCGCGCGCGGCCAGTTCCGGAACCACGTCCGCGCAGTTGCCCACCAGCCCCACCGACACGGCTTCCTTCTTGCGCACGGCGTTCTTCAGGATGCGCAGGGCCTCGTCGAGCGAGTTGACCATGAAGTCGCAGTAGCCGGTCTTGAGGCGCTTCTTGATGCGCTCCGGGTCAACGTCAACGCCGAGGAACGCCGCGCCCGCCATGGTGGCGGCCAGCGGTTGCGCGCCCCCCATGCCGCCCATGCCGCCCGAGACCACCAGCTTCCCTTCCAGGCTTCCTCCGAAATGCTGCTTGCCGGCGGCGGCGAAGGTCTCAAACGTGCCCTGCACGATGCCCTGCGAGCCGATGTAGATCCAGGAGCCCGCGGTCATCTGGCCGTACATCATCAGTCCCAGGCGTTCGAGTTCATTGAACTTCTCCCAGCTTGACCAGTGCCCCACCAGATTGGAGTTGGCGATGAGCACCCGCGGCGCATGCTCGTGAGTTTGGAAAACGCCCACGGGTTTGCCGGACTGGACGAGCAGCGTTTCGTCGTTCTCCAGAGCTTTCAGCGCGGCCACGATGGCGTGGAAGCATTCCCAGTTGCGCGCTGCCCGGCCGGTGCCGCCGTAAACCACCAAGTCGCGCGGGCGCTCGCCGACTTCCTCGTCGAGGTTGTTCATGAGCATGCGCATGGCCGCTTCCTGCTGCCAGCCTTTGCAGGAGATAGCGTTGCCGCGCGGGGCTTTGATGGGAGTGTACGAACCCACGTCGGTCGCGATGGGCATCACGGAGACGATGGTAGTGGTTTCGGGAGGAGCGTTCAACCGGAGCAGCAGCGGGTAGTGGGTCAGTTTGAACGCTAGCGCCCGAATCGCTGGACGATCCAGCCGATGATGGCGCCACCGACTGCCCCGAGGATCAGGATGGGAGCATAGGCTTTGGTGATGATGGCATCGGCTAGGCTCAGCAGGACTCCGACGAGCAGCCCCGTAGCCCATCCCGGCCACGGCAACGTGATCGCGCCGATTACGAACCCGATGGAGAAGCGGTTGATGAAAGCGCCGAGCAGCGCAGCACGCTTGTCGGGGAAGCTAAGTGGGATCATAGATGCAGCCGAAAGCGCCCCGTAGACAAGGCCACAGATCACTCCAAGCATCAGACGAGACATGGGCGGCAGGCTAGCACATTAGGCTACGCGGCAGCGCCGGCGTTTGACGAGTACTCGCGCGGGCTTTAAGGGCTAAAAACCACAATCAAGGCTTCAGACGCAAAACAACAACAGATATATTCACGATTATGGTGTAGCGATTGACCTGCCCCCCCAAAACTAGTCCATTGGCAATGTGACTTCTCCATTTACGATGCCCCGCCAGGGGCGAAGGAGGAGTCGTGCGCAAGAGTCGATTCAGCGAAGAACAGATCATCGCCATCCTGAAGGAGTCGGAG
>CAYTIL010000005.1:0-72294 GCA_964437985.1 uncultured Acidobacteriaceae bacterium
GGCCCTCTGCCTTGCCGCTTCCAAGCTCGCAGGGCGGCCTCGGAGCAACCGATCAGTTCTGCCGCATGTCGTGGTTTCAGAGCTCTCTCGTCCATCGTCTCCCTCGTCGTAAGTCACCGTGACGGGCTAGAGCCCGGCGCAGTGTTGCTTCGCTCACCGTCTCGTTTCCTGACGGTCACTACCCTTGTAGAACGACCTAGGGAAAAGAGCTAGGGACGGAACGTGAAAAACATTCATTGCCGATCCGTCCGAAGAAGGGCGACATACTTGGGAGGCATGAGGATGAGCACTAGCAAAGTGTCAGCGCGCGCTGGGAATCCCACCACCTCTGCTAGGACTCCCTTAAGGAAGGCGTAGTCCTTTGGATGCCCTGTGCGAAGACGATGTATCCGCTTCTTGACGCTTTCTACATCGACATCCCGCTCGACTCCAGCGGCCTGGCAGGCAACCTGCAGCAGCGCCGTCACTTCGTCTAAGGATTGACTCTCCGGCTGCTGAAGGCGGGTGTTAGCCCAGAGCACGAGTAAGGTTATTGCGCGCGACTCAGCGAGTTTGCGGCCTGGTGGCTTTACGACTGGCCCGTCTTGCGTGAGGACCCTGAGCCTTGCGGCAAATACCGACAGTAGGTTGGGGAGAGATCTGTAGATCGCATCGCTCGTAGTGTTGAGTCCGGGATGTGTTCCCTCTATTCGGCTGAGCTCTTCCAACAATTGCCCATAGATTGTTCCAATCTCTGTCGCGTTGAAGTCAGTCAGCTTGCGCGCCAAGAGCTCTAGTTGAGGGGCAAGGCGTCCGGTCTTTGCACGTATGCGGTTTTGCAAGTCCGGAGCTGGCAACGCTCCGCCAGCATACAAATAGAGACAAACTGGTACAGCATCGTCCAGGACGCCATGAGATGCCCAGCGATCCAGGAGGGCTGCTGCACCAGGGTCGCGCATCGCCAAGTCAAGGAATCGCCGATACCATCTGCTGTAGGAAGGTCTCCTAGCAGTAGTCAACGCTACCTCCCGAGTGGCTCCCTGATGATGGAGGAGCGCGGCGGGCTGGCCGGGATCGCCAGCGTTTCGGGAGCGACCCTAGCCGCGCTGTCTGCCTACAGCGTAGCAGGGCGTAGGGACTGTACGCGCCTACACTTGTGGAACGTGCCGAGTTGGCGCGGTATACTCGGCGGCGCGCTCACAAACGCCCGTGGTCATAATGAGTCCAGCCCGCCGGGCAATCGTTGCCGCTTACCTGCTCTCCGTCACGGCAGCCTGCGTCTGGGTGCCGTGGAGGGCGCGAGTGCCGGAGGGCGACATCCGAGGAGATTTCTACTTGGGTTATGGCTTTTGGTGGTCACCGCCGGAACCGCCTCCCAACTATGTGAAGCTCGCTCTAGATCGGGAAGTGCTCTGTGAGGCCCAAGCAGTTACGGCGCGCGCCTCGAATACTCGCGAGGACGAGCTTTTCGCGAAGGCCTTCGAGGCTCTCCCACCCAGCGAGGACGAGCTTTTCGCGAAGGCCCGCAAGCCGGTGGCGAACCAGAATGATTCATGCAACGTAGGCAGACTGGGAAACATTGACCCGTTCCTTCAGCGCCTCCCACTATCCGCCGAAGCCAAGGAGGCCGCGTGGACAGCGTTCTACCGAGCAGGTTCGCCCACAGAACTTGACGCGGCACTCGCAAAGCTTCCGCTGCGCACTGAGGACAAAGAAGCACTCGGGCGCTCGCGGTGGAAGTTAACGACACTCAGAGAGCAGGAACGTCTTGCGAAGAAGCGCTCCACCGATGAGATTATCGAAGCGGCGGTAGCCAGCATTCTTCGCAGGCGTGAACCGATGCCTCCAGCCGAGGGATGGAAAGGAGACAGCCTGCTCGCCCATCTCGGAAATCCCTCCCACTTCCGAATACTGCTCCCGGACCTGTCCGAAATCGAGGACTCGGAACTGCGACTAAACCTCGCTCGCTACGAGCGGGACAGGGCAAGGGGCATACCGCCCGAGGCTTATCGGTTCTCGCGGATGGATGTGACCGCCATCGCCCTTGAGATCGTGGCGTTGACCGCACTAGCCGGCCTTTTGTGCGTTCTCTCAGGGCGAGACGCTCTCCCAAGGAACACGCCAAAGGATACGGGGGCGAGCGGCGACGGGGATTGCACATGAAGAATGAAGACGCTCGCCTTTCATCGCTTCTCGCATACGCCCAGGCAGACGGAAGGATTTGTCCTCAACCCCGCCGATGGAATGAGCTATGGGAACTGCTGCCCAACAAGAAACGTGTCGGTGGGGGCTGGAATCCTCCTCTGCCCTTGATTCTCGCGGCCTGGAATCTTGGCGAGCGCACGCCGCAGCGGAGGAGGCGTATAGTCTCTTGAGCGAGCGGGTAGGCCGATGACCCTATGTCTGGAACCCTCGGCCCGGACGAATCACTCAGGGAGAGAGCCCAAATGCCGTCAAGCAAGAAGCCTACACAGCAGTCCGTGAAGCCATTCGAGAAGCTCTCCCCGGAAGCGAAAGAGCACGTACTGCGCGAAGCAAAGAGGCTCTTGGACGCGGAGCGGCTCTACATGAGCAAGTTGGGGAGTCCCAAGGTGCAGTAGAAGAAGCTCGCCGCACCGCACGGGGAGTAAACCCGATGCCCTCACCCAGCAAGCCCTACGCCGACATCTGAGCGGAAGTATCCCAGGCTCTCGGAGGACGACAAACAGGTCGTGTTGCGCGAAGTGAAGAAGCTCCTGGACGCGGAGGCGCGCTTCAGCGGCCCGACATTCCCTGATTGACTTCGCGGGCGGCGCCCAGCACCCGGAGCGAGCCAGCGGCCCGTTGCCCTCTTCCTGCGAATCCGCCCAAAAGCTTCTGTTCCTGGGCAAGTCGATTCCGCTCTTACCAGCGTCGCTGACTCAAGCGCTTGCCGTGAGGCGTGCAATGGGTGTTTTGGGCAAGCTGTAGAACGCGCGCTGCGCCGTACCCTTGCTAGCTGGCTGGCGATCTGGCTCCAGTCGCGCCCCTGGGCGCACAGCCTGCCTACCGTGGCGGCGCTCACCACGCGCGGCCTCCCATGTGGTGACGGAATCGGCCACCCAGGGGACGCGCTACCACTTCGCGGACCACCTGGGGACGCCGGCGGCTGATCACGGACGGGGCGGGAAATGTCATCCGCCGCAACGACTACTATCCCTTAAGGTCCATCGTTTGATTCCTTTGGTTTTCTGAGCGTTTTTCAAAAGTGCCGTAACCTGTTGAATCTACATGGAAATGCACCCCAGGAAATCAAAAAGAATCAAAGGAAATCAAAACAGCGCCGCGAGCGGAAGGCCTGAAAATCCACCCCCAAAAAGGATCAAACCCTCGGGGTGGCCGAGCCTATCGGGGACGAGGCTCCGCCGGGTTCGAGCAACAGGGATCACGCGGGAGGTTGGTGCGGGAGTGTGACCTACGGAAGAACAACTTTGTTGAAAAACTTCGCTGCCAAGCCTGCCGTAGGCGATCCCCAGGTTGTTCCACGCGCTGGCGTCGTCCGGCTTGGGAAACTTGCTAAGAGTCGCACTTCCTTGTATGCCCTTTCCTGTGTCGCCTCGGAAGTGATACGGTCAATGTGTTTTTCCCCGCACGAATGGCCACGACGGAGCACACGATCAACGACGCGCTGGCGGGTCTGTTGCGCGAAACCCGGCAGGCATGGCGAACCAGCGAGGTAGTCAGTTCCGAGAACACCGGAATGCTCGTGGGCAGCAACAAGCGACCCGACATTCTGGTGCTGGAGCCGAGCGTCTCGCCAGTCGCCATTGAGACGGAGGTTGTGCCCGCCGCGAGCGTCGAAGTCGAAACCATCGCCCGCCTCGGAGAGACAGTGCGCGCGAACGGGCGACTAATCCTGTCATCCATTGCGGTGCGCCTGCCCGAGCGTTTGAAGAAACGGGCGGGTGCCCTGTTGCGGAAGGAATTGGCTGCCGCCGACCTGGAGATGGCCTTGTACGCGGGCGGCAGCCCCGAGAACTACTCACGCTGGCCGCAGTCGGGCTGGCTGAGTGGCGGAGTGGCAGACCTCTCGATCTTGGCGCAGGCGGCATCAGTCCCGCCCGACGTGATCGAGCAGGCGGCAAACCAGCTGGTCGAGGGTGTGAGCGAAGCTGCTGGGCTGCTGGCAGAGATGGCTCAGGCGCATCCTGGCGCAATAGCCGAGATCTGCAAGGAACTGCATCAGCACGACGACGAGCAGACTCGGCGCATGGCCACCACGATCCTGGCCAACGCCTTCGTGTTTCAGGAAAGCCTGGCGAGAGGGCCAGGCCAGCTGTCTCAGGTACTCTCGGTCGAGGAACTGCGTGGGTCGGGGACGCTGACGAAAGCTGCCGTTCTGAACGAATGGCGCAAGATTCTCAAGGTCAACTACTGGCCAATTTTCGACATCGCCCGCCGCATCCTCGAAGTGATCCCTGCGAGTCACACGAAGGCGCTAATTCAGCGGCTCACAACGACCGCCGACAAGCTGGTCGAGAACCGGCTGATGCGTTCCCACGACTTGACTGGAGCGGTCTTCCAGAAGCTGATCGCAGATCGGAAGTTTCTGGCCGCCTACTACACAACGCCGGCGTCAGCGGCTCTGCTCATCGGCCTGGCAATCACCCCCGAGAGGCCTCTGGCGAACGGCCAGTGGGCAGCCGGCGTCGCGGTCCAGAGTCTTCGCATTGGTGACCTGGCTTGCGGCACGGGAACGCTGCTCTCCACCGCGTACCAGCGGGTCGGGCAGTTGCATGAGTTGGCGGGTGGGGATTCCGAGGCGCTGCACCCCGACATGATGGCGAACGCGCTAGTGGGTTGCGACGTTCTGCCAGCTGCCGCGCACCTTAGTGCGTCGATGCTGTCTGGCGCGCACCCCACGGTGAAATACAAACGCAGCTGCATCATGACCGTCGCCTTCGGCAAGCAGGCTGACGGCGGTGTTGCGCTGGGGTCGCTTGAATTGCTCGATCCGCAGAAGAAGCTGGACATCGTGGCCATCAGTGCGAAGGCCGCTGGTGGGCTGGGTGAATCCGAGGCCGACACTTGGACGGAGATTCCCGATGCCTTTCTGGACGTGATCGTCATGAACCCGCCGTTCACACGTTCGACCGGGCACGAAGCCAAAAAGATTGGGGTCCCTCAGCCGATGTTCGCCGCGTTCAGTTCCACGAAGGAAGAACAGAAGCTCATGGCGCAGGCCACGAAGCGGCTGACCGAAGGCACCAGCGCGCACGGCAACGCAGGCGAGGCCTCGATATTTCTGGTTCTCGCGGATCGCAAGGTCAAACCGGGAGGAGTGCTGGCGCTGGTGATGCCCCTTAGCCTGATCTCGGGCGAAGCCTGGGAAGCCTCGCGGGCACTCCTGGCGAAAAACTACAGCGACTTGGTGCTGGTTTCGATTGCAGGTGCCAGCGACGACGAGATGTCGTTCTCGGCTGACACGGGCATGGGTGAGTGCCTCTTGGTTGGCCGCAAGACGGGCGTGGCCAGTTCCCGCGCCACGTTTGTGGTGCTGAAAGAACGGCCCGCTTACCCACTCCTCGGCGCAACTGCCGCGAAGCAGATTCTCCGCATGATGAAAACCAAGAACCTGAGACGCATCGAGGACGGGCCGATTGGAGGCACGCTGCTGCACTTCGGCAAAGACGTGATTGGCCAAGTGATAGACTCGCCGATATTTCCCACTGGCGCGTGGAACCCCTCTCGCGTTGCTGATCTTTCCCTGGCGCAAGCTGCTCACCAGTTGGCGCAGAATGGGCGCCTCTGGTTGCCCGCGATGCAAGAGTCGGAAGCTGTGGCGCTCCCTGTGTCCACGGTGCAAGCGATCGGCGAGATCGGGCCGTACCACGCGGATATCAACGGCAGCACTGCCAGCGGTGGCATACGCGGGCCGTTCGTCGTCTCGGACGTTCAGAAGAAGTCCGCGCCGACGTACCCGGTTCTCTGGAAACACGATGCGCCGCGCGAGAAGACGTTGTCGTTTGATGGCGACTCAGAGGCGCAGCCGCGACACGCGAAGAACGCGAAGGAGAAGGCGGTCATTGACCACAAGGTGGCCGCTATCACGGCGTCTGCGTCGCATTGTCACTTCAACCAGAACTTCCGCTTCAACAGCCAGGCCACGGCCATGCAGTTCACCCCGCGCCGAACGATTGGTGGCAGGGCCTGGATCTCGATTCGACTTGCGAACGCTGAGCAGGAGAAGGCCCTGGTGGCGTGGGCGAACACAACATTCAGTCTTCTGCTGCACTGGTATCACGCGAACAAGCAGCAAGCAGGTAGAGGCAACATCGGTCGCACTGCCCTCGCGGACTTGCCCGTCCTGGACGTGACCGCGCTGACGCCGACGAGGCTGCAGGCAGCGGTAAGAATCTTCGATGCCCTGAAAAACGAGTGCCTCTTGCCGTTCCACGAACTGGACAAAGACCTGGCGCGGCAGAAGCTCGATGAACGCTTTGGCCTGGATGTTCTGGGGCTGCCGGTTTCGGTCGTGCAACCGGGAGGAGCGCTGGAATTGGTGCGCATGAAGCTGGCGCAGGAGCCGTCGATTCGCGGAAGCAAAGAAGCAGACGACGAAGACGAAGAACCAGAAGAGTGAGCGCGGCACGCGGGGTTAGGATAGGGACCCGCTTCCGGTAATGGCGGTTGTTAAGAAAAGTTAAGGTTTACGCGCCTGAACGGCAGCCTGTCGCGTGCGACGTGGAGGCGAGGAGCACGACAGGACAACAAATTGACAACCTTTCGCACGCCGCTGTAGGTTCTAGACTGTGCCCAGGTCTCAACGGATCGTGCTGATTGCCTACGCCCTGCTGCTCGCCTATTCGTGCGTCTGGGTGCCGTTCAGCGTGTATCCGCGTCAGGGCAACAGCCAGTATCGTGCCTTTCTTGGCTATGGTTTTGTGTGGGCTGGGCCCAGACTCCCACCCGCGCCGCCGGACCCCTGGGCGGTGGTGAGCCAGTGGCCACATTCACAACCGGAAACCGCTGCTGAACAGCAGGCCAGACGCGAGGCCTATTGGAACGACAGGCGACGATCTCAGGCGGAGTTTGCTACGCCTGACACCGAGCGCATCATCTTGCGCCTGGGGGCCGTCACGGGCTTGGCGGTCGCTGCATTCTTCGTTGTCGCCCTCAAAGGGAAAAAGCCCTTGCCGCCAAGCAGCAAGCCTACAGCAGCGTCCGAGCCCAAATCGGACGCGCTCTCCCCGGAGCAGAGGAAATACGAAAGACTATCTCCGGAGAGCCTGAAGCGGGTGGTGCGCGAAGTGAAGCGCCTGGAGGACGATGGCGTGCTGCAACACAAGAGCCAGGGGTATCCCAGCCTGGGGCCGGAACCCGACGAGAACCAGTAAGCGCCCGCAGAAGGGGGAGCAACCTGCGAGGCTGAATATGCCCGATACCAAGAACCAGCGCGGCATCCTCGGCTTCAGGCTCACCGCCCTGGAGCGCAAGGCGCTGCGCGAAAAGGGCCAGCGCGGTAGCATCGCTCCGCAAGCCGTAGCGCGGGCCCAGGAGTTTGCGGAAAAGTTCGGGGAGCGGCCGGCATCGGCATCGGCCCCCGCCTCACAGCCTAGCGCTCCCCCTCCTGCGAGTTCATCTTCGGGTTCGACACCCACGACGCCCAGGCTGACTGTGCCCACCCGCAAGGCGGTTTTGGCTGGCTACTGTTTGGCTGTTCTCATAGCCTGCACTTGGGTCCCCTGGTACGTCGGCCCCGTTCCTCCAGACGACCGATATGTGTCCCTGCCACACGCCTTTCTTTGGGAAGGACCGAGTGCGGTTGAGATTGAAAGGGCCGTGGGTCGGAGTGGTCCGGTCGTGGGTCGGAGAGGCCCCTACGACAACCTGTACCAGCGATACCTCAACGCCGCCAGGCCTGATGTACGAAAGATCACGCTCGAACTGATTGCACTTACCGCCTTGTTTGGGTTTCTGCTCGTCGCAGTTCCTCCGCTTGTAGAAGCCTCACGGCGATGGTCGAGAAAGGCGCAGATTGGCGTCGCCTGGTTTGTTGCCTCTGCGCTTCTTATCCTAGGCGGGGAAGCCGCTAGGCTCGTTTCCGTGTGTTCGTTCCTTGCTCTTCTGGGGTACGCAATTCTCGCCGGGGGACTCGGCTCCACGACTCAGAAAACCTAAGAAAACCTAAGACTTTTCGGTGTTCTCTTCGGTGCGCGCACCGAGAGCCAGTGTTCTCTTCGGTGCTCGCACCGAGAGCCCTCGACGAGCAGGCTAGGGGGGCAGTGGGTTGCTTCGCTGCTTCCGTCGCTGTTCTCAGCGACAGGAGCGCCATGCCTGATAACAGGCACAAGAGCAGGCATTGAGGGCAGGCCCCGCAAACCGCTGCGGAGCGCCAGAGATTCCTCCCGCCCTCCCCCGGGCAACTCGAAAATCCGACTTTTTCCTACTGCTGGAACCGGCGACCCTGTGGCGAGAACCGGAGCAAAGGGTTTTCTAAAGTAGAAAGAAATAGAGAGTGCCGGGATGTCAAGTTCTCCGACGGGGGTGACCACCGTGGGTGACCACTCCCTGACGGCAGGACTTGTCACCTCGCGTTACTCGCGTTGCGCGCGGCCCTGTGGAATCTAGCAGGTAGCGCCAGAGCACAGGGCCGCGCACCACGTGCAACTTGTTGATTCTTCGTCTTTGCGGAACTCTTAATCAGTAGGTTGAAGGTTCGATTCCTTCCGCGCTCACCATTTGTTTTGGCGAGGTCCTTCGCCCCGACGCGTCGGGGCTCAGGATTTCGGCGCGCGGCTCAGACGCCGCGCAAGCGCCTCAAGTTCGATTCCTTCCGCGCTCACCATTGTTTTGGCGAGGTCCTTCGCCCCGACGCGTCAGGGCTCAGGATTTCGGCGCGCGGCTCGGACGCCGCGCAAGCGCCTCAAGTTCGATTCCTTCCGCGCTCACCAATGCTCTCTCGCAGCCGGTCATGGTCTCGCCACCAGGCGGATCGTATCTCCCACCCGAATCACGCCCGGCCGGATCACGTTCGCGTAGACGCCCGCCTGCCCCTGGTGCTTTTGCGCGATCGCTCGCAGCACTCGCGGATCCTGCTTGCCGCTTTCCGGATCCAAGTTCACCATCATGCACCGCGGGTCGCGCTGCGTGACTCCAGTGAGCACCTGGTCGCCGACCTCGAGCAGGTTGCCCGCCCAGGCCTCTTCCTCGAAGGGCTGGGAGGAAACCGGCTCGACGTAGAGATTGGCGCGAAACTGGCGCGGGTCGATCGGGCAACCGGCCTCAGCCGCCAGCGCGCGGACGCTGGCCAGGCTAAACAGGGAAAGATGCTGGCAGTCGAACATACCGCGCGAACTTTTCAGCAGGAAGATAGGCTGTCCTAGTTCGCCGGCCAATTCCTCTCGCAACGTGGAGTCGCTGGGCTCGCGCTCCGCGCCCGCGGGCGTGCGCACGCGCACCGGCGGCTCGGGCTGGTCAGGTGTGGGGAGCTGGGTAAAATTGGGTTTGTAGAAGAGCATCCGGGAGGATTCCCGGGCCGTCATCCAGGGAAAGCTGTTGCGGGCGGCTTGATCCGCGCGCACGAAAGCGTACTGCCGGTCTCCCAGAATTCCATCCAGACCCACGTGTGCCTCCTGCACAGAAACTCCAGCCATGGACTTGATGGGGTAGAGCCAGAGTTGGGCGATGGTGGCGAGGGTGTGGGACATCGGCAAACCGTTTGCCACTCTAGCACAGCGGACCCTTTCCCAAAACGGCACGCGAAAAACAGCGGAGCAGCTGGTGGAGCAACGTCTTGCCTTGAAACCGTCGTAATCTTGCCTCCAAGCCTTGAATGCGAGGCCTCTCTTGCTTGACCGCAAACAACTCAAGATCCAGGGCGTGCGTTTCGCGCGCTCGCTGCAGATGCTGTTCAAGACCGTGGCCATGTTTTCCGCTGACCACTCGGCGGCGGCCGCTTTGTTCCAGCAGAGCTTTGATGTGCTCAATGTGCTGGTCAAGGAAAAGGGGCAGTTCACCCTGGGCTTCGTGGACCAGCGCATCATGCTGGATAACATCCTCACCACGGAGCGCTCGCTGCACCAACTGGAGAGCGAGTTCCTGAAGCGCGGCGTGGGCGCCATCACCTTCCAGGCCGGGATGACGCTGGCCGCCTACAAGCGCGGCATGAGCGTGGTTACGCGCTCCTCCAAGCAGATCGAAGACGCCGGAGGCCTGGCTGCGTATCTGGAGAAGAACCCGCTGGAGTTCCTGCGCGTGTTCCCCGCCAGCAAGAGCCAGGTGCGCGACGACAGCGGCGACACGGTGCTGGAAATGGATTCCGAGTCCTACTTGCTGGCCAAGGTGATGGAGGAGATTCGGCCGGCCGGGACCGGCGCCTTCCAAGCCTTCGAGGCCATCCTGGATTCCGAGGGCTTGGGCAGGGGGAGAGGGCGTGGATCCGAGGCCGGCGCAACCGCGGCGCATGGCTCGGAGGCAGGGTTAGGCGGCAGCTCGGCCCCGGTTGGTTCGACGGGTAGCGGAGGAGAGCCGGGCGGAACAACCGGTGCCGGCTGGGGTCCGGGTGGGAGTGTGATCGAAAACTACCTGCAGGCGACACTGCTCGATCCCGCCGGTGCCCCCCAGCGTTCCTACGTCGAACTGGCGCGCATGATCAAGGACATGCGGCCGGAAATGGTGCTCTCGAATTTTCCTCCGGAGCGCCGCGAGCAGTTGCGGGCCATGCCTCCGGACCAGATGGCCGCCGAAATCATCGAAGACACCGCCGTGCAATGGGCAGGGAAGCACTTGGCCACCGCCCCCACCGGGCCGGACGCCTACATCGTCGAGGAAGAAGTGGTTCGCGTGCTGCTGCGCGCCATGCAGACTGGGAAAACTGCCGAGCGCCTGGCCGTCAAGCTGGCGAAGTACGCCAAGACCCTTACGTTGTCGCAGGCCACGGTCCATCGCATCCAGGAGGACTTGCGCTGGGTCACCGTACCCCAACGAGAGAAGTTGGAGACCTTGCACAAACTGCGCCAATTCGGCGGCCACGAATTCCGCCGGCTGGCGGAGCTGTTGCAGGAACTCATCAAGGGCGATGACCGCGAGACCGCCACGCGGCTAGCCTGCCACTACCTGGAAGTCCTGCAGCCCAGCCAGGGAGGCTCGCCGGAAGACACCAGCCGCCTTCCGGAACTGTTCTCGGTGATGGCCAGCGTGCGCAGCAGCTTTTGGCCGAAAGCGGCGGACATGTTGGTGACCGCCCTGCGAAAAACCGCCGAAGCCGCGCTTTCCCGCGACCAGAGAGGCCCCCTCACCGGAAAGGACTACCAGCACTGGAAGATCCTGCATTGCATGGTGGCGCTGGCGCACACACTCGGCACCTATGAGGAATTTGCGCTGATCCACAAAGCGGGAGCGGCGGTGGAAGAGTTGGCCGGTCAAGATTCCGTCCGCCACGCGGAATGCTGTGGCGCTACCCTGCCCACACTGCTGACGCCGTCCGCCGTCGAACGCGTGCTCGAAATCTACGTGCAGAAACCGCAAGACGTGGCCGCAGCGTGCACCGCAGCCGCGCTCCTGAGGTGGTCTGGCCCGGGCGCCATCGCCAGGGTCTTTAAGGAACTGGAGCAGGAACCGATGGCTTCCAAGCGGTCCGCGCTGATTCGCTTGATCAGCCGCATCGGCCCGGCGGCCCTGGAGCCCGCGCGCCAGTGCCTGAAAAGCGAGTTCTCGCAGGTGGTGTGTGACGCCTGCCATCTGCTGGTGGAGCTCAAGGACCCCGGTCTGCTGGCCCAACTGGCCCCGCTGCTGCGCCACGCCGACGAAAGGGTGCAGAAGGCTGCGGTACACGCCATCATCAGGACCCGCTCGCCGGGCCGCGCCATCCTGCTGGCAGAGGCCCTCCCGCATTTGCATGCGCACTTGTTGGAAGAGGTCACCGGGGACCTGCTGTTCCTGCGCGACCCGGCCACGGTGCCCGCGCTGGAGCGCTTCATCTTCGGCCAGGCCATGGGCAAGACCCGCCTGCTGCTCATGACGGTGCAGGCCCTGGCGGTGATTCCCGGCGAATGCGTCGAGCGCCTGCTGGGCAGCATCCTGGCGGACGCCAACCTGGACGTTGTGGTTCGTCGCATCGCCATGATCGCCCTCATCCGCAGCCAGACTGCGACCGGGACGGAAGTTCTGCGCGAGTTGCAGCGCGTGGCGCCGCAAGACGTCATGGTGCGCGAGGCGGAAGATGTGCTCAAAGCCCTGAGACGGGCCTCGGCTCCGGGACAAGCTTGATTCCTGCTTGCGCGCTGGGACCTCGTGGCGCCGGCGGCTGACCTACGACACTGCTTCCGCCACCGCTTCTTTACTCACTTCACGGCGCGCTTGCGGGGTCCATTCGCGGAGCTGGTAGCCGGCAATGGCCAGGGCGACGCCGAAGGTGTCGGTGCCCACGCCGGTTTCCACGCGCACCACCCGACCCCAACCGCGCAGTTGCACCGGCTCGCTGTGGCTGAACTCTTGCGGCCATTCCAACTCGATCTCCACCGGCGAGCCGGCGGCAAGTGCCTTGCCCGCGTACAGGAATACCCCGCTGGCGCTCAAGTCGCGAGTGGTGGCGTGGATGGCGCGGTTCCCGTTGTTGGTGACGCGCAGAGATACCGGTTGCATCAGCGGAATACGCGCGCTGCGGCGCAGGTCTGGCATGGGGGACCCTCCTCTAGCGACATCTTGGCGGGATTGCCGGCTGGCCGGGAGTAGCGCGGCGGGTTCAGGTAACCAGAGAGTTAAGAGCAGCCGGGCGAGTTGTTTCGGGTTGCGCAGGCCCGCCGTTTGCGGCGGGCTGCGTTCTTGTTCCAGCCCTAGGGGCGGGTGTTTTCAGACTTCCCCCGCCAACAAAGCGGGTTTCGTCGTCATCGGACTCTTCTCCTTTGTTTGAGAAATGTGTGGTTCTGAACGGAAATCAACATTGACTTCGTCGAACTGCCCAATGCATCCAAAGATCAGACGACAAAGAGTAACTGCTCTGGTCGAATTGTCTTGGACCTGCTTCAAGCGACGCCTCAGTTGTGGCTCCAATGTCTCGTTTGTTAGAAGCTGGGCGCTTTGAAGCTCAATGATTTGGAGCTTGACGATAAGCTCTTGTGCAGCTGCGCTCAAGGCCTCGAGAAACGGGGACGACATGTTTACCCCCTTGTTAATAGCCAGAGCATAGAACAATTATCCCCTCGCCCTCCGTCTATGGTCCGTTTTGTTCCGGAATTGGAACAAGGACCAATTCGGGAAGGCTACGCTAGAGGGCTCCTAACTCTCTCAAGGGCGCGGTGTTACCTGCTCCGGAGGGCCTTTCGCGGCAGGGCCGAAATGGGAATTAAGCCGCCCCACTTTGGGAAGGCTAATGGAAGTGTAAACCCTGTGTCCTGTTGCGGTTACCGCTGCAAAGCCCAATGTGGGCAAGCAATTGCATATATGTCCTCTACTGAATCCTCACCACCAAGGTGAATTGGCGGGCGGATTTAGAAGGAGGCAACTATGCGCGCATCTCGCCCTGGGGTTGTTCTCTTCACTATTCTGGTTGTGCTGCTGTTTACCCTACCCGCATTAGCTCAGGAGCTGCGCGCAATCAGCGGCGTCCGTGGGTCAGCGGGGCTTGGCTACGCGAATCCGGAGTTTGTGGCGGGGATTGCGCCTGAGTATCAATCCAAACGCTTCTTGTTCCGTGGGCAGGCTTTATATCGCTCGGCACGTAAGCTAGAAACGGGCGATGGTTATGCATACACCGCGCGGGCCGAGTTCTATCATAAGTTCTCCAGATTCTATGCGGGGGCGGGCTTGAACTATTCCCGTACCACCACGTCCCTTTGGAGCAAGGGGTCTGTGCGCCCACTGGTTGCCTTTGGCGTGGAAGACCGTGTGGACAATAAGTACCCGATGCGAGTGTTTGGCTATTACATTTTCAAAGGATCCGATGAAAGTAATGGCGTGCAGGGCCCAGGGTTCAGGCTTGAAATTGACCTGACACCAAAAGTGCGCATAAGTCCTTTCGAGTTCGAAGTGTATAGGTTTTATCCAACCGAACACCCCGAGCTAGGTGCCAAGATGGGCTTCAGGTGGGGTGCCTCAGTGTCATACGTGTTCGCTAGACGCAAGCAAAACCAGCTTGCAGATTGAACTCCTAACCTCGGCGCGAAGGCTGACATCGTAATCCGTATCAACTGGTCTAAAAAGGAAAAGCCCCGCAGCTCTGGGCCGCGGGGCAGGAAAACTGCACGGAGTTCCTTACGGCGCGTCGCTGCTGGCGAGAGCGTTGGCCACGCCCACGATTACGCCCGCGGCGACCGCGGTGAAAACCATGATGATCAACGCCTGGTCCCCGGTTAGCTTGCTCTTCGGGCCAGTGGGAGTACCGTTGGCGGCCAGCGTGATGGTTTGTCCACTCTCCAGCAAGGTGGTGGCTTTGCCGTCGGAGATGGAGAGCGAGCCCGACACCACGCTAATCCGGACTTCGCTGCCCAGGCGGGCTACCTCAAACATCGCCGGCTTGCCCGAGGCTGGGGTCACAGCGAATGTGGCCACCCGCGCCGACATCCCGCCCGTAGTGCGCACCTGCGCGCGGCCCGACGTCAGGAGTACTTCCTTCTCTTGATAGGTGACCGTGGATCCTTCCGGAACCAGCACCGACGAACCCTTCGCAACCAGGGAAACCGTAGAGCCGGCCGCAGTCTGGATGGCGTCACCCGGGAAGATAGCCGCGGAATTCGTCAGCGTGCGTCCGTTGACCTTGGCTTTGCCCTGCACGTAGGCCATCGCGCCCTGCACGTCGGCCAGCACCGTGGCCATAGGCAGGGTCAAGATCATGAGAATAGTCACAAGCCGTGCGACTGAGGGATTCAGCATCGTACGCTCCTTGGCGGAGATTTCACGCTTCCAACTGGCAGAATAGGACGAACCCTTGGGCAAGTCAACAGGTTTTCTCAGGAAATTGTTGCGGTTTCTCGGTATGGGTGCCCGGGCAGGTTGGGGCATTAGGGGGTAGTTACCCGGCGGAGTCCTGGGTTCACCCGCCCTTCAGGTTCCACTTAGAACTCGATCTTGACCTCTCCTGCGAAGACCACGTGACCCTGGAGGAAGGCGGTTTCGCGGGGCTCGGGGTAGAACCAGGCGGCGTCGGCCTTGCGTTTGCCGTTCACTTCCACGTGGAAGTATTTGGCCGGCCCCTGCTTGCGACTCAAAATGTGGGTGGTGCTGGCCTGGAGATACTGGGCGCGCAACGAGTCCAAAGGAAAGTAATGGCGGCCGTCCACGGCCACGCAACTGGCGGATTCCGCCAGCACCACTCCCTCCCAAATGGCTTTCGGCATGTTTACGTTGTCCTTCCCCAGACTCCTGTCTGTAAGGAAAAAAATGCCAGCGTCCCCCGGACTCACGCCGGACCGACCGCTGAAGTTACTGCCACGAACTTATTGCAAGGACGTGCTGCGCCCGCGGAACTCCTCCCAGTTGGCCTGGAAGGCCTGGGTCTTGGCCCAGGCTTCGGCGCGGTCCAGCCGCGAGAGCAGGACGCTGCGCATCATCCAGGCGAGAATGGCGGCTATTGCCAGCCACCAGTTGAATCCGCTGATCACCGTCCGCACCGGCAGAACGTGCTCCGCCAGGTAGGCCATGGGCAGGACCAGCGCGTGCATGTAGTCCATCACCATCGTGCCCTGGAGCAGCTTGTCGCCCGGCAGCCCCAAACCCATGCCCACGTAGAACAGGTAGGTCAGAGGCACGGTCACCGTAGCCAGGGATGCCAGGTTGCGCACCGCCCGCAGCATCCAGAAGAGCTGGCGCGCGGTGGAGGGCGAAAACTGGATCTCCATCTCCCGCGAGACAGGTACCTTCTTGGGCCGGGGCGCAAAAAGCCGGGGCCGGGTGAACAGCGTCTCCGCGAAGGGAACCCGCTGCATCGCGCTTTCGCGCACGTACTTGGGCTGGTCGGGAACCACCCTGACCGCCACTCCCTGGGACTGTGTATGCATTCTCATATGGGTCACTCCAACCGGGGTGCGAATAACCTGCCCCCTGTCGGACGCTTGCCTGGATAGAAACTACTGCCCATGGTCCGATGGTGCAAGTATCGAAGGTAACTGTCCTTTGTTACTTTCGACAGGTGACCCAGCCCTCGGAACTCCTTTGGGAAACCGCGCATGCAACCCGGCTGCCCTCACCGGCGAAAGCGTAGGCTTTACGCCGCCCGCCCGTAACGGCACAATGAAAGGCACAATGAGCGGCATGAACGCGCGCATCCCCGGCCCGGCCCGCTGGGCAGGGAACACGCTGCTGGTCATCGTCCTTGCCCTAGGACTGGGCTGTCCGTCCCTGACCCGCGGGCTGGAACCGGCAGAAGAGCCCCCTCCGGCCCAAGTCCCTCCGGTCCAAGTCCCTCCGGTCCAAGATCCGCAAGCATTGCTGGTCGTCGGACACCAGGTCTTCCAGGAGCTGGTGAAGTCCCCGGCGGTGACCGACGCCCTCACCGACGCGGTGACCAAGGTTGGCGGCAGCTTGGAGTGGCGCTTGTTTCTCCTGAACGACCAGTCGGTGAACGCGCACTCCGACGCCAAGGGCAGGGTGTGGGTGGGAGGCGGCCTGGCGCAGATGCTGGGCCAGGACCGCGGACTGTGGGCCGCCGTGCTCTCCCACGAGATCGCGCACTGCCTGCTGCGTCATCCCAGCCGCGGGCTGGCGGTGCTGCACACCGCCTTCCCGTACGTTTTTGGAAAGATGCTGCGCGACCGCGAGCACCGCGCCGACGCCACCGGCATGATGCTGATGGCCCGCGCCGGCTACCATCCGGATTCGCTGGTGGTGCTGCACCATCTGCTGCGGGCCGCGCATGGCGAGCAGCCGGGAGCGGTGGCCTTCTTCGGCTCGCACCCGCGCTGGCAAACGCGGGAGCAGCGCCTGGAGTCGGTGCAGCCCCAAGCCGTCGCCGCCTTCCAGCAGGCCTGGCCGGACGCGGCCGCGTCGCCGGGCGGGCCGGCGCCGCTGGTGGTCTTTCTGAAAGCGGCCAGCGTGGCGCCGGAGAAGAATGGTCGGGTCAGCGTGGAGCTCTCCTGCCGCAACGCCAGCCAACCCGTCACGCTGGCGCTGGTGTTCGAGAAAGCACGGTCCAACCATAACCTGGGGCGCCAGGTGCAGTGCACTCCCGAGAACCGAAAGTTCATGGTCGAGTTCGAGAAACCGCCCGCAGGCAAGCGAAAGTGGAAAGCGCATCTGGAGGTGCGAGATGCCGCTGGCCGCCTGCGCGCGCGGTCGCCGGAGTTCACCCTGCCGGTTCCTTAGCGGTGAGCCTCGGCCCGGGCGTTGCGCTCAGGGCGCCACTTTCTTCAACACCGCGCTGTTACGCTCGTCGGCAGCCACCTGACGGAAGAAGGACTTCAACTTCTGGAGTTCCTGGCGGTCCACGTAGACATTCTTGACGCGGTACTCACGGCGGTAGCGCAGTACGTTGCCCTGGACTTCGGCCCGGCTGTGGTAGGTGGCCACGCCCGCATCCAGTTCCACGGGCGAGGGTAGCTCATCGATCGCGTAGCCCTCGGGCAGCGTGATCTCGTAGCTGTCGGTTTGTAGGCTGGCCTCATCGAACTCCACCGGATGTCGCCGCTCTTTTCCCTCCAGCATGATCTCGCTCTTTTGGCCGAGGACGCGCGGGCGCACCAGCAGCAGGTTGCCGGCGATTTTGGCATAGCTGGCGGTGTCGAAGGTGTAGTGGATGCCGAAGTCGCGGTCGTAGTCCTCCAAGTCCACCACTGTAGCCTTGCGCAGGACGAAGTTGGGCAGAAAGTCGCCCAGGAAACCTTCCACAATCTTCGCCCGCTCCTGCAGCGGCGCTCCCAACATGCGGCCACGGCGCTCGGAAGCGAAGGAGCCGGAGTAGGTCTCGCGCACGTCTCCGGAGAGCGTCCCGTTGGGCAGCAGCCGGAACTTGGCTTCGCGCTCCAGACGGTTGGTCTCGGGCGGGAGTAGCGGCAGGCGCACCATTTCGCCGTCGGCGTCGCTCACCACCAGTCCATAGCCGCCCTGCTCGCTGGAAGGAAGGTAGCCCAGCGGGGTGATGGAGTCGGTGGGATCGAAGAACAGCAGGCGTCCCAGCCGCGGGTGTTCGTAAAGGGCGTGCAGGTTGATCGTGCTCAGCTCAGGCGGGAGACGCAGGGCCAGGATGGCGTGGTTGAATCCCAGCATGGGAAATTCCGGGGCCACCGAGCCTCGCTGGGTGTGCACCAGCACGTAGTAAGACTCAATGCCGATGTCCCGCAGCATCGCACTGAGCAGCATGGCCTTGTCTTTGCAGTCGCCGTAGCGATTGGCAAACACTTCCGGGGCGGCGTGAGGTTGGTGCCCTCCGATGCCGATCTCAATGGCCACGTAGCGCACCTCGCGCTGGGAAAAAGCCGCCAGGGCGCGGATCTTCGACAGAGTATCGGGAAGGCCGGCGGTGAGCGCCCGCACCTTTTGTTGCATGTCGGGGCTGGCGGTCCGTCGAGTAGCGATGAGTTGGGAGTACCAGCGCCCGATGTCGCTCCACGAAGCCTGGGTCTTGCCCAGCAGGGCCGGATCGCGAGAGAAAAACTTCAGGTTCATGCGCCCGGCCACGGCCTGCCAGGCAGGCATGGAGGGCTCGTCTTCAATGCCGGGAAGGTCGCGCACCTCCCAAGTCCATTGGTTGGCGCCTGCGGAACGCGGCTCCAGTGCCTCATGGTTGCGCCACAACGCTTTGTATTCCCATCCCGGCGGCAGTTGCAGGGTAAAACGAGAGAGGCGGACCGGGATTTCGTCCTGGAACCCCCATGTGTCCTGCAGAACGTAGGGCCGGTGCCTCTGCTCAAACTCGAAGCCCACCACGCCTCCCGGCTCCGCGGCGGGAATGGACAAGTGTTTCCTCCGGGTGTCCTGGTAGAGAACGCCCTCGAAGGGCGTGGTTTCGACGGCGTCCTTTTCCTTCACTTCGTGCTCTTCCCCGCGGGCGGAGATGCTCCAGCCCTTCAGAAAGGTGAGCCGGGTCTCGTTGTCGAAGTACACGGAGACGGTGCCGTAGCTGCGTCCTCCGGGACGGAGGATCTTGTAGGCCTTGCGGTAGCGCGTCTTGATCTCCCCGTCGTCCTGTACGGTGGTGACCTCGTCCTCGAGCAGCACCACGGCTTCGGTTTCCGGGGGATAGCTGGGAAGCGTTTCGCGCGCCAGCGCGCGCATCCAGTCGGGCGCGCCCGCCCGCGCCGCGGGCGCAGCGGCCAGCAAAACCGCCAGCGCCACTAGCCGCACCAGCCTACTGGGTCGCGGTCTTCGACAAAGCCAACACTGCCTGCTGCTCATCGTTGCTCCTGATTTGCTCAAAGAAGTTCCGCAGGTTTGCGTACCAGTCGAGCTGAAAAAAGTAGCCTTCCATGGCAAAAGTGCGATGGATGCGAAGCTTGCCCGGCTCCTTGAAGTGTGACATCTCGTACTTGCCGTAGGGTTCGGCCAGGGTTCGGGGTGGGGGGAGGCTTTCCAGGTCATATCCCGCAGGTAGCTCGAGCACGAACTCGTCCTCGCGCCGGTAGGGGTAGGAGAAGTAGACCGGGTGCTGGCGGCGGGCGTGCTTGAGGATGCTGGCGTTTTCGGTCTGGAGCAGGCCGGACGTAAGCATCAAGCGGCGGCCGGTGGGCGTGGCAAAGCCCGGAAGCCGGACGCGAAAAAAGGCCTCCAGCGGTTGCCCGGTGTCCTCCCATCCCGTCACCTTCGACAGCTCGACGCTGGCGCTGGCTGGGAACAGGAGCTTGATTTCATCCTCCAGGTCCTTCCGCCGTCCGGCTTCGTCCTCGTCAATGGCTTGCAAGCGCCGGCGGAGCGCTTCGTGTCCGAGGAAGGAGACGCGCAGCTCGCCGTCCAAGTCGCCTTCGGGGCTAATCTTCATGGTGGCGCGGCGCTGAATGACCGCGTCCGCCAGAGCAGGCTGCGGCGTGTTGATGAACGGAGTGGTGTCCTTATCCAGCCGGATCCCACCCGCTGCCGACTGTTCCCAGGTCAGCAGGCCGAAGGGGCAATAGGGTGTGGCCGGATCGAGGTAATACTCCTTGCCGCCCGCCTTGACCCAGACCACATGGGCGTTCAGCTGGGATTCTTCCAGCAGCTCCTTGTGAAACCAGGCGCGATCGCGTGCCGCCACCCAGACCAGGGTCGCCTCAAAGCCCGCGGCGCGGGCCAGTGCCACCAGCAGCAGGTTGATGTCCAGTCCGGTTCCATATCCCCGCTCCAGCATTTGCTCTACGTTGCTGTTTTCCTTCAACCGGTCGCGTTCACTTTCCTTGAACTGCGTGTAGCTTCGCACCTGTTGGGCGCGCGCGTACAGCTTGCGCAGCCGAGCTTCAGGCGGGTCGCCAGGCGGAGTCACTTGCTCCGCCAGCCGGCGGATGGCCTTGCGCTCACCGATGAAGTTGTCGATGCTCAGGCGCCAGCGCTCTCCGTAGTCGCGCCAGAACCAGTCAGCGCTCTTGCCGGTGCGATAGAACTTGATATAAGGCTTGAGTTCGTTTTCCGGGGGAGTGAAGTCCTCGGAGATGAAACCGGGCACGCCCAGCAGCTCGAGCTCCCACCAGTCACCCGCCTGCTGCGGTTTCTTGTCGCCGTGGAGGCGGCCATACCAGCTCAGCCCGATGCTGTCGGAGGGCTTGTAGCGAAAGAGGGCGCGACGCGTAAAGAGTTCCTCCTGCAGGCCCCACGACGGCGGACCCGGCCACTCGAAATGCAAGGTGTACCGGTACTCGATGATGCTTCCCACCCGTACATCCGGCAGAGTAAAAGTCTTGGCGAGGAGCCTTACGCTCTTGTACTTGGCCATGACCAGGTCGTGAATCTCTCCCGTGAAGGGAACTACAGTCCCGTCGGGTTGCACGGTGCGGGCCTGAATGCGCTCGACTTTGTAAGACCCCTTCCAATAGGGAATACGGATATCGGCCCAGCGCTTGCCTTCGTCGCTGAAGACCTTGATCCGGTAATACTCGTAGTAGTTCTTCTTGGGCTCGTCGGTGGTGCTCTCCCGGTAGAGGATCATGGCGTGGTCGCCGGGGCGAGCCGGATTGTCCTTCAGATTGCGTTCTTCGGCGGTGAGCGGGAGCCAGTCTTGCGCCTGGTTCTCGACTGCCCACAGGGCGTGGGCGGAGAGCAAAACGGCAAACAAAAAACCGCTGATCGGGGCCCGGGGGACGTTCATAGGGCACCTCGGAGCATCATGATACTCGCGCTGGGATGTGCGCGCCGTCCTTTCGATGCTTGGCTACCTTGCCGCGCTCGCGCCCCCGGCCTGGAGGACGACGCGGTCTTCGTCACCGCTGTGCAGCTTGTCAAAAAAGAGGCGCAGCAAGGGGTAGTACTCGACCGGATAGTGAATGCCCACCAACGACATGGTGCGCCGTATGCGCATGCTGTTTCCCGTGGCGGTCACCGAGCGATGGTAGCTTCCGAAATTGGTGTCGGAGGTCTGCCGCGGGGCGGGCAGGCTCTCGGCGCGGAATCCAGTTGGCAGTTGCAATTCGATCTCGTCCAGCTCCTCGTAGGGATGGGCGAAGTAAACCGCGTGTACGCGCCGCGCCGGCTGGAAGGGGTGCGCGGCCGTCGTCTGAAAGACACCCAGGGGCAACAGGATGCGCCGGCCGGTGGTGGCCGTCAGGTCAGGCATGCGCACCCGGAACTCTGCCTCCAGCGGCGTTTCGGAAGCGTCCCACTTGCCGGCGGAAAGCAACTCCACGTTGGCGCTGGCCGGCAGCCACTCCTTCACTTCGTCCTCCAGCGTCTTGCGACGGCCCACTTCGTCTTTTTCCACGGCGTCCTGGCGCTTCTCCAACGCTTCCTGGCCGTAGTAGCTGACCCGCAGCGTGCCCTCCAGCGAGCCGTCTTCTCCCAGTCGCAGGCTGGCCTTGCGCTCGGTGCGGCTTTCTCCGGGAGACGGATTGGGCGTCTTGATGAAAATACCGCCCGCGGCATTCAGGCGCAGGGCCTGCACTCCGGTTCTCTCCCACGACAGCAGCCCGTAGGGACAGAACGCCGTACCCGGATCGAGGTAGAGCGTCTGGCTGCCGGTATTCACTTCCACCACTTCGCTGGGGAGCTGGTCGGTGTCCATCAGCGCCGGGGAGAAGAAATTGTCGTCGCGCGTGGAAACGCGCACCGTGGCCGCTTGAAACCCGGCCGCCCGGGCCATGCCGGCGAACAGGCGATTGAGCTGGTTTCGGTAGCCGTAGCCGTTTTTCAACGCGTCGGCGATCTTTTGGTTGTCCTTGAGTTTTTCCCGCTCCCTGGCCGCCGTGGTTCCGGACCCCTCGAAACTCAGGTTGCGAAGCCGCTGCACGCGGGCGTAGAGCTTGCGCAGGCGCGCATCCGGCGGATCCGATGCGGGTGCAACGGCCGCCACCTCCTGGGCCACACCGTCGGAGCCTGCGAGGAAGCTCTCCGCGTCCTGGTGCCAGTCCTTGCCTTCGCGGGCCCAGAACTGATCGGGGACCTCGTTGTCCGCGCGGCCGTAGTAGAACAAGACCCAGCGCTTCAGAAGGTTCTCGGGCGGCATGTGCTGTTCTTTTTCGAAGGCAGGAAGGTCCTCGAGTTCCAGGGTCAGCATCTGGCCGGTGTTTTGCACTCCTTTGTCCGGGGAGAGTCCTTTGACCAGATACTTAAGCTGCGCGCTGTGAATGCTGGACACCCTTCCGCGATAGGGGCGCAGGGAAAACTTGGCCTTGCGGATGAACAGCTCGTCCTGCAGGTTCCAGCGAGTTGCGTACAGCGTGTTGTCTTCCACCTTCTCGGTGTAACGGTATTCAAGGATGCAGCCCGGCTGGACTTCGGGCAGGGTAAAGGTCTTGGCCCACACTTTGATCTTGCGCTGCTTGACCAGCAACTTGTCGAACACCTGGCCGTCGAACTTGAGGATGGACCCGTCGGGGCGGATGGTGCGCGCTTCAATGCCCACTACGTTGCCGATGTCCTTGGGGTAGGGAACCTCCACGTCGCCGTACTTGCGGCCTTCCTCGGTGAAGATCTTGATGCGGACGTAGGTGGTTTCCTGGGATTCGTTGTCGTCCCCGGAAACCTCCTTGAACAGAATGATGGCGTGGGCGCCCGGACTGCCCGGGTGATCCTTCATCGCCAGGTCGGCGGGCGAAACCGGCAGCCATTTGTCCATGGCCGCCGGCCACGGGCACAGGAGCAAAGCAAGCAGCAGGACGGGGATGAGCCTTCCGGGCAGGGCAGCCGCTTGGCGGTGTGACCGCGTACGCGGGCGCGAGAGTTGTGGAGCGCTGGGAATCGAGTCTCTCCGACTTACTCGACGACAGGACTGCCCCGGGGTATGGGCCAGAGAGTATTGCGGAGGGCGGGGCGCTGTCAAACGGGGCGGGCGACCCGTTTCTGGCTGCAAGTCTTCCCACGTTAGCGCCGAACGACACGGCGCGAACGTGGGGCAAACGGAGACTGGGGTGGTGCTCTTGTTTCGGGTGAAGGTGCTAGGAAGCGGAACCAAGCCGCGGTGTCGTCCCTACGGAGCTCGATGATTTCTTGCGGACTACCCAGGCCTTCCGGCCTGGGCTACCTTATGCCGGCCCTCCGGGCCTGGAATCCGTGCGGCATCGCTACGGTCTGGTCCTCCTCCAAGTTAGCGCCGAACTGCCCGGCGCGAACGTGGGGCACCAGCGCAGGCGCGGGCGAAGTCGCCCGCTTCCACACGCGCCCGGCGACCACTTCAGTTGCTGACGTTGGGCACGGGGGTGGGGGCCCACAGTTCGCTGAAGCGCGGGTCCTTGCGCACGGCGGCGAACTCCTCGTCGGTATACACCTGCTTGATTTCCGGGTAGCCCTGCTCGATGGCTTTCTTCAGATAGAGCAGGCAGCGCTCGGCGTCGCCCGCCCGGGCGTACATTTTCGCGATCACGTAGGAGTAACGTGCGCGGTCGCCGGGCGAGGCCATGTGCGCGGAAACCCCGGTTCGCGAGCGACGCTCGAAGACTTCCGGATCCAGCTC
Source organism: uncultured Acidobacteriaceae bacterium (assembly GCA_964437985.1). GTDB lineage: Bacteria > Acidobacteriota > Terriglobia > Terriglobales > Acidobacteriaceae > CAZXVY01. Next base: position 23,936 of record CAYTIL010000005.1, read on the forward strand.
CAGGGCGCGCAGGTAGGACGTACTGGCCAGCTCATATTGCTTGCGCGCGAAGTAGGCCGTGCCCAGGTTGCTGTAAAACGACGCACTGTCGGGGCGGGCGGCCACCGCCTTCAAGTATTGCTGGATGGCCTTCTTGTAGTTGTTCTGCATGTAGTACACCACGCCCAGGTTGTTGATGGCCTCGGCGTAGCCGGGGTCGGCTTTCAGGGCGCGCTCGAAGGCTTTGCGGGCGCGGCTGAAGCGTTGCATCAGCAGCTCCGCCATCCCCATCTTGTTGTGCAGGGTGGCGGCGTCCGGACGCTTGGCCAGGGCGGCGCGATAGTAATCCAGGGAGTCGGCGTAGGCCTTCTCGGCGCGCAGGGAATCGGCCCGCGCTTCCAGTTCCTGGGCGCTCCAGCTTGCGGGAGGAGGTTCAGCGCGCCGCACTTCCGCCGGCACCGTGGCCGTATTGTCGCCGGCGGCGTCAGCGGGAAGCATCAGGTTCTGGGCGGATAGCAAAGTGGAAACGGTCAGGATGCCAAGCAAAGTGATGCGAGTGATCATGTCGTTCTCCTCTTAGGCGTTGCCAGCAACGTCTCTACGGGCTGAAAGTGATTATCGAGGTGCGGGATCGGGAGCCTTTCCGGTCGTCTTCCCGGGCGCTTTTCCGTCGGGGGGCGCCTGCTTCCCGGGTTCAGGCGGCGCCGGCGGCTCTTCCTTGGCATCGTCGTCGCGCCCGAACAGTTTCCCGAAGAATCCGCGTTTCTTCTTCTTCTCCTTCTCCTGAACCGATGGAGTATCGGCCGGGCGGGCTTCTCCCGGCGGCTGCGATTCATTAGACACCAGAACCGGGGGCAGCGGCTTGGGATCCACTCCTAAAAGCCGCAGCGCCATGCCGGGAAGGCTGCGCGAGCCGTCCTCGCAGGTTTGCAGCGGCTCGGTGCCGGAGATGAACACCGCGGTGTAGGTTTCCGGGCAGCGCGAGGTAGCGCGCAGGTTGGTGATCTTGTCCAGCAGCACCCCGGTGACGCCCGCAGGCGCGGAAAAGCGGCGCACGTCGCTGTACTGCGGATGCTGGGTGGCCTTCTTCATGAACTCGGTCCAGATGGGAGCGGCGGTGTTGGCGCCGCTCATCTTCAGGTCGCTGTAGTCGTCATAGCCCACCCACACGATGCACAGCAGATTGCTGGTGTAGCCGGCGAACCAGGCGTCGTGGGAAGTGCCGGTCTTGCCGGCGGCGGGCGCGGCAAACCCCTGCCCGCGGACCCCGGCGGCGGTGCCCGAATTGATCACCGCTTCCATCATGGTGGTCATCACGTAAGCCACGCGCGGATCCAGGACCTCGCGGCGATCGGAGCCGATATTCTCCATCAGGTCTCCCTTGGCGCTGCGCACCGAGTTGAGCAGGCGGGGCGTGAGCCGGGTGCCGCCGTTGGCGAAGATGGTGTACGCGCCCGCCATTTCCAGAGGAGTGGCTTCGTAGGCGCCCAGCGCCACCGCCGGAGTGCCCTGCGCCGACTTCACTCCCGCGTCCCGCGCCAGCTTGGCCACCTCGCCGTAGCCCACCTGCTCGGCCAGGCGTACGGTGGCGTTGTTCAGCGAGAGAGCGAGCGCGAAGCGAGCCGTCACCGGCCCGTGATACTTTTCCTGATAGTTTCGGGGCTCGTAGACCTGGTCGCCGTACACGAAGGTGGTGGGCGAATCGTCAATCAGCGAAGCCATGGTGAGCACCTGGTCGGCGCCCGTCACCGCGGTGTTGACGGCGGCGGCGTAGACGAAGGGCTTGAACACGGATCCGGTGGGCCGCTGGGCCACCGCGTGGTTGAGCTGACTGGCGGTGTAGTCGCGGCCGCCCACCAGGGCCAGCACCGCTCCAGTGTGCGGATCCATGGCCACCAGCGCCACCTGAGCCTGCGGTCCCGGGCGGACGCGATCCTCAAACTTTCCTTTGCCCAGAGGCACGCGGCGGGTGCGCGCTTTGCGGATCTGCTCGTCCACCTTCTTCATGCCTTCGTAGACCGCCTCGGCGGCGAAGCGCTGCAGTTCCGGATACAGCGTGGTGTAGATGCGGTGGGCCTGCTCGTTGAGGTCGCGCTCGCTGTAGCGCTCCAGCAACTGCTCCTTCACCAGGTCCACGAAGTAAGGCGCGTCGCTGGCTTCAACGTTCGGAGGCGCCAGCGTGAGGGGAGCCGCTTTGGCGCGGTCGGCCTCCTCGCGGGAGATGGCTCCGGTGTCCACCATGCCGTCGAGCACCAGATTGCGGCGTTCCTGGGCGCGCTGCGGATGCCGGTAGGGCGAAAGAAAGCTGGGACGCTGGATCACCGCCGCCAGCAGCGCCGCCTCCGGCAGGGTGAGGGACTTCATGTCCTTGCCGAAGTAGGAGCGCGCTGCCTCGCCGAAGCCGCGGATGGCGAACGAGCCCCGCTGTCCCATGTACACCTGGTTGGCGTAGAGCTCGAAGATCTGTTTTTTGGAGAAGCGCGCCTCCAGTTGGAAGGCGATCAGGATCTCGATGAGTTTGCGCTTGACCGTCTTCTCCGGCGTGAGGAAGAAGCCGCGCGAAAGCTGCATGGTCAGCGTGGAGCCGCCCTGGCTGGGTTTGCCCTCGCGCAGGTTCACCCATGCGGCCTCGGCGAAGCGGAAATAGTTCACGCCGCCATGATCGAAGAAGCGCCGGTCCTCGATGGCCAGCACCGAGTCCACCAGCACTTTGGGAACATCGTCGTAGCCCACCAGGCGGCGCTTGGTGCGCTGCTCGGTGTCGAAGAAGGAAGTCACCATCAGCGGTTCCAGCTCGTAAGTTGGGGCCTGACGGATGGAACTCTCCGACACGTGGATGCGCGCGATGTTGCCGCCCTCCACCTCGATACGCGCCGAATGCGGGCCGAAGTAGGAGCCCGGACCGGGCCGAACCTCGATGCCGCCGGCCAGGATGCTGTAGCTGCCCGCCTGCGACTCGCGGTTCTCACCGTCGGCGACGTAGCCGGCGCGGCGCAGGTAGGCGGCCACGTCGTGCACCTGGATCTTCTGGCCCACCCGCAGCACCCGCGGCGCGGCATAGATCTTGGAAGCATTGTTGAACACCTGGCCGCGCATGCGCTCGTCCACCAGCTGCCCGTACTCCACCCATACGTAGAGAAACGCGGTGAGTCCGGCCACCAGCACCACCGCCGCGGTGAGCAGGAACGCCCGTCCGAGCCGGGAGGAAGGCAGTCGAAAAGAAAAACGGGAGCGGGCCTTGCGGCCAGCCTTGCGCTCCAGGTTGAGTCGTTTAGCCACGCGGAAAACGGAGTCGCCCGCCCAAGCGGTGCAGCTACAATTCTCACACGAGACCGGGGCGCAAAGCTACGCCTGCAGGCAGGAAAAGTGGGATGAGGCGCTGCGTGCTAGAAGCCTCGTTTGCCCTTAGAGGTTGGCTCGAACTTCAAATCCATCGGGTAGCCGGGCAGCTCGACGTGAATGGTGTACTTGGCCCAGATCTGCACTTCGCTGCCCGAACGCTGCACGTTGATTTGATCGATGGTGAGCGGGACATCATATTCCAGGGCCCGCTTGTAGACGGCGTCCCGGATGTCCTGCTCGGTTCGCATGGGGCTATTGGCGGCCAGGCGGGCCTCGCTTTCAACGGCGTCCTGGAACTGGTAGCTGTTGAAGTAGGGCGGCAACAGCTTGAACCCCACGTACACCCCGGCCAGGACCACGAAAATGCCGATCAACGCCTTTACGTTTTTCATGGCCGCGCACCCTCCCGACCGGCGCCGAACACTTCTTCAAATTCTTTGGCGATTCCGGCAATGGTAGCATCGCGGATTTCGCGTGTCGAGCGCCGCACCACCTCCACCTTGCCCTCGGAAACCTTCTTGCCAACAGTAATGCGGAAGGGGATGCCCACCAGGTCGGCGTCCTTGAACTTCACCCCGGGACGCTCGTCGCGATCGTCGAGTAGCACGTCGTGCCCGGCGGCCTGGAGCTGCCCGGCCACTTCCTGCGCGGCCGCCATCAGCTTGGGGTCGGCGGCGTTGGTGGGCGTCACTAGGACCTCGAAGGGAGCGATCTGCGGCGGCAGCCAGAAGCCGTCGGCGTCGTGGTTCTGCTCGATGGCCGAGGTGAGAATGCGCTCCAGGCCGATGCCGTAACTCCCCATGATGGGCGTGACTTCCTTTCCGTCCCGGTCGAGCACCGTGGCCCCCAGCGCCTGCGAGTACTTGTAGCCCAGCTTGAAGATGTGTCCGATCTCCACCGCCTTGGCCACGGCCAGCGGCTGGCCGCACTGCGGGCAGCCTTCGCCCGCATCCACGCTGCGCACGTCGGCCCACTGCTCGACCGGGAAGTCGCGCTCCGGGGTCACGTTCCAAAGGTGATAGTTCTCCCGGTTGGCGCCTGACACCAGGTTCTGGCGGCCGCGCAGAGCTTCGTCCACGATCACGGTCACCGGCGTGGCCTGGTAGGACATGTTGTCCACGCCGATGGGGCCAAGATATCCGCCGGGCGATCCGAAAACTTGCTCGATTTCCTCCGCATGCATCGGCCGGAAGGCGCCGCCGGCCAGCGCCGCCAGCTTGGCCTCGTTCAAAGTGTGGTCGCCGCGTACGAAAACCACTACCGGCTTGGGCGAGGCGGCGTCGCCGGCCATGTAGGCCAGGGTCTTAATCTTCTGCGTCGGCGAAACTTTCAGGAAACGCGCCACGTCCTCGATGGTCTTCATGCCCGGTGTCTCCACCGGCTGCGGCTTGCCGTCGCCCGTTGCGGGCAGGTCCTCTGCCGGCGCCAGGCGCGACGACGCCTTCTCCAGATTCGCGGCGTACTTGCACTTGCCGCAACTGGCCACGATGTCTTCGCCGGCGTCGGTCATTACCATGAACTCGTGTGACTGCGATCCGCCCATCGCGCCCGAGTGCGCCTCCACCACCACGTACTTCAATCCGCAGCGGTCGAAGATGCGGCAGTAGGTGTCGTAGTGTTTCTGATACGAGACGGCGAGGCCGGCCGCGTCCAGGTCGAAGGAGTAGGAGTCCTTCATGGTGAACTGGCGGGTGCGCAGCAGGCCGGACTTGGGACGAGGCTCGTCGCGGAACTTGGCCTGGATCTGGTACCAGATCTGCGGCAATTGCTTGTAGCTGCGCAGCTCCTTGCGCGCAATCTCGGTCATCACCTCTTCGTGGGTCATGCCCAGGCAGAGGTCGCGGCCGCCGCGGTCTTTCAGGCGGAACATGTTGTCGCCCATCACCGGCCAGCGCCCCGTGGCTTCCCAAATCTCGCGCGGATTCAGCGCCGGGAGGTAGAACTCCTGCCCGATGCGGTCCATTTCTTCGCGCACGATGGCGGCAATCTTCAGCAGCGAGCGCTGCCCCAGAAACAGATACGAGTAGAGGCCCGCGGCCAACTGGCGCACGTAAGCCGCCCGCACCAGAAACTTGTGGCTGGCGACCTCGGCGTCGGCCGGGGCTTCGCGCAGCGTAGGAATGAACAATTGTGACCAGCGATACATAGAGATCCTTTGCTTCGCTCAGGATTTCGGCTGCGGGCTCCCGGCCGCCGCGGCGGCCTCACGCCCGCAAGGCGCCTCAACCTCGGCGTCGGCCGGGGCTTCGCGCAGCGTAGGAATGAATAGTTGCGACCAGCGATACATTCAGGCTTTGACCTTTCGTGGATGCGAATCGGTCATTCTAAATGAAAGGAGGATTTACCGCAGTGCACGCGAGAACGCTGAGATGGGTTGTTTCCTTCGTGTTCCTTCGTGTCCTTCATGGTTAAGGGCTGTTTCACACGCCCGCCGCGCGCTTGGCCCAGCCTCCCACCAGCGGATACTGCGACCACTGGCCCTGGCTGGCCTTGACGGCGAACACGATGGCCAGCACCAGGGTCACCGGCCCTGCGCACAGGGCGAACAACGCGATGATGGGTACCGCCAGGAAGAAAACCGGGGAGGGTTGGTCCACTCCGCTGGCCTGCGACGCCAAACCCAGGAACACGAAGCCCAGCACCAGCACCACCGTCAGGACAGCGACCGCGGCCAGCAGGAGCTGCCAGAAGATGGCCTGCAAGGCGTGGAAGGCGACAAACCGCGAGTTGCGCTTTACCAGGAAGAGGATCAGCGGACCGAGTAATCCGAAAAAAATCTGTAGCACGTGCGCCAGTGCGGCCAGTTGGCGCTCCTGGGGAGTGGTGGGCGGCGGGCCGGCGGTTTCCGTAACGGCAACGGTTTCCATGGCTATAATCGTCGCTTCGCAAGGTAGTGAAAATGGCGAAGGCGGTCAACCAAATTGCGCAGCCTCATGTGGACGCGGACATCGCCCGCTCCTGGACGCTGCCCTCGCATCTGTACACCGATCCCGCCGCGCTCGCAGACGAGCAGCAGCGCATCTTCTCTCGCACCTGGCAACTGGTGGCGCGGCGCGACCAGTTGGCCAATCCGGGCGACTACGTTACTACCGAAGTCGCCGGCGAGCCGCTTCTGCTCGTCCGCGACGGGGAAGGGAAGCTGCGCGGGCTCTACAACGTCTGCCGGCACCGTGCCGGCCCGCCCGCCGAGGGCTGCGGCTCGCGCAAGGTTTTTCGTTGCAGCTATCACGGGTGGACCTACGCTCTCGACGGACACCTGCTGAACGCCCCGGAGTTTGAGGGCGTGGAAGACTTCCGTCCGCAGGAATTCGGCCTGGCGCCGGTGCGCGCCGAGGAGTGGGCGCTGTGGGTGTTTGTGAATCTGGACGAAGCTGCGGAGCCGCTGCTCAGCGCGCTGCGCGAGCTTCCTGTGCAGGCGGCGCGCTTCGGCATGGAGCGCCTGAGATTCGTGGAGCGGCGTGAGTACGTGATGCAGTGCAACTGGAAGACCTACCTGGACAACTACCTGGAGGGCTACCACCTGCCCAGCGTGCATCCCGGACTGAACCGCGAGCTGGACTACTCGCAATACATCACCGAAACCTACGCGCGACATTCGCGGCAGAGCAGCCCCATCCGCGGCGCCCAGAAAGAAGGAGACAACGCAAAGGACGCCGCCCGCCGCTACGCCCAGGCCACGGGCGGAGAGTCTGCCGACTACTACTGGATCTTTCCCAACTGGATGCTGAACTGCTATCCCGACAACCTCTCCATGAACCTGGTGCTGCCGCTGGGTGCGGAGAAGACGGTGGCCATCTTCGAGTGGTACGTAGCCCCGGAGCTGCTGGGGACGGACGCGGCGCGGGACGGCATCCGCTTCAGCGATTCCATCCAGCACGAGGACGCCGCCATCTGCGAAAAGGTGCAGCGCAACCTGCGCTCGCGGAGCTACCAGCGCGGACGCTTCAGCGTGAAGCAGGAAAAAGGCGTCCACCACTTCCACCGGCTGTATTCAGCCGTGGTGGGTGCGTAGAAGACAGCCCCGGTTTGCGCCCTCCCTATCCGGCTCGCCCCGCAGAGCGGGACTCGCCGCCAGTCGGGCGGGGTTCTCAAGCTCAGCTTACCCAGGGCTTGCGAGCGCGCGTGCGCTGCGCGCCCGCACGCTCGGCGCCCTGGGCTACCCTCTGCCGCCCGCCTGCGGCGGGCTGGAGCCGTGCCAGTTCCAGAGGCATGGTGCTCCTCCGAGGGCACAGTATTAGGCAGTTTGATTTGCCGAGCCCTAACCCAGGGGCCGCAGAGAACACAAGAACTTTCTCTACTGAGGCGCCTTCAGTGCCTCAATCAAATACTTCGCGGTCAGCGGCTCGCCGGTGCCGTCGCGCATGATGTCGTCCAGCGGCACGCGGCCGCCGCGGGTGTAGAAGTTGTCGCGCAGATAGGCACCGGCCTCCGGCCCCCAGGTTTCTCCGAAGCGCTGCTCCAGGGCGTGGTGGACCTGTGTGGCCACCATCTCAGAAAGCACGTAGCTCTGCAGATAGAACGGTCCCGACGAGTAGAAGGGATCAAACGCCCAGGTGGAGGCTCCGTGCATGTCCACGCCCAGCCACTGCGAGTAGATGCGGTTGTAGAGCGGCGGCAAGGCCTGGTCAGGTTTTTCGTAGGCGGCGAACCCGAACAGCGAGTCGGCAATGGTCTCGCGCAGGCTCACCAGGGCCCGCAGCCTCCGGCGCTCCCGCAAGGCGCGGAACTGTTCTGCGCTGAGTCCGAAGTGTCCAGTGGCGAATTGTTCGCGATAGAGCAGCAGCGACATCACGTCGGCCAGGCCCTCGCCGTAGGGCTCGGCGTAGTTGGCGCGCAGCAGGAACGAGGGCTCGCTCATCATGGTGAAGTGCAGGCCGTGCCCGGACTCGTGCAGCAGCGTGTCGGCAAAGCGGACGCCGGTGTATTTGTTCATCACGATGCGAGCTTCTTTGCCGTAGTAGATGGGATAGGTGGCGCCGCCGAAAGTGATGTCGGCAATGACCACGTCGAGGCCGGGCCGCTCCAGGTCGAGCCCCAGCGCTGCAGCCACCTTCTTTACCGTGGACCAGCCCTCTTCCGGCTTCAGCAGTTTTTCCTCCCATTCGCCGGTGAGGGTGGAGAAGTAGTAGTCCAGGTCCCAAGGCTCGAGTTTCTCCACCTTCAGTTCGCGGCGCATGCGGGCCTGCAGTTCCTGATACTCGCTCTCAGTTTCGCGGCGGATCTGCTCAAACCAGTCCAGCACCCGGCGGCGATCGGTTTGCTTGCGCTCCAGCATGAAGTCCTGGAACTCGCGTCCGGTGTGGCGGCGGGCCAGCGACTTGCGCATCTTCATGGCCCGGCGCACGCGTTTGCCGGTGAGCGCGGTGATCTGCTCCTGCGCCATCCAGGCTTTGCGGCGGAGCTCGCGGTCGGGCTCGTGGGCCAGCAAGCGGTTGAGCTGGGCGCGCGTGAGCCGCTTCTCGCCCACCCGGTAGCGGATGGCGCCTTCATCGCGCTCCATTTCCTCCACCAGTTTGGCCAGCTTCTTGTCGCCGATAATCAGGGCTTCCTCGGCCTCCTGCAGGAAGAACTGGCGACGCCGCGCCAGCACGGGGTCATCAAAGCGCGCGCCCTTGATTTCGCGCAGGAAGTGCGGCTCGGTGAGCACTGCGCGGATCTTCTGCCGGATGGGCACGGTGGAGAGCTTATCGTTGCCCAGCGTCATCTCGCGATCCACGCGCCAGAACTCGGCCCACAGCTCTTCGAGCTGCTGTTCCTTCGCGGTCAGTTGAGTTTCCAGGGAGACTAATTGCGCGGAGAGCAGAGCCTGGGCAAGCAGTATCAGCAGAATTACACGGCCGGTGGAAGCAATCATGGGGAGGCTATTAGACCATGTTTGATGTGCGATGTTTGATGTGCGATGTGGCTTCGCCGGTACAGCGTCCCACTTCGGACATCCCAAATCACACATCGCGACATTTACCTAAGTGCTTGCCTGTCAACAGATAGCAGCTACAGCGGACCGGGCTTGACCAACCCGGCTCTCGGGTACTTTAGTCATCTTGCGTGGGAATGTATGCGTGGTAGGATGAGGGCCATGGAACTGACCACACTCGAAGTAATGCGCGTCGTGGCCGTCTTCATGGCCCTGATGGTGATGTTCGACGGCATGGATACGGTGGAGGCCCTGGAGCGTCCTCAGGCCACGCCTGCTGCCGGATCGCGATAGCTCGACGCCAGCAAGTCGCGGCGACCGGTGCCGTTCCCACTTCTCTCGTCCAACTCCCTTAGGCCGATGTCCTGGATTGCGCTCGCTTCGCGCTCCAGTACATCACCCGGGCGTAGGAGATTTGGGAGCGATTCCCTGGTATTGCCTCCACCCAAGCCGTGACAAGGATGCGTGCCAGATCACCGCCACGGCCACCAAAGGGACGGTCGGTATGCCATCGCCAAGGGAGAACAGGAAAGCGATGGACAGCAGGGCAGTGACGAAGCCTCCCCATGAGTAGGCGAGTATGAGCCCCCACTTCCAGGTACTCGGTCGCAGCAGGGCAACTGTGAGCGGGTAAGGAACTGTCATGGCGGCAAAGAGATTCCAGTCGTCGGACTGAGGCCCTGGTCCTTGCCGAAGATGTAATGCCAGAGCGACCACGAGCACCAGTGCGGGCGTACCCGCCAGGATGCGCAGCGCCCACAGCACGCGCCGATCCACCGCCACTCCCGTTGCGGTGAGAGGAGGAGAACTCATCAGACTTGCTCTTGAGGCGGGCGGAGTATACCACTGCGATGCTGGCGCCTGCGTGCGAGCGCAGGGGATGGCGGTGGGTGAGGGAAAGCCGGCAGACGGCCTTCTTCCGGCCGCCTACTTGCCAGTCGCGGCTAGTTCGGTGGCTGTGTCCCCGCCGCGGCATCTGCCGGCTTCTCAAACAGTTTGGGATCCACTGTCGGGTTGAACTCGACCTCGGTGGCCTCCGCCCCGCCGCTCACCTCGCCGTTGGTGGTGATGCGGCTCTTGAAGGGCAGAGAGATGCCATCCACGGTCCTCCAGTCGGAGTAGTCGACGACGCGCTGAACCGGACCGGTCATCTCCATCGCCTGATACGAAGCGCGTAACACGCCCCCGCTCTGCGGATTCACGTACCAGCGGGCCTGGGAGCCGTCGGCATTGATGTCGAGGATCTGGGTTTCGACGTCGCCCACTTTCTCCGATCCGCCCACCGTGAACACGTACTTGGGATTCTCCGACTGCTGCGCCACCAGCAGCATTTCCCGCTTCATGTCCTTGATCATGGCTTCCTTCATGGGAGGCGGAAGATCACGCGGCGTGCCCATAGCAATCATGAAGCCGCTGGTTCCAGAAAGCACGGCAGTGATTTCCCCCATGGGCAGGCGCATCACCACGCGCTGGCGGTCGGGAAATGCGATCACGGCATCGGCATCCATGCTCATGTCACCCTGCGGTGTTTTCTGCAGCATGGTGGCCTTCAGGCGGATGGCCTTCACAGCATCCACCTTCGCCTTGCCGCCAAGGCCTTCGACCACTTTGGCCAGCAGGGCCTTGCCCTCGGGCGTGGAACTGGCAGGCGCCGGGCCCTTCGAACTACCGCCCTCCGCGGCGGGCTCGGGAATGGCGACGTCCAGGGTGGTCACCGGCCCGAAGCTGGAGAGCGGCTTATCGAAGTCCTCGGCCTTGCCTACCACCAGCACGGCCAGTTTTTCCTTGTGCAGATACTTCTTGGCGACGCGATTCACGTCGTCCACCGTCACCCGGGCGATACCGGCCTGGTAGCGCTGCAGAAAGTCGGCAGGATAGCCATAGTATTCAAGGCCAATCTGCTCCAGCAGGACTTCCCGCTTGGTATCGAAGCGGAAGACGAAGGAGTTCAGGATCGAGTCCTTGGCCTTCATCAATTCGTCTTCGGAAGCCGGCTTCCCGCCCACCAGGTCTTCGACCTCCTGGTGGAGTGCCGCAATCGACTCCGCCGTGGTGCCGCTCTTGGTAGTCATCTGCAGTTGCAGCAGGCCGGGATGGTCGAAGGCGCTGCCCACCCCGCCGCCCACGCTGTAGGCGAGGCCCTTGCGGGAGCGGATGTTGGAGAGCAGGCGCGCGGAAAAGCCTCCGCCCAGCACTTCATTCATCACTTCCACCGCGTAGTAGTCGGGGTGGTCGCGGCGGATGCCCAGGTCCACCATGCGGATGGCGCTCTGGTTCACGTCTTCCTTGGCGATGAAGTACATGCCCGGCTTGGGGCCTTTGAATTCCATCACCGGAGGGGTGTGCGCCGGAGTTTTTTTCCACGATCCAAAAGTCTGCCGCAGCTTGGCTTCCATGGTCTTGGAGTCGAAATCGCCCAGGACTGCCACGATCAGATTCCCGGCGTGGACCGACTTCTGGTGCCAGTCGATCAGGTCCTGGCGGGTCACCGCGGCCACGGTGACGTACTCGGTGTGCCGGGCGTAGGGATGGCCGGCGCCGTAAGCCAGCTTGGCGGCTTCGCGCGCGGCGACGCCCATGAAGTTGTCATTGCGCCGGGAAATGCCAGCATTTTCCTGCTGCTTGGCCAGCGTGATCTTGTCTTCACGAAACTCCGGGTTCTGCAGCAGGTCCACAGAAGCCGCGAACACCTGCTCAAAGTCGCCCTTCAGACTCGACCAGAAGATGTTGGTGGAGTCCTCGTCTTCTGAGGTTTCGACCAGGGCGCCGCGCGATTCCAGGAACTCGTCGATCTGGTCGCCAGTTCTGGACTTGGTGCCGCCCGTGCGCCAGGCCTGCCCGTAGATGCTCATCAGTCCGATCTTGTCCGCGGATTCATCGCGGCTTCCGCCACGCAAAAACAGCCAGCCGTGGATCAACGGCAGCTCATGGTCCTCCTGCAGGAACAGCACGATGCCGTTGGGCAAGGCGATGCGTTTGGGTTGCTGCGGCTGGAAGGGCCGCAGCGCCGGCCGCGGAATCTTCTCCCATTCCTTCTCCTGCGCGGGCGCGGGCATGGCCAGCAGCAACAGTGTTGCCGCGAGCAGGAGCCGGGCGAATCGGGATGAGGTCTTCATTTCTGGCCTCCTTTGGCCGCGGGCTTCACCGTTTCAATCATGGCTACGGTGCGGTTGGTGGGGATGAAAATCTGGTTGGCTACCCGGCGGATGTCTTCTTTGGTGACCGTTTCGATCTTGTCCACCTGACGGAACAGTTCGCGCCAGTCTCCGAAGCGCTGCTGGGCGGTGCCCAGTTGATTGGCCAGGTCCCGGTTGCTGGCCAGGCCGCGGACCAGATCGGACTGGGCCCGGGTCTTCACGCTCTTCAGCTCTTCCTCGGTGACGTCTTCGGTTTTGAGGCGCTCCACTTCTGCGCGGATGGCCTCGCCCATTTCCTGCGGCGTGTGACCTGCCGCAGGCACAGCGAAGAAAGCAAATAGGTGGGGATACTTGTCTCCCGGGAAGCCGTTGAAGCCAGTGGCGAACACGGCGATCTTCTGGTCACGCACCAGCGTTTTGTACAGCCTCGAGGTGCGTCCCTTGGAGAGCACATCGGAGATGGCGTTGTAGACAGCGTCATCGGGATGCCGCGAGTCCGGCCGGTGATACCCTTCGAGGTAGAACGGTTGTGCTGCCTCGCGCAGCACCACGTTGCGCTCGGCGATCTGCAGCGGCTCCACCGTGCGCGTGGGCTCAGGCTTGGGACCGGCGGGCAGCCGCCCAAAGTATTTCTCCATCAGCGGCAGTGCCTCTGCGCTTTTCACATCGCCCACCAGCGCCACCACCATGTTGGCGGGCACGTAGTTCTTCTTGTAGAACTCCATGGCGTCGGTGGCGGAAAACGTGGTCAGGTCCGATGCCCAGCCCACCACCGGGCGCTGGTACGGGTGCGCCATGAACGACGCCGCCAGAAACTGCTCCACCAACCGGCCGACGGGCTGGCTGTCGGTGCGCATGCGGCGCTCTTCCAGCACCACGTCGCGCTCCTTGTAGAACTCGCGCATCACCGGCTTGAGGAAACGTTCCGACTCCAGGTAGGCCCAAAGTTCCACACGGTTCGAGGGCATGGAAAAGAAATAGCCGGTTTCGTCGGTGTTGGTGAACGCGTTCAGCCCCACTCCGCCATCGCGGCTAACGATCTCGTCGAACTGGCCCACCACCACGTACTGGTTGGCGTCGGCAATGGTGTCCTCCCAGCTTTGTTTCAGCGCTTTCACCTTCTCCTCGTCGCGGCCTACCGGGCGGCGGCGCTCGGCGTCGTAGGCGGCGTAAGCCTGCTCCACCTTCTCCAGCGCTGCCTTTTCCTTTTCGTAGTCCGAGGTGCCGATCTTGTCCGTGCCCTTGAAAGCCATGTGCTCGAACATGTGCGCCAGACCGGTGATGCCCGGCACTTCCTGAACCGAACCCACATCCACGTGAGTGAAGAAGGAAAACACCGGAGCCTCCGGCCGCTCACAGATCAGCACCGTCAGGCCGTTGTCCAGCTTCTTGACCGTGATCCGCTTTTCAAACGAGGCCAGGTCCTGGGCCGCGGCCGACCAGGCCACCGCCGCAAACAGGAACGCCGCCAAGAATCGCACGCCAGGGGATTTCATCGGACCTCCAGGGAGTCGCCTTGCAGAAGAACGCAAGCTATCAAGCTAAACGCTGCGGCCTGCCTTCGTCAACGGGTGCGGCCCGGGCGCCCTACCGCCCGGAAGGTCATCTCCGGGGCCGCGTTTCCGGTGCGCGCCTTCCAGTCGAAGAACATGCCCGCGTACGATGCCGTGATGTATTCCTTGGGGGGGATGCCCAGCTTTTTCGCTGTGCGGTCAATCCAGCGGGGCGCGCCCTCAATCTCGGCCACGTTGCCGATGGGAGTCTCGTCGAGCAACACGTGGCCATGCCCGTCGCTCCACTGCGAACGGAACTTCTCGTAGCGAAAGGTGGGTTGGAAACCGAGCGCTCGCAGAATGCTGTCGAGCCGCGCCCCGTCGCGCACCGCGGTTTCGGTTTCCGCCCGCGACTTGTGGCGGCCGGCGCGCGCCGCGGCTTTGTGGGTTAGCGTCCAGGTCTTGCCGTAGCGGCGCACGCGCAGCAGCTCTCCGCGCCGCCGCAAGGGAGTCCCCGGCAGGTCGTAAAGCGTGTTCCGCTCGAGCGTCCGCGGAGTCAATCGCCGGAAGCCTGCCGCGCGCAGCTTGCGCTCCAGTGTCTTCAGGTCGGCAACCATGAACTTGATCTCGACTTCGCGCGGCATCAAGGCAGTATAGCGGCAGTGGCCAGTACCTGGTGCCCAGTACCTTGTGACACTCACACAACTGTCACTCGCTCTGTGGGGCCGCGCCGGTTGCGGCACTACGATTACCACAGACTGGAACCACAGACTGGCGAATTGGCTGCTGAGCGGCCGATTCATTTATAGTCACGGAGTCCCATGGCCTTGCCCGCAACAGTTGTTCCGCTGACGCCTCCGGCATCGTCGCCGGCCCGCAAGGGGAGCTTCTACGACCGCTTCCTCCAGACTGTGGAGCACTGGCCGCAGAACGTGGCCATCGAAGTACAGCACAGCGCGGACTCGAAGCGGGCGGAACTCGAGCGCCACACCTACACCGAACTGCGCGCCAAGGCGGAGTCCATCGGCGGCTGGCTGGAAGAGCAAGGCCTGGTCCGCGGAGCCCGCTGCGCCATCCTGGCCGACAACAGCGCCCGCTGGGTGGCAGCGTATCTGGGCACGGTAGCCGCGGGCATGATCGCCGTCCCCTTCGACACCGCCTTCAAGCCCGAGCAGGTGGCGACGCTGCTCAAGGACAGCGGCGCTTCCATCCTGTTCGCCGACTCCAAGCACATGGCCGCGGCCGAGCGCGCGGCCGAAGGGATGAGGGTCCGCGTGGTGCTGCTGGCGCGCGATGCAATGCACGCCGAGCGTCCCAGCCTGGACGACATGTTTGCCGCCGGCCCGGGCCGGTTCGTGCCTGCGTCCCAGTCGCTGGACGACGTGGCCGTGCTGCTCTATACCTCGGGCACCACCAGCGATCCCAAAGGAGTCATGCTCACGCACGACAATCTGCTGGCGGAGATGGAAGCAGTTTTCGAGCTCATCGAAGTGCGGCCCACGGACGCCATCCTGGGCGTGCTTCCGCTTTTTCACGCTTTGGCGCAGATGGGAAATCTGCTGTTGCCGTTCGCCGCCGGCGCCCGCGTGGTGTACCTGGAAACCCTCAACACCACTGAGTTGATGCGCGCTCTGCGCGAACGCGAGATCACCATCTTTGCCTGCGTGCCCCAGTTCTTCTACCTCATCCACGAGCGCATTCTGAAGCAGGTGAAGCAGCGCGGGGCTCTGGCGCAGGTGGCATTCCGCGCGCTCCTGGCAATGTCGCGCCTGGCCCGCAGCCTGGGATGGAACGCGGGCAAGCTGTTCTTCGGCAAGGCGCACGACGCTCTGGGAACGAAGATGCGCTACCTGGTGACCGGCGGCTCGCGTTTCGATGCCATCGTGGGCCGCGACCTGCACGCGCTGGGCTTCGACATCCTGCAAGGTTACGGGCTCACGGAAACTTCGGGCGCCGCATTCTTCACCCCGCTGGAGCGCAACGTGATCGGATCGGTGGGCCCAACCATGAAGGACGTGGAAGCCCGCATCCTCGACCCGCAGCAGGGCGAAGACGGCGCCGGCCCAGCCTCGGGCGAAGTCCTGATCCGCGGACGGCTGGTGATGAAGGGCTACTACAACCGGCCCGACGCCACTTCCGCCTGCATTCAGGACGGCTGGCTGCACACCGGCGACCTGGGCTACCGCGACGCCGACGGCAATCTGTTCATCACCGGGCGCAAGAAGGACGTGATTGTGCTCAGCTCGGGCAAGAACGTCTACCCCGAGGAGGTGGAGGCGCACTACCTGGAGTCGGAATGGATCAAGGAGATGTGCGTGCTCGGTCTGGAAGGACGCCCGGGCGAACCCGTGGCCGAGCGGCTGCACGCCGTGGTGGTGCCCAACTTCGATCTGCTGCGCGAGCGCAAGGTGGTGAACGCCGGCGAAGTCATCCGCTTCGACCTGGACACGCTGTCCTCGCAGGTGCAAAGCACCAAGCGCATTCTCAGCTACGAAATCTGGCAGGACGAGCTGCCGCGCACCACCACTCGCAAGATCAAGCGCGGCCTGGTGCGCAAACGCGTGCTGGAAGGGCAATCGGCTGGGCCAGCGGAAGTTTCCAAGCCCGCCGCCCGCAGCTTTTCCGCGGACGACGAAGCCTGGCTTGCCCAGACCGGCGTCGATCGCGCGCTTTCCGTCATTCGCAAAGCCGCGCGCGAGCCGCGCCCGCACATCCATCCCGCCGACAACCTCGAACTCGATCTCGGCCTTGACTCCATGGAGCGCGTGGAGTTGATGGTGGCCCTGGAACAGGAACTGCAGGCCTCGGTGGACGACGCCGTCGCCTCCCAGGTCTACACCGTGCGCGAACTGGTGGACGCGGTGCTGGCCGGCCGCGGCGCCGTCTCCACGCGCCCTGCCTTTGCCGGCTGGGAAGCGATCTTCGCCACCGAGTCCGAGGATCCCGACGTCCACGCCGTCGCCCGGCCGCACCGTTTCTGGACCAGCTTTTGGTACCTCATGGCGCGCGCTACCCACATGTTCTTGCGCGACAGCTCGGGCATCGAGATCACCGGCCTGGAGAAACTTCCCAAGAGTGGGGCGTTTATCATCTCGCCCAATCACCAGAGCTTTCTCGACGGCCCGCTGCTTCCCGCCATGATGCCCTGGCGGGTTTTTCGCGACAGCTTCTACGTGGGCACCAGTGAAATTTTCGGCAGCGGATTCTGGCGCGCCGTGGCCCGCACCATCAAGCTCATTCCCGTGGACCCGGACACCAACCTGGTGCCCGCCATGCGCGCCGGCGCCTACGGCCTGCGCCACGGGAAGATCCTCACCCTCTATCCCGAAGGCGAGCGCACCATTGACGGGACACCCAAAACCTTCAAGAAAGGCGCGGCCATCCTGGCCACGCACCTCAAGGTGCCCATCGTGCCGGTGGCGCTCGATGGGTTCTACCAGTCGTGGCCGCGTGCTCAGAAGTTCCAGGGCTTCAAGAAGCTCAAGGTGGCGATTGGCGATCCCATTTTTCCGCCGGAGCGCTTCGACAATGCCGATGCCACCTACACCCAACTCAACACAGAATTGCGCGCGCGCGTGGTGGAAATGTGGGAGAAGCTGCGCACAGAGACGGCCGAGCCCGCGGAAACCGAAGTCCATGCCGAAGCCGCCGACTAGGAAAACGGCACAGACATGACCACATTGGCGACATATTTCCATGGTATTGCATGGGGAGTCATTGTTTTTTTCCTAGGCATCGTGGCCATTGCTCTAAGTGGGCTAGGGATGCTGTCCGGCTGGCTGGTGGCGAAGTATGAACCCCACTTGGGCCGCATGGCCTATGGACTGGTAGCGATGCCCGCCTTGATCATGCTCGCCGTGTTGCGACAGGTTTCCTTCGACGAGATGAGCAGAGCGGAGTTCTGGTTCTTTGCCATCGCGGCTATCGTCCTCAGCGCAATGAACATGCTCTCCGGCTGGCTGGTATCGAAATATCGACCGACGCTGGGTCGACGGGCGTACCTACTGGCGGCAGTTCCTCCAGTGATCCCGGCGGCGTTGGCTTTGATGATGATGACGTAGAGAAGCCGAGCCACCGCCCAAGCCGGACTCGAAGGCGCCGGGCACTGCGCCGTAAGTGTGGAAGCGGGCGACCCGCCCGCCTAGCCCGGCACAACAGCGCCGGGTGCGATTGAGGAAGCAAGCGCCGTAGGCGCGACATAAAGTAGCCCAGTCCCGCCTCGCGGGGCTGGGTACGAGGCCAACACCGATGCAAGTCCCGGAGGTACGACGCCCAAAACACGCGCCCGCTCTAATCGCGCTGATCTTATGCGTCGTCACCTCAGCACGGCCTCAGGACCAGCCACGCTCTTCCCGTGCCGAGTTCATTCAGCGCCTGGTTGCCGCCGCCCTCGAGCGCACGAACTTCGTGGTGCGCTACGACGGTTCCTACGTTCGCCTGAAATATCCCGGCGGCGACGTACCCGCGGGCACCGGCGTGTGCACCGACGAAATCATCCGCATCTACCGCAAGCTGGGGATTGATCTCCAGAAAGAAGTTCACGAAGACATGAGGAGCGCTTTCTCCGCGTATCCCAAAAACTGGGCGCTCGCCCGTCCCGACCGCAACATTGACCACCGCCGCGTTCCCAACCTTGCGACCTTCTTCCGCCGCAAGGGCGAGGCTCTGCCCGTCTCGCGCGACGCCGATGCCTACGCGCCCGGCGACCTGGTGACCTGGGACCTGGGCGGAGGCATCCCGCACATCGGCATGGTGGTGGACCGGAGCTCCGCTGATGGCGGGCGCTTCCTCATCGTGCACAACGTCGGAGAAGGCCCCAGGATGGAAGACGTGCTGTTTCGCTGGAGAATCACCGGGCACTACCGCTACTTCGGGCCGCAGGTTTCGCCTCCACGCTAAGGCCGCGGAGGACAAAGCAGCGGAATCACCTCGCGCCGGTTTCGCCGGTAGACGCGGAAATCTTCCTCGTCCACGGTAATCACGAGGTGCCGAGGGTAGAGTTCGCTCATGCGGATGAGGCACAAGTCAGCCAGATCAGGCTGTCGGTCGGCATACCGGCGCGCCAGCTCCGCCAGGTGCAGCACGTGGGTGGACGCATCGAACCCTACCTTCAGCACGCCTTCCTCCAAGAGGGCCAGCACATAGGAACTCGACCGCAGGTGGAATGCCGTCTCGGCGAGTACCGCCTCACAGGTGAGCAAGGGTGCGTCCATCTGTCGCACAACTTCCAACGCCCAGGGGTGATGCAGGTCGCCCTGGTGCCCAAAGGCCACTACCAGGCCCGTGTCTGCAATTCCCTTCACTTGCGGGAGAATCCCTTGCGAGTCGAAAGGTCGGGTGGCAGACCCTTGATCTTTCCCGCCAAGCGCAGCATTCGCTCCTTGCCCGACTCCGCTCGCGCCCTTTCAAGCTGCTCGCGGACGATTCGGCTGGCCGGCAGGCCCGTACTCTTGGCTGTCTCCTCCAGCCATTCCGCCAGCTCCTCTGTAAGACGGATTGTTAACGTATGACTCATATGGCGTAAGTGTAACACACCATCTCATCTGACGCACCGGGTCGCCCTGTTTGTGCCGTCACTTTGCGCGCGGGTGGGTCTTGTCGTACACGCTGAGCACGTGGCGTACGGAGAGCTGGGTATAGCGCTGCGTGGTGGCCAGGCGCTCGTGCCCCAGCAGCTCCTGGATGGCGCGCAGGTCGGCGCCTTCCTCCAGCATGTGAGTGCCGAAGGCGTGACGCAGGGTGTGGGGATGCACATCGGGCGAGAGCCCTTTGGCCACGGCAATCTGCTTCACGATGCGGCCCACGCTGCGGGTGGTGAGCCGGCCTCCGCGGCGATTGATGAGCAGCGCGCGCGTGCTCTTCCCGGCTGCCGCCAGCTTCTCATTGCGCAGCGCCAGCTTCTGATTGCGCAGAGGAAGATAGATGCTGAGCGCGGCCTGGGCAGCGTCGCCAAAGGGCACAATGCGCTCCTTGCGTCCTTTGCCGCGCACCAGCAGCGCCTCCTGCGACCAGCGAATGTCGTCCACATCCAGGCCCACCAGCTCCGAGTTGCGGATGCCGCAACCGTACAGCAGCTCCAGCAGCACGCGGTCGCGCTCGGGGAAGGCGGCTTGCTCGGGCATGGCACCGTCGAGCACGGCGTTCATTTCTTCGACCGTGGGCACGCGCGGCAGCTTCTTGGGAAGACGCGGCGTGGCCACCAGCGCCGCCGGATTTTGCTCCACCACGCCTTCGCGCGCCAGCCAGCGATACAGCGAGCGCAGCGCCGCCAGCGCGCGCGCCACCGAAACCTTGCTCAGCCCCTTTTCGTACAGCGACGACAGGAAGCCGCGGATGCGAATGTGATCGATGGAGTCCCAGCCGTCGGCGGGGCCGATGTAGTCGGCGAAGCGCCTGAGGTCGAACGTGTAAGCCTTCACGGTGTGCCGCGAGGCGCGACGCTCGGACTCCAGCGCGCGCAGGAAGCGGGCCACGCCTTTGGCGACGGGACCGGCCGGACGCTTGGTGTCTTTCATCTTGGTGTCGTCCCTACGGGACTCACTGTGTTCACAACCGTTACCCGGCACTTACGTGCCGGGCTATCGAACTATTGTCGCTTCGCGACTCGGTGGCGCCCGATGTGTGGAGGCTTCGCCGTTATCCCATGTTCGCCGGCGCCCGGCGCTCGAATCCCGCTTTGCGATATCAGCCTATTCATTTCTCCGCGATCTCTGCGTGCTCTGCGTTGAGATGTCTTTTACTTTTCCCCCGTGGATGATGCTTGCGATACACGCTCTTCAAATGGTCGAGCGCCACGTGGGTGTAGATCTGAGTGGTGGAGATGTCAGCATGGCCCAGGATGGACTGCACGGTGCGCAGGTCGGCGCCGCCCTCGACCATGTGGGTAGCGCAACTATGGCGCAGCATGTGCGGGCTGACGTGGCGTCCGGCGGCGGCTCCGGCGGCCCGCACCATCTGCCAAACCCGCTGCCGGGTGAGCCGGCGGCCTCCGCGCGCGATAAACAGCAGCGGCGAACCCTTCCCGGCGGCGATCAACGGGCGCGCTTCCGCCAGATAAACACGCAGGGCGGCGAGCGCGGCGCGGCCCAGAGGCACAATGCGTTCCTTGTCGCCCTTGCCGCGCACCAGCATGTAGCCCAGGTCGAGCTTCAGGTCCTCGATCCCGGCGCCGGTGAGTTCAGAAACACGCAGCGCCCCGCCGTACAGAACCTCCAGCATCGCGCGGTCGCGCAAGGTGAGTGCTGCCGATTCCTTGCGCAGGGAAGCGCGGCGCGGTCCGGGCAGCAGGGCTTCCACTTCGTCCTTGGCCAGGCTCTTGGGCAGGACTTTCCACTGCCGCGGTGTTTCGAGATTCAACGTGGGGTCGCGAGTGATGTGGCGGTCGAGCAGCAGATAACGGTAGAGGTGGCGGAGCGTGGAGAGCTTGCGCGCCACCGAGCGTCCCTCGACGGCGCCGGCATACAACTGATCCAGGAAGCCGCGTACATCCTCGCGCCGAGTCTCCACTAGCGTGCGTTTTTTCTTGCGCTGCAAGAACTCGGCAAACTGCCCGATGTCGCTCCCGTAGGCGGAGATAGTCAGGCGCGCCAGGCCCTTCTCGACTTTCAGGTAGTCGAGGAAAAGGGCACGCGTGCGCAGGTCGGCAGGGGCCACAGGGGAATTATGAGCGCGACTCCGGCTGCCCGGAATAGCAGGGCAGGTTCTCAGGCGGCTCGGGTGGACCGCGCGCGCTCGTAACCCACCGAGGCGTAGTACAAGGCGCGATCGAAGAACTGGTCCAGCGCCTCCAGCAGTTCCACTTCGCCCAGCAGCTCCACGGTTTTTTCCACCATGCCTTCGCGGCGCAGGAACTCGTGCAGGTGGGCCTTGGTGGCAACCAGGGCCCACAGGAAATGGCTGAAGGCCACGCCCTGTTGGGCGCGGCGCTGCCCGAGTTCCACGTAGCGGCGCTCGATGTCGGCTTCGGTCTTGTTCAGCAGCCAGTCGCTCAAGTTGCGGTAGATTTCGTAGGTGCGCTCTCGGAGTTCGTCCACCGGGACCTTGCGCAGGTCGGCGGTGCGCTCAGAGACGAGCAGCTTGTTCAGCAGTCCCTGGGAAAGCGGCTCGGAGTGGGCTTCAATCAGATTGACCAGTCTTGCGGCCAGCATGGCAGACCTCCGGGGCGGGTAAGTGCGGAGATTGTATAACGGATGGGGAATTGACGGGAGGCCCGGCCGAGGGCGGCCGGGCTACCAGCGAGCCTTCACGCTCCCGCCCCGCAGCACTTCTTGTACTTCTTTCCTGAGCCGCAGGGGCAGGGATCGTTGCGGCCGACGCGGGCGGCGGAGCGTACTACCTGCTGCACCGGCTGGTAGTCGCCCGAGCCGGCCAGTCGCGCCGCTTCCAGTTCGCGACGTTTGCGGCGCTGGAATTCTTCCTCGAAATCGTCGATGGAGGTGGCGCGCGGCCGCGCGGGCGCGCGCTCCGCAGCGGCGGGCACCGGCGCCGGCGCTTCCACCACCTGCATCAGGTACAGGTAACGGACGGTCTCGTCCTGGAAGCGCTGCATCATGTCCTCGAACATCTGGAAGGACTCGCGCTTGTACTCCACCAGCGGATCGTGTTGCCCGTAGCCGCGCAGCCCGATGCCCTCCTTCAGGTGGTCCATGCTGAGCAGGTGGTCCTTCCACTGCGCATCGAGCACGCTGAGCATGACCATGCGTTCGTGGTAGCGCATGGCGTCGGGGCCGATCAGTTTTTCCTTGCCCTGGTAGCGTTCCCGGAGCTTCTCGAAGATGGCGTCGCCCAGTTCGGTGCGGCTGAGCTGCTCCGGGCGGATGGCCTCGGCCTGCATGTCCACTGCGAAACGGGTCATCACGTGGTTGCGTAGCCCGGTAATGTCCCAGTCGTCGGGGTGGGCTTTTTCCGGAGCGCACTGTTCCAGCAGGTCGGAGAGGATGGCGGCCACGTAGCCGTTCTCGCCCACGATCAGGTCCTTCTGGTCCAAACCGGAAAGCAACTGGCGGCGCAGGCCGTACACCGCCTCGCGCTGCTTGTTCATCACGTCGTCGTATTCCAGGATGTGCTTGCGGGCCTCGAAATTCTGCGACTCCACCGCTTTCTGCGCCGCTTCAATGCGGCGGGTGATGAGCCGCGACTCGATGGGGATGCCCTCCTCCATGCCCAGGCGCTGCAGCAGGTTGGACACCCACTCGCGCGCGAAGATGCGCATCAGGTCGTCTTCCAGCGACAGATAAAAGCGCGACGAGCCCGGATCACCCTGGCGGCCGGAGCGTCCGCGGAGCTGGTTGTCGATGCGGCGGGCCTCGTGACGTTCGGTGCCCAGGATGTGCAGCCCGCCCACCGCTACCACCTGCTCGTGCTCGGCGTCGGTTAGTTGCTTGTGGCGCTGGAAGACTTCGCTCCACTGCGCCGACGCCACTTCGTACTCCGCGCCTTGGTAGTAGAAAAGAGTGTGATCGGGCGAGGAGGCGCGGGCGATGATTTCGCCTTCCGCCACTTTGACCTTCTGCGCCAGGCCGCGCTTCACGCACTCCTGCTTGGCCATGAAGTCGGGATTGCCGCCCAGCAGGATGTCCGTGCCGCGGCCCGCCATGTTGGTGGCGATGGTCACTCTGCCCTTGCGGCCCGCCTGGGCCACGATCTCGGCTTCGCTCTCGTGATACTTGGCGTTCAACACCACAGTCTTGATGCCCTTTTTCTTTACCAGCGCGTCCAACCGTTCAGACTTTTCGATGGACGTGGTGCCCACCAGCACCGGGCGGCCGGTCTGGTGCAACTGCAGGATCTCGTCGGTGACCGCGTTGTACTTTTCGGGCTCGGTGCGAAAGACCACGTCGGCGTGCTCTTCGCGCAGCAGAGTGCAGTTGGTGGGGATCACCATGACGTCCAGCTTGTAGATCTTGTCGAACTCCGCGGCCTCGGTCTCGGCGGTGCCGGTCATGCCCGCCAGCTTTTTGTACATGCGGAAATAATTCTGGAAGGTGATGGTGGCCAGCGTCTGGTTCTCGCGCTCGATGGTGACCCCTTCTTTCGCTTCCACCGCCTGGTGCAGGCCGTCGGACCAGCGGCGCCCGGGCATCTGCCGCCCGGTGAACTCGTCCACGATGATCACTTCGCCGTCCTTGACGATGTAGTGGACGTCCTTCTTGTAAAGCGAGTGCGCCTTCACCGCCGTGTCCACGTGGTGCTTCAGCGCCCAGTTTTCCGGGTCGGCAACGTTGCCGATGCCCAGCAGTTTTTCCACTTTCTCCCAGCCCGCGTCGGTGACCGTTATGGTGTGGTGCTTTTCGTCCACCACGTAGTCGCCGGTGAGGATCTTGTCCTCACCCTGCTTGATCTCCTCGCCCTTCTCCAGCTTGGGGAGGATGCGGTTCACGCGGTAGTACTTGTCGGTCGACTCCTCGCTGGCTCCGCTGATGATCAGCGGGGTGCGCGCTTCGTCCACCAGGATGGAATCCACTTCGTCCACGATCCCGAAGTTATGGCCGCGTTGCACGCACTCCTTCAGGTCGAACTTCATGTTGTCGCGCAGGTAGTCGAAGCCGTACTCGTTGTTGGTGCCGTAGGTAACGTCGGCGGCGTAGGCGGCGCGGCGCTGCTCGTCGTCGAGGCCGTGCACAATCACGCCCACGCTCAGTCCCAGGAAGCGGTAGAGCTGCCCCATCCACTCCGAGTCGCGCTTGGCCAGGTAGTCGTTTACGGTCACCACGTGCACGCCGCGGCCGGTGAGGGCGTTGAGATACACGGGCAGCGTGGCCACCAGCGTTTTGCCCTCACCGGTCTTCATCTCGGAGATGCGGCCCTGGTGGAGCACCAGTCCGCCGATGAGCTGCACGTCGAAGTGACGCATCTGGAGCACCCGCCGCCCGGCCTCGCGCACCACGGCAAAGGCTTCGGGCAGCAGGTCATCCAACACCCGCGCGAGCTCGGCCTCGCGCTGCGCTTCCGCGTCGCGCACACGGTCGGGGTCGCCGGTCTCGACGGCCTGTTCCACCTCGGCGTCGTAGGGCTTGAGGGCTTCGGCAATGCGGGCGCGGAACTCGTCGGTCTTGGCGCGCAGTTCGGCGTCGCTGAGCCCCTGGGCACCGGGCTCGAGCGCGTTGACGCGCTCCACCATGGGCCGCAGCCGCTTGAGCTCGCGCTCGTTGCGGGTGCCGATGATTTTGGCCAGGAGTTTGTTAATCATGGTGAATGAGGCTGCTAATCAAGGGAGACGGGCCTGCCTGCGCGGCGCAAAAACGTCCCTATCGAAAGCGTACCATATTGGATGCAACACGACCGCTTGAGGTCGCCGTGTGGCGCGGCCGTGTGGCGCAGCCGTCCTCGGCTGCGTCCTAGGGAAGCCACGCTACAATGGCTGCTTGAGTAATCTATCTCTCATGAGGAGCAGGCAATGAAGGCATACGCGCGAATGCTGTTGGTTGGAGCGACGGTAGGATTGGTGTGGACATGCAGCTTGCAGGCCGCAACCCAGCCGGCCAAGAAGACCGTCGAACTCAAAAATGCGAAGGGTGAGAGTGTTGGTACAGCCACCCTGAAGCACAGGCGCAACGGCGCAATAATTCAAGTGAACTTCCGCAACCTGCCGCCGGGCGAACACGCCCTGCACGTCCACCAGAACGCCAAGTGCGAAGCCGATCCGGCCGCGCCCGCCGACGCCTTCAAGTCCGCCGGCCCGCACTTCAATCCCGGAGCGAAGAAGCATGGGTTGATGAGCCCAGACGGCCATCATGCCGGCGACTTGCCGAACTTCAAGGTGAGCGCCAAGGGAACAGCCAAGACCAAAATGGAAGCTTCGGACGTCACCTTGGCCGACGGCGCAAACTCCGTGTACGCGGGCGGCGGCACCGCCCTGGTGATTCACGAGAAGGCCGACGACCTGAAGACCGATCCCGCAGGCAACGCTGGCCCGCGAATCGCGTGCGGAGTAATTACGAAGTAGAACGGCAACCGAAGTTACTTGTTGCGTTCCACGACAAACTCCGGCGCCCACAGCAGGGCGCGCTTGATTTCCGAGTCAGGGAAAATGCAGATGGCGTTGCGGGCGGTGTCGGCGTAGTGGTGGGCTTCGGCGATGGCGGCTTCGAGCGACCCGTAGCGGTTCAAAATCTCGATCACCTGCTGTAGCGAAACGCTCTGAAACGCGCGCTCGCGCAGGATCGTTTCGATGAGCGCGCTTTCTTCGGCGGCGCAGCGTTCCAGCGCATGAATGACGGCGAAGGTCACTTTGCCTTCGCGCAGATCGCTGCCCACGGGCTTGCCCAGAACGTCTTCCGATGCGGTTAGGTCCAGCCAGTCGTCCACAATCTGGAAGGCCAGGCCCAGGTTGCGTCCATACTCCGCCAGCGCCTCTTCTTCTTTTTCCGTGGCGCCGCCCAGGATCCCGCCCATCCGCATGCAGGTGGAAAACAGGCACGCGGTCTTGCGATGGATGAGGTCCAGATGATCGTCGAGAGGAATGGCGCGGCCCAGCTTTTCCATCTGCAGCAGTTCGCCTTCTACCATCTGCTGGGTCAGGTGGACCAGGGCATCGAGCACGCGGAAGTTGCGCTCGGCCACGGCCAGGCGGAAGGCCTGCATGTAGAGCCAGTCGCCAGTGAGCACGCAGCGCGAGTTGCCCCACTGGGTGTTGGCCGCGGGACGCCCGCGGCGCGTCTGGGCTTCGTCAATAATGTCGTCGTGCACCAGGGTGGCGGTGTGGATGATCTCCACCACCGCGCCCAGGCGGATGGCGGCGTCGCCGTGGTAGCCGTAGAGGCGCGCGGCCAACAGCAACAGCGACGGCCGGATGCGTTTGCCGCCGCCCGCGCGCAGGTAAGCGCCAATCTCGGTGATGGCGGCCACCTCGGAGACGGTATCGTGGCCGAACTGCTGCTCGATGGCCGCCAGGTCGTCGCGCAGCAGCTCGAAGACTTCTTTCGCGGTGGTGGTGGCCTGGGTGCTCAAGGTCAGTTGGTCCGGTAGTTGGTGAACTGCATGTCCATGCCGAAGTCGGAAGATTTCAGCAGCGTAATGATTTGCTGCAGCGTGTCGCGATCCTTGCCGCTCACCCGCACGAAGTCTCCCTGAATGGAGACCTGCACTTTCTTTTTTGAATCCTTGATGAGGCGCACGATCTCGCGCGCTTTTTCCACCGGGATGCCCTGCTGCATGGTGATGCGCTGGCGCACGGTCGAGCCCGCGGCCGGCTCAATCGCGCCGTAGGTCAGCGCCTTCAGCGAGACCCCGCGCTTCACCAGTTTCTGCTGCAGCACGTCGTTCACCGCCTTAAGCTTGTAATCGTCGGCGGAGGTCAGCACCAGTGCGTCTTTGCCTTCGATCTGAATATCCGACTTGGAGTTCTTCAAATCGAAGCGCTGATGGACTTCCTTCAGCGCCTGCTGAACGGCGTTCACGACCTCCTGCGGGTCCACCTTACTGACTACATCAAAGGAATTGTCGGCCATTGTTGTGACAACAAAAAAGCCCCGCGGCTAAAGCCGCCTAACGCTACAGCTGCGACGCGGGCCTAAAGGCCCGCTCTCCCACCGGAGTCGCAATGGTCGGAGTCGCAATGGTCAGCAGCATGGCTTCTAGTCTATGACATCGGCCGCGTTTCCCGAAGCCGCGCTGCATTTCGCAGGTTTCACAACCGAAAGAAGTTTCGAAAGTTCTGCGCCGTGCGTTGCCCAGCTTCCTCGGCTGAAAGGCCGTGCAATTCGCCAAGTTGCCGCGCCACCTCGCGCACCCATGCAGGCTCGTTGCGCTTGCCGCGATGCGGCACGGGCGCGAGGAAGGGCGAGTCCGTTTCGATGAGCAAGCGGTCGAGCGGCAACGCGCGAGCGGCGTCTCGCAGGTTCTGCGCCTTGGGGAAGGTAAGGTTGCCGGCAAAAGAGATGAGGAAACCCATGTCGAGTGCGGCGCGCGCGTGCTCCAAGCTTCCGGTAAAGCAGTGCAGAATGCCGCCCAGGCCGTTTGTCGCCCAGTGCTCCCGCAACAGGCGAAGGCAGTCGTCCCAGGCGTTCGAGCTGCCGTCGGATGGCCGGCAATGAATCACGATGGGCAGCTTGGCGGCGCGGGCCATCTCCATCTGGCGGCGGAAGACCGAGGCTTGCACCTCACGCGGCGAGTGGTCGTAAAAGTAATCGAGACCAATCTCGCCCCAGGCAATCACCTTGGGAGCGCGGGCCAGCGATTCCAGTTCCGCGAAGTCTTCATCGTCGGCCAAGCGGGCTTCGTGCGGATGGATGCCAATCGTGGCGTAGATTCCTTCGTGCTGCTCGGCGAGGCGGATGGCGCAATCCAGCGAGCCTGGCCCGGTGCCGCTGCCGATGGCGAGAATCGTTTCGACGCCTGCGTCTCGCGCCCGCACTAGCATGGCCTCGCGGTCGGCATCGAACTGGGGCATTTCCAGGTGGGCGTGAGAATCAATGAACATGGTGTCAGCCGTGCCTTATAGGTCGGGAATCCTCAGCCCTGTCTTGCGCAAGCCTACGAAGAGGCCGGGGCTTCTTCGAACCCGGCCTTACGCAACCCTTCCAGCAAGTGCTCGTTGAGTTCCCTGTCGGCAATCCATTTTTCAAGGTCTTCGCGGACGACGGCCAGGTCGAGGAACCGGGGAGTCTGCCGGCGCAGAGCCTGAATGGCCGCAGCGGCGTCTTGCTTACGCTGGAGCTGGCCGCAGACTGCCGCCATGAACAGGTGGGTCCAGTGATGGTGGGGCATGTTGATCTGCTTTGCAGCAAGCAGGGCTTTCTCGTACTCCTTCCTGCGGTAGTGGTAATGGCAGGGAACAATGTAGAACCAGCCGGGATGCTGGGGATTCAGCGTCATCATTCTTTGCACGAGGTTGTGCCCCTTCTCCCACTCGCCGGTATAGAACATGTACACACCCATGAAGGCGCAAATGGTACTGTGACGCGGGTTCAAGGCGACGGCTCGATCCGCTGCCGGATGAAAGGCAGTGAAATCCCGGGCGAAGAAGTGCGCTGTGGCCAACTCACCCCATCCCATCTGAGAGGTTGGGTCGATATCCACGGCCCGTCGCGCGGCACGCTGCGCGCGCTCCAGAGGATCCGGAAGCGGGTTCGTGCTTTCGGAGTATTCAAAGGTATAGAGGGAGGAGAGCACTGCCCAACCTTCTGCATGATTGGGTTCGCGTTCCAGGGCCCGTTCCAAAGCCGCGCGCAGCAGTGCGTGCTCTGCGGGGACAAATTGCTGCATATAGCCGGAGTGGAAGCGCACGATCAATTCCGAAACACTGAGTTCCTCAATCGGCCGTTCCCGGATGGAGACCGCCATGGAGCGAACCAGAACTCCCTGGCAATCAGCGACGGTGGCCACGATGCGGTCGGTAATGTCATCCTGAATCTGGAAGGGGCTGGCGTCACCGAGTTCCCGGTCATAGGTCTCGGCCCAGAGCTGGGCGCCGCTGAAGGCGTCCACCAATTGCGCGTTGACGCGAACCGCAGGGCCCCGCTTGCGAACGCTGCCTTCCATCACATAGCGTGCACCCAGGTCGCGGCCGATGCTGCGGATGTCCGTCGAGCGGCCCTTGTGGGCCATCGCCGAGTTGTGGGCGATAACCTGGAGATAGGGGAAGCGCGAAAGCCCGGTGGTAACTTCTTCGGTCAGGCCTTCGGCCAGCGCTTCGAGATCCGCATCTCCAGGCGGCCCCTTGAAGGGCAAGACTGCGATCCAAAACCTCTGCCCTCCAGCTTGCACGGAACCGGAATCTGCGACCGAGGGCCGTGCGAAGCCGGAACTACCATCGCGGCGCTGTGCCTCCTGCTCGCCGCGAAGAGGCGCGACTTCTGGGGCGGCCCCTTCGGATTCGGCAACCTGCAGCCCGCCCTTGCTGAGCCCCTCCAGGATGCGGTCCATCAGGCCGCTGGAGTAATGCCAGCACTCGATGAAATGGCGCACATTCACTTCGATCTCTTCATCCAGCATGCGCAATTCCTTCACAGCGGCGGCGGCTTCGGTCCGGCGGCCGAGTAGCCCGCATAAGCAAGCAATCACCAGCGGTTGCCAGAACATGCCCGGCATATTGACCCGCGTGGCGTGTTCCAGCGCTTTCTCGTAATCTCCCTTGTTGAAACTCTCCCAGATGAGGCTGAAGTGGTACCAGCCGGCATGGTGGGGATTGATGTCCATCGCCCGCCGCGTAATGGTCGCTCCGCGTTCGGAGTCTCCGATGTGTACGAGCATGAGTCCCATTTCACCCAGCGTGTCTGTGTTGCGCGGATTGAGCGCCATGGCCTGTTCCGCTGCTGTGCGAAACGCCTGGGTGTCACGCCGGAAAAAATGGACTGCCGCGAGAGCCTGATGTCCCTGTTGGCAGGTCCGCTCGAGGTCCACGGAGCGACGTGACGCCGTGAGCGCGCGGTCCAGCGCATCCGGGCGCCTGTTGAATCGGAATCTGAATTCGTCGCTATACAGCTGGGAGAGGCAGGCCCATACAACCGCATGCCCGGGTTCGCGCTCCACAGTCCGCTCGAGGCCATCGCGGAGCCTGGCGTGTTCTTTGGGCGTCAGGTGCATCCGGTAGCCGTAGTATCGCAGCACCCAGTCCGCGGCGGTTAGCTCGTCATCGGGTTTTACTTCCACGCTGGCGGCCATCGAACGCAAGAGCACTCCGTTGGTGTCGGCGACGGTTGCCACCACCCGGTCGATGATCTCGTCCTGCACGGCGAAGATGCCCAGATTAGCGAGGTCGCGGTCATAGGCCTCCGCCCAAAGCTGGGCGCCGCTGGCGGCGTCCACCAGTTGCGTGCTGACGCGAACCGCGCTACCCGCCTTGCGCACGCTGCCTTCCAGCACGAAACGCGCACCCACCTCGTGGCCCACGGTGCGCATATCCACGGAACGGCCTTTGTAGACCATCGCCGAGTTATGGGCGACGACCTGAAGATAAGGGAAGCGCGAGAGCCCGGCGGTGACGTCTTCGGTGAGACCGGCGGCCAGCACTTCCAGGTCCGCGTCCCCGCCCGGTCCCTTGAACGGCAGGACAGCGATCCACAACCCCTGCCGGACTCGTACCGAATCCGAATCGGCGCCTGCAGCGCGGGCCTGCCCGGAGTCACCTTTCACCTCGGGTGGAGTCTCCCGCGTCGCACCCTCCGCGGAGGCAATCTCCATCCCGCCCTTGCGCAGACCCTCCATGTAATGCTCCACAAGGTCTGGCGCGAGCCACTTCGCCACTTCCTCGCGGGCCTTGGCAGGAAAATCGGGGTAAGCCTTGAGCACCTCTCCCACCGCCCGGCGCGCTTCTTCCGTGCGGCCCAGCTCTCCGTACACAGCCGCGAGAGCAACGTGCCAGTGGAAGTAGCTGGGCATATTGATTCTGCGCACGGCGTTCAGTGCCTGCTGGTATTCGCCCTTGCGATAGTGACCCCAGAAGTCCCCGAAGTGATACCAGCCCGGATGATGCGGGTTGAGCGTCCGGGCCTCGGCCGCCATGGCCAGCCCGCGCTCCCAGTCTCCCGAATAGGCCAGCAGCAGGCCCATCCAGCCCTTGGTGGAGCCGTCCAGCGGATTGATCGCAAGCGCTCGCTCGGCCGCATGCCGGAAGGCTTCGTAGTCTTTCTGAAAAAAGGAGGTCGCAGCGAGACTGTAATAGGCAAGATGGTTCGCGGGGTCGAGCGCAAGCGCCCGGCCCGAAGCCGCTGCGGCACGGCCCAGTGGATCAGGACGCGCGTTGAAACTGTGCTTGTACTCTTCCAGGTACACCAGTGCGAGTGAAGCCCAGGCGTCGGCATAGTCCGGCGCCTGCTCCACCGCACGCTCCAGGCACGCCCGAACCTCGCGATGCTCCTCGGGCGAGATGATGTGCCAGTAGCTGAACTGCCGCAGGACCGCTTCATAGGGTGTGGCACTCTCCATGGGCCGGCGCTTGACCTCCGTCGCCATGGCCCGGGGAAGTGTCCCGTAGGAATCGCCGACCGTCGAAACGATCTTGGCGGTCACGTCGTCCTGCAGCTCAAACAGGCTGGCGGTTGCCAGGTCGCGGTCGTAGTTCTCCGCCCACAGATGTTCGCCGGTGACCGTATCCAGAACCCGCGTGCTGATACGCACATTCGAGCCCGATTTCCGCACTCCCCCCTCGACCACATAGCGCGCGCCCAACTCCTGTCCTGCCGCCTTCATGTCCGGTTCGCGACTTTCGTAGGCCCGCGCCGAATCTCGGGCGATCACATGAAGATAGGAGAAGCGCGCGAGCCCCGTCGTAATGTCCTGTGTTAGTCCCTCCGCCAGCGCTTGCAAGTCCGCGTCCGAGCTGCTCGGGTTCTTGAAGGGCAGCACCGCAATCCACAATTCCTGGGCGCGAGTTGAAACAACTGCGGAACCGGCGGCTACAGCCTGGACCGCGCCTCCGGAGGCCGCCGCCCGCCCCGAATCCGTGTCGCGCTTCAGCCGCTCCAGGTCCGTCCGCATGTCGCTGGCGTGCTGATACCGCAGCCGCGGATCCTTCTCCAGCGCCTTCTCGATGATCTCTCCCAGCTTTGCCGGCAGTACGGAGTTCACCTGGGTCGGTGAGACAGGCGCCTGGTTGAGGATGGCATTGAAGATGGCCGCCGAGGTGTCTCCCCGAAACGGTCGCAGGCCGGTGCTCATCTCGTAGAGCACCACCCCGAAGGAGAACAGGTCGGTGCGCGCGTCCAGCTCCTTGCCCAAAGCTTGTTCCGGAGACATGTAGGAGATGGTTCCCAGCACCAGGCCGGGGCTGGTCAAATGCTCTTCGCTGGGCACGGTTGCCGTTGCCTCGGCCGGCCCGGCCGTGGCATGTGCCACCTTGGCCAGACCGAAGTCCAACACTTTGGCGTGCCCGCGCTGGGTGATGAAGATGTTCGCCGGCTTGATGTCCCGGTGCACGATGCCCTGAGAGTGCGCCGCGTCCAGTGCATCGGCGATCTCGATGGCCAGTTCCAGCAGAGTGTCTTTCTCGAGCGGCCGGCCTTCGATTCTGTGCCGCAGGGTGGTTCCTTCCATGTACTCCATGGCCAGGAAGGACCGGCCCTCGTGCTCGCCGATTTCGTGCACGGTGCAAATGCCAGGATGGTTCAGAGAGGAAGCCGCCCGGGCTTCACGGCGGAAGCGCTCCAGCGCCTGCGCGTTCTGGGCCATATCGTCCGGCAGGAACTTGAGAGCCACGAAGCGGCCCAGGCTGGTGTCTTCGGCCTTGTAGACCACACCCATCCCGCCGCCGCCCAGTTTTTCCACGATCCGATAGTGCGAGATGGTCTGGTCGAGCAAGGAGCGTCCTTGGTCAGGAATCGAGCAATAGAGTACTTGAGCCATTGAAAAATTGGGAATTGTGTTAGGTCGAGGAGCGGGGATCCTGCGGTTCGGTCAGTATGCGGCGACGGGCTCCCGATCCTGCTTTGCGGGACGGCCTCACGGCAGCGGGAGCGCCGTCACTTCAGCCGCGCGCCCACGGGCACGTCTTCCAGGAACCCAGCGAGCACGGGCGTACCCTTGTCGCCGAAGGACGCGGCGACGATCATGCCGTTCGACTCCAGGCCGCGGAGTTTACGCGGCTGCAGGTTCACCACCAGAACCACCTTGCGGCCGACCAGGGTCGCGGGATCGTAGGCCTCGGCGATGCCGGCCACCACCTGCCGGACTTCCGTGCCGATGTCCACTTCCAGGCGCAGTAGTTTGTCGGCGCCCTTCACCTTCTCGGCCACTTTGACCACGCCCACGCGCATCTCGACTTTGGCGAAGTCCTCGATGGAGATGCGCCCGTCTGAAGCGGGCGCGGATGGCGTTGCGGACGGTGCTGGAGTTGCCGCGGGAGCAGACGGCGGCGGCGAGCCTCCGCCAGGAACTTCCTTCTTTTCTTTTTCGGCGGCCGGAGCGTTGCGCTCCGCTTCGAGCTGCTGCATCTTCTCCAGTGCCGACTTGTCGGCTCGCGGAAAGACCGGTTCCACCTTGCCGAGTTTGGTGGCGTGCTTGAGCTGGCCCCACTTGAGCTGGTCGAGGCGCACCTTGGTGATCGTCCCCAGTCCAAGCTGTGTCCAGATGCGCGCCGTCGAGTCCGGCATCACCGGATGCAACAACGCGGTCACGATGCGCAAGCTTTCCGCCGCGGTATAGAGAATGGTGGCCAGGCGCGAGCGGCTCTCTTCGTCTTCCTTCTCGGCGGCGGCCCAGGGCTCGTTCTCCACCAGGTACTTGTTCACCGCCGCGATGAGCGACCACGCTGACTCGAGGGCTTTCGAAAACTGGTAGTCCTCAAACAACGTCCGGTAGGTGGCGATGACCTGCGTGGCGGTGTCGGAGATGGCTTGGTCCGCAGGCGTGCGCCCCGCGCTGGCCGAGGGATACGGCACCTCGGCGCGGAAGTAGCGCGTGATCATGGCCAGCGTGCGGCTGGCCAGGTTGCCGTAATCGTTGGCCAGGTCGGCATTGAAACGCGCGGTCAGGGCGTCGAGGGAGAACGCGCCGTCCTGTCCGAACACCACTTCGCGCATCAGGAAGTAACGCAGGGCATCGGCGCCGAGGACCTCGAGCACGGTCTCGGTGCGCACAATGTTGCCGCGCGACTTCGACATCTTGTTTTCTTCAAACAGCAGCCAGCCGTGGGCCACGATGGAGCGCGGCAGTGGCAGCTCCGCCGCCATCAGGAAGGCCGGCCAGTACACGCAGTGGAAGCGCACAATTTCCTTGCCCACCATGTGCACGTCGGCGGGCCAGTAACGCTCGTAGCGCTCGCGGTCTTTCTTGTCGGGCGAGCCGAAGCCCACCGCGGTGGCGTAGTTGGCCAGCGCGTCCAGCCAGACGTAAATCACGTGCGCCTCATCGTCGGGCACGGGGATGCCCCACTTTACCGAGGTGCGGCTCACCGAAAGATCGCGCAGCCCGCCGCGCACGAAAGCCATCACCTCGTTGCGGCGGGTCTCCGGACGAATGAAGTCCGGGTGTTCGTTGTACAGGCGAAGCAGGCGGTCTTCCATCGCCGAGAGCTTGAAGTAATAGTTCTCCTCGCTCACGGTTTCCGTGGGGCGCTGGCACTCCGGACAGGGAGCGCCCGGCCCGGCGGCGTCTACGTAGAGCTCGTCGAAGGTGCAGTACTGGCCGCTGTAGCGTCCCTTGTAGATAAACCCCTTGTCGCGCAGGCGCCGGAAAAGCTCCTGCACGCCGCGCTGGTGGCGGGGCTCGGTGGTGCGGATAAAGTCGTCGTAGCTGATGCCCATGCGGTCCCACAGCGCGCGATAGGCCGCGGCCACTTCGTCGGTGAGCGCGCGCGGCGTCTTGCCCGCGGCCGCTGCCGAGCGCTCCACCTTCTGCCCGTGCTCGTCGGTGCCGGTGAGGAACCAGGTGTCGTTGCCCAGCATGCGATGGAAACGGGCCACCGCGTCGCACACGATGGTGGTGTAGGTGTGGCCCACGTGGGGGAGCGCGTTTACGTAGTAGATGGGCGTGGTGATGTAGAACTTGCGCTTTTCCGTCTTATCTCTATCCATGGCGGCGCTCCAGATACAAGCGTACCGCTTCCTGCATCACCGTTTTCAGGGGGATGCCGTGCTCCACGGCCAGGCGGCGGCAGTCCTCGTACTCGGGAGCGAAGTTGCTCACGCTGCCGTTCAAGCTGCCCAGCTTCATGCGGATGTCACCCCATCGAGTCTGCACCGTCACCGAGCGGCGGGCCAGCACGCGGCGCCGGTCCTGACGCATGCGCACGCCCAGCGTCGTGGTCTCAGTGAAGATCAGCTTCGCCAGCCGCTCACCGTCCGCAGGCCGCGCCAGCAGCGTGAGCAGCATTCCCGGGCGGTTCTTCTTCATCTGCACCGGGGTGCCGAAAACTTCCAGCGCGCCCTCCGCCAGCGCGCGCTCCATCACGTAGCCGAACACTTGCGGGTTCAAGTCGTCGAGATTGGCTTCCAGTACGGTCACCGTCTCCAGTTCGCCCGTGTGGGGCCGGGCCTCCGACCCGGCTTCTTCGCCCACCGTAATGCGCACCACGTTGGCGTGGCCGGGAAAATCGCGCGCGCCCGCGCCGTAACCGCTGGCCTTGATGGTGATCGCGGGCAGGGCAGCGTATCGCGACGCCAGCGTGCTCACGATGGCGGCCCCGGTGGGCGTTACCAATTCCGCCTCGATGCCCGACGAATACACCGGAGCCCCGCGCAGCAGTTCCACCGTGGCCGGAGCCGGGACCGGGAAGCGTCCGTGCTCGCAGACTACCGTGCCGCTGCCCACGTTCAGCGGCGACGACACCCATTCATCCACGTGCAGTGCTTCCGCGCCCACGGCAGCGCAGACGATGTCGCAGATGGCGTCGGCCGCGCCTACTTCGTGGAAGTGGACTTCCTCCGGGCTGAGGTTGTGAACCTTGCCTTCGGCCGCGGCCAGCTTCTGGAACATGTCCAGCGCGGTTTTCTTCGCGCCCTCGGAGATGGCCGCGCGACCGATGATCTCGTGGATCTCCTTCAAGCCGCGATGTGGATGCTCGTGTTCCTGTGTGGAAGCGGGCGACCCCGCCCGCGCGTGCCCGTGTTCGTGATCGTGCTGCCCGTGATCGTGATGATGCCTTGGGTCTTGATGCTCAGGAGCGACCTCCCGCGGGCGGTCTTTCTCGCCGCCCACCAGCACGTCCACCTTGGTGGCGCTGATGCCGCTGCGCACTACGCGGGAAACTTCCAGCCGCGCGTCAATCCCCAATCCAAAGACGGTCTTCTCCAGCAGTTCTGCCGGCACTCCGGTGGCCACCAGTGCGCCTAAAAACATGTCGCCGCTGATGCCGGAAAAGCAGTCGAGGTAGGCGATGCGCATGGTGGCTCCGCGTCGCAACTGGCGGGAAGATTTCATCATAGGGGAGGGTTTAGGCGGCGTCAAACCAGCGTAAAATCCGCGTTTGCTATAATCGCTCGATTTTTCTCGCGCGGTTAGGACTTCCACGAATGTATCGCACCTTCCAGCAACGGCTGGCCACGCAGATGGCGGCCTTCCTACGCGCCAGGCATGACCTGGACCTACCGCAACTGGTGGTGGAGCAGCCGCCGCGCGTGGAGTTGGGAGAATACGCGCTGCCGCTGTGCTTTGAGCTGGCCAAAAAGCTGCGCCGAGCCCCCAAACAGATCGCGCAGGAGATCGTGGCCGGCATCGGCCCGGTTGCGGGCTTCGAGAAAATGGAGGCCGCGGGAGCCGGCTACATCAACGCCCGTGTGAAGCGGGCCGAGTTCGCCGAAGCGCTGGCCCAAGCCAAAAAGACGACCGCAACCGCGGCCCCGGCAGCGTCGGGCGAAAAGATTCTGGTGGAGCATACCTCCATCAATCCCAACAAGGCGGCGCACATCGGGCACCTGCGCAACGCTCTCCTGGGCGACACCTTCGTGCGCCTGCTGCGTTCCGCGGGACGCAGCGTCGCGGTGCAGAACTACATTGACAACACCGGCGTCCAGGTGGCCGACGTCATTGTCGGCCTCGAACACCTGGAAGGGAAGTCGCTGACCGAAGTTGCCGAGCAGATCGCGCAGGACCCACGCTTCGACTACACCTGCTGGGACCTCTACACCCGCGTCTCGAAGTGGTACGAAGAAGACAAGAAGAACACCGAAGCGCGTCTGGCCGCCCTGCATCGCATCGAGGCCGGGAACAATCCCACGTCGGAGATGGCCGACCTGGTTTCCACCCACATCGTCGGGCGCCACCTGAAGACCATGGAGCGGCTGGGCATCCAGTATGACTTCCTGCCGCGGGAGAGCGAGATCCTGCGCCTGAAGTTCTGGGACGCCGCCTTCGCCCAGCTCAAGGAGCGCGGCGTGCTTCGCCTGGAAACTCAGGGCAAGAACGCGGGCTGCTGGGTAATGCAGCGGGGAAAAAAGCAAACCACGGAGGGCCCGGAGACCGCGGAGGAAGATCAGAAGGTGATCGTGCGCTCGAGCGGCACCGTGACCTACGTGGGCAAGGACATCGCGTATCACTTGTGGAAGTTCGGGCTGCTGGGACGCGACTTCGGCTACCGGCCGTTCTATCGCTACCAGGACGGGCACCAGTGCTGGATGTCAGCCGAAGCCGGCGAGGCCGGGCACCCCAACTTCGGCGGCGTGTCCGCCATCTACAACGTCATTGACTCGCGCCAGGCCGACCCGCAGAACAACGTCATCGAGGCGCTGCGCGCCCTGGGCCACACCGCGCAGGCCGCGCGCTACACCCATTTCTCCTACGAGATGGTGGCGCTCACTCCGCGCTGCGCCGAAGAACTGGGTTACACGCTTTCCGCCGAAGACAGCGGCCGCGCGTACATCGAAGTGGCCGGGCGCAAGGGCCGCGGCGTGAAGGCCGATGACCTGATGGACATCCTTATCCGCGAAGCCCAGCAGGAAGTGGACGCCCGCCACCGCGAACTCGACGCCGGCGAACGCACCCGCATCGCCACCCTGATCGCCCTGGGCGCGCTGCGCTACTTCATGCTGCGCTTCACCAAGGGCTCGGTGATTGCCTTCGATTTCGCCGACGCCTTGAGCTTTGAAGGCGAGACCGGACCTTACGCGCAATACGCCGTGGTCCGCGCCACCAACATCTTCCGCAAAGCAAACGTTGAGCCGGAAGCGGCGCTGGCGGAGAGTGTGGACTACGAGAAGTTTCTATCCGGCGACGCCGGGACCGAAATCTGGGAGCTCTGGCTGGCGGCGGCCAAGCTGTCGTTCGTGGTGGAGCAGGCCATCGCCACCACCGAACCCGCCTTCGTCGCCAAACACGCTTTTCAACTGGCCCAGCTCTTCAACAACTTCTACCACCGTCACCACATCCTGACAGAAGAAGATGCCGGGCGCCGCAAGTTCCTGCTGGCCACCGCCGCGGTCGTCCGCCGCGAACTGGTGCGCACGCTGGAGCTGCTGGGCATCGAGTGCCCGCCGGTAATGTGAAGGCGCTTTACTTACCGCGGATTTACGCGGATGAACGCGGATAAGGGATTTGGTAATTTGGTAATTTGGTGATTTGGTAATTGGAGTGGTTACCTGTCAGCGTGGGCTCTTCGTAGAGCATGACAAACAGGTGAAACGGAGCCAACCCGCGGCGGCGTAGCGAAGGATGGGGTGCGATTGATAGCACAGCCCCTCACCCACCACCATCACCACGCCCACACACATGGCAATTACCAAATCACCCAATTACCAAATCTTTTTATCCGCGTTCATCCGCGTAAATCCGCGGCAAGAGTTAACTCTCGAATCCCCGCACAAACTCCACCAGGCTGCGCACCGCGACCCCCGACGGCCCTTTCGCGATCCAGGGTTTCTGCTCCTCCATCCAGGCGACGCCGGCGATGTCGAGGTGGATCCACGGCGTCTCCTCGGCGAATTCCTTGAGGAACATGGCCGCGCTGACGGCGCCTCCCCAGCGGCCGCCGCTGTTGACGATGTCGGCGATGCCGCTCTTGATCAGCTCCTTGTAATCGTCGTCCAGGGGCAGGCGCCACATTTTTTCGCCGGCGCGGTCGAGCGCCGCGCGGAAGCGCGTGTACAGGTCTTCGTCGTTGGCGAAGATGCCGGCGTTCACCATGCCCAGCGCCACCACGCAGGCCCCGGTGAGCGTGGCCGCGTCCACCAGGTGAGTGCAGCCCAGTTGGCGCGCGTAGAACAGGCCATCGGCCAGAACCAGGCGCCCCTCGGCGTCGGTGTTGATGATCTCGATGGACTTGCCGGACATGGCAATCTGCACGTCGCCCGGCTTCTGGGCTTTGCCTGAAGGCATGTTTTCGCTGGCGCACACCAGTGAGATCACCCGCACCCGCGGCTTGAGCAGGGCGATGGCGCGCATGGCGCCGATCATGGCCGCGCCCCCGGCCATGTCGTACTTCATTTTCTCCATGCCCTCGGAGGGCTTGATGGAAATTCCGCCCGAGTCGAAGGTAATGCCCTTGCCCACCAGTCCGAGCACCGGTTTCTCCGGGGCGTCCGGCGGCGTGTAGCGCAACACGATCAGCGCCGGAGGCTCGTCCGACCCTTGGGCCACGCTCCAGAACGCGCCCATCTTGAGCTCCTTGATTTTGTCCGGCCCCAGGACCTCACACGTGAAGTGCGGCGACCCTACGCTCTCCACCATCTTGCGGGCACGTTCGCCCAGCGTGGTGGGCGTCATGCGATTGCCGGGCTCGTTCACCAGCTCGCGGGTGAAGTTCTGCGACTCGCCGACGATGCGCGCATCGTTCATCGCTTTCTCCACCATGGCGCGGTCCAGGCCCGCGGACACGATCACCGTGAGCGCGTCCAGGAGCTGGTCCTTGCGATCGCTCTTGTAGGTATCGGGATCGAAGTTGCCGACAAAGGCGCCTTCCACCAGGGCGCGCACCGCTTCGGGCGCAGCGATCGACTCCGGTGCCACCAGCGCCAGGCTGCGCACGCTCTTCGACTTCATCAAGCGGACGGCGCCTCCTGCCAGCTTGCGCAGCTCGGGGTGGGCGAAGCCCTTGGCCTTGCCACAACCCACCAGCAGCAGGCGCTTGGCCTTCAAGCCCTGCGGACGATGGACCACAACGGTCTCCGCGGGCTTGCCGGTAACTTCACCGGAGGCAATCACGTCGGCCGCGGCGGCTTGCACCGCTTTGTCGGCCGATTGCACGACCGGCGCGGGCTTGTCTTTTTCTCCCTGGTCGAGCACAGCCACGGCCAGGCATTCAGTTTCGACTTCCGACGGAGCAATGAATGACAGTGTAGTTTTCATGGCGTTATCATTCTCACCTAATGCTCACTGCTTATTGCTGCCGACCAACGACTAGCGCCTGCTTCTAGCAATCGCCTCGCGTGCTTCTTTGTCGGCGGTACGGCGGCGCTCGGTTTCGCGTTTGTCCCAGAGCTGTTTGCCGCGAGCCACGGCCAGCTCGCACTTCACGCGGCCGTTCTTGAAGTAGAGCCGCGTGGGAATCAGGGTCAGCCCGCGCTGCTGAGTCTTGACCAGCAGCTTGCGCAGCTCGTCGCGGTGCACCAGCAGCTTGCGGGTGCGCAACGGAGCGTGATTATAGATGTTGCCGTGCTCGTAGGCGCCGATGTGAGCATTGAGCAGCCATAACTCGCCGTCCTTGAGGATGCCATAGGCGTCCTTCAAGTTGGCGCGGCCAGCGCGGATGGCCTTGACTTCGGTGCCGGTCAGCACCAGCCCGGCTTCCAGCTTCTCCAGCAGGAAGTAGTTGTGTCCGGCGGCACGGTTGACGGAGGC
Source organism: uncultured Acidobacteriaceae bacterium (assembly GCA_964437985.1). Classification (GTDB taxonomy): domain Bacteria; phylum Acidobacteriota; class Terriglobia; order Terriglobales; family Acidobacteriaceae; genus CAZXVY01. Next base: position 64,945 of record CAYTIL010000005.1, read on the forward strand.
ATCGCGCAGGCCGGCGGCCGTGGGATCGCGCCGCGGCGACTTCTCCTTGACGGGTTTGACCTGATGGGAAGTCGGGCGAGGCATGGATGCGTCTTTGCGCTGGGACGAAATTTTCATGCTAGCACAGCCGCCGGGACGCGCTGAGGACTGCACTCGGGCAGGTGCTATAATCCGGCTTTCCGCGCAGCCGTACGCAGATTGGGGGCTGAGCCGGCTGCCGGAGAAGCAGCCCAAGCCCGTTGCGTCAAGGAGCTCCATGAGAGGCGCATTCCGCCTGGCGACATTGCTGGCAGCCTTGCTGGTCGCGTTGCCCGCTTTGGCCGCCGACAAGGCCAAGACGTTCCACAACCAGGGCAAGGACGCCGAGGCTCGCCAGAACTACGAGGCCGCCTACGAAGCCTACCGCCAGGCCTTCGAGCTCAAGCCCAAGGAAATCCGTTACCGGCTGGCCATGCAGCGCGCCCGCTTCCTGGCCGCGGCCACCATCGTTAACAAGGGACAATTGCTGCGTGAAGCGGGCAAGCTGGCCGAAGCCTTGGTCGAGTTTGAGCGCGCCACCGCCCTCGATCCCTCGAACTTCATGGCGCAGCAGGAGGTCCGCCGCACCCGCATGCTGATGGAGCAGCAGGCCAAGCCACCGGCGGTTCTTCCTCAGAGCTCCTTGAGCCGGCGAGTGGAAGAAGCCGGAGGTCCGGTGGACCTGGCCGCCATCTCCGACGTTCCCATCACGCTGAAACTCACCGAGGACACCAAGGTCATCTACCAGACCATTGGCAAGCTGGCGGCGATCAACGTGCTCTTCGATCCCGATTATGTTTCCCGGCGCATTCCCATCGAGCTGAACAGCGTTACCCTGGCCCAGGCGCTGGAAATCCTGGCCCTGCAATCCAAGACCTTCTGGCGCCCGGTGACCTCCAACACCATCTTCGTGGCCGCCGACACCACCGCCAAGCGCAAAGAGCTGGAGCAGAACGTGATCCGCACGTTCTATCTCAGCAATCTTTCGGCGCCCACCGAGCTGCAGGACGTGGTCAACACCCTGCGGCAAATCCTGGAACTGGCGCGGGTGCAGCAACTGCCTTCACAGAGCGCGGTGGTGGTGCGCGGCACTCCTGACCAGGTGGCGCTGGCGGAAAAGCTTATCAACGACATCGACAAGGCCAAACCCGAAGTGATCGTTGAGGTGGCGGTGATGCAAGTGCGCCGCGACAAGCTGCGCGACCTGGGCATCAACCCACCCACCAGCACCAGCATCCAGTTGCTGGGCACCGCCACCACCACCGGCGTCGGCGGGGCCACGACCACCACCGGCACCCCGGGCAGCATCAATCTGAACCAGCTGTCGAATCTGAGTGCGAGCGACTTCATCGTCACCATTCCCGCGGTCACCGCCAATTTCCTGTTCACCGATTCGACCAGCAAGATCCTCCAGAACCCCATGATTCGCGCGCTCGATGGGCAGAAGGCGTCGCTGAAGATCGGCGACCGCGTGCCTGTGGCCACAGGATCGTTCCAGCCCGGCATCGGCGGCGTGGGTATTAACCCTCTGGTGAACACCCAGTTCCAATACTTAGACGTGGGCGTCAATATCGACATCACGCCCAAGGTCCACGCTAATCGCGAGATCACCCTCAAGCTGATGCTCGACATTTCCGCTGTCACTTCGCGGGTGAACATCGGTGGCATCGATCAACCGGTCATCGGGCAGCGCAAGATCGAGCATGAAATCCGCCTCAAGGAAGGCGAAGTGAACCTGATGGGCGGCATCCTGGAAGAGGCGGACGTCAAGTCCATGCGCGGTATCCCGGGGCTCGGCCAGATTCCTTTCCTCAAGTACTTCTTCGCCACCGAGCACACGGAGAAGGCGGAGAACGAGATGCTGTTTGCGCTGGTGCCGCGCATCGTGCGCTCCCAGGAACTCACCGATCTCAACCTGCGCGCGCTGTCGGTGGGGACGGGAACGGGCATCGATCTGCGCCGTGCTTCACCCCCGCCACAGAACAACGCCATGGCGCCTGGTCCGCGCCAGCCCGCAGGCTCCGCTCCGGGCAACGGCGCCGCGCCCCGGCCAGCCGGGGCCACGCAGCCGGCTTCCAGCACGCCGGTCGCGGCTTCCGAAGTGCGCCTGGGTTTTGAACCGGCGACCATCGCGCAGCCGGTGGGTGGATCGTTCGTGGTGAACGTGACCGTTGCGGGCGCGCAGAACCTGCATTCCATCACTAGCCAGGTGATTTACGATGCCGCCGTGCTGCAACTGGTCAATGTGTCCAACGGAGGATTCCTGTCGCGCGACGGGCAGGCTGTGGCCCTGGTGCACCGGGACGACTCTGCCAGCGGCACGCTGCAGATTACCGCTACCCGCCCTCCGGGCTCGGGCGGCGCGTCCGGCGAGGGCAACGTTTTTACTCTGACCTTCGTGGCCCGCGCTCCCGGACAGGGCTCTCTGGCCATGGCCCGGCCCAGCGCGCGCGATGCCGCGGGGAATCAAGTGCCGGCCGGCACGTCGGGGGCGGTGGCGGTGACGGTGAAGTGAGGGAATTTGGTAAATGGGTAATTTGGTAATTTGGTAATTTACGGCCGCACGAGCGCCTGGTCTTCAATTACCAAATTTCCAAATTACCCAATTACCAAATTACAAAATTACCCATTTACCAAATTCTTTCTCCGTGCCTCCGTGTCTCCGTGGTGAGAAAATAGTGTCCATGCGCAGATCCCACTCCGCCCGCGGCCTCACCTTGGTGGAGCTGATCGTGGCAGTCACCATCCTGCTTATCCTGACCGGAGCGGCGATCCCCATGGCGCGGGTGCGCATCTATCGGGAGCGCGAACGCAATCTGCGCATGGCGCTGTGGGAGATGCGCGGCGCCATTGACCGCTACAAGGACGCCGCCGATCGCGGCGCCTTCCAGATCAAGGTGGGCAGCGAAGGCTATCCACCCGACCTGGAAACCCTGGTCGAGGGCGTGGACGTGGGCGGCAAGAAGGTCCGCTTCCTGCGGCGCATCCCCAACGACCCCATGACCGGATCCGCCGAATGGGGACTGCGCTCCATGCAGGACGACCCGGACTCCCGCTCCTGGGGCGGCGACAACGTCTTCGACGTCTATACCAAATCCGAGGGCACGGCCCTCGACGGGAGCAAGTACAACGAATGGTGAGGCGAGCTTTGTCCCTGATGACGCGAAACCGACAATCCGCGCGCGGCTTTACCCTGATCGAGCTGATGATCGTGATCAGCATCATCCTGATCCTCATCTCGACTGCCGTTCCTATTTACAACGGGGTCATCCTGCGTTCGCGTGAGGCGGTGCTGAAGGAGAACCTGACCACCATGCGCGTGCTGATCCAGCAGTTCACTCTCGACAAGCAGCGCGCCCCGCAATCCTTGCAGGACCTGGTGTCCTCCGGCTATCTGCGCGACATTCCCGTGGACATTACCACCACCCGCGAAACCTGGGTGGAGGTGCAGGAAGAATCGCTGATGAGCGTGGACCAGCAGCAGCCCGGCATCGTGGACCTGCACAGCGGCTCGGAATTCATCAGCTCCGAGGGCACGCCCTACAGTTCGTGGTAGCCTTAAGTCCCGCCATGTGCGAGATGTGCCAGTTCCAGTTCTCCATTGACCACGAAACCGAAGCCCGCGGCAATGTTTCCTGTCCGCGCTGCTCGCGCTTCTACGTGGATCCGGAACAGAAGGAGTGCTACCACTGCTTCGCCCGGAGCTCCGGCCTGGAGCAGTGCGACTGGTGCAGCGAAGCCGGAGCCAAACGCAGAACCACCCCCATCCACTAGACCTCGGTTGAACGCTTCTCCCGACTCGCTACGATCGGCCTGTGTGCCGGTCGAAATCGAAACCGCAGGGGTTCCCTGAAGCCTCTCCGGCGCACTACTTCAGACCCTCGATCAGGTACAGGTCGGAAAGGATGCGGCGGTAGGTATAAACGTAGGTCTTGCCGTCGGGAGTTACCAGGAAATTGTCCATGCGGTAGGTGCCGGCAGCGTCGGGCGGCGCCACTTCCTTCCAGAGCTCTTTGCGCCCGCTGAGAATATCGGCACGGTAGAGCTGCGCCGGAATACCTCCCTCGCGAACGTACCAGGTCCTACCGTCGCTGGAGACGCCTCCCACCCGCCCGGTGGGGCAGGGAATCGGCCGCGCGCCAGCACCCTCGATAGGTTGCAGGAAGCAGCTCCCTGATGCCGTCGCCACCAAAGCCACCGACTTTCCGTCCGGCATCATCACCACGTTGCGGCCGCCCGGCTGCGGAAGCAATACTTCCGAGGAGATCTGTTTGGGCTGGCCGTTGGGAAAATCCATGCTGAACGCCTTGCGTTCCCCGGCTTGCTGCCCGGCGGTGACGAAGACGCGCTTGCCGTCGGGAAACCAACCTGCCACTCCAAGAACCGCCGGCACACGCCCTGCCTGAAGGGGATGCGCCTCTCCAGCCCCGGTGGGAATGCCGTGAATACTGCCGTCGCCCCTTCGAATCAGCGCCCATTTCCCATCTGGGGAGAGGGCAATGCCCTGCCCATCGCTCAACCGGACGGGAGGCGATCCGTCCAGCCGACGGAGGAACACCGAGTACCCCGACCCTCCACCTTCGCCCGTCTCGTCAAAAAGGATTGTGTTGCCATCGGGAGTGAGGTCGCGAACATACGAGCGGTCAAACCACGACCAGTCACGTCCTTGAGGATCGTTGGGCGTCATGGCGATGATGCCCCGACGCTCGGCCTCATGGCCCAGCAGGACACGGCCATCGCGGCTCACATCATGGAGAACCACCGCGCCCACGTCCCGATACACCAGCCGCACCTGGCCGCCGAGCGTGACCCCATAAACCGAGCGGCCGGCTTCAGTGGAATCGCGGGCCGCGGTGTACCAGATCTCCTTGCCGTCCGGCGACCACGCCAGGCCGCGTTCCGACCAGCTGTCCCCCAGTCGCGTCACCTTACCGTCCAGGTCCACTACCACCACCGAACCCTGGTCGTCGCCGGCAAAAGGATGATCCAGGAACGCGATGCGGTCACCCTTGGGGGATATCCGGATGTTGCCGATGAAGCCTTCGGCGGTGCGATACAGCACTTTGCCCACCGGGTACTCCAGTTGCTGTCCCCCTTGCGGGGTATAGCGGACTACGGCCAGATTGGAGCCATCCGGGGACCAATCGGCCTCGGCTACATCATCCAGCACTTCGCGCGGTGCACCGCCGGTGAGTGGCACACGGGCCAGCGTGCCGCGTGAGGCGAACGTCTGGCCGAAGCGGTGGTTGACCAGGATGGCCAGTTCGCCCGACGGCGAAATCGCAAGCACGTCTGCACCGGTGAAGCCCTGCGAGCGCGACTCCGGGCTCTCCGGTCGCGTGGTGAAAATCTCCATCGGTTTTCCGTCCCAGGTCGCTCCGTAAACAATCGTCTTGCCGTCGGGCGCGAAACGCGCCGTCCACACAAAGCCGCGGCGGAAGGTGAGACGCGTGGACCCGCTGCTAGTCAGCACCGTACCACCACTCGTCTTCTTGCCTGCCATGAACGCAGCAGCCACTAACGCCAACAGCAGCGCTGCCGCCAGCACTGGCTTCCAGAGCGAGCGAGTGCGGGCATCCTCAACCGCCCGCACCGCCGAGGTCGAACCCGAGGTGCCGGAGAGCCGCTCCAGGTCGAAGGCCAGATCGCGGGCCGACTGAAAGCGCTCCGCTGGATTTTTCTCCAGGCAGTGGCGGATGATGTGTTCCACGCCGGGCGGCAGGTTGCGCGTGGCTTCCGAAAGCTCGGGCGGTTCCTCGCGCAGGATGGCGCTGGCCGTGTCCGCGGGGGTGTCGCCCTGGAAGGCGGGGCGGCCGCTGAGCATCTCGTAGAGAATCCCGCCCAGGGTGAAGATGTCCGTGCGGTGATCGGTTACGAGGCCGCGCACCTGCTCGGGCGACATGTAGCCCATGGTGCCCATCACCATTCCCGGGTCGGTCTGGCTGGGCATGGTGGGTGCCTCGCCGGGGAGATCGGATGCTTCCGGCCGGATCAGCTTCGCCAGACCGAAATCCAGTATCTTCACCGTGCCGTCGCGCAGAACGAACAGGTTCTCCGGTTTCAGATCGCGGTGAACAATTCCTTTATCGTGCGCCGCCGCCAATCCGCGGGCGATCTGCTGGGCATATTCCACCGCTTTGCGCGCCGGGATCGGGCTCTCCCGCAGACGGTCGCGCAGCGTCTGGCCCTCGAGCACTTCGGTCACCACGTAGGGCGCGCCTTCGTGGAGCCCCAGTTCGTGGATGGCGATGATGTTGGAGTGATTGAGCGCCGCGGCTGCGCGCGCTTCCTGCTCAAAGCGCCGCAATCGGTCGGGGTCGGAGGCGAAGCCCGCCGGCAGGACCTTGATGGCCACTTCCCGGTCCAGCCCTGGGTCGTGGGCACGGTAGACCTCTCCCATGCCGCCGGCGCCCAGCAGGCTGAGGATCCGGTAATGGCCGATTTGCTGTCCCGGTGCGACGCGCGGGTTGGTTCCAGAGCTGATCAAACAGTGGGCGCATCTTAACCCATATTTCCTTTTGAAGTTGGCGTAGGTGACCGTATGATGGAATTAACGCCAGTGTTCATACGGTTGTGAGCGCAGAATGGAAATTCTGGTTAATAAGCCAAGCATCGAGTTTTCTCGCGTAAATTCTATGTGAGTCCGAGGTCAGATATTAATGAGCAATATTCGAAATCTAATGCAAAGAGGAGTCTCAATATCTCGCCCTACCAAAATCATCATTTGTTTGGGCGAACCAGTCCTGCCGAACCGACTGTGATTTTGATCCGCAATTTGTAAAGGAGTGCAAATGAACTATTCACGTCTCGGGCTGGCGGCGCTTGGTGGCATGGTCGCGTCTTTTGCCTTTGGTTTCTTGGTGTTGTGGCTGGTGCCAGCTCTTATCAAAGAAGGCCACAAGTACCCGGCCGTATTCCGACCTAAGGAAGAAATGATGACTGTTATGCCAATTGGATTGGTCGCAACTTTCATATCGATCCTGGTTGTCGCCATAATTTTCGCAATGATACATCAGGGCGGATCGGGCACTACGGAAGGTGCGCGCTTCGGCGTTCTCATTGGCATTTTCGTGGTTTGCGCATTTGTGCTGCACAACTACGTGAACCTGAACATCGGGCTGAAACTCGCTCTGGGACAGGCTGTGGCTTACTTCCTCCAGTGGACTATCATCGTGACCTGCCCCCCGTTCTTAGTCCACGGATAATGAGACTTTCTCCGGGTTTTGGGTTGCGAGCATAACACTGCTCGAAGGTTGCTGGCCGCGGTCGAGGCTGGGGGAAAGTGGGTCCCGCGAAGCGGGATCCAAGCGGGCTCCGCCCGCGTCTTTTCCA
>CAYTIL010000006.1:0-146670 GCA_964437985.1 uncultured Acidobacteriaceae bacterium
TTCCAGCAGCATGGCCCCGAAGCCAATGGGCTTGCAATGGCTCTCGCGCTCGATCTGTTTCGCGGTGGTGCCTCCGCACACCAGCCCGTGAAATCCGGAGCACGCTCCGCAGGCAATGGTGACGAACAGGAACGGGAACAAGAGTTGCTCGGCGGCCGAGGCGCCGGCGGTGGCCGCGCGCACCGCCGGCTGCCGGATTTCAAAGCCTCCGAACAGGATTCCGGCCACGCTCACGCCCAGCACCAGGTAGAGCACGAATCCGCCCAGATATCCGCGCGGCTGCTGCAGCAACCACATGGGCAGCAGCGACGCCAGGAAACAGTACGCGAGAATCACGATGTGCCAGGCGGGCACGTCGAAGACCAGCACGGTGGAAAGCTTGGTCCCCAGCCACACCGTCACCAGAGTTGCCGGCACAAAGATCACGGTCACCAGCCACATCGGCGGCTCGAACTTCCGCTGCACCACACCCATTAGGAGCGCCAGCAGCAGGTACAGAGTGCTGGCCGCGGCCACTGCTCCTCCCGCGTTGAAGCTGAATTCTCCCGTCAGTTCCTCGGTCTTCCCGACGAAGGTGGAAGCGGTGACGTCGGCGAAGGCTACGATTACGTAAATCAGCGCGATGTAGATGAACGCCGTCATGGCCAGCCAGGCCCGGCGGCTCAGGTTGCGGCGGGCGATCTCGGCGATGGATCCGGCGCCGTGCCGCACCGAAGCGATGAGCGCGGAAAAGTCGTGCACCGCCCCGATGAAGACCACGCCCAGGGTGATCCACAAGATGCTGGGCAGCCATCCGAAAGCCAGACACGCGGCGATGGGGCCCACAATCGGCCCAGCCGCCGCGATGGCGCTGAAGTGCTGCCCCATCAGGTAGAAGGGACGCGTGGGTACGAAGTCGGTGCCGTCGTTGCGCTCGACCGCAGGTGTCTGTTTCTGGTCGTCGAGCCGGTACTGGCGGGCGATGAAGCTGCCGTAGGTGAAGTACCCCGCAGCCAACACTGCCATTACCACCAGCGCCAAGAGTAGAAGGGACATGCGGGAGCTACGTTACCGCCACAAATGCAACATTCAAAATGCAAAATGCAAAAAGGGACCGTCGACCTGATGGGCCCCGGTTCTGTCATTCGTCAGTTTCTGTTTTGCTGTTGTTTTCATTTTGCATTTTTCATTTTGCATTTTGCATTCCTTCATACATCTTCCTCACCTCGCGAATCATCTTCATCACCGCCTCGCGCTCCCCCGGAGTATTCCAATCCTGGTGCTGCTCCACCGACTCCTGCATGCGGCCAATCCACGCCAGGAAATATGCGGCGTCTTGGGGAGAACGCGGGCGCGCGCCACCCACGGTGATGTACACCGGGCTGGTGGTGGCGTAGGGATAAATATCGAGGATGGGGTGCTGGGCCTTCTCGCTCCACGCCCGCAGCACGCACCAGCCGGACTGCACGACGCTAATCTTGCCCTTGACCTCGGCGTAGGCGCGCGCGCGATTCATTTCCACTTCGCGTACCACACGGCCGTTGCAGACCACTTCCAGCTTGTCCACGGGGATCAGGGAGCGGAGCGATGCGGTGAAGGTTGCGTTCTCCGTGGCGGCAGGCAGTTTCAGCTCGTCGCCGGGTGAGAGGCCGGCTAGGGTGAAGTGAACCAGCGGGCCGTTAGTAGCAAAGGTGCGCCCGCGCTTCAGGCCGGCAAGCCACGAATGCCGCCGCAACGGTCCGGGTGGAACTTTCACATACACGCGGTTGAGTCCCACAGGCCCATGCAACGAGGCGTAGTTGGCCATGGCGTCGGTGCCCGCCCCGGCCGGCATGCGGAAGCCGAGGTTCAAGAAGCGATACCACACGTCCGCGGTCGAGTGGTGGTCGCTGAAGCCCAGGACTTCCAGGTAGTCCACCTTGCCCAGCGGCACATCGAGTACCAGTGCGCTGGTGAGCTTGCCCAGCTTCTCCGCCGGGCGCGGCACTTCCGAAATCTCGAAAGGATGAACGTATCCCACCAGCGCGCCTTGCTGCCTTGCCCGATCGGCGATGGCGGAATTCGGGGGAAACAGGCTGGCTGCGGCGGTGTTGGGATATCCCACGTAGTCGGGCAGCAGAATGTTTTGCGTCAGGCCGAGCAGCCCCTGATGTCCCCAGTAGCTGGTGTGGAACTCCTGGTCGTGGAGCAACAGCGTGTCGGAGGTTGAAGCAGGATCGGGTTTGCCGCTGAAGTAGGCGATGTCGGGGACGCGCTGCTCTTTGTTGACGATGAGGTTGTGCACTACGTCGAGGCCCTCGGCGCGCGCCTGCGCCACCATGCGCGCGGGGGTGTTGCGATACGTACCTCCGTAGTTCATGTGCACGTGCAGGTCGCCGCTGGCCCAGCGCCCGCCGCCAGTGGCAAGTGCAGGCAGGGGGCGCAGGCGGATGGTCAGCCGGCTGGTCTGGTCTGCGGCAACTTCGACATCGTGCTGCTCGAAGCGGTACTCGAATCCCTTCATGACTGTTACGCGCACGCGTCCCGCAGGCACCGTCAACTCCGAAACGCCCCCGGCGTGGAAGTAGTGCGCTTCGAATCTGCGCTGGGAACGTGTGAAGCCGTCGTCAGCGTGCATCCAGGCATCGTCTGGTGCGTAGGCGAGTCCATCGAGCACGGTGACCGATACGCGGGCCGCGGTGGGCCGTCCGGCGGCGTCGAGCACGGAGATGCGCAAGCGGCCCACCGCCCGCCGGTATTTGCGCTCCTTCGCAGCGAGCTGCCATCGATGCCCGCCCACTACATCCTGAATCCACAACGATGTGTTGCCATCACGGTTAGAGATGAAGGCGATGCGCTGCCCGTCGGGCGACCATCGGGCGTTGGTGTTGTCGTACTCGCCGTAGGAGATAGGAAACGCGTCGCCACCTTCCGGCCTCGTGACCCAGAGCTGGTGCCACTGGCGTCCGTGGTAGGAACTGTAGAGCAGGCGCTTGCCGTCGGGCGACCAGTCAGGGCGCGCCCTCCACGTGGTCTCCTCGTAGTGGATTTCGCGCGGCTCGGCGCCCGGTTCAGCCTTCATCCGCCAGAAGCCGCCGGTGCCGTAGATACGTCCACGGTTGGAGGCGAAGATGATCTCCTTGCCGTCGGGCGACCACGTCGGGCTGATCTCGTGATCGACCGGGCCGTAGTAGTAGCGCGTCTGCTCGCTGCGGGTTTCACCGGTGAGCCGCGTGCTCGCACGCGGCTCACCGTTTTCCATTTCCATCACAAAGATGTGGAAGCGGCCGTTGAAGGCAGTGGAAACGTAGGCGATGCGGCGTCCGTCGGGCGACCAGCGCGGCTCCACGTTCACATGGCCGCCGCTGGTGATGGGCTTGCTCTGCCCGGTTTCCGGGCTCAGCAGCCATAGCTCGATGGACTTACCGTCGTACTTCGCGTAGACCATCCAGCGTCCGTCGGGCGACACCTCCGGCTGATAGTCATAACCCTCGCCGGCAGTTAGTTGCTCGGCCTCGCCGGATTCCAGCCGCTGCCGCCACAGCGTGCCCCCCATGGAATACACCACTGACTGCGAATCCGGCGCCCACGCCATCGAGCTCGGCCCGGTGGTGAGCTGCGGCAGATACATCTCGCGCCAGTAATAGGAGTGCGGCTGAGCTACCTGCGGCAGCACCGGCTCGCGCTGGGCGGGTACCGCTGGAGCAAACGCCACCAGCAGCGCGAGCGCCGCGACGGCCGCCCTTAGGCGCTTTTCCCTCTGTGCCCCTCTGTGTCCTCTGTGGTTCAATCTTCCTCTTTGTCATACGAAAAAATGATTCCCACGATCTTCCACCCTTCACTGCCTTCCACCAGATGCAACCCCAGCTTGCCCCGCGATTCCACACCTTCGTCCACGAAGATGAAGTCGGCCACCACGCGGGCCATGCGGCGACCTTCCTCGATGCGCACGTTCTCCAGCCGCTCGCTCACCGACTTGCGTTTGGGCAGGTAGTTGACTTGCGCGCCGTAGAACTGCTCCAGGTTGCGGACCACGATGGCGCCCTTGGCGTCGGGAAACACCACGGCAAGCTGCGGGTGGAACAGCTTCTTCCACTCGGCCAGAGTTTCGGTGCGGTAGAGGCCAACGTAGTCGCGGACCGCCTGGTCCAGTGCAGCTTTGGATGAGGGCGCGTTCTGTGCTGCGGCCACCGTAGAAGTCAGCAAGAGAAAGAGAATGGTGAGTCGTCTCATGGCGGCGCAGCGTATCACATCCTCCGCCACCTCGGTCACGCTCCCGGACGCCCCCGGACCCACAACCAGTTCGCGACTGCGAGCGCGACGGTAACTCCGACGATTTTCACCTCGTCCATTCCCATTCGGCTGCCCACCACGATGCAGAAGACGATGCCCACCGCGGCCACTGCGGGTGCGGCGGGCAAGCGGAAGGCGGGCGCTTCCGCCCGGGTCTTGCGCAGGCGCAGCAGGGCCAGGCAAACCATGCCGTAGGTAAACAGGCGGACCACGGCCGAGAGCGTGGCATTCTTTTCGAAACCGCCGGCCACCGCCAGCGCCAGCACCAGCGCGGCAAACACGGTGATGGAAACGTGCGGAGTGCGGAAGCGCGGATGGACGCCGGCAAACCACGCCGGGAAGTCTCCGCGTTCGGCTAAGGCAAAGGTGAGTCTGGGCCCGGTGAGCATGGTCGACGCCATGTAGCCATAGAGAGAAACCAATGCAGCGACGGCGACCAGGGCGGCGCCGTTTTCTCCCAGGAAGACCCGTGCGGCGTCGGCCAGCGGACGCTGGCTGGCGGCAGCGTGTTCCAGCGTGCCCAGCACCACCACCTGGACGGCCGTATACAGAACCGTGCACACCGCCAGCGCGGTGAACAGGGCGAAGGGCGCATCGCGCTGCGGGTCTTTGGCCTCGGCCATGGGGATCAGCGCGGCCTCGCAGCCGCCGTAGGCGTACACCAACAGCAACACCGCTTCCAGCCAGCCCGCTGACCCGCCCGCCACCGGCAGTTGCGCCGGGGCGGCGCGCCCGCTCGCCGACAGCAGGAACGTTGCCCCGGCCACGATGAACAGGGCCAGGGTTCCCAGCTTGGCGACGATGAACAGATTGTTCTGGCCCGCGCCCGCGCTCACTCCGCGGTAGTTCACCGCCGCGTGCGCCCCGATCACCAGCGTCAGCACCAACAGGCGCGGAAGCGGCTCTCCCGCTTGTTTCCAGAACTCCGCCAGGTACTGCACGAACAGGTTGGCGTTGGCGGCGAAGGCAGTAATCCGCACCAGCCAGGCCAGCCATCCCATCTGGATGCCGGTAAAACGTCCGAAGGCTGCATGCGCGTAGAGGTACGGCCCTCCGGTTTCCCGGAAGCGGGACGCCACTTCGGCAAAGCAGGCCATGATGGCCGCCATGCCGGCAGCAGCGATCAGGTAGGCCCAGGGGCTGGCCGCACCCAGATGCTTGGCAGTCACCGACGGCAGGCCGAAGACGCCGCTGCCGATGATGCCGTTCAGCATTATCGCCGCCAGGCTCCAGCGCCCGATGGCGCGCACGAGTTGAGCCGGTTCGGACACGAAGCGCGGAGTGTATCGCGGCCGGGGGCGGCCGCGCCACGCTACTTGGTGAAGGCCAGCGTGAGCAGCGCCTTCTGCTCGACCTCGTGCGCCTTGTGAGAGCCGGTGGCCGGCGAGGCGCTGGCCGAGCGCTTCACGGTGCGGATGTGGCGGTCGCGGCACATGCGCGTGAGCCGCGGCAGCATGTAGGAGAGCGCGCCCATGTTGGCCGGCTCCTCCTGCACCCAGACCACTTCCTTGGCACGTGGATGCCGCGCCAGTTCCGCCGCCAGCTCGGCTTGCGGAAAGGGATAGAGTTGCTCCAGGAAAACGATGGCGGTAGAAGTGTCCTTGCGCTGCTTGCGCTCGCGGCGCAGCTCGTGGCCGATCTTTCCGGTGCACAACAGCACGCGCGCCGCGCCCTCGACCTCCGCGTCCGGAATCACGTTGAGGAAGCGCGGGCGCGATAGCTCCGCCAGCGGCGAGGCCGCGTCCGGATGCCGCAGCATGCTCTTGGGCGTAAACACGATGAGCGGCTTGCGCCACTTGCGCAGCGCCTGCCGCCGCAGCAGATGGAAGTATTGGCCGGCATTCGCGGGCTGGCACACCTGCATGTTGTCTTCCGCGCACAACTGCAGGAAGCGCTCGATGCGCGCGCTGGAGTGCTCCGGGCCCTGGCCCTCGTAGCCGTGGGGCAGCAGCAGCACCAGCCCGGAGTTCAGATGCCACTTGTCCTCGCCGGCGCTGATGAACTGATCGATGATCACCTGCGCGGTGTTGGCGAAGTCTCCGAACTGCGCCTCCCACAGCACCAGCGCTTCGGGATAATCGCGGCTGAATCCGTACTCGAAGCCCAGCACTCCCACTTCCGACAGAATGGAATTGCACACCTCGAACCACGCCGGAGCGGAAGCCAGGTGCTCGAGCGGGATGTGCTCGGCTTCGGTTTCGATGTCGATGAGGACGGAGTGGCGCTGGTTGAAGGTGCCGCGGCGGCTGTCTTCGCCGCTCAGCCGGACGGGAATGCCCGCGCGCAGCAGCGTGCCGAAGGCCAGAGCTTCCGCCATACCGTAGTCGAGCGCGCGCTGGCCGCGTCCCATCTCGGCGCGCTGCTCCAGCAGCTTCTGCACCTTGGGATGGATGGCAAAACCCCGCGGATACGAAGTGAGCTTCTCCGAAACTTCGCGCACTTCTTCGGCGCTGATGCCGGTGTCCACCTCGAGCGCGGGATCGTAACGCCCGCCGCAGAAAGGCTCCCAGTACGCCGGCAGCGTAAACAGCTTGGGCTTTTCCGTGAGCGTGCCCGCCTGCTTCTGCGCATCTTCCAGTTCCTTGCGGAGACGGGCCGCGACCGCGGCAGCATCGGCGCCGATCTTCTGCGCGTACGCCTGCCCCAGCGGCGGGTGATCCTTGATCTTGCGGTAGAGCCGCGGCTGAGTGATGGTGGGGTCGTCCACTTCGCTGTGGCCGTGGCGGCGGTATCCGATCAGGTCCACCACCACGTCGGTCCCGAAGGCGTAGCGGTATTCCATGGCCAGGCGCGCCACCCGCACCACCGCGTCGGGATCCTCGGCGTTGACGTGAAAAATGGGAATGGACAAGTGCTTGGCGGCGTCGGCGGAAAAACGCGAAGAGTGCAGTTCGTGCGGCGAGGTGGTGAAGCCGATGAGGTTGTTCACGATGACGTGCACGGTGCCGCCCACGGAAAACCCGCGCATGTCGGCGAAGGTCATGGTTTCGGCGACGATGCCCTGCCCGGCGAAGGCGGCGTCGCCGTGCATCAGGATGGTGACCACCTGTTTTTCGCCGCCCTCACCGCGGCGCCGCTGCTTGGCATAGGCGCGGCCCACGGCCACCGGATCCACCGCTTCCAGGTGGCTGGGATTGGACACCAGATGGATGCCCACCTGGCCGCTGCGTGTCTGGTGAACCCCGGCTGCGCCCAGGTGATACTTCACGTCGCCACCGCCCAGGACGCTGCGCGGGTCTACGTCCTCGAATCCGGCAAACAGGTCAATGGCCGACTTGCCGGCCACGTAGAGCAGTGCGTTGAGGCGGCCGCGGTGGCTCATGGCCATCACCGCTTCCTGGGCGCCCAGGCCGGCGGCGGCTTCCAGCATTTCGTCGAGCAGCGGGATGAGCGAGGTGTTGCCTTCGAGGGAGTACCGCTTCGTCCCCAGGTAGCGCGTCTGCAGGACCTGCTCGAAGACGTCGGCGCTCAGAATGCGCTCCAGGATGCGCGCGCGGTCCGCCTGCGGAGGCGTGGCTTCCATGCGCTCGGCAATCCAGCGCCGGCGCTCGGGCTCGGGCATCTGCATGAACTCCACGCCGATGGTCCCGCAGTAGATGCGACGGGCCTGCGCGGCCGCGTCGCCGCTGAGCGCGAGCTCCGGGTGCGGCAGCGGAGCGAAATGCTTCAGCGGATCCAGGTCCGCTTCCAGGTAGCCCCAGCGACGGAAGGCGTCGAAGACGCGCTCCTGCTCTTCGGCACGGGCCTTCACGGAAGGGGCGGTTCGCGTTGCCATGGGTGTCCCGCGTCGTAAACCTTCCTAATTTATCAGACTCGCTCAGGATGATATTGTTTACAGCATGGACCCGAGCCCGCAGCGCTTGCTCCTGCTGTGCACCACCACCGGCTACCAGATGCGGTCGTTCGTGGAGGCGGCACGCAAGCTCGGGCTGGCCGTCGCCCTGGGCACCGACCGCTGCCACGTCCTGGAAGACCCCTGGCAAGACGGCGCTCTGCCCCTGCACTTCGAAGATCCCGATGGTTCCGCAAAGCAGATCGTCGAGTACGCGAGCACCCATCGCCTGGATGCGATTGTCTCCGTGGGCGACCGGCCGACGCCAGCAGCAGCGCGCGCCTGCCGCGAGCTGGGCTTGGCTGGACATCCTCCGCTGGCCACGGACATCTGCCGCGACAAGTTCCTGTTCCGCGAACGGCTGCGCACGGCCGGCCTGCGCGTACCCACCTTCCAGCATTTTCCAGTGAACGACGATCCGCACCGACTGCTGGCGTCAGGCGACGTCAGCACCGGGTTTCCCTGCGTGCTCAAGCCGCTGGCGCTCAGCGGCAGCCGCGGCGTGATCCGCGCCGATGATCCGGAACAATTCGTGGCCGC
This sequence comes from uncultured Acidobacteriaceae bacterium, assembly GCA_964437985.1. Lineage (GTDB taxonomy): Bacteria > Acidobacteriota > Terriglobia > Terriglobales > Acidobacteriaceae > CAZXVY01. The sequence goes on from CAYTIL010000006.1 coordinate 8,624, forward strand.
GTTCGAGCGTATTCGCAAGCTGCTGCGAAGTCCCGGAGTGCAGGTGTTGCGCGAGGACTCCAGCCAGTACTTGCAGGTGGAGTCGTACGTGGAGGGCGAGGAAATCGCGATCGAAGCGCTGGTGGACCGCGGGCGGCTCCAGGTGCTGGCCATTTTCGACAAGCCCGATCCTCTCACCGGCCCTTTCTTCGAGGAGACACTCTACGTCACCCCCTCGCGGCTGCCCGCGGACGAACTGCAGGAGGCAACCGAGGCGCTGGCCAAGGCAGTCGAAGCCGTGGGACTCAAGCACGGCCCGCTGCACGCCGAGGTGCGCATCAACTCGCAGGGAGCGTGGCTGCTGGAAATGGCGGCCCGGCCCATCGGCGGCCTGTGCGCGCGCGCGCTGCGCTTCCGGCGGCCGGTTTCGGAAGAGGTGATTTCTCTGGAGGAACTAGCGATCCGCCTGGCGTTGCGGGAAGAAGTCGAAAAAATCCGGCGCGAGCCGGCGGCGGCGGGCGTGATGATGATTCCCATCTCGCAGGAGGGCATCTTCCATCGGGCCGAGGGCGTGGACGAGGCGCTGGCCACGCCTGGCGTCGAAGACGTCAGCATCACCGCCACGCCCGACCACAAACTGGTGCCGCTGCCCGAGGGATCGAGCTACCTGGGATTCATTTTCGCGCGCGGCAAGTCGCCGGAGTTTGTGGAGCTTGCGCTGCGGAGCGCGCACGCGAAACTGCGTTTTGTGATCTCCCCGGCATTGCCGGTGCTGGGGGCCACCGGCTGAGGGCGTTGCCGGCCTTGTCTTTGGCGCACCACCGCTTTAGCCTTGAGCACGACCCATGAACAGTTTTAACGGCAAGACGCTCTCCTTCAAGCTCGACGACCGCGTCGTCGAACTCGAACTCCACCGCGAGCCCTGCAACGAAATCGGCTCAGCGACGCTGGAGGAATTGGAACGCTTTGCTTCTGCACTCGATGCCGCGGTCGCCGGGGATGCCTGCGCGCTCATTATCCATAGCACTATGAAGCCGGGGTTTTCTGCGGGCGCTGACCTGCGCGAGCTTTATTTCCGCTCCCAGGAAGTGGCGGAGCCGGAGCGCTCGGCGGGTGTGCGCAGTTTTCTGGAGCGCATTCACCGGGTGATGAACACCCTGGACGCCTCGCCGCTCACCACCATCGCCGCCGTCCACGGCGTAACCTTCGGCGGCGGGTTCGAGCTGGCTCTGTGCTGCGATCTCATCGTCGCCGACAAAATGGCGCGCTTCTGTTTCCCCGAATTGCGCCTGGGATTGATTCCCGGCTTCGGCGGCATCCCCCGGCTGAAGCGCGACCTGGGCAACGCCGTGGTGCGCGACCTGCTGCTCACCGGGCGCAGCATCAACGCGTCCAAAGCCCAGACCGTGGGACTGGTGAGCCAGGTGACAGCGGAAGGCGAAGCCTTGCGCGCCGCGCGCTCCACCGCCGCGCAGGTGAAAAAGTTCGACCGGCGGACCAGTATCGCCGCCAAGAAGTTCATCAAGCCGATTCCTTACGACGAACTGCGGGAGGAGATCGAAATCTTCTGCCGATTGTTCCAGTCGCCGGCCGTCGAGGCCGGTTTGCGCAAGTTCGTCGAAACCGCTGAAGTGCAGCCCTATTTGCCATGAACCACAAGCATCCATCAGCGAAGCGGAGACTTCCGGTGTTGCTGGCGGCGCTGGGCGTTGCGTTGGTCGGGGCGCTTCCCCTGGCGGGCGCGCCGTCGGAACTGCAAGGCGACCTGAAGGCGCTGGTGGAGGCGGAGCGCGATTTCTCGAAAACTTCGGAAAAAAAGGGCATCCGCGAGGCCTTCCTCACGTTCCTGGCCACGGACGCCATCCTCTTCCGTCCCAATGCCGTCAACGGCCGGCAGTACATGACCGATCAACCGGAAGATCGGGGCAAGCTGACCTGGACGCCGACCTTCGCCGAAGTTTCCGCGGCCGGCGACCTGGGCTACACCACCGGCCCCTATGAGTACCGGCCGCCCGAGAGTGAGGAGATCGGGCACGGGCACTACGTCTCTGTTTGGAGGAAGCAACCCAACGGCAAGTGGCGGGTGGTGATTGACCTGGGCATCGTGCACGACAAGCCTGAAGGACTGCCCGCCGAGGTGAGCTCGCCTGCGGCCTCGCGCTCCTCTCCAGAAAAGGCGGACGCGAAGGCGGACGCGGAGGCGTCACGCGGCGCGCTGCTCAGTGCCGACACCGCTTTCTCCGCGGTGGCGGCCGACCTGGGCGTGCTGGCCGCCTACGAAGTCCATGCCTCCGACGATATCCGTTTTTACCGCATGCGCGATCTTCCCCAGATCGGCAAGGCTGCCATGCGCAACGCCCTCAGCAGCTCGCCCGGCCGCTTGACCTGGAAGCCGTCGGGAGGAGAAGTGGCGCGCTCCGGCGACCTGGGCGTCACCTACGGCGTGTCGGAATTCCTGCCCGGCAACGTTCAGGGAGTTTCGCCCAATCCCGGCAGCTACGTCCGCATCTGGCGCCGCCAGGGTGACACCTGGAAAGTGGTGCTCGACCTGGTGTTGCAGTTCCCGCCGTCGGCGTTCCAGTAACGGGGCGGTGGGCGCGGAAGCCGCCGGGCGCGGGTACAATGGAGATGATGCCGGCCACGGGGAACACGCTCGACGAAATTCTCACGCTCGCCTCCACCCACTTCAAGGTGCCGCGGGAGCAGCTCTCGCCCGACGATGACTTCTACAAAAAGCTGGGCATCGACAGCCTGCAGGCCCTGGAACTCCTCACCCGCCTCGAGAACCACTTCCGGATCGAGCTGCCCGACTACGAAATCCAGGGCGTCTCCGATTTCCGCACCCTGGCCTCGCGGATTCAGGCAAGACTCTAGCGGATTGAATCATTGAGCGATTGAATCATTGAATCATTTGATTCCCAGGCGCCAGAATCAATGATTCAATGACTCAATGATTCAATGATTCAATCCTTCCGTGATGCTTGACCTGAAGCAATATTCCTGCCTCGGCGCGGCGCTCCGCGATGCGCTGGAGCGCTGGCCCGGCGAAGTCTGCCTGATCGAAGCCGACCGCGAGCGCGAGAACTGCCGGCTGACGTATAGCGATTTCAAGCAGCGGGCGCTTCCCCTGGCGCGCTTCCTCGAAGCAGCAGGCTTCGGCGGCGGCAGCCGCGCCGCCATCTGCATGACCAACCAGTCCAAGTGGCTGCTCTCCGCCTACGCCATTTTTTACCGCGGCGGGGTGCTGGTGCCGCTCGACTACAAGCTCACCGGCCGCGAGCAACTGGATCTACTGGCGCATTCGCACGCGGAAGTCCTGGTGGTGGAATACCACCTGTGGCGCGTCATGATGCAGGCCGAAGGCTTCGCCGCTCGCCGGGTGCGCACCGTGCTGGTCACCGAGGCACCGCCCGGCGCAGACCTGGCCGGCGCGCAGCGCTGGGAAAAATCGGCCCCCGGGATGGAAGCCGCGAAAAAGCTCGCGGGTGAGCCCACATTCGTCCCCCGCCAGCGCTCCGACATGGCATGCATCGTGTATTCCTCGGGCACCGGTGGGCGCCCGAAGGGCTGCGTGCTGACGCACGAAAACTACCTCGAGCAGTGCATGTCGCTCACCGCGCTCTATCCTTTCTGGCCGGGCGTGCGCTACCTGAGCATCCTGCCCACCAATCACGCCATTGACTTTATGGTGGGCTTTCTGGGGCCGTTCACCTGCGGAGCCGCGGTGGTGCACCTGCGTACGCTGCGTCCGGAGTTCATCCGCGAGGCCTTCGCGCGCTACCAGATCACCTACATGAGCCTGGTGCCCATGGTGCTCAAGAGCCTGGAAGCCGGCTTGCGCAAGCGCTTTGCGGAGTTGTCCGGGGTAAAGAAGTTCGCCTTCGACGCGCTGCTCGCGCTGAATCGCATGCTGACTCGGGAACGTCCCAACCTCGGGCTCAGCCGGAAGCTCCTGCGCCAGGTACACCAGGTCTTCGGAGGCGAGTTGTGCGCGCTGTTCGTAGGCGGCGCCTTCGCCGAGCCAGCGACCATTCAGTTTTTCTACGACCTCGGCATTCCCGTAGCCAACGGCTACGGGCTCACCGAGGCCGGCACCGCCATCACCCTGAACGACTTCAACCCCTTCCGCCCGGACACCGTGGGCCGCCCGCTGCCCGGCATGGAAGTCAGAATCGTGAATCCCGACGCAGAGGGCATCGGCGAAGTAGCGGTGCGCAGCAAGACGGTGATGTCGCACTATCTCGACGATCCCGCGCTGACCGCAGAAACCATCGTGGACGGCTGGCTGATGACCGGCGACCTCGGCCGCATGGACTCCAGCGGCTACCTGCAACTTTTCGGTCGCAAGAAGAACATGATCGTCACCGCCGGCGGCAAGAACATTTATCCCGAAGACATCGAGAACGTTTTCGAAGGCCTGGCGGTGAAGGAATACTGTGTATTCGCTGCCGACTACCTGTGGCCGCGCGGCAGCATGCTGAACGAGCAACTGGTCATCGTGCTGCGGCCGGAGTCCGGGCTATCGGAGGCGCTGCAGCAGGAACTCGCCGGGCGCAACCGCCGCCTGCCCGACTTCAAGCGCATCCATGGTTACGTACTCTGGGAGCAGGACTTCCCGCGAACGGCGTCGCTCAAGATCAAGCGCAACCTGCTGGCCGAGGAGATGCGCGCCCGCCTGCAGCGCGATTCCGTGGTCCCGCTGTGAGCAGAAAATTCTTCGCTCTGGTGAACCCGGCTGCCGGCGGCGGCCGTTGCGGCGAGCTCGCCGGCCCGGCGCTCGCCGAATTGCGCAATGCGGGCATTGAGATTGAAGCCGTGGAGACGCGCGCTCCCGGCGACGGCATCTCTCAGGTGAAGAAGGCCTGGGCACAGGGCTTCCGGCACTTTCTTGCCGTGGGCGGAGACGGCACCTCCTACGAGATCGTCAACGGATTGTTTCCCCAAGCCGCAGTCGAGGGCAGCCGCGCCACCTTGGCGTTCCTTCCGCTGGGCACGGGTAATTCGTTTCTGCGCGACTTCACCGACCGCGGCGCCGAGCACGCACGCGCCGCCCTCATCGAAGGTCGCAGCCGCCCCTGCGACGTGCTGCGCCTCACGCACCGGGAAGGCGTGCTGCACTACATCAATCTGCTGAGCATCGGCTTCGCCGCCGACGTGGCCGCGGTGACCAACCGCCGGCTCAAGCCGCTGGGCCCGCTGGCCTACTGGACGGGCATCCTGATCTGCCTGGCGCGGCTCGACCGGCGCGTCTTTCCGTTGCGTGTCGACGGCGCCGCGGAAGCCGACCTGCGCCGCTGCCTGTTCCTCAGCTTCAACAACAGCAAATTCACCGGCGGCAAGATGATGATTGCTCCCGACGCCCGCACCGACGACGGTCTGGTGGAGTTCGTCCGCTGGGGCCCGATCGGCAGACTGGCGCTGCTGCGCAACCTGCACACCCTGTACGACGGCTCCCATCTGAATCATCCCCTGGCCGAGCGCCGCGGCGCGCGCCGCATTGACTTCGCGCTTGATGCCCCCGTGGACGTGATGGTGGACGGCGAATCGCTCACCCTGCATTGCCAGACGCTGGAAGTGCTGCCGGGGGCGCTGGAGGTGGTGGCGTAAGCCCGGAGGAGTGCGCGGGCGAGGTCGCCCGCTTCCACACACCGCACCGCACCGCACGCGCCGACTGCGTTATATTGGTGAGTTGATTTGCGGCCACTGAAGCTGTTGAGGCCGTGCCCCACGCACCTGTCAGAGGAGTACCGTCATGACTCCCAAGACTTCGCTGGAAAACGCCGAGCTGGAAGCCATTGAAATCCGGGAATGGCTGGAGTCGCTGGACTACGTGCTCAGCAACGGCAGCCCAGGCCGCGCCGGACGCCTTTTGCAGCACCTGCAGGCGCACACCCAGCGCGCCGGCGAAAAAGTCCCCTTCTCCGCCACCACACCTTACTGCAACACCATCCCGGCGGACAAGCAGCCTCCCTATCCCGGCAGCCAGGAAACCGAGCGCCGCATCAAGAGTCTGGTGCGCTGGAACGCGCTGGCCATGGTGGTGCGCGCTAATCGTCTGGAGGAAGGCATTGGCGGGCACATCTCCACCTTCGCATCGGCGGCCACGCTCTACGAAGTCGGCTTCAACCACTTTTTCCGCGGCGCCACCAAGGAGCAGGAAGGCGACCTCATCTATTTCCAGGGACACGCCGCTCCGGGCATCTACGCGCGGGCTTTTCTGGAAGGACGCCTGCCGGTGGAGAAACTGGAAAACTTCCGTCGCGAGCTGAAGCCCGGCGGCGGGCTCTCTTCCTATCCGCACCCCTGGCTCATGCCCGACTTCTGGGAGTTCCCCACCGTTTCCATGGGACTCGGCCCCATCATGGCTATCTACCAGGCGCGCTTCAATCGCTATCTGGAAGACCGCGGACTGAAGAAGCCGTCGGACCAGAAGGTGTGGGCCTTCCTGGGCGACGGCGAAACCGACGAGCCCGAGTCGCTGGGCGCCATCACTCTGGCCTCGCGCGAAAAGCTGGACAACCTCATCTTCGTCATCAACTGCAATCTGCAGCGGCTCGACGGCCCGGTGCGTGGCAACGGCAAGATCATCCAGGAACTGGAGGCCGCCTTCCGCGGCGCCGGATGGAACGTCATCAAGGTCATCTGGGGCAGCGATTGGGACTCCATCCTGGCCAAAGACCGCGACGGGCTGCTGGTGCGGCGCATGGAGGAAACAGTGGACGGCGCCTACCAGAAGATCGCGGTGGAGTCGGGCGCCTACATCCGCGAGCACTTCTTCGGCGCCGATCCGCGGCTGCAGGCCATGGTGGAACACCTCTCCGACAACCAACTCCAGAAACTGCGCCTGGGCGGACACGATCCCATCAAAGTACACGCCGCCTACAAGACCGCGGTGGATCACAAAGGCGCGCCCACGGTGGTCCTGGCGCGCACCATCAAGGGCTACGGTCTGGGAGAAGCGGGTGAGGGCAAGAACATTACCCACCAACAGAAGAAGCTGAACGAGCAGGAGCTGCGCGCGTTCCGCTCGCGCTTCGGCATTCCCATTTCCGACAAGGACATCGCCGCCACGCCCTTCTACCGGCCGCCGGAGGACAGCGTGGAGATGAAGTACATGCGCGCGCGGCGGGAGGCCCTGGGCGGCTACGCGCCCACGCGGGTGGTGCGCGCGGCCCCGCTCAAGCGCGTTCCTGACGAGCTCTTCGAGGAGTTCTACAAAGGCACCGACGACCGAAAAGTCGCCACCACCATGGTCTTCGTGCGTGTGCTCACCAAGCTCCTCAAAGACAAGGATCTGGGAAAACTCGTCGTGCCTATCATTCCCGACGAGGCCCGCACCTTCGGCATGGAGTCGCTGTTCCGCCAGGTGGGCATCTACTCGCACGTGGGCCAGCTCTACGAGCCTGTGGACCAGGACATGCTGCTCTACTACAAGGAAGCCGTGGACGGACAGATCCTCGAAGAAGGGATCACGGAAGCGGGTTCCATGTCGTCGTTCATCGCCGCGGGTACGTCCTACGCCACCCACGGCATCAACACCATTCCCTTTTTCATCTACTACTCCATGTTCGGGTTCCAGCGTATTGGCGACCTGGTGTGGGCGGCCGCCGATTCGCGCTGCCGCGGCTTCATGCTGGGCGGTACTTCGGGACGCACTACGCTGGCGGGCGAGGGACTCCAGCACCAGGACGGACACAGCCATCTGCTCGCCTATCCCGTGCCCAACCTGCTCTGCTACGACCCGGCGTTCGCCTACGAACTGGCGGTGATCATTCAGGAAGGCATCCGGCGGATGTACGTCCAGGGGGAAAGCATCTTCTATTACCTCACCGTAATGAACGAAACTTATCCCATGCCGCCCATGCCGGAAGGTTCGCGCGACGGCATCCTCAAGGGCATGTACAAGTTCAAGCCGGCGGAGAAGCCGTCGGCGCTGCGCGCGCAACTGTTCGGCTCGGGCGCCATTCTGCCGGAAGTGCTCAAGGCGCAAGCCACGCTGCAGGAAAAGTACGGCGTGTCCGCCGATGTTTGGTCCATCACCAGCTACAAGGAACTCTATCGCGACGGCAACGCCTGCGAGCGCTGGAACATGCTGCATCCCGCCGAACCTCCGCGCATGCCCTACGTGGCGCAGTGCCTGGCCGCGGCGCCGGGCGTGCTGGTGGCGGCGTCCGACTACGTGAAGGCGCTGCCTAACTCCATTGCCAAATGGTTCCCGCGACCGCTGGTGGCCCTGGGCACCGACGGCTTCGGCCGCAGCGAAGGCCGGCGCGCGCTCCGCGACTTCTTCGAAGTGGACGCGCGCTTCGTCACCCTGGCCACGCTGCAAGCCCTGGCGCGGGAAAAACAGATCGGCACCGACGTCGTACACAAGGCCATGCAGGAAATGGAAATCAACCCGGCCAAGGCCGACCCTTCAATCTCGTAGAGAAAAGGTTCATGGCGGACTTCACACTCCCCGAACTCGGCGAAAACGTCCACTCCGGCGACTTGGTGAAACTGCTGGTGTCGGTGGGCGACGTGGTCACCCTGGATCAGGCCGTCCTTGAGCTGGAGACGGAGAAGGCCGCGGTGGAGGTGCCGACCTCCGTTGCCGGGCGCGTGATCCAGATCCACGTCGCGGTGGGACAGAAGATCGAAGTGGGGCAGTTGATCCTCACCGTGGACGACGCCGCGGGCGCGTCCGTCGCGGCCCAGCCCGTCGCTGCAAAACCACCGGCTGCGGCGCCCGCCACACCACCGGCCCCAAAGGCCCCAGAACCTGTGCCTGCGCCTGCACCTCCTCCCGCACCGGCAGCTCAGCCGGCGGCTGCTCCCGTGTCAGCAGCTCCACTCGCATCCGAGACCGCCGGCCCCGCGAAGCTGGTGGCCGCGGCGCCTTCTGTGCGACGCATGGCGCGCGAGTTGGGCGTAGACATCGCCGAAGTCAAAGGCTCGGGTCCCGGCGGCCGCATTCAGCCGGAAGACGTCCGCGAACACGCCAAGCAGATCATCCTGCGCGCGCGCGCGGGAGTCGGAGCCGCGGCGGGGGCGGGCGTTGCCGCGCGTTCCCTGCCCGACTTCACCAAGTGGGGCGCGGTGGAGCGCCAGCCCATGCGCGCCATCCGCCGGGCCACGGCGGTGAACCTGAGCCACGCCTGGAACACGGTGCCGCACGTGACCCAGTACGACAAGGCCGACATCAGCAGCCTCGACCAGATGCGCGCCGAATTTTCCAAGAAGGCGGAGAGCGTGGGCGGCAAGCTCACCATGACCGCCATCGCGCTCAAGGTGGTGGCCTCGGCCATGAAGATCCATCCCCAGTTCGCCGCCAGTATCGACATGGCGCGGGAAGAAATTGTCTACAAGAAGTACTACCACGTGGGCGTGGCCGTGGACACCGAGCGCGGGCTGCTGGTGCCGGTGATCCGTGACGTGGACCAAAAGAACCTGGTGCAGATTTCCGTGGAGCTGGCGCAGCTGGCGGAGAAGGCGCGCAACCGCAAGCTGGCGCCCGCGGACATGGAAGGCGCCTGCTTCACCATCACCAACCTGGGCGGCATCGGGGGCACGCACTTTTCTCCCATCGTGAATTGGCCGGAGGTGGCCATCCTGGGGCTCTCGCGCTCGGCCTTGGAGCCCGTATACGTCAACGGGAAATTCGAGCCGCGCATGCGCCTGCCGCTTTCACTCTCTTACGACCACCGCCTGATTGACGGCGCCGACGCTGCCCGCTTCCTGCGCTGGGTGGTGGGCGCGCTGGAGCAGCCCTTCCAGATGCTGCTCGAAGGATGATCGCAATGGAAAATCACATTGCGTCATCCTTGAAGATTGGCCATCGCATAGACAATTTTCAAGGTAGCTTCCGCCGGCACCTCCGCCCGGTCAACCGCTACTTGCGGCCCCGTGCGAATTCGATCCTGCGAACGCCATGACCACGTCCACAAAACTCGCCGTCATCGGCGCGGGCCCCGGAGGATACGCCGCCGCCTTCCTCGCTGCCGACCTGGGCCTCGACGTGACGCTGGTGGACGACGCTCCCAATCCCGGCGGCGTGTGCCTGTATCGCGGATGCATTCCCTCGAAGGCGCTGCTGCACGTGGCCAAGGTCATCACTGAGGCCCAACACGCCGCTGCCTGGGGTGTGGAGTTTGGGCCTCCGAAGATTGATATCAACAAAGTCCGCGCCTGGAAGGACAGCGTAGTCCAGAAGATGACCGGAGGCCTGGGCCAGCTTTCGCGCGCGCGCAAGGTGCGCTACATCCAGGGACGCGCCAGCTTCCTCGATTCGAGGACGCTGAAGATCGAGAGCGCGAAGGACGGCGCCTCGGAACTCGCCTTTGAGCACGCCATCATTGCTACCGGCTCGCGCCCGGCCACGCTGCCGCACCTTTCCCTCAACAGCCCGCGCGTGCTCGACTCAACCACAGCGCTCGAAGTCCGCGAAATTCCCAAAACTCTATTGGTGATTGGCGGCGGCTACATCGGACTGGAACTGGGCACGGTGTATGCCGCGCTGGGGACCAAGGTCACCGTGGTCGAAATGATGCCCGGCCTGCTACCCGGCGCCGACCGCGATCTGGTTTTGCCGCTGGCCAAGCGCGCCGAACAGATCTTCGCATCCGTCAGGCTCAACACCAAAGTCGCAGCCATGAAGGAAGTTGTCGGCGGCATCGAGGTCAAGCTCGAAGGCGCGCAGGCCGAGGCCGCCGATCCCGTCTTCGAACAGGTTCTGGTTTCCGTCGGCCGCAAGCCCAACGCTGTTCCCGGAATCGAGAAGACTCAGGTGCAAGTGGACGCGCGAGGCTTCATCCAAGTGAACGCGCAGCGCCGCACCGCTGACCCGGCCATCTACGCCATCGGCGACGTGGTAGGCGAGCCCATGCTGGCACACAAGGCTTCGCACGAAGGACGCACCGCGGTGGAGGCCATCGCCGGACACAAGGTCGCATTCGAGCCCCAGGCCATTCCCGCGGTCGTGTTTACCGATCCGGAAATCGCCTGGTGCGGCCTCACCGAAACCCAGGCGGAAAAAGAGGGGCGCGCCATCAAGACAGCGCGCTTCCCCTGGGCAGCCTCGGGACGCGCCACCACCCTCGACCGCTTGGACGGCGTCAGCAAGTTGGTGCTCGACCCCGAAACCGAGCGCGTGCTGGGGGTAGGCATCTGCGGTCCGGGCGCGGGCGAACTGATTGCCGAAGGCGTGCTGGCAGTGGAGATGGGTGCGCTGGCAGCGGACCTCAAGCTCAGCATCCACCCGCATCCCACGCTGTCGGAAACGGTGATGGAAGCCGCCGAAGTCTTCTTCGGCCAGAGTACGCACGTTTACCGTCCCAAAAAGGGATAGACCCATCCCTGGGCTAAGCCCACGCCGCGCTGACTGCCTTGCACCAACCAGAGGACATATCGCGTATGTGATAGCATTGTCTTGGACAAACGGGCCACGTAGACCCCACCAGAGGGTGGGTGGAGCGGTAGATGAATACTCCGGCCAGCACCAGTTCCAAAGTGGCACAGCGCCGTAGCCAGCGGGTTACGCTGGTGCTTCCGGTGGTGGTCACCAGCTTGGACTCCGCCAGTTCCTTCCAAGAGACCTGCCAAACCATGGTGATCAGCGCCCATGGCTGCAGTGTGAGCGCACCGCGTTCGCTCGCAATGGGTACCTTGGTGCGTCTGGAGCTACCCAGCGGGAAACGCAGCGCCACCGGCCGGGTGGTAATGGCCGGGCGGCTTATGAAGGACCGGAAGTCTTGGGAGATCGGTCTGCAGTTCGACTCGCCAGCCAACCTCTGGGGCCTTGCCTTTCCTGGCGCTGATGGACAATCCAGCCTGCCGGGTTCGACAGCCGTCCTCAATCCTTCAGGCTCCGCGGAAGCAGTCCAGGCAGTGCCTGGCCCAGTAACCGTTCACCAGGCTTCGCCGCGGGCCACTGCACCACCGCCCGCTGTTCCCGCACCCGCCCCGCAATCAGCTCCACCAGCCGCACCAGCCGCACCCGCCGCCGCCTCGCCTGTGACGCGCTCTTGGGACGCAGCCCTTGCTCAGTTTGAGCCTGCACTCAGGGAAAGGGCCAGGCTGATCGCTCTCGAGTTCGAAACTGATTACCGAAAGAATCTGGGCGATTTGCTTTCGCACCTCAGAACCGATCTTGAGGAGCGCGCGTCGGGCGACTGGGAACGGCTCAAGAAGCAAACCCAGGAGAGCTTGCAGGAAGCAGCTCGGGGATTGCGCCAGGAGGCCGACGAAAAGCTTGTCCGCTGGCAGCGGGAGGCGGATTCCGAGATCCTGAAGCATCTGGGCCAGGAATTGGAGACCGGACTGAAGAATCTGGCCCGAGACGTTGCCCAGCAGTTGAAGCCGGGGCACGACCGGTTGCTGGCCCAGACCATAGAAGAACTGCACGGGCTCGAGGCGCAGGTGGAACAACAGAATCAGGTCCTGGCGAGTCAAACGCAAGCGGAAGCAGCCTTGGAAGAGCGCGTCGCGGAAGCCTTGATGGCCCGGGAGTATGTGGAGTCGCTGGCGGCCAATCTGCCTCAGACCGTGGACCAGCGGGTGCAAGAGGCTCTCGTCGCGCTTCTGGAAGAACTGCACGGGATGGAAGCGCAGGTCGAACAACAGAGTCAAGCCCTGGCGAGCCAGACGCAGGCGGAGGCAGCCTTGGAAGTGCGCGTCTCCGCATCGCTGGAAGAATTGCACGGGCTCGAAGCGCAGGTCGAACAGCAAAGTCAGGCCCTGGCGAGCAACGTCCAGGCTGAGGCGACCTTGCGGGCACGGGTCGAGGTCGCTTTGCAGGCCAGGGACTATATCGAATCACTGGCGCGGGAGCTGCCCAAGAACGTAGATGAGCGCGTGCAAGAGGTCCTCTCCACCTCTCTGGAACGCCTTCGGACTCAGCTAGAGGAGCAGTTCTCACCCAAGATGCTCGAAGAACGGCTGACCCGGATCGGTGAACCCGCCGCAGGTGAATTGCGCCAGAAGCTGTTCGAGGACTTCGATCGCCACGAGCGGGAGTTCCTGGACCGTGTCAACCTGCGCGTGGAAGAAGCCATGGTCGCTGCCGGGAGCGTGCGGGAATACGCCACTCAGTGGCGGGGCGACCTGGCAAGTCTGTTGGAGCAGTCGGTCTCGGATTCTCGGCGCCGCCTCGAAGATTCCCTGGCTGAGCGCTGGCAGGAAACACAGAGCGCGTTCCAGCTGCTGGAAAAACAGGCAGGCAGAGCCGAGGCCGCCGCCGCCGACCTGCGCCGCCTGACCGAGGCGCTTCAGGAACAGCGCGAGAAGCTGGAGATTCAGAGCATAACCGTGCAGCAGCACAGCGAAGAGATCCGGGCCTGGGTGAGACGGGAAGGCGAGCAATTCCAAAGGGTGGTCCAGAGTGCGGTCGCCGAAGCCCGCGGCGAGATCCGCGGCCGGCTCCAGCAGGGGGTGGAAACCACCCAGGAGCTGCTGGATCAGCGGGGGCGGGAAGGCGCCGCCCGCTTCGAAGAGCTGGCGGTTCGCCAGAACGCCGAGTTGGCCGGGAAGCTGGAGCAAGCCCGCGAGCAGATGCAGAAGCTTCAAGAGCAGGCTCAACGTGCTGTCGGTGAGATCCTGGACGCAAGACTTGCCGAGGTTCTGGATCGCTTCAAGCAGGAAGCGGATGCGATGGCCGGGAACAGCATCGCCGAGTGCCAAACCGAGCTGGGGGACGCCTTGGAATCTGTCTCCACTCAGTTGCGTGACCGGCTCAACCAGAAGCCGCGCGTGCGCCGGGCGCCGCCGGCAGACCGCCAAGCCAGCTGAAACTCCACGGCGCGGCCTGCGGCTGGAGCGGCGAGCCCAGCGCCAGCATTCCTGCGCGTCTCATCCGCAATCCGGACTGACACTGGAGCGCCAGGCAGATCCCCGAGCAGTAGTATCGGCAACATCCACCCACCGCATCGCGATGTGTTAGATTCTCCGCAGCGGCCCGGCTGCTCAGCGGTCCGAGCAGAGCCCAGCACCTAATGCATTCTGAACCAGCAGCCACCCCCAAACTCACCGACTGCCATGTGCATCTGCTGGCGCTGCCCGACGCGGACAACGGCTGCTACGTTTCGCAGAAACTGCTGAAGAGCCCCCTGGCGCGCAACCTCATTCGCAAACACGGCCTCGACCTGAATCATCCCGCACAATCCAACCAAAAATACGTGGACGATCTTCTGGGCGAGCTGCGCGGTTCGAAGTTTGTGGGCAAGGCGGTGCTGCTGGGCATGGACGGCGCCTACGACGACCACGGCCAGTTCGACCGCGAGCGCACTGACTTCGTCATCAGCAACGACTACGTACTCCAGGTCGCGAAGGCGTATCCCAACGACTTCCTGCCCGGCGTCTCCATCAATCCGCAACGCCGCGATGCGGTGGACGAGCTGGAACGCTGCGCGGCCGCGGGCGCAAAGTTGGTAAAGGTGCTGCCTAACTCCCAGCAGTTCGATCCCGCCGACAAGCGCTACATCCCCTTCTACCGCGCGCTGGCGCGGCTCAAGGTGCCCTTCCTCAGCCACGTAGGCTACGAGTTCAGCCTGATCGGCAAGGACCAGTCGGCAGGCGATCCCACGCGGCTGCGGGTGCCGCTCGATGAAGGCGCCACCGTCATCGCCGCCCACGGATGCAGCTACGGCCTGCTGTTTTACGAGAAATACTTCCCTACGTTTCTCGAACTGACGCGGCAGTATCCGCGCTTCTTTGCGGACATCTCTGCGCTCACTCTGCCCAACCGCTTCCGCATGTTACTGCGCTTGCGGAAGCATCCTGAGTTGCACCAACGGCTGCTGTTCGGGACCGACTATCCCCTGCCCGTCTTCCGCTGGCCATGGCGCGGACCGGTGCGCGGCCTGGGCGAGCTGCTCCACACCCGCAACCGCTTCGACCGGCAGTATCTGGTGTGCCAGAGGCTGGGGGTGGGCTTCGGGTCGCTGGAGTCGATAGAGAAAGCGGCGCAGTAGATCTGCGATTCCGGCAATTGCTCCCTGCGACTGTTTTCGTTAAAGTTCCAGACAGTACTCCACACCCAAACACGGGCCTGTAGCTCAGCGGTAGAGCAGGGGACTCATAATCCCTTGGTCCCTGGTTCGAATCCAGGCGGGCCCACCAATTCTTTCAACCACTTACAGTTCGTTGCGAACCTCTGGATCCAGAAACTGTGGGGACTTTTGTAACCAAAATCGCGTGTGGATCGATGGAATGAGCGTGGCGGCGCACCAGGCGCCCCGCCGGCACCAAGACGAAGCAGTTCCCCGGGGGAAGACGAAATCAGGCCTGGCGCACCCTGGGAGGCAGTGGGGACTCCACACTTCCCAACAAGTGTCCCACCAGCGCACCGAAGATCGAGTTCGACCAGAAGGTTTCTACGAGGTGGATTCTCGCAACCGCCTCCGGCATGAACGGGTTCGGAAACAGCAGCATGGTGCTCCACACCGAAAAGAACAAGGCCGGCGCCGTAGCCTTCGCCTTTCGGCATTTCTGGACGAATCAGGGCTGAGCAATCTTCAGGACTTGATCGGCTGGCACGCCGGTGCGCCGAGTCACGGCGCCGTCGGGCCAGGTGATTTCCACGGCGTCCACCCGGGTGGCGCTGCCCAAGCCGAAGTGCTGGCGGAAGTCGTCTTGCGAAAGGTAGCTGGTTCCACTGCGCACCACCTGCACCTGGGAGCGAGGGCCCACCACCACTTTGACCATCGCGCCCAGGGCGTTGCGGTTCTTCCCCTTGCCTTCGAGCTTCACCGAGAGCCAGTGATTGGCATTCCCGCCGTCGTTGCGCAGGAGCATGGCCGCGCCGTCCAGATCGTTGATCACCACGTCCACATCGCCGTCGTTGTCCAGGTCACCGAAGGCGGCGCCGCGGCTCACTCTCCGCTCCATCAGGGCGGGGCCGGCCTGGGCGCCCACCTCAGCGAAAGTGCCATTCCCCAAGTTGCGGTAGAGGAGCTTGCGCTGCCGGTAGGGCAGCGACGCTCCCAGGTTGGCGGTTTCCAGTTGCGGATAGACGTGCCCATTCACGGCCAGCAGATCGGGCCAGCCGTCGTTGTCGTAGTCCAAGAAAGCCGTGCCCCAGCCCACGTAGGGCAGGCTGGATTGCGCCGAGCGCGATTCGAAGGAGGCATCGCTGAAGTTGCCGTCGGCTTGCTGGCGATAGAGGGCGTTGTACTCCTCCGAGAAGTTGGTGATGAAGAGATCCAGGCGCCCGTCGCCGTTGTAGTCTCCGAGGGCTACCCCCATGCTGCCCTGTTCCCCGCCGTCCTCGCTCACCGCCACGCCCAAAGGGAAGGCCACTTCCGCGAACTTGCCGTTGCCGAGGTTCTTATAGAGGAAGTTGGGATTGGAGTCGTTGGCAACGAACAGGTCGGGGAAGCCGTCGCGGTTGTAGTCAAACCACGCAATCCCCAGGCCGAAATAGCCGTTGGGATCAGAGACGCCGGCGGCTTCGCCCACTTCGGCAAAGGTCCCGTCACCGTTGTTGCGGTAGAGCAGGTCGCCGGTTCCCGGCAGGCCCCGGGGCCCGCACTGCACCGGGACGCCGCGGTACTGGCAGGTCTTGCCCACGCCGAACACGGGCAGGTTCGCCAGGTCCACCTTCACGTAGCGGCTGACGAACAGGTCCAGGTCGCCGTCGCGGTCGTAGTCGGCGAAGCCGCAGCCCGTGGACCAGCCTCCGCCCGCGATTCCCAGCTTCGTGGCCTGCTCGCTGAAGGTGCCGTTGCCGTTGTTGCGATACAGCCGGTTGTCGCCCAGCGCGGTGACGTAGAGGTCGTCGAAGCCGTCGGCGTCCACGTCCGCGACGCAGGCTCCCTGGCCCCACCCCGCGAACGCTACTCCGGCCTGCTCGGCTACGTCGGTGAACTTCCCGTTGCGTTGGTTGTGGTAGAGCGCGCTGCGGCTGCACTTGGGGTCCGTGGCGGTGTCCGCGGTGCAGGCATTGACGAAGTAGATGTCCAGCCAGCCGTCGTTGTCGTAGTCCAGCAGGGCCACGCCTCCGCTCATGGACTCCACGATGTACTTCTTCTCGGGCGCGGAGTTGTGGAAGAAGCTGATGCCGGCTTCCGCGCTGGCGTCGTGGAAGACGACTGCGGGTGCAGGCGGATGGGACGGCGAAGCTGGACTGGCTGGTTGCTGGAAGGCCGAGGCGGTTGAGCAGAGCATAGCGAGCAGGCCTGCAAGGGCCTTGGAGCGAAGGTTCACTGGGTGTTTCTCCGAGCGTCGGATTGGGCAAAATTCAGGAGCTGGCGCAACGATTCCAGGCTCTGGAGGTTTTCCTGTCGCGCTTTCTGGTAGGCGGTCAGTGCCTGCTGCGCCCGCACTTCGTCCTTCAGGCGCGCATAGGTCAGACTGAGCTGGTATTGGGTCCTGGCGGAGGAGGGATCCGCCTGGGCAGCGATCTCCAAAGCTTGCCGCGCGCCTTCCAGATCGCCGCGCTTGAGAAGCACCATCCCTAGGACCAGGTTGGCTCCGGCATGGCGGGCATCGCTTTGGATCACCTGCCGTGCCAGGCTCTCCGCGCGATCCAGATCGCTCTCGCCCAGCGCCACCTCTGCCAGCACATAGAGCGCCGAGGGTTGCCCGGGACTCAAGGCAAGAGAGTGCTCCAGCGCCTCCCGAGCCTCGGCAAATCGCTTCTGGCTGTTCAGCGCCATGCCCAACGCGAGATGAAATGCGGAACGCTCCCGCTCCAGTTCGCTGGCTCGCTGCAGGTAGGGCGTGCCATCCGGGGCATTGCCCAGCCACATGTAGGCGACACCCAGGAGATACTGGTAGTCGGCGGCGTCCGGGTTCATGCGCACCGCGGCCGACATGGCGCGAGCGGCGTCGGCTGGGCTTCCCGTCCGCAAGGCGGCCAGGGCGTAGTCATGCAGCAGGACTTCTGAGTTGGGGGCCAACTGCTGGGCACGGTGTAAGAACTGCGCTGCTCCCCGTTGGTCACCCGCCTGGGCCCGGAGTCGAGCCAGCGAGCGCAGGGTCTCCACTGACGACGGGTGGGTTTCCAGAACCTGCAGATATTGCCGTTCGGCCCAATCCGGCCGGCCAGCCCTCAAATGTAAGGATCCGAGCACCGTGCCCACCTCTTTATCCAGTGGCTTGATCTGCGCCGCCTGTTCGAGGATGCGGGTGGCGGTGCCCACATCGTTGGACTGAAGGTACAACAGTGCCAGGTTGAAGCGCGCCCCCACCATCTGCGGCTGCGCCTCCAGCGCAGCGCGAAACAGCTTCTCCGCTTCCGCGTACTTTTGCTGGCGTGCCCGCAGTGTACCTAGCAGGTTGAGCGCCTGGGGCTGGCGGGGATTCCTGAGCAATTGCGCATTCAGCAGCCGTTCCGCCTGCTCCAGCCGGCCCTCCCCCAGGAGCTGTTCCGCGGTTGCCGGAGGACCGGGCGCAGCCCGTCCGGACTGCGCGGCCGTGAAGGTAGGAAGCGGGAGCAGCAGCAAGCCGAGGGCGAGGGCGTGTCTCATCGCGGTTGCTCCTGCTTCTGCTTGAGCTCGCGGAAGCGGGCGAACTCCTGGTCCGCCTCCTGGGTTCGGCCCAGCTTCTGGTAGGCCTGCGCCAGTTGGTAACGTAGGTGGGGTTGCTCGGGGGCCAGCCGGACCGCGGCCTCCAGTTGCTCCGCCGCCTTGCCGGGCTGGCCCCGGTCCATCAGGATTTTGCCGGTCAGGTAGCGAGCGTCCGCGTACCCGGGCTGGGCGCGCAACACCTCCTCGAGCAGGGGCAACGCCTCGTCCTGTCGCTGCTGCAGTTCCAGCACGAAGGCCAGATGGTAGCGTGCCCTGGCATCCTGCGGCTGCAAGCGCAATTCCTGCTGGAATTCCAGCTCCGCTTCCGCCAGCCGGCCGCCGCGCAATTCCATCTGGCCGATGGAGTAGTGCGCCTCGCGAGTTTCCGGATTGAGCTCCAGGGCGCGGCGGAAGAACCCGAGCGCGCTCTCGAAATCCTGTTGCTGGGCATGAATCTGCCCGATCAGCACCAGCAGGTCGGGAGAGGTGGAAGGGCTGCGCAGCATCTCCCCGAAGATGCGCTCCGCCTCGTCCGCCTGGCCGCTGCGCGCCAGCGAAACTCCCAGCGCGTAGCGCAGGCCGTTGTCGCTGCCGGCTTCGGGATCGGCCCTAAGCAGAGGCACGGCGCGCTGGTATTGGTCGCTGTGAAAATAGGAGAGGCCCAGCAGGCGGGCGGCGCGCCGGTTGCCGGGATCGGTGTGCAGCACCCGGTCCAGCGCCGGAACCGCTTCGGCGTACTGTTGCGCGTTATAGCGCGCCAGCCCCAGGGAATAGTGCGCCCCGGGGAAATCGGCATCCCAGCCCGCGGCCCGCTGAAAGAAGCCGGCGGCGCGGGCGAACTGCTGCCCGCGCGCCTGCAGCGTGCCCAGATTGAAATAGGAGCGCGCCACCACCGTTCGGAGCTGACTGCGAAGCTTCTTCTGGGCTTGCGCACGCCGAGGCCCGGCCGGCAGCCGACTTTCAGCGGCGCCGGTCTGAGCCGAGGCCGACATTCCACCCGTGAGTTGCGGCTCGTTGACCAGAAAGCGGCGCATCCGCTCCTGCTCGCTGCGCCGCTTCTCCACTTTAAGCTCCTGGGCCCGGCCGAAGTGCTGGAGCGCTTTCTGCTCCTGGCCGAGCTGGCGCAAGGACTGGGCCAGCAGGTAGTGCGCGTTGCCCAACTGGTCCTTGTCGGGCGCGTCCTTCGCCGTAAGCCGAATTGCTTCCGTGAGCGCAGGGACCGCAAGCGAAGAATTCTTGAGGAAGTGATGAGCCTGGCCGAGAAAGAAATGCGGGGCCGCTTCCAGGGGCGCGGTGCGGGCGGCACGCTGCAGTGGCGGCACGGCAGCCGCATATTCCCGCTGGGCCACGCGGGCGATGCCCAAATACAGGTTTGCCAAATAATCGGCCGGAGCCTGGCGCAACTCCTGCTCGAACTCGGCCGCCCCCTCCCGGATTCCCTCGGAGCCTTCGTTCTGCAGGTATATGCTGCCGAGATAGTAATGGGCCCGGCGCGCGCGCGGATCCAAGCGCAGGGCGTAATGCAGCTCTTCCTCTGCTTCCCGGTAGTAGCCGAAATCGCGGTAGGTGCGTCCGACGAGCACGTGGGTGGCGGCCAGAGGCCGGAGCTTCTTCAGCCGCTCCAGGTGGAATCTAGCCTCTTGGATCTGATGCAGCGCCAGTTGGCTGCTGGCCAGGTTGTAGAGCAGTTCGGGATTGTCCGGGGAAGCTTGCAGGGCGTCCTTCAACTCCCAGCTCGCCTCTTCCGTGCGTCCCAAGGCGCTGAGCGCCTGGGCCAGCAGGGCGCGCGCGGCCAGGTCGGCCGAGCGGTTGGTCAAGAAATCGCGCAGGACGGGAAGCGCGTCTTCGGCCCGGCCGCGACGCATGTGGGTCACCGCCGTGTTGAGCACGCTTTGCCGCGGCTCGGCCACTACGGCCGAGGCCTCCTGAAACGACTGCAGCGCGTCGTCGAACCGGCCCTCTTCGAGGTCCATCAGGCCCAGCGTGGTCAACGCAGCCTCGGCCGCAAAGCGGTACTCGCTTTCCGCCAGCAACAGCTCCTGCTCCTGCAAGGCGGACTCGGCCTGCGCCAGATGCTGCCCGGCCACAGAAACGTTGCCTGCGCGCTCCTGGGCCCCGGCGCCCGGCAAGAGCACCAGGAGCAGCAGGGCACAGTGGAAGCGGAGCTGGATTCGGGAGCGCAAACGCAGATCCGTGAAGCGAGCAGAAGATTCTAAACCGGCCGGCCCAGGCCTGCCGCCCGCGGCCGAGTTAACTGTGTAGTTAGCCAGGAGGAGTGGCAAGGAATTATTGTTAAATCTTGTTGACAAGCCCGAAACCATGGGGTAGATATTAACCCATTCAATATAACCTTTTAATACTACCTGACCTGAACCAATGCCGAGCAGGGTAGCCACAACCTTTCGGGCGGCGCGTGCGAAGAGCAAGCACGGGTGCGCGGAGCTTGAGTTTTAAGAGGGATCGCAACATTGAGGGAGGGTTCTATGTCCCGGTCGTTTCTGAAGTTTTCCGCACTGAGCCTGGTGGCACTGTCGCTTCTACTCACAGCCCACGCGCAAAAGACCACCGGCACCATCACCGGCACAGTGGCCGATGCTACGGACGCCATGGTGCCCGAGGCCACGGTGAAAATCGTGGAGCAGAACACCGGCGCCTCGCGTACCAGCGCTACCAACGCGCAAGGGAGCTTTACGTTTCCCGACGTCCCGGCGGGCACATACAACGTCACCGTCACCAAGCAGGGATTCAAGGTGACTACCCAGACGGGCCTCCAGGTGCACGTTGCCGACATCCGGACCATGCGCTTCAAGCTGGAAGTAGGAGCCGGCAGCGAAACCATTACGGTGGAATCTTCCCCGGTGCTGGTGGAAACGCAGACGGGGGCTGTGTCCAACATCATTTCAGGCGCGCAGGTGCGGGAGCTGCCGCTGAATGGGCGCAGCTTCGTGCAGCTCACGACGCTGGTGCCCGGTGCGTCGCCCGCAGACAACGTGGACTTCACGAACCGTGGCCTGTTCGCGGGCGTGGACATTTCCTACAACGGCGCCGCGGTGACCAATAATCAATGGTTGGTGGACGGAGCCAACAACAACGACGTGGGCTCGCAGCGCACCATCCTCATCTTCCCTTCCATTGACGCCATCGAAGAGTTTAAGATCCAGCGCAGCAACTACGGGCCGGAATACGGCAACGCCTCGGGCGCGCAGGTGAACGTGATTACCCGCGGAGGGGGCAACCGCTTCCACGGATCCGGGTACTACTTCGGGCGCAACGACGTGCTGTCGGCGAAGAACTATTTCCTGGGGCGGGGCGTCACCGACTGCGGACCCGGCGACCCGCGCTGCGCGAAAGGCAAGCTCCGCTGGAATGGCTGGGGCTACACCATCGGCGGCCCCATCAAGAAGGACAAGATCTTCTTTTTCTGGTCGCAGGAATGGAACCATGAAATCCGCGGGCAGACCCGAACCGGCATAGTTCCCACAGCACTGGAATTAACGGGCGACTTCAGCCAGAGCTGCGCTACCCGGCTCCCGGGCGATCCCGCCAACGCGTTTGCTCTGTTTCCGGGCAACGTCATTCCACCCAACCGGGTCAGCCCCGCCGGCCAAGCGTATCTGCTGACGCTGCCTACGGCCAACATCACGACTGACCCCTGCGCCGATCCGAACTGGATTGATTCCGTCCCCATCGTGCAGAACTGGCGGCAAGAGAACCTGCGCGGGGACATCAAGCTCACCGACAGCACCACCCTGATGCTGCGTTGGGCGCAGGATTCCTGGATCAACGATCAGCACGCCGCCGTCGAGCGCGGCCTGTGGGGCAGTGATCGCTTCCCGGCCGTGGACGAAGCCTGGATCCAGCCCGGCAAACTGGCGGTGGCCAAATTGACCACCACTTTCGGCAGCACGGCGGTGAACGACTTCCAGTTTTCCTGGACGGGGAATCGGATCAACATCCAGCGCGTGGGTGGCGAACAGTTGAACGACAACGTGCTCGCCAATCTCCCGCTGATTTTTCCCTTCTCCGACAAGCTGCGGGGCGACAACCAGCCCGTTCCCGTCTGCTGGTGCGGCGGCCTGTCGGGCTTGATTGGCGGGATCGGCCCTTGGGAGAACCGGCAGGACCTGTTCGCCTGGCGCGATGACTTCTCCAAGGTTATAGGTAAGCACACCCTCAAGGTGGGGGTAGCCTACGACCGCAACGCCAAAGACGAGCAGGTGGGCCAGGAGCAGGGAGGATTTTGGGGAGTGGTGGGCTTCCAGAACAACTGGAGCGGGTCCACGGGCAATAGCTACGCCGACTTCCTGCTGCGGGAGATGTCCTTTGGGCAGAACGAGAACCAGGCCGAAATCCCGATTCAGATCCGTTGGCGCACGCTGGAGTTCTATGGCGGCGACAGTTGGAAGGTGCATCCGCGCTTCACCCTGGAGTACGGCGTTCGCTGGTCCTTCCTCTATCGTCCCTACACCGACGACAACCGCCTGGCCGGCTTCCTGCCGGAGGCCTTTGACCCCTTGCTGGGCGGCTCGCCCTGCAACGGAATCGTCATGGCCGCGGGGGCGCCCGATGAGTGTCAATCCCTGGGCTTCGCTGGCGGCACCTTCTTCGAAAACCGCTCCCTGGTGCGCAACGACAACAACGCCATCGCACCGCGTTTTGGCTTTGCCTGGGATGTGGGTGGCAACGCGAGGTTCGTGCTGCGCGGCGGCGTGGGCCAGTCCTTTGCCCGCGATCGCCTGACCGCGCTGGATGTGGGCGCGGTGAACCCTCCCTTCCAGGTGGGCGTCGGCGGGGAGCGTTTTCTGGATCCGCTTCCCGATGGAGCTGACGCCAACACGCTCGGGGACCACCTATTCGACATCTCCGTGGGAGGCGCACCCCAGAGGGGTCTGGATCCTGACGCCCGTCTCACCAACACCTGGCAATGGAACTTGACCGCCGACATGGAACTCTGGAAGGACACACGCTTCGAACTCGCCTACGTTGGAACACGCGGGATTCACATCCAGACCTCCTGGAACGCCAACCAGGTAATTCACGGCGACTTGAACCTGAATGGAGTCGACGATCGCATTGACAACGCGTTGGCCGGGGGGGACAACGCGGTGCTCCACCCCTTCGGCGCATCAGCTCGAGGCGCCGGGAACATCATCACCTGGGGCAACCGCGGCGATTCCATCTACCACGCCTTGCAGACCATGTTCAGTACCAAGTTTGGACGGGGCTCCATTGCCCAGGTGGCCTACACTTGGTCGCGCAACATTGGCAACGCCAGCCTGGCCTACGTAGGCGCAGACCAGGCAATTCCCGACTACGAAGACACCCGGGCCAACCGGGGCCCCGTGGATTTCCACCGCCCGCATATCTTCAGCGCCAACCTGGTTTACAACCTGCCCGAGTTGAATGACCGTCGCGCCCTCATGCGCCATACCCTCGGCGGATGGCAATTGGGCAGCATCCTCAGCCTTTCCACCGGCCCGGCCATCACGGTAATCGGCAGCGTCAACGGAAGTGTGTCGCCCTCGGGCACCAGCGCGGGGCAACAGTTCGCCAACCGGCCCTTGCGGGTCTTAAGTGAACCCTGCCGGTCCAACTCCTCGGACCCGGTGCAGTGGCTCAATCCGAATGCGTTTGCTTGGAACGGCTTCGCCTTGGGCTCCAACGGCAACACGGGTCCGGGCCAGTGCTATGCTCCTCCCATTCGCGTGGTCGACATGGCCTTTGACAAGAACTGGAAGGTGAAGTGGTTTGGCGGCGACACCGCCCGCCTGCAGTTCCGCTTCGAGATCTTCAACCTGTTCAATACACCACAATTCAGAAATATCAATCGGTCGTTCAATGTGTTCGGAAACGCAGCCTGTAACGCGCCGGTTGGCCCGCCGGTGAACGGCCAAATCCAAGGCTCGATCCCGTGCAATACAAGCTTTGGCCGCGCTCAGGAATTGGGGCGCCTCAACCGCGAAATGCAATACGGTCTGAAGCTGATTTTCTAGTCGGGAAACCGACTCATCACCGAATGCCCAGGCCCTGGCGACAGGGCCTGGTTATTTTTTGCTCCCGCTGAGAGGAGGCCGCCCATGACGAGAAAGCAGAATCCGCTTAGGGCCGCGCTGGGAACCCTGCTGTTGCTTCTGGCCTCCACCGTTGTTTTCGGCGGCGACAGCATTCCTGCGGCCGCCTGGAAGCGGCCCATCGGCCTTCCGCTGGAGAATCCCGGCAAAGAGAAGCCCAGCATCGATTATCCGCACATTGACGATGGCTACTGGCAGGGCGCTCCCGTAGGCGGGTTCGGGGCAGGTACTTTTTCCCGCAGCTACCGCGGAGACTTTGTGCGCTGGCACCTGAAGGCCGGCGTCCACAAGTATCAGCCGGTCCCTGCCAACCAGTTCAGCGTGTACCAGAAGGTGGAAGGCTCCGCGGAGTCCGTCGCCCAGGTGCTGCACGCCGGCAAGCCCGAAGGGGGAGGCCTGGGCGCGTGGAAGTGGAATTATCCGGTGGGCGCAGGAAACTACCATGCCCTGTATCCCAAGTCCTGGTATGAGTACAACTGGGAGAAGCTGCCGGCGCCGGTGGTGCTGGAGCAGTTTTCTCCCATCCTTCCCGACAACTACCGCGAAAGCAGCTACCCGGTGGCGGTGTACCACTGGCATGCCAGCAATCCCACCAACCGGCGCGTTACCGTTTCCCTCCTGTTCACCTGGACCAACATGATCGGCTGGTTTCGTGATTTCTCGTCCACCTTTGCCGGCCAGCTCAACATGGGCAACATCAACCGCTCCCGCTCCGAGGCCCTGACCAAGGAGGGTCGCCCGGTCAAGATGAAGGGCATCGTTTTTGACCGCGCCCGGCTGGATCCGGTGCGCGAGGAGTGGGACGGCCAGTTCGCCATCGCAGCCTTGGAGACGCCCGGCGTCGAAGTCACCTACCTGACCACGTTCGTCGCCAACACCGACGGCTCGCCCGTGTGGACGCCCTTTTCCCAGACCGGCAAGCTGCCCAACAGCGACGACAACTGGACCAGCAGCGACGAACCGCTGGCCGGCGCCATCGCCGTCACCTTCACCCTGGAGCCGGGCGAGAAGAAGACCGTGCCCATGGTGCTGGCCTGGGACCTTCCAGTGGCGCAGTTCGGCCACGGCCGCAAGTGGTGGCGCCGCTACACCCACTTCTTCGGGACTGCTGGGACCAACGCCTGGGACGTCGCCCGCGCCGGCCTGGTGCACGGCGAAGCTTGGAGCGCGGCCATCGACCGCTGGCAGGCGCCCTTCATCAGCGACGAAAGCAAACCGCTCTGGTACCGGGGCATGTTGTTCAACGAACTGTACGTGCTCGCCGACAATGGCACCGTGTGGGCGCGCCCCGTGGGCTCGCCGCGCACCACTCCTTACAACTTCTCCTTCCTCGAATGTTTCGACTACGCCTACTACGCCACGCTCGATGTCCGCTTCTACGGCTCCATGCCCCTGGCCCGCTTCTGGCCGGAGATCGATAAGCAGGTGATGCGCCAGTTTGCCGACACCGTGGTGCGTGACTGGCCGGAGAAGATGCTATGGTCCTGGAAGTCCACCCAGGAGCGGGCTCTTTTCTTCCGCACCCGCAAGGCCCGGGGCGCGGTGCCCCACGACCTGGGCCATCCCAACGAGGACCCCTTCTTCAACCCCAACCAGTTCTCGTGGCAGAACACCAACGCCTGGAAGGACCTCAACAGCAAGTTCGTGCTCATGGTCTACCGCGACTTCGTTTTCTCGGGCAGCAAGGACACGGCGTTTCTGCGCTATACCTGGCCCGCCATCCGCGAGGCGCTGCACTACCTGCGCCAGTTCGATCGCAACGGCGACGGTCTCCCGGAGAACGATGGCTTCCCCGACCAGACCTATGACGTGTGGGTGGTAAAGGGCGAGAGCGCCTACTGCGGCAGTTTGTATCTTGCGGCGCTGCGCGCCGCCGAGGAAATCGCCCGCCGCCTGGGGCATCCGGCGGCCGCCCGCGAATACCGCGCGCAGTTCGACAAGGCACAGAAGAGCTACATCCAGAAGCTGTGGAATGGCGAGTATTTCCGCTACGACACCGAAAGCGAGTACCGCGACAACATCCAGGCCGACCAGCTCGCCGGGCAGTGGTACGCCAACATGACCGGCCTGGGCGACCTGGTGCCCGTGGAGATGCGCCGCTCTGCCCTGCGCAAGATTTTCAACTTCAATGTGCTCCGGTTCGGCAAGGGCGAGATGGGCGCCGCTAACGGCATGGGCGCCGACGGTACCATCATCCGCACCAACGAGCAGGTGCACGAGGTGTGGACCGGCACCACCTTCGGGCTGGCGGCCCTGATGCTTTCCGAGGGCCTGCGCGACGAGGGCTACCGCACCGCTTGGGGCGTGTATCACGTTGTCTACGAGCGCAACGGCTACTGGTTCCGCACTCCCGAGGCCTGGGACGAAGAAGGCTTCTTCCGCGCTTCCATGTACATGCGGCCGGCAGCGATCTGGGCCATGGAGATGACGCAGCCTCCCGGAAAGTGACTGCCACAGGTCATGCCTCCGCTGCCGAGTTTGTGGCGCAGGTGCTGCGGCTTCAGCCTCGCGCCGCCGCCTTCGATTGCGACGGCACTCTCTGGGCGGCGGACTCCGGCGAGAGTTTCTTTTACTGGGAAATCGAGCAGGGCCTGATCCCGCCGGAGGTCGCACCCTGGGCGCTGCCGCGCTACGCCGACTACAAGCAGGGCCGCCTGAGCGAAGAGCAGAACTGCATCGATAGCATCGTCATCCACAAGGGCCTGGCGGTGGAGACGATTGAGCACGCCGCCGCGCGATTTGTGCAGCAACACGTCCTCCCTGGCGTCTTTCCGGAAATGCGGGAGCTCCTCGCGCGGCTCGACGGCGGCGGCTGTGATGTTTGGGTCGTCTCTTCAACCAACGAGTGGGTGGTGGAGGCCGCGGTGGCTGCGCTGGGCGTGGAGAAGGGCCGCGTCATCGCCACTGCAGTGCGTGTAGAAGATGGCCGTGCCACCGACGTGCTGGTCCGCGTTCCCACCGGCCCCGCCAAAGCCGAAGCTCTTCAACGAGAATTCGCCGTCATTCCCGACGCCGCCTTCGGCAATTCCATCCACGACCTGGAAATGCTCACCCTGGCGCGGCACGCCTTCGCCGTCAATCCCACGCCCGGCCTCCGGCAGGCGGCATTCGAGCGCGGCTGGACAGTCTACGATCCGGAGCGTTCCTGAATTCCCGCGTATCCGGTCTTATTCGGAAACCACTGCCTTAGTGAGGTTACGGGGACGGTCCACTTCGCGGCCGCGCAGCACCGCGCTGTGGTAGGCGAACAGTTGCAGGGGCACAATCTCGAGCAGGGGAAGAAGCAGTTCCGGCGCGGGGGGGATGGGCAGGAAATCATCGGCGATGGCGCGCACGGTTTCGTCGGCTTCGTCCCCCAGGGCGACCACCTTGCCGGAGCGCGACTTCAGTTCTCGCATATTGGAAACCGACTTCTCATAGCGCTGCACCGACTCGGGATCTTCGCGGTCGGCGGCGGCCAGGACAATGCTGGTGATGTGCTCGTCCACCACCGCCAGGGGGCCGTGCAGGATCTCACCCGCCGGAAAACCCTCCGCGTGGATGTAGGAAACCTCCTTCAACTTCAGAGCTCCATCCAGGGCGATCGGGTAGTGGACTCCCCGCCCGGCAAAGAAGAAGTCCTCGCCGTCGAGATATTTCTGGGCCAGCGCACGGCAGGCCGGGTCGAGCTCCAGGGTGGCGTCCAGTTTGTCGGGGATGGCCAGCAGTTCGCCCCGGTGGATCTGGGCCTGGTCCTCTGAAATCACCTCTCGCGTCCGGGCCAGCCACACCGCGAACAGGAACAAGGCGGCCAACTGTGCGGTGAACGTCTTGGTGGAAGGCACCGCCAGCTCCGGACCGGCCTGGGTGTGGATTCCGGCATCCGCCTCATGCATGATGGGAGCGTCGGCTACGTTGCACACCGCCAGCACGGGGGCGCCGCCCCGCTTGGCCCGGCGCAGAGCTCCCAGCGTGTCGCTGGTCTCGCCCGACTGCGTAATCACCATCACCAGGGTCTTGGGACCCAAGGGAAGCAGCGAGTGCTGCAACTCGCTCGAGTAAGCCACCTCGCAGGGAACGCCAGCCAGGGTCTCAATCATCACCTTGCCCGACATGCCCGCGTGGCGGCTGCTGCCCGAGGCTGTAATCAGGATTCGGTCCAGCGCCCGCATCTGTTCCGCAGGCCAGCGCCCCAGGGGCTGCAGGATTCCGCCTCCCTGCGAGTCTGCTCCCCGCGCGGTGTTGAACACGGCTCGCGGCTGCTCATAGATCTCTTGCAGCATCCGATGTCTGAAGTTGGGCTCTGCCGGCAAGTTTCTCCCCCCATACCAGGATTCGGACTAGCTGAATGCTTCCCCGTGCTCGGCCTCCGGCCCCGCGAACCAGACCGCGGCCGATCCCACCAGGCCCGCGTCCACGCCAAAGTGGGCCCGGACCATGGGGATTTCGTGTGCGCGCGAGTTGATGCTCCAGGCGGAAGCCCGTTGCCGGATCTTTTCGTACATTTCCGGGATGTGGCTTCCCACTCCACCCCCGATTACGAAAATGTCCGGTTCGAGCAGATCCGTCAGATTTCCGAACCACACCGCCAAAAGCTCCGCCGTTTCCTCCAGCACTTCGGTGGCCAGCGGGTCGCCAGTGTGCCAGGCATTGACCACCATCTCAGCCGTCATGGCGGCGGGGTTTCCTCCCGCCAAAAGCAGGAGTGCCGCGCCCCGCGTGGGATCGGCGGCCGCCTTTACCCGGGCCTCCGCTGCTATCGCCGGGCCGGAGGCCAGTCCTTCCAGGCAGCCGCGCTTGCCGCAATTACAGCGCACCGCACCCCGGTAGTCGATGGCCATGTGTCCGCCCTCGGCAGCCGCTCCGGTTCGGCCATGGTAGATGTGCCGGTCGAGAATGATCGCAGTGCCGATTCCCGTCCCGATGGTCACATACAGAACGCGGCTGCAGCCTTTACCTGCTCCCCATAGGGCTTCGGCCAGGCCGGCGGCGTTGGCGTCGTTATCCAGGCGCGTAGGCTTGCCGTAGGTGCGCTCCACTTCAGCGCGCAAGGCAAAGTTCCTCCACCCGGGCAGATTGGGCGTGTGCAGTACAACCCCGGTGCGCACGTCAAGGGGGCCGGGGGAAACCACGCCGATGGCGGATACCGTCATCCCGTTGCTGGAGGCGAGCGCTTGCCGGATCGCGCGATGGACACATTCCATGGACTCGGCGCCGGAGCCCGTGGAACTCATCGGCAGGCGCGCGCTGCACAGCACCTGGCCGTCGCGGTCCACCAGGCCGGCAGCCACCTTGGTGCCACCGATGTCCACTCCGAGTACGATGCGTTCCGTCATGCGTCCCCTGGACCAACTCCGGGTTCCTGCCAGGAACCTCCGTGCACCGCACCCGATTGTGGCTTCGACGAGTGCCCTCGGGAAAGGCAGCGCTTGACAATGTTGAAACGATTTAATAAAACGTTTCCCGTAGTTTGTCAAGCATCCGGCAGCGGCGGCTGCGGCCCTCCCGGTTAGGTTGGTCGCCTACGGGAGGGTCCCGGCCGCTGCTGGATCCTCGCAAGGGAGGTCTTCATGGGCCCTTTTGCCCGGTGGTTGCTGAGTGCTGTGCTTATGGGCACGGCGGTTGGCGCAAGCGCGGCCGCTTCCGCAGGCCCGGCGCTTCCGCTTTCAGGCGGCTGGAGTTTGCAGTCTTCGGCAGTGGTGAAGGGAAGCGGGGAAGAGATCTCCAGCCCGCAATATCGCCCCCAAGGATGGCACGCGGCCACCGTGCCCACGACGGTGGTTTCTGCGCTGGTGAAGAACGGGGTTTATCCCGATCCCTATTACGGCAAGAACCTGCGTTCCATTCCCGGCACCAGCTACCCCATCGGAGAAAACTTCTCCAACCTGCCCATGCCGGCCGACAGCCCCTTTGCCGTGTCCTGGTGGTTCCGGACTGAGTTTCAGCTTCCGGCCGACTACGCCGGCAAGACCATCTCCCTGCATTTCGATGGCATCAATTACCGCGCCAATATTTGGCTGAACGGGCGCAAGATTGGGGACTCCAGAGAGGTTGCGGGGGCTTTTCGGATGTATGAGTTCAACGTTAGCGAGCTTGTCCAGCCGGGAAAGCCTAACGTGCTGGCGGTGGAGATCTTTGCGCCCACCGAGCGCGACCTGGCCATCACCTTTGTGGACTGGAACCCGCAGCCTCCTGACAAGAACATGGGGCTGTGGCGACGGGTCTACATCACCGCCAGCGGACCGGTGACCGTACGCCACCCCTTTGTGGAATCGCGCATTGATTTCTCTTCCCCGGTGACCGCCCATCTGACGGTGGTGGCCGAACTGAAGAACCACTCCAAGGAAAAAATCCAGGGCACGCTGCGGGCGGCGATCGGGGAAATCCGGGTGGAACAGGCGGTGGAGCTGGAAGCGGGAGAAGGGAAGGAAGTCGCCATCAGCCCGGAAAAGTTTTCCCAACTGACGGTCCGCAATCCGCGCTTGTGGTGGCCGGCACAGATGGGAAGCCCGGAGCTCTACGACCTGCAGATGGAGTTTGAAGCCGGCGGCCGTGTATCCGACCGGGCTGGGGCGCGGTTCGGGATCCGC
The DNA here is from genome assembly GCA_964437985.1 of uncultured Acidobacteriaceae bacterium. GTDB lineage: Bacteria > Acidobacteriota > Terriglobia > Terriglobales > Acidobacteriaceae > CAZXVY01. The sequence continues at coordinate 39,725 of CAYTIL010000006.1, forward strand.
GAGATCACCTCCGAGCTGCAGGGCAAGGGCCGGGTGTTCAAGGTCAACGGGAAACCTATTCTCATTCGCGGAGGCGGCTGGACTTCAGATCTGATGCTGAGGGAGAATCCGCGTCGGCTGGAACAGGAGATCCGCTACGTGCAGGACATGGGGCTGAACACCATCCGCCTGGAGGGCAAGCTGGAGCCGGAAGAGTTCTTCGAGATCACGGACCGCCTGGGCCTGCTGGTGATGGCGGGCTGGTGCTGCTGCGACCACTGGGAGAAATGGGACAACTGGAAGCCGGAGGACTATGGCATCGCGGCTTTTTCGCAGCGCGACCAGATCAAGCGTTTGCGCGGCCACGCCAGCCTGCTGGTGTGGCTGAACGCCAGCGACATCCCGCCGCCGCCGGACGTGGAGTCCATGTACATCGGCGTGCTCAAGCAATGCCGCTGGCCCAATCCTTACATTTCCTCGGCCGCGGCCAAGCCTACGCCCATCACCGGCGATCCTGGGGTGAAGATGACCGGGCCCTGGTGGTATGTGGCGCCACGCTACTGGCTAGAGGACAAGGACAAAAAGGGCGGCGCCTGGGGCTTCAACACCGAAACCAGCATGGGGCCGGCGGTGCCTCCCATCGAGAGCCTGCGCCTGATGCTGCCCGAGGACCGCCTCTGGCCCATCAATGACTACTGGGAGTACCACTCCGGTGGAGGCCCGTTCAAGGACCTGAAGATTTACACCGACGCCCAGAACGCGCGCTATGGCCCCTCGGGCAGCGCGCGGGAGTACACCGTGAAGTCGCAGGCCATGGCCTATGAGGGCGTGCGCGCCATGTTCGAGGCCTACAGCCGCAACAAGTACCAGACCGGCGGCGTGATCCAATGGATGATGAACAATGCCTGGCCGTCCACCATCTGGCATCTCTACGACTGGTACCTGCGGCCCGCCGGCGGCTATTTCGGCGCCAAGAAGGCGTGCGAACCGCTGCATCCTCAATACTCCTACGACGACCGGTCCGTGTGGGTGGTGAGCAGCCAATATCAGGATGCGCGCCGGCTCACACTTACCGCCACCATTTACGACCTGAATATGGTGGAGAAATTCAAGCAGAGCGCCACCGTGGATGCCGCCGCCGACAGCACCACGCGGGTGCTGACCATCCCCGAGATGGCGGGCCTGAGTTCCACCTATTTCCTGCTGCTGACGCTGCAAGACGGCGGCGGCAAGCGCGTGAGTTCGAACCTCTACTGGCTTTCGACCAAACCGGAAACCATCGCCTGGGGCAGCACCGACTGGTATACGACCCTCACGGCTTCGCACGCCGACTTCACCGCGCTCAACCGCCTGCCTAAGGTCCGGCTGGAGCATTCCGCCACCACAGAACGCAAGGGGGGCGAGGTCCGCACCCGGGTGACGGTGAAGAATCCCTCGAAGAGCATTGCCTTCTTGGTGCGGCTGAAGGCCATCCGGCCGGGCGGGGAGGAAGTGCTCCCGGTGCTGTGGGAGGACAATTACTTCGCGCTCATGCCCGGAGAACAAAGAGAGATTACCGCCACCCATGACGCCCGCGATGTGGGCGCGGACCAGGTGAACGTGACCGTCGAGGGCTGGAACGTCGCCGAATGACGACCCCCGCGACGACCGTCACGGCTGCGCCCCGCCTGCGGCGCACGCTCACGCTTTGGGACCTGATTCTTTACGGCATCATCGTCATCCAGCCGGTGGCTCCGATGTCGGTGTTCGGAGTGCTGAGCGAGCGCGGGCGCGGCCACGCGGTTACCACCATCCTCATCGCCATGGTGGCCATGCTGCTGACGGCCATCAGCTATGGACGCATGGCGCGCGCCTACCCCAGCGCCGGGTCTGCTTTCACCTACGTGGGACAGGAGATGCATCCCTCGCTCGGCTTCGTCACCGGCTGGAGCATGGCCATGGACTACATCCTGAACCCGATGATCTGCATTATCTGGTGCAGCAAGGCCATGCTGCTCTTTCTTCCCGAGGTTCCATTCACTGCCTGGACATTCTTTTTCTTCTTCCTGTTCACCCTGCTGAACTTGCGCGGCATCAAGGCTTCGGCGCACGTCAATGCCGGACTGGCGGCGGTGATGGGCGTGGTGATCGGCATCTTTTTTGTGGTGGCCGCGCGCTATCTCCTCGGCCATCCCCCGGACGGCGCGGCAGCCTGGACCCGGCCGTTCTATGACCCGGCAACCTTCAGCCTGGGCACGGTGCTGGGCGGCACCTCTCTCGCCGTACTCACCTACATCGGCTTCGACGGCATCTCCACGTTGTCGGAGGAGGCCGAAAATCCGCGCCGCAACATCCTGCTGGCTACCGTGTTCACCTGCGTGGCCATCGGGTTGCTTTCCGCCTTCCAGGTGTACGCCGCCCAGCTCATCTGGCCCGCTTCGCAACCCTTTCCCGACGTGGACACCGCCTTCGTCCACGTGGCCGGGCGCGCCGCTGGACCCTGGTTTTTCGCGGTCGTGAACCTGACGCTGCTGGTGGCCAACATCGGCTCCGGCATGGGAGCGCACCTGGGCGCGGCCCGTTTGCTCTACGGCATGGGGCGAAGCAACGCCTTGCCCGCTAAGTTCTTCGGCTACATCGATCCGGTGCGGCGCATCCCTCGGAACAACGTGATTCTCGTCGGCGTGATCGCTCTGGTCGGCTCCTGGCTGGCCACCTACTCGCTGGGCGCCGAGATGCTCAACTTCGGCGCGCTCATCGCCTTCATGGGAGTGAACCTCGCCGCCTTCACCCGCTACTTCGTACGGGGACAGGAGAAGAAACTGACCAACTTCTTCCCGCCTCTGCTGGGATTTGCCATCTGCCTGCTGCTGTGGCTGAACCTGAGCACCCCCGCGAAGATCGCCGGCGGGGCGTGGCTGGCGGCCGGGCTGATCTACGGCGCCATCAAAACGCGCGGCTTCCGCAGCAGCCTGGTGGACTTTGAAGTCCCACCGGAAGAACCGGCCTAGCGAGCAGACCCTTCGGGTCGGCAATCTTCCCCGCGCGGAGAGGCCAGCGATTATCATGCTGGGGACCAGGAGGAGACCGCCATTGCGCCGCCCCAAGCCCAAGGAACCGAGCGTCACCATCCGGGACGTGGCCCGGGAAAGCGGCTTTTCGCCCACCACGGTTTCCATCGTGCTCAACGACGCGCCCCTGGCGCGCTACATTCCTCCCGCCACCAAGGGCCGGATTACCAGTGCGGCCCGCAAGCTGGGCTATCGCCCGAATCTGTTTGCCCGCTCCCTGCGCAGCAACCGCAGCCACACCGTGGGGGTGATGGTCTTCGATATGACCGACCCCTACTGCACGCTCATTCTCCGCGGCATCGAGAACGTGCTTTACCAGGCTTCCTACCTGCCCATCGTCACCGACGTGCAGAATGACCGCAGCCGCTTTGAGCGCTACCTGGAGATGCTGCTGGGCCGCCGCGTGGAAGGACTCATCGTCCTGGCCAACTGGCTGTTCACCGACGTCAATCTGCTGGCCGACCTGCAGAAGAACAGCATCCCCAGCGTCATGATCGGGCGCGAGTTGAAAACCGACGCGGTGAGTTCGGTCATCGTGGACAACGAAACCGGAGGCTCGGCCGCCATGGAGCATCTCTACTCGCTCGGCCATCGCCAGATCGCGGTCATCCGCGGCCCCAAGGCGCTCTCCGACACCGCCCCGCGCTGGAAGGGCATCCGCAGCTTTGCCCAAGCCAGGGGGCTGGAACTGAATTCCAGGCTGATTGTGGACCTGCCGGAGTCGCGCGACCCTATGTCCGGCTTTGAGGGAGGCTGCCGGCTGGTCGCGGACTTGCTGAAAAGCCGGCGTTCGTTTTCCGCGGTACTGGCCTTTGACGACATGTCGGCGCTGGGCGCGCTGCGCGCCTTGTTCAGGGCCGGGCGCCGCGTCCCCGAGCACTGCTCCGTGGTCGGCTTTGATGACATCTCCCCTGCCGGCATCTGCACGCCTGCGCTGACCACGGTCCGGCAGCCCATGGAGGCCATGGGCTCGGCGGCGGTCGGCATCGTGCTGGAAGCCATTGACGCCGTGCACAAGACGCGGGACTTTTCTGCACTGCACCGCAAAATGGCGCCCGAGCTGGTGGTCCGCGAATCTACCAGCCGGGCGAATCGGGCTTGACACGGAATCTGCAAAAAGCCAGAATTGATACGATTTAATGAATCGTTTATCCATATCAGGCGGCTCCCCATGAAACGGCTTCGCATGGTGTTTGTGCTCTCTTTCTTGAGCGCCCTCGCGCTCGCCCAGCCAACACCGGCCCCGACGCTGCAGGAACGGCTCGGCCATCCCCCCACGGCGCGCCTGCTCATCCTCCATGCGGACGATGTGGGCATGTCGCGCTCGGTAAACCGTGCCACGCTGGAGGCGCTGGAAAAAGGCTGGGTCACGTCGGCCAGTGTTCTGGTCGCCTGTCCTTGGTTTCCCGAAGTGGCGCGCTGGGCGAAAGCCCATCCCGACGCCGACCTCGGCATCCATCTTGCCCTCAACAGCGAGTGGACCGGGTTTCGCTGGGGGCCGGTGAGCCGGGCCACGCTGGTGCCCACGTTGCTCGATGCTCAGGGCTACTTGCCGCTCACCTCCGAGGAGGTGATGGAAAAGGCAGCCTCGGCCGACGTCGAACAGGAATTGCGGGCGCAGATCGAAAAGGCGCGCGCCTTCGGCGTGAACATCACCCACCTGGACTCGCACATGGGAACGCTGTTCCGCACTCCCAGCCTGTTCGAGGTCTACGTGCGCATGGGCCAGTCTTACCGCCTGCCACAACTGATTTCTCAGGGATCGCGCACAGGCACGTCGAGTCTGGGGCTGGTTCCCGCAGGAGGAAGCCCACCGGCGTCGCCGACGGTGGACCAGGTGCTGGAGATCCGACCGGGCGTGCCGCCGGAAAAGTGGGTGCAGACTTACATGGACATGCTGCGCCCGCTCCCGCCGGGCGTTTACCAGTTGATCCTGCACACCGCGTACGACGACGAAGAAATGCGGGCTGCTACCTGGGACCATCCCGATTGGGGCGCGGCCTGGCGGCAGCAGGATTTCAACATGGTGAAGAGCCCGGAGTTTCAGAAGTTCCTGCGTGACGAGGGTTTCATTCTGGTGAAGTGGAAGGACATCGGCAGGGCTCTCGCCGCTTCCTCCGGCCAGGCCTCGGGCGCCAACCCTGGAATGACTACAACCACCAAGAAGTAAGCCGGGCCACCCGGCTGCGGGAGGCAGACCCATGCGCGTGCTCGCTGTGGGGGCACATCCCGACGACCTGGAGATTCTTTGCGCCGGCACCCTGGCCAAGTACGCCAGCCGCGGCGACTCGGTGATCATGGCCGTCGCCACCAACGGTGACCTGGGCTCAACCAAATTGTCGACCACGGAAACGGCCGCCCTGCGCGAGAAGGAAGCCCGAGCTGCGGCCGAGCTCATCGCAGCGGAGCTGGTGTGGATGGGCTACCCGGACGCGTTTCTCTTCTCCCGCGAAGATACGCGCCGCGATTTTATTGACCTGCTGCGCCGGAGCCGGCCCGACGTCATCCTCACCCACGATCCCAACGACTACCACGCGGACCACCGGACGGTGGCCCAGCTCCTCATGGACGTGCGCATGCTGGCCGCGGTTCCGAAGATCGAAACCGCGCATCCACCGGCGGCGGGCGTTCCGGAAATCTTCTTCATGGATACGATCGCTGGTGTCGGTTTTCAGCCGGAGGTGTACGTGGATGTCTCCGCCACCTTCGCCACCAAACAGCAGATGCTGGCCAAGCACGAAAGCCAGGCCCTCTGGCTGAAGGAACAGTACGGCATCAGTTTCCAGGAGTTGATTGAGCTTTCCGCCCGCTATCGCGGCCTCCAGTCGGGCTGCCGCTATGCGGAAGGCTTTCGCCACTGGCGGGTGTGGCCGGGCCGCCCCGCGGCCGGCCTGCTGCCCTGAGACTTTCGGGCAGCGGCTAGTCCGACCACGGCGCCAGTTTTCTGTTCCAGCGATGCTGGCGCAATGTGGCCAGCAGGTCCGGAGGCAGTGTTTTTCCATCGCTGACTCCCAGGTTCTGGCGGACATGCTCCAGCCTGCGCATGCCGACGATGGTGGTGTGGGCTTGCGGGTTGGACAGGATGAAGCGCAGAGCCATTTCCGGCAAGGTCATGGAAGAAGGCGTGACCCGCTTCAGAGCTTCCACCCGCTCAACCGTTGGCGGAAGATTCTCCGGACCAAAGTATCGAGATCGCCAGTCGTCCGCGGGGAAGGTTGTCTCTCGCGTTAGCCCTCCGCCCAGGCTGCCTTCATCCAGAGGAACGCGGGCTATCACACCGATGTCCAGTTCCCGGCACACGGGAAACAGCTCATCCTCGGGCGCCTGCTCAAAGATGTTGTAGATGACCTGCACCGCGTCCACCAGGCCCGTGCGCAGCGCGCCGATGCCGTTGGCCGGTTGCCAGCGGTTCAGGCTGATTCCGAAGGCACGGATGCAGCCCTGGTCCTTCAGGCCGCGCACGGTTTTCATCCACGACTCCTGCTCCGTCCAACTGTCGTCCCACACATGAAACTGCAGAAGGTCCACGGCCTCCACGTCCAGGGCTTTCAGGATCAGCTCCGTATACCTACACACATGGTCCGCGGGGAAGACCGCGTCCAGCTTGTCATGGGAGGTGGCGGGCCATTTCTGGTTGAGGGGCGGGATCTTGGAAGCGGTGTACAAACGCTTTCCGGGATTGGCTCTAAGAATTTGCCCCAGTAGATGGTCACTCTTCCCGTCGCCATAGGCCCATGCTGTATCGAAGAAATTGCAGCCCAGGTCCACCGACGTCTGCAGCGCCAGCAGCGACTCCTGCTCATTCGAGCCGCTCCACTCCCCCATCCCCCAAAGTCCGTGGCCAACTTCGCTGACTGCGAAACCGGTCCGGCCCAGTCTGCGATAGATCATGCCACTCCTCGCATCTCGCTCACGGTGCGTACTCCGCCAAGATCTGGTGACCGCGGTTGCGCAAGAGCAGGAGCCGGGCGCGCTGGGCGGGCAGGTGGACCCGAACCTCGGCCCCCGTGCGCCGGTCCCGGAACTCGACCTCGCGTCCCAGCCCGGCTTCGGAAACCAGCAGGTAAAGAGTGCTGTCGCGGAAGTAGAGCGGGCGGACCAGAATCCCGGGCGTAAGCGACTTGACGATCAGAGGAGGTTCCACGCCGGCGCGTGCCAGGGCCCACGCGTAGACCTGGGCCGTGGCTTCCAAGCCCTCGGCCAGTTCCACCGGCTCGCTGGCCAGAAGAATCTTCCCTTTCCCCCAGGGGACCTCGCGGACCGACTTTCCATCGGCGAAGCGCAGCGTTTCCAGGAACGCCTGTTTCTCGCTGCCGAAGGCGACCGGAACCGATGTTTCCCCAAGCTGCAGCCATGACTGGCGATAGGTTAGAGGCTCCACCTCCGCTGTCACTCCCAGTGCGGCCAGCCGTGCGGTGCGCCGCCAGTGCGGATCGCGCTCCACCGAGCCCGTGACCAGCAGGGTGCCACCCGCGTGCGCGTAGGCGAGCAGGCGCTGCCAGGCGTCCTCACTGAGGGTTTGAGGGGAGGGCAGCACCGCCAGGCGCGGTGTGCCCAGGCGCGGCAACTGGTTCTCTGCCACCACCGACGCGGGCACCCGGCAGTGGTAGTTCATGGCGCGCACTGCATTCATCTGCGCCTCCAGCGCCAGCCCGTTCAGCGCCGAATACTGGAAGGCCTGCGAGGTGACGATGGCGACCTCGGGATCTTGCGGACGCTCGAGGTGTTTGCTGGCTGTGGCAGCGAAGACGGCCATGCGCCGCAGCACCGCTGCCTGCTGGTTCTCTGTGCCGTCGGCCCGCACCGCGCCGATTGTGGCCTCGCCGTCGTCACGCATGTAGGAGTTGATGTGCCACAGCCACTGGATGGCCCCGGCGCTGGTTGCCAGCGCCATCGCCATCTTGCGCTCCAGCAGGGCAGCGCGGCCTTCGGGAGTGCGCCGCGGAGCTTCGTCCACTTGCAGTTCGGGCTGCAATCCGGTTTCCTGGACCAGCATAGGTTTCCCCGGCTGCTTGGCCACCAGCGAGTCCCAAAGCAGCGCATCGAGCATCCACCAGGTGTGGGTCGTGGTGAAGTCCACGGCCTCACCATAGAAGGCGGGCGATGGACGATCGCGGCCTCCGCCTTCGTCCTGCCCCACCGTGATCAGTTGCCGGCTGCCCGCGGCGCGGATGGCGTCCCGCAGAGTCTCCGCCCAGCGCAGGAACCCGATTTGGGAAAAAAGATAGTAATCGTGGGCCTTTAATGGATTTCCTCCCCGCGACGTGCGGTAGACCGCTCGCGGCGAGAACTCCTCCTCCTCCGGCAGAGCAGCAGGCGAGCTCTCGGGGGAAGGCGTGGCTCTCCACGCCTCGGCCCGCTCGCCGGGGCTGGAGTGCTGCGTTTTCAGCCAGGCATTCCAAGCTGCCAGTTCGTGCGCATCGCCGTTCGGCCGCGTCACCCAGAGCCGCCTGGGATTCGAGAAGCTGGGCTCGTTGATCAGATCCCACATCAGATAGGGAACATCCTTGAAGCGCTCCACCACCGAAGTAACCAGGTCCTTCTGCCGCCGTACCGCCTCCGCATCCAGGTACGGGTTGGCGCCACCCAGGACTTCCGGAATAAACGAGAAAAAGGTGAATTGCACGGGCAGTTCATGCCGCCGCGCGGTCATCAAGTAGGCTTCCAGCGCGCGCAGCATCTCCTCGTGCACAACGCCGCTCTCCTTCATCACCTGTTCCCATGCCGTCCACCATCCGGTGCGCAGCATGTTGAGCCCGGCGCGGCGCATCTCCGCCATGTCGCGGTCCCAGACGTAGGGGTTGGGGCGGAGGAAGAACTGGCGTTGCACGTCGCTGGCCATGTAGGTTGTGCCCATCACCAGGAGCGGCTTGCCGTCCAGTTCGAAGAAGTCCTGATTCACGGTCACACGCGGCCCGGAGCGTAGGAGCGCTTCGTCCCGGATCCAGAAGCCCGTGCGATAAACGCCGCGCAGCGCGCCTGCGACGTACAACCGGGCGGTCACCGTATGGAAGCCTTTTGCCGAAGATGCAGGCAATTCCGCACTGGCGAACCAGGGAAATTCGCCGGCTCGGACAGGCACCTCCCTCTTCTGCGACCGGCCTTGCTCAGGCACCACGAGCAGTTCGACCTGCGCTGACGCCGGGGCCTTGTCAAAACGCCGCCAGCGCAAGTGGAAGGTGTGCGGTTCCCCGGGAAGGAACAGCGGCCACGCGGGCTGCACCTGGAACTCTTCCGCTCCTTCGAGAGCGCGTGCCGCCAGCGCCCGCACCAAGTCCCGTCCCGCTGCGCTGGAGAAGAACTCGGGCTCTGGTTCGCAAGCCAACAGCACCCAGCGTCCGCCAACGAAGTTGTTCTTGAGGTGATCAATCTCGATCAGGGGAGCACTGACCCGCCGCTCTCCCTCCACCCCCCACACCAGCGCGTCCAAGCGCGCGTCCAGGCTCCCGGCAGAGCCGCCGCGTGGGTACAGGTCTTCGTCGCTCATTCGGATGGTGAGGCTGAAGGCCTGCTTCCAGCCGAAGGTTGGCAAATCAAGAAAGGCGAAGTCCTCGTTGGCGCGGAAGTTCGTTTGTCCGGAGCCGGGCGTGGGCTGGTATTCGTTGATGAAGAGCTGCTTGGCAAACGCCGGACTGGGCGCCCGCAGCTTCCACCCCCCGCTTTCCAGGTAGGCAGGGCGTGTGAAGGGTCGGCCGCCCAACACCAGCAGGTTCCCGCCTCGCGCGAGGAACCGATGGATGGCACCCCAGCTCTGCTCGGGAAATGAGGATCCATAGGGAATCACCAGGAGGCGGGTCGCGTCCTCCGCCAGGGCATCGTCGAGCTGGGTTACTGTCACAAACCAGGCCTGGGGCAAAGACTGCTCGAGGTCGGCGCGGCGCGCGGCCGCCGTGTCTGCTTCCGGAAAACCGTCCTCCCACAATACCGCGATGGGAGCGGCGGCTTCGAGTCGCGCCGGAAACAAAGCGAAAGCAAGCAATACGGACAGAATCCACATCGTGCAGCGAATCTTGGACATTCGGGGTCCTCCGCAGGCTTCCGCTGCTCATGCGCGAAGCCGGCGCCACGGCAAGGGGGCAGGCTCACGGCAGCGTTGACGTTGTGGTCCAATGAGGGTACAGAGGGTTCGTAGGATGGGCAATTCGAAACTGAACCTTTTGCTCTACGATGTGGGAGGCACGCACGCCGCCGCAGCCCTGGCGCGGGAGGCTGCTCTCCGTTTCGATCGCAGATTTTCTTCTGCTCTGGACAGCAGTGGCAATGCAGGCCACATCCTCGACGCTCTGGAGAAGCTGGGAAGGCTGGTGTTGGACGAAAATGACCTGGCGCTGGAGGATCTGTCGGGTGTTTCCTTGGGGATGCCGGGGCCGTTCGACTACGACCTGGGCATCAGTCAGATGCGGCACAAGTTTGCCGGCCTTTACGGCGTCAACCTGCAGTCGGAACTTGCGCTGCGATTCAAAGTTGCCCTCGACGCGGTCACTTTCGTGAATGACGCGTGCGCCTATTTGCTGGGAGAAATCCATCGCGGCGCAGCTTCGAACGTGCAGCGGGCGATCGGCATCACCCTGGGCACGGGCGTCGGTTCCGCCTTTGCAGTGGACGGAAGGATTGTCAACGCGGGCGACGGAGTACCCAACCGCGGCAGCCTGTGGGACATTCCGTGGGATGGCGGCATCATCGAGGACCGGGTCTCGGCGCGCGCCATCCAGGATCTCCATCGCACCCGGACTGGGGAGTGCATCGAGGTGCAGGAAATTTCCCAGCGCGCTCGCAACGGCGGTCCAGCCCTTCAGACCATGCACCAGTTCGGGCGCACTCTGGGCAGGGTCCTCGCGCAGACCTGCTCCGCATTTCGCCCGCAGGTGGTAGTGTTCGGCGGGGCAATTTCCCGCAGTGCGGACCTGTTTCTTCCCGCGGCAACAGCCGAGATAAGCAGCGGCAACATGCGCCTGGTGATGTCTGAGCTGTTCGACGATGCTGCTCTAGTCGGAGCCGGTGTCCGCTGGCTGCAGGTGGCGGCTCCGTGACATCCAGGTTCCAACCACCTTCTGGAGGCTGACGTGAACCGGAAAGCCAGCGCACTACCCGTCTTTCTCGCTTTTCTGGCCATGGGTTTCGGAGACGCGGTCGGCCCGTTTGTCAGCCTGGCGAAGGAGCAGTTTCAGCTCTCCAACTTCCTGGCGCAGATGATCCCCTTCATGGGTTTCCTCATGTTCGGAGTCCTCTCCGTGCCCATGGGCATGTATCAGGACAGGAAAGGCAAAAAGTTTATTTTGGTTCTTGGCCTGTGCGTGATGCTCGCGGGCCTGCTCGTTCCCACTCTCATCGGCCTGTCCACTTTCCCCGTGTTCCTCATTACCGTCTTGCTGCTGGGAGCGGGCGCAGCCACGCTCCAGGTAGCTGGAAATCCCATCATGCGCGACGTGTCTGCGGAGGGAAAGTACTCGCGCAACCTCTCCCTGGCGCAGTTTGTCAAAGCGATCGGCTCGCTTTCCGGGCCGCTCATTCCGGTGGTGGCTGCCCGAGCGTTCGGGGCGGGCTGGAACGTCATTTTCCCGATTTACACCGTCGCCGTGTTGATCACCCTGGCGGCCATGGTGGCGCTGAGGACCGATGAGCCGCGCGCGGCGGACCATACGCCGGCTTCCTTCGCCTCTTCGCTTGCCTTGCTGAGCAACCGCTACGCCGCCAAGATGGTGCTGGCCATCTTTCTTTATGTGGGCGCAGAGGTGTCGGTCAGTTCCAGCATTCCGCTTTACCTGAAGGACCGCTTCGGAGTGGACATCGCCCGCATCGGCCTCCTGGGCACAGGATTGTTCTTTCTGGCATTGACCATCGGCCGCTTTTTGGGTGGCGTGATCTTGAACTGGATCCCCGCAACCACGTTCTTTCCGGCCACCTGCGCGCTTTCGATCGCGGGTCTACTGGCGATGTTTGTTCCCAGCCAGCCGGTTGCGGTTGCCGGCTTCTTCCTGATCGGCCTGGGTTTCGCCAACATCTTCCCGTTGATTTTCTCGATTGCGGTGGACAGTATGCCGGGGCAGGCGAATGCCCTTTCCGGCCTCATGGTGACGGCCATCGTGGGCGGCGCTCTGCTTCCGCTGGTGATGGGGCTGGTTGCGGATGCCTTCCAGTCCGTACAGATCTCGTTCCTGGTGCCTCTGGCAGCGCTGCTCTACATCACTTGGACCGCCTTCGCAATCCAACGGCGCCGGGCCATTACATCTCGGGCCTGACCAGACGGCTTAGGACTTTGGTCCTGTAACCCTGAAAGGTGGATGGGCGACCCCGATGCTCGCGGCCCCACAAAGGTTCACAGGGTCCCGCCAAGTTCAGCGATGCCCGCTCCCGCCAGCATGACCGGCATCATGAGCAGGGTCGCACCACGATCATTGTCATTGCCCACTGGCCAGAAGAGTCAGCCGCTGGTTCTCGTCCTCCAGCTGCCGCAAACGCTGCGCCTCGCTCACCCTCATCCCCCCGTACTTCGCCTTCCAGGCGTAGATGGTGTGCTTCGACACCCCCAGCTCGCGCCCGATCTCGGCCGCCGTCCGCCCCGCCTCCAGCTGCTTCAGCGCCCCGATCATCGTCGCTTCCGTGTGCCTCCCTTTCGACATTCCTCTTCCCCTTTTCCTTCGTCTGAAATCATACTTACACCTGTGCGGATCTAGGGGAGCAGGTCAAGGTCAAGCTGCCACACCAAACTGGAAAGGAGTCCAGCGTGAGTCTCCCAGCATCACTCCTCCAATGTGTGCTGTCCTTCGTAAGGTCTGACCGGCGCACCTTCGCCTGGGAGCAAGCGGGGCAATCGCTCCGCTCAGTGAAGGGATGCCTTTTCTGAACCGATACCAGTGTTCGCCCGCACCTCGAGTTCGGTGAATTTGTGTTCGGCAGTGCGTTCGCGTGGGCCCAGCAGTGTTCCAGCAAGCGCTGCCAAAAAACCCAGTGGGATGCTAACGATACCGGGGTTCTCAAGCGGGAACAAAGGGTTGCCCTGTATGAGGTGCCGCGGCGAGCCTGTTGTTTGCGGAAGGTCTGTGCCCATCACGCTCGGCCCGACAAGGATCAGCGCAATCGACGAGACCAACCCTACCGCCAAGCCAGCAACTGCACCGTGCGTACTAAAGCGCTTCCAGAAGAGCGCCATTACTATGACTGGAAGGTTGGCTGACGCAGCTACCGCAAACGCCAGCGCCACCAGGAAAGCTACATTGGCATTCGGGCCGAGCACGATAGCGATCCCCATCGCCACTACTCCAACCACGAATGCGGTGGTCCGTGCCACGGCCACTTTTTCGCCCGGCCGGCGCTCCATCCCGCGATGCACGACGTTGGTCCAGAAGTCGTGCGCGAAAGAAGTCGAAGCACTGATGGTAAGCCCGGCTACCACCGCCAGAATGGTTGCGAAAGCGATGGCTGCCACGAAGGCAAACAAAACGTCGCCTCCCAGCGCGCGCGCCAGTAGGGGTGCGCTCATATTGTTGCCGCCGTTCGCGGCAATGTAGTCACGTCCCACTATGGTGGCTGCGCCAAAGCCCAGGAAAGTGGTCATGAGATAGAAGCTGCCGATCAACACCATGGCCCATACCACGCTCACTCGTGCCGCCTTGGCATCCGGTACGGTGTAAAAGCGCACCAGGATGTGCGGCAGGCCGGCCGTCCCAAAAATCAATGCCATGCCTAGCGAGATCAGCTCCAGCGGTCCGTAGGGAGGCGTGAACCGCAGGCCGGGCTGAAGGAAATTCTTTGTCACCACCGCCCCGCTGGCATCGTGATAGGTGACGTTGGCTATGGCGTTGAAGAAATCTGCCAGGCTGAAACCGAAATGGGCCATTACCAAAACACTTAACAGCACGGTCCCGGCCATCAGCAGGACGGCCTTGATGATCTGCACCCAGGTTGTCGCCAGCATTCCCCCAAAAACCACATAGACGATCATCAGCAGTCCTACCCCGATCACCGCTGCCTGGTAGCTGATGCCGGAATCCTTGAGCAACAGCGACACCAGCGCCCCCGCGCCCACCATTTGCGCGATCATGTAGAACGTGCTCACGGTCAGCGTGCTCAGCGAAGCCAGAGCGCGGACTGGCCGCGGGCTCAGCCGATACGCCAGCACGTCCGCCATGGTGTATTTGCCTACGTTGCGCAAGGGCTCGGCGACGATCAGCAAGACCGTGAGGTAGGCGACCAGCCAGCCGACGGAATACATGAAGCCGTCGTATCCGAAAAAGGCGATGAGGCCCGCGATGCCCAGAAAAGAAGCCGCACTCATGTAATCGCCGGCCACGGCCAGCCCGTTCTGCCATGCCTTGATCTTTCTGTTGGCGGCAAAGTAGGCGTTGGCCGAACTCGAGCGCCGCGAGGCCCAGTACGTCACGCCCAGTGTGACCGCTACCACCGCAAGAAACATCAGGATGGCGGGATTCATGAGCGCTGGTCTCGTTCATCGTTCAAGCGATCGAAGATCCGGTGGACGAGGCCGTCGAACTTTCGCGCCACACGGATGTACGCCCACGCCATCGCCCACGCCATGAAGAACTGAGAAAGCGCAAAGACGTAGGCCAGGTTCACTGGCCCGAGCACTGGTTTCGACATCACTTCGGGGAAATATCCGACGGAGATGGGCAGCGCAAAATAATAGACAACGAAGAAGAGGGTGGCGGGAATGATGAATCCCTTCTTCGCACGCACCAGCAGCCGGAATTCATCCATTTGCGCGACGCGCTCCCAAATGTCGCTTTCAAGCTCGTCGATGTTCTTGTGCTGCACGAGGGTGCTGGTCGCTGCTCCCCCTCCGCCGCGTTGATGTGGTTTGCCCACAGACAGGGGCTCAGGAGACTCTTTGCGTTTCATGTTTTGTGCACTCCTCAGGCATTCACGGTCGGTTGAAACGTGAATGCGTATGTGCGGTAGTCCGAAACGCAATTGGGTCGCGTTCGCATTTACTACGCTCAGGAGCAACGCTGTCGATCACAAGAGCCCAACCTTTAGACCTCCTCGCCGAAATCGTTGTACGGCTAAGCCCCGGTAACCTTGCATAAGATCCCTCCATTTCTATCGCTGTCCACCGAAGGTGAACATATGTGTGTACTTAGAATCGCCGGGTGCCAAAGGTCGTCGCGAGTATGGCTCAAAGCAGCGAACAAAAGTCTACACTAGAGTCTACATTTTCGACATGGGCGTCCCTAAGTCGCACAATTGGTTGATCTTAACGTCAGAGGAGAATACACGGCTGCACAAAGGATAAGAACCATATCTCTGGATGTGTCTATCGTGAACTTATTTGCGCCTAAGCTGCCATGAGTTTCGTCTACTGGTCGTCCTCGCTCTCACCTGCGCCCCTCTGTTGCAGGTCCCGCCGGTTACGACGCGACTGCCTCCGGCGGCTCCAATCTCGGCCCGACCAACGAGAAGCTGATTGCGCGGGTCCGGGAACAAGCCGCGCGGCTCTATGCCGAGAACCCTGGACAACGAAAGACTAGCGAACCTGTGGACCGGCTTCGCTCAGCGAGCTTGGAGCGCTCACGAAGGCTTCAAACTTCGCCATTGCTCTTCGTTTGTGTTCGGGTGTTGGGTGCACGTATCTCATGGTCATTTGTATCTGGGAGTGCCCGGCCAGCTCCTTCAGGGTTGGCAGATCAATACCGGACAGCGCCATCCGGGTCAAGGCAGTGTGACGAAGATCGTAGAGACGAAATCCGGGGCGGATGTTTGCCCTGGCAGTCGCCGCCTCATGTGCACGATTCACCCGGGTAACCGATCGCTCCGGGTCGTAGGGCGACGGAAACAGCCATTCACTGCCGGTCTGCAAGACCCTGCGTTGCAACACAGCGAGTGCCCTACGGGTCAGCGGAATGTGCCGCTGGGCACAAGCCGTCTTGCCGCTCCGAACCGAGATGCTCCGGAGCTGAAGATCAACATCGCTCACCCGGAGCCGGCAAACTTCGCCCGGTCGCAGCCCAGTCTCCAGCATCACAGTGGCCACGTCCCGCAGTAAGGGCGAGGCTGCGTCCAAGTAGCGCTGCTCTTCCTCGGGTGCCAGGACGCGGGAATAGCGATTGGGCTCAGGGAAGAACTTAACCCCGATGACAGGGTTAATGACTGCCACGTGGAGCTTGACAGCCAGGTTGAACAGGACTCTGAGGGCGGCGAGGTCACGATTCACTGAAGCCGCGCTGACGCGATGATGGTCACGCGCATTTTTCCGCCGTTGCTGGCTACGGACTAACTTGTACTTTTCGACTAAGCCGGAATCGATAGCATTTAGAGTCCGGGATCCAAAGAATTCACGAAGCGCCTTGATGCTGCGCATGTAGCGCTCGTATGTGGACGGATGGTCGCGGTGTTCATTGGCACACCAGTTGGCGAATTCTCCCTGGGCGAAATCGACAAACCTCGGGGTAGGCCCGTTGACAGGCCGCGGAAAATGTCCAAGGGCGAGCTCAGTCTTGCGGAGCGCCTCTGCCTGTATGGCTGCTGAGCGCGTCGTGGCATTGGCCGATTCCCGGGTCCGGACTCTATTGATCCGGAAGTCGTACCACCACACCTTGCTTCTGCGAAAGACAGCCATCGGGTCCTCTTACCGAGGAAGCCGTGGCGCATGAGAGGCAGCTTGAGAGAAGCAATTAACTGGGATAGGCTGGGGAACAGCCATATCAACCTCCGTGCGTAACGGGTTCAGGTTGGTGTGGTCAGGGTGCATCGAAGTTACTGCTTCGGTGCATCCGTTGCTTACGCGGTTTTCTTCTTCCTTCCGCGTCCCTTTCGGTAATACTTTTCCTTGTACCTCCGAACACGCTCCACGTCGCGCTCTGTCCAGAGCCGGTAGGTCTTGGCTCCAACTTTGACTGTTCGGGGAAGCTTTACCTTCCTCTTGGCGAGCCACTGTTCGAGGGTCACCAAGTGCACGCCTACCAGTTGGGCCACTTCGCGCGTGGAGAAAGGGCTCATCTATATAATATGATTTATAGTGTATTTAGGACGGCTAGTCAAGCCGATTCTCTGTGGGGACCTGTGGGGACTTTTGTGACCAAAAATTCAGACTTTCGGCCTCAGCGACGAGTCCGGCCGATCTACAGGAAAATGTAAGTGATTCCTACCCCGCGACTTCCCGCCACTTCCCGCGACTTCCCGCCACTGGACGTGTAGGAGGAAGGGACTCATAATCCCTTGGTCCCTGGTTCGAATCCAGGCGGGCCCATTAGTTTTTGCGATCACTTCCGTGCGTTCCCCAGAATCCCTTGGTCCCTGGCTCGAATCCATTCAGGCATGAGCGGTTGGCAGCGGCTTGAAGAAGTTGATGCTCACGGTGGCCAGAACAGTAGGGGTCGCCGCTCCGGGCTGATGAGTTCGTTGCGCCGACTTTAGCGACCGGCAGCCGAAGGTGCCGCGCTCGCCTGCTGCGGCAAGCTCGCCGGCTGCGGCAGAGCCCTGCCCCAGATGCACTTCGCAGGTTCCAGACACTCCAGCCCAATCTGGCTGTCGCGGAGGTTGATCCAGGCCACGCGGTAGCGGGCCCGGCTGCGTGCGTGTTCCAACTGCACGGTCGAGCCGACTTCCAGGTGCTTCACCCCGCGGACACGCGCGCCCACCAGGGCGATGTCCAGGGTCTGGACCATCAGGTTAAAGGGCTGGCCTTGGGCGTCGGTGCCGAAAACGCGCACCGGCAGCCGCATACTGGTTCGAGGTTCCTTGCGATGCGGGCGGTTACTCATTGGGAGTGTTTGGATCTGCGCTTGCAGAACGTAAGCCATCCTAACCGCCCGCGGGCGGACGCGAAAGATAACCGAAGTAACCGCCACCGCGCACCTAAGGTCACCCCACCCACCCGGCGCCCGCGCCGCACATTGCGCAGGGGCTGCGCAAGCGTGCAAAACCACAGGGAAGAAAGTGCTGCCCGCGGCCTTGCAATCGAGCTTGGAGACGCGGAGAATTCCAGCATGGAGATCCGGCAGGCCGGGCAGGCGCCGCAGGAGCAGACGGGAGCATTTCGCGCCGGCGCTTTGGTGCTGGTCACGCTCAATACACCGCGCGAGAAGTTCTGGGGAGTAGTGCTGGAGATTACTCCCGCGGGCGTGAGCATCCGCGGGCTCGACCTGAATTCCTTCGACGACTTTGCCCGCCAGGTCCGCGCCGGAGAATCGACCACGCCCGGGCTGGTGTTTTTCCCCATGCACCGCGTGGAGCGCATGGAACTCGACGTGCGCAACGGTGAGATCCCATCGCTGCGGGAGCGCTTCGAGGAAAAAACCGGAGTCGATATCGCCGCCTCGCTGGGCGCGCTGCCCGATCCCGGCATCCGCGTGGGCTGCACCCTGGCCGAAGCCCAACGGCTGCTCACCGCGGCCACGCTGGACGCGCTGCACGGCGACCTGGCCCGCGCCGCGCGCATTCTCGGCGTGTCCGAGCAGGAACTCAGGAGCGGCCCCGCCCGGTGATCCGCCAGCTGCTCACCGCGCCCAACCAGCTCACGCTGCTGCGCCTGCTGTTCATTCCCTTCATCGTCATCTCCATCCTCGACAACGAGTGGAGGTGGGCGCTGGGGCTGTTTGTGCTGGCCGGCCTCACCGACAACCTCGACGGCATGCTCGCCCGTCTGCTCAAGCAGAAAACCGTGCTCGGCCAGTATCTCGACCCTATCGCCGACAAGCTGCTGCTGAGCACGCTGTTCCTGGTGCTTTCTTTTGCGGGGAAGATTCCCTGGAAGTTCACGGTGCTGGTGTTCAGCCGCGACCTGGGCCTGGTGGTCACTAGCGCCATCGTGTATGCCACCACCACGCTGCGCGACTTCAGCCCCAGCATCTTCGGCAAAGCCAACACCGTGGCCCAGATCCTTACGCTGTTCTTTGTGATGCTGCACGAACTGCGCGCGGCGGCCTGGGTAGGCTACGCGCGCGATGCCGGCCTTTGGATCACCGTGGCGCTGACCGTGATCTCCGGTGTGCACTACATCATCCTGCTGAACCGCCGGCTGCACCCGCCCTAGGAAATCAGGAAGCAGGTCTCAGGTGTCAGGGCCAGCCATTCCTGATAGGCTTTAAAGTTTTGCTGGGCCGAATGCCCGGGGCCTGAAACCTGAGACCGACACCTGACTCCTGCCATGCTGCGCTTCCTCAACACGCTCACCGACCGCGAACAGGACTTTGAGCCGATCTCGCCCGGACAGGTGGGGATGTATGCCTGCGGGCCTACCGTCTACGACTACGCCCACATCGGCAACTTCCGCACCTTTGTGTTCATGGACGTGCTGCGGCGCTTCCTGCGGCAGAGCGGCCTGCGGCTCAAGCACGTGATGAACATCACCGACGTGGACGACCGCATCATCCAGAATGCCGCCGCCGGCAAGCTCACCGTCCGCCATTACACGGAGAAGTACGAGCGCGCGTTTCTGGAAGACATGGTCACGCTGAACCTGGAACCGCCGGAGATCGTGGTGCGCGCCACCGAACACATTGAAGACATGGCGGTGTTCATCGCCGGCCTCGAGCGCAAAGGCTTCGCCTACCGCACCGAAGACGGCTCCTATTACTTCCGCATCGCGAAGTTTCCCGAGTATGGAAAGTTGTCGAAGAAGGACTTCGCCGGCATCGAAGACGGCCGGCGCGTGGACGTGGACCGCTACGAAAAGGACAACGCCCGCGACTTCGCGCTGTGGAAGGCGCCCAAGGAAGGCGAGGCCTCGTGGCAGACCAGCCTGGGGCCGGGGCGTCCGGGGTGGCACATCGAGTGCTCGGTGATGGCCATGAAGTACCTGGGCGAGAGCTTCGACATCCACCTGGGCGGTGAAGACCTCATCTTTCCCCATCACGAAAACGAAATCGCGCAGTCAGAAGCGCTCACCGGCAAGCCCTTCGCCCGCTTCTGGCTGCACGCCCGCTTTCTGCTGGTGGAGGGCGAGAAGATGTCCAAGAGCCTGGGCAACTACTACACGCTGCGCGACCTGGTGCTGATGGGGCACAAGCCCTCATCGTTGCGCTTCCTGCTGGCTTCCGTCCCTTACCACAAGCAGCTCAACTTCACTTTCGACGGCCTGAAGCAGGCGGCGCACTCCGTAGAGCGGCTGCGCACCTTCAAGCAGCGCTTGGAGACGGAGAAGTTTCCCGCCGGCGAGAACCCCGCCCTCAGCGCCTCGGCGGAACAGGCGATCGCCGCCATGCGCGCCGGACTGGAAGATGACCTAAACACGGCGCAGGCGCTGGCGGCCATTTTCGATCTGGTGCGCGAGGCCAACACCGCCGCCGACAACCGCGCCCTGAAGCAGCGAGACGTTGCCCCTCTGCTGGTGGTGCTGCGGCGCTTTGACGAGATCTTCGCCGTGCTGAAGGACGATGACGCCGAGAAAATCCGCAACGTCCGCGAGTGGGCGCAGGCCGAAGGCAAGCTGGAAGCGGCTTCTTCCGGCGCGACCTCGCTGACCGACGCTCAGGTGGAGGCACTGATGGCGGAGCGCGAGCAAGCCCGCCGCGCCCGCGACTTCGCCAAATCCGACGCCATCCGCAAGCAACTGGCCGATGCCGGCATTGTCATCGAAGACCGGAAGGACGGGGTTCGGTGGAAGAGGAAATAATTCTTACCGCGGATTGTCGCGGATGAACGCGGATCGTTGGTGGGGGCATCACAAGGAAAATTCTGCAAGATATTTCTTCTCGGCGCTGCTGCCGGGGCAGGCATGGGCCCACAGCAGCCGGTTGACCCTTCTAGTCCGCGCAGCTATGATGCCTTTCTTGCCTTCTGAGCTCCCAACTTCATGATTGGACAGACCGTATCCCACTACCGCATCATCGGCAAACTGGGCGCAGGGGGCATGGGCGTGGTTTACCGCGCCGAAGACAGCACTCTGCAGCGCGAGGTCGCACTCAAGTTCCTGCCCACGGAACTGACGGCCGATCCCCAGGCGCGCAAACGCTTGGTCCTGGAAGCCCAAGCCGCCTCCCGCCTAACCCACCCCGACATCGCCACCATTTACGAAGTAGGAGAGAGCGAAGGCACGCCCTTCATTGCCATGGAACTGGTAAGCGGCCAGAGCCTCAAGGACCTGCTGCTGCGCGGGCCGCTGCCGGCGGCTCAATTACTGGAAGTGGCCCGGCACATCGCCGAAGGTTTGCGCGAGGCTCACGAGGCCGGAGTGCTGCACCGCGACATCAAACCCGGCAACATCATGCTCGACGCCAAGGGCAGGGTGAAGATCCTGGACTTTGGCATGGCGGTCATGACCGGCCACGAACGCGCGGCGGGTGAGCCCGAGGAAAGCTTTGTCACCCGTACCGCCAACAGTTGGAGCACCGGGGGCACGGCCCCGTACATGTCGCCGGAGCAGATTCGCGGCGAGACGGTGGACGCGCGCAGCGACATCTTTTCCTACGGCGTGCTGTTGTATGAATGTCTCACCGGCCGGCTTCCGTTCCACGGCGAAACTTCCATTGACACCCTGCACGCTATCGTGCGCGGGCAACCCACGCCCCTGCGCAGCCTGATTCCGAATGTTTCCAGCGAGTGGGAACAACTGGTGGAGCGGTGCCTGACGAAGTCTCCAGCGCAGCGCCCGCCCTCCATGGCCGTGGTTCTGGAGGCGCTGCGCCACGTTGCCGCTCCGCCGGCTCTGCCGGATAAGTCGCTGGCCGTCCTCTACTTCGAAAATCCTGGCGCCAACAAGGAAGACGAGTATTTCCGCGACGGCATCACCGAAGACCTGATTACCGAGCTGCTGAAGATCAAAGGGCTGCGCGTGTTTTCGCGCTCGGCTGTGCTCGCTTACCGGGACAAGCAGGCCCCCGCTCCCCAGGTCGGCCGGGAACTTAACGCCGCCTATGTGCTGGAAGGCAGCTTGCGCCGGGTGGGCAACCGGCTGCGCCTGAACGCGCAACTGGTAGAGACTCGAACCGGCCACGGCGTCTGGGCGGAACGCTACGATCGCCAACTGGAAGACGTCTTCGCCATCCAGGATGAGATCACGCAGAGTATCGCGCGCGCCATGCAAGTGATGCTGACGGAGCAGGAAAAGCGCGCCATCGTGAAGGCCCCCACCTCCGACGTGCAGGCCTACGATTACTACCTGCGGGGGCGGCAGTTTTTTTACCAGTGGAACCGCAAGGGCCTGGAGTTTGCCCGGCAGATGTTTGCCCGGGCCGCGGTGATCGATCCCGGGTACGCGCGCGCCTATGCCGGGGTGGCCGATTGCTGTTCGTCCATTTACCAGTACTACGACGCCAGCGAAGCCAATCTGAAGGAGGCCGAAGCCGCCAGCCGCAAAGCCCTGGAACTCGACCCCGACCTGGCGGAAGCGCACGTTTCGCGTGGCATGGCGGTTGCGCTCAGCAAACGCTACGACGAGGCGGTTCGCGAGTTCGATGCGGCCTTGATGCTGAACCCCAAGCTGTTTGAGGCCTACTACTTCTACGGGCGCGCCCGGTTTGCCCAGGGCAACGCGGAAGAGGCGGCGCGACTGTTCGAGCAGGCGTCGCAGCTCAACCCCGATGACTACCAGTCGCTCTCCATGCAGAGCATGGCTTACCAACGGCTGGGGCGCCCTCAGGATGCCTTGGCCTCCCAGCGTCGGTCTCTGCAGCGGGTGGAAAAGCACCTGGAGCTGCACCCAGAAGATACGCGCGCGCTCTATCTGGGAGCGAATGCATTCGCTGGCCTGGGGGCACGCGAAAAGGCATTGGACTGGACGCGCCGGGCCCTGGCGCTGGAGCCGGAAGACTCCGGCGTCCTCTACAACATTGCCTGCAACTACGCTTTGCTGAACGAGCCCGATGAGGCCATCCAGTGCCTGGAAAAAGCCATCGGACTCGGTTTCGGGCACAAAGAGTGGCTGGCAAACGATTCCGACCTGGATTCCCTGCGCACCCATCCACGCTTCCTGGCGTTGCTGAAAAAACTGATGCACCCCGGAGAGGCGTAGAAAGATCGGGTCCTAGTCCGCCCCGGGCTCGCACGCGGATAGCGCAGGTTCGGCGCGCGCGGGCTGCGGCGCGGCCTGCGCGGGCTTCACGATGCGCGAAGTATTCACCAGCGCAACTGCCGCCAGGATGATGCTGGCGCCGGCGATGATGTAGGCGTCCACCTTCTCGTTCACCACCAGCCAGCCCAGGAACACCGCCACCACCGGATTCACGTAGGCGTAGGTGGCGACCTTCTGCGTAGGCACATGCGTGAGCAGCCAGATGTAGGCGGTGTGCCCGATCCAGGAGCCGGCGACGATCAAGTACGCGGTGGCGCCGATTCCGCGCCACGTCCAGCGGACGCGCTCGGTTTCGCCCAGAGCAACGCCCAGGGCCAGGTCCAGCACGCCGGCGATCACCATCTGCCAGGCAGTGGAAGTGAAGACGTCGATTTCCAGCTTCCAGCGGCGCGATGAAACCGATCCCGTGGCCCAGCTCAGCGACGCGAACACCAGGCCCAGCGCGCCCATCAGCTCCATGCGTCCGCCCAGCGAGCCCGCTTGCAGACGCGGCCACAGCAGCACCACCAGTCCGGCGATGCCCAGCGCCAGTCCGAAAAGGCCGCGACCCGACAAGCGCTCGTGGCGCAGGATGAGCGCCTCGATCACCACTACCCAGATGGGCACGGAAGCCACGATCAGCGCCGCCAGGCCGGAGGCAACGTACTGCTCCGCCCAGCAGACCAGCACGTTGCCGCCCATCAGCAGCAGCACGCCCACCGAGCCCACGCGCATGAAGTCGCGGCGCGTAAGCGCGATGCGCCGGCCGGTGAGCGCGCAGAAGGCCAGCATCACCACGCCCGCAGTCAGGAAACGAACGCCGGCCAGCGTGGCCGGAGGGATCTCCTCCACGGCAATGCGAATCCCGAGGTAGGTCGAGCCCCAAAGCAGATACACCAGTCCGAAGGCGAGGATGACGCGGAAGCGGTGCTGGCGATCAGCGGGGCTCATGGGGCACTTTCAATAATAAGGATGAGACGCGCAAACGGCGCACCGCGATTCCGAATTTTCCAGTCCAATTTCGGATTGGCCCGCTCCAGAAACCAGGGTCGAAAAACTAATCTGCGGCCACCGGCCAGGGCTGCGAAGCGCGGCGCCAGGCGCCCAGAGCACAGGCCCAAAGCAGGCCGGCGGCCAGTCCGGCGAGCCCGATGCCGAAGGCCACGGAGGAGAGCGCGCTTCCGCGGTCAATGGCGTTGCCGGCCACGTACGCACCCAGTCCCAGGGCCAGCATGCAGAAGCCGAGTTCGGCGGAAAAGACTCGTCCGCGGAAGCGGTCCTCGGTGCCGAGCTGCAACAGCGTGGTGGAGAGCACCCACACCACGCTTCCGCCCACGTGGGCTACGATCACGCTGGCGCAAGCCAGCAGCAGCGACGTCGCTGCGGAAAGCAGCAGATAGCCCAGGGCCATGAGGACGTATCCCCCCAGGATGCCGAGGCGCAATCGGCGCTCGCTACTCTGCGCCCAGGGTGCCGCCAGCAGCGGCCCGATGATGGCGCCCACTCCACGCGCGCCCACCAGCAGGCTCAGGCTCAGCATGGCGGCGCGTGCGCCTCCGTATCCGGATACCTGCAGCGGAAACAGGCGCTGCGCCATTACCGGAAACAGCACCCAACTCGCGCCCACCACGCCCAATCCGGTTTTAGCGAACAGCGTGACCAGCAGGCGCAGGTCGCGGCGCACATAGCGTATTCCCTCGGCGACCGGGGAAAAGTTCACCAGGTCGCGGGCGCGGAAGGGCGCGTGGCCCTCGCTGTGCGGCTCGGCAAACTGCATTCGAGCGAGGAGCACGGCCGACACCGCGAATGACAGCGCGTTGAGCACGAACACGGTGTCGCGGCCGAGCACCGCCGCTACCACTCCGCCCAGCGCCGCTCCCATGGCCAGGTTAAACGACCAGGTGGTGGAGGAAAGCGTGTTGGCCAGGATGGCTTGCTCGCGGCGAACCAGGTTGGGGATTACCGCGCTGCGCGCCGGCTCGAAGAAGGCCCACATGATGGTTTCCAGCGCCAGCAGAGGATACACCAGCCACACGGTTTCGCGGCTGCGCACCAGTAACATGAGCAGCACGATCACCACCCGCGCCAGGTCGGCGGCAATCATCACGTGCTTGCGCCGCAGGCGGTCGTTGATCACCCCGGCAGCCGGACCGATGAGCGTCTGCGGCAGCACCTGCAGCATCAGCGCCAGCGCCACCGAGTTCGCCTGTCCCGTCAATTCCAGCAGCAGCGTGTAAAGCGCAATGGTGTAAAACCAGTCGCCCATCTCGCTGACAATCTGCGCCAGCCACAGGCGGCGAAAGTTCGCGTTGTCGCGCACCAGTTGCCAGTACGTCGCCAGCGAGATGCGCTCGGAAGACATCGGTTCGAGGATAACAGTGGGAAGGTGCGATGTCTGATGTGCGATGTGTGATGTGTGATGTTGGATGTGCGATGTGTGATGTTTCCCTGGCCCAAAGCTTTTACATCACCCATCGTGATGTGCTATGTGCGATCTGCGATGTTCCCATGGTTCAAGGCTTTTTACATCGCACATCAAACATCACACATCAAAAATCACCTCAGGGGGTTACGCGCCCGCTGCTTTCCAGCTATAATAGGAAAGGAAGAACAGGCATGAACACCCGCACCAAATGCGCCTTTGCACCACCCGCAGCCAACGGCTGCTGGGTAAACTTTTTGGTGTGTCCGCGGCGCTACCTGGCGGTGCTGCCTGCGCACTCCCGTCCCAACCTTTTCTCCGGCGACTAAGCGGCATCCTCTCCAGCGGAAGCGTCCCGACCCCTCGGGACAACCCCAACTCATCGGGGCAGGATTCCACGCCCGCCGCGACGGGCCCAGCCGTTTTCTGGAGGATGACATGACCACCAAGACCCTTGCACCTGCCGGCCCCAGCATCAAGACCAAGCTGCCCGGACCCAATGCCCAGCGTGTCCTGGAAGGGGATGCGCGGCTGCTCTCGCCTTCCTACACCCGTTCCTATCCGCTGGTCGCCAAGCGCGGCCGCGGTGTGGTGATGGAAGACGTGGACGGCAACCAGTTCCTCGACTTCTCCGCCGGCATCGCGGTGGTATCCACCGGACATTGCCATCCCGAGGTGGTGAGCGCCATCCAGAAGCAGGCGGCCGAACTGATCCACATGTCGGGCACCGACTTCTACTACGAGAGCATGGTGACCCTGGCCGAGCGGCTGTCGAAGATCGCGCCCATGCCCGGCCCGCACCGCATTTACTACGGCAACTCCGGGGCCGAAGCCGTGGAAGCGGCGCTGAAGCTGGCGCGCTATCACACCCGGCGGCAGCACATCATCGCCTTCTTCGGCGCCTTCCACGGGCGGACCATGGGAGCGCTGTCGCTCACCTCGTCCAAGCCGCAGCAGCGCCGCCGCTTTGCTCCGCTGATGCCGGGCGTAACCCACGTGCCCTATCCCAACCTCTACCGGCGGCCGGCGGGAACGGACGCCGCCGAGTACGGGCGCGACTGCGCCCGCTTCATCGAGCAGAAGCTGCTGAAGACCATTCTGCCGCCCGAGGAAGTGGCCGCCATCTTCGTCGAGCCCATCCAGGGCGAAGGCGGATACCTGGTGGCGCCGCCCGAGTTCCTGCAGGAGCTGCGCCGCATCTGCGACCAGCACGGCATCCTGCTGGTGGCCGACGAAGTGCAGTCGGGCATGGGCCGCACCGGCAAGTGGTGGGCGGTGGAGCACGCCGGCGTCCAGCCGGACATCATTACCGTCGCCAAAGGCATCGCTTCGGGCATGCCGCTGAGCGCCATGATTACGCGCGCCGACATCATGGACTGGGTTCCCGGTTCGCACGCTTCCACCTTCGGCGGGAATCCGGTGTGCATTGCCGCGGCGCTGGCTACGCTCGACGTCCTGGAGCGCGAAGGCATGCGCAACGCCGCGGAAGTGGGCCAGCACATCATGGACCGCCTCTCCGGCTGGCCGAAGAAGCATCCCATGGTGGGCGACGTTCGTGGACGCGGCCTGATGATTGGCGTGGAGATCGTCCAGGACCAAGCCACCAAGGCGCCGGCCCAGAAGGAACGCGACCGCATCGTCGAGCTGGCGTTTGAGCGCGGCGTGCTGTTCCTGGGCGCGGGCGAAACCGCGCTGCGCATCGCGCCTCCGCTCATCGTCACCCGCGAGCAGGCCGACGTTGCCCTCGATGTGCTGGAAGAGTGCGTCGGCATCATCGAGAAGGAAGCAGAGTAGCTTTCACGCATTCCGAGCGGAGCGAGGAATCTCTATTCCCTGTACATCATTTGGGCGATAGGGCTCCCTCGCATCCCTTCGGGATGCTCGGGACAGAAAAAAGATGTGGCAAGGCGCCATCCTCTCCATTCACACCGGCTCGCGGCGCAAGGCGCCCATGGAGCCGCAGGCAGAAATCCGCGTCCTTCCCGGCGAGGGCATCGAGGGCGACCGCTACGCCCGCAGCAACAGGCCTCCGAATCTGCACCACGGCGGCGGGCATGAAGTCACGCTGGTCGAGTCGGAAGCCATCGAAGCCCTGGAGCGCGATTACAAGATCCACCTCGAACCCGGCCAGACCCGCCGCAACCTCACTACGCGCGGCGTGCCGCTGAATCATCTGGTGGACCGTGACTTCCTGGTGGGCGAAGTGCGCCTGCGCGGCATCCGGCTTTGCGAGCCGTGCTCGCACCTGGAGGGCCTGCTGAACCAGCCGGTGGTTCCGGGCCTGCGCCATCGCGGCGGCCTGCGCGCCGAAGTGCTGACCGAGGGCGTGATCCGTGTGGGCGACGTGGTGCGCGAAATCTAGCGACCTCGACAAGTGGTAGGATTCTCGAGCGTGGAGGTTCATTGGTACGACGCGTTGAAGCCCGTTTTGTCATCTGCATCAAAAACCGGGCTTATCCAGCGTCGCTGGAGCGGGGGAAGATCTACCGCGTGATCTCCGACCCGGCCGCCGCCCGGCGGGGATATTTGCGCGTGGTTGATGAGTCCGGGGAAGATTATCTGTATCCCCAGGATCGATTCGTAGCCATACGGCTTCCCCAGGCTGCGCGGCGGGCCCTGTTGCGAGCGTCGTAACCGATACCGTCCGATGTCCGGGCAACTGACTCGTCTCGCCATCCGCACTCTGGACGCAGCCGCGCGCCTGCTGCATCGCGCGCCCGCTTCCCCCAAGCGCGCGGCCACCGGCCGGAGTGGCGAGGAAGAAGCCTACTTCTACCTCCGGCAGCAGGGCTACGTGATGGTAGCGCGCAATTTTCGCTCGCCCCGACGCCATGGCGAGATTGACTTGATCGGCTGGGACGGCAATGTGTTGTGCTTCATCGAGGTGAAGACGCGCTCGTCCAGCAAAGTCATGCCCGCGGAAGCAGCCGTGGACCACGAGAAGCAGCACGACCTGGCCGCGGTCGCCCGCGAGTACCTGCGCCGCGTGGAAGGCCAGCCGGAGTTTCGGTTTGACATCGTCAGCGTCTTTGTGGAAAACCCTGCGACCCCACCGGAAATTACCCTATTCAGGAATGCCTTCCCTATGTCGTAAGATAGAAAGGCTCAAACTTTCTGATTCGCCCGAAAGGAAAATCCTGAGTGCCTGAACTTCGGAAAGACCCCATCACCGGCCGCTGGGTCATCATTGCCACCGACCGGGCCAAGCGTCCTACAGACTTTTCCCGGCAGCCCATCCAGATGAAGGGCGGCTTTTGTCCCTTCTGCGAAGGCAACGAAGGCAAGACCCCGCCCGAAATCCTGGCCTATCGTCCCAGCCAGAACGGTGGGCCGCCGCCGCAGCGCGACTCCGCGGGATGGCGCCTGCGCGTGGTCCCCAACAAGTTTCCCGCGCTGGGCATCGAGGGCAGCCTGAACCGCCAGGCCGAAGGCATGTTCGACAAGATGAACGGGGTGGGCGCGCACGAAGTGATCATCGAGACTCCCGACCACAACCAGACCCTGGCCACGCTCCCGGTAAAGCGCGTGGAAGACGTCCTCTGGGCCTTCCGCGACCGCATCCTCGACCTGCGCAAGGACAAGCGCTTCAAGTACATCCTGATTTTCAAGAACCACGGCGAAGCTGCGGGAGCGTCGCTGGAGCATCCTCACTGCCAGCTAATCGCGCTGCCCATTCTGCCCAAACAGGTGGTGGAGGAGCTGGAAGGCTCCAAGCAGTATTACACCTACAAAGAGCGCTGCATCTACTGTGACGTGGTGCGCCAGGAAATGGAAACCGGGGTGCGCGTGGTGTCTGAAAACGAAGACTTCCTTACCCTCTCACCCTACGCGCCGCGCTTCCCTTTCGAGACCTGGATTCTGCCCAAGCAGCACGAGTCGTCGTTCGAGAATTCCGCCACTCACATCTACGAGAACCTGGCGCACGCGTTGAAATCGCTGCTGGCCAGGATGGACAAAGTGCTGGACTGCCCGGCGTACAACTTCGTGCTCCATTCCTCGCCCGTGCAGGACGCGTCCAGCGACTACT
This sequence comes from uncultured Acidobacteriaceae bacterium, assembly GCA_964437985.1. GTDB lineage: Bacteria > Acidobacteriota > Terriglobia > Terriglobales > Acidobacteriaceae > CAZXVY01. Next base: position 69,148 of record CAYTIL010000006.1, read on the forward strand.
ACCACTGGCACTTCGAAATCATGCCCAAGCTGACCAAGGTAGCGGGCTTTGAGTGGGGCACCGGTTTCTATATCAATCCCACCCCTCCCGAAGAAGCTACGCAGTTCCTGCGCGAGGCGGGCGTGGAAGCGGCGCAGACGGCAGTGGTTAGTGGTTAGTGGCTAGAGGTTAGTGCCGTTACCGGTGAACGGCGGCCCAGGGCCGCCGTTCTTGCTTTCATCAGAGAGCAGGCTTTGCTGGTCACTGACCACTAACCACTGACCACTGACCACTGCTTATCCGTGGTTCTCCTTGTACTCCTCGTACCAGGCCATCTGAATGGCTTCGAGCTTGCCCTCATTGGAGGCTTTGGGGTCGCCGGTGAAGCCGGGAAGCTCGGTGACGTAGCGGTGCAGGTCGGTGAAGCGGACGGTGAGCGGGTCGAGGTCGGGAAACTTCTCCGACAGCAGGATGCCGAGGTCTTCGTAAGTGTCCCAGGTTAGGTCGGGCATTTCGTCCCTCCGGATCGTGCGTCGCCCCTACGGGACTCGCTTTCGTAATGGACATGTGACCCTGCGCTGAAGCGCTGGGCTGAAACCGAAAACCGAGAACTAAAAACCGGCACCCGCCTCAGTGTTCCGGCTCTTTGGCGAAGTTCTTGTTCCACTCCGGGATTTCCACCACCAGGTCGGTGCTGCCGTCGGGGACCATCTGGCAGCCCAGGCGCGACTTGGGCGTGATGCCCGGGGCCATGTCCAGTTCGTCGAGCTCGGCGTCGGAGGCTTCGTTGCACGACTCCAGCCCCTCATGCACGATCACGTGACAGGTGGAGCACGCGCACACGCCGCCGCAAGCGTGGTCCAGGCCGAGGTGGAATCCCTGAGAAATGTCCAAGAGGCTGCCCGGCAGGCCGTCCGGGCCGTAGGGAACCTTGGCCGGGTCCACTTCCACGGTGCGCCCTTCGCGGACGAACGTGACTTTGTATTTCTTGGTAGCCGGCGTGTAGCTGGCTTGTTCGATGTATGGATTCTTGCCGCCCATAGTTAACTGCTCCCTTGCGAACTCTTGGAACTCGCACCGCCGGAAAGGATTTCCGCGGGCGCGATCGGATGCGGCGCCGAGGGGCCTTCGCCCACGTCTGCCGTCTCCATGGTCTTGCCCTTCAGCACGCTGCTCACCGCCGAGTCCATCATCAGCTCGGCCAGCCGCGTGGTGGCCTGGTTCAGCGCTTCCACCGCATCGCGGATGGCCCTGTGGTCGTCGCCCGGGGCAGTGCTCTTGAGTGCGCTCTCCAGTCCGGCGATCTGCTTGTGCTCGTCTCCGGAAAGCTGTTGCCAGGCCGGGTTCCCACGCGCTTTCTCCAGATGCATCAGCATGCTGTCGGCCTCGTTGCGGGCCTCAATCACCTGGCGCTTGCGGAAGTCTTCCTCGGCGTAATCGAACGACTCCAGGATCATGCTCTCCACCTGCTCGTCGGTGAGGCCGTAGGTGGACCGCACCTCGATCTCCGACTCCTGGCCGCTGCGCTGCTCGCGCGCGGAAACGTGCAGGATGCCGTTGGCATCAATCAGAAACTTCACTTCGATGCGCGGGATGCCGGCCACCATGGGTGGAATGCCCTTCAGGTCAAAGCGCGCCAGCGAGCGGCAGTCGCCCGCCAGTTCGCGCTCCCCCTGCACTACATGAATGGCGACGTTGGTCTGGCCGTCCACGCCGGTGGTGAAGTGCTCAGTGGCGGAAGCGGGGATGGTGGAATTGCGATGGATGATCTTGGCCACCGTGCCGCCCAGCGCCTCGATGCCCAGCGAAAGCGGGGTCACGTCCAGCAGCAGCATGTCCGCGGTTGCGGCGGAGCCCCCGGCCAAAATGTTGGCCTGTACGGCAGCGCCCAACGCGACGACCTCGTCCGGGTTGATTTCGCTATGGGGCTCACGCTGAAATAATTCCCGCACCAGCGCCCGGACTTTGGGGATGCGCGTGGAGCCGCCCACCAGCGCCACCTCGTCAATCTGCGCCGGCGTAAGTCCGGCGTCGCGCAGCGCCTGGCGACAAGGCCCGGCGGTGCGCTCGAGGATCGGCGCGATCAACTCCTCAAACTGCGCGCGCGTGATCTCACGCTGATACCTGTGCCCGCCCGGCAGTTCCACTTCGAGAGTCGTAGCGTCGTGCGCGGAGAGCGCGATCTTGGCGTCAATCACCGCCTGGCGGATGGCCTGCACGGCTGCGCCATTCCGCCGCAGATCGAGCTTCAGGTCGCCGCGGATGTCGTCCAGCGCGATGGTGATGAGCAGGTTGTCAATGTCGTCTCCGCCCAGGTGAGTGTCGCCGCTGGTGGCGATGACTTCAAAGATGCCGTCGTGTAGCTTGAGGATGGAAATGTCGAACGTGCCGCCGCCCAAATCGTACACGGCGACGATTCCGTTCCGCTTCTTGTCCAGACCGTAGGCCAGCGCCGCGGCCGTGGGTTCGTTCACCAGGCGCAGCACGTCGAGACCGGCGATTCGCCCCGCGTCTTTGGTGGCCTGGCGCTGCGCGTCATTGAAGTACGCAGGCACGGTGATGACGGCCTTGGAAACCGGCGCGCCAAAGTGGCGCTCGGCGTTGCGCTTGAGCTGTCGGAGAATGAGCGCGGAAATTTCCGGCGGCGTAAGCTCACGCTCGCCCAGCAGGATGCGCAGTCCTTCGCCCGGTTTCGCGTCGGCAGGAATGCGGAACGGGAAGAGGCGCAACTCATCCTGGATGTCCTCCAGCCCGCGGCCCATGAGGCGTTTGACGGAGTAGATGGCGCGCTCCGGCGTCTCGATCAGGTGCTTGCGCGCCGAATTGCCGACGATGGTTTCGCCGCTCGCGTCATTCACCAGCGCCACCAGCGACGGCACCAGGTTCGCGCCGTCCTCGCCCGGGATCACCACCGGCGTTTCCCCAGCCATGAACGCGACCAGAGAGTTCGTGGTGCCCAGGTCGATGCCGACGATGCGGTCTTTGTGTTCTTCAGCCATGCTCAAGAACTGACGATTGAATCATTAAATGATTGAAACATTGAATCATTGACTCATTGAGGTGCGCCGGGTTTCTCTCGTGTGCTTCGGATGTTTTTCAATGATTCAATGATTCAATCGCTCAATGATTCAATTCCTCACCCACGTCCCTCACCAGGTTCCGTATGTACGACCGCCGGTTGAGCAAATCCACCATCCTGTCGCGGACGCGAACGCGCTCGGCGTCGGTCGCGCCTGAACCCTGCGGGCGATCATGGAACGGCAGGGCGTCCCACTCCGCCCAATGGGCGCGCAGTTCGGCGCCCAGCACCTCTAGCTTCTGTTCGAAGCGGGCCTTGGCCGCATTCAGTTCGCTGACGATGGACGGATCGGCCGAGCCGGTCTTCTTTTCCACGCGCAACTCTTCGAGCTGCATGTTCAGCTCGAAAGCCTCTTCCAGCAGATCGGACGGCACCACCTGCTTCTTTTCTTCGCCCGTAAGGCGGGCGCGGTCGGTGGCCGCCTTGGATTGCTCCTCGAGCTGCACGCCTTCCAGCCCGAGCAAGCAGGCGGTGCGCGCCACCGGATCCTTCAGCGTGCGGTAGGCGTCATTGAGTTGCGAGCTTTTCTCCAGGCTCCACTGCTGCTCTCGGGCGGAGGCGCGGGCGTAGACGTCGGGGTGCAACTTGCGGCTGAGGCGGTAGAACTCGCGCTCCAGCGCCGCCCCGTCCAGGTTCAGCTTGCGCGGCAGGGCAAAGAACGTGAAGTGGTCCAGGGCGGCCGCGGGCTGCACCTTGCTGCACGCCGCACAGAAGTGCGCAGACGGCTCCTGCTCGGCGCCGCAGGACCAACACGCCGAAGCGTTCGCGATGGAAGTTTTGGTCACCATAAAAAAGTCGTTGGCCGCTGGCCGTGAGTCGCAAGCAAGAAAGCCGGCTGCTGACTGACGACTCACGACCAGCGACTAACGACTGCCTGCAGACGGCTCACCCGGAAAACGACGTCCCGCATCCGCAGGATTTGCTGGAATTCGGATTGACGAACATGAACCCCTGCTGCATGAGCGTTTCCTGATAGTCCAGGGTCATGCCGTGCAGGTAGATGAACGACTTGGGGTCCACGAAGACGCGCACGCCGCCAAACTCGAAGACGCGGTCGCGCTCGCGCGACTTGGAGTCGAAGCGGATGTTGTAGGTAAGGCCGGAGCATCCGCCGCCCTGCACGCCCAGGCGCAGCCCGCCTTCTTCCGGCGAGACGTTTTCCTTAGCCAGAGCCACGCGGATGCGCGCCAGCGCACGCTCGGTGACCTGCACACCGCGAGCGCCCGTGGCGCCGGCCGGGTTTTGCGTTGCCGTAGACATCGTCTGCCCGAGGAGCACGCGGTCCCGCAAAATGGGACGGCGCGCCTACTTGGCCGTTTCGACCGCCTGGGTTTTGGGCGCCTGCGCATTCTTCTTGCGCCAGTCGCCGATGGCGGAACGGATGGCGTCTTCCGCCAGCACCGAGCAGTGAATCTTCACCGGAGGCAGGGCCAGCTCGCGCACGATGTCGGTGTTCTTGATGGCCAGCGCCTCGTCGAGGGTCTTGCCCTTCACCCACTCGGTGGCCAGGGAAGACGACGCGATGGCCGAGCCGCAGCCGAAGGTCTTGAACTTGGCGTCTTCGATTTGCTGGGTCTCCGGGTTCACGCGGATCTGCAGCTTCATCACGTCGCCGCATTCGGGCGCGCCCACCAGGCCGGTGCCCACGTCGGGACTGCTCTTGTCCATCGAGCCCACGTTGCGCGGGTTGGTGTAATGGTCCAGAACCTTGTCGCTATACATGTTGTCTGCCTCTCCTCTGCTTTCGCAGCTTCTTTCTCGCAACTACTTACTCGGGACTCGCAACTCGTCTACGAATGCTCCGCTGCCCACTGCACTTTCTTCAGATCGATGCCTTCCTTGGCCATCTCGTAGAGCGGCGAGAGCTCGCGCAGCCTCTTCACCACTTCCACCATGCGGTTGGCCACGTAATCAATCTCGGCCTCGGTGGTAAAGCGGCCGATGCCGAAGCGGATGGAGCTGTGCGCCAGGTCGTCGCCCAAGCCCAGGGCCTTGAGCACATACGAAGGCTCGAGGGTGGCCGACGTGCACGCCGATCCGCTGGAAACCGCCACGTCGTTGATGCCCATCAGCATGGACTCGCCCTCCACGTAGGCGAAGCTGATGTTGAGGTTTCCCGGCAGCCGTTGGTCATAGGTGCCGTTGACGAAAACTTCGTCGAGCTCGCTGGAGAGCTTGTCGCGCAAGCGGTCGCGCAGCCCGGCCAGGCGCTTGCTCTCTTCCGGCATCTCCTGCATGGCCAGCTCGCAGGCTTTGCCGAAGCCCACGATGCCGGGGACGTTGAGCGTGCCCGAGCGCATGCCGCGTTCGTGTCCGCCGCCGTCGAGGATGGCCGTCAACTGCACCCGCGGGTTCTTGCGCCGCACGTAGAGCGCGCCCACGCCCTTGGGACCGTAGAGTTTGTGCGCGGTCAGCGAGAGCATCGACGCGTTCATCTTGTTTACGTCCACCGGAACCTTGCCGATGGCCTGCACCGCGTCGCTGTGGAACAGCACGCCGCGTTCCTTGCAGAGCTTTCCGATTTCCTCCACCGGCTGCAGCACGCCGATTTCGTTGTTGGCGGTCATGATGGTGACCAGAATGGTCTTGTCGTCGATCGCCCGCTTCAGGTCTTCGAGATCAATGCGGCCGTCGGCCTGCACCGGCAGATAGGTGACGCGGTAGCCGTACTTCTCCAAGCGCTTGCAGGTATCCAGCACCGCCTTGTGCTCGGTGACGCAGGTGATGATGTGGTTGCCCTTCTCGCGATACATCTCGGCCGCGCCCTTGATGGCCAGGTTGTTGCTCTCGGTGGCGCCGGAGGTAAAGATGATTTCTTTCGCGGTCGCGCCGATCAGCTTCGCGATCCGCTCGCGCGCTTCTTCCACCGCTTCCTCCGCCGCCCATCCGAAAGGATGGTTGCGGCTGGCGGCGTTGCCGAACTTCTCGATAAAGTAGGGGAGCATCGCTTCCAGAACCCGCGGATCCATGGGGGTGGTGGCGTGGTTGTCCAGGTAAATCGGCAGCTTCACGCTCCCGTTTCCTCCCTGGACGCTTCCTGCTGGGTTGCTCATGGTGTTTCTCCTGATCTCCTGGACTCCGGATTACGTCGCCAGCGAACGGATGCCCACCAGTTCGCCCGGCGATGCTTCTGCTTCCGGCGAGGGCTCGGAGTGCGAGCCGGCGTCGTCAGTCATGTCGGAAATGTTGATGCGCCCCAGCACCTGCTGGATGCTCTCGTTCACCTTGCGCAGCGGCTCGCGGACGTTGCACTTCGTGCTCTGATAACACTCGCCGCGATGCGTAACGCACGAGGTGATGAACAGCGGCCCGTCAATCGCCTTGATCACTTCCAAAGCGCTGATGGTCCGCGGACTGCGCGCCAGCGCGTAACCGCCGTGGGTGCCGTGATGCGAGGCCAGCAATCCTGCTTTCACCAGCCGCTGCAGGATCTTGGCCAGCGCCGCCGGCGGAATGTCGTAGGCTTCGGCAATGTCGTTGGCGCTGCAGGAAGATCCGGCGCCAAACTCCGCCAGATGCTTCATGGCCATCAGGCCATAGTCCGCTTTTTTAGTCAGCTTGAGCATCGCGCGCCTGCCCCCATCGCCGCCGGAGCCAATCCCGACTCAAATGGTCGTATATCATTTTAGGCCGACAGCGGGTTGGATTGCAAGGCAATGCAGCCATCGGAAGAATTGAGCATTGGATGGTAACTCTAACAGATTGAATGGATTAGGATTGCCGACTAAAATAGTCGTATATATTTGAAGGTTAACGGTTTGGAGGCCTGAGGTTAAGCCAGATGGAGCCGCTGGAGGGTTCCCGCCTGAGGCCTGACGCCTGACATCTGACCCCCGAACTTACCCCAGCCTTAGCGCTGCTTCCGCGGAAAACTCAGGCTCGGCCAGATCTCCAGCGAGCAACTTCGGATACGCGGCTGCGGCGATCATGGCAGCGTTGTCGGTGGAGAGCGAGCGCGACGGAAAGAACACCGGCAACCCTTCTTGCGCCGCCTGCTCCTCGAAGTGCTCGCGCAGGGCGCGGTTCGCCGCCACGCCCCCGGTGACGAACAGAGTCGCCACCTCGCGGTCGCGCGCCGCGGCCAGCGTTTTCCCCGCCAGGTCGTGCACCATGGCGCGTTGGAACGACGCCACCAGGTCGAGCGTTGCCCGGTCGCAGACGCGGAGATAATCCTCAAGACCCGGCCGCGGTATCGCCGCCAGCGCCTGGCGGCGCGCCTCGATAGCATTGCGCAGATTGTGTTTCTCCACGTAGCGCAGCACCGCAGTCTTGATGCCGCTGTAGGAAAATTCCGTAAGTTCGGCAGCGGATGCGGCGTGGCGGCCCGGCTTCTTGATCTTTGGCGTCGCGAAAGCCACCGCCGATGCGTCACCGTGCGCGGCCAGCTTCTCGATCACCGGCCCTCCGGGATATCCCAGCCCCAGCAGCTTGGCTACTTTGTCGAAGGCCTCGCCGGCGGCATCGTCGCGCGTCTGCCCCACGTTCTTGTAGGACCACGTGCCACAGCCGTCCTCGGCTGTGCTTGCTTCAGCCAGATAAAGGTGCGTGTGCCCGCCGGAGACCACCAGCGCTAAAACTGGAAAACGGACTTCGCGATTGCCCTTTTGCTTTTCCTCGAGCAGCACGGCGTGGATGTGGCCTTCCAGATGATTCACCGCGATCAGCGGCTTTCCTAGGCTCCACGCCAGGGCTTTGGCGTAGGTCACGCCCACCAGCAGCGCGCCCGCAAGACCGGGACCCTGGGTGACGGCGATGGCGTCCACGGTTTGGTACGTGTGTCCAGCCTCGGCCAGCGCTTGCCGCACCACGGGAACGATGCCGCGCAGGTGCTCGCGCGAGGCCAGTTCGGGAACCACGCCTTCGTAAGGGCGGTGCGTGGCAAGCTGCGAGAACACCACGTTCGATTCCACGTGCTCGCCCGCGCGCACCACGGCGGCGGCGGTTTCGTCGCAGGAAGTTTCGATGCCGAGGATGTAGGCGCCGGGCACATCCTTATACTATTGGATTTGTGTCTTCCCCAACCGCAGCAACGGCGGCAGCAACGTCGGTGGTGCGTGCCCTGCGCGACGCCGGCCACCAGGCCTACCTGGTGGGAGGATGTGTCCGCGACCTGCTGCTGGGCCGCGAGCCTGCTGACTTCGACGTCTCCACCGACGCCACGCCCGAACAGGTGCTCCAGCTTTTCCCTGAGACCTACGCCGTGGGCGCGCAGTTCGGCGTAGTGCTGGTGCCGGTGGATGTAGCCCGCCCGCGTGTAGCCCGGCCGCCCTCGGCCGGGCCGGAGGCCGCAGACTTGCCCGGCCGGGGGCGGCCGGGCTACATCGAAGTGGCCACCTTTCGCTCCGACGGCTTGTACACCGACGGCCGCCATCCCGACCAGGTCACCTACACGCGCGATCCGCGCGAAGATGTTCGCCGCCGCGACTTCACCATCAACGGCCTGCTGCTCGATCCCTTGAAGAACGATGAAGTGCTCGACTACGTAGGCGGGCGCGCCGACCTGGAGGCGGGCGTCATCCGCGCCATCGGCGAACCCTCACGCCGCTTCTCCGAGGACAAGCTGCGCATCCTGCGCGCGCTGCGCTTCGCGGCCCGCTTCGGCTACTCCATCGAACCGAAGACGCTGGCTGCGATCGAGGAACTCGCAGGCCAGATCAGCCAGGTGAGCCGCGAGCGCGTCCGCGACGAAATCGTGAAGATGCTCACCGAAGGCCACGCCCGCCGCGCCTTCGAACTGCTGGACGAAACCGGAATGCTGCGCGAAGTGTTGCCCGAGGTTGCCTCCATGAAGGGCGTGGCACAGCCGCCACAGTTTCACCCTGAGGGCGACGTGTGGGTGCACACCCTGCTGCTGCTCAATGGCCTGCGCGCGGGCTGCTCGCCGACTCTTGCCGTAGGAGCGCTGCTGCACGACGTAGGCAAGCCGCCCACGTTTCGTCGAGCTCCCGACCGCATCCGTTTTGACGGCCACGCCGAGGTGGGCGCCAAGATGGCGGAAGAAATCTGCCGCCGCTTCCGCTTCTCGAATGACGAAACCGAGCAGATCTCGGCGCTGGTAGCCAATCATCTGCGCTTCATTGAAGTGCAGCGCATGAAGGAGTCCACGCTCAAGCGCTTCCTGCGCTTGCCGAAATTCGACGAGCACCTGGAACTGCATCGCCTCGATTGCATGGCCAGCCACGGCGGGCTCGATCTTTACGAGTTCGTGCAGCGGAAGATCGAGCAGACGCCGCCGGAGCAGATCCGCCCGCGACCGCTGCTTACCGGTGACGACTTGATCGCCGCCGGCTACACGCCCGGCCCGCGCTTCAAACAGGTTCTGGCGATAGTGGAGGACGCGCAGCTCGAAGGCGCGCTGGCCGACAAGGCGGCGGCGCTGGCCTTCGTTAGGGAGCGGTTTCCGCGGGATTGATGGGTGCACAACCAAGACCATCGAGCCTGCGGTCTCCGCTGAGTCCGTCGGCGGTTCTGCGTCGAACCGAGTGTTAGAATGCGATGTTTTGCCGGCCTGAGACGCAGCAAGCTGCGTCTCAACAGGGCCTTTCTGGAACGCCGTTAGAGACGTTGCTTGCAACGTCTAAGGCCAACCTCATGCAGCACGTACGCGCAGGACTGGGAAAGATCGCGGCGCAGCTCCTGAAGCAGGCGCCGGAAGAAGACGCTCCCGCGCTGGCCTGGAGCGTGGTGGCGGGCTCGGTGGTAGCGGGCCGGACGCGAGTGCTGCCCCGGGAGAGCGACGTACTGCGGATTGAGGCCGCCGACGCCGGGTGGCGCGCCGAACTGGCCGCACTGGAGACCCAGTACCGCTCGGCCATCAACTATCTGCTGAAGGAACCGGTGAAGCGCATCGTGTTCATTGCGCCGGATACCAGGAAGCTGGCCGCAGGCCCAGGTTCTTCCACTCGCCCGTCGCGCCGAGCGTCAGCAAGTGCTACAGCACCAAGAGCTAAGAGCTAAGAGCCCACTGCATGAAGGTCAGCGAAAAAGACGTGCTCTACGTGGCCGACCTGGCCAATCTGGAGCTCACCGACGACGAGCGCCAGCGCATGTTGAAAGACCTGAACTCCATCCTGGACTACATTGACCGGCTGAACCAGCTCGACACCTCGGGCGTCGAGCCCATGGCCCAGGTTTCGACCCGCCACGGAGATCCGGCCAGCTTGGGCGGCGCGCAGTTTGAGCACGCCCTGCGCGCGGACGCGCAGCGCGCATCGCTCGACCGCGAGGCCGCGCTCAGAAATGCGCCCGACGCCGACGGCGTGTTCTTCAAAGTGCCGAAGGTGATTGAGAAATAGGCATCAGGAATCAGGTGTCAGGGAGCGCCGCGAGGAGGGAATCATGGCGACCAAGGAACGCGAGTTGGGAATTCCGCCCGGCGCGGAAACGGATCCGAAATCGGGGGAAATCGTACGCGCCTGGGTTGCACACGGCGGATTGCATTGTTCCATCAACCCGGGAGCTTGGGAAAAGGATGAAGCCATCGGTTGGGGAATCCTTCTGAGCGATGTGGCCAGACATGCGGCCGATGCTTTGGCCAAGCTGAAAGGGCGCGACCGTCGCGCGTTCCTCAGCGAGGTGCAGCGCGTTTTCAACGACGAACTGGATGCTCCCTCGGCCGAAACCAGCGGAGACTTCGTGCAGTGACGGTGCGGAGTTGAAGGTCCAATGGACCCAACAGCTCAGACCTGACACCCGACACCTGAAACCCGACACCCGGCACCTGAAACCATGGACCTGAACTCACTCACCATCACCGGCACGCGCAGCGCCATTGCCGATGGCAAGATCACGGCGACGGCGCTGGCCGAGGCGTTCTACGCCAAAATCAAGGCCGAGGATGGTGAAGTTCACGCCTACCTGACGCTGTGCCGGGAGCGGGCGCTGGCGCAAGCCGAGCGCGTGGATGCCATGGCCAAACGCGGCGATCCGCTGCCGCCGCTGGCGGGCGTGCCCGTGGCCATCAAGGACGTGATCCTGACGCGCGGCGTGCGCTCCACCGCGGGTTCCAAGATCCTGCAGCACTTCTTTCCGCCCTACGACTCGACCGCGGTCGCGCGCCTGGAGGCGGCGGGCGCAGTGGTGCTGGGCAAGACCAACTGCGACGAGTTTGCCATGGGCTCGTCCAACGAAAACTCCGCCTACGGCCCGGTGCGCAATCCCCGCGATCCGGAGCGCGTTCCCGGCGGCTCTTCCGGCGGCTCGGCGGCAGCGGTGGCAGCGGGCACGGCGGTGGCGGCGCTGGGTTCCGACACCGGCGGATCCATCCGGCAGCCGGCATCGTTTTGCGGTGTGGTGGGGCTGATGCCCACCTACGGCCGCGTGTCGCGCTACGGGCTGATCGCGTTTGCGTCCTCGCTGGATCACATCGGCCCGCTCACGCGCACGGTGGAGGACGCAGCGCGCGTGCTCGCCGTCATCGCCGGGCGCGATCCCATGGACGCAACTTCCGCCGACGCCCCCGTGCCCGACTACGTCGCCGATCTCCAGAAGCCGGTGCGCGGGCTCAAGCTGGGTGTTCCCAAGGAGTACTTCGGCGAAGGGCTGGATGCAGAAGTGCGCGCGGCGGTCGAAGCCGGCATCGAAAAGCTGGCGGCGGCGGGTTGCGAAATCGTCCGCATCTCGCTTCCCCACACCGAGTACGCCATTCCCACTTACTACGTGGTGGCCACGGCGGAGGCATCGTCGAACCTGGCGCGCTACGACGGCGCGCGCTACGGCTTCCGCGCCCGCGATGGCCGCTCGCTCTCGGAGATGTACCGCCGCAGCCGCGACCAGGGCTTCGGCGCGGAAGTCAAACGCCGCATCCTGCTGGGCACGTACGCGCTCAGCGCCGGCTACTACGACGCCTACTACCTCAAGGCGCAGAAGGTGCGCACCTTGCTCACCCGCGATTTCGATCAGGCCTTCGCGCTCGTGGACGCCGTGGTTACGCCCACCTCGCCCACCACCGCCTTCAAGCTGGGCGAAAAGGCCGGCGACCCTCTGGCCATGTATCTGGCCGACATCTACACCGTCACCGCTGACCTGGCGGGCGTGCCCGGAGTCTCCGTGCCCTGCGGCGCCAGCAAGTCCGGCTTGCCCATTGGATTGCAGGTCATCGGCCGCCACTTCGACGAGAGCACGATTCTGCGGGTTGCTCGTGCTGTGGAAGCCGCCTGACACCTGATTACCTACGGTCCGTAGACCTCGGTTACTTGTGTTACTGCCCCTCTGCGCGCAGAATGGGCATCTGAAAGTAGGCAGGGAGGATGGTGCAGTATGGGCAAGCGGAATACGTTCTGGATGATCATAGCGCTGGTTCTGGCTCTGGCCACGGCTCCGGCCTTTGCCCAGGGCAAGAGCAAGAGCGGCGGCAGCTCCAGCGACAAGAGCAAAGAGAAATCGGCGCACGTGGAGAAGGAGAAAGGCAAAGGCAAGTCCAGCCATCAGCACGGCGACAACCATGAAGCGGGACCCGACAAGCGTCCCGCCGGCTGGGACCAGGGCAAGAAGGAAGGCTGGGGCGACTGCGATGTGCCTCCGGGGTTAGCCAAGAAGCGGGGCTGCGATGCCCGCGGCCTTTCGGCCCGCGAGCGCGCCGCCAAAGCCAGGAAGAAGACCAGGGGCGGCGACAAGGACAAAGTGAAGCCCGCGTCCAAATCGAACGACAAGAAGAAGTCGTCCTCCGCCAAGGTTCCCACCACGGCCAAGAAGCAGCCAGCCACTACCGCGACCACTACCACCAACACCCGCAAGACCACCACGACCAGCACGACCGGAAGCGCGCGGGCCGGTGGAGATACGAACACCAAAGTTCGTCCTGCGCGGGAGTAGGAAATCAGGTTCGACCAGGAAAAACGGGAAACCGCGAGGGCGGCTTCCCTTTTTTCATGATTGACGATTTCACCATTGACGATTGCCGATTGACCAGCGCGCGCTGCGGCGTTAATCGTCAATTGGCAATGAAGAAATCGTCAATCGCTCAGAGTGGCTCGTAATACCGCCCCCCGGCGCAAGCCTGGCACAGCACCCGGCCCTCGCGCCTCACTTCGCGGCGAAAATTGATGCCCTCGCCGCACTGCTCGCACACCACCCGCTCGCTCTTGTAGCCGGGAAACTCTTCCGGCGGCAGCTCGACCCGCACCCACTGCACGTCGAACAACTCGTCGTCGGGCATCTCGCGGTAGGCCAGCATCTGCTGTTGGTTCTTGCTTTCGATCTCGGGATGCAGGGAGCGCGCCCGGGCCTTCGACGACTCGCGCGCCGCCACCCGCACCGCCTTCCCTCTTTCCAGGTCCACGAAGGTGGCCGCCATCTTGCCCCAGTCGCGAAACTTCAGGGCGCGCTTGCCCAGGCGGCAGCCCGTGACCAGGGCGATGGCGTCGGTGGCGCAGCGATCAATTTCCACGAAGGTCACCAGGCGCTTGCGGTGCTGGCCGCGGGGATCGTCGAGACCCAGCCGGGCCAGGCCGGTCAGTGCCAGGCGCACGCCCAGTACCTGACCGGCGCACAAGTGGCCGTGCGCTTGCTCCGCCTCGCGCAGATATTCGTCGAGCGGCTTCATTCGGAGTTCCTCGCCTGTTCCGCGACCAGGAGCACCGGCGCCATGGGCCAGGAGCTGCGCATGCCGCCAGCCTAGTCGCTTCGGCGCCGCGAGGCAATCCGCTGCCCGCTTGCAGAAACCCTGGAGCGCTTCGCGGAGCGCTGAATTCGCTTGCTTCAGTTTTCGTGCAGGGGTAGCATCGTGCCTTCGTCTTTCGCGGTTTGCACCATGGCCGCACCTTCCCAGCAACGCTTGCCGCGCGTCCTGATCGTGGACGACGAAGAAGCCACCCGCCTGGTGTTGAGCAAGCTGCTGGGCAATACCCAGTTTGAGGTCCTCACCGCAGCCAGCGCCCTGGAGGCGCGCACTTTGGTGGATGAGCGCCCGCCCGACGTGATACTGCTGGACGTGATGATGCCGGTCAAGGACGGCTTCGACTTCTGCCGCGAGCTCAAGAACGATCCCCGGACGCGGCTGATTCCCGTGGTCCTGCTCACCGGCCTCACGCGGCGCGAAGACCGCGTGCAGGGCATCGAGGCCGGCGCCGACGACTTCCTCAGCAAGCCCATCTATCGCGAAGAGCTGCTGGCCCGCGTGCGCTCGCTGGCCAAGCTGAAGGAATTCACCGACGAACTGGAGCACGCTGAGGTAGTGGTGGAAACCCTGGCGATGGGCGTGGAGGCGCGCGACCCGTATACCCAGGGCCACTGCGAGCGCCTCTCGCGCTACGCTTGCGACCTGGGCCGCCGGATCCAGTTGGACGATGAGTCCATCGTGGCCCTGCGGCGCGGCGGCGTGCTGCACGACATCGGCAAGATCATCATCCCCGACGACGTGCTGAAGAAGGGCGACCAGCTCACTCCCGAAGAGTGGAAGCTGATGAAGCAGCATCCCGTCACCGGGGAGAACATCTGCAAACCGCTCAAGTCGCTGCACCTGGTCACGCCCATCATCCGCCACCATCACGAGCATTGGGACGGCTCCGGCTATCCCGACGGCCTGCGTGGTGACCAGATTCCGATGCTGGCGCGCGTGCTGCAAGTGGTGGACGTCTACGACGCCCTGCGCACCGAGCGCCCTTACAAGCCCGCTCGTTCCCAGGAAGACGCGCACGCTACCATGATGGCGGAAGCGCAGGGCGGATTCTGGGACCAGGAACTGGTCGACGAGTTCTTCGCGATGATGGAGCTGCACAGCGTCGCCTGACGCCCGGCCTCTGCACAGCTCGGTGGTAGACTGTCCGCCGCTCAAATCCACGGTTCCAGCGAGGTTCCTTCCATGCGCAGTCCCCGGTTTCTGGTGGTGTTCCTGATCGTCCTCACCGCCCTCTTCACCGGTGCCTCGGCCACCGCGCAAACGCGACGGCTCGAGAGTGCCGACTATCTGAAGATGAAGTCGGTGGGCGCGGTGCAGATTTCGCCCGACGGCGCGCGCGTGGCCTACACCGTAAAGGTGAACGACGTTCCTCGCCGCCCGGCGGAAGAGCTTTGGGTGATGACGCTGGCCGACGGCAAGTCCGTGCGCATTTCCGGCGGCAGCGAAGGCGCCGGCGATCCGGAGTGGTCGCCCGACGGGCGCTGGATCGCCTACCTCTCATCCGCCGGCGGAAAGACGTCACTTTCCGTGGCCCGTCCCGACGGCGCCGGCGAGCGCGCGCTGGGCGAAGTGGTTTCCAGCAACAGCCCGCTCACCTACCTGGGCCGTCCCATCGCCTGGTCGCCGGACGCAAGCCGCATCGCCTTCGTCTCGGCCACACCCGGACCGGAGACCGCGGCCGCCAGCGGCGATCCCGTCGTAATCACCCGCTATCTCTACAAGCCCGATTATGTCGAGGGCAACACCCGCTTCAACGACAACCGGCGGCGCCACATTTTTATCGCCGACCTGGCGTCGGGCACGGCGCGCCCGGCAACCTCGGGAAATTTCGAGGAGCATTCCATCGACTGGTCGCCCGATGGCGCGGAGATCGTCTTCATCTCCAACCGCGAGCCCACTCCCGACCTGTTCTATAACCCGGACATTTTTGCCTTGCGCGTGGCCGATGGTTCCATTCGCCGCCTCACGGCCACCGAGAACGCCGAGTTCGAGCCGCACTGGTCGCCCGACGGCAAGACCATCGCCTACCTGGGCACCCGGCGCGGGCTCACCGACCTCGAGACCGACATGGAAGACCCGCACGTCTGGCTGATCGCCGCCGACGGCAGCCGCCGCCGCGAACTGGGCACGCTCGACAATCGCCAGGCCTCGCCCACCTGGGCCGCTGATGGCAGCGCTGTCTACGCCAGCGTGCAGGAGCGCGGCAACGTGCGCCTGTATCGCTTTCCCGCCGCCCCCGCCCCCGCCGCCGCCGCGCCGCAGGCGGTGATTGCCGAGCGCGGGCGCGTGGACGCGTGGTCCGTCGCGCGCACCGGAGCCATCGCCTACACCTACGCCAGCCCCTCGGATCTGGCCCAGTTATATCTTCGAAATCCAGGGGGGAATCCAGGCGGGCAGTCTCGCCAGCTCACCAACCTGAATGACGGCGTGCTGCGCGGCGTGGCCATTGCGGAAGTTGAAGCCTTCACCTTCATCAGCAACGACAACCGGTTTGAGGTCGAGGCCTTCCTCACCCAACCCATCGGCCGGACTGCCGACTCGCGCCATCCGCTGATCGTGATGATCCACGGCGGTCCGCACGGCGCCCAGGGGCCGGCCTTCGACTTCCGCTCGCAGTATTACGCCAGCCAGGGATGGGCCACGCTGAAAGTGAACTTCCGCGGCTCCACCAGCTACGGGCAGAAGTTTGGCGACGCCGTCTTCCGCGACCAGAACGGCGACGAGGCCCAGGACGTGCTCTACGGCGTTTCCGCCGCGCTGCGCCGCAACCTGTGGATTGACCGCAACCGCCTGGGCATCGAAGGCGGCAGCTACGGCGGACAGCTCTCCACCTGGATCATCACCCAGACCCACATTTTCAAGGCCGCCATTCCGCTCGCGCCCATCACCAACATCATCAGCTACAACTACATGACCTACTACAACATGTACGAGCAAATGGAATGGGGCGTGCTCCCTCACCAGGGCAACCTGATGGACGTGCTGTGGGAGCGCTCGGCGCTGAAACACGTGGCCAAGGTCAAGACGCCGACCATGCTCATCCACGGCGAAAACGACAACGACGTCCCCATCGCCGAGTCCGAGCAGTTTTTCATCGCCCTGCAGGACGTGGGCGTGGAGGCGGTGCTGGTGCGCTATCCGCGCGAAGGACACGGCCTGCGCGAACCCCGCCACCTCGTGGACCTGATGGACCGCAGCGCCGCGTGGTACCGGAAACATTTCGGAATAGCGCCGTAGGCCGGTCCTGCATGTGTGGAAGCGGGCGACCCCGCCCGCGCTTCCGCTTCACCCGTGGTGGAAACCCTTTGTGTTTGATGTGGGGGCACGGAGATGGTGTTGAGAATGGGCAGGGGGGGGCCTACCCCTGGTTCTTATCCTATTGACAACAAGCAGATTAGCCTGGTATTTGGAGTAAAATTATTGACCGATAAGGGGTTTGGGGTACGGTCTTGATTCTTAACATTTTATCTCTGTAATAATCATTACATTCACAAGATAGCACTACAGATGACGGCTTGTCAATAGAATAATTCCTTACTTATTCGCTATAACTCCTGGAGGCAGAACAGGTGCGCCCGTAGCGCGAACGTGGGGCAACCAGCGAAAGCGGGGGAAGGGCGCGGGCGGGGTCGCCCGCTTCCACACATCCGTCCAGCAATCTGAGTACGAGCCGGACCGGGCGGCGGATTTTGTTAACATGCAGGCGCGTGGCGTGGGCGAGACGCCCACACAACAGCCCCGACACGTCGGGGCGCTACGGCGGAGCGGTCATGTCACCGAAATACAGCATCATCATCCCGGCGTACAACGAAAGCCAGCGCATCACCGCCACGCTGGACAAGGTGCTGGCCCACATTGCCCAGGAGAGGTGGGACGCCGAGGTGCTGGTGGTGAACGACGGCTCGCGCGACGACACGGCCGACATCATCCGCGGCTACACGGCGAAGCACTCCATGGTGCGGCTGGTGGAAAACCCGGGCAATCGCGGCAAGGGCTACAGCGTGCGCAACGGGATGCAGCAGGCCCGCGGTCAGGTGCTGCTGTTCAGCGACGCCGACCTCTCCTCGCCCATCTACGAAGCCCGCAAGCTGTTTGAGGCGCTCGACGCCGGCGCCGACCTGGCCATCGGCTCGCGCTGGCTGGCCAGCGAAACCCAAACCGAGCGCCAGCCGCTCTATCGCCAGTTTTTCGGGCGCCTGTTCAACCTGATGCTGCGCGTGGTGCTGGGCCTGCCCTTCAAGGACACACAGTGCGGATTCAAGGCCTTCAGCCGCCGCGCCGCCGACGCCATCTTCCCCAAGCAGCGCATCGAGCGCTGGGGCTTCGACCCGGAGCTGCTGTTCCTGGCTAAGAAGTTCGGCTTCACCACCCGCGAGGTTCCCGTCGAGTGGGCGCACGACGAGCGCTCCAAGATCAACCCCATCCGTGACGGCCTGGCGATCTTCTCCGAGATGCTGAGGATCCGGTGGAATGAGGTGAGGGGAAGGTACAAGCAGTAAGCAGTAAGCAGTAAGCCAAGGGCCTCGCCGCCGGCCTCTCGCCACTCTACTTATTGCCTACTGCTTATTGCTCATTGCTTACTGCTTACTGCTTCCGTCACGCCGGCACGAAGTAGAACACGATCGCCAGGATCAAATACAGGGCCAGGAGCTGGGCGCCTTCAAACCAGTTGGTCTCGCCGTCGGAGGAAATCATTTCCACAATGAGCACGGAGAGCGCGATGGCGGTGAGCTCGAAGCCGTTGAAGACCAGCGACATGGGGCGGCCCACGCCCCAGGACAGGAACACCAGCAGGGGCGCAACGAAGAGCGCGATCTGGGTCGAGGAGCCGACGGCGATGGTCATGGCCAGGTCCATCTTGTTGCGCATGGCCACCAGGATGGCGGTGGAGTGCTCGGCGGCATTGCCGATGATGGCCACCACGATCACGCCCACGAACAGCTCGGTGAGGCCCAGCACTTTGGTCACCACGCCGATCTCGCCCACCAGCATCTCGCTCATCCAGGCGATGAAGACGGTGGCCAGAACCAGGGAGAGCAGCGCGGCCTTCCTCGAAGTGGAGGGTTTCTGTTCCGCTTCTTCCTGGACGATGAACAGCGCGTGGTGCGTCTTCAGCATAAACACAAAGCTGAGCACGTAGACGAAGATGAGCACCGCGCTGGTCCAAAGGCTCAGGGTCTGCACGGTGATGTCTTCGTGCTTGAGGGTGCCGGCCACGGAGAGGTCATAGACGGCGGGCATGAGGAGCCCAGCGACCGCGAGAAACAGCATGCTGCTGTTGGAGCCGGCCGCGGTGCGAGAGAAAGTCTGCTTCTCGCGGCCCTTGCCGCCCAGCAGGACGGCGAGTCCCAGCACCAGCAGCAGGTTGCCGATGATGCTGCCGGAGAGCGAGGCTTTCACCACCTCAATGTGTCCGGCACGCAGCGCGAAGAAAGCAATGATGAGCTCGGTGGCGTTGCCCATGGTGCCGTTCAGGATGCCGCCCACCAGCGGGCCGGAATAGGCCGAGAGCACTTCCGTGGCTTCGCCCAAAACCGCCGCCAGCGGAATGATGGCCACGGCGGCCAGCAGGAAGATCACCAGCGGGCTGGCGTGCGCGAAGTGCGCTCCGATGGCCGCGGGGATGGCCAGCAGCAGCAGGTTCAGCCATCCGTGATGGGTCTTCAGCGGGAAGTTGTGCCAAAGACGGGCGAGTCCGCCGGTCGGGGCCTGGGTCATGGCGCGCGATTGTACACCGGAGCGAGGGCGGAGGATGTGCCGCACAGTGCAGGGCGAGCGGCTCTCGCTGGTGCCCCACGTTCGCGCCGTGCTGTTCGGCGCTAACGTGGGGGCGCCGTTTGCCCTACGTTTCTCCGCACTCGGGCAGCGTAAGCAGCTTATCGCGCGCGCTGAGGTCAGGGGCGGAGCAAAGGAACTCGTGCGCTTCGGTGCAGAAAGGACACTTCCCTAGGCGGAGGTCGGCTTCCCAGCCGTCCTTCCCGCGGACAAAGTAGCGGTCGCCCGTCGGCAAGCGCAGATGGCGGACCGCGTCCTCCACCATCAGCATCTCGGACCAGCCGCCCTCGCCGCCCACGCCCAGGTAGCTGATGTGGCGGTGCGGGTCTTCCTGCTTCATGCGGCGCTGGATGCAGACGATTTGCTTGCGGGCCATGAGTCGAAGTGCGATGTGAGATGTGTGAGGTGCGAAGTGTGAAACATCACACATCCCATCGCACTTCAAACATCAAACATCGAACATTACAAATCCGAAACCTTCAGCTCCGTATCGGCGTTCTTCCACTCCGTCTGGAAGCGGCGGCGGACCAGTTCGGCGTCGTAGTTCCTGCCTTGAGCTTTCAGGCTTTCCGCCAGGCCGAACAGCGAGCGCGGGTTGCGGCGATTGCGTTCCAGGTCGTCGCGGAAGACCTGCTCCGCCTGCTGGGCCTTGCCGGTGCGCAGCAGCAATCCGCCCAGAGCCTCGCGCACGGAGAAATACCAGTCGGGGGGTTCGCCGTAGTTGAGCGAGTCTTCGACTGCGATGGCCGCCATCAGCAAGTTCTGCGCGGAGGCGTGGTCGCCCTTGGCTTCGGCGATGCGCGCCGCCAGCACGTCGCGCGCAATCTTGAGGATGTCCCTGGTGTGGTTGTTGTAAGGAGCGATGAAGATCATCTGCGGAGGCGTAGTACGCTCGGCCTCGGTCAAGGTGCGGAGTGCACGCTCCGCCTCGGCAGTGTTTCCGGTGGCGGTGAAGGCCATGCCGCGCCCGAAGTCCCACAGCATGCGCGTGATCTTCCAGGTCGCGGGAGGCTCGGGCATCTTCAGGACGTCGTTCCAGCGCTGGAAGCGCAGCTCGATGACCATGGGCACGCTCATGTAGGACTCCACGTCGGGCATGGCCGGGGCGTGGGGAGCGATGTGCGCCGCCAGGCGGCCGGCGGCGCTACGCGCCTCGGCGTAGCGGCCTTGCGTGCCTGCGGCAGCCGCGATGAAGTGCAGGTTATGCGCGTAGTACATGAGCGAGTAGAAACCGTTGGCGATGTGCGGCGGAGCGGTCTTGAAATAGGCTTCGTCCACGAGCGCGGCCTCGATGTTGCTGCGCCGCATGGACTGGTAGTCGCCTACGCGGATGTAAACGTGTCCCGGCATGTGCACCAGGTGTCCGGCAGCCGGAGCGAGCGCTCCCAAGCGGCCGGCCGAGGGCAGCGCGCGGTCAGGGCTGTTGGAGGCCTCGACGGCGTGAATGTAGTAGTGGTTCGCGCCGATGTGATGCGGATCGCGTCGCATCACCGACTCCAGCACGGAGACGATCTCGGCTGTGCCCGGGGCGGGCGTGCCGTCCTTGTTCCACAGCTCCCAGGGACGCAGGTTCATCAGGCTCTCGGCAAAGAGCGTGGCCGCGTCAAGGTCGTCGGGATAGCGCTGCGAAAGCTGGCGCATGGCGTCCACAAAGGTGCGAGCCAGTTGCGGGTAGTCGGGATTGGTATCGTTGGTGTAACGCTTGGCCAGCGCCTCAACGTAAGCGCGCTCCTGTTCGGGGCCGGCGGCGGAAAGCGCGAGCGCTTTCTGCACCGCGTCGTAGGCGATCTTTTCGCGGGCCGCGTCCACCGGCAGGTTGTAGTTGGGGCCGACGGCAAAGGACACACCCCACCAAGCCATGGCCATTTTGGGATCGAGCTCGGCGGCGCGACGGAAGGCGCGTTCGGCTTCGTCGTGATTGAAGGCGTAGATGAGCCGCAGCCCCTGATCGAAAAACTTCTGCGCTTCGGGGCTGGAGGTGGAAACCGGATGATGATGGTCGCTCAGGCCTTCCATCAGCACCGGCGACTGGGCCCCAGCGAGCGCGCAGGTGAGAAGAAAGACGAGCAAGCGGATGAGCATGGCGCCTCCAAGGAAAGGAAAAAAGATAGCACACAGGCGGGGAGTTTTCTGACGTCAGCGAAATCGCCACGACACGTCGGGGCGCTACGCAGCGACGACGGCGCTACGGCAGCGACCTCCGCCTACCGATTGGGCCCCGCTGCCGGAACCGCAATGACCCGCCAGGTGCTGGCACCGGCGCGGATCTCTGCCAGGCTGACGAAGATCTTGCGGAACGTGGACAGGGTGCTTGCGGTGGCGGGAGCGGCGGCGCGCTGCTGTGCTTCCGCCAGCCCCGCCAAGCCGGCCATCATTACGGTCGCGAGAATGCAGAGAACTTTGAAATTGTGCTTGCAGGTCATGGTCTCCTCCTCAACTGCGCGCAGCATGCGCCCGCGGACGAGGGGAATCAATGCACTCGGGGTGCATCTCTCATAATCTTACGTTCATCCCGCAAGTGATTAACAGGTGGAGAGTTAGGCTTGGCGGTCGTCGGGGCAGCGCCGAAATCTCCACCGTAAGCGAGGCACTCGCGTACCGTTGTCCCGGATGTGCGCGCCGAGTAAAATAGGAAGTTCCTAGCGTAGGCGCGTAGCTCAGTTGGTTAGAGCGCTACCTTGACACGGTAGAGGTCTGGGGTTCGAGTCCCCACGTGCCTACCATCTACCTCATTGAATCTGCTGAGTAGGCTCCGGCAGTTCCCCCGCGAATTGGTCCAACTCGTCACCATTGGCCACCAATTGCGAGAGCTTTTCGACTACCGCCCGCTGGTGCGCGGGAATCGGTAGGGTGTAAATCTCGAAGGTCGTAGAGAGTTTGGAGTGTCCCAGTTGTGCCTGGGCATCCTTCAGTGATCCACCGGCCAGCTGCAGAAGCGTGGTGTGGGTGCGCCGCAGCGTATGCCAGTTCAGCCAAGGTGCACCAATCTTCTGACCGGCTGGCTTCAGGAAGCGGTGCAGCAGGTTGGTATCGCTGTAAGGGGTTCCGTTCCTGGTCCGGAAGACCAATCCCTCGTCCGACCGCCGCGCGGATTGGGCTTTGAAACTTGTTAACACGCCTATGAGCCCCTGCGGCAGGGGCAAGGTACGTCGGCTGCCCTTGGTCTTGGGAGAGCCCACCTGGCCGCGATATACGGCCTGCTCGACGCGCAGCTGGCCGGAAACCAGGTCCAGATCCTTCCAGCGCAGGCCGAGGATTTCTCCCATCCGGAGTCCGGTAAGGATGCCGAGTAGGACCATGGTCCGCATTGGCTTCAGAAGCAGAGGCAGAAGCCTGGGGATCTGCTCCGGCATCAGGGCGTGCTTCTCTCGCACCGGGCGCTTCTCCGGCTCCCCAAAACCAGCCCATCTTAAATGCGCCTTCTCCCGATCTGAGAAGACCGCCGTGGTGCTGCTGGAATTTTCCAAGCAGCGTTGGGCTCGCACCGGGTCAGGTAGGTGATGGCAACGGCGACCGCCAGGCCGCTCGCTACCGGGTCCGGCGCAACCGCTCCCAAAGTTCGCGTACTTGTCCCTTGATCACCTTGCCGTAGGCGGTGCGGGGCAGTATCTGGAGGAAGTGGAATTCGCGGGGGATCTTGTACTTTGCCAGGCTTGTAGCGAGGAAGGCCTTCAACTGCTCGGGGCTCAATTGCACCGTTGGCTGCGGTACGACAAAAGCCACGCCCACTTCGCCCCAAGTCTCGTCGGGCACGCCCAGGACCGCGACGTCCTGAACGCCGGGGCACAGCAACAGCTCGCCTTCGATCTCGGCGGGATACACGTTGACGCCGCCGGAGATGAACATGTCCTTGGAGCGGCCGGCGATGTAGAAGAAGCCTTGGTCGTCGCGTCGCGCCTGGTCCCCGGTGTGGAACCATCCCTCGGGATCCAGCGCCGCCGCCGTGGCTTCCGGATTGTTCCAGTATCCGCGCGAGACGTGCGGGCCGCGCAGCCATAGTTCGCCCACCTCGCCGGTGGGCGCGTCCTGCCCTTGGCCGTCCACCAGGCGCGCCTCCGTGCCCATCAGCGGCTTGCCGATGGAGCCCGCCTTGCGCTGGGCCTCCTCCACCGTCATGGAAAAACAGTTCACGCCCACCTCGGTAAGCCCATAGCCCTGCTTGAGCACCACGCCACGCTTCCGGTAGGCCTCGATCAGGTAGAGCGGCAGCGGCGCGCCGCCGCTGATGAACCAGCGCACATGGCTCAGGTTCGCGGTGGCAAACTCGGGCGCTTCCAGCAGCAGCTTCCAGATGGTGGGCACACCCAGCACCACGGTGCAGCGCCGGTGCTCGATGGCATGCCAGATTTCGGCAGCATCGAACTTGCGATGCAAAACTATGGTCCCGCCGGCGGTGAAGATAGGTACCAGGAACGCGCCCAACCCGCCCGCGTGGTAGAGCGGGGTGAAGACCGGGCTGACGTCGTCTTCGCGGAGTTGCCAGCACAGGGCGGTGTTGTAGCCGTTCCAGGCCGCCATGCGGTGAGGAATCATCACCCCCTTGGGTTTGCCGGTGGTGCCGCTGGTGTAGAGCAGGCAGAGCAGGTCTTCGGGCGCGCATCGCGGCGGCGTCCATTCCGTGCTGGGGAGCGCAGCCACGGCCTGGGAATAGCGCAGATCGCCCGATTCCAGCGGCTCGTCGAGCGCAATCCAGTGGCGCATGGGGAGGGCGCTCCGCAGCGACGCCAGCACTTCCCGGAACTCGCTTTCGTAAACCATCGCCTGCGCGCCCGAATCGCGCAGCACGGGTTCCAGTTCGTGGGCCGTCTGCCGGGTATTCAGCGGGACCAGGATCACGCCGGACTTGGCTGCGGCAAAGAAGGCAACCACAAACTCCACGCGATTGTGCGAGAGCATGGCCACCCGGTCACCCTTCCGGAGCCCGCAGGTTTCCAGCCATAAGCGGGCGCACTGCAGGGAGCGCTCGTCGAGTTCACTATATGTAAAACGCTCGCCGGTAGGGACGTAAACCAGCGCCGTATTCTCCGGGGTCAGCCGGGCGCGCTCGCCGAGGACGTCCGCAGTGATCATGGCCTTTCAGGCAGCGGGCTTCTGCGCCTTGGGAAGCGCGGCCGGTGGGACCTTCGCTTTCGGTGGCGGGGCGGAGAGGATGCGGTTCAGCTCGGTTTCAAAGGCTCCGGAGCATTCGCGCTGCGGAACGTGGCCGCAGCGGGGGATCACGGTCAGCCGGGCGGACGGCAGCTCTGATTCCATGCGGATCGCAGCCTCCACTGGGATCACTTGGTCCGAAGCGCCCCAGAGCAGGTCCACGGGAGTGCGAATCTCGTGAAAGCGGCCGTCCAGGTAATACTGCTCCATGTCGGCCCGCTCCGCCATCAACCGTCCCATGGCCCCGCTGTGGGTGGTGCGCACCAAGTCATCCAGGACGTAATCAGGCGGCGTGGATGTGGAAGAATCAAGCAGCGCGCCCATCGTTTGCCGGGCCTCCTCACGGTTGGCCGGCAGGAGTGACACCTTCAGTTCGAGGCGCGGCCCTCCGCCGCACACCGAAACCACGCGGGCAACACGGTCCGGATGGCGCTGCGCGTACAACAGCGCCAGCCAGCCGCCCAGCGAGTTGCCCACCAGCGTCACCGGTTCCTTGCCCTCGCGCTGTTCCAGCAACGCCTCCAGACCCGCGAGCACCTGGCCCAGTTTCAACGGACCGGAAGCGGGCTCACTCTCTCCGTGCCCGGGCAGGTCGGGAATGACGACGCGGTATCGCTTGGCGAGTTGCGGTGCCACCAAGGCCCAGGCGCCGGCATAGTCCCCGGCTCCGTGCACGAGCACCACGGTAGATCCGGTTCCCGCCTCCCAAAAGGCGAGCTTGCCGGCGGGTGTGGAAACCTCCTGCTTCACGAACCCGGCTTGCGCCAAGGCTCGCATCCCGAAGTGGCGCGTGATAGCGATGGGATGCCGCCAGAAGATCCAAACGCCCGCCAGCAGCGTCACCATCACCACCAGCACGAAGCCAAGTACAAGTTTCTTTGCCCGGCTCATCTCTCGCCCCTCCTCAGGGCATGCGCAGCGCCACGCCTGCCTGGTTATACCCCACGCCCGAACCAATCAGCACCAGCAAGCTTCCTGGCTTCACTTTGCCTTTCTCCACTGCGTCGTCGAGCGCCATGGGAATGCACGCGGAGCCGGTGTAACCCCATTCCTCCATCACGGTGTGGGTGCGCTCCATCGGCAAGCCCAGCTCCGCCATCACTTTTTCGATGGTGGGCTTGCGCACCTGCGTGAAAATAATCAGGTCAATGTCGGCCACCGGGAAAGCCCCCTGCTCCGCCAGCCGCCGCACCAGCCGCGGCCAGCCCTGCTCGTTGATCTCGGGGGGATAGCGCTCCAGCATGCGCACGCGGGTGCGGCCTTCGCGCACCCCGCTTTCGCTCGCGGGTTCGGCAGTGCCGCCGGCAAAAATGCCCCAATAATGATGATAGGAGCCGTCCGCCTGCATGGCCGAACTCAAGAAGCCGGGCTTGCTGTCGGCTTCGACCACCGCCGCACCCGCGCCGTCGCCGTAGAAAAAGGTCATGGGATCCGCGGGATCGGCCAGCTTGTGCATCAGATAAGCGCCCACCACCAGCACGGTCTTCAAGCCGGGGTTGGTGCCGATGAGTCCTGCGGCCGCGGCCAATCCTGTGGGGAAGGAGGCGCAGGCGCAGCCCACGTCGAAGGTTCCAGCGTTCTTTGCGCCCAGCTTGTGCTGCAGCACCACCGAGGTAGCAGGTGTCAGGTAGTCGGGTGAATCCGTGCCCAGGACGATCAGGTCCACGTCCTCGGGCTTGCGGCCGGCGCGTTCCAGCGCCTGCCGGGCCGCGGCCAGCGCCAGATCGGAAGTGTTCCAGTCCTCGGGCGCATACCAGCGCTTGCGGATGCCGGTTCCAGCCTCCATCTTGTCCACAAAATCAGGCGCGGAAGCGGCAAAGCGCTGCCTCAGGACGTCGTTGCCAACTTCCACGGGAGGCAAGTGGCGCCCCGTAGACACGATGGTCGCGTAACGGTTCATAGCGTCCTTATCAGAGCAGCGGGTGCCCGGCGCGGGCGGCTTTCAAGTCCCCACCACCACGCCGCCGTCCACCGAAAGCACCGCGCCGTGCACAAAACTCGCCCGGTCGGATGCCAGCCACACGTAGGCCTCGGCGATTTCCTCCGGCTTGCCCATGCGGCCGAGCGGCGTGTGTTCCACCATGTTCTGGATCACCTTCTCGGGCATGGCGCGCAGGATTTCCGTTGCGATGAAGCCGGGCGCGACCGCGTTGACGCGGATGTTGTAGCGGCCCAGTTCCCGCGCCCAGGTGCGGGTCATGCCGATTACGCCCGCCTTGGTGGCCACGTAGTTGGTCTGTCCGAAGTTGCCGTACAGCCCCACCACCGACGATGCCGAGAGGATCACGCCGCCGCCGGCGGCGATCATGTGGGGGGCCACCGCTCGGGTGCACAGAAACACGCCCCGCAGGTTCACGCTGAGGACGGAGTCGAAAACCTCGTCGGTCATGGCGCCGGTCACTGCGCCATCCTTCCATTTGATGAGCTGCGCGTCGCGCACGATGCCGGCGTTGTTCACCAGCACGTCAATCCTTTTCCAGCGCTCGATCACCCCAGCCACGCCGGCTTCCACGGACGCCCGGTCGGTAACGTCCACGCGGCCCGCCAGCGCCTCGGCGCCGGCCGCCGTAACCTCCTGGGCCACGCCCGCAGCGGCCTGCTGGTTCACGTCCCACACCGCCACCCGCGCGCCTTCCTCGGCAAAGCACAACGCCGTGGCCCGGCCGATGCCGGCGGCGCCGCCGGTCACGATCACCACTTTGTCGCGAAGGCCGCTCTCCCGCATGGCTGACTCCTTCGGGCCGTGAAGAAGGGGAAGCAGGAGGTTGTCCCCGCTTCCCCGTGGTTGCCGTCCAGCTTCCCTAGAAGTTGAACTTGAAGGCGAACTGGATCACGCGCGGCCCCGTGCTGGTGCGCACGATCTGCCCGAAGTTGGCCGAGGCGCGGATGTTCACTGGGTTGGCGAAGTTGGTCCAGTTGAAGACGTTGAACAACTCGGTGCGGAACTCGAACTTCTTCCCCTCGGACACGGGAAAGAACTTGACCACCGAGAAGTCCACGTTGCGCTGGTTGGGACCGCGCAGCAAGTTGCGCGGTGTGGTGCCGAAGTTGCCCACCCCCGTGGCTGCGACAAAGGCGCTGGTCTCGAAGTATTCGCCCAGGCGGTCGGTCACTGCCCCTTCCAGCACGGCGTCGCTGGGCCCCATGCCCGCGGCAAAGTTGGCGCGCGCCTGGGTGAAGACGTTGGCGTTGGTGAGCACCGAGAAGGGCGTGCCCGACTGCATGGTGACGATCCCGGCCACTTCCCAGTCGTTGAGCAGCCACTTCGCCGCGGATTCCCCCTTGTAGAACTTGGGCAGGTCATAGACGAAGCTGGTGATGAAGCGGTGGCGACGGTCGAAGTCCGAGGAGGCGTAGTTGTTGAAGTTCACCTGGTTTCCGGGGACTACGGAGACGTCGCTCACGCCGTTTTCGGCACCCGAGTACTCGTCGAACGTATGCGACCAGGTGTAGCTGGTAAGGAACTGCAGCCCGCTGGAAAAGCGCTTGTTCACGCTGACCTGCATGGAGTTGTAGTTGGAGTTGGCGCTGGTCTCCATCAAGTGCACTCCGAAGCCCTGCACCGCCAGACCGGAAAGCCCAGAGCTGAGCGGGCCGGTGGTGGAGGCGGCTGAGGCGCCCTGGTTGGCGTGGCGCAGCCGGGTGAGCTTGCGTCCGCTGGAACCCACGTAGCCCAGGTCGAGAAGCCAGTTGCGGCCAAACTCCCACTGCACACCCAGGTTGTACTGCTGCACATAGGGCGTGCGGAAATTGTTGCGGTTGGGATAGATGCCGTTGGCCGGAACCAGGGTGGTGGCTCCGAAGATGAAGAACGGGGTCCGCGGCAGGATGGCCGGCGGTCCGCCCAGCGGGAAGACGGCGGGATTGGTCACGTCCAACGGGAAGGCGCTGGGCGCGGGTACTCCTACGAAGGGACTGGTGATGGGCGTAAAGAACACCGATGCCAGCATGTTGTAGGGAAAGCTGAGCACCTGGTTGTTGATGGCGCGCGCATTCGATCGGTCGTAGTAGATGCCGTACCCGCCCCGCACCACGATGTTCCTTTGGTCGGAGAACGGCTGCCAGGAGAAGCCCACGCGCGGCGCAAAGTTGTTCCAGTCGCCGTCCACCAGGCTGTCCTGCACCTGGGGAATTCCGGGCAGCTGATTGGTGGCGTTGCCCGCCTGCACAAACCCGCCTGTGATCACATTTCCGATGGCGCCACCGAGATTCACGGTGGTCACCAGGCTCTCGTCGAAGGCCACGATCCGCCCTTCGGTGTCGGAGAATGGTCCGTAGTAGTCGTGGCGAACGCCCAGGTTCACCGTGAACCGCGGGCTGATGCGCCAGTCGTCCGCTATGAACCAGGAAAGGTCGCTGGAGCGGATGTTGCGCTGGTTCACTCCCGACCCCATGATCGAAAGGTCGGAAACCCCGGCCAGGAACGCCCGGAACGGATTTCCCTGCAGCAGGCCGAGGTGAAATACGTTCCCCCGGGTGTACGCGTTGAAGACCAGGTTCACTTCGTTGCGCTTGTGCTCGCCGCCGAACTTGAAGGTGTGCCGGCCGCGCGTCCAGGTAAGAGTGTCGGAGAACTGCCAGGTGACCACGTTGGAGTCGTTATCGGCGAAGGGCGACGACCCAATGTCGAACATGTTGGACACCGACATCGTCGGCGCTCCCGGGAACAGACTGCTGAGCGGCGAAGTGATACCCAGCGCGGCCGAAGTAAATGGCTCCGCCGGAACCGAGGCCACGCGGATGTAGCTGTATCCGAAGCGGGCATCGTTCAGCAGGTTGGAATTGAAGATGTGGGTGTCGCCCACGGAGAGCAGCCGCTGGTTGATGGTCAGGTCGGCGCCGAAGCCCGGCAGTGGCAGTGCGTTCTGCAGGCCGGCAAAGCTGAACAAGCCCTGGGTGGTGGGATTTTCGGCCAGGAAGAACTTCCCTTGCAGCCGGTTGTTGCCCGTCACCTGCACGTCCACGCTGGCGTTGAACTGGTCTTCCCGGAAGGTGGACAGCGCCGATTGGGTCACCGGCACGGTGGGGCAGAGTGCCGGAAAGGCGCAGGCCACGGGGCTGGACACCCCAGGAATCACCAGATCGCCGTTGGGCAGGGTGGCGGTCAGCAGCGTGGTCGCTGTGGGACTGATGCCCAGCAGCCCCCACTGCGCCGCCAGTGTGGCCAGCCCTGCCGGACTGCGGTCGGTGCCCAGGTTCTGGGGCACGAACACAGTGGAGAGTGAATTCAGCAGCGACGCGCCGTTGTCCTGACGCGTCCCCTGGTAGGAGCCGAAGAACCAGGCGCGCTCCTTCTTGATGGGTCCGCCGATAGTGCCGCCGAACTGGTCGTTGTCGAACACCGGGCGCTCCACTCCCTGCCGGTTCAGGAAAAAGTTGTTGGCGTTCAGCCCCGTCCGGCGCAGGAAGTAGTAGGCGTTGCCGTGGATGGAGTCGGTGCCCGATTTGGTCACCGCGGCCACCACCCCGCCCACGCTGCGTCCCTGGGATGCGTCGTACAGGCTGGTCTGCACCACGAACTCCTGCAGGGTGTCGGTGGCGGGTACCGCCAGGTTGGGGGTGGAGCCGGTGCCGATGGAGTTGCTGTCCACGCCGTTGATGAGCACCGAGTTGGAGGTGGTGCGCTGCCCGTTCACGTTGATGACGGCGTCGCCCCGCCCCAGCTCCGAAGAATTGGAGATGGAGCCGGAAGTGCCCGTGGAGAGCGTTAGCAACTGCTGGAAGTTGCGTGTGGGCAGCGGCAATTGCCGGATGGTGGTTTCCTGGACCACGCGGCCGGTGGTGGCCGAGTCGGTGCGCAACAGCGGAACTTCGGCGGTGACCGTGACCACTTCTCCGGCGCCCGCCACCTTCAGCTCGAAGTTCACCTGCGCCGACTCGGTGATGTTCACCACAACTTTCCGCACCGACTGCGCGGCGAAGCCCGAGGCGCTGGCTTCCATCTCGTAAACTCCCGGCGGGACCAGGTTGAACCGATAGCCTCCCGCGTCGTCGGAGCTGGTCTCGCGCGGCTGCCCGGCCTGGCCCTTCAGGATGATTCGGGCTCCCGGGACCAGGGCACCGGTAGGATCGGTGACCGTCCCGGCCACCTGGCCGGTGGTGGCGGTTTGCGCCGCCGCAAAAACCGGAAGCACCAGTGCTACCAACAAAATCAACATTGTTCGTTTCATTGCGATCTCCTCTTGCGGCGGCCGTTGGGCGCCGTCGTCCGCCACAGGCCCTGGGTATACATCCGGACCAGTTGCTCGACGGCGCGCTTGTCGGATACGCCGAGATGTTGTCGTCCTCCAAAAAGCTTTTCCACCAGAAAGTAAGTGAAAATCTGCAGATAAATGGCGGTGAAGGCCAGCGCCGGGTCCACGCCGCTCCATCCCGGATGGCGGGCCGCGGCGTTCAGCCGCTGACCCAGTTGCCGTTCCATGTTGGCCGCCAGGTGGCGGAAGGTGTGGGCAAAGTGCCGGTTCCCGAACTCGATCACGTCGATGTACATCAGCCGCCAGTAGTCGGGGTTGCCATAAACGATCTGGCGGACGGTGCGCGACATGCGGTGCAGTTCTGCGGGCGAGAAGGCGTTGTGCAGCGGGGCCAGAGCCCGCCCGCGCAGCTTGGCCATCTTGGTTTCGTAACCCTCCACCACGGCCCGAAAAATCCGCTCCTTGGTGGGGTAGTAATTGTAAAGATTGCCCAGCGAGACCCCGGCGGCCCGGGCGATATCGCGCACCGAGGTCCCGTGGAAGCCCTGGCGGGTGAATACCCGAAGCGCCCCGGCCTCGATGCGGTGCTGGTTCCGCCTTACGGTTTGGTCTTGCAGTTTGGGCACGACCTAGGCAGAATAAGGGCTTAAAAAACGAGCGTTCGCTTTTTTACGCCTCGGGCGAGAGCCTGTCAAGCCCTTTCTTAGGAGGTACGGAGAGCCGGTGTCCGCCACGCCCCCCAGCCCCTACCGCTTCCTGATCGAGGCCCTGCTGTTCGCCAGCTACTTTGTCTTCGGGCTCTCGTGGATCGGCTACGCCCCCTTTCTGGCCGACTTCCAGGCTCGCTACGCCCTCTCCCATGGACAGGCCGGAATGGTCATCTCCTCGGTGTCCTTCGCCAAAATCTTCGTTCCCTTTGTGGCCGGCGCTCTGGCCGCGCGCCTGGGCGTGAAGCGCGCTCTGTTGCTGGGAATGGTGTGCATGTGCGCCAGCCTGATTACACCTTTCACTGCCGACTACCGCGCCTTGCTGGCCTCGCGCTTCGTGCTGGGAGCCGGCGGCGCCATGGTCGTGACCCTGTTCGGTGCCGCCATCTTGCAGTGGTTTCCGCCGGCCGAGCGGCCGCTGGTCAATGGCATCAACGGAGTCGCCGTCAACTCCGGGATTACCGCCGCCCTGTTTGCCACCGTGCCCCTGGCCGAGAAGTTCGGCCGCACCGAGGTTCTGGCGGGATACGCGCTGGTCACGGTTGCGCTCACCGCGGCTTGGGGCATTCTGGGCCGCGATCGGGGTCCGGCTCAGCACTCCGCCGGCGCTGCTTCCAGGGAAAGCTACGCCAGCGTGCTGCGCGCGCCTGAGACCTGGTATTTGGCCATCGGCTTCGCCGGCCCGCTCTCCCTCTATCTGGTGTTCAACACCTGGCTGCCCACGTTCTACCAGCAGTCGCTCGGACTCACCGCCGCGCAGGCCTCGCAGTTGATTGGCCTGGCGAATCTGGTGGGGATCCCGGCGGCCATTGCCGGCGGACTGCTCACCAAGACCAGCGGCGCACGCCGCCCCTGGATTTGGGGCTCCGGCATCGTGGTGTGTCTCTCCGCCTTTGGCCTCTTCCTGAGTCGCGACCTGGTGTGGCTCACCCTGAGCGCCATCGTCTACGGCATCAGCCTTTTCCTCTGGGTGTCGCCCCTCATCACGCTGGCCATGGAGCTGCCGGGCATGACGCCGGCACGCCTCAGCCTGGTCATGGGAGTTTTCTTCGGCGGGTCCTATGTCGTCGCCTTCTTCGCCCCCATCCTCACCGGCGCTCTTCGCGACTGGACCGGTTCCTTCGTGCCCGGGTTCGTCCTTTTCACCCTCTCGTGCTGGACCCTGGTGGCCGCGGGCCTGCTGCTTCCCGAAACGGCTCGCCCGGGGGCCGGCACTAGCCCGCCGCGCTGAGGAGACTTGACGGCCCCTACGCGCTCCGATGAGACGCGACCGTCAAAAAGAGGCAAACACGTGTCCCGCATCGGTTGCTTGCGTTATGCTTGCAATACAAGGGGCAAAAATAAAGCCGCCCGCTAGCGTTAATCCTAGCTTCCTCAACAACATAACGTTGGGTGAATCTGGCCCCGCTTACCGCAGCGAGACCATGTGGCCGCATAGTCGGCTTATCGGAGAAGTGAGCCGAAACGGTTCCCTTTCGGCATGCCAGTGGTCCTGGCGCGGGAATTGCAGCCGAGAGCAGGAGCTAGGTCCGCGCCGGAAACTCAAGGCTGAGATTTTTGCGCTCCAGAAACTCGCCACCAATTCGCCACCAAAACTTGCTGTTCTAGGCCGTTTTGTTAACATGCAAAGCGCGGAAAAGCAAAGCGGTGGTTGGCGGCCAAGGGCGGCAGCCTTGACCAGGCGTCCTTCAGCCTGCGCCGAAATCCCCCAACCCTAATTATGGCCCAACCTCAAAAGCTGTAAATCAAATCAAACTGCATGCGCTTCAAGTAAGGTTCCGGGTCGTTGTTGGGATTGGCCGGCCCGCCGTTGCAGGTATAGGTTCGGTTGCCGCTGAGCGCGGTCGGGCTGCCATTGGCCGCGGTGGGCTGCAATGGTCCGCTGGCCAGCGCAGCGTTCTGCAGGGAGCAATTGAGTGTGCGGCCGATCCAGAACGTGTAATTGGCGACCAGGTTGGGCCGCACGCGCCAGGCAGCGTTCAGGCGATGCTGCAGGACGTTGGTGGGCGCCCGCATGTCGCTCTCGCTGAATTGTGAGATCAGGGCGTCCTGTTCGACGTGCGCGAAAGTGTAGCCGAACTGCAGGTCGTTGACGTTCCGGGTCTGGCCCACGTTCACCTCGAACCAGTAGGCGTTGTCCTGCTTGCCGATGGCCAGGGGATCGGCGTTCTCGGCGTTCAGGTTCTGCAGATATTCCGCCAGCAACCGGACGGGCCAGCGAGCGGAGGACGTGGTGATGCTGGTGTCTATGATCAGGTCGCTGTACAGGAACTTGGAAACAAATTCCCGCGTCGCGGTTCCGGTCGTGGCCCGGCAGCCTGCCTGCCCGCCGCCGCCGCAATTGCGCGTGGCGTTGGTCAGGGCGTTGGCGTTGATGAGGCGCGTGGCTCCGCCCAGCGGGTTGGCGTTTTGCGCGATCACATCGGCATTGCGCCAGTTCATCAGCGTATAGGACGGAGTAACCGTCACCCGTTTTCCCGCCTGCAGCCGTCCGCCCAGCTGGGCGCCGGCGGCGTAGGAATCGAATCCGCCGCTGGTTTCGTTGAAGAAGAGCTGCATACCGGTGAAGTTGACGTTGCGCAGGACCGGGTTCTTCAGACTGAACGAGGCCTTCTCGCTGAAACCCTCCGGGTTTAGATCATTGTCGAAGGTCATCACCGTGCGCGCCCAGGTGTAGGCGAACTTGCCGCCCGTCAGCTCCAGCCACTTGTGCGCCTGCGGATTGTATGTAATCCAGCCGCGGTCGAAGCCCACGATCTTGCGCTCAAAGAAGCTGGTCAGGGTCTCGTTGGTGGAGATCGGATCGGCAAACGTGGGGTTCTTGTCCAGGCTGCCCGAGGCCAGGAAAATGCCGCCGGAGAAGTCTTCGTTCAGCTTGCCCTGCGCTCCGAAACGAAGGCGCATGCGGGGCCGATGGCGGGGCGGAGGGTTCGCCAGTACCGCTCCCGACACCGGGTCAATCGCCCCGACGAACTCTCCCTGAAAAAAGTTCTCGTAGCGGACGCGCACGTCGCCGGTGAAACGGAAGCGGTTCACCACGCCTTCCAGCGCCCCCACCCGCTTCTGATCGTCCTGGGTGCTGAGGGCGCTGTTGGTCATGTTGGTCTTGATGTCGGCTACATCGCTCGCCAGCTTGCTCACCGACTCCTGCTGTTGAGTGGCCGCGGTTTGCGCTTCGGCAGCTTTCTCCTGGGCCTCGGTTGCGACCCGCAGAGCGTCGGACGCCTGCGCGCGCTCGGCCCGTATCTGCCGCATCTCCTCGCGCAACTCACGGAGCTCCTGCCGCTGGGCATCCAGGAGTTCGCGCAGTTCGCGGACTTCCTCGGCGGTTGCCGGTTGCGGCTTCTGTTTCTTGTCTGCACCGTAGCACGTCGTGGCCAGCAGCACAGCCATGATCAGCGCACACCCTGCCCTCTTGCTCGAATTCATCCCTCGCTCCTTTGGGCGTGATCCGGTCTGCGCCGGATTCTCGCCTTGCAATGTTTCCAACCTTCGCTGGTTTAGCGTATCTGACCGATGGCCGCGCGCACCTTCTCCGCCACCTCTTGGGGCAGCGGCGCGTAGTGGAGCTGCGTAGCCAGGGGCTGGCCATCGGCCAGCATCCAGGTCAGGAAATCCGCCAGAATCTTACCCTTTTGCGCATCCGCCGACTGCGCGGGGATCAGCAGCCAGGTGAAGCTGGCGATGGGATAAGCATCCTTGCCCGGCGCGTTGGTAATGGACACCCGGAAGTCTGCCGGCATGTTCTTCACCGAGGCCGCGGCTGCGGAAGTACTGGCCAGGTTCGGCCGCACGAAGGTCCCGGTCGAGTTCTTCACGCTGCCGTAGGAAATCTTGTTCTGTTCGGCATAGATCAGTTCCACGTAGCCGATCGAACCCTCCAGTTGCCGGATCATGCCGGCTACGCCCTCGTTGCCCTTGGCGCCCAGGCCCACCGGCCATTTCACGCTGGTGCCCCGGCCGGGCCCGCCTTCCCAGTCGCGGCTGACCTTGGAAAGGTAATCCGTCCACACGAAGGTGGTGCCGCTGCCGTCGGAACGGTGCACCACGATGATGGGCTGATTGGGCAGAGCAACGCCCGGATTGGCGTCGGCAAGCTCCTTTGCGTTCCAGGAGGTAATGCGGCCCAGGAAAATTCCCACCAGCGCCTCGGGCGTGAACTTCAGTTCCCCGCTGACACCGGGTGCGTTGTACGCCGGTACCACCGCGCCTAGCACCGTGGGAATATGCAGGATCTTGCGGGTGGCCTGGCGGAGCTGGTCGTCGCTCATGGGGCCGTCGGTGGCGCCGAAGTCCACCGTCCCGGCGAGCACCTGGCGAATGCCGCCGCCGCTGCCAATCGACTGGTAGTTGATGCGCACATCGGGGCGCCGTTTGTTGTATTCGCTGAACCATTTGGAATAAACCGGATACGGGAACGTGGCCCCCGCGCCATGCAGCGTAGTCTGCGCGTACGAGGACCCGGCAAGCAGCAGAGCGGCCAGAAAACACTGACAAACCTTGATCACAATTCCTCCTTCAAGTCTCTCGATTAGTAGCTGGTCCGTGTTAAAGGAGGGTTACAGCGGTGTGAATTCCCGGTTACACGCCGGTTGTGGCGCCGGGTCTTCGACCCGGCGAATTGCATTTGAAGGAAGATTTCCTGGGACCCAATCTCTGGGGTTCCTGCTACTCGCTGCTAGCCTCTTGCCTGACTGCCTCGGGGAGAGTGAAGAAGAACGTGCATCCGTGCCCCAGTTCGCTTTCCGCGCGTACCGTGCCGCCGTGGTTGAGGACGATGTGCTTCACGATGGCCAGCCCCAGGCCGGTGCCGCCGCCTTCGCGGGAACGCGCTTTGTCCACGCGGTAGAAGCGCTCGAACAGCCGGGGCAGGTGCTCGTAGGCGATGCCCGGCCCGAAATCGCGCACGTAGAACTCCACTCCGCCTTCGGCAGGCCGGGCTCCCAACTGGATGCGGCCTCCCGAAGCAGCGTACTTGAGCGCGTTGGCAATGAGGTTGCCGAAGACCTGCTGCAGGGCGTCGCGGTCGGCCTCGAGCGCCTGGTCACTCCAGTCCCCGACTGCAAGATCCACACCCCCCGCTCTGGCCTGATCGCGGAAGGCCGCCAAGGCATCCTCCAGTACTTCGCGCGCCGCCAGAGTCTCCAGTTCCAGCTTCTCTTCGCCCGACTCCACCCGCGCCAGCACCAGTAGATCCTCGGTGAGCCGCGCCATGCGCTCAGCGTTCCTGCGGATCACGTCCACGAACTCGCGGGTGTGCCCGTTCGGCGGCAAGGATTCCAACAGAGTCTCGGCGTAGCCCTTGATGGAAGTGAGCGGCGTGCGCAGCTCGTGCGAAACATTGGCGATGAAGTCGCGCCGGGTCTTCTCCGTGCGCTCGATCTCGGTCAGATCGTGCAACACCGCCACCGCGCCCGCGGGCATGGGGGCCACCGTCAGGTCGAACACGCGGCCCGGCGCCGCCGATCGCACCCGCGCCGTGGCCGTGGCGCGTAGCTCCAGGGCACTGCGGACTGCGGCCAGGAAGTCGGGGTCGCGCACCAGTTCCACCAGGGCCGCACCCGCCTTGGCGCGGCCGCCGGTAAGCTGTTGCATGGCGCCGTTGGCCCACTGCACGATGCCTGCTTCCGACACCGCCACCACCGGCTCTGCCATGCTGTTGAGCAAGGTTTCCATCTGCTGGCGCCGCTGTTCGAGTTCCGCGAAGCTCTGCTCCAGCATGCGGGCGGTGCGATCCAGAGCGGCCGCAACCTGCGCGATCTCGTCCGAGCCGGTTTCGGCCACGCGCGCAAACAGCTCGCCGTCGGCTACTTGCTCGGCGAAATGTGTTATGCGGCGCAGCCTGCGAGAGATGGATTGTGCCGCCAGTCCCGCCAGCGCCATGGCCAGCAGTAGGGCAAGCGCCGAGGCCGCAAGCAGCGTGCTTCGCACCTGCTCGCGCGCTTGCCGGATGGCTTCCAGCGGGTAGGCCAGTCGCACCGCACCCTGGGAGACGGGCACGGCCACATACAGAAATTCCAATCCTCGGGTGTGCGAGAGGCGGACCGCCGTCCCTACTTCGCCGCGCAGGGCCGCGGCCACTTCCGGACGGGCGGCGTGGTTCTCCATGGTGGCGGGATCGGCCTCAGAATCCGCGATCACTTTGCCGGAGCGCTCGATGATGGTGGCCCGCGCCTGGGCCGCGCGTGCAACCTGGGCCGCGATCTGCTGGGGCGGGGTGGAGGCGCCGGATTCCACCTGCAGCGCAAACAGCCGAGTTTTTTCCAGCAAGGCCTTTTCCAACTCGCCCTGCAGCGAGCCCTCCCAGGCGCGGCGAATTGTCACGTCCAGGGTGAGGGTGGCGGTGACGATCACCACCAGAAAAGCGCCCAGTAACTTGATGAAGATCCTGCTCCTCACCGTGGGACCTCGAACTTGTATCCCGCGCCGCGGAGGGTCCTGAGGTAGCGCGGGTCGTGGGAATCGCGCTCCATTTTTTCCCGCAGGCGGCGCACGTACACGTCCACCGAACGCGGGGTGACGAAGGAGGTGTCGCGCCAGACCGCATCCAGAAGCTGGTCGCGGGTGAAGACGCGTCCGGGATGTGAAGCCAGCCACGCCAGCAGACGAAACTCGGTGGCCGTGGTCTCCACCGGCCGGCCGCGCACCGTAACCGTCATAGCGCCGGTGTTGATCTCGATTTCACCCGCCTGGATGGTGACCGGGAGCAGCGGCCGCTCAAAGCGCCGCAACACCGCCTTCACTCGGGCCACCAACTCGCGCGGGCTGAAAGGCTTGCTGATGTAATCGTCGGCGCCCATCTCCAGGCCGGCCACACGGTCGGCTTCGCTGGTCTTGGCGGTCAGAAACATCACCGGCGTCATGGCCAGCGAGGGCTTCTGCCGGATGCGGTGGCAAAGGTCAAAGCCGTCGCCGCCGGGGACCATGATGTCGAGCAAGAAGAGCGCCGGCGCGTGTTTTTCCGCGTCCGCCAGAACTCCGTTGGCCGTCGCGAACGAGCGCACATGGAACCCGGCGCCTTCCAGGTGATGGCGCACCAGGCGCGCGATGTCGGCGTCGTCCTCGACGACGAAGACCGTTCGCTTCATGGAAGTATTCTACTTAGGGAACTGGTCCAATTGATGGCGCACGTCCGCCCCGCGGATCCAGAAGATCACATCTTCCGCGATGTTGGTGGCATGGTCGGCCACGCGTTCCAGGTTGCGCCCTATCAGCAGAGCGTCCAGGGCCTGGCGCGTAAGCTCGGGCTCGGCGCGCATTTTCTCTACCATGCGCAGGAAGATTTCGTCCTCCATGCGGTCCACGATGTCGTCCATCTTGAGGACGGCCTCGGCGATTTCCGGTTTGGCCTCCACAAACGCCTCCAGCGCGCGCCGCACCATGCCCGCCGAGGTGGCTGCCATGCGCGGGATGTCGATGGGCAGGTCGGCCGCGGGCAGGGTGGCCATGTCCATGACCCGCTCGGCGATGTTCACCGCCTGGTCGCCCACGCGTTCCAAGTCGGCGTTGATCTTCATCACCGCCATGATGAAGCGCAGATCCACGGCCATGGGTTGCTGCATGGCGAGCAGGTCGAGGGCCAGTTCGTCAATTTCGCGTTCGGCCAGGTTGATGGCGCGCTCGTCGTCGAGCACCGCCTGGCACAGCTTGAGATCGCGCCGCTGGTAGGCCTGGGTGGCGCGCTCCACCGCCTGCTCCACCAGCCCGCCCATGCGGAGCAGCTTCTCTTTCAGATCGTCGAGTCCCTGATGAAATCGCGTGCGCATTATCCGAACCTGCCGGTGATGTAGTCTTCCGTCCGCTTATGCGACGGGTTGGTAAAGATTTTCTCGGTGCGGTCGAACTCGATCAGCCGCCCCAGCAGGAAGAACCCGGTGAACTCCGCCACCCGCGCCGCCTGCTGCATGTTGTGGGTAACGATTACGATGGTGTACTCCTGCTTGAGCTGAAAGATCAGTTCCTCGATCTTGCCGGTGGAGATGGGGTCCAGGGCAGAAGCGGGCTCATCCATCAGCATCACTTCCGGCTCCACCGCCAGCGCGCGGGCGATGCACAGCCGCTGCTGCTGGCCCCCGGAAAGGCTGGCGCCGGATTTTTTCTTCAACTCGTCCTTTACCTCGTCCCAGAGGGCGGCTTGCTGCAGGGAGCGCTCCACCGCATCGTCCAGCACTCGGCGGTCGCGGACGCCGTTCAGCTTCAGCCCGGCGGCTACGTTGTCATAGATGGACATGGTGGGAAACGGGTTGGGCTTCTGGAACACCATGCCAATGCGCCGCCGCACTTCCACCGCGGGCGTCCCGTTGCCGTAGATTTCGGTGTCGCCAATGCGCACGCCCCCGGAGACTCGGGCGTCGGGATGGGTTTCGTGCATGCGGTTCAGGCAGCGGATGAAGGTGGACTTGCCGCAGCCCGAGGGCCCAATGATGGCCGTGGCATGGTTGGCGACGGCATCCATGGAGATGTCGTAAAGCGCCTGGGTCTTGCCGAACCAGGCGTTCAAGCCTTTGACCTGGATGCCGACGCCCATAGCTACTCCGCTCCCTGCAGTACGCCGCGGCCTGCCACCCAGCGCACCACGCTCACCGTGCCCACGATCAGCGCGATCAGCACCAGCGCTCCCGCCCACGCCTTGCGGTGCCATTCGTCGAAAGGAGAAATTGCGTACACGAAGATCTGCAGCGGCAAGGCGGCCGTAGGCTGGTCCGGGTGCAGGTTCCAGTAGGTGTTGCCGAAGGCGGTGAACAGCAGGGGCGCGGTCTCGCCGGCCACGCGCGCAAACGCCAGCATCACCCCGGTGATCACACCCGAGGCAGCGGTGCGCAGGGTCACCGAAATCGTCGCCCGCCACTGCGGAATGCCCAGACCCAGCGCCGCCT
Source organism: uncultured Acidobacteriaceae bacterium (assembly GCA_964437985.1). Lineage (GTDB taxonomy): Bacteria > Acidobacteriota > Terriglobia > Terriglobales > Acidobacteriaceae > CAZXVY01. The sequence goes on from CAYTIL010000006.1 coordinate 109,524, forward strand.
CGCGCACCGACTGTGGCACCATCAGCAGCATCTCCTCGGTGGTCCGTGCCACCGTGGGGATCATCATCATGGCCAGAGCCACGCCGCCGGCCAGCGCCGAAAAGTGCCCCTGATGCAGCACCACCAGCGAGTAGGCCACCAGTCCGATGACGATCGAAGGCACACCGTTCAAGATGTCGGCCAGGAAGCGGATGAAATCGCCAAAGCGCCCGCGGGCATACTCCGCCAGGTAAATGCCCGTCCCGATGCCCAGCGGCACGCCCAGCAGGCTGGCAATGCCCAGGATGAAACCCGAGCCCACGATGGCATTGGCCATGCCGCCGCCCGCTTCTCCCACCGGCTTGGGTGTCTCCAGAAAGAACGCCAGGTCCACGGCGCCGATGCCGCGGTACACCACGTAACCGAAGATGGCCGCCAGCGGCGCCAGCACCAGCACCACCGCCGCGGACGCCAGCAAGGTGGCCAGGGCGTTGCTCACGCGGCGACGAATGCCGATGGACCCGCTCCGCGATTGGCCGTCAGCTCGCATTGGCCCTCGCTGGAATTCCGCGGGTCACCGACCACACCAGCAACCGCGCCAGGCCATTGACCACGATGGTCACCAGGAACAGTCCGAGCCCCACTTCGATGAGCGCGCTGAGGTAGAGGTCTTCCGTGGCCTCGGCAAACTCGTTGGCCAGCACGCTGGCCATGGTGTACCCGGGAGCGAACAGCGACTTGGCGATTTCCGCACGGTTGCCGATCACCATGGTGACCGCCATGGTCTCGCCCAGCGCCCGGCCCAGTCCCAGGATGATGGCGCCCACAATGCCGGCGCGCGCGTTGCGCAGCACCCCCATGCGGACCATCTCCCAGCGGGTGGCGCCCAGCGCCAGCACCGCTTCGCGCTGCGTGCGGGGCACCGCACTCAGCACTTCCCGCGTGATCGAACTGACGATGGGAACGATCATGACGGCCAGGATGATTCCCGCCGCCAGCATGCCGATGCCATACGGAGGCCCCTCGAACAAGCCTGTCCATCCCAGGTTGCGGGCCAGCCAGGGCTGCACGTGCTCGCGCAGCAGCGGCGCCAGTATGAAGATTCCCCACAACCCGTAGATCACGCTGGGAATGGCTGCCAGCAGCTCGCTCAAAAACGCCAGCGGCCCGCGCAGCAGGCGTGGACACATTTCGGTGTTGAACACGGCCACGCCCACCGCCAGCGGTACCGCCAGCAGCAGCGCCAGCAGGGACGAAACCACCGTGCCGTAGATGAACGACAGCGCTCCGAACTCGCCCAGCACCGGGTCCCAGTTTTCCCGGGTAAAGAATTTCCACCCGAATTCATGAATGGCCAGCCGCGAGTTGGTGGTCAGCTCATAGACGATCAGCAGCAGTACTCCCGCCAGCGAAAGCGCGCAAGCCAGCATGGCGTAACGGAACGCACCGTCTGCCAGCCGGGCGAGGATCCGCTCGCGGCGCTGGAGGGCGGCGCGCGTCCCGCTCCTAACGCGGGGTGCGGGCTGGGTGTGGTTGCGCAATGAGGAGGGCGGAGTGCCCGTCAGAGAGCCGCTCATCGCTCGCAGCCTAACAACATATTGTTACAGGATTGTTACAGACGCCGAACCGAAGCGTGCGGTGGAAACCAGCGGCCGGCGCTTCCCCGGGCAGGGGCCGTCCCTTATGATGAAGTGACATGAGAAACCGCGCCTGGGGTGTGCTGTTCGTTGTGCTGGTGCTGGCCGGCGTCGCCATGGACGCAGTGCCTGCTTACGTGATTCGCCCCTTCCGCGCGCAGGGCTCGCAGGAGCTGTTTGTGGCGCTCACCTTCCTGCGCTGGGCGCCGGTCTGGACCATTGTGTTTGCTGTGGCAGCCGCCCTGGCCGCCACCCGGCTGTGGCGGCGCAACGGCGCGCGTCGCATCGGGCTGCGGCGCTGCGGGCTGGTGCTGGGGATGCTGCTGGTGTCGGCCGCGGCGGTGGCCGCGCGCGTCAACATCTTCGAGCGCATGTTTGCTCCCATCCAGGAACCGCAGTATTTGCCCGCATCTCTGGCCAAGATTGAAGCCGACGACATGGTGCTGGCCGTGCGCCAGGGCAACCAGGCGCGCGCTTATCCTATCCGCGAGATGGCTTATCACCACCTGGTGAACGACGCCCTGGCGGGCTCGCCCATCGTGGTCACGTATTGAACGCTCTGTCACACCGGTCTGGTGTGGAAGCGGACGGTAGACGGCCAGGTGCTCAGCTTCCGCCTGGCCGGCATCAACAACCAGAACTTCCTCATGCGCGACCAGCAAACCGGCTCCATCTGGCAGCAGGTGACCGGCAAGGCCATCTTCGGGCCTTTGGCCGGACGCGCACTCGAACTGCTGCACACCGACGAACTCAGTTTCGATTTGTGGAAGAAGGAAGCGCCCGAGGGAACCGTGCTCGCTCCTGTGGCCGCGTATCTCGACGACTACGCGCCCAAGAACTGGGTGGAGCGCGTGGCCTCGCGACCCACCGTGGTCAGCTTCGCGGATACGCCGCTCGACGCCCGCGCGCTGATTGTGGGCATCAGTGTGGGCGGCGCGGACCGCGCCTTCCCCTTGCTCGCGGTCATGCAGCAGTGGCCCATCCAGGACAGCTTGGGCAAAACACCGGTGCTCATTGTCGTGGGCCCCGACGGTAAATCCATCCGCGCCTTCGTCAGCCGCCTGGAGCCGGATGGCAAGGCGCTGGAGTTCTTCAAAAAGACTGGCAACAAGACGGCTGGCGACGCCAAGACTGGCGACACCAAGACCAGTGACGCGAAGACCGGCGACGCGAAGACGGACGACGCGAAAACCGCAGACACCTGGGTGCTGCTCGATACTTCCACCGGCAGCGAATGGAACTTCCAGGGCTGCGCGGTCAGCGGCTCCGCCCAAGGACGCTGCCTCCAGCCGGTCTACGTGCTCAAGGAGTTCTGGTTCGACTGGCGCCTCCACCACCCGGCCACCACGCTCTACAAGCACTGAGCCAGCACTGAACGTGTGATGCGGCCGTCCTCGGCCGCGCCTTGTGACCTCTCCCAACCAACGTCGAGTAACGAGAAACTAGAAACCAACAACCAGAAACCCCACCAGTGTTACGATTTCCTTCCCTATGACCAAACCCAACCGCATCCTCCTCGCCCTTCTCCTGCTTCTCGCCACCGTCGCTGCCAACGCACAAAAACAACCCGCCTCCCTCATCTTGCACAACGGGCGCATCTACACTTCCGACCCGCAGCGCCCGTGGGTGGAGGCGCTGGCCATCCGCGGCACGAAGATTGCCGCCCTGGGCAGCGACGACGAGGTCACCAAGCTGCGCGGGCCGCGCACCCGCGTGATTGACCTGGGCGGACGCATGGCCATGCCGGGGATCATCGACAGCCACATCCATTTTCTCAGCGGCAGCCTTTCGCTGGGACAGATCTTCCTCGACGACGCTCGCAGCGCCGCTGAAATCCAGCGCCGCGTCAAGGAATATGCGGCCAAACATCCTGCCAAGAAGTGGCTGATCGGCCGGGGCTGGGCCTACGACCTGTTCGCGCCCTCGGGTCTGCCGACCAAAGACATCATTGATGCCGTCGAGCGCGACCGCCCGGTCGTACTCGAGAACTACGACGGCCACAGCTACTGGGTCAACTCCAAGGCGCTGGAACTCGCGGGCATCACCCGCGCGACTCCTGATCCCAAGGAAGGCGACCTCACCGTGGGCATCATCGTGCGCGACCCCGCGACTGGGGAAGCCACCGGCATGCTGAAAGAACGCGCGACGCGGTTCATAGACAATGTGATTCCTACAGTCAGCCGCGACGAAAAGCTGGCCGCCTTGCGTGACGGTTTACGCCTCGCCAACCAGCACGGACTCACCAGCACGCTGGATGCGAACGCTTCGATGGAAGAGATGGAGCTGTACGCCGAGCTGCATCGGCGCGGCCAGCTCACCGTGCGCATGACGCTGTCGCTGGGCATGGAGCCCAAGCTCACCCCCGAAGTGCTGCGCCGCTACGAGGGCGCCCGGCGACGCTTCCATGGTGAGTGGGTGCGCGCCGGCGTGATTAAGGCCTTCATGGACGGCGTCATCGAGTCCCACACCGCGGCCATGCTCGCTCCCTACGCGGATGATCCTTCGCTCTCCGGCTCCATGAATTACACTCCGCAGCGGTTCAACGAACTGGTGCGCGAGCTCGACCGGCGCAAGTTTCACGTCATCACCCACGCCATCGGCGACCTCGGCATCCGAACCACCCTGGACGCCTACGAAGCCGCGGCCAAGACAAACGGCCCGCGCGACCGCCGCTTTCGCATCGAGCACATTGAAAACATCCACGCTGCCGACATCCCGCGCTTCGGCAAGCTGGGCGTCATCGCCAGCATGCAGCCGCGGCATGCCTATCCGGACGCCAACCTCGAAGCCATCTGGGGACGCAACGTCGGCCCGGCCCGCATCGCCAATTCCTTCCCCTGGCACAGCATCGCCGCGGGCGGCGGGCGGCTGAACTTCGGCAGCGACTGGCCAGTGGTTTCGCTCGACCCCTTCATCGGCATCCAGAACGCGGTCACCCGCCAGCGCCAGGACGGCACGCCCGCCGGCGGCTGGGTCCCGGAACAGCGCGTCTCGCTCGACCAGGCGCTCGCCGCCTATACCCGCGACGCCGCCTGGGGCCAGTTCGAGGAAGGCATCAAGGGCACGCTCACTCCCGGCAAGCTCGCCGACGTGATTGTTCTGTCTCAGGACCTGTTCAAGATTTCCCCACTCGATGTCTACAAAACGAAAGTGGTGCTCACCATCGTCGGCGGGAAAGTGGCGCACGAAGAGAAGTAGCGCCGGCGTCTCGCCGGCTTCACTTGGCTGGGGAGTCCCGTGTGGAAGCGGGCGACCTCGCCCGCGCTGGTAGCGCCGGCGTAGCCCGGCCGCCCTCGGCCGGGCTCCCCTTCGCACGGCGTAAACTAGGATCAGTGTCCGACAAGTCCTACAACCTCATCTCCACCGACGGCGCGGTGCCCATCAAGGCGTGGACCAGGGGCGTACAGCTGGAGTCGGCGGCGGAGCAGCAGCTCCGCAACGTGGCTTCGCTGCCCATTGTGTTCAAGTGGGTGGCGGCCATGCCCGACGTGCATTGGGGCATCGGCGCCACGGTGGGCAGTGTGATCCCGACCAAGGGCGCCATCATCCCTGCGGCCGTGGGCGTTGACATCGGCTGCGGCATGATGGCAGTTCGCACTTCGCTGCGCGCCGAGCAGTTGCCCGACAACCTGCACGGCATTCGCGACGCCATTGAGCGCGCGGTGCCCGTGGGACGCACCAACCAGGGCGGCCCTGGAGATCGCGGCGCCTGGGCCAACCCTCCCGACCATCACATGGACGTTTGGGGACGCCTCAAGCCGGGCTACGACACCATCATCCGCAAGCACCCGAAGCTCGATCGCGGCAACCACGTGAAGCATCTGGGAACGCTGGGCACGGGCAACCACTTCATTGAAGTTTGCCTCGATACCGAGCAGAACGTCTGGTTCATGCTGCACTCGGGATCGCGCGGCGTGGGCAACCGTTTGGGAATGTTTTTCATTACGCAGGCTCGTGAAGACATGCGCGCCCACATCGCCAACTTGCCCGATAAGGACCTGGCTTACCTGGAAGAAGGCACGCAGCACTTCGACGACTACGTGGAAGCGGTGCACTGGGCGCAGGACTTTGCCATGCAAAACCGCCGGCTGATGATGAAGAACCTGATTGCCGGCGTGCGCAACTCCGGCGAAGTTCCGGCGTTTGAAGCCGATCTTGAAGTGGTGAACTGCCACCACAACTACGTGGCCATCGAGGAGCATTATGGAGAACGCGTGTTCGTGACTCGCAAGGGAGCGGTGCGGGCGCGTGCGGGCGACATGGGCATCATCCCGGGGAGCATGGGCGCGCAGTCCTTCATCGTGCGCGGCAAGGGCAATCCAGAAAGCTTCATGAGCTGCTCGCACGGCGCGGGACGCGCCATGTCGCGTACTGAGGCCAAGCGCCGCTTCACCGTCGAAGACCACGTACGCGCCACCGCGGGCGTGGAGTGCCGCAAAGACGCCGACGTGATTGACGAGACTCCCATGGCTTACAAATCCATCGCCGCAGTGATGGAAGCGCAGAAAGACCTGGTGGAAGTGGTGCACACGCTGCGTCAAGTGGTGTGCGTGAAGGGCTGAGGCAGGTGTCAGGTCTCAGGTGTCAGGAGCAAGATGCCGTGCGGGCGAGGTCGCCCGCTTCTACACAACAGCCGCCGCGGCGGGCGCTTGGTCGAGGATCTGGCGGACTTGGCGCACCAGTCCTTCGCGGGTGAAGGGTTTGCTCAGGACCGGGGCATCGAGGGTGGTGATGCCGTGTTCGAGCAGCGTTTCGGCCGTGTATCCCGACACGAACATGACTTTGGTTTCCGGCCGCAGCAGGCGCACGCGCTTGGCGAGCTCTGTTCCGCTCATGCCGGGTAGTCCCACGTCGGTGAGCAGCAGATGGATGGTCCCGCGGTGCCCTTCCAGGATTTGAAGCGCGTCGGTTCCGTTTCCGGCGCTCAAGACCTCATAGCCGTGCTTACGCAGGAAATCCGAACCCAGGGAACACAGGGCTTCCTCATCCTCTATCAGCAGGATGGTTTCCGAACCTTGCAGCACGCCCGCCGCTTGCGGTTCGGATTCCGCGCAGGGTTCCACACAGGGCACAAAGGGCAGATGGATGTGGAAGTAAGTGCCCTTGCCGGGCTCGCTTTCCACCGCGATGTAGCCGGCGCTCTGCTTCACGATCCCATAGACCGTAGCCAGCCCCAGCCCGGTACCTTTGCCCAACTCCTTGGTAGTGAAGAAGGGCTCGAAGATGCGGACGCGCGTCTTTTCATCCATGCCGACGCCGGTGTCGCGAACGGTGAGGCGGACGTAGCGCCCCGTCTTGGAGCCTGTGTGAGTCCTCACGTATTCCTCATCGAGATCCACGTTGGCGGTCTCCACGACCAGGTCTCCCCCCGTGGACATGGCATCCTTGGCATTCACAGCCAGGTTCATGATCACCTGTTCCAACTGGCTGGAATCGGCGTACACGCAACCCAGTTCCGGGCAAAGCTGCACGTCCAGGCGGATATTCTCCCCCAAGAGGCGCCCCAGCATGTTCTGCATGTTGTGCACCACGTGATTGGCGTCCACCAGCTTGAGCTCGAGGGTTTGTTGCCGGCTGAAGGCCAGCAATTGGCGGGTGAGGTCGGAAGCGCGGTCGGCCGCGTTCTGCACTTCAGCCAACTCTCCGCGGATGGGACTGCTCTCGCCCAGACCGAGCAGCGCCATATCGGTGTAGCCGTGAATGACGGTGAGCAAGTTGTTGAAATCGTGGGCGACGCCGGCGGCCAGCCGTCCCACGGCTTCCATCTTCTGTGCCTGGCGGAATTGCTCCTCCAGCAGGCGCCGCTCGGTGATGTCTTCCACGATGACTTCGCACTCACGCACCTCGCCGGCTTCGTCGGGAACCCGGCGGGCGCTCAGGCGCACGGTGATCCCCGAGCCGTCCTGGCGCTTCCATTGGACTTCGGCTCCAGTCAACTCGACGTTGCCCGAAGCCTCCTGGGTCAGCCGGTCCCTTTCCTCCTGGTTCACCCAGATATCGCTGGCGGTGTTGAGGCGCAGCACTTCCCGCACCGATTCATAGCCCAGCATTTTGACCAGGGCGGGGTTGGCATACAGGATTTTGCCGTCCAGGGTGGCGCGGTAGATGCCGTAGGCTGCGCCCTGGACCAGTTCACGATAGCGGGCTTCGGAACGCAGCAGCGCCTCTTCCGCTCGCTTGCGCTCGCTGATGTCGCGAACCCCGGCCACCAGGCACTGCTCTCCGCCCAGTTCCACGGTTTCTGCCGAAATCTGCACCTGAATCTGCTTTCCGGACTTGGTACAGAAAAGAGCTTCGCGATCCCGCACCCGTCCGTGCCGTGTGAGCTGTTCAATGACATCGGCGCGATCCCAAGGATCAGCCCAGATGCCCAGTTCCAGCGCGGTGCTGCCGATCACTTCCTCTTGCGGAAACCCCAGCAGTTCGAGGAAGCGGTCGTTGACTGCCAAGTAGCGGCCATCCCGCAGGGTGCTGATGGTCATGGAATCGGGCGCCGAGCGGAACGCCTTGGAAAATTTCTGCTCCATGGTTCGCAACGCCTGCAGGGCGACGCGCTGGCGCAGTTGCGTCAGCGCCAGCCGGGCGAGGGCGCAGGTGAAGCTGGCCACTCCGATGAGCAACGCCAGTTCCTCCTGTACCGGATAGATGTGGTAGGCCAGGGCCAGAACCAGCACCGGCGCCAGCGTGGGAAGCGCCAGAATGCCGATACCAGGCCTCACGCAATCGTCGGCCACGCCGGAAGATCCGGCGCCGGAGTTCCAGGTGGCAATGCCGATGGTCGCGATCACAAAGGGCAAGGTCCATGCCAGATCAAACCAGGTTCCAGCACCCTGGATGGCGCCGGTAGCCAGGGCATGACCATAGATGGCGCTGCCGATGCAATACGTCAGGAACACGGCGGTCATGCGCGCGAACAGGCTGCGCAGGGGCCCGGCCGGAGTAAAGGTCGCTCGCAGCACGAAGCCGCCCACCACGCACAAGTCCAAAACCGAATAAACGTCATTGCTGGCGCTCAGGATGTCCTGTCGGATGGCGCCGGACAAGGGCAGGTAGTAAAGAAAGTACAAATAGGCCGCGCTGATGACAATGCCCACCTGCGCGAAATCCAGGATGCGCATCCAGTGGACGCGCCGGGGATTGTCCCGGCCATCCATGGTAATCACCGCCAGCAAGGGGAGGTACGCCGCCAGGAAGATAACGTCACTGGGTGTCAGCCCCGGCACGGCAGTGCCCAGGTAGTGCGCGTAATACATGAGGATGAGCTGCCCGCCGGCCCACAGTCCGAAACTCGCAGCGATCAGCAGGCAGAAGCGGCGCATGAACCCTCGTTCCCGAGCGCCCACCATGCCGAACGCCGACGCAGCCAGCAAGGCCGCGGCCAACTGCATGACATCGGAAACCAACCCTACGATGGCCTTGTTGGCCAGCAGGAGCAGGCTGCCGGCATGCGCTGCCAGCAGGATCAAGCTGGCGGCTACCGCCGCGCGACTCATGTTCTTGTGCAGCAAGCTGCTGCGCAGGGGAGGATTGCCGGTGGTTGACGGCAACTGGTCGGGCGATATGGCGCAAAGGCTGCTAACGGACATTAAATCGCAACTCCTTAAGGACCGGTTGGACGACGGTTTTACTTCGGATGGGGGAGGCAGGATCGAGAGAGAGGTACAGCTTCCTCGCGGGAAGCGTCAGATCCTGCCGCCCATGATCGTAAGAGTACAAGTCCGCAAGGAGTTCCTGTAGCGGGGCGGCCACTGAATCTGGGGAGGGATGTAGGGGTTTCCCCCTACAAAGTAACGTTACAGGAGGCTCAGAGGTCGGTTTGGTGCGAGTCTTCGGAGGTGAGCAGCCCGGTCATCAGCGCGTAGCGCACGATTTCGGCGCGCTTGCGGAAGCCCAGCTTCTGCGAGATGCGGGCCCGGTAGCTTTCGATGGTCTTCACACTGAGGCAGAGCTTATCGGCAATGGCCTGGTAGGAATGACCCTGGGCCAGGTAGCGCAACACGGTAAGCTCGCGGCGGCTGAGCTTCGCAGGCGTGGCCTGGGGCGTGATGTCGTCGAGGACGCTGGCCGCCAGCGTGGCATCCACGAAGCGCCGGCCGCGCTGCACCGAGCGCACCGCGCGCACCACATCCACGTCCGCCGAGTGCTTGAGCACGTAGCCCCAGCCTCCGGCGGCCAGCACCGAGCGCACGTACGCCGGATCGTCGTGCATGGTCAGGACAATCACGCGCGTCTCCGCCGACGCCTCCGAGATGCGGGGAATGGCGCGCATGCCACCGCCTTCCGGCATGGAGAGGTCGAGCACCGCCACGTCGGGCTTGAGCTCGTGCGCCCGAGCTACTACTTCCTTGGCGTCGCCCGATTCCCCCACCACCTCCATGTCGCCTTCAGCGTTGATGATGGCGCGCAGTCCGGCGCGAACCACGGCGTGGTCGTCCGCCAGCAGAACTCGGATCTTGCGATTCACGTGAGTCCTTTTTAGCCGGCCTTCCGGACACGGCGGGCTTCGGGCGGCTGGCTCTGCGGCTCAGACGACCTCGCCGGGTTCATAGGAACGAGCAAGCGTGCGGTAGTGCCCTCTCCTGGACGGGACAGGATTTCCGCCGACCCGCCCAGCAATTCCATGCGCTGCCGGATTCCCAGCAGCCCCAGGCGATTCTCCCGAGCCGCCCGCTGCAACGTCGCCTCGACGTCAAAGCCGGCGCCGTCATCGCTGACTACTACCTGCAAGGCTTCCTGTTCCTGCCGCAGAGAGACTTGCACCGCCTTGGCCGCAGCGTGCTTCACCGCGTTGTTCAGCGCCTCTTGCGCTGTGCGATACACGGCGACTTCCACCGCCCTGGGCAGCCGCAACTGTTCGAGTCCGTCGGCGGAGAAGCTGACCTTCAGCTTGCCGGCTGCGCCAGTGTCTTCGACCATGCGCCGCAGAGCGGGCACCAGGCCGAAATCGTCGAGCACGCTGGGATGCAATCCGCGAGAGATGCGGCGCAGGTCCTCAACCGCGTCGGCGGTGGACTTGCGCAACAGGTCCAGGTCGCTGCGCACTTTGTCGAGCGACGGCGCCTGCTGCAGGGCCCGCAGTTGCAGCAACAGCGAGGTCAAGGCCTGGCCCGTGCCGTCGTGCAGCTCCCCGGCAATGCGACGGCGCTCTTCTTCCTCGGCGGAGATCAAGCGTCCCAGCAAGTGGACCCGCTCTTCCTCCGCCCGGCGGGCCTCGGTGATGTCGTTCAAGGTCACCAGCAGCCATCGCTCGGGAGGAACCTCGAGCACATCTGCGCTGAAAAGCACCGTGCGCAGCTCGCCGGATTGCGGGCGTATCACAGCTTCGAAGTCCCGGACCCTGCCCTGCGCCTGGAGTTCCTGCATCCCGCGCTCCCTCTGATCCGGGTCCAGCCAGAGGCCCAGTTCCAGCGCCGTCTTCCCCACGATCTCTTGCCGGGGTGCGCCGTAGAAGCCGACAAAAGCGTCGTTCACTTCCAGGAAGCGTCCATCGGTCAGACTGCTAATGACCACCGGGGAAGAACTCTGCTTGAACGCAAGGGCGAACTTGTTCTCGGAGTCGCGCACCGCCTGGGTGGCGCGCTGCAGATTGATGTGGGTGAGAAAAAGCCGCGCGGTGTAGCACAGGAACGAAAGACCGACCACGGTGGCGGCCATCGCGAATTGATCCCTACCTACCCGAAGCGCCATCAGCCAGGTCACCAGCGGCAAAAAAGCCGGCATGGCGTAAAAAGCCCAGCTCGGCTTGACCGCCGGCGCATCCTCGGCCGCCGCCTTGTCTTTGCCGGTACCAACGCCTCCCGCGAGCACGGCCGCGGTCGCAAAGGAGATCGTCCAAGTCAGATCAAACCACTTGCCGGTGTGGATCACCATGGTCGGCGTGGAGTGGAAATAGACAGTCATCCCGGCGGAATAGAGGAAGAACACCACTGCCAGCCGGACCAGAAGACTGCGACCCTCGCGGGTGCGGGCGCTGGCGGATGCGGCCAGAAGCGCAAGGAAAATCAGCCAGTTGCGCACCTCCGTCGCCTGCCTCATGGCGGCCTCCGACACGCCGGCCTGGGGCTGCAAAAAGCTGGGCGTGTAGAAGAAGAACAGGTAGGCGCTCACCAGCGCAATCCCCAGCTGGATGGTATCCAGGGCCAGCGGCCAGATCTCCTCTTTTCTCTGCGGTCGCAGCGGCAGAAACAGCGCCGCCATCAAGGGCGCGAAAGCAAAGAAGAACAGTATGTTGATAAGCGATCCGGTGGGTACCACCACCGCCTGAGTCAACTCGTGGTGGAGCCAGCCCGCCTGGGCCACGGACCAGAGCGCGAACGAGAAGGCGGTCAGCAGGCACGCATCCCTAACCAAGCCCTGCGCGCGGCGGGCAGCCGCTCCAAAAGCCGCAGCCGCCAGCAAACCTGCGGCCAGTTGCAGGCTGTTCGACCACAGCACACCCTCCCGAGAGGTCCCCAGGCTGGCCAGCACCCACACGTGGACGGCCACGATGGCGATCGCCGCTACCGGGAAGGCTCGAAAGAACTTCATGGCCTCATCTGCCTTGGGGGAAGGCGTCCTAGTTTAGTCTTCCCGCGCGGCAGCCACAACCGCGACCGGGACTGCGGCAGGGTCGCCAGCAGGTCGGGGCTGCACCAGCCCTCAGCTTGGCGATACAATCGCGCTCGGCCTGTGGCACGGCCCTATCCCGCTATGGCGAGCGCACTCAGTCCGGAAACCGCCGAGAGTTCCGCCCCGGCTTCCACCCGCGGCTTCTGGAGTCTGATCCTCGCCCAGTTCCAGAACGCCTTCAACGACAACGCCTTCAAGAACCTGCTGTTCTTCCTCATTCTGGGAATGGGCCTGCCCCGGGACCGGCGTGACCTGCTGCTGCTCATCCTGGGACTGGTGTTCGCCACGCCGCATCTGCTGTTCTCCATGGCCGGAGGCTTCCTCGCCGACCGCTTCAGCAAGCGCTGGGTGGCGGTGCGCATGAAGGCGCTGAGTGTCGGAGTGATGCTGCTGGTACTCGCCAGCCTGGCGTCCGGTAATGTTTACTTCTGGCTGGCTGCGCTGTTCCTGATGAGCACCCAGAGCGCGCTCTTCGGGGCCACCAAGTACAGCATCCTGCCCGAACTGCTGCCCGAAAAGCGGCTGTCGTGGGGCAACGGCATTCTGGAGCTGGGGACGTTCTTCGCCGTGCTCGGCGGCATCATCGCCGGTCCGCTGCTGGTGGAAACGTTCGGCGAGCAGCAAGTGTGGTCGGGCGCCATCCTGGTGACGCTGGCCGTATCCGGATTCCTGGCCAGCCTGGGCATCACTCAGGTTCCGGCCGCGAATCCGCAGAAGAAGTTCAATCCCAACCTTTTCGCCGACCTGTGGGCGCAGGCGCGCTACATCCTTCAGGACCGCGTGTTGTATCTGGCGGTCCTGGGGAACACTTATTTCTTCTTCGTGGCCGCGCTGCTGCAATTGAACATCGTGTTCTACGGAACTGAAACCCTGGGGCGCAGCTACGTCGAAACCGGATATCTCTCGGGGGCGGTGGCGGTGGGCATCGGGTTGGGCAGCGTGGCCGCGGGCTACCTCTCCGGCAACAAGATCGAGTACGGCCTGGTGCCGCTGGGCTCGATCGGCATGCTGATCTTCGGACCGGCGCTCTCCGTCAACGGGCTGTCGATTCTGGAAGCCGGCGCGCTGCTGGCGGGACTGGGATTCTCCGCCGGCTTCTTCATCGTGCCCATCAACGCGCTGCTGCAACATCGCCCCCAGGAGGACCGTCGCGGCGGCGTGATCGCGGCCAGCAATGTGGTGTCGTTTGTGGCGATGTTTCTGGCGCCCTTGGCCAACTACCTGCTGACGACGCAGGCCGGCCTGACGCCGTCGCAAGTTTTCCTGGCCACCGCCCTGCTCACGCTCGCGGCCACCGCCTACGCCATTTATCTGCTGCCCGACGCGCTGCTGCGCCTGCTGCTGTGGTTTCTTACCCACTCCATTTACCGCATCCGGGTGGAAGGGCGCGACCACATCCCGGCAAAAGGCGGCGCGCTCTTCGTCGCCAATCATCTTTCCGCCGTGGACGCGCTGCTGCTGGGCGCCGCCACCGAGCGCAACGTCCGCTTCATCATGTTCAAGGGAACTTACGACCACCCGCTGGTGAACCCGTTCGCGCGCATCATGCGCGTTATCCCCATTTCTTCGCAGCTCCGGCCGCGCGACATGCTCCGCTCCCTGCGCGACGCCACCGACGCCATCCGCAGCGGCGAAGTGGTATGCATCTTCGCCGAAGGCCAGATCACTCGCATCGGCAGCCTGCTTCCCTTCCGCCGCGGCCTGGAACGCATCATGAAGGGCGTGGACGCGCCCATCATTCCCGTGCATCTGGACGAAGTCTGGGGCAGCATCTTCAGCTTCGAGCGCGGACGCTTCCTGTGGAAGGTGCCGCAGCGCGTTCCCTATCCGGTCACCGTCAGCTTCGGCAAGCCCATGGCGCCCACTTCCACGCCCATGGAAGTGCGCATCGCCGTGCAGGACCTGGCCACCGCCGCCTTCCGCTACCATCGCGAGCGCATACAGCCGCTGCATCGCGGCTTCCTAGCGAGAGCGCGCAGGCATCCTTTCCGGTTCTTCATTGGCGACGGCCGGACTCCGCGCTTGACCTTTGGCGCCGCGCTTACGCGCACCGTGTTTCTGGCGCGCCGTTTGCGGAAGGTTTGGGAGGGGCAGGAGATGGTCGGCATCCTGCTTCCACCCTCGGTGGCGGCTACGCTGGTCAACCTGGCGGCATCGCTCCTGGGCAAAGTGCCGGTGAACCTGAACTACACCGCCTCCAGCGAAATCCTGGCCTCCTGCGCGAGCCAATGCAATCTGCAAACGGTCATCACCTCCAAGGCCCTGCTGGAGCGCATCCCGCTCCAGGTTCCCGGAAAAACGGTGCTGCTGGAAGAGCTGGCGGAAAATCCCCGCTTCACGGAAAAGGTGGTTGCATTCTTCCTGGCCTGGACCCTGCCCGCCATGATGCTGGAGAAAATGCTGGGCCGCGCGCGCAGCGCTGCGCTCGACGACCTGGCCACCATCATCTTCTCCAGCGGCTCCACCGGCGACCCCAAGGGGGTCATGCTCTCGCACTACAACATCGCTTCCAACGTGAAACAGCTGGGCCAGGTCTTTGCCCTGAACCGCCGCGACCGCATCCTGGGCATCCTGCCCTTCTTCCACTCCATGGGATTCACGGCCACGCTGTGGCTGCCGGCGACGCTGGGCATTGGCGCGGTCTATCATCCCAACCCGCTGGATACCGGCGCCATCGGCGACTTGGTGCGCCAGTACCAGGTCACGTTCATGGTGGCCACTCCCACCTTTCTGCAGGCGTACATGCGGCGCTGCCCGCCGGGAGATTTCGGCAGCCTGCAGTTCGTGCTGGCGGGAGCGGAAAAACTCCCGGAGCGCGTGGCCATCGGCTTCGAGGACCGCTTTGGCATCCGTCCGCTGGAAGGCTACGGCTGCACCGAGTGCTCGCCCGGGGTCACCGTGAACACCCGCGACTACCGCGCTCCGGGATTCCGGCAGGTGGGCGCCAAGCGTGGCAAGATCGGGCATCCGCTGCCCGGCATCAGCGTGCGCATCGTGGATCCGGATACCCAGCAGCCGCTGCCCGTCGGCCAGTCCGGACTGCTGCTGGTGCGCGGCCCCAACGTGATGCAGGGCTATCTGGGCAAGCCGGAGAAGACGGCCGAAGTGCTGCGCGATGGCTGGTACAACACCGGCGACATCGCCGCCCTCGACGAGGACGGCTTCCTCAGCATCTCCGACCGCCTCAGCCGCTTCAGCAAGATTGCCGGCGAGATGGTGCCCCACGTGAAGGTGGAGGAGAGGCTGCACGAGCTGGCCGAGGTCACCGAGCAGACCTTTGCCGTCACCTGCATGCCCGACGAACGCAAGGGCGAGCGGCTTATCGTGCTGCACACGCTGGCAGCGGAAGCGCTCGAAGCCTGCCTGGAACAATTCTCGCACTGTGAGCTCCCCGCGCTCTGGAAACCCAAAGCCGGCCAGTTCTTCCACATCGACGCTATTCCCTACCTGGGTACCGGCAAACTGGATCTGAGGAAGCTGAAGGAGCTGGCACAGCAACTGGCCGCGGAGGACAAGACGCTGCCGGCTGAGTGATGGAAGGCGAAAGGAATGTGCGATGTTTGATGTTTGATGTGCGATGTGAATTCCGAAACTTCGCACATCGCACATCAAACATCGCACATTTTTCCTTTTGCCTTCTCCCTTTACTTGCTCGCCCGCGCGATGGTGATGCGGGTTTTGCCGTCCTCCTCGGCGATGACGACGGTGACGATGTCGTCTTTGTCGCCGGACATGATGGTGTGCTGGTCACCCTCGCTCGAGGTCATGGTGGCATGGGGAAATTCCGCCTTGTAAAACTCGAAGACCTTCCGCGACGGATCGCTGCTTTCCAGTATGAGAGTCGTCGCTTGCAGATCGCCGATGTTTACGGTCGAACTGCCCTCGGTCACCGGCGTGGCGCCGGGGTAGATCTCAACCCCAATGTCTTTGGCGGCGTCCGCGGGGTCCTTGCTGGTCTCCACCGTTCCCATTGGAGTTTCGATGGACCCTTCCTTGACGCCCTGCTCCACGCTTTCGGCCACGCGATAAGCGCCGTAGATCACCACTCCCACTACGGTCGCGCCCAGGAAGAAGAACACGCCCACGATCATCAGGACGATCTTCACCACGCTGGTTCCCTTCTTCGGTGGGGGAGCACCCGGGGCCGCGGCGGCTGCCGGGGCTACTGCAGCGCCCGCCATGGCGGCTCCGCACTTGGTGCAGAAGGCGGTGCTGGCTTCCACATTCGTTCCACAGGCTGTGCAGAAAGGCATAGGTCACCTCGAAGCAGGCACGAAGTATAGCGCGGATGCCGAACTGCGGCGGCAGCGAGTCCACGCCATGAGCCAACCAGCATACAATACCGGGCATGCAAGCAAGAATTTGCAGACTGGCCGCTGTCGTGCTGCTTTCCCTGGCGTGGCCGGGATCGCTTTCCGCCCACGACCTGTGGCTGGTCACCGGAGTCCCCGGAGCGCGCGGTCGCGTGTGCGCGCGCATCGGCGAGCACTTTCCCGTTTCCATGAACGGTGTCAGCCTCGACCGGGTGCAGCTCTTCCAGGTGCGCACCAAAGACGGGACCAAGGGGCTGAAGGGCGTCGAGGGGAAGAAGCAGCTCTGCGCCCTGCTGCCCAACCCTTCTGCCGCCGCCGGGGTGGTGGAAATTGTCGCCCATCCCCGGTTCATCCAATTGGACGCGAAGGATTTCAACTCCTACATCGAAGGTGAGGGATTCGCAGACGTCATTCGCGCACGCCAGCAGGCGGGAAAGACGGGCGCGGAAGGGCGCGAACTTTACTCGCGTGCTTCGAAGCTGCTGATCGGCAAGACGGGCGAGTTGGCCACGCGCCCGCTGGGGCACGTACTGGAGATTGTCCCGGAAAAGGATCCCGCAGCACTTGCCGGCGGCGAGCCCCTGCCCGTGCAAGTGCTGTTCCGCGGCAAGCCACTCGCGGGCGTGCGGGTGAGCGCCGCCTACGCGGGCGCAGAAATGAAGGGCCACGATTTTCCCGTGACGGCGGAAACGGACGCTGATGGCCGCGCGCTGTTGAAGCTCGAGCGCGCGGGACTGTGGTACGCGCGCCTGATCCACATGGTCGCGGCGCAGGACGATCCCGAAGTGGACTGGCGCAGCTTCTTCTCCACGCTCACCTTCCAAGTGTCCAAGAAGTAGCCTGGCTGGTTGCGCGGCTAGCGGAAGTTACTGATCAAGACCACATCACTTCGCCACCTGCCGCGGACAACAGCGAGCTGTTTGCCGTCGTGCGACCAGGCACCGTTGAACATCTCGTCCGAAGTGAAGTGGGTCACCTGGCGGGGCTTGCCGCCGACGAGGGGCTGCCGCCAAAGATTGGCGATTCCATTGCGAACCTCGACGTAGTCAAGGCTGCGGCTGTCGGGCGACCATGTGAAGCCCGAGCGGAAATCGAAGGTGTGCAGCGGCTCACCACCGTCCCAGGAAATGACCACGGCCCGCCGGACGAGCGTCTTTTCGTCGAAGCGCCAAAACGCAATCAGCCTGCCGTCCGGGGAGAGGCTAGCCTGGTAACCCGAGGGAATCAGCATCTCGGGTTTTCCACCCTCCAAAGGCACCTTCCATATAGCCGGTTGACCCGACTGGGAAGAGTCGTACAGCACCCACTTGCCATCCGGGGAAATGCCCGCGGAAAATTCCAAGGCGCCCGAGGTCAGTTGACGAAGGTTGCCGCCATCAATGTCCATTCGCCACAGGTTCGGATTGCCCGTACGTACCGACGAAAAGACAATTGTCCGGCCGTCGGGTGAAACCACGGGCGCGAATGCTGCCTGCGGATCGGTGGTCAACTGCCGGGCCTGGCTTCCGTCCGCATTCATGATCCACAGATCCAGTTTTCCGCCGGCGGTCGAGGAGTAGACGATGCGGCCATCCGGCGTCCAGGCCAGGCCATCCACGCCGTCCAGGGCTCCGGTTCCCGAACTAATCTGACGGGCGCGCCGAAGGTCGCCGGGTGGCGCGACCCAAATACCGGCGATCTGCTCCCTCTGCACTGTGGCTAGCGACGTGGAATCGGCACTGACGGTGGCATCGCGGTAGGAATTCAGGTCATTCGTGATCCTGCGCACCTGCCCGCCGGGATGGGCCACCAGCCAGAGCTGGTCGCGGCCGGCGAAATCCGGATCATTCCCCTCGACCACCAGGCCGCTGCCATCCGGCAGCCACGACAGTCGGCTGACAAAGATCCACTCGTGGGAGGTCAAAGGTTTTTCCGCTCCGTCGGCCACGGACACCGCCACCACGGTTGCGCGTTGCTTGCCGGCAAACGTCCCGGCGTTGATGGCGATGCTGGTTTCATCCGGCGACCAGGCAGGCCGATAGTTGCCGTAGTACAGGGGGAGCTTACGCACCGCCAGCTTGCGCTCTCCGCTGCCGTCCGAGTTGGCCAGCTGGAGCGTGCTTTCTCCTCGGGTAGGATAGCCGCGAACGAAGGCGAACTGCCGTCCGTCCGGAGAGAACGAGGGAGCGCTATCAATGTCGGTAAGCAGTTTGCGCGGGGTGCCGCCCAGAACCGGAACCTGAAAGAGCAGGCTCACGGGAGGATTCGCGGCTTCGGATGCCGTGAAATAGATGAAGCCTCCATCCTGGGAAAAAGTCAGGCTGCGGTAAATCAGGTCGGCGGGCGGCACGATTTGCACGTTGCTGGAGGTGCTGACATGGCGCACCCATAGGCTGGGTTTGCCTCCTTCGTCTACAACGTGAACCACATATTTGCCGTCGGGAGAAATGGCGGCCTGGCTGGCCGTACCGGTGCTGGTGAGCCGGGTGATGCGCATCTTTTCCCCGGCGACAAATGCGGCCGGGAGTGCCGAGGTCCGGGTCACCGAGCGGTAGGAACCGTAGCCCAGGAGCCCGAGCACGACCGCAAGCAAACCTCCTGCTACCAGCAGCGGCTTCTTGTGGCGCCGGGCCAGCGCCGCGGCGACCTGGGTGTCGGTGCTGGTTTCCTCCAGGCGGGCGACAGCAGCCGACGCCGTCGCAGTGGCGCCTTCAGCCAGCAGCGTGCGCCCCGATTCGCTGTCACGCTTCAGCCGCTTCAGATCGGAACGCAACTCCGCCGCCGACTGGTAGCGCAGCTCGCGGTCCTTCTCCAGAGCTTTGCTGATTACCTCATCGACTTTGGGTGGAAGCTCGGGATTCAGGCGCAGCGGCGAGGGCGGCGTACGGTGCAGAATGGAGTCGAAGATCGCCGCCGAGGTCTCGCCTTTGAAGGGAAGAACGCCGGTGGCCATCTCGTACAGCATGACTCCGAACGAGAACAGGTCGGTGCGCGCGTCGAGCGGCTTTCCCAAAGCCTGCTCGGGTGACATGTAAGCCACGGTTCCGACGGCCGTACCCGGACTGGTGAGGTGCTCCGCGGCGGTAACGGTTGGTTCTGCACCGGCTCCGACCGCTTCCGCCACCCGCTCGGGTAGCAGCGATTTGGCCAGGCCAAAATCCAGGACCTTCGCCTGCCCCCGCCGCGTGACAAAGACGTTGGCGGGCTTGATGTCGCGATGCACAATGCCGGCGCTGTGCGCGGCGTCCAGAGCATCCGCGATCTGAATTCCCAGATCCAGCAACTGCTCCGCGGGCAGCGGCCTTCCCACAATCCGATGCTTCAGGGTCTGCCCCTCCAGCAGTTCCATGGCGATGAAGGGCCGTCCATCGTGCTCCCCGATCTCGTAGATGGTGCAGATGTTGGAGTGGTTCAGAGCGGCGGCCGCGCGGGCTTCGCGCAGGAACCGTTCCAGGCTCTGGCGGTCCTGGGAAACCTGGTCGGGAAGGAACTTCAGGGCAACCATCCGGGCGAGCTTGGTGTCCTCCGCCCGGTAGACAACACCCATGCCCCCGCCGCCCAGTTTGTCCACGACGCGGTAGTGGGTGATGGTTTCGCCGATCATCGAGAGGGCCTGAACACCGGCAATCTTAGGCTGTGCCCGTACCAGCGTCAATCGGGCTTGCTAGAATCACTCCGCCATGGAAATCCGTGTTTCCAGGTCGGGCGCCGTTCCGGTGCGCGAGCAGATCATCGAGCAGATCCGCCTGCTCATCGGCTCCGGCGAACTGAAACCCGGCGAGGCGCTGCCCAGCGTGCGCGAACTGGCGCGCACCTTGAAGATCCATCACAACACCGTCAGCCACGCCTATCGCGAATTGTCCAAACGGGGATGGGTCACCGCGCGCCCGGGCAGCGGCGTGTTCGTGAATCCACGTGACGAGCGCGCCGCGCTGGAATCAGCCGGCGACCTCGACAGCCTCATCAACGCCTTCCTCGCCTACGCTCGCCAGCGCGGCTATTCGCTGCAACAGGTGCGCGCGCGCGTCCGCGAGCGCATGGCGGCGCAGCCGCCGGATCACTACCTGGTGGTCGAACCCGATCCTGCCATCGCCGCCATGCTCACCTACGACATCACCACGGCCACCGGCATTCCGGTCAGCACGGCCACGCCGCACCAGCTCGCGCACACGCCCGGGCTGGCCCTGGGCGCGGTGGTGGCGGCCAGCGTCCATACCTTGCAGAAGTATCCCGACATCTATCCCGGCGATGTTGTGGTCGTGCCCTTGGAATTTCCCCGAGCTCACGAGTTCATGGATCGGGTGCGCGCGCTGGAGCAGCCCTCGGTGATTGTCATCGCCTCGCACAGCCAGGAATTTCTGGAGGCTGCGCGCGGCGCTCTGGCCGCCGCCGCCGGACGCAAACACGAAATTTGCGACTGCCGCCTGGACCAGGGCGAAACTCCTCCTCAAGCCGCCGACCTGGTGGTATGCGACACTCACTCCCGCCGCCGGGTGAAGGCGCGCACGGTGATGGTGGTGCCTTCGCTGTCGAAGAAGTCGCTGGCGGCGCTACGGGATGCCATGCCGGGGAAAACCTAAGGGACTCTGTGGAACATTTTTGCCCAGCATGCGGCTATCCAGGACTAACCGAACCGCCTTGGACGGAATTTGGCCCTTCCGATGAGATCTGCCCCTGTTGCGGCATTCAGTTTGGGTACACCGATTTTGCGGGAGGCGACCAGGGCGCGCGGCAGGCCTTGTACGACAGATGGCGCCAAGACTGGATTGATCGAGGAATGCCTTGGAGGAGCAAACGTGACGGGCCGCCTGCCGATTGGGACGCCGTTGCGCAACTTCGCTGACTGGCCACTGAACCCGGAGAACACGAGACATGAGTAGTGATCAGTACCTCGCGGTGCTTCATGTCCTTTTCTGAAAGGGAGATCATCGCGAGCGCGACCCGAGGAGTTTCGACTGCCGCCCAGTCGCGAAGCGACGCCATTTCGATAGCCCGGCACGTCAGTGCCGGGTACCTGCCGAGTTCGCGAACGAGTGCCGTAGGCACGGCACCCACCGCCCTTCCTCTGCGTTCTCTGCGTTCTCTGCGTTGAAAGAAATCCTAGATGGGCAAACTCGGCAGCCCGCGCGTCAAGTAATCGGTCATGGTCAGCGCCAGCAGGATGCCCAGCCAGAAGAATCCGGCCACGATGATCACCCAGGTCAGCTTGCCGCTGTAGCGGGCGTGCATGAAGTAGAGGATGACCAGCACCGCCTTGAAGGTCGCGATGCTGAGCGCGACCACGGCATTCAGCGGGCCGAGGTTGTGTAACGCCACCCACACGGTGACGCCGGTCAGCACCATCAGCGTGCCGAAGATGCCGAAGTAGACCTTCAGGGAGGTCACGTGCCCGCTCATGGCGTCACCTTCACATGCTGCCCGATCAGGTAGAGCAAGGGGAAGAGGAAGATCCACACGATGTCCACGAAGTGCCAGTAAAGCCCGGCGTTCTCCACCGGCGTGTAGTACTCAGGGGAATAGGCGCCGTGTGCCGCCCTCCACAGCAGGAAGCTCAGCAACCCTACGCCGATGATCATGTGCAGCGCGTGCATGCCGGTCATGGCGAAATAGAGGGAGAAAAACAGTTGGACGTGCGTAGGATCGGCGCCGTGGACTTCCGTCGCCGTTCCCGTGTGCTGCTCGCCGAACTGCTCGGCCTCACTGCGGAAGTGGAATGACGGCCCGGGCACGTGGTGATGCTCGAACTTGTCGGCGTACTCCACCGCCTTGATCCCCAGGAAGCCCAGTCCCAGCAGGATGGTCAGCACCAGAAAGCCAGACAGCATCTGGCGCTTGCCGGTCTGCGCACCGTAGACGGCCAGGGCCATGGTCAAGCTGCTGCCGATGAGTATCGCGGTGTTGATGCCGCCCAGCCTGATGTCCAGCGAGTTGCTGCCCGCGGCAAATGCTTCGAAGTACTTGCTGCGGTACACCAGGTAGACGGTAAACATCCCCCCGAAGAACAGGATTTCCGTGATGAGGAAGAGCCACATGCCCAGCGTGGCGGCCTCGCGCTGCTGCTCCATGGTGTCGAACTGGTGCTGGAACGCGGGATGCTGAGCCGCAGCCTGCTCTATCGAGGTGGAGTGGCTATCCTGCACTCGGCGCCTCCTTCAGATGCTCGTAGGCGTAGGCCTCTTCGGTGACGATGGGCATCTGATCGAAGTTGTGGGTGGGCGGCGGCGACGAAGTCTGCCACTCCAGGCCGGTAGCCGGCCAGGGATTATCCGTCGCGCGCGCGCCGTAGCGCATGGACCACGCCAGATACACCATGGGCAGCAGGTATCCCAGGCCCAGGATGGACGCTCCCGCGGTGGACATCACGTTCAGCACCTGGAACTCTTCCGGATAGGCGTGGTAGCGCCGCGGCATCCCCAGGTAACCGAGCACGAACTGCGGGAAGAAGGTGAGGTTGAATCCCAGAAAGATGGTCAGCACGCCCAGTCGCGCCCAGCCCTCGGAATAAAGGCGTCCGGTGATTTTCGGCCACCAGTAGTGCAGGCCGCCCAGGTATCCCATGATCACGCCGCCCACCATGATGTAGTGGAAGTGGGCGACGATGAAGTAGGTGTCGGTCACGTGCACGTCCACGCCCAAGGTCGCGAGGAACAATCCCGTCAGCCCGCCGATGGTAAACAGCCCGATGAACCCGAAGGCATACAGCATGGGCGTCTGGAAAGAGATGGAGCCTTTGTACATGGTGGCCGTCCAGTTGAAGACTTTCACCGCCGAAGGGATGGCCACCAGGAAGCTGATGATGGAAAACACCATGGCCGCGTAGACCGACTGCCCGGAAACGAACATGTGGTGCCCCCACACCAGGAAGCCAAACACCGCGATGGCCAAGCTGGAGAAAGCCACGAAGCCGTAGCCGAAGATGCGCTTGCGGGTGAAGGCGGCGATGAGCTCGCTCATCACTCCCATGGCGGGCAGGATCATGATGTACACCGCGGGGTGCGAGTAGAACCAGAACAGATGCTGGAAGAGCACCGGGTCACCGCCCAGTGCGGGATCAAAAATGCCGATCCGGAATGCACGCTCCAGCGCCAGCAGCACGATGGTGATGGCGATCACCGGAGTGCCCAGCACCATGATCAGGCTGGCCGCGTAGTTCGCCCAGATGAACAGCGGCAGCCGGAACCAGGTGAGCCCGGGCGCGCGCATGCGGTGGATGGTGACGATAAAGTTCAGCCCGGTGAAGATGGACGAAAACCCGACAATCAGGATGCCGACTCCGGCCGGGATCACCGCGCTGTTCGAATAGGTGGTGCTGAAAGGGGTGTAGAAGGTCCAGCCGGTGTCCAGGCCTCCCACCATGATGGAATACAGCACGAAGCTGCCGCCGATGATGAACAGGTACCAGCTCGCCAGGTTCAGGCGGGGGAAGGCGAGGTCGCGCGCCCCGATCATGATGGGCACCAGGAAGTTGCCCAGCGTGGCCGGGATGGAAGGAATGAGGAACAGGAACACCATCACCACGCCGTGCATGGTGAACATGCGATTGTAGGTGTCGGACTGCATCAGGTCACCGGCGGGCGTCAGCAGCTCCAGACGCACCGCCACCGCGAACGCGCCTCCCAGGAAAAAGAACAGCGTGATGGTTCCCAGGTACAGCAGCGCGATGCGCTTGTGGTCAATGGTCAGCAGCCACGAGCGGATGCCATAGTCCGCGTTCAGGTAGTGCACGCGGCGCTGCGGGACTTCGGCGGTGGTGACGGCGGTACTCATGGTTGTTGCACCCTGGCCCCCGTGGCTGCTGCGGCCGGAGCGCGCTGCGCCCCCGGCTGCGCGGCGGGCAGCGACTTGATGTAGGCCACCAGTTGCAGCAGTCCTTCTTCGCTTATCTGTCCCTGGAAGGTGGGCATGATGGGTTGATAGCCCTTCACCATCCTGACATTGGGATTCACGATGGACTCGCGCAGATAAGTCTCATCGGCCACGATCTTTTGCCGTCCTTCTAGCTCGACCGGCTGGCCGAACAGTCCGGCGAGATCGGGCCCGCGCGCGCCTGACTCCGCGCTGTGGCAGGTGTTACAAGCCATTTCGCGAAACAGTTTCTCGCCCGACGCAGCCAGCGTTCCCCCCGCCGCTCCGCCGCTCAGCCATGCCTGGTATTGCGCCGGCTCCATCACTTCCACCCACCCGATCATGCCCGAGTGCTTGGTGCCGCAGTACTCGGCGCAGAACAGGTGGTAGCGGCCTGGCTTGGTCGCCCGGAACCACAGAGTGGTGTAGCGCCCGGGAAGCACATCCTGCTTTACCCGGAAGGCGGGCACGTAGAAGCTGTGGATGGCGTCCTGGGAAATCATGTTCAGGCGGACGTCGCGACCCACAGGCACGTGCAGCTCGTTGATTTCGCGCTGTCCGCCCACGTGCTCAAACTTCCACATCCACTGTTTGCCCACCACGTAGATCTCCAGCGCCCCCCGCGGAGGCCGGTTCAGGCTGAAGAAGATGGCCGCGCCCCACACGAACATGGTCATTGAGATGAGCAGCGGAATTACGGTCCAGGCCACTTCCAGCCTGGTCGAGCCTTCGATCTGTACCGCCACTGGATGCTTCGACCGCCGGTAGCGCGTCGCAAAAAACAGCACCGCTGCCCAGATCAGGATGGTGAAGAAAGCGGAGACGGCCAGCAGGTAGAAGTAGAGCCAGTCCACCTGCGCGGCCATGCTGGAAGCCTGCTCCGGAAACAATGGAAGATCGAATCCCATGTTATCCGCCCGCCCTCACTCGCGCCTGCGCAAAATCCCGCCGCAGGCTCAGGAAAATGAACGAACCCATGATCAGCAGCGTGGCCACACCCGCCAGCCGGAGAATATTCATGGCCACCGCGCCGTAGCGCCCTTTGGCCGGATCGTAGTGATAGCAGTAGAGCAGCACGCGGTCCGCCAGCGTGCCGATGCGGTTCTGCGACGCCTCCACCAGTCCCAGGCGCAGATCGCGCGGCGGATACTCGATGCCGTGGTAGTACTGCGCAATTCTTCCCTCCGGCGTCAGCACCATGATGGCGGCGGCGTGCGCGTACTGGCCGGTCTTCGGATCCAGGGCGTACCGGAAACCCGCCGTTTGCGCCAGCTTCCCGATCGCTCCTTGCTCGCCGGTCAGGAAGTGCCAGCCGGCGGCGGCGCCCGAGCGCTGGTAACGCTCCAGGTAGGTCTTCTTCTTGGCTGCAGCCAGCGCCGGCGTCTCCCGCGGATCAATGCTCACCAGCACCACGCTGAACTCACGTCCGGCATCGAACTTCAGCACCTGCAACGCCGACGCCAGCCCGTTCATCACCTGCGTGCACAGCATGGGGCAGTCGTAGTACACCAGCGCCATCACCACCGGCTTCTTCCCGAAATATTCGCCCAGCGTCACCGAGCGCCCGCTCTCGTCGCGGAAGTTGAGATCGAGCGGCACCTGCGCATTCAGCTTCTGGTCAATGCCCACTTCCCGCAGCAGCGGCGGGCGCGTGTCCTGCTCGGGAGCGACCTCTTGCGCGAGCCCGGGAAGGCAGAGCGCAAGAGCCATGCAGAGCATCGCAACTGAGGCATTCCGAGCGAACCCGAGGAAGTCCGCCACGGCGGACGACTGAGGGCGAGTCGAGGAACCCCTAGACCCTGCAGAAGTCTCGCAATAGGGCTTCCTCGACTCGCGCTCGGTCGCCTTCGGCTCCGTCGCACTCGCTCGGAATGTCATAGCCCCAACCTTCATCGCTGTGCTCCTGCCTCCGCCCGTGCCGGCAATCCGCGCTGCGCCACCAGGTCCATGGCGCGATCAATGGGGATGCGCACCACGCCGGCTTGTGGGTCCAGCCAGCCGTAGCTGGCGAGGATGCGCTCTTCCGCAAAGCGCTGCCGCGCATTTTCCTCCGCGGCATTGGATTGCAGCCGCGGCTGCGGAAAGCGCTCCGCCGGGACCAGCGAAGGCTGCTCGCGCCGTCGCTGCTCGGCCACCACCGGCGTTTCTTCCGGGTCCGCACTGGCGATTTGTCCTTCGAAAAAGCGGAACATGCCCCAGAGCACCACGGTGATAACCACCGCCGAGATCAGAAGCGAGGCCGCGAACCAAGCGAGGCCGCGCACTTCAATGTCGCGGGTTTCCACGCGAGCTTCCACGCGGGTGGGGCTGGGCTCAATGGGCTGCATGTTTGGCCTCCAGCACATCCTTCAGGCGCGGATCGCAGAGCGGCAGCAGCGGACGCCCGCGAAGCTGGTTCAGGAATGCCGCCATCCAGATTCCGCCGATTCCAATGGGGGCCGCCAGGTCAAGCCAGTGGACGCTGAGCCCGTGCTGGGCCTGGGGAAAATTCGGCGCCACCATCCAGAACATGTCCACCAGCCGCATGGCCATCACCACTACTGCGATGGCGCCCAGCCGCCGCGCCTGCCGCTTCAGGTCGCGCGACAACAGCAGCGCAAAGGGCAGCGCGAAGTGAAATATCACCAGCCCCAGTGCGACGAACTGCCATCCGCCGTGCAGCCGGTGAAGGTACCAGGGAATTTCTTCGGGAAGATTCCCCGACCAGATGATGAGGAACTGGGAAAAGGCGAAGTACGCCCACAGCATCACGAAGGCCATGAGCAGCTTGCCCAGGTCGTGGAAATGTTCGGGACGCATCACCGCATCCATGGGCTTGTGCTTCACCAGCAGGACGCCCATGGAAATGACGAAGCACATGGCGGAAACGCCCTGCCCGCCCATGAACAGGATGCCGTAGATGGTGGAGAACCAGTGCGGGTCGAGCGACATCACCCAGTCCACCGAAGCGAAGCTGACCGTGAGCCCGTAGAGCAGCAGGCCGCCGCCGCTCAGCATCTGCAGACGGTCGCGCACGCCCGGGTCGGAGGTGCGGTCCTGCGCCGCCGAGAGCCGGCTGAACGCATAGCCCATCCCTATCCACACTGCAAAGTAGAACGCGGCGCGGCCCAGGAAGAAGCCGGTGTTCAGATACGCTTCCTTGTGCTGCAGCAGCTGGTCCTGGGCGACCAGGGCCGGATCCGTCCATATATATAGATAGGGCATGCCCAGGACAATGGGCAGAAACAGCAGGGCCATCACGGGAATCACGCGCGGGCCGGCTGCCGCTTCGAGGATCCGCCGGATCACCAGACCCCAGCCGCCGCCCGAGAGGTGCTGCACCATCAGGATGGCCATGCAGCCCAGGCTCACGCCCATCCAAAACACGTAGCCGGTCAGGTAGGAACGGAAAAACTGCGCTGCGTTCATGGACCAGCCCGCGGCACACAGGGCCAGGGCCACGCCGCCGAAGATCAGCGACCGCTTCTGGATCAGCGCCAGCACCGGCGGCGGCGTGAAGTCCAGAGTTTGGGGATGGAGGCTCTCGGGATGGAAACCGGCGCTCACTTTTTTTCTCCTCCCGGTGTTGGCGCCGCGGCCGGCGACGGCACGCTCATCTGGTTGCGCTCCTCAGCCGGCACATCTTCCAGGGTGGCGTGCTGGCTGAGTTGCAGCGCGCGGATGTAAGCCGCGATGGTCCAGCGGTCCTGCGGAGAAATCTGCGACGCGAAATCGGGCATGGCGCCGAACCCGCGGGTCATGGCGTCGAAGTAATGCCCTACTGGCGCATTGCGCAGCCGCTCGACATGGAACGATTCCGGCCGGCGATAGCCGCGCTGCACGATGACGCCGCTGCCGTCGCCCACCCGCGAGTGGCAGGGAGCGCAGTAAATATTGTAGCGCTCCTGCCCGCGTTCCAGGACGTCGCGGGTCACCGGGAACGGCAGTGTCTCCACCAGCTTGCCGCCCACTTTGCCGGTGTAGAAGTGCTCGTCGTCGCGCAGATGCCCGCGCGCCACCGTGCCTTCCACCGGCACCCGCGCCGACCGCCCGTCGCGGAAAAATTCGCTGGAGCGCAGCGGGATGTACTTGGGCTGGTCGTGCATGTCCTGCCGGCAGCCCGCCAGCAACACCACGGCCGCCAGCGCCGCCGTCCATGCGACTTGGCGCCGGGCGCTAATGCGGCACCTCCCACACCCCTTTGGGTTGCATGCTCTCCAGGAACTTGCGGCTGGCTTGGCGATCGAACTGAGGATCAGCGCCCTCCAGGCACAGAAAGAACTTGTCTTTGCTGGCCAGGGCAAACTCCGGCACGTTGAACACCGGGTGGTAGGGCATGGGCAGTCCGTTCAGCGCCAGCATGCCGAACACGGCAAAGAGGGCGGCCCCCAGGATCGTGGTTTCAAAGGTGACCGGAATAAACGAAGGCCACGACAGGAACGGTTTGCCGCCGGCGATGAGGGGATACTCAATCACGGCCACCCAGTACTGCAGCCCGAATCCTCCGAGCCCGCCCAGCAGCCCTCCGGCCAGCACCAGCATGGGCAGCCGCGAATGATGGAAGCCGATGGCGTCGGTCAAGTCCTCAATGGGGAAGGGCGAGTAGGCGTCCATCTTGCGGTAGCCGGCCTGGTGGGCGCGCCGCGCGGCTTCCACCACCGCGGTGGGAGAATCGAACTCAGCCAGCAATCCGTAGATGGGCGGCTTCTTCATTTCGCACCCGCCTCCGCGGACTTCACTTCCGCCTCCGGCAGAAGGGTCCGCATCTCGAAGATGGAAATCATGGGCAGGAAGCGGACAAACAGGAACAACAGTGCCAGGAACAGTCCGATGGAGCCCACGTAGGTGGACCAGTCCCAGATGGTGGGCGTGTAGTGGCCCCACGACGAAGGCAGGAAGTCGCGGTGCAGGCTGGTGACCACGATGATGAAGCGCTCCAGCCACATGCCCACATTGACGACCAGCGCAATGACGAACAGCGCGGGCACGTAGGTCCGCACCTTGCGGATCCACAGCAACTGCGGGATCACCACGTTGCACGCGATCAGCATCCAGTAGAACGGCCAGTAGGGCCCGGTCATGCGGTTGATGATCATGAACCACTCGTACACGCTGCCGCTGTACCAGGCCATGAAGGTTTCCATCATGTAGCCGTAGGCGACGATGAGTCCGGTGGCCAGCATGATCTTCGACATGTTCTCCAGGTGCCGCATGGTGATGAAATCCTGCAGGCCGTAGAAGGCGCGGATGGGAATGGCCAGCGTAATCACCATGGCGAAGCCGGAGTAGATGGCGCCGGCCACGAAGTAGGGCGGGAAGATGGTGGTGTGCCATCCGGGAATGATGGAGACGGCGAAGTCCAAGCTCACCACCGTGTGCACCGAGACCACCAGCGGCGTGGCCAGTCCGGCCATCAGCAGGTAGCAGGTTTCGTAGCGATGCCAGTGGCGCGCTGACCCGCGCCAACCCATGGCCAGCATGCCGTAGATCATTCGCGCGTAGCGGTTTTCGGCGCGGTCGCGCAGCGTGGCCAGGTCGGGAATCAGGCCGATGAACCAGAACATCAGCGACACCGTCGCATAGGTGGAAACCGCGAACACGTCCCATACGATGGGGCTGCGGAACTGCGGCCACACTCCCATGGTGTTGGGATAGGGGAGCAGCCAGTAGGCCAGCCACGGCCGCCCCACGTGCAGCGCCGGATAAATTCCCGCGCAGGAAACCGCGAACAGGGTCATGGCTTCGGCAAAACGGTTGATGGACGTCCGCCACTGCTGCCGCAGCAGCAGCAGGATGGCCGAAATCAGCGTGCCCGCGTGCCCAATGCCGATCCACCACACGAAGTTGACAATGGCGAAGCCCCAGCCCACCGGCGAGTTCACGCCCCAGATGCCGATGCCGCGCAGCACCAGCCAGGTGATCGACATCAGCAGCACGTTGGCCAGCAGGAAGGCGATGGCGAACCCCACCAGCCACCCGCGCGAGGTGCGCCGGTGCAGCACGATGGTGGAGATCTTGTCGGTGACCGAGGCAAAGGTGTGCCCCGGCGCGATCACCGGCGCGATCACCGGCGCGCCGCGGCGTTCCTCGGGAATGTTGGCTCCGCCGGACATCAGCTCTTCTTCCCTTCCTTAACCCTTAACTTCCAACTCCGGATGAGGGTTGCGCACCGCGGCCAGATACGTGGTCCGCGGGCGGGTATTCAATTCCGCGAGCAGCGAGTAGTTGCGCGATTCGGCCTTCAGTTTGGCCACGCGGCTGGTCTTGTCGTTCAGGTTGCCGAAGACGATGGCGTCCGCCGGGCAGGCCTGCTGGCAGGCGGTGACCACCTCGCCGTCGCGCACCGGACGCCCGTCGCGATCGGCGGTGATGCGCGCCTCGTTGATGCGCTGCACGCAGTAGGTGCACTTCTCCATTACTCCGCGGCTGCGCACGGTTACGTCAGGGTTGCGGCCCAGCTTGAGGCTGGCGGTTTCGAAATCGGAAAACAGCAGGAAGTTGAAGCGCCGCACCTTGTAGGGACAATTGTTGGCGCAATAGCGCGTCCCCACACAGCGGTTGTAAACCATGTCGTTGAGTCCTTCGGAGCTATGCACGGTGGCCTGCACCGGACACACCGGCTCGCAGGGCGCGTTCTCGCAATGCATGCAGGGCAGCGGCTGGAAGAAAGTCTGCGGGTCGTCGAGCCCGCCCTCGTAGTAGCGGTCAATGCGGATCCAGTGCATCTCCCGCCCCATGCTCACCTGCTCCTTGCCCACCACGGCAATGTTGTTCTCCGCCTGGCAGGCCACCACGCAGGCGTTGCAGCCCACGCAGGAGTTCAGGTCAATGCTCATGCCCCAGGCATTGCCTTCGTACTTGTGCGCAGGATAAAGCGTCATCTCCGGCCCCGGCTCGTGATGCCGCTTGTGGACGAAGTCCGGATCGGCGGTAAATTCGCGCAGCGTGGCCGCAATCACCGGCTGGCGTCCTTCCATGCCGTGGTGCCCGTGCGTGGCCACCAGCGGATACTGCTCGTTGAGCGGCGTTAGCTTCAGACCGGCGACGGCCCACTGCGCGCTGCTGGTGCGGAGCGCATACGCGTCGAAGCCGGCGCCCGCAGCCACGCGGCCCCCGCGCCGGCGCCCGTAGCCCAGGGTGATGGTGACGCACTTCTCCGGATGTCCGGGCATGATCCACACTGGCGCTTTCGCTTTGCGACCGGCCGCCTCCAGCTCCACAACGTCGCCGTTCTTCAGTTTGCGCTGCTCCGCCAGCGACGGGCTGATGAGCGCGGCGTTGTCCCAGGTAAGTTTGGTGAGCGGACGCGGCAGCTCCTGCAGCCAGCCGTTGTTGGCAAAGCGCCCGTCGTAGACGGAAGGATCGGGACGGAACACCAGCTCCAGCGGCCCCGCGGCCTCGGGCTGCGGGGGCGCGGGCAGCTTCGCGGTCACCGATATTTCTGGCAGCGCGGTTCCCGGGACCCAGCCATCGTGCAGCCACCTGCGCCAAGCCTGCTCGAAGTCGGCGGCCGCGTGTTTCGTCTTCCAATACGCGCGCACGATGTCGTAGCCGGACTGGTCGGGCTGCTCGCTGAGCGCGGCCAGCACTTCATGCGCACTCTTGCCGCCGTAAAGTGGAGCAATCAGCGGCTGCACGATGCTCACGGTGCCATCGTAGGCACGCGCGTCGCTCCAGGCCTCGAGGTAATGCGCTTCCGGAACGTGCCAGTGGCAGAGCGCGGAAGTTTCGTCGTGGTCCAAGCTCAGGTGGACGCGCAAGCCCACCTTGGCGAGATGCTTGGAGAACTCGATATCAGCGGGCGCGTTGAAAGCCGGGTTGCCGCCCACCATCACCAGCATTTCGACCTTGCCCGCTTCCAGGTCACGCGCCAGCTGGCGCAGCGATTCGTTTTGCAGTACCGGCTTCGCTTCCACCGGATCGGTGTAAATCACCGTGCGCCCTACGTTGCCCAGGGCCTGGTTGATGGTGTGCGCCAGCGCGTGCACTGCCGGCGACTGCTGCTCGCCGGGAATGATCAGCGACGAGCCGCGATGCCGCTGCAGATCCTCGACCACGGCCTCCAGCCACTTGGTTGGCCGGACCTTGTAGGCGCCGTCGATTAGCCCCAACGCCAACGCGCGGGCAAACTCCTCCACCTCCGCAGTCCGCATCCCCAGCCGGTGGTCGGCCACCGCTCCCGCCGTGGTGGGCATGCTCTCCACCGCGTACAGGCGGTTCATGGTCTTCGCGCCACCCACCAGCTTGCGACGCTTGGCAAACTCGCGCGCGTAGCGCACAAATCCGGGGAATCCGCTGGCCAGGAAGTCCGCGTCCAGCGAGACAATCACGTCGGCGTTCTCCAGTTTGTACTGCGCATTGGCAAATCGGCCGAAGGCCATCTGTCCGCCAAGGCGGACGGCGTCGCGGTTTACAGGCTCGTACTGATGCCACTTCGCGTTGGGATAAGCAGCCAGCAACGACTCGATCTGCGCCGCCAGCGTGGGCGAACTGACGGTTTCGGTCAGGATGCGCAGGCCCGCGCCTTGCGTAATCTTCTGGATGGCGAGCTGGGCGCGCATGGCGCCCAGGAACGCCGTCCACGGCCGCACCTCGCTCAGGTGGGTGAGGGTCTGGGAGCGGTCGGGATCGTAGAGCGTGAGCACCGAAGCCTGCGTGTAGATGTCGGTGGCTCCCAAACTCGCCGGATGCTCAGGATTGCCTTCGACCTTGGTCGGCCGTCCCATGTGGCTTTCCACCAGCAGCGGCATCGCCACGCCACTCAGGGTCATGGCGGTCGCGAAGTAGAGCGCCTTGCCGGGGACGATCTCTTCCGGCTGCCGCACATAAGGGACAATGGTTTCCGTGGGCTGGCGCGTGCATGCTGACAACCCGGCGAGGGCCAGCGACGCTCCCATCAGGTGCAAGAAGTGGCGGCGCGACAGGCCTTCCGGCCACTCGGTCGCCTGGCGCGGAAATTCCCGCTGTAGCAGCTCGGCAAACTGGTCGCTCTCGGCCAGCTCCTCCAGGCTGCGCCAGTACTTGGGCCCACGCGCGTCGTTCAGACGCGCACGTACCTCCGCCAAGTCCAGAGGCTTGCCGTTCGGGCGAGGAGCTCCGGCCTGCCCTTCCTTGCACGGCATCGTCTTGTGTCCTGTGTCCGCCACTTCTTCTGTCCTTGCACGCCCTTGCTTATTGCTTACCGCCTATTGCTCCCCTTTTGCCTTTTCCCTTTTCCCTTTTTTAATTTGTAATTTTTAATTTTTAATTTCTTCTCAGCGATGGCACGTCGAACAGCTCGTCAAGTCCGCTTTAGGACGCACCTCGTACTTCGTCTTCAGCCAACGCCCCAGCCCAAGCTGGTCCTCGAATTTCTGGTTCTCAAAGACAACCGGCTTGCCCTTGCTGGGTGGTTCCCACTTCACGCTGAAGACTTCCGCCTTGGGTCTTAGGAATTTCTCCGGCGCGCGATGGCACTCCAAGCACCACTCCATCTGCAAGGACGATGCCTGCCAGGTCAGCGCCATCTGGTCCACCGGGCCGTGGCAGGTGGTGCAGCCCACGCCTTTGGCCACGTGGATGCTGTGGTCGAAGTAGGCAAAGTCGGGGAGGTCGTGGACGCGCGTCCACACCAGCGATTTCCCGCTGCGCCAGCTCTCGCGCACCGGCTCCAGCATGGGAGCGTCCGCCCAGATCTGCGAGTGGCACCCGATGCAGGTGCGCGTGGGCGGAATGCCGGCGAATCCCGAAGTCTCCACCGACGTATGGCAGTAGCGGCAATCCAGACCCAGGCCGGCAACGTGGTGCTGATGGCTGAAGGGCACGGCCTGCTCGCGGGCGTCGCCCTGGTTGGTGACGTAGCCCGAGCGCTGGATCTCCGCGCCCGTCCACGCCGCTCCGGCGAGTACAAACACGGCTCCGTAAATGCTCAGCCGGGAGATCGTGTTGGTGCTGCGATGGAAAATTTGGGACATGGGGGAGTCCCCGGTGCAGCAAGCCCGGCATTATAGTGCAAGAGGTGCGATGTGCGGATGTAGGATGTTCGATGTGTGATGTTTGATGTTTCCCTGGCCCCAAAGCTATTTAGAGCAACCCATTGCGATTCGCGATCAGCGATTCGCGATCAGCGATTCGCTCTCATGGTTCAAGGGCTTTTTTACATCAAACATCACACATCCAACATCACACATCGCCTATCACACATCGCACATTCAGTACCCATCGCACATCGCCTCAGCGGTGGCCTTTTCGTTGACGGCGCGAAAGCGAAGGGTGTAGGATTGCCGTCCCTGCGCGTTAGGCTGCACCGCTGTCTGAGGGCGCGGAATTTCTATCCCATACGGAGAGCCGAAATCCATGAAATCCCGATTGCAGGTACTCGCGACGCTTTTCACAATGCTCACGCTGGTTCTGGCGTTGACTCCCTCCGCCCAGGCGCAGCACACCATTTTCGGTGTCACCGGTGGCCCCACCCCGGACTTGGTGCGTTTCAGCAGCGCCACGCCGGGCACCATTGACGCTACCGTGGCCATCACCGGCCTGTCAGGGAGCGAGGTCGTAGGGGGCATGGATTTCCGCCCCGCTAACGGGCAGCTCTACCTGTGGACGTCCGAAGACCGGCTGTATACCATTGACACCATTTCGGGCGCGGCCACGCTAGTGGGAACCCCCGGGGCGGTTCCATTCGCTGACGGCGTGGACTTTAATCCGGTGACCGACCGGCTGCGCTTGACCAGCAGTCTCGAGGATAACTTCCGCGTCAATCCCAACGACGGAACGCTGGCGGGAACGGATACCAACCTCGCCTATGACGCGACCGACGCGAATGTCGGTATGGATCCGGGGGTTGAGGCTCTGGCTTACGACAACAACTTTGCGGGCGCGGCCTCGACTACTCTGTTCGGGATCGATTTTCAACAAGATGTTCTATTCCGCCAGGGCAGCGTGGGCGGCGCGCCCACCTCGCCCAACAGCGGCCTGCTCTTCACGATAGGACCGCTGGGCGTCAATTCCTTTGGCGGAAGTACGTTCGACATCGCGGCCGACGGCTCGGCCTTTGTTGCTAACGGCGGCGATTTTTTCACCATTGACCTGACCTCGGGCGCGCTTACGCTGGTCGGCACAATCGGCGGCGGCCTTGCATTGAATGGCATGGCCGTGGTTTCGCCTCCGCCCGTGTGCCCGCCGCTGCAATCGCTCTACGGCGCCGCGCACATCGGCCCCAACCAAGGAGGTCCCGTACAATCCCTGTTCTATTCCATCAACTCGGCCACCGGCGCCGCCGCCCTGATCGGGGCCGTCGGCTTCGAGGAGGTCAGCGGCATGGCGTTCCGCCGCTCGGATAGCACACTGTTCGCCATTGGTGACCGCGCGGACGGATCTAACACGGCCGTGCTGATCACCATCGATCCGTGCACGGGAATCGGAACTGAGGTCGGCCCCACCGGCACAAACAGGGCCCAGGACATCAGCTTCAATCCCGTGGACGGAGTCCTGTTCGGTACCGTTGCCGACAGCATATTCACCTTCAATACAGGGACGGGCGCTGGCACACTCGTGGGAAACACTGGAACCTTCGGTGCTGGGCTTGGCCTCTCTTTCGACTTCAGCGGGACTCTGTTCCGCGCCAATTCTGCCACTCTGCAGAACATTGATCCGGCGACCGGTATGATCTCGTCTTCGATCGCCATGGACTTTTCCGCCGCCTCCATTAGCCGGATCAACGCCATGGACGCTGCTCCCTTGACCGGAACCATGTTCGGAACCGGCCCCTTTAGTTTCCTGGTCACGCTGGACACAGCTACCGGTGTCGTGACCGACGTGGGACCGACTCAGACTGGTATGGACGCCATCGCCTTCGTGCCCCAGCCCGCGGACGTGGCCGTGACCAAGGTAGATGACACCGGCGGGGTTGCAGCGCTGCCCGGCGCCACCGTCACTTACACCGTCACCGTCACCAACAATGGCCCCGCCATTGCCGGGGGCATCCTCCTGACCGACGTCTTCAGCGGCACCGTAATGCCGACCCTGGTGGGCATGAGCGTGCCCAGCCAGGGTACCTGCAACGACGGCGCCTTCCCCACCATTACCTGCAACCTGGGCAGCCTGGCGAACGCAGCCAGCGCCACGGTCACCATCCAGGTGATGGTCCCGGCTATGGCTTCTGGCTCCATCATCAACGACGTCTCGGTTACTTCGGCTCTTGATCCCAACGCCGCCAACGACGCCGCCCAAGTAGTCACCGGCGTGGGCTCGGCCGATGTCTCCGTGGCCAAGATTGATGCCTTCGATCCGGTCACCCACGCGGCCTTCGTCAGCTACATCATTACCGTAACCAACACGGATGCAGCGGCCACCGCCGGCGGTGTGGTAGTCACCGACACCCCGAGCGGGGCGGCCACCACGTTCTTCGCGGCTACGCCCGCCCAGGGCACCTGCAACGCTGACTTGCCCATCGTTTGCAACCTGGGGGACATCCCGGCCATGACCAGCGTGATCGTGACCGTGGACCTGAACACCGCGGCGCTGGGCACGGTGACTAACACGGTCACCGTGGCCACCGCCACCACCGATCCCAACGCCGCCAACAACTCGGACGTGGAGACCACGGTGGTCAACGGCATCAACCTGGCGGTAACCAAGACCGACTCGCCCGATCCCATGGCGGTGGGCGGAGGCAACGTCACTTACGTGGTCACGGTCACCAACAGCGGTACCGTCACCCCGGCCACCATGGTCGCCCTGACCGATAACTTCACGGGCGCGGCGGCCACGTTCGTCTCCGCCACCCCCAGCCAGGGGACGTGCACGCCCGCCTTCCCCGCCGTG
>CAYTIL010000007.1:0-45070 GCA_964437985.1 uncultured Acidobacteriaceae bacterium
TCGTCCCGGTGGTCATCGCCGTGGCGCAGAGCACCGGCGCCGATCCGCTTCCGCCGGCGCTGGGCGCGACCTTCGGCGCCAGCCTCGGGTTCATGTTGCCGGTGTCGACTCCGTGCAACGCCATCGTCTATGGGTCAGGCTACGTTCCCCTGGGTCGCATGATTCGTTACGGAATTTTGCTCGACGTGGCCGGAGTGGTCGTGATTGTGGCGTTCGTGCGGCTGCTGGTCCCGATTTTGCGCTAGCCACGCTTGTCTCAGCCCTCGAGTCCCGGAAAGAAACCTTTGCAAATCGGTAAATCTTAGGGCCGAGGTGCATATAACATGAATTCATGGGTGGCAAGGAAGGATCCAAATCCAAAGTCAGCGCTGGCCTTGGCCTTGCATGGGTTGTGCTCCTTTTCATCCTTCAGCAGTACGGAAAGAACTCACCAGCAATGGTCGTATTGCTTGTTGCTCTCATGGTCAGCTTCTTTATCTATGCAGCCTTACATACGAATTGGATTCAGGCCTGTGACAGTCGCCGATCGAAAATCTGCAGGGGAGTAATTGCGGTGCTTCTAATAATCGTTGTTGGCGTTGGGGTTGCGGCATGGATTTGGCCTCAATCTATCTATGGGGAGATACGCCAAATAGCTATGTTCGATGCCTTTTATTCAGGAGAAGACTTCTCAGCCGCACATGCTACCCCTGAGTCGCGGGAAGCGAAAAGTCGTGGTGCAGTTGCTCTCTTACTGGTTGCTGTTAAAAACGCTGGCTCAACGCCAACTATCGTGGAGGAATACAGACTGTCTATCAGCGCGCAGTCCTTGAAGATCGAGGAAGCAAGCCCCGTAATCATTCGACGCCGTTGGGTGGCTGGTAGTAGACGAACCGACAAACCCTTGATGGTGCTTCTTCCAGAAATGCTCTTATTCAACAAGACTCTTAAGCCAGTTGGCCCGGGCGAGATCGTTTGTGGGTGGTTGCTGTTTTCGTTTCCGCAGGCGACATCGGAGCAGCTTGCCCGAGACACAACACGCTGGGATCTGTCCTTCGGCGATGTTGCTGGGGACCGCCACCATGTGACAGGTACCACCAGGTTTAGCGCCAAAGAGCTGCCCAAGCATGTGCCATGTTCAGAGCCCGCCATCAGCGACGAGGCTTTGAAAGGGCACTATGAAGCCGAAACCTCCCCGCAGTGATTATTTCCTCTCAAATCCACCTCCTGGTGCCGGCCCTACGGCAGTGGTTGAATCACGGCGTTCACCAGAAAGGGGTCGTCGAAGTCGGTGCGGTCGC
Source organism: uncultured Acidobacteriaceae bacterium (assembly GCA_964437985.1). Lineage (GTDB taxonomy): Bacteria > Acidobacteriota > Terriglobia > Terriglobales > Acidobacteriaceae > CAZXVY01. Next base: position 1,281 of record CAYTIL010000007.1, read on the forward strand.
CGGCTTTTTTGCCGGCCACGGGCATCAGGCGCGCGGAGAGCGGCTTGCGCAGGCGAACCGCCAGCGTGGCCATGTCGCCAATGATGCGCTCCAATTGCTCCACGGTCACGTCGCCGGATAGGGGAATGGTGTCGAGTCCGGTGCCGCAAACCGCGGAATAGGCGAGCAGCGCATCGATGGAAAGCGCGCCTTCGCTCCAGCGGCGGGCGATGGTTTCGTCTTCGAGCACGGGCAGCATCAGTCCGGAATAACCGGCGCGCTCCACGGGAATGTCGCGCAGGGCGGCGGTGACGGCGGCGGCGGCGGTGAGCGTGCCGCTCGATCCCAGGCGAGCCCCGGTAAAGTTCTCAAGGGCCGCGCCGATGGATACGTCCTTCAAAGGCGCGGGCGAAAGATCCATGCCCACGTACTTCCAGCGGCTTCGTTTTGCGAACGCGCGCGCGGCGGCTTCGATGCGCTTGGCGTGCTCGCCCAGAGATTCGCGCAGCTCGCGGCGAGCCTTCTCGGCGTCGCCTGCGCCGGTCTTGAGCGCCTCCGCGACCAGGTTGGCCGACTGCAGGGCGATGGCGAACTCGCGTCCCAGCGTGCGGTGATAGGCGCCCGGGAAAAACGGAGTGTTCGAGGGAACCATGGCGGTGGCCGCGAAGTTGAAATTGGCCTGGCTGCGCGGCGACTTCTCGCCCAGCAACTTGATGAGGCGGGCGGCCGCGCGCACGCCGTTCCAGTGGACGCCGTCCTCAGCGCCCACGGTCAGGCTGGCATTGAGGGCCTTGGTTTCGAGCAGCACTTCGGCGAGCAGCTCGGCCTCGGCGGGGTCGTCGGTATCGCGCAGCATGGCGGGGCCGATGGCGGCGTCGAAGCCTTCTTTCTGAGCCAACGCATCGTAGGCGCGGAAAAAGGCCAGCGCGTCCTTGCGGCTCAGCCCGTGGACGTACTCCGGGAAGGGCTGGGTGGCGATGCGAATGGACTGCACTTCGTAGCCGGCCGCTTCCAGTTCTTTCTTCGCGGCGCGCAGCATTTCGACGGCCTCGCGCACCTGGGTTTCGTAGGTCGCGCGGTCGAGGCGAACGAAGGCGGTGACCGCGCGGACTTTCGGCTTCTCCGCGGCATGCGCGGAGACTGCTGCACACAACGGCAGCAGGCAGAGGAGTGCGCCGAAGATTGTGACCCGGCATCGGTAAAACACTTTGCACGCTCCTGGAACCTGGAGTGACCGCATGCAGTACCATGTACGCCGCCATGATACGGCTTGCCAAGCTGCGCCGCGAGTTCGATGACCTGGTCGCGGTGAACGACATTGACGTCGAGATACCGGAAGGCGAGATCTACGGACTGATCGGGCCGAACGGCGCGGGCAAGACCACCACCATCCGCATGGCCTGCGGCCTGCTCTCGGCGACAGCGGGGAAGGCCTTCATCGCAGGGGTAGATGTGCATCAAGAGCCGGAGCGGGCGCACGGGTTCATCGGCTACCTATCGGATTTCTTCTCGGTGTACGAAGACCTGAAGGTGTGGGAGTACCTGGACTACTTCGCGCACGCCTACAAGATGCCGGAGGCGGAGATTCCAGCGCGCATTGAGGAAGTGATTGGGCAGGTGGGCCTGGAGGTGAAGCGCAACGTCCTGATCAAGGGGCTTTCGCGGGGCATGAAGCAGAGGCTGGGCATCGCGCGCGCCATTATCCATCGTCCCAAGGTGCTGCTGCTGGACGAGCCGGCCTCGGGGCTGGACCCCAAGGCGCGCTTTGATCTGCGCAACCTGCTCAAGGCGCTGAGCGAGCAGGGCGCGACCATCCTGATTTCTTCCCACATTCTCACCGAACTGGAAGGCTTCTGCACGTCCATCGGAGTGATGGAAAAAGGGCGCATGCTGCGCAGCGGGCGGCTGGAGGAAATTGTGGCCGCGGAATCGCAATTGCGCGTGGTGCGCATGAGCTGGGTGGGCGAGGGGAACGCCGAGGCCACTCTGAAGGCGGCGACCCATGTGTCCGACGTGATGGTGCGCGGGCGGGAAGCGGTTTTCCGGTTCGCGGGCTCGGAGGAAGAACTGAGCGTGCTGCTGGCCGCGCTGCTGGCGGCGGGGATCCGGGTGCTGGGATTCACAGAAGTGAAGCAGACGGTGGAAGACGTGTATCTGAAGCTGTCGCATCACCAGGTGATGTGATGCTGGTCGAGTTCTGGCGCAACCCGGAGTTCATCCGCCATGTTCGCGCGGAGCTGCGGCCGGCGCGCATGGCCTTTGTCGCGATGCTGGTGCTGGTGATCTGCGCCATCACCGGGCTGTTTTGCTGGCTCGCCGCCGAAGACGACTGGCACACGTTTCTGGGTATCTTCTACGCCACGCTGCTGGGCGGGCAGGGCGTGGTGCTGTGCTTGTGGTGGACGTCCGCGTGTTCCGACGCCATCTCCGGCGAGCGCGTGCTGAAGACCTACGACTTCCTGAGGACCACGCGGCTTACCGCCGACGAGCTGCTGGTGGGCAAGCTGATGGGAGCGCCGGTGGTGGCGCTGTTTGCCATCGTTTGTTCGCTGCCGGTGTCGCTGGCGGCGGGCTTGCTGTACGGCGTCTCCCAGGTCACCATCCTGGCAACGTATGCGCTGTTGCTGGTCTTTGCGCCGTTGTTCGGACTATTTGCCCTGCTGATGTCGCTGTCCATGGAGAAGCCGGTACGAGGTGTGGGCTTCAGCGGCTTCCTCCTGCTGTGGGCGCTGGGGGGATTGAGTTTGACTGCGGGACATGGCCCTTTCCCGGGGCTGGCCGCGCTGAGCAGTGTCCCGGCGGTACTTCACCTCCACGGCGCGCACCCGGACATGGACATGTACGCTGCGCCCGTGGTTCCTTTGATCTTCGGTTCTCCCCTCAGCCTGCTCTTGCTGACGCCCGCTCTGCAGGTAAGCATGGCGGCCTGGCTGGTGCTGATGATCCGGCGCAACCTCAAGAAAGAGGTGGAGGAAATCAGCCTGCTTTCACGCTGGCAGGCAATCGGCCTGGTGGTCTACCTGAACTTGCTGTTCTATGCCTTCCTGGACCGCAATAGCCTGGGCCGGGGCCTGGAAGAGGTGTCTGGCCCTGAGGACATCATCCGGGTGATGGTGCTGTTCCTGAACGGGGCGCTTCTTTTTGCCGGGGCCGGCATGGCCGCGGTGACGCCGCGCGAACCACTCAAGATCTGGTGGCGGCGTTTCAAGGCCGGAGAGGCCGGCTACTTTTCAGAAAACGGGCTGCCCTGGCCCTGGCTGGCGCTGGCGGCGGTGATAAGCTACGCCATGCTGGCGCTGTACGCGCTGAGCTCCGGAATACCACTCAAGGAATGGAAGCTGGGCTGGACGGCCACGCAGTTGCTGTTTCTACTGGTGTTTGCCGTGCGCGACGTCCTGTTTCTGCAGTGGTGCAAGCTCACTCGCATGAAGAACGCGGTAACCAAGGGCGCCGCTCTGTTGATGCTGCAGTACGTGGCCGTGGTTGTGGTCATGCTGGTGATTCATTCGGCTACGGAGCGGTTCGACAACTTGCTGCTCAGCGTGCTGACGCCGTTCGCACCCCTGGATCGGGAAATCCCCGTAGTGATGGCGGTGGCGGGGATCGCGGCGCAGGTCGCCGTGGGTGTGCTTCTGCTCACCGCCATCACGCGCCGGCTGGACCGGCCGGTCACAGCGCCGGTGGCGGCAGAGTAAAAGACCCTCGAAGCCGGAGCCACGGCCAGGTGTGGAAACGGGCGACCTCACCTGCGCATCCCACCAACGGCCAAGACGCGGGCGAGGTCGCCCGCTTCCACACTACAGTCCCTTCTTCTGCCGGAACTCGCGGACCACGTCGGCGACGTCGCGGTGTTCCCCGTCCACGGCGTAGTTGAGGCGGCGCATTTCGTCCTCGGAAAGTTTGCCGGCCAGCTCGGCCAAAGCTTTACGCACCTGCGGATGGCGCTGGATGGTTTCGCGGCGGACGATAGGCACGGCGTCGTAAGGCGGGAAGTAGTGGCGATCGTCCTCCAAGGCGACGAAGCCCAGCGCCGCGATGGTGCCGTCAGTCGAGTTGCCGGCCACGAAGTCCACCTGCTTTTCCTTGAGCGCGCGGTAGAGCAGTCCCATGTCCATAATGCGCGGCGGCTCGGCGAACTTGAGCTGATAGATTTTGGCCAGGCCGGGATAGCCGTCGGGACGTTCCAGGAATTCGTAGCCGAAGCCGGCGCGCCACTGCGGAGTGTAGGCCGCGGCCTGCGAGAGCGTGCGTATGCCCAGACGCGCGGCGTCTTCGCCGCGGATGACCAGGGCGAAGGTGTTGTTGAAGCCCAGCGGCTCGGTGACTTCCAGGCTGTACTGCTCGGCGTAGGCGCGGCGCACGCGCTCGAGCACCTCCGCGCTGGTCCCGGAAGGCTCCTGCTTGAGCACGGCGGAAAGCGCGGTTCCCGTGTATTCCACGTACATGTCGATGCGCCCGGAGAGCAGGGCCTGGTGGGCAATGTAGCTGCCGGTGAGGTAGAAGCGGCGGTCCACCGGCATGCCGGTTTTGGCTTCCAGGTGTTGCGCGATCAATTCGGCAAGGACAACCTGCTCGGTGAAGTGCTTGGAGCCGACGACAACGCGCTCCTCGCGCGCCGGGCCGCAGGCGGTGAGCAAGACCAGAAGGAGCGCGGTGATGATGCGTCCGTTCATCGTTATCGTAGTGCGTTCTAGGTCGCAGGCTTCAGTTTGCGCTCGACCAAGCCCAGGCCGAGGTCGGCGAAGATGGCCAGCAGCGCGGCGGGGACAGCTCCGGCGAGAATCAAGTCGTTGTTGACCATGGCCACGCCGCGGAAAATGAATTCGCCAAGTCCTCCGGCGCCGACGGCGGCGGCAATGGTGGCCACACCTACGCAGATCACGGTGGCCACGCGCACGCCGGCGAGGATCACGCTGAGCGCCAGTGGCAGTTCGACCTGGACGAGGATCTGGAGGTCGGTCATACCCATGCCGCGGGCAGTTTCGCGGACTGCCGGGTCCACACCAGCGATGCCGGCGTAAGTGTTGCGGATGATGGGCAGCAGCGCATAAAGCGTGAGCGCAGTGATAGCCAGCCGGTCGGCGCGCGCGCCCAGCCAGGGCAGCGGCAGCAGGAAGCCGAACAGCGCCAGGCTGGGAATGGTTTGCATCACGTTGCTGATGCCCAGCACCGGCTTGCGCGCCCAGGGGAAGCGCGTGAGTACGATGCCGAGCGGCACGCCGATGGCCACTGCCAGCGCCATGGCGACGCCCACCAGCCACATGTGTTCCAGGCTGAGCATGTAAATCTGCGTTTGGTTCTTGAGAAAGAAGTCGGGCATTGCGAGGTCTCGTTACTTTCAGGGGCTAACGCCCCGGTGGATGCGTTCTTGGGGCACGGTGGTGCTTTTCAAAAAGCAAAACCATGATCCCTAGGCTCGCGCTCCCTCGCCCGTCACTTCGTTCCGGGCTCGGCTCGCGCTTGCTCGGGATGACAATTCCTAAAAACTGACTCCGTCGGCGCAGCTGAAGCCGCGCCCTTTCAAAAACGCACGCGCCGCAAGTCATAGTCCTTCCAGCGCCTGGTCGGCGGTGCGAAACGCGCTTACATAAGCGGCGACCGCGGGATCGCCGGACCGGAGAAACTCGCGCGGCGTGAACACGCCGGCAAGCCGGCCCTCGTCCATCAGGGCGATGCGCGAGCCCAGCAGCAGGGCTTCGCGCAAATCATGGGTGACGAACACAATGGTCTTCTGCAGATGCAGGCGCTGTTGCAGCGCCAGAAACTCGGTCTGAATGTCAGCGCGGGTCACCGGGTCGAGCGCGCCGAAGGGTTCGTCCATGAGCAGGATGGGCGGGTCGGCGGCCAGGGCGCGGGCCACGCCCACGCGCTGCCGCTGTCCGCCGGAAAGCTGGTGGGGAAAGCGCTGGCAGAACTTTTCCGGCTCCAGGCCCAACACCCGGAGCAGTTCCTCCACGCGGGCGCGGATGCGATCCGGCGCCCAGCCTTCGAGTCGTGGCACCAACCCGACGTTGCGCTCCACGGTGAAGTGCGGGAAGAGTCCGGTTTCCTGGATGACGTAGCCGATACGCCTCCGCAGCCGGATGGCATCCCAATCGCGCGTGGAACGCTGCTCCACCAGCACGTCGCCGGCGGCGGGCTCCAGCAAGCGGTTGATGAGCTTGAGCAGTGTGGTCTTGCCGGAACCGCTGCGTCCCAGCAGAACCAGCGCTTCGCCCGGACGCACTTCGAGATTCAAATCCTGCAGCAGCAAGCGCTGCTCCGGAGTACGGAACGAAACACTACGAAACTCCACTGCCGCTTCGCCGGGCACGGGAACCTCTCCGGGATAAGAGGGTAACAGGAGGGAGGAGGCGGGGGGCAGGGGGCAGGAGGCAGGAGGGAGGAGGGAGGAAAGCGCAAACAAGAGCCAGCCGCCTTCAGGATGAAGCACGGCCCTGTGGTAATATCCGCGCTTTGCTGCTGAAAGTGGCATGAGCGCTCCCGGAACCATTTCGCTGCGGCCCCTGAACACCGGGGAACTGCTGGACCGCACCATTACCCTGTACCGACGGCACTTCGTGTTGTTCGTGGGGGTCTCGGCGCCACCCAACCTGATCGTGATGGCCATCACCGTCGGCATCGTGCTGATGCAGCCGCTGATGAAGGAGGCGAGTTCGGTTCCGGAGGTTGCGTTTGGATTAGCGATCCTGATTCTGGCTCCGCTGTTGCTGGTGCTCTACATGCTGACCTACGCGCTGGCGCAAGCGGCCACCACTTTCGCCATCTCGGAAATCTACCTGGGCCGCGTGACCACCATCGGGCAGGCCTACGACCGCATGAAGTTCCGGATGTTCCGCCTGCTGTTGATCTGGATCGTGGTCGGCTTCGCGTCGGTGGCCGGCTTCCTGCTCTGCATTATTCCTGGAATCTGGGTGGTACTGCGCACAGCAGTGGCGGTGCCGGCGGCGGTGATTGAAGACCTGAAGACCATGCCCGCCATCGAGCGCAGCATCGCGCTGACCAAGGGAAGCTGGGTGCGAGTGCTGCTGGTGTACCTGCTGGTGGGAGTCCTGCAGTACGCCGCCGCGGCCCTGTTTCAGCTGCCATTCACGATTGTCGCGGTGGTGGTGGGTCAGGAGACCCCGGCCGGCCTGGTGTTCCAGGTGCTGGCGCAGTTCGGGGCGTCGGTCACCGGGATCCTGATCACGCCGCTGGTTGCCATCGCCCTGGCCCTGATCTATTACGACGAGCGCGTGCGTAAGGAAGGCTTCGACCTGCAGTACATGATGGCCGCGCTGGATAGCGGCACGCCGCCCGCCGCCGGGGCTCCGCCTTCGCCCGCAGCGCCTCCTCCTCCGCCGCCGGAAAATCCACCGCCACCTCCCGCACCCATAGGCTGATGACTGCTCTGCGCAACGCGATCTGTGTGGTGGCGCTGCTGTCTGCGATTTCAGCCAGCGCGCAGCAGTACGCCGCTGCCGGACCTCCGCGCCTTGAACTGGATTTGCCCGCGTACTCGGCGAGCCTGGAGCAGTGGCTGTCTGGCGCGGCCGGCCTGGAAGCGCGTCCGGAAGAAGCCGGGGCATTGCGGCAGTCGTTCCCGGAGAGCGTGTCAGTACAGGTGCGGGAGGGGCGCGTGGAGGTTTCCACCGAGTGGTTGCGCGCGTCGGTGGCGGAGTTCGAACGGGATCCCGCCAAGCGCAAGCGGATTGCCGGCGACATCCAGCAGCGTCTGGCGCTGATGCGCGAAGAAGCACGCTCCCTGGAGGCAGCCGCGGCGCCCCTGCCGGGAGCGCGTGCCAAGCTGGGCGAGATCCTGAACCGGCGCGAGTTCCATTCGGTGCGTCCGCCCAACTGGTTCGACCGGCTGCGCGACCAGGTGACGCTGTGGCTTTATCGCCTGATGGAGAAGCTGTTCGGCGGCCTTCGCGGGTATCCCGCTGCCGGCGAGCTGGCGGTGTGGGCCGTGATCGCCCTGGCGCTGGCCCTTCTGGTGTTGTGGCTGAAGCGGGCGCTGGAGTCCGCGGCGAAGAGTGATGCGCCGGTGCATTTGGAAACGGAGCTCATCGCGCGGCGCAGTTCGTCGCAGTGGATGGCAGATGCGCTGGCGGCGGCTGGTCGCGGCGACTATCGGGAAGCGGTGCACTGCGCGTACTGGGCCGCCATCAGCCGGGTGGAAGAAGCGGGAGTAGTGAAGCCCGATCGCGCGCGCACTCCGCGCGAGCACCTGCGGCGGATTCCGCAAACGTATGCGCAGCGTTCGCTGGTGGCCGACCTGACGCGAAGCTTTGAGGTCATCTGGTACGGATACCAGGCGGCCACCGCAGCCGACTTTCAACAAGCGCGCGCACAACTGGAGCAACTGGGATGCCTGTCACGCTCGAAGCCGGCGATCGAAAAATCCTGATCGTCACCGGCATCCTGCTGGTGATGATGCTGGTGGCGACGCTGGTGGCGGCGCCGCCGCAGGAGGAGTCGGTTGGCTACCCCTCCACCTATTCAGCGACCTCGGGCGGCGCCAAGGCGGCGTTCCTGCTGCTGAAAGAAACGGGGTACAACGTGCAGCGCTGGGAGACTTCAGCCTTGGACCTGCCGGCGGAGCCCAAGGGCACGCTGCTGATCCTTGCCGATCCATTCCTGGCGCCGTCGTCGGAGGAGCGGCAGGCGGTGCGCAACTTTCTGGCCGAGGGCGGACGAGTGCTGGTGATGGGCGCAATGGGCGAGGCTTTCGTTCCCGAATACGATCTTCAGCGCCCGGAAACCCTCAGCCTCGATCCCGCGGTCTACGCCGCGGTGCTTCCCAGCCCGCTGACGCGGGGCGTGCCCGAGATCCGGCTGGCGGCTATTGCGCGCTGGGGAAACCGGTACCGCTCGCATCTGCCGCTCTACCAGCGAGGCAAGAATGTGGTGGCGGTGATCTACCACGTGGGCGATGGGCGCGTGATCTGGTGGGCGGATTCGTCGCTGCTCACCAACGCCGGCCTGATGGAGAAGGGAAGCATGGAGCTGCTGCTCAACGTGGCGGGCGTTCCGGGGGAGACGAGGATTCTGTGGGATGAGTACTACCACGGCCGGCGGCGCTCGCTGTGGTCGTACTTCGGCGCCACCTCGCTGGCGTGGGCGGTGGCGCAACTGGGGCTGCTGGGCATTGCGGTGGTGATCACCTTTTCGCGGCGCAGCGGGCCGGTGCGCGCCCCGGCGCCGGAATCGCGATTGTCTCCGCTGGAGTTTGTGGAAACCCTGGGCGGGCTCTACGCCCGCGCGCGGGCGGCGCCGGCGGCGGTGGAGATTGCGCACCAGCGCTTCCGCTACCTGCTGTCGAAACGGCTGGGGCTGCCTCCCGAAACCGGAGCTGCGGCGCTGGCCGAGAGCGCGCGGGAGCGGCTGGGCGCCAAGGACCGCGAGCTGCGCAGCACGCTGGAGCAGGCGGGAGCGGTGGCGGGGAATCCGGATCTGACCGATGCCCAGGCGCTGCAACTGGTGCAGCGGTTCCATCAGCACGCGGAGGAGCTGGAGCTGGTGGGGAAGAGGAAGAAGAATTGAGGATTGATGATTGCTGATTGCTGATTGAAAGACGTGGTCCTGTGAGCGGCACGTTCAGTAGAAGCGTTGCGTAAGCTCCTTCGCCCCGACAGGTCGGGACTCAGGATGACAGACGTGAGAGTTAGGGAGAACCCATGAGCGGACAGGTGGCAACCTTTGCGGCGCGGGCGCGCGCGGAACTGGCCAAGTGCATCGTGGGCCAGGAGGCGGCGCTAGGGCAGTTCCTGGTGGTGGTGCTGACCGGAGGACATGCTCTGGTGGAGGGCTTTCCCGGCCTGGCCAAGACGCTGGCGGTAAAAACACTGGCACGCATCCTGCAGGTCAACTTCCAGCGCGTGCAGTGCACCGCCGACCTGATGCCGGCGGACATCGTCGGCGCCAGCGTCTTCAACATGGCCACCAGTTCCTTCGCGCTGCACAAAGGCCCGGTGTTTACCGACCTGCTGCTGGTGGACGAAGTGAACCGCACGCCTCCGCGCACGCAGGCGGCGCTGCTGGAAGCCATGGAAGAGCGCCAGGTGACGATTGACGGCGTGCGCCACGGGCTGTCGGCGAACTTCACCGTCTTCGCTACGCAGAATCCAGTGGAGTTTGAGGGTACGTATCCTCTGCCGGAGGCGCAGCTCGACCGCTTTCTGATGAAAATTGTGGTGGGGTATCCCACCGCGGAGCAGGAGCAAGCCATCCTGAACAATTATCAACAAGGCTTCAACCCGCACGACCTGGACCGCATGGGACTGGCGCCGCTGGAGAACTCCTTGCTGGCGGGGGCGCGCCAGGAAGTGGCGGCGGTGAAGGTGGAGCCCGCGCTGTTTCGCTACATCACCAACCTGGCACGCCGAACGCGCGACTGGCCGTCGCTGAGTTTGGGCGCCAGCCCGCGCGCCACCGTCTGCCTGATGCAGGTGGCCAAAGCCATGGCTGCCCTGGACGGGCGCGATTACCTTATCCCCGACGACGTCAAGGCTGCGGTCCCGCCGGTCTTGAGGCATCGCATCCTGCTGAAGCCGGAGGCCGACCTGGAAGGCCTGACCACCGACCACGTGCTGACGCAAGTGATTGCCGGGGTGGAGGTGCCCAAATGAGGAGGCAGGAGGTAGGAAAGACAAAGGCAAGAGGCAATAAGCAGTAAGCAATAAGCAATAAGAAAAATATGGGAGCGACAGCTCAACCGGCGGTGGGCAGAATGGGGCCTCTGGTGCCGCGCAATGCGTCGGCGGCGGCGCAGGTGGCTCGGCGCTGGCCGGGGGCGTTCGGTCCGCGTTTCTTTGTGCTGCTGCTGGTTGGACTGGTGTGGATCGGGCCGGGCATCTGGGATGCGCGCTTCGTTTATGGAATGGTGGCGTGGGACTTGCTGGTGGTGGCGGCCTGGGCGTGGGACTGGAAGCGGCTTCCGCGTCCGGAACAACTCGAGGTCGCGCGCTTGTGGAGCGCTCCGGTTGCACTGGCGGTCAAGAGCGAAGTGGAAGTGGAAGTTCGCAACCGCGGGCAAGTTTCCATCCGCGTCGAAGCGGTGGACGATGTGGCCGTGGCGCTGCGCCGCGAGCCTGCCAGTCTTGCGATGACGGCTCCGGCGGGCGGCGAGGGCCGCGCTGCCTACACGCTCCATCCCGCCGAGCGCGGCGATGCGCGGCTGGGCAGCGTCCATCTGCGCTACCAGAGCGGGCTGCGGCTGGCGGAGCGCTGGGCGCGCGCCGACCTGGCACAGACGGTGCGCGTCTATCCGGACCTCGACGAAGCCAAGCGCCACACCATCTACCTGCTGCGCAGCCGGCAGATCGAGATGGAAAAGCGGCTGACCCGCTATCGCGGCCAGGGACGTGAGTTCGAAAGCCTGCGCGAGTACGTTGCGGGCGACGAGAAGCGCGATGTCTGCTGGACGGCCACTGCCCGGCGCGGCAAGCTGATCACCAAGGTCCACCAGGTGGAACGCAGCCAGGCAGTATGGATCGTGGTGGATGCCGGGCGGCTGTTGCGCGCGCGCGTGGCCGGTTTGAGCAAGCTGGACTACGCCGTCAACGCGGCGCTGAGCCTGGCGCAGGTGGCGCTCTACTCCGGAGACCGCGTCGGGCTACTGGCCTACGGACGCGAGACCCGGCAGCGGGTTCCTGCGGCGCGCGGCAGCGCGCATTTGCGCGCGCTGGTGGAGCAGCTTGCGCTGGTGCGCAGCGAAGCCTATGAAGCCGACCACTTGGGCGCGGCCTACGCATTGGTCAACGCGCAAAAGCGCCGCAGCCTGGTGGTGTGGATTACCGACCTGGCCGAAACCGCGATGACGCCCGACGTGATCCAGGGCGCCTACCAACTCATGCCGCAGCACCTGGTGCTGTTCTGCGTGATCGGCAATCCGGACCTCACGCGGCTCGCGGCCACCCGGCCCGCTGACGCCCGGGGAATGTACCAGCACGTGGCCGCGCAGGAGATGGTGCAGCGCCGCGAACTGCTGCTGCGCCAGCTCCGCCACCACGGCGCGCTGGCCCATGAGATGGAGCCGGGCAGGCTCTCAACCGCGCTGGTGAATCATTATCTGGAGGTGAAGGAGAGGAGCTTGCTGTAGATGTGCGATGTCTGATGTGTGATGTGCGATGTGTGATTTGTAATTTCTTTTCGGTGATCGTGCTCGCTCTGAAATGGAGTGTGAGAGACGAGGTCCAAAGATTACAAATCACAAATTACAAATCACAAATCCCGGTCAATCCTCTCTTCCTCCCCAGGCCAGGTAGGACGCCAGGATGGCGCCCAGGGCGCCGGCGAGGAGGAATTTCAGCGGCACGGGAAGATGTGAAGGGGAGACGAAGCCTTCGATCACACCCGCGACCACCAGCAAGGGGACGGCGCCGAGCAGCAGGCGCACGCCCAGTCCACCGGCGATGCGCAGAGAGTCTTTGCGGGGCAGCAGGCCGGGGAAGAGCAGGCCGCGGGCCAGCAGCAGTCCGGCGCCGCCGGCGATGAAGATGGCGGGCAGCTCGAGCACGCCGTGGGGCGCGACAAAACTCCACAGGGGAACGCTCATGCCCGACTGCCAGCAGGCGGTGCCGATCACTCCGATGAGCAGGCCGTTGAAAAGCATCATGTAGATGGTGCCCAGGCCGGCGGTGATGCCGAAGGCAAACGCCGAGAAGCTGACGGCCAGGTTGTTGGTCATGATGGAGCTGGTGGCCAGCGGCTTCATGCTGAGGATGGAGTGGGTCCACATCTCGCGACGCTCGATGGTGTCGGTCATCTGCGGGCCCAGCAGGTACTGGGGAAAGCTGGAGTCGTGCAGGCTGAGCATCACGCCGGCCAGGGCCGCGGCCAGGAACAGAGTAAAGGCGGCCAGGGTGTAGGAGAAGGTCTCGCGGAAGATGCGCGGATAGACGCGCGTGTAAAAATGGTAGATGCCGCCGCGCGCCGAGGCCTTGCCGGCGTAGATAATGTTGTGAGCGCGGCCCATCAACTGGTTGAGGTAAGCTGCGAGGTTGCGGCTGGCCGGGTCTTCACGGACGGAGGAGAGATCGGCCGCGGTTTGCCGGTAGAGCAGGCCCAGTTCCTGCAAATCGCGGTGGGGCAGCGAGGAGACGCCGCCCAGTCCGGTCTGCTCCAGCAGCGATTCCAGGCGCTGCCAGTGGGGTTTGCGCTTTTCCATCCAGTGCGTGGAGATCATTGGTGACCGAGCACGAAGATATTAGCATCGAGACGCCGGAACAGATCCCTCTGGAGTTCCCGCTGGCGGGGATTGGCAGCCGCTTTCTGGCGGTGCTGTTTGACAGCCTGGTGCAGTTCGTGGCCTTCGCGGTGCTGTTCGTGCTGGCGGCCCTGGTGCTGGGAGGCACGGCCGCCATCTGGCCGGATGCCTGGACCTGGACCGCGGCCATCCTGGTGCTGCTGTTCTTCAGCCTGTACTACGGCTACTTCGCGTTCTTCGAAGCGGCCTGGAACGGGCAGACTCCGGGCAAGCGCTACTTTCAGTTGCGCGTGATCAAGGAAACCGGGCGGCCCATCACGGTGTACGAAGCCGTCAGCCGCAACCTGCTGCGGGCCGTGGATCAGTTGCCGGCGGTGTACGCGGTGGGCATCCTGAGCGTGTTTTTCAGCAAGCAGAACCAGCGCCTGGGCGACTTCGTAGCCGGCACGGTGGTGGTCCACGAGAAGCCGCTGGCCGACGTGAAGCCCGGATGGGAGACGGGCCCGGCGGCGGCCGCTTCGCTGTACAACGCCGCGCGCCTGGGACTGGGCGAACTGCAACTGATTGAGACCTTTCTGCAACGCCGCTACGAACTCGACCTGAGTGTCCGCCGCCAGGCTGCCTCCCAGATTGCCGAGCAGATGGGGCGCAAGCTGGGCTTTGCGCGCGAGCAGCGCACCAGCGACGAAACGTTTCTTGAGGAACTCGCGCGCGAGAAGCGCAACAGCGGGCGCTACCGCTAAGATGGCCGGGTGACCAACCGCGATCTGCAGGCAGCCTGGAAGTATCACAACCAGACCAAGCACTCGCAGGAAAGCGTCCGCAGCAATCCGCATTTTCTGGACTGGGCGAATCAGCCGCGCCCGTTCAAGATTTATCCCGGCCTGGAACCGATAGCCTTGCCCCGCGAGGTTCCGCAGACCGGAGTGGCGGCGCTCTCCGCAATTGCTGATTCGGCGCCGCGTAGTTCCACCGCGACGCCCGACCTTAAGAGCCTGTCCCTGCTGCTGCACTTTTCCGCGGGTATCACGCGGCAGCGGAAGTATCCGGGCGGCGAGATCTACTTTCGCGCCGCGGCTTGCACCGGAGCGCTGTACGAAATCGAGTTGTACCTGGTGTGTGGCGGCCTGCCGGATTTGGAAGCGGGCGTGTATCACTTCGGGCCCGCTGACTTTGCCCTGCGCAAGCTGCGCGGCGGAGACTGGCGGGGATGGCTGGCGCGCGCCGCAGGCAACCAACCGGCCGTGGCGCAGGCGCCGCTGACCATCGTCTGCAGCGGCACCTACTGGCGCAATGCCTGGAAGTACCAGGCGCGCACCTATCGCCACTTCGGCTGGGACAACGGGACGCTACTGGCCAACCTGCTGGCCATGTGCGCGGCGCAGGCTTTGCCCGCGCGCGTGGTGCTGGGTTTCACGGATGAGGCCGTGAACCGGCTCCTGGGCCTGGACACGGAGCGCGAAGTGGCCTTTTCCCTGTTCACGGTGGGAAGTGCGGATGAACCGGCGCCCGCACCCCAGAGCGAGCCCTCGCAACTCGAACTCGAGACTGTGCCCGTGTCGCGCCGGGAAGTGGACTATCCGTTGATGCGCGAAATGCACGCCGCTTCGTCGCTGAGCACGGCGGAAGAAGTGACCGCGTGGCGGGGCGGAGGTACAGCGGCGCCGGCAGTCCCAACCAGTCGGGGCGAGATGGTTCCCCTCGATCCGCTGGGCGAGGAAGCGCTGCCGCGCGATCCCATCGAGCTGGTGGTGCTGCGGCGCGGCTCCAGCCGGCAGTTCGCGCGCAGCTCCATTACGCTGCCGCAACTCTCCACCATGCTGGAGCGCTCGACGCGCGGCGTGGACGCCGATTTTCTGGCGCCGGGCATGCAACTCAACCAGCTTTACCTGATCGTGAATGCCGTGGACGGCCTCCAGCCCGGCGCGTACTTTTTCGATCGCGAGCGCGGAGAGCTGGAATTGCTGAAGGCAGGTGAGTTTCGCCAGCAGGCGTACGTGCTGGGGCTGGAGCAGGCTCTTCCGAGCGACGCCAGCGTGGCTGTGTTTTTTCTGGCAGACTTGGAGCGCATCCTGGATCAGCTCGGGAACCGCGGCTACCGCGCCGCGCAACTGGAGGCGGGAATTCTGGGCGGCAGGCTGTATCTCGCGGCCTACGCGTTGCGGCTGGGGGCTACGGGGTTGACGTTCTATGACGACGACGTGGTGCGCTTCTTCTCCCCACACGCCGCGGGCAAGAGCGCGATTTTCCTGACCGCGATTGGGTACAGCGCGAAGCGGGAAACACAGGTGTCCGCCGGGTAGCACTTGGGTGGCGCTGACATTCTTGCGTGTGATAGTTTGACTGTCTCCTGCCAATCCCAACATCCGGCAGAGTTGCTTCCCATGTTCCGGGCCCTGTTTCGCTTTCTCGAACGGCAGCCGCAAGGGCTCGTCCTCGCTCTTGCGTTGGCGCTTGTGTTCTTGATCTTTGCCGTGGATTTCGTGACCGGCACTGAGGTAGCCGTCTTCCTTTTCTATTGGGTGCCCATCGCGCTGGCGGCGTGGCGTGGCGGGCGTGGGCCCGGCATTGTGGTTGCCGGACTCTGCACCCTCGCTTACGTAACCGCCAACTTTCGAGTCGCGGCCGTCGCCGGCCCCCTGGTGCTCTCTTGGAACGCGATGATCCGCCTGGGGTCCTATCTGATCACGGTGTTGCTGGTGGTGGAACTGAAGCACTCTTTCGACCGGCTGCGCGAGCTTTCACAAAACGACTTCCTGACTGGCGCATACAACTCACGCGCGTTCTACCGCCTGGCCGATCAGGAACGGGTCCGTGCCCGCCGGTACCGCCACGCCCTGACGGTAGCGTACCTGGACATTGATAGCTTCAAGGCAGTGAACGATACGCGGGGGCACGCGGCCGGCGACGCGCTGCTGGCGGCGGTGGCCCAGACCATCCGCAGCAACTTGCGACGCTCGGATCTGTTGGCCCGCATGGGGGGAGACGAGTTCGCGCTGCTCTTCCCGGAAACCCAGGAAAACGCAGCCCGGCAGATCTTTTCCAAACTGCATCGCGAGTTGCAGTCGCTGGTGCAAGGGAAAGCATTGGCCGGTGACCTTCAGCATCGGTGCCATCACCTTCGAGGAGCCGCCGGAGACGACCGAAGCCATGGTGCAGAAGGCGGACCACCTCATGTATTCGGTAAAGAACAGCAGCAAGAACGCCATTGCCTATGCGACCGAGCCACCCGGTCCCATGACTTAGCGTGGAACGTCCAGCGTGAGCTCGGCGGTGTAAGCCAGCAGGGGATCGGCAGTTTCCTGCAGCGACCGCTCGAGTACGGCACAACCTTGGGCGAGTTCACCGGTGTAAACTTCTCGGCCATTCCATACCACGCGAACCGGGCCCGGAGCCGAAAACAGTTCTGGACGGAGCAGCAGGCGCAGGCGGCGCACGCGTCGCGTGTTCAAGCGGATGGTGTTGTTCTTCTCGATTTCGGCTTTCACTTCCGCCAATCCGTCGTCTTTGCCCAGCATCTCCACCCAGTAGAGCCGGGGAGCGCGCAGAGTGGTTGCCTGGAAGGTGAGTTTGCGCGGGAAGGGATCGCGCAGGAAGCGGCGGAAAAACTCCAGGGTCATGCCCTCATCGCCGTTTCCCAGCATGATCTCGTGTCCGCGTTCGGGGAAGATGTGGCTTTCGAGCGGCGCTGCGCGAGAGCCCATCTGCTCCACCGTGTCCCGGGTGGCGTCGGCGGTGATGACTACGTCCTGTGCGCCGTGCAGGAAGAGCATGGGCAGGTTGTCGCTGTTGCGGATCTGCGGCTCGTTGTCCTTTTCCAACTCCGGGACATAGACACCGGCGCCCATGGCGGAAACGGCTGCGGCAAAGCGGTGCGGCCAGAGGGTGGAGTAGTAGAACGCGCCGGTGCCTCCGTTGCTCAGGCCGGTGAGGTAGATGCGGCGCGTGTCCACGTTGAAGCGGCGCGGCAGGTCGTCGAGCAGCGCGCTGATCATGGCCGTGGGCCGGGAGTGCCACCAGAATCCGTTGGCGTGCGGATAGACGACCAAATAGCTGCTGTCGGCGACGCCTTCATTGGCCAGCAGCGCGCCCTCCATCGCGGGGCCGGAGTTTCCGGAAAGATAGATGAGAACCGGAAAAGGCTGGTCGCCACGATAGTCCTCAGGGACGCGCACGAAGTAGGGCCAGCCGCGAAAGCCTTCGGCCTCCAGCACCTGCGGAGTGGTACCCACGGGCTGCCACGCGGATCGCTGGCGGCGGCGGGCCGTCTCCGACCAGAGCGCGGCATCGTGGCAGGCCGGCGATGAGGAAGCGGCCGCGCCTCCGCTGGGCGCGGGCTGGCTTGCTTCCGTTTCCAGCAGCGGAAATTCGCTGAGCTGATTCCAATGCGCCAGCGCCAGCTCGGCGGTTTCGACAGCCAAAGCCGCGCGCGCCGGAAGCCGCGACTGCACGAAGCTCAGCGCCGCGCGGCGGACGAACTCGTCGGAATCGGCCAGCGCGCGTTCGATCAGCGGCCGCGCCTCCTGCCGGTTGTGCTGCTCCAGCATACGCACCGCGAGCGTGCGCACGCGCGGGCCGGCGCTGCCCAGCAGCGAAGCCAGGCGCTCGATGCCGGGAGAGGGAAGCCGCCGGCGATAGGCCAGCCCGAGCACGCGGCGGTGCGCGTCGGCATCCGGTTGCTGCAGGAGCGCGTAGAGTTCGGAAGCTGCGATGGGCAGCGTGTCAGACACCAGCAACGCCGCCAGCGTGCCGTGACGCGCGTCCACATCGGCCAGCCAGCCGGCCGCGGGCTGGCCGCGCCGGCGCTCCAGCAACTCGAGGGAAAAGTTTTCGCGCGTACTGCCGCCCGACATGGCGGGATACGACACTTCGGCCTCCAGTCGCTGCATCACCCCGCTTTCCGGACAGAACCAGTAGCGCAGGGTGAGTTCGGCAACCGGCGAGGTGCCGGTGATCCGCAGGCAGTTTTCGCTCTTCAACGTTTCCCAGGCGGCGGCGGTGAAGGCCATGGGAACCAGGCCGGGGACTTCCCACTGGTCTCCGATGCGCATTGGATTCTGAGGCAGGGGCATGAGCTCGCGCACGTCGATCAGAACTTTGCTGTTCGACTCGCGCACCACCTGGGGATGCATCTGCGGCCAGCCGGCGGGATCGAAGCGGTTGGCCTCGGCGTAGCGCGGGTTGCGGGCGATGCGCTCGGCCAGATCTTTGCGTCCTTGCTTCAGGCGGTCCTGGCCATTGACCGTCAGCCGCAGCAACTCTCCGGAGGTACGGTTGCGCTGGACTCCCACTACAAGTGCGCTGGAATTTACGTCCAGCACCAGTACGTGATTGGTCCAGGAGCCGCGGCTCAAGGCTTCGACTTGTTTGCCGGAAGTTTCCCGCTCCAGCGTCTGGCGATAGACCAGGTGGTCTCCGGGGCGGAGGTCGTAGCGGAGCTGGCGCGGCTCCTCCGCCAGCAACAGAGACGCCGGGAGCAGCAATAACAGAAACGCGAGTTGGCGCGCGGAGAGCAAGCTTCTTATTGTCGCCTTCGATCCAACCGACGCGCAAACGCGCAGGGACGAGGTGCTGGCAGGAGGGGAGCAGACGGGCTATAGAGGTGGTGGAAGCCTTACTTGGGGACGATGCCCAGGTAGTCTTCCACCCACTTTTTCACGCGCTGCCGGGCCTCGGAAGGAGCGAAGCGCACGCCCACCAGGGTGCCGGCCTCGGTGATGTAGGAAACCACCGCGTTCAGAGAAACCAGAGGCATGCCGGGCAGAGTGAAGGTGAGGCCGACGCTTTGCGGGATGGCGAATGTGTCAGTGGTGTGGAAGGCGATGCCGCCGCCGGAAATCTCGCGGGTGCTGGCGGAAGAGCGGCGTCCTGCCAACTCCAGTTTGACTTCGGTGACCAGGGGCACCCGGACATGCAGGCGCAACTCGCCGTTGATCAGGGCCTGGGTGTTGTGGATGACCTTGGCCGCGGCCTCGCGCTCCACCGGGGAATGAAACAGGGCGTTGATGCCGTGGCGGGCGAAAGGCAGGGCTTCTGCGGTGGTGGCAGCGACGGCGTAAACCACGGCGCGCTTGTTGTCGGCGGAACTGCGAATCACTTCCAACAGGCCGGCGGCGCGTTCATTCAGCGGGACCACCAAGGCTTGGAACTTTTCCCGCGCCAGCCGCGGCTCCACCACTCCGGTGAGAACGATGCCGTGGATGCGAGATTGCAGGAAGCAATCGCGCAGGAGTTCGCTGGTGGGAGCCTCCAGGTTGATGAGCGCCACCCGCGCGGGCGGTTTGGTGGAAGCGGTCGTAGATGGCGAGGTGGTGGCCATGCGGGCGTGAAGTCGTATTGTGGCTGCGCGCGACGGATTTCGCAACCGCTTTTCGCGGGGAGTCTCGATTTCGTTAAGCTGGGAGGCGAAACCGCGGTTTGACAGCGCGTGGCCGCGAACCGAAAATGGCAGCGTCCGCTCGATGGAATTTCCCTTCTACCTGCGCCTGGGGCCGTGGTCGCTGCATCCGCACTGGGTGTTTGAGTTTCTGGCTTACACCCTGGGTTTCCGCATTTATCTGCGCCAGCGGCGCAAGCAGGGCGATCCCGTATCCGCGCCCGTGCGCTGGAGCGTGATCGCGGCCGCCGCGGCCGGCGCCGCCCTGGGCAGCAAGATTCTCTACTGGTTCGAGGATCCGTGGGCGACGCTGGCGCAGTGGCGCGACCCGGCGTATCTGCTGGCGGGCAAGACCATCATCGGAGGATTGATTGGCGGGCTGATTGCCGTCGAGCTTGCCAAGCGCCAGTTGGGCGTACGCGAGCGTACCGGCGACCTGTTTGCCCTGCCCCTGGCACTGGCGACCGTGATCGGGCGCGTGGGCTGCTTCCTCACCGGACTCGATGATCACACCTATGGCGTGGCCACGTCCTTGCCCTGGGGAGTGAACTTCGGCGACGGCGTCGCGCGCCATCCTACGCAGATTTACGAAATTGTTTTCCTGTTGCTGCTGGCAGCGGCGATTGTGCGCTGGTCGCGGCAGCCGCAGGAGAGCGGCGACCTGTTCAAGCTGTTCATGGTGGGATACATGGGCTTCCGCCTGCTGGTGGACTTCCTGAAGCCGGGTGTGACAGTTGCCGGGTTGTCACTGTTGCAATGGGCATGCGCCGCCATACTGGTTTACTATGCGCGGGACGTGAGGCGCTGGTTGACCACAAGCGCGGCGGCGGTATCGGAAGGGAAGGCATAGATGGCGGGCAAGGCCAACGTAGCGCTGCGGGTGATCGGAATTATCGGGATCAGCATCGTCATCGTCATGGCGAGCATGCTCTTTCTGCTGCTGGCTGCCTGCGGCCTGCTTACCGTCAGCGGCTCGGATCGGTGGCTGCCGCCGGTGATCGTGGGCGTGTACGCGGTGATCCTGGGCGGAGGATTCTTCGGAATCTTCAAGCTGGCGAAAGGAATGTCGAGCGCGCCGGCGGGAATTGCGGATGCATCGGCCGCGCTGGAAGAAACTGCCGAACATCCACTCACGCCGGCCCAAGCCGCGAAGCTGCTGGAGCCGCTGCGCCTGGCCATGGGCGCGGCCATCGGGCTCAGCTTCCTGTCGTTGATCGCTGTCCGGTTTCAGACGCCGGGCCAGAGCATGTTTCCGCTGAGCCAGCTTCCCACCTTCGTCCTGCATCAGCTTCCGTTCGCTGCCGTGTTCTGGCTGACGCGCGAAGGGCCGGAGCGCAAGGGCGTGGGCCTGGCCATGACCTTCTCCGCGGTTTCGGCGCTGTACGGGCTGTGGTCGTGGGGGACGCTGCTCCTCTTCTATCTCCCGAAAGACAGCTTTCACCCCAGCATGCTCATTTCCCTGGCTGACATCGTGGCCACCGGCGCAGCCGCGTTCTTTGCGTTCCGGTTGTGGCGGCGCGGCCCGGGAACCAGTTACGACATTGCCATCCTGGTGGGCGGAGTCTGCGGCTCGATGATCTACCTGGGCATGGCCCGCTTGGTGGCGCAAGTCATTCTGATGAGAGGCTTGGGCTGATGAACGACGCAGTCACATCGCCGAAGCCGAGCAAGCCCACCTGGCGGCAGGCGCTGGTGATGCTGGGCGGCGGCACGCTGCTGGCGACCTCTGCGTGTTACGGCGTGGCCGGCGCGGGAAGCAACGACTTGGCGGGGTTCACCTTCACAGCCGGCTTTTGCATGGGCATGGTGATGGCGCTGGTGGGTGTGATCCTGGTGATCGTGCGTTCGGCGAAACGGCCGGCGGTGAGCGATCCCGCTGCGCTGCTTCCGACGCCGCGGCCCACTTGGGGGCAGGCGCTGATCATGCTGGCCAGCGGCGCGGTGCTGGGCACAAGCTCCTGCTACGGGTTCCTGGAAACGCTGGACGCGAAAGGCGGCAACGTGTACGGGTCGTTCGCCACGGGTTTCTACATCGGCTGCCTGGTAACGCTGGGCGGGGTGATCATGCTGCTGATCCGGGCGGCGAGGAGTTTGATGCGGCGGAGAACGTAGCCGGCGTCAACGAGGTGTTGTGATGGTGGACCGAGTTCGACCTTATCTCTTCTACGACGTCATGGTTTCCATCTGCTCCACCTGCTACCGCAAGGTGGAAGGCAAAATAGTCTTTCAGGACAACAAGGTGTTCGCGCTGAAGCGCTGTCCGGAGCACGGCAACGAGCGCGTCCTGCTGGCCGACGACGTGGACTACTACCGGCGCTGCCGCGAAGTGTTCATCAAGCCGCCGGAGATGCCGCTCCAGTTCAACACGCCGGTGAAGTGGGGTTGCCCGTACGACTGCGGGCTGTGCGCCGACCATCAGCAACATTCCTGCCTGTCGCTCATCGAGATCTGCGACTACTGCAACCTCACCTGCCCTATCTGCTACGCGGAGAGCAGTCCGAAGCGTATGCAGTTCCGAACGCTGGAACAGATCGAGTTCATGCTCGATGCTGTCGTCCGCAACGAAGGCCAGCCCGACGTGGTGCAAATCTCCGGCGGCGAGCCCACGCTGCATCCCGACTTCTTCCGCGTGCTCGACCTGGCGAAGCAGCGGCCCATCCGGCACCTGATGGTCAACACCAACGGCATCCGCATCGCGCAGGAAGAGGACTTCGCCAAACGCCTCGCCGACTACATGCCCGAGTTCGAGGTCTACCTGCAGTTCGATTCCTTCGAACGCGAGGCGCTGATGGAACTGCGTGGCGCCGACTTGCGCAGCGTGCGCGAAAAGGCGCTGGAGAAACTGGAGCGCCATGGGGTCTCCACCACATTGGTGGTGACTCTGAAGAAGGGCCTGAATGACGGCGAGATGGGCCGCATCATTGACCACGCCCTGTCCTACCGATGCGTGCGCGGCGTGACCTTTCAGCCCATCCAGGCGGCGGGGCGCCTGGAGCACTTCGATCCGGCCACCGACCGCCTGACGCTTACCGAAGTGCGGCGCAAGATCCTGGAGCAGTCGAGCGTCTTTCGTCCGGAAGACCTGATCCCCGTGCCCTGCCATCCCGACAGCCTGGCCATGGCCTACGCGCTGAAGCTGGGCGGCAAGGTGGTGCCGCTGACCGGAATGATTGACCCCGAGGTGCTGATCAACGGCGGACGCAACACCATTGTGTACGAGGAGGACGAAAAGATCCGCGAGGGCGTGTTCAAGCTGTTCGCCACCAACCACTCGCCGGGCTCGGGAGCGGCTACACTCCGCGACCTCCTATGCTGCCTGCCGCGTCTGGCCGCGCCGCCCGAGTTCTCGTACGAAAACATCTTCCGCGTGCTCATCGTCCAGTTCATTGACGCCTACTCGTTCGACGTGCGCTCGGTGAAGAAGACCTGCATCCACATCGTGCATCCCGACGGAAGGCTGATCCCGTTCGATACCTACAATCTTTTCTATCGGGATGATCTGGAGAAGACGCGGCTGGAGCCGCTGCGGCGGGAGACGGAACTGGTGGAATTGGCGAGGGCCTGAACCACAGAGGACACAGAGGGAAGACCTGAACCACGAAGGACACGAAGGAACACGAAGGAACACCTAAGGGATGGTTTCGCAGGAGTCAACGCGCCAGAGCCGTGTTGGGAAAGTAGTGGTTGAGGATTTCGCGAAAGCCGGCGCCCTCCGAGGCCATCGCCGCGGCCCCGCGCTGGCAGAGGCCGAGGCCGTGTCCCAGACCGCGGCCGCGCAGCACCACCGCATCACCTTCCTGCTCCGCGGTGAAGTTGCTACCGGGGACGGCGCTCCAGCCCAAGCGGCGTCCGACCTCGAGGCGTGAGCGCTCGCGGTTTTCGTTGGCGAGAAGCGGAAGCGCATCTTCTTCTTCGAGTCGCCGCTCCCACTCCTCCGCGTGCAAGCGGCAGTGGGCACATTCCACCGAGTAGTACGGATAATCCTCCGCGGGCAAGCCCAACTCGGCGAGGGTGCGCGTTCGTCCGCCGCAACTGGCGGAGTAGTAGGCGGGTACGACGCGGGTGGCGTGGGTGAGCACCAGCCCGCGGGTGGCAGTGGCGGCCCGGGTCGCGGGATGATCACGCGCGGGAGCTTCGCGCAGAAACTGGCAGTGCGTGGTATCGCAGAAGTCGAAGCCGGAGTGACGCGCGTGCACGGCCACCAAGTAGGAACGCGCGGCCACGGCCTGGGCCTTCAGCGCCTCGCGGTGCGCTCCCGGCGGGCTCTCCGCGGCCACCACCGAGGCCACCGCGGTCTCAAGGTCCATGATCACGACGGGCTGCAGCGTCTGATTCGCCAGCGTGACTTCCAGGCTGCCGCGGAAACGGCGCTCGATCCTTGCGGGAACTGCGAGTTCGAACTCGCCGCTGCGGCCGGAGGCGCGGACGGCGCTGACGCGCAGCTCTCGCCCGCGCGCGCTGAGTTCGATGAGTGTGCCCGCGGTGCGCATTTGTGCGTGCTCGCTTCCTTCGAGGACCAGGGTTTCGTCTCCTGCGGAGAGGGTCAGGGCGTCGCCGGACACGGGCCGGAGTTCCAGCTCAACGGGATGAAAGAGAGTGAAGACGCCGATGCGCACGATGTCGAGGCTGGGGCGTGTGCTGGCCGGGGTGAGCGGGAGAATGAGAGCGAGGGCGAGCAGGGCGAGGGCGGGACGACGTTGCGTGCCATTGCTGGTGTGCCCCGACATGGCTGCAAGAAACGTCAAAACTCTCATCGGGCTTTTGCGCGCTCCTTTACCTCCTCACCCGCCAAGGCGGGCTCAGAGCCAGTCGGGCGCTACTCTTTCTTGATCCTACCCAGGGCTTGCGAGCGCGCGGGCGCTCCGCGCACGCGCGCTCGCCGCCCTGGGCTCCACTCTTCCGCCCCGCGAAGCGGGGCTGGAGCCGTCGCCGTGGAGCGGATCGCTCACATCGAACCGCCATCAAAGATATCGATGAAGCCAACTCACCGAATCATTACTATCTCCGCCCCGTCAGCGCGCGCAGCATCTCGCCGGCGACGGCGGCGGCGTGGGAGCCCGGAGTCCCGTGCACACTCACCAGCAGGGCGAACCGGGGCGCTTGCGCGGGAAAGATCGCAACCGCGTAGCCATCGCCGGGCGCGCGGTCGAGGTGCGCGCAGGATGCGGTGCCGGTCTTGACCAGGGCGCCGGCGTCGAGCGCGTGCGCGTTGGTCGCGCCGGGGTTGAGAGCGTGGCCCACGGCCTCGCCCGTACCCGTCCGGGCGGCCAAGGCCATGCCCTGCACTACTTCGCGCGCGCCGGGCTGCGTTCCCCGCTGCGCAATTTCCAGATACGCACGCAGCAGGGCACGCGGTGAGGCGCGCCAGGCATCGCCGGCGCCGAAAAGAGAATCACGATCCGCGTCGGCATCGAGCGGATCCAGCCCGAAGCGCTGGAGGGCCGCGGAAACATCCTGCGGGCTGAGGCCGGAGGCCAGCGCGCGGAAGTAGGCGTTGCAGGAGTGGGCGATGGCTTGGGCAATGCCGAGGTGGCCGTGTCCGCGCGGCCGCCAGCATCCGCCGGCCTCGCCCTTACACTCCAGAACCGGATACTCGAACGCATGAGTCTCGCCGTAAGCAATGGCGGTGAACGGCTTGAGCAGCGAGCCCAGCAACAACGGGCGGTCGAGATCCGGCCAATTCGATGCGAGGATCTCGCCGGTGCCGGCGTCCATCAGCACGTAGGACGCGCCAGCGCCCGAGAACTGCCGCTCCAGAAGCCGCGCGGCGGATTCGCGCGAGATGGCGCGGGAGGTGCTGCCGGCGTGGGCGGGTGATGTCTGTGGCGGCAGGAGCATGGCCGCTGCGATCAGCGCGATGGATAGCGCACGCTTCATGGCGCAAACCGGTAAAGGATGGTCTGCCGAGTCTTGTCGCCTTCCTGACGCGTGAGGATGGAAGTGTCCTCCACGGCGGCCAGCGCGCGGCTCAGGCTGGCCACATTTTCGGAAAAGAACATAGGCTCGCGGCCCTGGGATGATTCCGAGCGAGCCAGCGACGGGTAGTCCATCCAACGCGTCATGCGGTAAAAGTTTTCGCGCTCGCGCGCGTGGCGGAAGCCGGCCGCGTAGACGGCGGTTTTGTCCGAAGATGTGGAAGGTGTGGAAAGGCCATCGAGGGTGGCGGTCAGCAGTTCGGGCGAATCGGAGATTACCAGCGCCGGCCCGTCCACGGTCACGGCCAGGCGCGTCAAGCCATCGAACTGATGATAGACGCGCTCTCCGTGCTTGCGCTCCACCCAGGCGACGCCGAGGCGCGACGCCGTCCACAAGCTTTCGACGGCTTCACCCAGTGCAGCGCGCGCCGCAGCTTCATCCCAGCGGCCGGAAGAGAACAGCACCACCGCGCTGTGGTTGCCAACAAATCCCTGGCCGGACACCGCGGAACTGGATTGCACGTGCAGCATGGCGCGCAACTGCGCACCCTGCAGCAGGCGCGTGAGGGCGGCGGGCGCGAAGCCTGCGCTGAGAACCAGCGGAGCTTCGTCAATGTGGGTTTCGAGATCGCCGTGGCCCCCGGCTTCGCCATCGCTCAGCGAAACTTCCGGCGCCTGCTTCGACACCACGCCCGCGCCCGCCTGCGGAGAAAGCAGCTTCTGGCGCAGCAGCTCGAGGGCGTCCGGCACCGCGGGAGACGCCCAGGCGCGGTAGAGTCCGGCGTCGGAGGGCACGAGGCGAAGCGCGCCGGCAAGGGCGGCGTCGCTGGACCGCGCAGCCGAATCGTCCGCGGCGTTGATCGCGGCTGGGGCAGCGGCCGCTGCGAGCAGCACGCGCTCTTCGCGGAACTCGCCGGCAGAGCGATAGAGGTCCGCGACGCCGGCGCGATACGCGCCGATCTCGGCAACGTTGCCCTGCACCCAGTACGAACGGAAGTGAGGCTTGCGCGCCAGATTTTGCAGGTCCATCACCAGGCGCAGATCGCCGGCCTCGCCGGCCGCGGCCACGGCCTGCGTGTACCAGGGCTCGCGGCGGACATCAGGGCCCGCCTTTCCGGAGAGCAGCGCCAGCGCCGACGCCAGCAGGTCTTCGCGAGTCGCCACCAGCAGGAAGTCGCCGGTGGAAGCGAAGGCGATCACGCGCTTCTTGTCCTCGGAAGCGCGAACGAAGTAGTCGAAGCCGGCGTTGCTGCGCGGCTCGAACTGGGCGCGCGAGTTCCACAGCACGGTTTCGGCGGCGCGGGCCGCGGGGAGATGGGTGACGTAGAGGAGCTCCAGCTTGCCGACGTCATAGAGCGCGAGCGCCGAGGCGCCGCCCGCGGCCGATTCGACCAGCGTCATGTCGGCGGGGAATCCGCCGGCCGCGGCGAACTCGGTGAGCGCCTCCTCCAGCCGCAAAAACAGACGCGAGCGGGAGAAAACCTTATAGCTGTCGCCGGCCAGCCAGAGTTCTTTCTCCTTCGAGCTTTTCCAGACTGCTAGCAGGAAAGAGAAGTCCTTGGCCTCGAGCACCAGCAGCGCGCCCGCGGGCAGAACTTCCGCCGGCGGCCGCGGTGAGGGCGCAACCGCCTGGTAGAACGCAGTGGCAGCCAGCGCGCCGGCGAGCAACAGGACCACGGCACGCAGCGGCCGGGTTGAGGTGAGCGGGCTCATGGACGGCCTCCTTCGCCGGCGGCGGCTGCCGCCAGCCGCGGGCGCACCAGATTGTCGTGTTCGAGCTTGGAAGAAATCTTGGGACGCCGCGCTTCATTGTGCGCGCGCCGCCGCAGTTCGGCCTTCAGCGCGCGCGATCGCTGGTCAATCTGCCGGCGCGCCGCCGCGTCCGTCTCCAGGTAACGGGCGATGCGGAGCGCGCGTATGGCGCTGGGCAAACGGTCCACCTTCTCGAGCGCCAGCGCCAGCCGCGTGGCATGCTGCGCTCGCTGCCGCAAATCAAGGCCGCTGTTCATCAGAAAGCGGTCGGCTTCGTAGCGCTGGTCGGAGTATTCGTAACGCTCTTCCTCGAACGGGTCTTGCTCGTCCACTTTCTCTGCGGATTCCTGCGGGCCGGAATCGCCGTCTTCGGAGGACTCGCCTTCCAGGGAGAACCCGCTTCTGGCCAGCAGAGGTTCGAACACGGCCAGGGCGAGCGGGTGGCGGCCGGCTTCGAGTGCGGCAACGAAGAGAGATTGCCGCGCGGCGGAGTCGTCGGGCTGGATGGCGAGCGCGTCGCTGAGCAGGCGGATGCGCTGCTCCGGAGTTGCGTTGCGCGCGGCCTCGACGCGGGCATGAAACCACAGTGGCTGCTCGACGGCGGCGGGCGCTGCGCCGGCCGCGATGGCGTCGAGCTCGGCCGCGCCTGAAGCCAGCGCGCCGCCTGGGGCGCGAGCCCAGGCAACGGCAGCGCTGACGCGCGTGGAGTACGGAGACGCCGCAGAGGAGGCAACCGCTGTGAGGGCTTCCGGCACCTTGGTTCCCGAAGCGGCCCGCGTCTGGGCCAGGCGCAGATACGCTTCGATGTCCCAGGGAAACGCGCGCGCGCGGGCTTCACGGAACTCGACGGCTTCGGAGTGGCGGCCCATCTTTTCCAGCAGCGCCGCGGCGGGCTCGAGGGTTTCGAAAGGCGCGCCAGAGATGAGGTTCATGCGGCGCAGCAGGGTTATGGCTCCGGCAACGTCTCCCTGCTCGACGCGGAGTTCGGCGAGCCCGAGGAAGTTAACGGCCGAGAAGTTGTATTGCTCGAGTTCGCGACTGTAAATGAACTCCAGCAGGCGGCGCGCGGAAACGGCGTCACCGATGGCACGCAATGCGCGGGCGGCGTGCAGCGCGACGTCGTTGGAGGGCGCGGTTGCCGGCTGCGAGCGGTAGCGGGCAAGGAGCGCATCGAGCGTGCCGGATTTCGCGACCAGGTGAATCTCCAGAGGAGCAATCTGCTGAGCGAGCGACTGACGGACGGATTCGGGCCAGGCGTTCAGAAGTTCGCGCGCAGGTTGCGTCTGGCGGTTGCGCAGCAGGTGGGCCATGTAGCGGAGCTGTGCGCTGCGAAGATCCGACTCGGCCTGATCGCGGGCGTCGCCGCGGGCGGCGTCGAGCGTTTGCTGCCTGAGCTCGATGATCCTGCGATGGGCAGGTCCAACCTGCGCGTCAGAGAGCCAGCGCTGGTTGAGCAGTTCGTCGAGGAACGACGTTTCATCGGGAGCGGCGCGCGCCAGGTCGAGCAGCCAGCTCATGCCGTCGGCTTTGCCGGCCGCGGCCAGCAGGCCGCGCAGCAGCGGCTCGAAGCGGAAAGTGCCGTTGCGGCGCACGTAAGAGCGCAAGAGCTTGTCGGCCTCGGGCCGGAGCGCGGCCAGCAATTTGCGCTCGCCCAGCGCGGTGAGCGTGGCGCGAGTGTCCGTCCAGAAGCCTTCGCGAAAGCGGCCGCTGTCGAGCACCTGTTGGCAAGCGTGCAGTGCTGAACGGAAGCGCGCGCTGGATTCCTCCAGCTTCCCCTGCTGAGCCAGCAGGACGGCGATGCGGTGATGAGCGGCACCGCGGCTGGCGTCGAGCTCGAGCGCGTGCTCGTAGTCGGCGAGGGCGCGGTCGAACTGGCGCACGTCTTGGTAATACTGGGCGAGCGTGAAGTAGGCCTCGGCGCTGCCCGGCCGGGCTTCCAGCATGGCGGGCAGAAAGTCCTCGGGATCGCCGCGCTTGGCCACGGCGCGAAACTCGCCGTAGCGCGAGCCGTAGTAGAACCAGAGGTCGCCGGCGAAACTTTCATCGCGACTGACCGGCTTGCCGACTCGCTCACCGATGGAGCGGGTGTCCAGTGCCGCCAGGAACGCATCTTCGACCTGCTGCGTGGTGTGCGAGAAGTGCAGGCCGACCAGGCCGGTGTGGGCGCGGGTCCAAACCGTCGCCAGGCCGCGGCCACGATTGGCGATGGCCTGGAGCGCAAGCGCGGCGTCGCCATGCTCGACGACGTAATTGGCAGCCTGGTCGCGGTACCATTCCTGGCGTTCCGGTCCGGCGAGCGCGGCCAGGTGTTGCGGATTGCGTTGCAGCAGCAATTCGAAGTAGCGCTGGGGCCGGCCGCTGTCGTGCCGGCGTTCATAGCGTGTGGAGAGCACACGAAA
Source organism: uncultured Acidobacteriaceae bacterium (assembly GCA_964437985.1). Taxonomy (GTDB): domain Bacteria; phylum Acidobacteriota; class Terriglobia; order Terriglobales; family Acidobacteriaceae; genus CAZXVY01. Next base: position 30,891 of record CAYTIL010000007.1, read on the forward strand.
CTCGGCATCGGTGTTGCCGGCGGAGCGATAGGCCTCGGCCGCCTGGTCGAGGATAGCGGGTTTGTAGTTGACGTCGGGATGCACCCTTTCATAGGCCTCGAGCTGTGCGCCCAGTTGGTTGAATTGCAGGCGCGCTCGCTGGAGCTCAAGGAAGCGGCCGTAGTGTGCACTGGACTCGACGGATCCGGGGACGGTCACCAGCAACTGATAGCGCCAGCGCGCTTCCAGTTCCGCCAGTCCCGCGCGCATGGCGACCGGCAGGAGTTGGTGCGTCACCGCAGGGCCGCCGGCGGCGGACCGGCGCTCCAGGTAAGCGATGAATCCTGTTTTTTCCTCAGGGGTGAAGTCGCGCGCGACCGTGGCGGCGATCTCGCTCAAGCAAGTCTGAAGATTGTTGCGGGCGTATTCTGTCTGCTCGTTCGCGGGCAGGGCCGACTGCAGGCGCCCGGCCGCAGCCTCGTGCTCGCGCAAGCGAGTCATGATGCGGGCGTAGAGGACGGCGCCAGGAACGTTGCTGAGGAGAAGCTGGTCGCCCGCCACATCCAGACCGCGTTCGGCGAAGGTGCGCGCTTGCGGCAGCATGTTCCACAATTCCAGGCGGCGTGACACCTCAAAGAAGTTCTCCGCGCGTTCGGGGCGGCCCTCGATCAGGGCCAGCCTCAGGGCGGCGACGGCGAGGTCGGGTTCCCCTCGGCGGGCGCGCACCTCGGCCACCTTTTCCATCCACTGCGGGTTCTTGTAGGTGAGCTCGTAGAGGCGCTCGTAGGAGGCGAGCGCTTCATCGAAGCGCAGCAGGCGTTCCTCGAGTGCGGCGCGCGCGGTGAACAGATCGGTGCGGTCGGGCCGGATGCGCAGTGAGCGTGAATAGGCGGCGATGGCCGCGGGGAAGTCCTCGAAGTGGGTGTCGATGCGCGCCACCACCATGGGCCAGCGGAAGTCGCGCGGAGAATCGGTCTCCGTCTTCGTATAGTAGGCCAGCAGGCGAGCGCGCAAATCGTGCTCCAGTGCATGGCGCGCGGCCTCGCCCACCAGGCCTTCGTCTTCGGGATAGCGGTTGATGATCTCGATGTACTGGTCCACAGCGCCGGTGTAGTTCTTGAGGCGGGTGAGCGCGGGAATCAGGCCGCGACGCAGGGCGGCGACGCGCGCGTTACGGTCGGCAGTGGAGAGTGGCGCGTTCTTCATGGCGTTGATGGTGGCCAGGTAGAAATCGCGCAGGCCCTGGTCATCGCGCGCCGCGGCCCAGGTGTCGGCCAGGGCGGCGAGGTACTCCGAGTTGAAGGGATCGTCCTTGAGCAAAGGTTCGAGCAGCTGGCGCGCCTGCGCGAACTGGCTGGAGGTGGTGGACTTGCGCGCGGCCTCGAAGGTGAACTGGCGGCGCAGCGCGGGATGCGAAGCCGCGGCCGCCTGGTTGAGCACTTCGATGGCGCGGGAGTGGTTCTTGTGCCGCCAGTGGAAGTCCACGGTGGCGCGCACCACGCCCAACACTTTGGAGTTCTCGGCATAGAGCGCTTCGATTTCGCGGCGGGCGGAGTCGAGGTCCTTGCGGCCTTCATGGAAGCCGGCCAGCGTCAGGCGCAGACGCAGGCGCTCGACCGGATCGGTAAGCAGCGTGATGCGGCGCTCGAGGGTGCGGCGGCGCAGGTCGTCGAAGCCGTGGCGGGAGGCAATTTGTTCCACGTGCTCCAGTATCTCGAAGGAGCTGGTGCCTTCGAGCCTGGCGCTCAGGAGGGTTTCCAGATCAGCGCGGCGTTCCTGGCTTTCCAGCAACGCGACGCGCAGGTTCAGCGCCGCGGTCGGAGGATTAGGACCGGCGCCGGCTTTGGCCGTGGCCTCCTCTATCAGCGAGCGATGCGCGGGGCGGCGCGAGAGCGTCATCAGGCGTTGCCAGGCCTGCATGTTCGGCTGCTCCAGTGCGCCTTGCATGTACTCGTCGACGGCACGGCGGTAATCGCGCTGATTCTCGTAGATGGCGCCGGCCTCGTAAGCGTAGAGCGCGGGCTGCTTCAGCTTCTTGCGGCCCTCAGCGATGAGGCGCAGCGCGTGATCGAACTGGTAGTAGTCCCAGAAGACGGTGGCCGCCTCCAGATAACCACCGGGTTTTCCCGGCTCGACAGTAGCGATTCGTTCCCACCACGGACGTGATTTATCGAGAAGATCGCGGTCGGCGTAGACCTCGCCCACGCGAGTCAGCGCGGCCGAGTCGCGGGGATCGAAGCGCGCGAGATTCTGCTCCACGCCCGCAGCCAGTTCGGTGTTCTGCGGATCGAAGGCAGCGAGCGAGCGGTAGATGGAAGCGGCGCGGCGCCCCAGCTCCACGTCGCCCGGGTGGTCGGTTGCCAGAGCGCCCAGCAGCGGCCCGGCAGACTCGAAGTGCGACTTCCAGGCCGCCCCTTCGCCGAGGAAGCGCGCGGCCGCAGGGTTGGAGCGGGCCAGTTCCGGCCAGCGTCCGCCGCTGGTCGCCAGGCCCAGCGCGAGCGCGGCCTGGAGTTCGGAATCCAAGCGGCCCTCGAACGAAAGGTCCTCGAAGAAGCGCGAGCGCAGGTTCTCTTCGTAGAACCAGTACTCGCGGATCAGCCGCTCCCAGGCGGCGTGGTCCCGCGTCTGAATCGAGCTGTAGGCGCGAAGCAGGTTGTGCACGAAGCTGAGGTTGTGCGGGAAGCGCTGGTGAGCGTAAAGACTGACGCGCAGATAGAGGTCCGGCCCCAGGCCGGCCCCGCTGACATCGCGGACGTAAGCTTCCAGGTCACTTCCGGAAAACGCAGCTGTGACTTCCTGAGTCAGGGTTTCGAAAGCCTGGTAGCGGTGCCGGCGCAGGTACCAGCGAGCCAGCTTGTGATGCCAGGAGCGGTCGGCGAACCGGCGCATGGCGCGGCGGTAAGTTTCTTCGATGTCGCGGCCCATGTCGTTCTGCTCGAGAAACGAAGCCAGCCGTTCGTAGAGGCCGGGGTCGGAGGGATTGCGAACGATCTCGCGGCGATAGAGCGCCAGCACCTGCAGCGGCTGCTTTTTGGACACCAGGCGCGCAATGTAACCGTCGAGCACGCGAGCGTACTCGGGCGAGCGCGCCGCAGGCCCGCTTGGCTGGCGCCAGCGCGCGGCGGGGTCTTTCCCTGCGGACTCACCCTCGGATCCCTCTTCTTCGGAAGGCACGTATTGCGGTTGCGAACTCGTGCCGGCGCCCAGGGGGACGCGGTCGGAGCGCGCGGCCAGTTCTTCGAGCAGCGCGTCGTAGGCGGCGAACTCTTCCGCAGTCTGGTCCTTGCGCGCGTGGCCCTCGGCCATCAGCAGCGCCACCCGAGTGCGCTGTGGCGCGGAAGGGAAGTCGGTGAGGAACTTGCGAGCGGCGGCGATGAGGGCGTCGGCGTCACCGTAGAGCGCGTAGGCCTCGATGAGGCGAGTGCGCAGCGCGGCGCGCTCGCCGGACTGCGGAAAGCGCGACTCCAGCAGCGCCAGCAGCTCGGCCGCCTGCGCGCGATGGAAGTAGGGCACGGCCGACTGCTCCTGCGCCGCGTAGCGCTCGGCCGGGCTGGTGGAGTTCAGCAGCAGCGAAAGAATTCCATTGAGAAAGCCGGGGCCGGCGTCGAGCGTGGCGATGTCCTTGTAGAAAGTGAGGTCGCCGGAGCCGAAGCGCACGGAGTGCGCGGGCGAATCGAACAGCAGGCGGACCAGGCCGGCGAGCGCCTTCTCGGTATCCGCGGGCGCTGCGCCGGGCAGGCTGTAGAGAGCGTAGTAGTGGCGCGCGGCTTCGTTCGAGTCCTGGATGCCCTCGAAGAGCTGCGCCAGCACCCACAGGTCGTTCGCGGTCCAGGCGGTGCGGCGAGATTCCTTGCGCAAGCGGAACTCGAGCAGCGCGCGCCGGGCTGCGGCCGGGTTGCCCTGCTGCTGGTAGTAGTAGAAAAGACGGCTGGCGGCGACGATGTCGTCGGGATTGGAGGCCATGGAAGCCCGCGCGCGGTCCAGGAAGGTCCTGAGATTGCGTGTTTCCCCGAGCAGCGCGAAGTAGCTGCGCACCAGCTCGGGCGGCCACAGCGGTTCGTAAGTCTGTTCGTAGAGCGCCAGCGCTTCCGCATCGGCGCCGCGGGCGTGGGCCAGGGAGGCGCGCGCTCGCACCGGGAAGATGCGGTCGTCTGGAAACGCCTGCTGGTAAGCAACGATCTGTTGCTCGGCGGCGGTGAAGTCCTTGCGCGCCAGCAGGAAATCGAAGAAACGCTGATAGACGCCGGCCTCCCGGGGATAGCGCGCCATCCAAGCCTGGTGGTGCTTCACGCTGACTTCGGGGGGCAGCGCGTGCGCGCCAATCAGCGCGAAGATGCGCTGCAGCGCGCGCCACGAGCGCTGCTGCGCGGCGGGAACGATGCGTTCCGAGCGCGGCGAGGGCGCGGCTGCCACCACGGCCAGCGCGGCGACCTCCTGACGCGGCTGGTTGCGGCGGTGGTAGTAGTCGGCGAGCGCCAGGTGTCTGGCGGAGGAACCGGAGGCGTGCTTCTTCCAGTCGGCCTCGGCGGCAGCGAAGTCGAGTTGTTGTTCGGCTTCGCGGGCGCGCAGCGCCAGCCAGTCGGCGTCGGTGGGCTTGGCGGCCAGCAGCTTGGTGAGTTCCTCGCGGGTCTCGCGCGGCGGGCGTCGCACCGTCACCGGGCCCGAAGGCAGAGCAACGGAGCGGAAGAAGACGGCGCGCAGGGCGCTGGCGGCGTCGATGTCTTGCACCCAGCGCGCGAGGTCGGCGCGGGCGGCGAGGGTAGCGGCGAGGAGGGCCAGGGCAGCGATCGTGGCCTTCCTGCGCAGCGTTCTGAGGGTAGGGGTCCCTCGACTCGCGCTCCTTCGTTCCGCAGATGCGGGACTCAGTCGCGCTCGCTCGGGATCAACAACGCGATCAGAAACACGATCAAGGGCACGATCAAAACCACGATCAGGGAGCCACTTCAAGCGGCACCTCCTGACTGCCGATGTTGTGCGCAAAGTCTTCGGCGATGACGGTAAGGGTGTAGGTGCCGGCGGGCAGGTCGAGCGGGATCAGCAACTCGCCGGTGTTGGTATTTTCCTTCTGGTTCCAGCGGACGTTCACGGGAGCCACTCCGGGCATGCGGGCCACGATGGTGCGGGTGGTGGCGGAGGCGCCGACGCGCAGCACCACGGCCTCGCCGCGGCGCACCCGGTTGCGAGCCAGTTGCACGCGCACCACCGGCGGCTGGGAAGCGATGACGAAGCTCTTGGACTCGCGGTACACGTGGCCGTTGCCGTCGCGCAGCATCAGGCGGACGCGATAGGTTCCGTCGGACATCTCGCGCGGGGCGAGGAAGCGCGTCTGCCAGGTGTCTTCCTGGGGCAGGTAGCGTAGCTTCTTCACCAGGCCGAAGGGAAAGAGCGCGACCACGGAAACGATGGCGGGGTCGGTGCGCACGCGCAGCACCGGGTCGCCGGGCCGGATGACGCGCGGGCGCAGCAACGCGCGCGGCACTGCCAGGAACGAAGTGTAGGGAGTGACGAACTTGTATTTGCGCGCCAGGCGGATGATCTCGTCCACGGTGGCGCGGTCTTCGCCTTCGCGCTCGATCTTCTCCAGCAGCGCATCCACGCGGGCGCGCGCCCAGGTGCGTGGCAGGTGAGGATGGTCAAGATTGGTCGCCGGCAAGGGCGCCGTGGCCTTGATCTCCAGGAGTTTGCCGTCGCGCATGCCGGTGACGCTGAACGACGCCTGCGGCGCCGGGTTGCGATATTGTCCGATCCACGCCGCAACGGAACCGGGGAAAGTGGTTTCTTCCAGGCGATAGATGAGGTCAAAATTGGATTCGGGCGCGGCGGTGGCCCGGAGCTGCTCCACCGGGCTGCGCCCGATCTTGGAGAGAAACGCATTGAGCTTGAACTCGATGGGCTCGGTGGAGCGCACCCATTCGACCACGCCCTGCTGATCGGCCAGCAGGCGCAGCAGCGGCATGTTGGCGTCGTCACCGACGGCGAACACGTAGGTATGCGGGCGATTGGCCTCGGGCGCCGCGCGCCATTTCTTTGCGTACCAGTCGGCCAGCCGTCCGTTGTGCACGGGCCCGCGGGTGGCGCCGCCATCGCTGAGCAGGACAACGTAGGACTCCCCGCCCGCCGGCGTGGCCTGGGCCAGGCCGGCATCGAGTGCCGCCTGCATGTTGGTGCCGCCGCGCAAATGGCTGGTGCGCACGAAACCCAGCGCGCGCTCGATGGCCGGGCGATCGGCGGCCACGGGAGCGGGCGAAAAGTTTTTCACCTCGGCGTTAAAAAGCACCAGGTTGAAGCGGTCGGCGGGGCGCAGTCCTCGGAGCAGCGTCTCCAGCGCCTGGAAGCTGCGCTCCAGTTTTTCCCACTGCATGGAAAGGGAAACATCGAACAACACGACGACGGTGCGCGGGCGTCCTCCCCCATTTTGCGAACCTGTTCCGTTGCTGGCGCCCGTTCCCAGCAGCGCGGAGGCCTGGAAAAATCCCGGTTCGCGGCCTTTGGGTTCGGGAGTGATGGTGTCAGGAGCGGGCGTGCCCGGGTCGGGGTTACGGTAGGTGAGGACTTCGAGCGAGTCGGCGCGCGCCGGGTCAAGGGTGTAACGCACGGCGAAGTCTTCGGTCAGGCTGAGGTTGCGTCCCTCAAAGACGCCGCGGACCAGGTGCGGCGTCTGCTCGGAAATCTTCATGGCGTACACCGCGCCCACCTGCTGGAACTCGCGGAGCGCGTGCGCCGAGTGCAGCTCGAAGCTGATCTTCACGCGGCCGGCGGTGAGAGCGTGGTAGGCGTCGGGGCGCAGCGGGAGGACGAAGAGCGAGGCCAGGTTCTCCACCGGAATGCTTTCGTGATACTCGATCTCCATGCGCTTGGTGCCGTGGCCGGGAATGGGAACGATGCGCGCGCTGAAGACGGCGGTGCGCCGGGCCTCGTCGGAGCCGCGCTCGCCCACCTGCAGCAGGCCGGGATCAATCTGCTGCATCTTCAGGCTCTCGTAGATTTCTTCCGCGCGCTTGCGCTCCAGGATCACGCCCGGCAGGCGGACCACGCCGTCCCAGACGGCGAAGTCGGAAACGGTGGCGCGTCCGGGCAGCGCGAAAATGTAGGTGCCTTCCAGGTTTCCGCTGCGGTGGTGGGCAAAAATCTGGCGCACGGAGACGCGGGCCACGCCGTTGTCGATGCGGATGGCAATTTCCATTTCCTCCAGCGATAGAATCTTGGGGTCGGGCTGCGCGGCGTCGCCGGGAAGAAGGACGCCGGCGTCGGCGAAGGCGGGTAACGCGGCCAGCAGCGCTGTGAGCAAGACGAGGAAGGCGAACCAGCGGTTCGTTATCGGCGTCATTGTCCGCTTCACGGGATTGCCTCCTCATGTATGCGGACCAGGCCGTTGTCAGTCCCTATATAAAGATAGCCATCGCGCGCGGCCAGGGCGGTGACGTTGAGCGAGGGCAGCCCGTCCTGCCAGGTGGTCCAGCGTCCCGCGGCGCGACTGTAGACGTAGAGCCCGCGACCCAGCGTTCCGGCGTACACGCGGCCGCCGCTCTGCAGCATGGCATTGGGATTGACCTCGAAGGCAGCGGTGGCGTCGGGGAAGGCGTGCCAGAGGCCGGTTTCGTCCAAGCGCAGGATGCCCGCTCCATACGTGCCCACGAACCACTCCGACCCCACGGGCAGCAAGCCGGTGATCCAGTTGTGACGCAGTCCGGAGTTGGCGGTGGTGAAGCTGGCGCGCACCAGTCCGCCTTCCAGGATCGAGAGCCCGCCCAGCGTGCCCACCAGGAACCGGTCGCCGGATGCGGCCAGCGTGTAGGCGTGGTTGTTCACCAGTCCGTGAAAGGCGTAGAGGCTGCGCATGCCCTGGTCGTCGAGGAAAGTCAGGCCGGCGGGTGTGGCCACGGCCATGCCGCCCGGGTAGAGGGCGACGTCGGTGACGTAGTCGGCGATCAGACCCTGGGCGCGGCCGAGCACCTGCTGCCGGCGTCCGGAAGCGTCGAACAGCACCAGGCCGTTGGCCGTAGCCACGGCGGAGAGATTGCGCTCGGCGTCGTGGACGATGCGGTTCACGCAAAAGACGTGCGCATCTTCGACGTGGATTGCCGCGGAGCGTCCCGCATCCGCGGGATCGAGCGTAACGATGTCCAGCCCGCGATCAAAGTAGCCCACCCAGAGTTTGCCCGTGGGATCGAAGGACAGCGCAGCGACGTTGGCGTCGGCGAGCGTGGCCGCGTCGGGCGCCAGCACGCGCCGCCAGCCGGGATGACGTGCCCGGAGGGCGTAGAGGCCGTCGGAAACCAGCGCGTAGAGCGAGCCTTCCACCTCCAGCAGCCGCCGAACTTCACCAGGCAGCGCCTGCCGCAGCGCAGCCAGCGACCGCGGGCGGCGCTCCCCCAGCGGCACCTCCAGCGTGCCCTCCTCCAGGGTGCCGATGACCAGGGAGTCGTTGCGCACGTGGAGGGCGCGGGCCAAAAATCCCGAAGCCAGCTTGCGATGGAAACGTCCGCCGCGAAACTCGGCTACGCCCAGCGGAGTCCCGGCGTAGGCGGCTTCAACTCCTAACGTTGAAGCAACGGCCAGCGAGAGCACCTGGGGGTCGGGCAATCCTTCGGCTTCGGAGAAGGCTTCCACATTTCCGGCGCGCCAATGGAGGACGCCGCGATCGCGCGTTCCCACCCAGAGGTCGGACTCGCTCCCCGCCAGCGCGGTCACGGGAATTCCCGCCAGGCGGGGATGCAGCGGCGCCAGAGTCTTGCCGTCGTAAATCAGCACGCCTTTTTCCTCGGTGCCCAGCAGGATGTGTCCACTGGGCAGAGGCAACACCGAACTGAGCCGGCGGTGCGCCGGGTCGTCGGCGCGGATCTGGCGGAAGCGGCGGCCGTCGAAAGCCAGCAGGCCTTCGCCGGAGGTGGCGATCAGCAGCTCGGGCTGGCCGGAGTCTGCGGGAACACCCGTGGCCAGGCTGACCAGCGGCGCCGCCGGAAGCTCCAGGCCGGTGCGGTAGCGCGCGCGCAACGCGCCCTCGGAGTCGTAGACATACAGCCCCGCGGGCCCGCTCAGATAGAGGTTGCCGGCAAACTCAGCGGCGTCGGTGAAGACGGCGGGTGCGCCAATCCACTCCACGCCCGGAGGCGGTGTGCGGTCGAGGCGGGCGGCGGTGAAAGCGAGGCGCGATTCCTGCTCGACGCTCTCCGCCGATTCGCGGAGCGCGCGCCCGGCCTGCCAGTACACCCATCCGGCGGCGCCGGCGGCCACCGCGGCAGCCACCAACAGGCCCTTCATCCACCGCTTGTTCACGGATCTACCCTTGGAAGCGAGCGACTATACAACGGGAGGCCGGAGGAAGGAAGCGACGCGCTGTCGATCCGTCTTGCTCGGCATCGTGCAAGTGCTGCCTATGAACGCAAAGATTCGCGCGCGCGAAGAAGAGTTGCACGTTTACGAGGAGGCTTCGGAAATAATTTTCGAAGAGGGCGATTAGGTAACTTCTAGAGGTGTCCGAATGGACAAAGGCGTTTGTCTATGGGCAAATGGCATTTGGCGAATGGCATTTGGGGATCAGCAACAAGCAATAGGCAATATGCAGTAAGCCAAGGGCCAAAGGCCGAAAGCTACCCAGCGGAGGTGGGGCAGGCAGGCGGCGGGTTACGCGGGCGGGTCGCCCGCTTCCACACCGGCAGAGCCGGAGTTGTACAATTCAGAAGCGCACAGGAGCGTCCGGCGAGGCGATTTCTACGACCCCGCCTTGCGGGAGTTGATTCCTGCGTCTAACCCTATACCCATGAAAAGTCTCCGTACCATCCTGGTTGGCGCGAGCCTGCTGCTGGCGGCAGTACTTAGCGGTTGCTCGAAGCAGGAGGCCGCGTCCCCGCCGCCGGCCGCTCCAGTTTCGGTGGCCACGGTGGAGCAGAAAATGGTGCCGCTGGAGCTGCGCGTCATCGGGGCGGTGGAGGCCTACTCCACCGTCGTCGTGAAGGCGCAGGTGGACGGCGAGCTGACCGGCGTCCACTTTACCGAAGGGCAGGACGTCCGCAACGGACAGTTGCTGTTCACCATTGACCGCCAGCCCTTCGAGGCTGAGCTGAAGCGCTCCGAAGCCAGCCTGGCCCGCAATCAGGCGCAGGCGAAGAATGCGCAGGTGCAGGCCGCGCGCTACACCCGCCTGGTTGGCGAAGGCGTGGTGGCCAAGGAGCAGTACGAGGACGTAATCACCAACGCGGAGGCGCTCGAGGCCGCCGTCCGCGCCGACAAAGCGGCGGTGGAGAACGCCAAAGTCAAGCTCGCCTACACCACCATTTCCTCGCCTATTGACGGGCGCACCGGCAGCCTGAAGGTGAATCGCGGCAACATCGTGAAGGCCAACGACGAAAAGAGCACGCTGGTGGTGATCAACCAGCTCACGCCCATCTACGCCAGCTTCGCGCTGCCCGAGCAGGACCTCTCCGCGCTCCGCCGCTACATGGCCGCGGGCAAACTGGCGGTGGAGGCCACCATCCCCCAGGATTCCGGCGCTCCGGCCGCCGGAGTGGTGAGCTTTGTGGACAACGCCGTGGACCGCACCACCGGCACCATCCGCCTGAAAGCCACCTTCGCCAACGCCGACCGGCGCCTGTGGCCGGGGCAGTTCATCAACATCGTGCTGACCCTGGCGGAAGAAAAAGATGCGCTGGTGGTGCCTTCTGAAGCAGTGCAGGCCGGCCAGCAAGGGCTGTTTGTCTTCGTGGTGAAGCCCGACCAGACGGTGGAGTCGCGTACCGTCACCGTGGCCCGCGCCCGCGGGAATGAGAGCGTAATTTCGCAGGGCGTGGCGGCGGGCGAAAGGGTGGTCACCGAAGGGCACCTCCGGCTGGTGCCCGGAGGACTAGTGCAGATCAAGGACGCGCCGGAAGGCAGCCCGGCGCAGAAGCCATGAACGTCTCGGAAATTTTTATCCGGCGGCCCGTGACCACCACGCTGGTGATGCTGGCCTTTCTGCTGTTCGGCATCATGGGCTACCGGGTGCTGCCGGTGAGCGACCTGCCCAACGTGGACTTTCCCACGATTGTGGTCAACGCCTCCCTGCCGGGCGCGAGTCCGGAAACCATGGCCTCGGCCGTGGCCACACCGCTGGAGCGCCAGTTCTCCACCATCGCCGGCCTGGATACGATGAACTCCACCAGCGGCCTGGGATTCACTTCGATCACGCTGCAGTTCAACCTGGGACGCGACATTGACGCCGCGGCCCAGGACGTGCAATCGGCCCTCGCCAAGACCAATTCACAGCTTCCTCCGGACATGCCCACGCCGCCTTCGTACCAGAAGGTGAACCCGGCGGACCAGCCCATCCTTTACCTGGCGCTGCACTCGCCCACGCTGCCGCTCTCGGCGGTGGATGAGTACGCGCAGACTTTCGTGGCGCAACGCATCTCCATGGTCAGCGGCGTGGCCCAGGTGCAGGTGTTCGGTTCGCAGAAGTACGCGGTGCGCGCGCAACTGGATCCCAAAGCTCTGGCCACGCGCCAAATCGGCATTGACGAAGTGGCGGCCGCGGTGCGCAGCGGCAACAGCAACCTGCCCACGGGCACGCTGTGGGGAGCGCAGCGCGCGTTCACGGTGGAAAGCAACGGGCAGCTCACCGAGGCTGCCGCCTACCGCCCGCTGGTGGTGGCCTACCGCAACGGCTCGCCGGTGCGGCTGGAAGAGCTGGGCCAGGTCATCGACAGCGTGGAGAACAACAAGGTCGCGGGCTGGTTCACCGACCGTCGCGCCGTGATCCTGGCGGTGCAGCGCCAGCCGGGGACCAACACGGTGGAGGTGGTGGACCGCATCCGCGGGCTGTTCCCCATCATCCGCGCGCAGATTCCGGCGGCGGTGGACCTGGGAGTGGTGTTCGACCGCTCGGTGTCCATCCGCGACTCGGTGGGGGACGTGAAGTTCACGCTGCTGCTGACCATCGCGCTGGTCATCCTGGTGATCTTCCTGTTCCTGCGCAACGTTTCAGCGACGGTCATTCCCAGCCTGGCGGTGCCGCTCTCCATTGTGGGCACGTTCGCGTTCATGTACCTGCTGGGCTACAGCTTGGACAACTTGTCGCTGATGGCGCTGACCCTCTCCGTGGGCTTCGTGGTGGACGACGCCATCGTGATGCTGGAAAACATTGTCCGCCACATGGAGATGGGCAAAGGCAGATTCCAGGCGGCGCTGGAGGGCTCGCGCGAAGTCAGCTTCACCATTATCTCCATGACCATCTCCCTGGTGGCGGTGTTCATCCCGGTGCTGTTCCTGGGCGGCATCATGGGACGCTTGCTGCAGGAGTTTGCGGTCACCATCAGCCTGGCGATTTTGATTTCCGGAGTAGTGTCGCTGACCTTGACTCCCATGCTGAGCAGCCGGTTCCTGCGCCCGCCGCACCGCGAAGGCCACGGACGCGTGTACATGCTGTTCGAGCGCATGTTCGACCGCATGCTGGCCGCCTACGACGCGAGCCTGGTGCGGGTGATGCGCCACCGCTTTGCCACCATGGCCGCTTCCACGGTGCTGCTGATTGCCACCGGCTACCTGTTTGTGGTCATGCCCAAGGGCTTCCTGCCCAGCGAAGACACGGGCACCATCTTCATCTTCACTGAGTCGGCGGAAGGCGTCTCCTTTGACGCCATGAAGCAGAACCAGCAGATGATGATGAAGATCCTGCTGCAGCAGCCGGAAGTGAAATCGTTCTTTTCCGGCATTGGGGGCGGAGGCTCGAGCTCCAGCAACAACACCGGGCGCATCTTCCTGCAGATGAAGCCGCGCAGCGAGCGTCCGCACGTGGACGAAGTGATCCAGAATCTGCGCGGCAAGCTGGCGGGCGTGCCGGGCATGCGCGTCTTCATGCAGAACCTGCCGCCCATCCGCATCGGCGGACAGCTCACCAAGAGCCAGTACCAGTTCACCCTGCAGAGCCCCGACACCGAGGAGCTCTACCGCAACGCGCCGCTGCTGGAAGCCAAACTGCGGGAGTTGCCCGGGCTGCTGGACGTGACCAGCGACCTGCAGATCAAGAACCCGCAGGTGAACGTGGAGATTGATCGCGACCAGGCGGCCACGCTGGGGGTCACCGCGGCGCAGGTGGAAGAGGCCCTGTACACCGCTTACGGCTCGCGGCAAATTTCCACCATCTACGCCCCCAACAACCAGTATCGCGTGATCATGGAACTGCTGCCCGAGTATCAGGCCGACCCTTCGGCGCTCTCCCTGCTCTACGTGCGCTCCGCCAGCGGCCAACTGGTTCCGCTGAACGCGGTGGCGGGAATTTCGCGCAGCTTCGGGCCCTTCACCGTGAACCACCTGGGACAGCTTCCCGCGGTCACGCTGTCGTTCAACCTGCGCCAGGGAGTGGCCCTGGGCAATGCCGTGGCCGAGGTGGAGCGCGTGGCTCGCGAAACCCTGCCTTCGAGCATCAGCACCAGCTTCCAGGGCGCGGCCCAGGCTTTCCAGGACTCGCTCAAGGGGCTGTGGCTCCTGCTGATAATGTCGGTGGTGGTGATCTACATCGTGCTGGGCATCCTGTACGAGAGCTTTATCCACCCGCTGACCATTCTTTCCGGGCTGCCGTCGGCGGGCTTCGGAGCGCTGGTCACGCTGCTGCTGTTCGGCTCCGAGCTGAACCTGTACGCGTTTGTGGGCGTGATCATGCTGGTGGGCATTGTGAAAAAGAACGCCATCATGATGATTGACTTTGCGCTGGACGCGCAGCGCAACGCCGGCAAGACCGCCGAGGAGGCCATTTACTACGGCGCGCTGGTGCGCTTCCGCCCCATCATGATGACCACCATGGCCGCGCTGATGGGCACGCTGCCCATCGCGCTGGGCTTCGGCGCCGGCGCCGAATCGCGCCGCCCACTGGGACTGGCGGTGGTGGGAGGGCTGGTGGTGTCGCAGTTGCTCACGCTCTACATCACGCCCGTGTTCTACACCTACATGGAGTCGTTTCAGGCGTGGGTGCGTCGCGTTTCCCGCAGGGAAGACGATGCTGCGGTGGAGATTCAGACCGCGGATTGATAGGCGATGTCTGATGTTGGATGTGCGATGTAAGCAGTAAGCAATAAGCAGTAAGCAATAAGAAAAGCCCCGGCGTTTCCGCCGGGGCTTTTCGCTGAGTAGCTAGTTGCTTCCCTGCACGGTGACGCTGACCGGGAGGGTCTGGGTTACGTTGCCACCCGTGCCCGTCACTGAGACCGTGTAGCTGCCGCCGGGCGTGCCTT
>CAYTIL010000008.1:0-102905 GCA_964437985.1 uncultured Acidobacteriaceae bacterium
GTTCCGACGATTCGGGGAACAGGAAGGACGATGCGCTTGATCCTGATGACGGTGTTGCTGGTTGCGGTGGCCGGCGGCTTTGCCGTCCTTATCTACAACAAGCTGGTGCAACTCCGGGTGCGCTCCGAATCGGCCTGGGCCGATATTGACGTGCAGCTCAAGCGCCGCCACGACCTCATCCCCAACCTGGTGGAGACGGTGAAAGGCTACGCCGGCCACGAGCAGAAGACCTTTGAGGAAGTCACTCGACTGCGAACCCAGGCGCAAGCGGCCAGCGCGCTTGCCGATCGCGCCAAAGCCGAGGGCGAACTGACCTTGGCGCTGCGCGGGTTGTTCGCGGTGGCGGAGAATTATCCGCAACTGCGGGCGTCGGAAAATTTTCTGGCGCTGCAGCAGTCGCTGAGCCAGGTGGAGGACGCGCTGCAAAACGCCCGGCGCTACTACAACGCCGTGGTGCGCGACCTGAATGTGGCCGTCCAGAGCTTTCCCAGCAACCTCATCGCTGGCACGCTGGGCTTTGAGGCGCGGTCGTTTTTTGAGCTGGAGAGCGCTTCGGAGCGGCACCCGGCGCCGGTGAAGTTCTAAAGAATTATCGTTTCTTTTCCGGGGTATATACCCCCTCCCCCCTACCCTGTCTTGAATAGAATCAGGCACTTACGCTGGGGGGTATGGTCGTAAGTGGAAGAGGATGAAGGGGTTAGGTGCTCGATATGTGAAAACAAGGAAGTTATAATTGCTTTCAAGTACATGCTGTGATGATATAGGTAGTTTGTGGGTTTGTCAAGGTTTTTTTGTATTTTTTTCGCCTGTGAGTAGTGCGTGAACCGTCTCCCACCCTTCGCTACGCGAAGGGGATGGGGCACCCTCAGGATTCTGGCCCGGCTATACTTCGGGCTGGGATGGGGCACCCGGCTGGATAATCGCCTTAATCTCTTTCATGGAAGTAATCTCCTCTCAGATCTCCACTTCGCGGCGCTCTCCTTCGAACCAGCGATAAATCGTAGGAAGCACGAGCAGGGTGAGAGCCGTGGAAGTGATCAGCCCCCCAATGACCACTGTGGCGAGGGGTCGTTGAACCTCCGCGCCCATGGAAGTTGCAAT
Organism: uncultured Acidobacteriaceae bacterium; assembly: GCA_964437985.1. Lineage (GTDB taxonomy): Bacteria > Acidobacteriota > Terriglobia > Terriglobales > Acidobacteriaceae > CAZXVY01. The sequence goes on from CAYTIL010000008.1 coordinate 1,102, forward strand.
TGCCATCGGGACAAAGCCAAAGCTCGCCACCATCGCCGTCATGAGCACGGGCCGGAGCCGTGTCTTGGCGCCTTCCACAATGGCTTCTTCTAATGGCCGGCCCTCCTGCCGGAGCTGATTGATGTAGGAAACGAGAACCACGCCGTTCAGCACGGCGATTCCGAAAAGAGCAATGAAACCCACCGCCGCCGAAATGCTGAAGGGCAGGCCGCGCAATGCAAGCGCGAAGATCCCCCCTGTTGCTGCGAGAGGAACGTTGAGGAAGATCAGCAGTGCCGGACGAAGCGCGCCGAAGGCCATGTACAAAATGAGGAGAATCAGCAGCAGAGTCAGGGGGACGACCACGGCTAGCCGCTGGCGGGCCTCCTGGAGCTGCTCGAACTGCCCACCCCACTCGATGTAATAGCCGTCGGGAAGGCGAACAGACTGCTTGACCTTACTCTGCGCCTCCGCCACGAAACCCGCCAAGTCGCGGCCGCGAACGTTGGATTCCACCACGATCCGCCGCTGTACGTTCTTGCGGCTGACTTGCGAAGGGCCCGTATCCAGCCGCACGTCCGCCACCTGCGCGAGAGGGACAAAGCGGCCCTTGTCATTCGCCACGGGAAGTGTTGCGATAATATCCGGATTGCCTAGCACATCCTCCGACAAGCGGACAACCAAGTCAAAGCGCCGCTGCCCTTCGAAAATCGTCCCCACCACCTTGCCCACACGGATGGCCTGTACGGTGTCGAGCACATCGGCGGCATTGAGCCCGTAGCGCGCCAGCCGCTCCCGGTCAATGGTGATACGGATCATGGGAAGTCCCGCAGTCTGCTCGGCGCGCACATCGGCAGCGCCGCGAACCGTGCTGAGCGCCTGCGCAACCTCGTTCCCCTTCTGCGCAAGCGTTTCGAGATTGTCCCCGAATATACGCACGCCTACATCGGAGCGCACGCCGGCGATCAATTCATTGAAACGCATCTCAATGGGTTGTGTGAAACCGAACCCCGCTCCGGGCACTTCCTTCTGGAGGGCTTCGTTCATCCTGGCGATGAGTTCTTCCTTGGTCTTCGCCGTTTGCCACTCGGAGCGCGGCTTCAGGATGACGAAGATGTCGGAGAGCTCGATGCCCATCACATCCGTTGCCACCTCCGGACTCCCGGTGCGCGAAACGACGGTCTTCACCTCCGGAAAACGTCGCAGCACCCGCTCGGCCTGGGAAGTGGAATTGATGGATTCCTGCAAGGAAATACTGGGCAGCCGCCAGGCGTTGATGGCGATATCGCCCTCATCGAGTCGCGGGATGAACTCAGCGCCCATGAAGTAGTACACAACCCCGCTGAGGACAAAGATGGCCAGGGCGGAGGCGGCCACGGGTCGCGGACGGCGCATCGCCCAGTCGAGCGCAGGATTGTAGGCGGCGCGAATCTTTCGGAGAAGCCAGGGTTCGTCGTGTTTCGCCTCACGCAGGAAGAGAGAAGCCAGCACCGGCATCAGCGTGACGGCGAGGATGAGAGAAGCTATCAGCGCGAACATGACCGTAATCGCCATGGGGCGAAACATCTTGCCCTCGATTCCGGTGAGGGTCAGGATGGGAACGTACACGAGGATGATGATGGTGACCGCGAATACCACGGGCCGCACAACCTCGCGGGCCGCCTCGGCGATCACCGAGAGCCGTCCCTCCCCCTTCAAGCCGCTTGTACCCTGCAACCGTCGAACAATGTTCTCAATCATCACCACCGAACCGTCCACAATCAGCCCGAAGTCAATCGCCCCCAGGCTCATCAGGTTCCCGCTGATGCCGGCCTGCACCATCCCCGTGAACGCCATCAACATAGACAGCGGTATGGCTGACGCGACGATCAGCCCGCCTCGCACGTTACCTAGTAAGAGAAGCAGGACTGCCACGACCAGCAAACCGCCCTCGATGAGGTTTTTCTCCACTGTGCCGATGACGCGCGAAACAAAGTCAGCACGGTCGTAAAAGGGGACAATGCGCACACCCTGCGGAAGCGACGGCTGAATCTCTGCAATCTTCCTTTTCACATCCTCGACGACCTGGCTGGCGTTGGCACCGGCCAGCATTTGCACCATGCCGATCACCGTCTCGCCTTTGCCATTCTCGGTGGCGGCTCCGATGCGGAGCATGGAACCCTCGCGCACTTCGCCGAGGGTCCGTACGTATATCGGGACACCTCCATGTTTTGTCGCAACGACGATGTTTTCCAGGTCCTTCATGGAGCTCACGAGCGCTTCGCCCCGGATGATGTACAGTTCCTGATTGTGCTCGATGTATCCGCTGCCAACGTTGGCATTGTTCCGTTGTAAGGCTTTGAAGACGTCTTCCAAAGTGACGCCGAAGGCGATGAGTTTGCCAGGATCGACATCCACGTGATACTGCTTCGCTTGCCCGCCCCAAACGTTGACTTCTACGACTCCCGGCACCGAGCGCAGACGAAAGACGATGTCCCAGTCGAGGATGGTGCGCAACTGCATGGGTGAATAGCCGTCGCCCTCGACGGTGAAGTGGTAGATCTCGCCGAGGCCGGTGGTCATCGGCCCCATCTCCGGGCGGCCTAATTCCGGCGGGATATTTTCGATGGCTACACTCAGCCGTTCGTTCACCAGTTGCCGCGCCAAGTACAGGCTGAATCCATCCTCAAAGAGAACCGTCACCGCGGAAAGGCCGTAGCGGGAGACGGAGCGGATTTCACTCACGCCGGGCATTCCGGTCATGGCGGCTTCGATGGGAAATGTGACGTATCGCTCGACTTCGACGGGGCCGAGCGCGGGAGTCCGCGTCAACACCTGCACTTGCACCGGCGTGATGTCGGGAACCGCGTCAATTGTGAGGCGGCGCAGCGAGGCAATCCCGAGCACAGCGACCAGTGTCGTCAGCGCCACCACAAGGAAACGAAAGCGGAGACACAAATCAATCAGGCGGTGCATTCTTTATTCCTCCCCGCTGATCTGGTCTTTGAGCAGCGCCGACTTCACATAAAACGCGCCTTCGCTCACGATGCGCTCTCCGGCGCGCAGTCCGCTGCGAATCTCAACCCATTCGCCGGAACGTTCTCCAACCTCGACCACGCGCTTTTCGAATTGTGTTTTACTTTTCTGCACGAAAACGATCTGCAGGTCGCCCACAACTTGCACCGCAGCGGCAGGGACAACGATTGCCTCTTCCCTGACGGGCAGAGGAATCTCCACTGTCGCGAACATCTCCAGCTTCAAGCGTCCATCGGGATTGGCAACCACGGAGCGGAGCTTCGCCGTCCGGGAGTCGGAGTCGAGAACGTCTCCGACATAGGTGATCTTTCCTGTGAAGACCGTGTCCGGGTATGCGGGGACTTTCACTCGCGCCGTCAGACCTTCCCGAACCTTCCCCAAGTCCCGTTCGTAAATGTCTGCCAGCACCCACACCACCGACGTATCCACGACCGTGAACACTTCACGCTCCGGTACCAACAGCTCTCCTGGTGCGACGTCGTACTTGGTGACGATGCCCGCAAACGGGGCTCGCATCAGATCTGGTGACGCTTTGCGGTGCGTCCTTGGCCCCGCCGCGACCAAGTTTGTCAAATCGTCGTCACTAACACCCAGGCGGTGCAACTTCTCCTCAGTCCGCTCCAGTTCCGCCTGCTTGCCTTGTACCGCCGCCTGGGATTGCTCGTATTCAGCCTCTCGAAGCTCGCTGTCCTTGGGTGCGATGGCTTCAACCTTCAGGAGTTCCCGGCCTCGCTCTGAGAGCCGACGCGAAACCTCTGCCAGCGCCCGTAATCGCTGCAAATCGCTGTGCAGGCTGACGTACTCGCCTGAGAGCTCGCCCATCTCAATGTTGTCGTAGGCGAGCAGCGGCGTACCCCGTTCCACCCGGTCGCCGAGTTGAACCAAGGCTCGATTTGCCACTCCGCGCGAAAGCGGTCGCAAATGCACTTCCCGGTTTTGATCGGCTGCCACCACGCCGGTTGCCACGAGTGTTCGTTCCAGTGTGCGCGCCGTGACCTCAACGACTTTGAGCTTGGCGTTCTGCTGTGCTTCGCGGCTCATATCCACAACGTTGCTGTCGGCAGGATCGGTCTTGATCGGCGCATCATTGGGATTGACCCACCGAACAGCGACCCACAACACCACGCCCACAAGAGCGAGCGCCAGGAGAACGAGGTTTCGCTTGCTCAGCATCCTAGAAGTCCTTTCCGACAGCGGCTTCCAACTGAAAGACAGCCGTGCGATGGTCGAACAGGGTTCGGTTGTAGCCGCGCAGGGTGTCGCGATAACTGCGCTCGGCGTCAAGGAAGGCAATCAGGTCGAGAGCCCCGAGCCGATAGGAGGCCTGGGCGATGTCCCGCGCCTTGCGAGCGGTTTTTACGTAGGTGCCCTCCAAAGCGAGGACCCGACGCTCCTCCGCCTGTACGGCTTGATACGCCTGCAGCACTTCGCTGCGCACAGCCAATTCCACGCGCTGCATCTCATATCCGGCTTGGTCAACGCGCGCAACCGCGCGTGCGACCTCGCCCTGGTTCCGATTGAAGAGAGGAAGGTCCCAGCGAACACCGAAGGTCACGGTGTTGTCCACAAGGTTGCGCTTGTAGCCAAAAAACGGAGTAATGTTCGGCACTCCCAGCGACTTCTCGACGGCTACCTGGCGACGCTCGCGCTCGACTAGCTCGCGTCGAGCCTGCAAGTCGCCGCGCGCCATCAAGGCCTGTTCTTGGAACTGCTCGGGCGCGATGCTGAGCGGGCGAAAGGTCAGTGTTTCAGTTACCTCGAACGATGCACTGAGATCACCGGCTCCCAGGAGTTCAAGAAGTGCAGTCTTCGAATTCTGGAGCGCCAGCTCCGCCGCAACCACGTCATCGAAGAATCGCCGCCGTTCGGTCTCGACACGGGCCAAGTCCAGCCCTGAGATCTCACCGTGCTGATGGCGCAAATGATTGATACGAATGATCTCATCGAATTGGCCCAGCACCTGACGCGCCAATTCCAGTTCAGCTTTTGCCAGCACAACTCGGTAGTAGCGGGTTTTAAGTTCGAGCTTGAGCTGGCGAATCGTGTCTTGAAGCAGCGATTGACTTACCGAGACTTCCTCCTCAGCTACCAGCGTGCGCTTCCGGCGCTTGCCGGCGATTTCAATGGGCTGGCCCGCGCGCACAATGACCTCGTTATTCTGAAAGAAGGGCCCGGGGTTCGGCTCGAACAGCGGATAACTCTCCGACGTGACCTCGAACTCCGGGTTCGGCCGCAGCCGCGCTTGCGTGAGGCCCCCGCGCGCCATCGCCACGTTCTGCCGCTCACGGAGTATCGTCGGGTTTCGTGCTAGAAGAGTCTCCGTTGCCAACTCAAGTGTCAGTGCGGTCGGAATAGGCTGCTCGGCCGCCTGGGTTTGTGCCGTCAAGCGAGGGGCAAGAGTCAGAAACAAAAGGCAGAGCATCAGGAATCCCACAAATCGACCTGAGATCAGACTCATTTGAATACGCTCCTTGAAAAGTCGTTAAGCAAAATGTCCTGAACACGGAGCAGCGACTGAAGCCGGCGTCTCCTCGAATGAATGAATTGTTGCCATGTTGCACCAACCCGTTTCGGGCCGCTCGATAGGCGGCCAAGGAACCTTGAGGACGCACTTGCTGTCCTCGGTCTCAGCGTGAAAACGGGTTAGCTGCGGGGAGGGTGAAAGGTGAACTGAGCGGCTTCGCGCGGTGCGCTCGCCATGTGGGCGGGTTCGAAAAGGGTCACATCAGCCTGAGCCGTGAGTTCGAAGTGGACAGAAGGCGTGATGTGCGAGCAGCAGCACCAGCAATCTTCCTCTCCTGAAGACTGCTGTTCTCCGGATGGCCTGCGGTTCTCTGCCGAGAGCTTCGTAACGTGCTGGTGGAGGCTGCAGTCTTGGTGGGCGGGGAGAGCCCCAAGAAGAGTTGCGTCGGCTGGGTCGTCGCCAGGCTGGCCTTCAGTGGAGCACAACCCCGGAATGGTAAGGTCGAAGAGTGCCCAGACCAGCATGGCCACTGCTAATTTCCGCCGCCACCCGTGTTGTCCTCGGCAGGCCATGTTGGTTGCCAAAAGTAGAATCCCTGAACCGCTTCGTCAAGATTACTACTGGGTTTGACGGATTACCAGCGGACAAGTGAGCTACCGGAACTCCATGCTTGTCTCGTAGAAACGTGCTTGATGGTGCCGAACGTTCACGCCGCGCCGTTCGGCGCTAACGGGGGAGAGCGCAGCGTGAACGTCTAGTTCCCGCCCTTGTCCTTGGGTAGGGAAGCCAGCAGCGCCACCGCTTCATCTGACTTGAGCTCCTCAGCTTGCCGCAGATACTTTTCCGCGGCCGCGCGGTTGCCCTGCTTCAGGGCGATCTGGCCGGCGTGGAGGAAGAAGCGGGCGTCGCGGATGCCGACAGCCAGGGCCTTCTCCATGTGCACGCGAGCTTCCGTGTAGTTTCCGTTGGCGTAGAGCGCCCAGGCGAGCGCGTGCAAGGTGTGGACGTCCTGGCGGCGCGCTGCTTCGAGGCGCGCGACCTTCAGGGCTTCGTTCGTTGAGAAGGCCTTCCGGGTTGCGGAGGCGGCGCTGTCCGATTGGGCGGCGTGGTCGGTGTAATAGAAGACCAGCTCGCGGTTGGCGTTGTCCCAGCTCGCCATTTCTTTGCGGGCCTTCTGTTCGAATTCCAGAAAGGCCTGCCGGGCTTCCGGCTTGCGGCCGGCACGCTCCAGGGCTTCCGCCAGCTCGAAAAGATTTTCGGGATGTGGAGCGTTGCGGTAGCGGCGCTGGAGCAGCTCGGCCGCCTCGGAGAACTTTGATTGCGCAGTGCGCACCCTGGCCAGTTGGGCGAGCGCGTAGTGATAGTCCGGGAAAAGGCCCAGGGCCTGCTGCAAGATCTGGTCGGCGACGCCGGCGTTGCCCCGCATCAATTCCAGATGGGCCACGTGCGTGAGCATCCACGCCAGGTCTTCGACTTCGGATTGCGGAGTGCGCTGGTAGGCCTGCGACATGGCTTCGATCGCTCCCTCGAGGTCGCCGAACAGTTCGCGCAGGTAGGCGGCGCGAGTGAGACCGGGCACGTTGCCGGGACGCAGGTCGAGCATCCACTGCACGGCCGCTTCGGCCTGGGAGTAATTTCCCAGCTCCACCTGGGCGTCGGCTAACAGGCCGTAGGTAAGGACGTCGTCGGGAGCGTGACGGTTCAAGGCTTCGGCTTCCTCGCGAGCGCGTGCGAACTCATGGCGCCCGAGCCATACCCAGACGCGCAGCTTGCGGGTCTCGAAGTTGCCGGGCGAGAGTGCCTCCGACTTGGCCAGCGCGTCCTCGGCTTGCGCGTAGAACTCGGTGTTGGCGGTTTCGCGGGCGCGGCGGGCGAAGGCCAGCGCCAGTTCGTTGAACGCCTGATGATTTCTGGGGTCGGCGGCGATGGCCTTCTGCGCGCGTTCGATGACCAGTTCCGCCGGCGACTTCATGGCTACCGGTTGAGGCGCCGCCGTCTGGGCGAGTGCGGCGCCGGCAAGAATCAGGGTCATGGTCAGGAGGGTCAGCTTTTTCATTTCGTTCCTCGCATCTGCGATTTTCCTCGCATCTGGTTTCCTCGGATTGAAAATGCTCGTGGCTGCGCTCTTCCCGGGGAGGGGAGGTCGCAGCCACGAGGTTGTGTGGCTAGTTGACAGGGCAGATGCCGCCGTTGCAGCCCGCCTCGCCCGGATCCACGTGGCGGCTGTTGCGGCCGTCCCACGCGTAGCCGAGGTAAGGGAACGAAGGCTGGTAGCTGGTGTCGTTCGCGTTCACACCGTCCCCGATGCGGTTGTAGGGGAAGGCGCCCAAGCCGAAGGTCAGGATGCCGGCCACGGCGCGCGCGGAGATGTCGGTAACGTCATCCTCGAAGCGGCGGCCATTAGGATAACCGGCCGCGTCCCCGGCCAGCAGGCCCATGCGCTTGATCTGCGCCTGCGGAGTGGGAGGCACGCCCGTGTTCAGGCGCAGCACGTCGGCTACCGGCCCGGCAGGCAGACCGGGATCGGCGAAGCCGCCGACTGCGGCCAGCAACGAGCCGAAGTTGGAGTACTGCACCAGCGGCAGCAGGTCGGTGCGCGGCACCGCCGGAACCGGCAGATCTACGTTGAACGCCGCCGGATAGATAGCGTTCAGCGCGCGGGCCAGCAGCGGATCGAGCGCGAAGCCGGCGAACTGCGCGTCGTTCCTGGGTTGGTCCATGCTGAAGCGGTCCTTGGATCCCAAGCCGATGATCAGCTCGTTGAACAGCGCGTTGCCCATGCGCTGCACCTGGCGCGTGGAAGTGGAAGTGGTGGTGAGGTTGCCGCCGGGCCTCTTGCGGACCAGGGTGCGCGGCCGCGAAGTTGTTCCCCAGGAGCCGATGGTGGCCTGCTGGTCGCTGGGGCCGTGCTTCTGGCCGTCGCTGGTCAGCATGGTGATGGGGACTTCGATGGCGATGGCGTTCACGTTGAAGCCGGCGACATCGTCGGCTGCGAAGTTGTTGTGGTCGTCGGCTTCCTGCGCGTCGGTGAGGACACCGGGCAGGACGAAGCCCTCGGCGCGGAAGTTGAGCGAGTCGAAGGCCGCGCCCAGATCAATCCAGAAGGGATCGTCCGCGGTTCCGGCCCAGACCTTGATGCCGTTGCCGAGCGTGTAGGTGCCCTCCTGGTAGAGTGCCGGCCAGTTGGGCATGGTGCGCGGGCCGGAGTTTGTAGGCACCGCGATCAGCTTTTGCCCGCCATTGAGTACCGTGCGCTGATTGCCCTTGATCATGGTGACGGTGTATGTCTGGCGCAGGCTCAATCCATCCGCGCAAGCCCCGGGCACACAGCCGTCGAGGGCCGTGACCGCAGCCGGAATCAGCGGAGTGCCGGGAGCGACCGGAGCCGGAGAGTTGGCTGGGGCCGGAATTCCATTTCCCGCGCCCAGGTAGGCGTTGAAGGAGCCGGCGAGCAAGCCCGGCGTCCGAATCTCGGTCTGGAAGCGGAACTCGAACGTGATGTCCTCCACCGCGTCGTGGTTGTTGTCCACGCGGATGGCGTAGGTGATGTCGGGATCAAAGGGGAAATACGTGGGGCCGTTGGAGGGCTCCAGCAAGGGGTCAACGCCCAGAACGAGCGTGACCTTGTCGGGGTTGTCGTAGCTAACAAAGGCGTAGAAGTCGGTGATGTCAGCCAGCCGGTCGATGGCGGTAATCGGCGCCTCGCGGTGATTGGCTGCCTGCAGTCCGCTCGGGACCGCAAGCAGGGCCACCAGCATCAGGGCGACGCACGAGCGCAGGGTTTGCAGGTTCATGGCAGCGTCCTCGCAAAAGTTGGGATGATTCGCCCCGACGAAGTCGGAGCGGTGTTCGCGTTTCATAGGGGTTACGAGCAGGGCGGGGAAACGGATTGCGTGAGGCGATTGATGATTGACGATTGCTGATTGATGATTTGACGAACCCTTACAGGTCTTCCTGAAATCTAGTCAATGTGGAGCCACCCGCGCTGGCCAGTCTTGGGCAAGCAACGCAGCAGGGCGGGCGAGTCGCCCGCTTCCACACAAGCAGAGCAGGCCCGGCCGAGGCGGCCGGGCTACGTGTCTAGGCGGGGGGAGCGCCGTGTGGTATAACGCGGGTTACACTTCCCTGTAGATTCCATGCGGTTGCGACCGCCCCGACGAAGTCGGGGGGCGAGGAGGCTGCGGTGTCCGATTCCCGAGGCGGTAAGCGCTTTCCTCTGGCGCTGCCCATCACCATCCAGGACGCCAAGTCGTCGCGCAGGCATGCGTCCAAGACCCTGGATCTGAGCGCGGCGGGCGCCTACATTGCCGGCAGCCCGAGCCTGGAGGTGGGGTCGCATGTGGAGTTCGCCATCACCGTCCCGGCTTCCATGGTGGGGTCACGCAGGGACGTCGAGATCCAGTGCCGCGGGCGCGTGGTGCGTCGCGACGGTCCCCGCAAAGCGGGCAAAGCGTCGGGGAAAGCAGGGAAGAAGCCGGGCCGAAGCAAGAGCGGCCTGGCAGTGGTGATTGAGCACTACAAGTTCACGCGCAAGTAGCGGAGGCGATTTCCGGAAACCATGCTGAAGGTCATACTGGCGGACAACCAGGCCATCTTTCGCGCTGGCGCAGCCCGGGTGCTGGCGGGCGAGGAAGACGTGCGTATCGTGGCCCAGCTTCAGTCCGCCGACCAGATTTCCGGCGCGCTCAACCGCTTTCGCGACGCGGTGATGATTTTTTCCTCCAGCTTTCAGCCCGACCTGGCGACCGTAGTCACGCAGGCCAAGAAAACGCGCGCCCGGCTGGTGCTGGTGGCCGATAACGGCGAAGACCCGGCGCAGTTCCTGCGCGCCGGCATGCAGGGCGTGGTGTTCCGTAACGTGACCGGACCGGCACTGGCCGAGTGCGTGCGCACCGTGGCCCGCGGCGCCACCTGGGTGCAGGGCGCCAAGGGCGCCAGCGCGGCCGCCGACGACAACGACATGGTGGGAACGCGCGTCCGCGACCGGCTCACTCCCAAGGAACTGCGCGTGGTTTCGATGATTGTGCAGGGGTTCAAGAACAAGGAGATCGCCAGCCGCCTGGGCACCACCGAGCAGGTCATCAAGAACTATCTGCGCAATGTGTACGACAAAGTGGGCGTTTCCGACCGCCTGGAACTGGCCCTGTTCACTCTGCATCACCGGATTCTGGCGGAGGCCGCGGCCGCGGCCAACCCGGAAGCCAAGAGCTAGCGGCTACCGCGTGGCTCGCAATCCTTATTCAGGCGGTGGGATGCGAGCGATGAAACTCCCCCAGTTGGCGAACTCGGTGCGCTCGGTCGCGGGGATGTATTCTCCGGCGATCCAGAAGTGGCCGTTGGGGCTCACGGCCGCGGCCGAGTAGTCTCCCCAGCGGCTCACACCTCTGCCGCCGAATGGGCGGTAGCCACTGAAGCCGTCCTCAGGGGCCGATCCCGTCGCCGCCAAATGAACATCGCTATCCACTCCTGCGAGGCTCAAGCGCGAGTAGCCAAAGCTGGGGAACAGATCCGTGCCCACGACGTTGAACGCGATCACGCCTTCGCCATCGGCGTTCACCGCCACCGCCGGGAACAGCAGGTCCTTGCCCTCGAGTGCCAAGTGGCCCTGCTGATTGACCGAGGCCGCGAGCCCGCAACTTTGGGTTGTGGTTCCGATCCGCAACCAAGCAACGCCCATCTGGGTGGTCGAGTTCTCCAGTTGCACGGAGGTTCCGAAGGTGGCAATCAGTTCTCCGCCCGCGTGGTAGACCTGCTGCATGCGGTCGTCGTTGCCGTCCAGCAGTTGCAGGGCTTCGTCAAACCCTTGGGAGTTCAGGGAATCGCGCAAGGGGGTGGGGCCCTGCATCTGTGACACAGGGCCTGGCTGACTGTAGGGCTGAACCTCGACCACGAGATTTTGCATTTGTACAAAGGCGCCGTTGGCTACCGCGATGCGGTTGGTATCCGACATCGCCCACACAGCTACGCGGTCGTCTCCCGCACCGTCAAAGTTCAGCGTGCTCAAGAAGTACTCCACACCCGGCGACTGCGCTCCTGGTGGCAGGTTGGCGGGATGTACCGAAAAAGCTGGCAGGCCGCCCGCGGTCAGATTCTGGAAGCCCAGGGCGACCACCTTCTCTCGCCGGAGCAACTTGCGCTTGTCAATGGCCAGGACCAGGGCGGTTTGGAACTGTCTCCCCTTCAGCGAGAACTGGTTGGTGCTGAGGAAGATGGCGTCGCCGTTCATGCCCAGCAAGGGCTGGTCACCCAGACATGGACAGTCGCCGAAGTCGGCGTCAGTCACGTCGATGCTGTAGTGCAGGAAGGCGCCAGTGGCGTCGGCGGTCTGGCTCACGGCCAGCAGGATGGACGACTTGTCGCCCCACGCCCCGGAGGCGGGATCGGCCTCGACCTTCAGAGCCGTGATGAACCACCGCTGGGTGCTGGCGTCGAAGAACGCCCGCGGATCGGCCACAAACGGCCCGAAGGTTTTCGTCTGGCCCTCGCGGACAACGGAGGATGCTTGCCCGAAGAAGCGGTTTAGCGAAAGTGGGCCGGCCAAGCGCGTACCGTCCGCGGAATACACCGCCAGGGCGCCGTTGACCACCTGCAACACCTGAGTGTCACTGACGGCGAGGGCCATATCCGGCGGCTCCAGCGTGGCCTGGTTCCCGTTGTCGGGAATGGTGCGCTGCTCGAAGTGGCTGATGCCGTCGAATCCGAGCACGGATTCCGTCAGCCCAACGAGCTCCGCTGCTGACACGGCGTGCAATGCAAGCCGCGACTTGGACGAAGCGATGAAGGGCTTGGGCAAGCGCGGGACCTGACGCTGCTCACCGGCGACTGACGGGCCGAGCTTCGCCGCCGCCGCGGCCGGGCCGCCGATGACGCTGCTACCAGCAGCTACCACTGGGCGCGCTGTTCGGCGAGCCTTGCTTTGGGCGGCTGCCGGGAGAGTGCTGCAAGCTCCGCCGCCACTGCCGCCGCCACCACCACCACCGCCTCCACCCGAGGCCGAAACCTCCAGCTTCACCACTTCCGAAGCATGCGGGTTGAAAGTGGCATCTCCGGAATAGAGCGCCTGGATGGAATGCGTGCCGGGAACAAATCCCTTGATCAGCTTTGCATTGCCGTTTTTCAACGCGACTGTGCCCAGGGTGGTTACCGGGAAAACTGAAATGTCCGTGAATGTGACCGAGCCCGTGGGGTTGCCCGCGCCGGGCACGGTGGCTGCAACCGTGGCGGTAAAGGTCACGGGCTGGTGGGCCTGGGACTGTGGGGTGGAGCCCTGGAGGGCAATCGAAGTTCCGCCCGCGTTCAGCATCACCGTAAAGCCGCCGCTCGACTGTAGCCCTACGTCGGGCGCGCCGTCGTCATTGAGATCCTGCACGTTGACTGAGTCCATGAAACCTACGCCGACAAAATAGTGTTGGGGGCTCTGGAAGGTGCCGTTGCCATTGCCGATCAGGATGATCAGATCACCTGCAGCCACTCCAGCCACAGCGATGTCATCCTTGTGGTCTCCGTTGATGTCTCCAACGGCGACAGATCTTCCCGAGACAGGCAGAGGGATTGGCTGCGCTACTAGAGTTCCGGCATTGTTAATTAGCAGGTCAAGGCCGCCGTCAGCCGTCACGACCGTATCGTTTCCACCGGAACGGCCGTCATTTCCTCCACTTCGGCCGTCGTTGCCTCCACTGCGGAAATCACCGAGTTCCAGGTCTGATGCGCCTGAAATCCCGGCAATTTGTAGGGGAGTGTCGAGGGCACCATCTCCCCTGCCATACATTACGTAAAAACTTCCGGCGGCGACTAGCACGTCCGATCTGCCATCACCATTGATGTCGCCCGTCGCCAGACTCTCTACCCGTCCCGGGAATTGAATCTCGGACAGCAAGCTGAAAGCACCGTCACCGCTGCCGAGCGAAATGTTCAACGTCGGACTACCTTCATTGAACACTGGTCCAGGAACGCTCGCGGTAACCACATCCAGTCTTCCATCCCGATTGAAATCGCCCGCGGCGATGGGAACCGGAGGCGAACCAAGGCTAGTGTCACTCGGCTCACCAATGTCACTGAAGGTGCAGCCGCCACCACCCAGGCAGGCGCCGACCTGAGCAGGTACTGGACCGCCCATGAACGACCCTTCCAGGATCCCGTGACAACTGAGCAACACATCGGGCTGGCCATCAGAGTTCACATCGGCAATAGCCGCTCGGCTCGGGTTTGTGCACTGACCAAGATCTAAAGAAGGGCCGGATGGGAAAACTCCGTTGCCCTGGTTGATGTAGACTCCGGCCTTGGGCTCGCTAATCGGCGCGATGATCGAAGAGGTTCGTCGCTCGGTTACTGATATCAGATCCGCGTTGCCATCGGAGTTAATGCGCGAAAGGACCGAACTCGTAACATGGGGCACCAGACCCCGGGCATAACTTCGCGGTGCGCGGAATGTGCCGTCTCCGTTGTTGACCATGAGGGTCCCGCCAACCACTAGGTCCACAATCGCGCCAGGCCGAACCACGGCACTCGCAGGAGTGCCCACGCCTGGAACCACATAGACTTGCGTCCCGCTCCCGCTCAAACGCATCGCTACCGTGTCCCTAAGTGTGGGAACCACAACATCTGCCCTGTTGTCTCTATCCAGATCCGCTAAAACCATCCGGGTAAAGCGGAAGCCAAACGGCATCTCGTCAATCGATGAGGATGCGAAACCGCCGTTTTCATCTCCCAGGAATATTTCTACCGAGCCAGGGGCAACGAAAGTGAAGACAACGTCGTCCTGACCTCGGTTGAACACTATCAAGTCCAGAATGCTATCGCCGTTCATGTCCGCGGTGGCAAGGGCGCCGTGGCCGCTTCCCGCGCCCCCCCCAACTGGTTGGGCCAAAAGCTAGTGAGCAGGCTGAAGGTCCCATCGCCGTTGCCTTTCATAACGACGATCTGGCCACCGAAGTTTGTTTCCTCGTTAGAGGTAAAGGCTATATCCAACCGGCCATCGCGGTTGAAATCGCCCGCCGCCATGAACTCAGTCCAGCCGAAATCAGAGAGGATCTGCTCTGGAAGGAAAGTGCCATCGCCAGCGCCCAAAAGGATTCGGAGGCTCGTTCCCAATCCTCCTACCAGAACGTCCGGCACACTATCAGAGTTCACATCGCCCACATCCAGGGAGAGAGCACCCCGGGGCAGTCACCACCGAGGTTGTAGAGGGCTGGCTGAGGATCAATCGTCCCAGCAGCATTCCAGCCACGGACATCAAACGTCCCAGCAGCATTCCCGCGGAGGAACTGGATCGTCGCCAGCCCACTACAGCCGCTCCGCTCATTCCCGAAAAAGTGATCCTCGAAGTCGATGTCCGCAGAGATAACCGCCAGATCCAGGATGCCATCGGCGTCAACGTCCGCCGCTTGAATCTGCGTGACGTACGGTGCCGAGGGGTACGACAGATCGTAGCTTGCAGTCAGCTGGTGATCTCCATTTGCGTCTGTGAGGAAAACCTTTACGACAGGCCCGTCGCTTGCGAAGGCTAGATCCGAATAACCATCTTTGCAGGAGCGGGCACTTGCCCTGGCTACGCAGAGCGGAGTCAAGCGCATCTCGGCGTTCATCCTGTCGGCGCACGGATTGGTCCTCACCGATCTCGGCGATTTGCCCGCAGCGCGGATCAGCCATCAAAAAGCTCTCACCATCTGGAAGGAAATCGGCGATGAGCCCAACGCGGCTTACGACGAAGTCGCGCTGGCAGCACTGGACCTGGAGGAGGGCCGCGTCACGCCCAAGATCGAGGTCCTGAAGGACGCTGTCCGGCGACTCCACGACGCAGAGGAAACGGATAACGAGATCATCGCTCGCCTGGTGCTGGCGGAGGTACTGGCGGGTCAGCGGGAAACCTCGCAAGCCACAAAGCAAATCGGCGAAGTGGCCAGCCTTCTGGGGAAGAGCGAAGATCCGGACATCGAAACCAGATTCAGAATCAGTTCTGCGCGAGTTTTTCTCGCCGCAGGTGATTCCAAATCCGCCAGGCGCGCGGCCGGCGCAGCGCTGGCGGAGGCGCGCCGCCGGGGTTACGTGGGGCGTGAACTTGCAGCTCGCCTTCTCCTAGCCGAGCTTGACGCGAAGGAGCGGCGCTCGAAGTTGACAACTCTGAAAGAGGACGCGACTGCGAAGAAATTCGGGCTCATCGCTAAAAAGTGTTCGACGCTCCTGGCTTCTTTGGATTCGCAAGCTGAGAGAGCGGAATGATGGGCAAATAAGGGCCCGACCCTTCGCCTCAGCCAGCTCCCTATCCCACTTTCTCCCCAATAGCCTTGCCTTGTGAGAACAGGTAAAGGTAGTCGGGCCCGCCGGACTTGGAGTCGGTGCCCGACATGTTGAAGCCGCCGAAGGGGTGGGCGCCGACCATGGCCCCGGTGCACTTGCGGTTGATGTAGAGATTGCCGACGTGGAAGTCGCGCTTGGCGCGCTCGATCTTGTCCTTAGAGGTTGTGTAGACCGCGCCGGTGAGGCCGAACTCGGTGTTGTTGGCGATGCGCAGGCCGTCGTCGTAATCCTTGCTCTTGATCACGGCCAGCACCGGCCCGAAGATTTCCTCCTGAGCCAGGCGCGCGGTGGGATCAATGTCGGCGATGACGGTGGGCGCAACGTAGTAGCCGTCGCCGGCTTCGGTGGCGCGGACGCCGCCGGTGAGCAGGCGTCCTTCTTTCTTCCCGACCTCGATGTACTCCAGGATGGACTTCATGGCGCTCTCGTTGACCACCGGGCCCATGGCCTTGTTTTCGGCGGGGTCGCCGACGGCGATTTTCTCCACGCGCTCCTTCAAGCGCTGCAGGAAGACGTCGTAGATGCGCGCGTCCACGATGGCGCGCGAGCAGGCCGAGCACTTCTGTCCGGAGAAGCCGAAGGCGGCCTGGGCAACGCCTTCGACGGCGGCGTCGAGGTTGGCGTCGGCGTCCACCACGATGGCGTCCTTGCCGCCCATCTCCAGCACGGTGCGCTTGATCCAGACCTGTCCCGGGCGGTGCTGCGCGGCGCGCTGGTTGATGTCGAGCCCGACTTCCTTCGAGCCGGTGAAGGCGATGTAGCGGGTCTTGGGATGCTCGACCACGGCGTTGCCGAAGCTGGCGCCGGAGCCGGGACAGAAGTTCACCACGCCGTCGGGCATCCCGGCTTCCTGCAAAGCCTCGACAAACTTGGCGGCGATGGTGGGCGAGTCGCTCGAAGGCTTGAGGATGACGGTATTGCCGCAGACGATGGAAGCCAGCGTCATGCCGGCCATAATGGCGCAAGGGAAGTTCCAGGGCGGAATCACCGCGCCCACACCCAGCGGGATGTAGCGAAGCGCGCCGCGCTCGCCGGGGAGATGCACCGCGACCTCGACGCTGGACAGGCGCAGGGCCTCGCGGGCGTAGTACTCGCAGAAGTCAATGGTCTCGGCGACGTCACCGTCGGCCTCCGCCCAGTTCTTGCCCACTTCGAACACCAGCCAGGCCTCGAACTCGAACTTGCGGTCGCGGAGGATGTCGCCGGTGCGCAGCAACAGCGAAGCGCGCTCCTCAACAGAGACATGCTTCCAGCTTTCGAAGGCGGCGAGCGCGGCCTGCATGGCGGGCTCGGCGTGCTCGCGTCCCGCTTTTTGATGAATGCCTACCACCTGGGATGGATGCGCCGGATTCAGGGACCGAATCTTTTCCGCGGTGCGCACGCGCTTGCCGCCGAGGATGAGGTCGTACTCGCGGCCCAGCTCGGCGCGGACCTTCTCAATGGCCGCGCGCATGGCACGCGCGGACTTTTCGTCCTTGACGAAGTCAATCAAGGGCTCGTTGCGAAACGGGCCTTCGGGAAGACGAAGAGCGCTGCGCGAAACCGCTTGCAGGGTGGCCATGAAGGGAACCTCTCCGTGAGTGGGAACTAAATTCAGAACCGAAGAATCGATTCTAGCATCCTGCCGGCGAATACGCAGCGCTTCGCCGGCACCCAGCCGAGTGCAGAGGGGCTGCATGGGCATCAGTCGAGGATCGCCGGGTCAAAGACCCGGCGCCACACGAGACGTTGTACAGAAATGTGTAGACGATGGGGAAGCAAATCCATATTATTGTCGGAACTTACGCTCACCTTCGCGGGTAAGTTGCGTCGTTTCAGTACGCAGGAAACGGATGGCAAAATGCAACCTGCGGATGGGGGCACTGGGTCTTTTTCTGTCGCTCGGCAATTGTTCGGTAGTCTTGACTGACGATTTCTAGTTTGCGAACGAGAGAGGGTTGCCCATGACACGCAGTTCCTTTCGGCTGTTCCTTTCTGTTTCCCTGGTTGCCTGTCTGCTGGTTGTTTCCGCCTCCGCTCAGAAAATCACCGGCGACATCGCGGGCTATGTGGACGATCCCACGGGGGCGGTGGTGTCTGGCAGCACGGTGACCGCGGAGAACCCCCTCACCGGGTTCAAGCTTTCCACTACCACCTCCGCCTCGGGCGACTACCGCCTGGTGAACCTGGCGCCGGGCATCTACAAGGTGGCGGCCACGGCCTCCGGCTTCAAGACCGTGCAGCGCGACGTCACCGTTGCCGTGGCCACGGTGACTACGTCCAACTTCCATATGATCGTGGGCGCCGAAGGCGAGAGCATCACCGTGGAAGCGTCCGCGCCACTGGTGGAGACCACGGAGAACAGACTGAGTACGGTGGTGGAGGCGCGTCGCGTACAGAACCTGCCCAACAGCGGACGCGACTTCAACAACCTGCTGGAAGGCATCCCGGGAGTGCAGCGCAGCCCGGGCGGCGGCTTCCAGAGCTTGAACATCAATGGGCAGCGCGCCACCACCAACAACTTCGCTCTGGACGGCATCCCCAACAACGACCGCTATTACGGCGAGTCCAGCTTTAATCAGGCGGCGATTGCGGGCACAGCGGCTGCGGTGGTGCCCCTGGATGCCATCCTGGAGTTCAGTGTGCAGTCCAACCCCAGCGCCGAGTACGGTGTGCGCGGGGGCTCGGTGATCAACGCGGTGCTGAAGAGCGGCACCAACAACCTGCATGGCACCGCTTTATGGACGCGCCACACCGACGCTTTTGACGCAGGGAATTTCTTCACCGGGGTAACGCCCTTCCGCCTGAACCAGTTCGAGGGTACGGTCGGGTTCCCCATCAAGAAAGACAAGTCGTTCTTTTTTGCGTCCTATACGGGCTTCCGCATCCAGAGCCGTTTCGGGTCGACCATTGACGTGCCCACGCCGGCGGAAATTTTTGACGCCACCCAGTGCGTGATCACGGGCGCCAACCCCAACACGACGTTGGACCCGACACCGGTGCCGTGTGTGAACTCGCTGATCGGCCCGGGCCCGGGCAGCGACCAGATTTTCGGCACCGCGGATGATGGCACGGTGAATTCCGTCGGCGCCGCGCTGCTCTCGTTCGTTCCTACTTCCACTACCGGCAGCCTGGACGTGACCGCCCGGAACACGCTGAACGGGGACGGATTCCTGATGAAGTTCGATCACATCTTCACCGACCGCCACCGTATTTCCGCCAAGTACGTTTTTGGCGACAGCGTTGGCAATCAGCCGGCGGCGCCGGGGGTGCCGGAATCAGTAGGACCGCTGGCCACAGGTCCCAGCATGTGGAACTCGGTGGCGCCTTCGCGCGCGCAGCAGGCCGGCATCAACTACACTTGGACCATCAGCCCCACCAAGATCCTGGAGAGCCGCCTGGGCTACCAGAGATTCTCGCAGCGCATCGGGCTCAACAACGACATTAACCCGCTCGATCTGGGACTCAACACCGGGCCTTTGGGCTCGGGGCCGGAGGACACGGAGAACTTCGCCGTGCCCACCATGTACTACCTGGGGTATTTCGGCAACACCAGCTACGGGGTGATTGGCGGAATCCAGGGCTACCCCATCATCACCGCGCCCAACGCCAGCTACGACTGGCAAGAGCACCTTGTCTGGAGCAAGGGCAGCCACAACATCAAGATCGGCGGGCAGTACCAGAATGCCTACACCAAATCGCGGCGTGACCGATCCCGCTCCGACCTTTCGTTCGGATACTACGGCTTCTACTACTGCGCCTACTACGCCGTGTGCGATCCGTTTTTCTATGGGGCAACTCCCAGCGACCACGTGGCCAGCTTGAACCAGTTGCTGCTGGGAATGGCCAGCGGCAGCGGCCGCTCGTTTGGAGTCACTCCGCGGCGCATCTACCAGCACTCGGTGGGTCTCTACATTCAGGATAGCTGGAAAGTAAAACCCAACTTCACGCTGGAACTGGGCCTGCGCTGGGACATCAGCGGCGCCTTGGGCGAGGAACAGAACCAGGGCGACAATTTCCTGCCCGGGGATCCGCTGGCCGATCCGGTGACCGGCTTTGTCAGGCTTGCCGACCAACCCCTGTACCAGAAGGACAAGAGCAACTTCGGTCCGCGCCTCGGGTTTGCCTGGGACCTCTTCAGCAACAGCAAGACAGTGCTGCGCGGGGGCTACAGCCTGAGCTATGACGTGCCCAACTTCGGCACCATCCATGCTCCCCAAACGAACGGCAATACCTTCAACGGAACCCGGGCGGGGGCATTTACGCAGGTCCCACAGGGAAACTTCCCCATTCAGATCTTTGCCACACCGCCCTCGAACCTGGTTCCCGGACTTGGGGGAACGAACGCTGCCGGTTTCGACAATCCGTTGTGTATAGCCTTCGTCTGCGTGGCGCCGGGGGTAAACATCTACGGACAGACCGTGCCCAGCGGCTTGAACGTAGTGCAGATTCGGCGGGACTTCCAGACTACCATGCTGCATGCGGTCAACCTGACCGTGGAGCAGGAGTTGGCCAAGAAGGTGTCGTTCAGCGTCGCCTACGTGGGCACTTTCGGCCGGCAGTTGCCGACCTGGAGGGACCTCAACGCCTGCCCGGTGGATCCAACGGGATTGCTGGGTTGCCCTCTCAGCCGGCGGCCCTTTTTCGCCCAGTTTCCTAACTACCGGCACATCGCCCAGCTCAACAACGACGGCTACTCCAACTACAACGCTTTGCAGACCTCGTTCAAGCTGCGGGAGTTTCACGGGCTCACGGCCAACATCAACTACGTTTGGTCCCATGCCCTGGACACCGGTTCCTTCAATCGCGGCGGCGATTTCGGCACCCTGCAGCAGAACCCGTACAACATTGACCGCAACTATGGCAATTCCGGCTTCGACGCCACCCAGAACTTCAACTTCCTGATCGCCTATGACGTGCCCAAGGTGAGCGCACTGCCCAAGGTGCTGGGCGAAGGCTGGGCGATCAACTCGGTGTTCAAGGCCTTCAGTGGCCGTCCGTTCACGGCTTTCGTACGCGGCGATCCCTCGGGCCAGGGCCTGAGGAGTACGTACGCCGACTACAACGGCGGCCCGTTGAACTACGACTACAGCAATCCCAACGGGTTCTTCGATACCAGTGTTTTCTCCGTTCCGGCGCCAGGCACCGTCGGCAACTCGGCGCGAGGCATGCTGCGCCAGCCGGGCCTGACCCAACTGGATATGTCCATCTTCAAGAACACCAAGATCGGCGAGCAAGTCACGGTGCAGTTCCGCTGGGAAGTGTTCAATGCCCTGAACAACACCATGTTCGCAACTGCTACCGGCAACATTCGGAGCGGTGGGTTCAGCACCTTTTTTGCCACCCCCGACGTCGGCCTGGGATTCAACCCCATCCTGGGCAGCGGAGCTCCGCGCAACATGCAGTTCGGGCTGAAAGTGATTTTCTGAAGCACGGAAACCGGTAGAGACGCAGCTTGCTGCGTCTCTGAGACGTTGCAAGCGAGACGTTACAATCGAGACGTTGCAAGCAACGTCTCTACCGGGGAGTTTGCCGCATGGTAAACTCCCTTTTTGTTTATGCGTGTGTGGCGTAGTTCTCTCCTTTTTCTGACCTGGCTTTCTCTGGCTCCCGCTGCATCGGCGGAAGCTCCCAACGTCATTCTGATCACGCTGGATACCACCCGCGCCGACCGCATGGGCTTTCTGGGGTCGAAGCGCGGGCTGACGCCCAACCTGGACGCCCTGGCGCGGCAGGGCGTGGTGTTCGAGCGCGCATATTCGCAGGCGCCGCTCACTCCGGTATCGCACGCCACCATCTTTACCGGCACCTATCCGCAGTTCCACACCGTCACCGACTTTGCACGGCCCCTGCCTGATCTGTTGCCATCGGTGCCGGAAATCCTGCAGAAGAGCGGCTACACCACCGCTGGTTTCGTGGGCTCGATGGTGCTTGATCCCAAGGGAAACCTAGCGCCCGGATTCGACCGCGGCTTCGACTTCTTCGACGCCGGCTACCGCCAGAAGCGTGGCAAGCAGGAGAGCCGTTACGAGACCATGGAGCGCCGCGGGATGGACGTCGTCACCCGGGCCACGGAGTGGCTGCGCAAGAATCCCAGAGGCCCGTTTTTTGTGTGGATCCACTTGTTCGATCCGCATGCGCCCTACGAGCCGCCTGCGCCTTACGACAAGCGCTTCAAGGAACGCTACGACGGTGAAGTCGCGTACATGGACGCGGCCATCGGGAAGCTGCTGCGCCACCTGCGGCTGCGCGGCCTTTACGACCGCTCCCTGATCGCAGTGATGAGCGATCACGGCGAGTCCCTGGGCGACCACGGCGAGCAGATGCACGGCATCTTCCTCTACGAGGAAACCATCCACGTACCGCTGGTGTTCAAGCTGCCGGGCATGGTGCTGGGAGGGCGACGCGTCCCCCAGCGCGTGCGGCTGCTGGACGTTGCCCCAACGCTCCTGCACATGTTGAGCCTGCCTCCGGCGCCGACGTTTCAGGGGGAATCGCTGGTGGCGCTGATGCGGCCTGCGGCCCCGGGCGTGACTCAGGAACAGCTTGCCGACCGCGACGCCTACGCCGAAACCGACTATCCGCACCGCGCCTTCGGATGGAGCGCGCTGCGCGCGCTGCGCAGCGGAAAGTATCTCTATGTGCGCGCGCCGGCGCCGGAGCTTTACGATCTGACGCGCGATGAGGCCGCAGCCCGCGACCTGGCGGAGTCGAGTCCGGCGGTGGCCAGCACGCTGGGCCTGCAACTCGATGAGCTGCGGCGGGCGACGCTGAGCGTCGAGACAACTTCCCCAGGGCCGGCACTGAGCGAGCAACAGCAGGAGACGCTGACCGCGCTGGGCTACATCGCGGCAACGCCCGGCGCGCGCAGCAAAGATCCGCTGCAAGGGCCGAACCCGAAAATCAAGATCGAGCTCTCCAACGTGCTGCACGAGGCCATGCTGGCGGTGGAAGACGGGCGTTGGGCCGAGTCGGTGCCCATGTTCCAGCGCGTGCTGGCCGATAGCCCGACCATCTCCGCAGCCCAGATGCAACTGGGCACGGCCCTGGCGCGCCTGCAGCGCCCCGCCGAAGCCCTCGGCCCCTTGCGCAAGGCGGTGGAACTGCTACCCGACTCCGGGCCGGCGCACTACGAGCTGGGGCTGGCGCTGTTCGAGACCGGCTCCATCGAGGAATCCGCGCCACATTTCGAGTTTGTCGCCAAGAAAAATCCCAAGTGGGCGGACGCACAGTATTCGCTGGCATCGGTGTACGCCCGCATCAAGCGCGTGCCCGAGGCCTTGGACCTGCTGCAGGCGGCGCTCCAGTCCAATCCGCAGCACTTCCGCGCTAATCTGCTGCTGGGAAGGATTCTGACGCTGCAGAACCTGGCGGGGGAAGGGGCTGGCTACCTGGAAGCGGCGGTGAAGGCGCAGCCGAATTCCGGAGAAGCGCACGCATTTCTTGCGGATGCCTATCAAAAACTGGGCCGAGTGGAGGACGAGCGAAGGGAGAGGGAAGCGGCAAGGAAAGCAAAGGGGAATGGGGAGAAATGAGCAGATTGAATCATTGAGTCATTGAATCAGTGAATCAGTGAATCAGTGAATCATTGAATCATTGAATTCCCCCCGACTCTCGGCGGGGTGGCGCCAATGCAATGATTCATTGATTCAATCACGCAATGATTCAATCTTGCTTATTCCCGCACGGGGGTATCGCTCATGCGGAAGCGGGTGCGGAAGTGTTCGGAGAGCAGGCTGATGGCGGGACGGTTATGTCGCGGATCGGACTTGGCCAGGTAGCGGATAGCCTCGGCGAGCACGCGCTGGCCTTCGAGGAAGCGCGGGTCGGTATTGCGCTCCTTCTTGCTGCGCGGTTTGGGCTGCACCGGTAAAGTAAAGACTCGGGCCACTGGATCTTCCTATTGTGTCTTCCTGGTTCAGCGCCAGCTTGGGGGAGCGAAGCGCGGCAGCGCTTCAAGAAAGCGGCGGTTCGGGGAGTATAGCGTCCCCTCCGTAGCGGATGCCAGAGATTTTTCAGGCAGGGATGTAACCACTGTGTTATCAGTTGGGTACGAGGTGCACCTGAAGGAGCGCTAGACCTACGGTGAGA
Organism: uncultured Acidobacteriaceae bacterium; assembly: GCA_964437985.1. Classification (GTDB taxonomy): domain Bacteria; phylum Acidobacteriota; class Terriglobia; order Terriglobales; family Acidobacteriaceae; genus CAZXVY01. The sequence continues at coordinate 24,926 of CAYTIL010000008.1, forward strand.
CCACTTTGGTCTTGCTGGTGGTCTTGAGGCGGAAGACGTGGTCGGCGAGCTTCTGGTTCATGCGGATATTGAGGTAGCGGGCGATGCGGTGGTCGCCGGAGGGTTCAAAGAGCTGCTGCTTGAGGGAGACGCCGCGCCCCAGGTCAATCCACAACAGGATGCGGCTGAACATGCTCTTGCCTTTTTGCGATTTGGGCACCAGCGCCAGGCGCGCGGTGCGGACGCCGTCGAGAATTTCCGCGCCTTCGTAGGCTACCTCGAAGGATTTGAGCAGGTCGTGGCCGCGGCCGCCGAAGCCCAGCACCAAAAAACTTTCGATCTCGGCCTTGTTCTTGCCCGCGGCGTACTCGGTCACCTGGTCAATGCGGGGCTGATAGACGCGCACCTTGTCGTCCGCGAAGAGCACGACCTTCTGGTCGGGGTAAGTGATCTCGGCCAGCATCTGGGTCTCGTTGTGGAGGCGGCGGAAAAATACCTTGCCCTTCTGGGTGTCGGTTTCGTTGACCACCTTCTGATACTGGTCCCAGACAAACTCGGCTTCGGTGGTGCGGAATGCGGCGGCGGCAGCGTCCATCTGGTCGAGGACGGACTCCAGGTCGGAGCCCGCAGGAGGCGCAGCCGGCGCCAGCGTGGCGCAGCAGAGCAGGAAGCAGCCGGCGATGAGGTAGCGGAGTCGCGTCATTCTCAACCTTCTCAATCCTACTTGCTCACCCAGACCTTGTACGCGAAGAGGCGTCCGGCGCGGTCGTAGACGGGCTCGCGGCGGACGATGGTGACTTCGCCGGAAATGGGCTCGATGACGCGCAAAAGCGCAGCCTCCAGGGTCAAGTCGCCTGAACTGCTGACCGCCGTCGCCTCCACCTGGTACACCAGGCCTCCCTGGCCGTCGGGCAGGACGACCACACCAGTTTGATGCGGGATGCGCTCCACTGGTTTGTCGTTGAAATTGACGTAGCGCGGAGTCAGGAAAATAAAGGCCAGGATCAGGGTGACCATCAGGTCGTACTGCAGGCTGCCGCGCTCGTACTCCCAAAAAATGATGGAGCGAATTGTCTTCCAGATGCGCTGCATATTGTCGGTCGGAACAGCGACTGGCGGGAGCCCGGTCACCTGAGTTTAGCACCACGCAAGGATGGAATCATTGAGGGGTTGAATCATTGAAAAAGCATCAGCCGGCTGCTTGCTCGTTCCAATGATTCAATCCCACAATCGCTCAATGATTCAATCCTGCTCACATCTGCCTCGGCGTGATGCGCTCGGCGCCGACGTAGGGGCGGAGCGCCTCGGGAATCAGCACGCTGCCGTCGGCCTGCTGGTAGTGCTCCAGCAGCGCCACCCAGGTGCGGCCGATGGCCAGGCCGCTGCCGTTGAGGGTGTGCACGAACTCGGTCTTGCTCTTGCCGTCGGGCTTGAAGCGGATGTTGGCGCGGCGCGCCTGGAAGGCTTCGAAGTTGGAGCAGGAAGAAATTTCCCGGAACACCTGCTGGCCCGGAAGCCAAACTTCCAGGTCGTAGGTCTTGGCGGAGGCGAAGCCCAGGTCGCCGGTGCAGAGCGTGACCACACGGTAGTGCACGCCCAGGCGCTGCAGCACGGTTTCGGCGTGGCCCGTGAGCTTTTCCAGTTGGTCGTAGGAGGTTTCCGGGTGCGCGAACTTTACCAGCTCGACCTTCTGAAACTGGTGCTGGCGGATGATGCCGCGCACGTCCTTGCCGTAGGAGCCGGCCTCGCTGCGGAAGCAGGGCGTATAGGCGGTGAGTGAAATGGGCAGGCGCGCGGCCTCCAGCACTTCGTCGCGGAAGAGGTTGGTGACCGGGACTTCTGCCGTGGGCACCAGCCACAAATCGGAGTTCTCGCACTTGAAGAGATCGCCGGCAAACTTTGGAAGGTTACCGGTGCCGTACAGGGAGTCGGAGTTCACCAGGTAGGGCGGCAGGACCTCGGTGTAACCGTGCTCGCGGGTGTGCAGGTCGAGCATGAAGCCGGCCAGCGCGCGCTCCAGTCGGGCGCCCAGGTCCCAGTAGACGGCGAAGCGGGCCCCGGAAAGCTTGGCGGCGCGCGGCAGGTCGAGCACGCCCAGTTGCTCCCCGAGTTCCCAATGGGGCTTGGGAGTGAAACTGAACTGGGGAGGCGCGCCCCAGCGCCGGACTTCCAGGTTCTGCTCCGGCGAGCTGCCTACAGGGACGGTGTCGTGCGGCAAATTGGGGATGCCGGCCAGCAGCGCGCGTAACTGCTGCTCTTTTTCGTCCACCTGCTTCTGCAACTCTTCGACGCGGGCGCGCAGGGCCTTGGTTTGCTCGATCAAAGCGGCGGCGTCCTGCTGGTTCTTCTTGAGTCGCGCGACTTCCTCCGAGGCCCGGTTGCGCTCGGCCTGGAGGGTCTCAGTTTCGGTAATCAGGCGGCGGCGCTCGGCATCCAACTGCGGAAAGTCCTGCAGCACTTCTTCAGAACGCAGGCCACGCCGGCGGAGCTTTTCCTGGACGAGAGGGAGGTGGTCGCGAACGAAACCCAAGTCGAGCATACGAGGGAACAATGTACCGGAAAGACGGGCCAGCGGAAAGCCGCACGGAAAAGGAAACCTTCCGCCAGATGTCGTACACTAGGGCGATTCGATGCAGGGTAAAGCGAGCATGATGAGAACAATGACCGGCACAAGTCGCAGTGCGTGGAAGGCGGGGGTTCTGGTTCTGGCGCTGCTGCTGGCGACCGCAGCGGCGGCAGCGGAGCCGCAGCGCATCGTGGCGGTGGGCGACGTGCACGGCGATTTCGATGCGCTGGTGGGCATTTTGCGCGCAGCCGGAGTGCTGGACGAGAACCTGCAATGGACCGGGGGAAAGACCATCCTGGTGCAGACCGGCGACATCCTCGACCGCGGCTCGCGGTCGCGCTCGGTGATGGACCTGCTGATGATGCTGGAGAAGCAGGCGCCAAAAAGCGGCGGGCGGGTGGTGGCGCTGCTGGGTAACCATGAAGTGATGAACCTGATGGGCGATCTGCGTTACGTCACGCCCCAGGAGTATGCCGCTTTCGCGGACGCCAAGTCGGAGGGACGCCGCCGGGCCGCGTACCAGGAATACATAGAGTGGCGCAAGAGCCGGAGCGAACTGGCGCCGGCCGGCGCCGGGTTCGAGCAGGAGTGGATGCAGAACCATCCCCTGGGTTTTGTGGAACACCGCCTGGCCTTCTCCGCGGAGGGCAAGTACGGCCGCTGGTTGCGGGGGCGGGCGGCCGTGGCCCGGGTGGGAGACACGCTGTTTCTGCACGGCGGCATTCACCCCAAGCTGGCCAAACCGGTGGAGGAGATCAACCGGATTATCCGCGAGGAGATTCGTGCCTTCGATACGGACCTGGCGCAGTTGATTCTGCAGAAGCTGGTGCACTCCTCGTTCACCCTGTACCAGACCAACGCCGCGGCCAAGAGCGAGCTGGATCGCCGCAAGGCGGCCGTGGCCGCGCGCGAGGCAGAAGCCGCCGCCAAAGGCAAAACCTACAAGCCTCCGCTGGAAGAGGCGCGCTACATGAAGTGGCTGGAGGACTTCCTGGGCTACCAGGGCTGGTACTCGGTGCATCCCGACGGGCCGCTGTGGTTTCGCGGTTTTGCCGACTGGCCGGATGGGGAAGGCGAGGCCAAGATCACGGCGGTGTTGCAGCAGATGGGGGCAGCGCACGCCGTGGTGGGGCACACGCCCCAGCGCGACGGCTCCATGCGCAGCCGCTTCGGCGGGAAAGTGTTCCTGATTGACACCGGAATGCTCTCTACCTACTACAAGGGAGGGCAGGCTTCGGCGCTGGAGATTCGCGGCGGGAAATTCACCGCCATCTACAGCGACAAGCGGAATGTGCTGCTGGAACCGGCCGCCGGCGCAACGCCGGCTCGCAGTTCCGTGCGGTCGAGCGAACCCTCCGGCGGCGCGCTGGCCGGGGAGTTCCAGCAGCCGGCTTCGACGGAGGCGGTTCCGCAGGCCGAGGCTCCGCCGGCGCCCGCTGCGGGGCGCGTCTGGAAGGGTCCCGAAGGCAAGCCGCTGCCTTTCCACAGCGACGAGGAGATCCTGCAGTTCCTGCGGACGGCCAAAGTGGTCTCCATGAAAGACATTGGCACCGGCATCACCAACCCGCAGAAGGCGCTGCTGGAGAAAGACGGCATCCGCATGAACGCCATCTTCCGCGCGGTCAACGAAGACAAGACCCACGCCGCCATGGCGGGCGGCGGCACCGAGATGTTCTTCCGCGACAGCTACATTTTCGAGCTCGCGGCGTACCACCTGAGCCGGCTGCTGGACATGACCAACGTACCGCCGGTGGTGGAACGCAGCCTGCGCGGAAACGACGGCTCCCTCCAGATCTGGCTGGAAGGGATGATGAACTACACCCAAGCCCGGAAAGAGAAGCGGGAGCCGTCCGACCGCGGGCGCTGGAGCCAGCAGATCCACATGATGCGCTTTTTCGACGCGCTGATCTTCAACACCGACCGCAACACCGGCAACTGGATGATTGACGACAACTGGAACCTGTGGCTGGTGGACCACACCCGCGCCTTCCGCCGCCAGGAGACGTTGCGCTCGTCGGCCCTGCTGGTTCAATGCGACCGGAAGTTGTATGAGCGCGTGAAGAACCTGGACGAGGGCAAGGCCCGGCAAACGCTGAAGCCGTTCCTGCGCGGATACGAGATTGACGCTCTGCTGGTGCGGCGGAAGAGGCTGATTGAGCACTTCGAAGGGCTGATCCGGGAGAAGGGCGCGGACCGCGTCCTGTTCAACTGGGACCCGGGAGCGGCTCCGTCGCAGAATCCAGCGGACAAGCCGTGAGCCCGGGGGGGCACTGCGCTGGGGCTGCGAGGGTGATGTCTCCTGCATGATCCGCTTTCTTGAGCGCGCGCTGAACCTGCGCCCCGGCGACTTGGCACGGGGCGGGCTGCTGTTTCTGTATCTGTTGTTGATCATTGGCTCCTACACCGGCGGCAAAATCGCCCGCGACGCCTTGTTCCTGGACCGCTTCGAAGCGGTCAAGCTCCCCTACGCGGACATCGCCAGCGCGGTGCTGGTAGGTGTGATCGTGGCCGCCTATCTCAGCATCGCGCGGCGTGTGAGCTTGCGCGACCTCCTGGTGGGCAGCCTGTTGCTGTTTGCCTCCAACTGTGCGCTGTTCTGGTACCTGGCGCACTATCACGCCCTGCCTTGGCTGTTCCCGGTCTTCTATGTGTGGGTTGGAGTCTTCGGTGTTCTTGCCCCCATGCAAGTGTGGACGCTGTCAAACTATCTGCTGACCACGCGCGAGGCCAAGCGCATTTTCGGGGTGGTGGGCGCGGGCGCGATCTCGGGCTGGATCTTCGGCGGCTTTGCTTCGCGCTTCGCCGTCCAGCGGTTCGGCACCGAGAGCATCATTTTGGGAATGGCGGCGTGCCTAGCCGCCTCAGCCGCCGTGGTGGTGCTCATCTGGCGGCAGCGCCAGCGGGAATCCGGCGAAGCGGTGTCCAGCGTGGGCACGGAGCAGCAACCCACGGTCGTCGAGAGCCTGCGCCAATTGGTCTCGTCGCCTTACTTGCTGGCCATCTCCGCCCTGATTTGTGTGTCCTCGTTTGTCACCACGTTTGCCGGCTGGCAATTTAAGGCGGTCGCCAAGCAGTTCATTCCACAAAAGGACCTGCTGGCGCTGTTCTTCAGCGACTTCCAGTTCGTGGCGGCCCTCATCTGCCTTGCCACCCAGGTGCTTCTGACATCGCGTGTGCTTCGCCGCTTTGGCCTGGGCCTCACCTTGTTCGTCGTTCCCGTGGCCTTGCTGGGCGGGACCATCGCGGTGCTGGCTTGGGGAACGCTGCTTTCCGTGATCCTCCTGAAGGGCAGCGACAACGTTTTACGCTATTCCCTCGACAAGTCGTCCGTCGAACTGCTCTATCTTCCACTGGCTTCGGATTTGAAGCTGCGCGTGAAGTCGTTCATCGATACCTTCATCTGGCGGCTGGGTGATGGGCTGGCCGGCCTGGCCCTGGCGCTGTTCGCCGATCAGCTGCGCTTCAGTCCCCGCCAGGTTGGTTGGGTCAACCTGCTGCTGATCGGCGGGTGGATCGCGGCGGCCTTCGTGGCCCGCCGGCAATACGTGGCCACGCTCAAGGACACCATCCAGCAGCACCGGATGGACACCGAGCGCCAGTCGGTGCCGGTGCTCGACCGCTCCACCAGCGAGATTCTGGCGTCGAACCTGACGGCCACCGATCCCAAAGAAGTGCTGTACGCGCTCAGCCTGTTTGACGTGGATCGGGGACACACGGTGCATCCCGCCATGCGCGGGCTGCTGGATCATCCTGCGGCCGAGGTGCGGCACAAGGCCGTGACCATGCTGGCCGAGGCCGGCGATCGCTCGGTGCAGAAAAAGATGGAGGAGCTGCTGCGCGACCCCAGTCTGGAGGTGCGCACGGAAGCGCTGCTCTATCTGACCCACCACGCGCACATTGATCCACTGGCTCGGATGCAGGAGCTGGGCGACTTTTCCGACTTCTCCGTGCGCTCGGCCATGGTGGCCTTCCTGGCCCGGCCCGGCGAGACCCAGAACCTGGATGCAGCCCACCGCATCCTCCAGCCCATGACCACGGAGCCCGGTCCCGAAGGCGCCCGTACTCGTCTGGAAGCGGCGCGGCTGATCGGTTCTTTGCCCGACGCGTTTGGCGAAGAACTGGAAGTGCTGCTGCGCGACCCCGACCAGGAGGTGGCTCGTCATGCCATCCGCGCTGCCGGCCGCCTGCGCAAACGCCGGCTGCTGCCGGTGCTGCTGGACCGCATCTCCGATCCCGGCCTGAGCGAGGAGGTGGTGGACGCGGTGGTGAGTCTGGGCGACTCGGTGGTGGGCTCGCTGCGCGACCAGCTCGCCGACCAGGCCACGGAAGCCGGAGCGCGGGCGGAGATTGCGCGCGCGCTGGGCATGATCGGGACGCTGGCCGCGGGCAGCGCCCTGATGGAAAACCTGCTGCAGAGCGACACTACGCTGCGCTTCCGCGTGATCAGCGCCCTCAACAAGCTGCGTCAGACGCGGCCGGAACTGGAAATCGACGTGCAAATGGTGGAAACCGTGCTGGCCGCGGAGATCATGGGGCACTACCGTTCCTACCAGATACTGGGAACGCTGGGCGGATCGCTGGACGGCGACGATCCCGTGCTGCGCACTGTGCGCGAAACCATGGACCAGGAGGTGGAGCGCATCTTCCGCCTGCTGTCGCTGCTGCATCCGCAATACGACTTGCATAGCGCCTACGTTGGGTTGCAGTCGAAGAGCGCAGTGATCCACGACAACGCGCTGGAGTTCCTGGACAACGTGCTGAAACCGCAACTGCGCAGCGCGCTGGTGCCGCTGCTGGACAGCGAAGTGGGAATAGCAGAGCGGGCGCGCCTGGCCGGCGGCATGGTGCACGCCGGCCTGGAGACGCGCGAGCAAGCGGTGGCCGCCCTGGTGGCCAGCGAAGATCCGTGGCTGAAATCGTGCGGCGCCTATGCCATCGGAACGCTGCGTTTGTTCTCGCTCGCTGAAAAACTGGAAGACTGCCTGACGCACACCGACCCACTGCTGCGGGAGGCCGCCCGCCAAGCCAAGGTGAAGCTGGCGACGCTGGGGTGAAGAGAGTGAATCATTGAGGGATTGAATCATTGAATCATTGGCAATGCGCCAACGGCGATGACTCCCATGATCCGCCGATCGTTTCAATGATTCAATGATTCATTGATTCAATGATTCAATTTCCGTTATGCTCGCAGCATGGCGGCGAGAGTCACGCTCCTGGCGAGCGGCAGCCGGGGAAACTGCGCGGTGGTTTCCAGTTCCACCACCCGCCTTCTTCTCGACGCCGGGCTTTCCTGCCGCGAGACCCTGCGGCGCATGAAGGCCGCGGGAGAAGAGCCGGAGGGTCTGGACGGCATCCTGATTTCCCACGAGCACTCGGACCACGCGGCCGGGCTGCCGGTGCTGGCCCGCAAGGTGAAGGCGCCGGTGTACATGACGGCGGCCACGCACGCTGCGTGGTGGAAGCAGTATCGCAACACCCGCGAGGACGCCGCTCGCCTGGAGCGTCTGGAATGTTTTGCCTCGGGACGCAGCTTCCAGATCGGCGACATCGCCGTGACTCCGTTTACCATCCCGCACGACGCCGCCGATCCGGTGGGCTTCACGTTTCGTGTGGAAGGCACCAAGCTGGGCTTCGTGACCGACCTGGGCTACCTGCCGGCCAGCATCCGGCAACACCTGAAGGGCTGCGACGGCCTGGTGGTGGAGTCCAATCACGACCTGGAAATGCTGCGCTCCGGGCCGTATCCGTGGTCGGTGAAGCAGCGGGTGATGAGCCGGGTGGGACACCTTTCCAACGAGGCGCTCGCGGAATTCTTTGCCAGCGACTATGATGGGGGTGCGGCTTTTCTGGTTCTGGCGCACCTCTCCGAACAGAACAACCATCCGGAGATCGCGCGGGGAGCGGCCGAGCAGGCCTTGGGCGCGCGCCGCGGTCTTTGGGAGAACCGGCTGTTGCTGGCCGGACAGGACCAGGCGCTGGAATCCATCTGGCTGTAGACTGTGGAAACCATGAGTCGGACGTGTGTGGACCAAGTCGTGGGCGGCATCCTGGCGGGGTGGCGGTATGACATCTCCGGGATCGCCCCGGACATGCGTGGCGACTACGAAGAGCACCTGGCTGCCTGCGACTACTGCCGGCGAAAACAGCGGGTGCACCGCATTGTGGACGTAGGGCTGATCGCGCTGGCTACGGTGTCGGCGGCGATGTTCCTGCTGGCCTTCGGGGCCATCTGGCACTTCTCGCCGCGCTATGCGCTGATGTTGCAGATTGCCGCGCTGGCCGGCTTTGCGCTTTCGGGCATGCTGTGGCTGGCCGTGGCTGTGGCCACTCCGGTACCCGTGGTCATGGTGGACGTGGCCCGGCTGGGCGCCCGCCGCCTTCATGAGCGGCTGCCGGCAGAGATTCGCAACCGTATCCCCGAGGAACTCAGGCCCAAGCCGTAGACCTTTCCCCGGCGGGTTCGTCGAACAAGAACAACAAGATGATGCGCGCAACCGCAGGAGCGATGATGTTGATGATGGTTCTGGCCAGTGCCGGGACCAGCGTCGCCTTCTGCGAGGCGATTTGCGTTCCGGCACAAACGCCCGCCCATCATGCCGCGCAGGTGGCGGTTCATGCACATGCGCATGCGGCGCAGCCCTCCGCGCCGGCCTCGGCGGTGGAGAATGGTTCGGGCTGCAAAACGCTGGCCCAAGTCTCTCTCTTGCGGCGGCGGAGCACCCTCAGCGCACAAGGCCAGAGCGCATCCGCACCCGCTCCTGACGATTTCAGCCATTTCTGTGAAGCGGCGCTGGACTTCGCGCGGGCTTCTCGTCTTGAAGATCGTCACGGTCCGCCTGTTGCTCTTTCCCCGGTAGTGCCTCTGCGCGTTTAACGTTTCCTCCTTGTCGGGGCTAAAGCCCCATCTCAAAAAAAGGACCTAGGCGGCGCGGCTGAAGCCGCGCCCTTTCAAAGCTAAGAGCTAAGAACAGCCTGGCCGGATTCTGGCCTTCAGGAGGAAGAGATCATGAACAGCCGACGCAACTTCTTGCGCAGCGCGCTGGCGCTGGGCGCCGCCGCTGCAGCCACGGGAAAGGCCCGCGCCGCCGAGCAGGCGGAAGGCGCTCCCACGCGCCCTGGAGAGAAACAGGACGGTTCGCGCGCGGGGTTGCCGGTTGCGGTGGAGACGCCCGACGTTCCCCAGCTTCCCTGGCGCGCCGAGAATGGCGCCAAGGTTTTTCACCTGATTGCGGAGCCGGTGCGGCGCGAGATCTGGCCGGGCAAAGTGGTGGACCTGTGGGGCTACAACGGCTCGGTGCCCGCTCCGACCATCCAGGTGAACGAAGGCGACCGGGTGCGGATCATCGTGGACAACCATCTGCCGGAGCCCACCTCCATGCACTGGCACGGGTTCGAGATTCCGGTGGAGATGGACGGCATGCCCATCATCAGTCAGCCGCTCATTCAGCCGGGCGGAAGGTTCGTCTACGAATTCACACTGAAGCAGAACGGGACGTTCTTCTATCACTCGCACATGGCCATGCAGCAAATGATGGGCATGATCGGGCTGTTCATTATGCATCCGCGGCAGGCGTACCGGCCGCGCGCGGACAAAGACTTCGGCTTCGTGCTGCAGGAGTTCGCCGTGCTGCCCAACGCCACCGTCCCCAACACGACGTCGATGGAGTTCAACTGGCTGACCATCAACGGCAAGGCTGCGCCGGCCACCACGCCGCTCATCGTGCGCCTCGGGGAACGGGTGCGGCTGCGCTGGGTGAACCTGGGGATGGACCACCATCCCATCCACGTTCACGGGCACACGTTTGTGGTCACGGGCTCGGAGGCCGGGCGCCAGCCGCAGGCCATCTGGGCGCCGAAAAACACCGTGCTGGTGGGTGTGGCCGAGGCGGCAGACCTGGAGTTTGTCGCCGATAACCCCGGGGACTGGATGGTGCACTGCCATCTGCCCCACCACATGATGAACCAGATGTCTTCCATGACCGGCCCGCTGTGGAGCGGAGGCCCCGGCATGGCCGCCGGCCTGGGCATGGAAGAAGGCATGGGATTCGTCCGCGGCGGTAGCGCCACTTCGCAGAGCCTGGGCGCGAGTCTGGGACGCGGCATGGGCGTGGGCTCCGAGCGCGAGCGCGCCACCACCAATCTTTCCCTCCAGCACGGTCACGGGCACGACGCCGGACTGTGGAAGCCTGCCGCCAATGCCGGCCAGGTACCCGGGTATCCGCAGGACCACTTCATGGTCCTCGACCGCGAAGTGGAGAAGCCCGAAACCCACGGCCTGCCCGCGAACTGGAGCGGCGGCATGATGGGCATGATGACTCTGCTGCGCGTGCTGCCGCCGGATTCGTACGACCAGATCCAGGCGCTCCGCCGAGCGGAGCCGAAGCAGCAAGACGAGCACGAGCACAAAGGATAGCCGCGCGCGTGGGCGAAACGCCCACGCGGCAGTCCGCCGCGGCGGACGCTACAAGGAGAACGATCATGAAAACCCGAACGCGAACACTTCTATCCATCTTCCTGCTGATGGCGATGCTGCCGGGCAGTGCCACCGCACAGAACGCGGCCGGGGACGGCCGCGCCACATTGCGCCTGGAAGATCTCGAACAGATGGCGCTGGCCCACAACCCCACGCTCAAGCAGGCGGAGGCGGAGTTGCGCGTGGCCACCGGGCGAAAGCGGCAGGCGGGGCTCTATCCCAATCCCACCATCGGGTACACGGGCGAGGAAATCCGCGGAGGCTTCGCGCGCGGGGGCCAGCAGGGCTTCTTCGTCGAGCAGACGGTGGTGCTCGGCGGCAAGCTGGGGAAGTCGCGGCAAGTGTTCGAGCAGGAGCGCGTGCAGGCGGAAGCGGAAGCCGAAGAGCAGCGCTACCGCGTGCTGAACGCGGTGCGCCTGCTCTATTACCAGGCGCTGGCCGCGCAGGAGATGCTGGCCCTGGACGAGCATTTGGCGAAACTTGCCGGCGAAGCCGTGGCCACTACGCAGCAGCTCCACAACGTGGGCCAGGCCGATTTGCCGGACGTGCTGCAGGCGGAGATCGAGCAGCAGCAGGCCGAGCTGGCAGTGATTGTCGAGGAAAACAGCCGCGAACGAATCTGGAGGGCGCTGGCGGCGGTGGTGGGAAATCCCGGGCTGAAGCCGGCGCCGCTCTCCGGGAGCCTGGAGGCTGACTTGCCGGTGCTCGACTCCGACCAATGGCTGCAGGCGCTGATCAACGAGAGTCCGGCGGCAAAGATTGCGCGCGCGGGCGTGGCCCGCGCCGAAGCCGTGACGGCCCGCGCATCGGCGCAGCCGATTCCGGATCTGAAGATTCGCGCGGGCTTGCAGCAGAACCGCGAACTGATGGAGACCACGGGTCACGCGGTGGGCTTGCAATGGTTTGCGGAAGTCGGCGTCGAGATACCGTTGTTCAACCGCAACCAGGGCCAGGTGGAGGCGGCGCGCGCGGAGCGGGAGCGGGCCTTGGAGGAAGTCCGGCGCGTGGAACTGGTGCTGCGTGAGCGCTCGGCGTCGCTGTGGAGCAACTACAAAAGCGCGCGGGCCATGGCCGAACGGTATCGCACCCAGATGCTGCCGCGCGCTCAGAAGGCCCACGAACTCTACCTGGCCAAGTACCAGATCGTGGCCGCGTCCTATCCGCAGGTGCTGATTGCGCAGCGCACGCGCTTCCAGCTTCAGCGGGAGTACATCGACGCGCTCACTGGCGTCTGGACCAACGCCATCGCCCTGCGCGGCTTCCTGCTGACCGACGGGCTCGAAGCTCCGGCCAAGTCCGGCGAGATGGACCTGCCGGTGCGCGAAATCAACGTGCCCAGAGGACGGATGATGATGGAGGAGAGATAACTATGCGAGTTCTCGGTGTTGTACTAGCCATGCTGCTGTTCTTGTCTCCGGCGGCCGCCCAGTCTGCCGCGGTGTCGCCGGAAGCGAACGTCCGCAGGGTCATCGAGCAGTTCGAGCAAGGCGTGGCGGCGCGTGACCTGTCAAAGATCGAGCCGCTGATGGCGCAGGATATGGTGGCGTTCGAAAATGGCCATCGCAATGACGGATGGGCCGATTTTCGCGACAATCACCTTGTGCCGGAAATGAAAGAGCCAGCGCCGCCCTCGAAGAGTGAGTTTGTACGCGTGGCCGCGACGCCCCAGATGGGCTGGGGCTACACCCGAACTACCATGACCTTGACCCTGAAAGGCGGGGAAAAGGTAGAAGCCACGCTGTGGTCGGTGTACGTGGTGGAGAAGCGCGGGGAGGATTGGAAGATCACGGTGCTCGATTGGAGCTTCCTTGTGCCGCGGCCTACGCCTCCGGCGAAGCCGTAGTGGGCCCAGCAGAGGGTTGGGCTCCTACTCGGTCTGCAATCCGCCGATTAGATCCGCGAGGCGCTCCACGCGGTGCTCCAAACACCAGCGTTCCACGGCGCTGATGATGTTTTCCGTCGCGCAGGGGTCCCAGTAATTGGCGGTGCCCACTTGAACGGCGGTAGCGCCGGCCAACATGAACTCGATGACGTCCTCGGCGGTGGTGATGCCGCCCATGCCGATCACAGGAATATCCACCGAGTGCGCGGCTTCATAAACCATGCGCAGGGCAATGGGCTTGATGGCCGGCCCCGAAAGCCCGGCGGTGATGTTGGAGATGCGCGGGCGGCGGGTCTCAGCGTCGATGGCCATGGCCACGAAGGTGTTGACCAGGGAAAGGGCGTCGGCGCCGGCGTTGGCGGCGGCGTGCGCCATCTGCGGAATGCTGGTGACGTTGGGTGAGAGCTTGACGATGAGCGGGCGCGTGGCCGCGTTTTTAGCGGTAGCCACCACTTCCTCGAGCAGGATGGGGTCGGAGCCAAACGAAATGCCGCCGCGCTTGGTATTCGGGCAGGAAACGTTGAGCTCGTAGGCTGCGATGCCTTCGCCCTGGTTCAGGATGCGGATGGTGGTTTCGTAGTCCTCGGTGGTGTAGCCGAAGACGTTGGCCACCACCACGATGTCTTTCTTCTTGCGCAGCAGCGGGAGTTTTTCCTCGACGAAGGCGCGCGCGCCTATATTCTGCAGGCCGATGGAGTTCAGCATGCCGGCGGCGCTCTCAAAAATGCGGGGCGGCGGATTGCCGGCCATGGGCTCGCGCGACAATCCTTTGACCACGAAGCCGCCCAGGCGCGAAAGAGTGACGATGTCTTCGAACTCGATGCCGTAACCGAAGGTGCCGCTGGCGGCGATGACCGGGTTCTTCAGCCGGATGCCGGCCACACTCACGCCGAGATCGGGGGCTTGCGTCACCAGGGAGGGCTGCGGACTGGGCGCATCGCTCATGGGCCGGGCTCCGGGGGAGAGGCTTCCCCGCGTTGCGGCCGCAGGGCTTCGTCGAGTACCCGGCCGGTGCTGTGCGACGGCGGCGTAATGCCCAGCAGAACGGCCAGCGTGGAAACCATGTCCACGGGCTCCGCCGCGGTGTAGTACTTGCCGGGACGGAAAGGAAGTCCGAAGAAGGCCAGGGGTACGTGAGTGTCGTAGGCGTAGGGCGAGTGGTGGTCGGTGCCTTCGGTCTGCGCCACCTGGTTCACCGCGGGAACTCCCAGCACGTGCCAGCCGCCCTGCGGCGAAGAACTGTGGGCGTAGCGGCGCGATATCGCGTCGGGCGGCATCTGCCCATGCTCGATCTGCGAGCGGGTGTAGAAGCCGACCCAGCGCCCGCTCTTCACCAGCAGTTCGCCCACGGCGCGTTCCGCGTCTGCTTGTTTCAACCCGGCGGCGGCGAAAGCATCCTGGGAGAGATAGGCCACGGGCCAGTCCAGCGAAGGGACGAAGTCCTGCGGCTTGCCCGGCGTGAGGCGCTCGCTGAGCTGCGCGTTGAGCTGGCGGCGCAGCTTGACCGGGTCGAAGTGCTCTGCAGGCAGCCGGACCTTGCGCGCACTTTCCGGAAGCGGCGCCATGCCGTGGTCGGCGGTGAGCGCCAGCCACACGTTGGCCAGGCCGATCTGGCGGCCGAGGAAGCCGAAGAACTCGGCCAGTTGGCGGTCGAGCCTTTGGATCATGGCGGCCATGCGGGGCGAGTCGTGCGCGTTTTCGTGCCCAACTACATCGGTGGCGGAGACGCTGAGGATGAGCAGGTCGGTGGCCGGGCCGCTGCCCAGCTTCTCGCGCTCCACCAGTTCACGCGCGAACTCCAGTTGATAGTCGGTGCCGTAGGGAGTGCCTCCGACCACGGAGTAAAAATCCGGCTTGCTGCCTGGTTTGGTGGTGGCGAGCAGGGCGCCGGAGGAGTCCTTCCAGTCCAGATTCCAGTATTTGTCGGCGCGGCCGCCGCTGTTGAAGCCTTCCACCCAGCCGGGCAGCAGGTTCATGTAGTAGGACGAAGACAGCCACCGGCCGGAGGCGCGGTCAATCCAGTAGGCGGCGTCGGCAGCGTGCCCGCCCTGCAGGATGGCGGCCCGTGGTTTCAGCGACACCGAGAACACGCGCGACTTTCCTTCCGTGGCCAGCTTGAGCTCGTCGCCCAGCGTTGTGGCCAGCAGGCGATGAGGCGAGCCGCCCGGCTTTTTCTCGGCGACGCCCAGCAGGCGCGTGGAATCGTCGCTCTCCGCCAGGACGCGGCGTTTGCTCGCCGGGTCGAACCAGGAATTTCCCATGATGCCGTGCCCGTTCACGTAGGTCCCGGTGAGCACGGTGGCGTGGCCCGGGCCGGTGTGGGTGGCGGCGTAGTCGTAGCGGCAGTCGGCAAAGGACGCGCCGCGGTCGAAGAGGAGCGCGAAGCCGCCGGCGCCCAAGCCTGAACGGTTGCGCTCCAGGAAGTCGGGGCGGAACTGGTCTACCACCAGGATGACGATCAGTTTTGGACGGGCATCGTAGGCAGAAGCAAAAGCAAAAAGGGAAGACAGCAGCGCGGCGGCGAGCAGGAGCAGCGAGGTGAGCTTTCGCATCTAGAGAATAGTGTACGACAGCGGCAGCAGCCGGTTGTCAGCGTCGAGGGGACCGTCGAGATGGCTTGTCCGTCAGCTCATGGCCGCGAGCTCGTACAGGTATTCGACGTAGGAGCGCACCGCGCCTTCGATGCCGCTCACCTTGGGATTGCTGGAATCAATGACGAAGTATTCGTCGGGCGCATGAGCGCCGCCTCCATGACCCAGCCCGAAATGTCCGGCGCCGAGTCGCAGCGGCTCGCCGGTAAACACATACCCCGGCCAGGAGCCGGCGGAGCGCGGCAGGAGAATGGGATCGATACCCGCGCGACGATACACCGCCTCCTCCACGCGGATGAGGGCGGCGTCGGCGGGAGTTGAGGTGGGATCGTAGCCGCCGGTCATGTTGACTTCAATGTCGGCGAAGCCATGCTTGGCGAGGTGGGCCTTGAGCGCGGCCAGGGCTTCGGCGGCGGTCATGTCGGGCACCAGGCGCAGGTCGAGCTTGGCCACGGCTTTGTGGGGAAGAATGGTCTTGCCGCCGGGTCCGGTATAGCCGCCCACCAGGCCTTCGATGTTGACGGTGGGGCGCGACATCAGCATTTCCAGCGACTCGCGCCAGCCCGCGTCGCCGATCCAGTGCTTAACGCCGAGCTGCCGCTTGGCTACCTCCTCGCTCATGCGCTCGGCGGCGGCGGCGATCATCTGTTTCTCCGCGGCGCTGAGCGGGCGGGCCTTGTCGGCAAAGCCGGCAATAGCAGGTTGGTTGCCGTCCGCGGAGACCAGCGTGGCCAGCGCCTGCACCAGGTGCCAGGCGGGGCTATCCACACGCGCCTTCTGGCTGGAGTGCACGTCGCGCGCGGGGCCGCGTCCCCAGCGTTCGCCGCTGGAGACCAGTTCGCACTCGATGATGCCCTTCGCGCCCAGGGTGATGGTCACGCTGCCATCGAGAGCCTGCGAAGCGCTGGGCAGGAAGATTCCCTGGCAACGGCGGAGCGCCGCCAGCACTTCCGGGCGGCGCACGATTTGCGGGAAGTGCGGCGAACCGATTTCCTCTTCGCCTTCCGCAACCAGCACCAGATTCACCGGCAGCTTCCGGCCGGCGCCGCGGATGGCGTGCAGGGCGGCGAGGAAGCAGGCCTCGGGGCCTTTCTGGTTCACGGCGCCGCGTCCCATCAGGACCTTGCCCACACCCTTTTTCTCGACCAGCGCGGCCTCCCAGGGAGGCGAGGACCATTCGGCCGGGTCCACCTGCTTCACGTCGTACATGAAATAGACGCCCAGGGTGCGGGGCGCGCCCGCGTCGAGTGTGGCAAAGATGCCCGGCTGCCCGTCACTGGGGACACGGGTGACGCTGGTGAAGCCGGCATCGCGGAGCATGCCCATGGTCAGCGCGCAGCCTTCCTCAACGCCGCGGTTTTCGGCCGCGATGGAGGGCTGGCGGACCCAGTGCTGCAGGCGCGCCACCGCTTCGTCGCGGCGCTTTTCGATTTCCGACCAAATGGGAGCCAGATCGCTCTGCTGAGAAAAGGCGAAACGCGGCAGCGCCATCACGGTTGCACCGGCGGCCGCGCCATAGAGAAGTTCTCGGCGGTTCATAGCCGAACAAGATAACCCAGAGCAGGGGTAGACGGGAAGAGGGAGATAAGCAGTAAGCAGTAAGCAATAAGCAGTAAGCAGTAAGCACTGAGTGCAACGACTCGGGGCTGAGTGCTGAGGGTTAGAGCTTATTGCTTATCGCTTACTTCATACCGCTAATACGTGTAGAAGCCGCGCCCGCTCTTCTTGCCGCGCCAGCCGGAGTCGACCATGCGCAGCAGGAGGGGGCAGGGGCGGTACTTGGGGTCGCCCAGGCCGTCTTCGAGAACGCGCAGGATGTCCACGCACACGTCGAGGCCGATGAAGTCGGCCAGGCGCAGCGGGCCCATGGGATGGGCCATGCCCAGCTTGAAGATTTCGTCCACCGCTTCGGGAGTGGCCACGCCCTCCATCACCGCGTACACCGCTTCGTTGATCATGGGCATCAGCACGCGGTTGGAAATGAATCCCGGGGAGTCGTTGACCGCCACCGGAACTTTTTCCAGCTTTTCGGCGAGCGCCTTCACGGTGGCGTAGGTTGCGTCGGAGGTGGCCAGGCCGCGATCACTTCTACCAGCTTCATCACCGGCACGGGATTAAAGAAATGCATGCCGATCACCTGCTCGGGGCGGCGCGTCAGGGCGGCCAGCTTGGTGATCGAAATGGAAGACGTGTTTGAGGCCAGGATTACATCGGGGCGGCAAACTTCGTCGAACTCGCGAAAGAGCGCGGCCTTTGACGTCGATCTTTTCGCTGGCGGCTTCCACCAGGAAGTCGCAGCGGGCGAGCAGGGCGCGCTCCACCGCGGGCTCAATGCGGGACAGGGTGGCGGCGCGATCCTGGGCGGTGAGGCGGTTCTTTTCCACCTCGCGGTCGAGGTTCTTGCCGATGGCGTCGAGCGCGCGGTCGAGCAGGCTGCGTTCCACGTCGCACAGCACCACGCTGAACCCGTGCCGGGCGAAGACGTGGGCAATGCCGTTGCCCATGGTCCCCGCGCCCACGACGCCGACGGTCTTGATGTCCATGGCGGCAGAAAGTTTAGCAGAGGTCAGGCGACAGGCTGGGACACCCAAGAGGCCGGAGGCGCCAGAGGACTACCTCACCGCCACCACTCGATACAGATCGCCGTCGAAGAAGGCGGAAATCACATGGCCGCTCTTGTCTACGATATCGGTGCGAACCAGTTGCCCGGCTGCATTGTCAATGTAACGAAACTCGTAGTGCCGGCCGTCCGGCAAGAGCTGGCGGGTGGCGCGCCCCTTGGCGTCGTACTCCATGGAGACGACGGGATGCCTTTCCGCCTCGGTCACACTCAGAAGGTTGCCGTGGTCGTCGTAGCCGTAGTCCAGCAGCCAACCCGACGCGGCTACGCGCGTCAGCCGCCCTCGCTCATCGTATTTGTAGGAAGCGGTTCCGCTGGAATCCGAGGTCGCGCGCAAAATCCGCCCTGCAGCATCCAGGTCGAACAAGATTCCGTGGGTCTCGGGTAGGGTCTGGATGTGGGTAAGGTGTTCTTCCCGCTCTCCCGTGCGCTTCAACAGCACTCGGTTTCCGATGTCGTCGTGCATGGACTGCAGGTATCCGGTATTCGTAAATTCGTACTGCGTGCCGTCGGTGAGCGACAGGACCCAGCCGCGCCAGGGAAACTTCTCTTCAATGCGCGAGCCCTGGTAGTTGCCGCCCTGCCCCGTCTGCTCGTACACGGTGGGCCAGAAGAACAGAGGAGGTGTGGTGCGGTGATAGGAGACGCTGGAATCCTCCAGCACCAGCTTGAGTTCGCGCAACGGATTCCCGGACCAGAGATAAACTCCGAAAGAATGGTTGCAGCCCAAACCGAAGGCATGCTGCCCGGTCGCCTGGTTGCGGCAGACGCGCGTCATCCGGGTTCCGAACACCCGGGTCGCCGAAAGAAGGAAGTCTGCCCGGCGTACGAAAAAGATGCCGTAGCGCAGGTCCACCGAATAGGCCTCGGCAGTGGCGCTCTGGGGAGTAATGGAGTTGCAGTCGTCCATCCACTGCCAACCCGAAACCTGCCTCGCGGCAGGCGAGGCGTGAACCAGGTTCCAGCAGGGAACTCCGCTTCCCTGCCACAAGAGGCGCCCGTGCCCCAGACCCGCTCCAGATTCCGGGGCTGCGGACCCGGAACCCTCGGGCCGGAGGATCTCGCGCTCGGTGAACCCGTCGCGCATCTCGTCCAAGTCTTCGCCGATGTCAATGCCGCCGTATAGCACGCTGTGCGGGTCGTTGTTCTGGGACAAGCCGTAGTAAAGCAGCCCGATGTTCTTGGTCAGCATCTTTCGGACGCGCGATTCCAACTGCGCGGGATCCGCCGGTTGCTCATCGAAAGTCGGATCCAACCGGGCGGTGGATAAAACGGCGAAGCGGCGATCCAGGCGCAGGTTCAAAGCGTAGTTCCAGTCGTAGTGCCAGATGTACATGTCGCGCTCGGTGATGCCGATCAGCAGCGCGTCGGGATCATCCGCCAGAGTGGGATAGGCAAGCTTCATTCGCGTGATCAACTCTTCGGCAACCACTTGCTTGCGCTTCGAATCCTCGGCGGCCAGCGGCAAGGGAACCATGGGCATGAGCTGCACGGCGAGGCCGAAGCGTTGGCGGAAGTGGTTAGCCAGACCCGGAAGCGAAACCGATGCCACCTCGCCCACGGGTACCAGGTGGATCCTCCCGCTTCCACGCAACGCTGCTGGACTGGCCAGGAGTTCTTCGGCGGGAGCAGAAGGGCTGCGGGAGGGGCGAACTGGCAGCGCCGGTCGGTTCTGCGTGCGGCGCACTGTCTGAATAGCGGATCGAAGGTAGCGCACCGCCATGATGCTCAACGGGAGCGCTACTACTGCGGCCACTGTGAACAGAATCAGTACCAGCATGGTGCCCGGTCGGCGATAAAGGGGAAGTCGCGGCGCTGTGGGCGGAAGCGGGAACCCGCAGGCGGGGCACCGTAGGGTGCCTTGCGTTACGACATTTCTGCACTGCGGGCATGTGGCGGCGTGCGGCTGCATCGGCACTGGGCCATGCGTTCTGCCCTACTCGAAGTCGAAACTCATGGAGAGGCCCGCGACCTCAATGGTGGAGCCTTGGGTCAGCTCCCGCTGGCCGGTTACGGGCTGTCCATCCACCGTGACCTTCTTCTCGCCGGGGGAGACGAAGTACTTCTGGTCACGCTTGGTGATGGTGGCGCCCACCTTGGGCGCGAACCAGCCTTTCAGCTTGATGGACGCCATGTCCGACTTGCCGATTACGGTGAGCTTGCTGGTAAGGCGGTACAGCGGCTGGTCGGACTTGCCGGCAATCACCGTAAGCACGCCAACACGCTCCGGCGCGGCAGCAGGAGCGGGCGCCGCGGTGGGACGGCTGGGCGCTGCCGGGGGTGGGGTTGTCGGCGCGGGGCGGCTGGGCGCCGCGGCCGAAGGCGCCGGCGCCGCGGGCGCGGGAGCGCCAGGAGCGGGTGGCGGGGCACCACCGGTCCTGGCGGCTATGACTGCGGCCATCAGTTCCTTGGTCTTCTTGGTGTCGAGCATGACCGTGGCATCCAGCTTGGGCACGAACGGCCCAGTGATCTGGGCGGTCTTGGGGGCCGCGTCGTCCTCGTGCCACTCGTCTTTGAAGCGCACGGTGTGCTTCCCGATGCTGATCTCGTCGCCGTCGTTCAGTTCCACTTTTCCTGTGATGCGCTCCTTGTTGATGAAGGTGCCGTTGGTGCTGCCGTGGTCCTCGAGCGCCCAGTGGTCGACGTCGTAGAAAATGCGCGCGTGATGGCCGGAGACGGCGAGGTTGTCGATGTGGATGAGGTTGTCCGGCAGGCGGCCGATGGTGGCTGTACCCGACTGGGTGATGGTGAACTCCTTGAGTTCCTTACTCTCGAAAACCAGGTAGAGCTTTGCCATGAACGCCTCCCCACATTGAACCGTAAAACCCGTCCGCCGCTTATCCGGTAGAGCTTTGCCAGGAGTCCTTGAGGCCGCCGAACAGCCTGCGATACCAGGGCATCTCGACGGCGCGCACCATCACGCAAGTGATGTTGTCGTTTCCGCCGCCCTGTTTGGCGGCGCCAATCAAGGCATCCACCGCTTGCTCGATGGAGCGCGATGCCTGCACCAGCTCCAGGATGCGATCCTTCTTAACATGTTTGGTCAATCCGTCGCTGGCCAGCAGGATGATGTCGCCCACCTCCAGCACCAGGTCCTCCAGGTCGGGTTCCACCGTATCCTCCGAGCCCAGCGCCTTGATGATGATGTTCTGCATATCGGAGCGGTCGGCCTCTTCGGGTGAGATCAGGCCGCGGCGCACCTGCTCCATGACCAGGGAATGGTCCTCGGTGAGCTGTTCAATGGAGCCCTTGCGGATGCGATAGATGCGGCTGTCTCCCACGTGGCCGATGGAGAGGAATTTCTCTTTCACGTAGGCCCCGACGATGGTCGAGCCCATGCCGGAGCGCGTGGAATCGTTGGCCGCCGCCTCATGGATCATGCTGTTGGCCAGATGAATGGAACTGCCCAGGGCGTTGGCCATCTGGGAAAGGTCTTCGGCCTTCTTGCCAATTTCCGGAAAACTGCCGTTCTGGGACGCCTTGCGGAAATAATCGAGCACGGCGTCCACACCCATCTTGCTGGCCACTTCGCCGGCGGCCATGCCGCCCATACCGTCACAAACCACAAAGATGCCGTGGCGGGTATCGTAGCCGAAGTTGTCCTCGTTGTTGGTGCGCACGCACCCCACGTCGGTCTTCCCGGCTACCTGAATGGCCATGCTCAACCTGCTATCCGAATAACTGCGCAATGGTACCTTACTTGGGCGCAGTTTGTTCCCTTCGCGCCCGCCTTCCTTTTCTTGCGAAGAAAAAGGGAAAAGCAGCAGCGCACCCAGACCAAACCGACTCCTCCCTGGCACGAAGGCTGCCGGCAGCGCCGTGCCAAGCCTTCGACGGAGGGCGTCGGGGATTGTACTCAGTGCCTCATTCCCGCTGCAAGCTGAATGTCACCCGGAAGATACCTCCCGGCGGTTGGACGTCCGACGGCGGCGCCGGGTTGGGCGCCAGGGGTGCGGACCCGCCCGCGCTACTTCTTGCCGGCTACCAGCAAACGGGCAAGGGCGCGCTGCAAGGCACCGGCGGCGCGCGGGAAGTCGGTGCCCGCTTCCAGCTTCTGCAAGCGAGTTTCGGCGCGGTCTTTGGAGCGCTGGGCGCGGGCAGCATCAATCTCTTCGGCGCGCTCGGCGGTCTCCGCCAGAATGGTCACCTTGTCGGGAAGGACCTCGGCGAACCCCCAGGCCAGGGCCAGGTGCACGGTCCGGCCGTCGCGGCGGTAGCTGAGCTCGCCCACGTCCAGTTCGGTGATGAGCGGGGCGTGCCCCGGCAGGATGCCCAGGTATCCGCGCTTGCCGGGGAGCTGGAGCTCCTCGGCGGAGTCGGCCACCACCTGCTTGTCGGGCGTGACGATTTCGAGATGGAAAGTCTGCATAACGGGTTTTGAGTTGTTGGTTTTTGGTTTTGCGTTTCTCGAATTCGGCCCCTCGTTTTACCGGGGGGAACGAGAAACCAACAACCAAAAAACGCAAGACCGTTCTTATGCTGCTGTCTTCATCTTTTCGGCGGCCTCCACCACTTCCTCAATCGTTCCCTTCATGTAGAAAGCCTGCTCGGGGATGTCGTCGTGCTTGCCGCCGAGAATTTCCTGAAAACCTTTGACGGTGTCGGCAATCTTCACGTGCCGGCCGGGACGCCCGGTGAACTGCGCGGCCACGTGGAAAGGCTGCGAGAGAAAACGCTGGATCTTGCGCGCGCGGGACACGGTGAGCTTGTCGTCTTCCGAAAGCTCGTCGATGCCCAGGATGGCGATGATGTCTTGCAGGTCTTTGTAGCGCTGCAAGACTCTCTTTACCCCCTGCGCGCACTGGTAATGGCCGTCGCCCACGATGCGCGGATCGAGAATGCGCGAGGTGGAGGCCAGCGGGTCCACGGCCGGGTAAATGCCGATCTCGGTGAGCGGACGCGAGAGCACCGTGGTGGCGTCCAGGTGGGCAAAGGTGGTGGCGGGCGCGGGGTCGGTGAGGTCGTCGGCGGGAACGTAGATGGCCTGCACCGAGGTCACTGAGCCCTTCTTGGTGGAAGTGATGCGCTCCTGGAGCTCGCCCATTTCCGTGGCCAGGTTGGGCTGGTAGCCCACCGCCGAAGGCATGCGGCCCAGCAGCGCCGAAACCTCCGAGCCCGCCTGGGTGAAGCGGAAGATGTTGTCGATGAACAGCAGCGTGTCGGCGCCTTCCTCGTCGCGGAAGTACTCGGCTACGGTGAGCGCGGTGAGGGCCACGCGCAGGCGCGCTCCGGGAGGCTCGGTCATCTGTCCGTAAATGAGCGCCGCCTTGGATTCCTCGGGGACGCCGGGCTTGATGACGCCCGACTCGGTCATCTCCAGCCAGAGATCGTTGCCCTCGCGGGTGCGCTCGCCCACTCCGGCAAAGACCGAGTAGCCGCCGTGCTGTTTGGCGACGTTGTTGATGAGCTCCATGATGACCACGGTCTTGCCCACGCCGGCGCCGCCGAACAGGCCGATCTTGCCGCCCTTGAGGAAGGGCTGGATGAGGTCAATGACCTTCACGCCGGTTTCGAACATCTCCGCGGTGGTGGACTGCTGGTCGAAGGCGGGCGCCAGACGATGGATGGGGAGCCGCTTCTTGGCTGCGATGGGGCCGAGTTCGTCTACCGGCTCGCCGATCACGTTCATCACCCGGCCCAGCGTACCGTGGCCCACGGGCACGGAAATGGGGCCGCCCTGGTCAATGGCTTTCATACCGCGCACCATGCCGTCCGTGGCCTGCATGGCCACGCAGCGCACCCGGCCTTCGCCCAGGTGCTGCTGCACTTCCAGGATGACGTTGATGGGCATGGGCACGTCGAAGCCCTCGCTCACCACGCGCAGGGCCTGGTAGATGGGCGGCAGCGCCGTCTGGGCAAACTGCACGTCGACGGCAGGGCCCGCGATCTGGATGACTTTACCGGCGTTCTCAGGCATAAGTTCGTCTCATTTCAGTTTCGAGTTTCAAGTTTCGAGTTCCGAACGTCACACACTGGCCGCACCGCTGACCACCTCGATGATCTCCTTGGTAATGCGGGCCTGGCGGGCGCGGTTCATCACCAGGGTGAGGGAGTCAATCATGTCTTCGGCGTTGCTGGTGGCCGAGTCCATGGCGGTCATGCGAGCGGCGTGCTCGGCGGCCACGGACTCCAGCAGCGCGTGGAAAATCTGCACGCTCACGTAGCGCGGCAGCAGGCTGTGGAACAGATCAGCAGCCGGCTGCTCGTAAATGTAGTCCACGGGTTCGGCGGCGAAGGCCGCGGCTTTCTGGTCCATCTCTCGGGTATCGGCCGCGCGCACGCCCACGCCGGCGGTGCGCGCCGCCTCCAGCAAGCGGTGTTTCTGCTCCTCGGTGAGGCCTTCGGCCATGCGCACGTCGGCGGCGCCGATTTCCTCGATGGGCAGGATCTCATCCACCACCAGCCGCTGCGCGATCACCGACTTGAATTCGTTGTAAACCAGGTAAACGGCGTCCACGTCGCCGCGAGTGTAGCGGTCCACCACGCTCTCCGCCAGGGTGCGGGCGTCGGCGAACGCCAGCTTTCCCAGAATGCCCACGCGCTCGCCCACAATCTGGATGCGGCCCGCGCGCTCGCCGGCAGCAGCGCCTTCGGGTCGGGAGGGATAACGCCGCCGCAGGAAGTCGCGGCCCTTGCGGCCCACGCATTCGAGGTCCACGTTTTCCGTGGTCTTCGATTCCAGGAAGCGCTGCGCAGCTTTGAGGATGTTGGTATTGAAGGCGCCCGCCAGTCCCTTGTCGCCGGAGACGACGATGAGCAGCGCGGTCTTCTCTTCACGGCGGGCGAGCAGCGGATGGCGCGCCTGGCCGGTTTCCGGGTCGTAGACTTCAGCGCGAGTCACCAGCGAGCGCAGCACCCCCGTAAGCATGCGCGAATAGGGGCGCGCCGCCAGGGCGCGCTCCTGGGCGCGGCGCAGCTTAGCGGCCGAGACCATCTTCATGGCCTTGGTGATCTGCCGCGTGTTGCGCACGCTGCGGATACGGCGCTTGATGTCGAGAACGTTTGCCATGAATCAGTTGCCAGTGCTCAGTTGTCAGTTGCCAGTCACTACGCGGACTTAGCCGCCACCTGCCGTTCGCTCGCAAAGCGGTCGCGGAACTCGCCCACCACCTTCTCCATCTCCGCCTTCAGGGCATCGTCGAGCGTCTTCTTCTCGGAGATGGACTTGAGAATCGTGGGATACATGGTTTCCACGTACTTGTACAGTTCGCTCTCAAACTCGCGGCACTGCTCCACGCTGAGATTGTCGAGAAAGCCGCCGGTGCCCGCGAAAATTATCAGGATCTGCTTATCGAAGGGCAGCGGCTCGTACTGCCCCTGCTTGAGGATTTCCACCAGGCGCTTGCCGCGATTGAGCTGGGCCTGCGTGGCCTTGTCGAGGTCGCTGCCGAACTGGGCAAAGGCGGCAAGCTCGCGGAACTGCGCCAGTTCGAGCTTCAGCGTACCGGCCACCTGGCGCATGGCTTTGATCTGGGCGCTGCCGCCCACGCGGCTCACGGAAAGTCCTACGTTCACCGCCGGGCGGATGCCGCTGTTGAACAAATCGGTTTCCAGGTAGATCTGGCCGTCGGTGATGGAGATGACGTTGGTGGGGATGTATGCGGAAACGTCGCCCGCCTGGGTCTCGATGACGGGCAGCGCGGTCAGCGACCCTCCGCCCATCTTGTCGGAAAGTTTGGCAGCGCGTTCCAGCAAGCGGGAGTGGAGATAAAAGACGTCGCCGGGATAGGCTTCGCGTCCCGGAGGCCGCCGCAGCAGCAGGGAAATCTCGCGATAGGAAGCGGCGTGCTTGGAGAGGTCGTCGTAGATGACGACGGCGTGGCGGCCGGAGTCGCGGAAGAATTCGCCCATGGCGCAGGCGGCGTAAGGCGCGATGTATTGCATGGGCGCGGGTTCGGAGGCCGACGCCGCCAGCACGATGGTGTACTCCATGGCGCCGTAGCCGGCGAGGATCTGCACCACCTGAGCGATGGACGACCGCTTCTGCCCGATGGCGCAGTAGATGCAAATCAGGTTGTTGCCCTTGTTGTTGATGATGGTGTCGAGCGCCACCGCGGTTTTTCCGGTCTGGCGGTCGCCGATGATCAGCTCGCGCTGCCCGCGGCCGATGGGGATCATGCTGTCGATGGCCTTCAGGCCGGTGGCCATGGGCTCGCGTACCGGCTGCCGGTCAATCACGCCCGGCGCCAGGCGCTCCAGCGCGATGTACTTATCGGTGGCGATGGGCCCCTTGCCGTCCACGGGCTGGCCGAGCGCGTCCACCACCCGGCCGATCATGCCTTCGCCCACCGGGACGCTCATGATGCGGCGGGTGCGCTTGACCTCTTCGCCTTCCTTGATCTCGGTGTAATCGCCCAGCAGCACCGCGCCCACCTGGTCTTCTTCCAGGTTCATGGCGATGCCGGCGACGCCGTGCGGGAAGGCCAGTAACTCGCCCGCCATCACCTTGTCCAGCCCGTGGACGCGGGCAATGCCGTCGCCCAGGGAAATGATGGTGCCCACCTCGTCCACCGAGATGCGCGATTCGTAGTTCTCAATCTGTTCGCGGATGATCTTCGTGATTTCGTCGGCTTTGATCATAGGTTGGTTACCGTCGTCTATTTGCCGGGGCTAAAGCCCCTTTCACGCAGCCACCGTAACGCGGGCCTAAAGGCCCGCTCTCCCACCCACCCTGGGTCAGTCGCCGCGGATGTGCTCCTTCAGCCGCTGCAACTGGCCGCGGACGGAGCCGTCGTAGATGGTGCTGCCCAGGCGAACCACGGCTCCGCCCAGAAGACTCTGGTCATGCCCGTACTGGGCGCGGACCTTGCGGCCGGAGAGGCCCTCGATGCGGGCCTGCAGCGTGCGTTTTTCGGCGTCGTCCAGTTCGCGGGCGGTGGTGACCTCGGCCTGGGCGAAGCCCAGGCGCTCGTCCAGCTCCAGCGAAAACTGGCGCGCGATCTGCTGCACCGCGGCGATGCGGTGGTTGTCCACCAGCAGCGCGACAAAGTTGCGCACATAGCGGGAGACTCCCAGTCGCGAGGCCAGGGCATCCAGCAGCGCCAGCTTTTGCTTCGCCGGCACCGAAGGGTTTTGCAGCACGGTGCGCAGTTCCACACTGCCCGCGATCAGCACGGCCAGCGCGTTCACTTCCACCACCGTCTTTTCGGGGTCGAGCTGGCGGCTGACCACCACGTCGGCGAGAGCGCGCGCGTATTTGCCGGCGACCGCCCTCACGACTGGCCCCCATCCTGGTCGAGCCGGTCGGTGAAGGTGCGCACCAGTTCCTGGTCGGCCGCCGGAGTTACCTGGATCTTCTTTTCGGCCAGGGAAACGGCCAGCTCGGCGGCGTAGGCGCGCAGTTCGCGGCGGGCCAGGCGGGCGGCGGCGTCAATTTCCTGCTCGGCGGTGCGCACGATGCGGGCCGCGTCTTCGCGGGAGGCTTCCTGCTGGCGCTTGTCTTCGGCGGCGGCGTCGGTTTCGGAGGCATGGCGCAGCTCCGCCACTTCAGCATCCAGGCGCGACAGCCGGCCTTCAATCTGGGCCAGCCGCGTGCCCGCCTCTTCACTGGCGCGACGCGCTTCTTCAATGGAGTTCTGGATGGCGCCTGTGCGTTCGCGGAAGAAAGCAGCAATCGGAGACTTGAGAAACACAAACAGCAGTCCGGCCACCACCAGAAAATTCACAATCACGCTCACCCAATAGGTGGTGGTGACTTCCATGCCGGTGATCTCCGCCAGCTTCTTCACCGAGGGCGAGTACTTGAACTCGGCGTGCGGGTCGCCTCCGGATTCATCGTGACCAGCAGCCGCCGGCTTGGCGGCGTGACCACTGGCGGGCGCAGAATCCGCGGGCTGGTCAGAAGCAAATTGCGCCGGCGGAGGCTGATCCGGCGCGGGCTGCGGGGACGAGTGCTCTTGCGCCGGGGAAACGGAAAACGGCAGCAGCACCGCCAGCAACAAGACGGCTGCGGTGCGCGCGCTCATCTTGGCCGCCCGCCCGGCGCGGAGGGTCTGAGGACGCTCTGAATCACCTGGTCGGCCAGACGGCTGCTCTCCGACTGCAGGGTGCCTTTAGCGGCGACGACGTCTGCTTCCAGGGTCGCCCGAGCCTGGCCTACCAGCGCGTCTCCACGCTCGCGGGCCTGGGCCACGGCGCCGGCGCGGGTCGCCAGCGCCTTCTGCCGGCGGGCGTCCTGGGCCTTGTAAATGGCCAGACGCGCGTCGCGGATGCGCTGCTCGTAATCGGCGGTGCGGGCGTCGGCGGCGGCAATGTCGGCACGCGCCTTCTCCAGGGCGCCAGCGCTGCGCTGGTGCCGCTCCTCCAGCGTGCGTCCCAGAGGCTTGTGCACCAGCGCCTGATAGGCGATGAACACAATCAGAAACAGCAGGACCGTAGGAACTGCGCCGAGCAGTAATCCGCCTACCTGCTTGAGGGTTTCTTCCATTGGGTAGTTGCTGGAGGTGCGAGCGCGTTACAGCCCTACAAGCTAACACCCGTGTTTGGGAGTGTCAACGCGCGGAGCCGGGCTCGCCTTGGTTCAGTTTGCCTGGCCGTTTCTCACCTCGAGACGAGGGGGCCCAAGAGGCTGACTGAACCGTCGTTCAGTCCACGAAAAACGCCAGGTTGCAGCACAATTGCCTTGACATCGGTGCGGCGGGGTTTACCATCTTTGAATTACCTCCGATCCGATTCAGGATCGAATGGGCTGCCGGCCAAGAAAGTGTCACCGCTTCTTGACAGGTGGCCCATTTAACTTCAGTTGCTAGTCGTTGGTCGTTAGCAAAACATTCCTAAAAGCTCCACAGATTTTCATGGTCCGGAGTTGGGGATCGTCGTGGCTGCCTCAGCCAAGGGCTCTGTTGCCGTCCAACGACTAACGACCAACGACTAGAGCGACTACTGCACCACGTAGGCCTTCAACTTTCTCAGAAGCGATTCCGGGGCCTGCGCTTCCATTTCCACAAAGCCATCCTGGTATTCGCGGGAGAGCACGCGAGCGCGCGATTGCACCAGGGCCAGCGTCTTGCCTTCGGCCTGGGGAACGCGCAGGTGGACGCGGGTAAGCGGATCGTCGGTGAGGGTTTGGTCCACGCGCTCCAGCAGGGTGGCGAGGCCGAAGCTGCGGGCGGCGGAGATGTGCACCGTAGTCGCGTCGTCGCGCAGCGCTTCCCGCTGCTCCTTCGGCAGCAGGTCAATCTTGTTGACCACGCGCATTCGCGGCTTGCCGGCGGCTTCCAGTTCGCCCAGTACCTTCTCCACCTGCGCTTCCTGCTGGGCGGCGATGGGGCTGGTGGCGTCGGTGACGTGCAGCAGCAGCGAAGCGCGCTGGACTTCCTCAAGCGTGGCCCGGAACGAAGTCACCAGTGTGTGCGGCAGGTTGCGGATGAATCCCACCGTGTCCGAGAACAGCACTTTGCGGCGCGAGGGCAGCGCCACGGATCGCAACGTAGGGTCAAGGGTGGCAAAGAGGCGCGGCGAAACCAGGACGCCGGCGTGGGTGAGAGCGTTGAACAGCGTGGATTTGCCCGCGTTGGTGTAGCCCACGATGGCCACCGTGGCCACCGGGACGGACTGGCGGCGCTGGCGCTGCTGGGCGCGGTGGCGGCGCACGCGCTCCAGTTGCTCCTGCAGATGGCGGATGCGGCGGTGGATTCTGCGGCGGTCGGTTTCGAGCTTGGTTTCACCCGGCCCCCGGGTGCCGATGCCGCCGCCCAGCTGCGACATCTCCACGCCCCGCCCCGTAAGCCGCGGCAGCAGGTACTCCAGTTGCGCCAGCTCCACCTGCAACTGGCCTTCACTGGTGCGTGCATGGCGGGCAAAAATGTCGAGGATCAACTGCGTACGGTCGAGCACCCGCACCTTGACCGCGTCCTCGATGTTGCGCTGCTGCGAGGGTGAAAGGTCGTGATCGAAGATGAGCAGGTCGGCTTCGGCGGAAGCCGCGGCCCCGGAAATTTCTTCCAGCTTGCCGCGTCCGATCAAGGTGGCGGGGTCGGGCTTGTCTTTGCGCTGGAAGAACTCACCCACAACTTTCGCGCCGGCGCTGGCGGCCAGCTCGCGCAGTTCGGCCAGGGATTCCTCGGGGGCCACGGTGGTGGTGGGAGCGGCTTCCTTCGCATCCTTTGATTCGGCTGCCAATTCGGCGGCGTGGCGCGCCATTTCCGGGACCGAGCCCTTGCGCGCGCGGCGCACACCATACTCGATGCCCGCCAGGAACACGCGCTCGGCGCGTCCGGCGTCCGTGGTGCGGCCCGCCCCCGCGGCTCGGCCGCGGCGGCTTGGCGGAAAGCGCGAGGAGCCGTGGCTCTTAAGAATCGGCTAACCCTCCGTGCCCGAGGGCGCTTCGGCGGGCGGCGGGGAGGAAGCGGCCGCTGCCGGTTTGCCCTCGGCGGCATGCGCTCGGGGCAGCGCCACCGTGGAGATGGCGTGCTTGAAGATCAGTTGCTCCTGGTGGTTCGATTCCAGCACCAGCGAGAATTTGTCAAACGAGCGGATGCGCCCGGTGAGCTTCACTCCGCTGACCAGATAGAGGGTCACCGTGGAGCGCTCCTTGCGAGCGTTGTTCAAGAAAGAATCCTGGATGTTCTGTGCCGGCTTGCCTTCCATTGCCGATCTCCTTTGCGTGCCTGGCCCGGGCGGGTGGCAGAAGTTTATGACTGTCAGTTCCTACCATACGGCCAGGAAATGCAAAATGCAAAATGCAAAATGAGAAAGAGCGGCCTCCGGGACATTGACACCGCGGGGGGAACGTGGGAGGATGCGGTCGCTTCACACACGACCGACGACGATGGCTCCTGCCCGAGGAGCCGTCCAACGCGGCAAAGCAAACACTCAGGGAAAAACGCCAAGCATTGAGTCCCGCCCTGCGGGGCTCTTTTTTTTGTATACTGCCAGCGCTTCCCCACATCTTCTAAGCTTGGAGGGACCACGTCATGGATGCTCTCAGTCTGTCTGCCTTGCTGGCCGCCGCGCAGGTCAAAGTGCTCCCCCCGGGCGGTGCCATGCCCGCGGTGGAGGTGCTGCTGCGCTGGGCGCACTTCGTCGCCGGCATCACCTGGATCGGGCTGCTCTACTTCTTCAACCTGGTCAATGTGCCCCTGATGAAGGAACTGGACGGGCCCACCAAGGGCAAGGTGATTCCCGCGCTGATGCCGCGGGCGCTATGGTGGTTCCGCTGGGGCGCGGTGGTGACCGTGCTGGCCGGGATTCTCTACTGGATCATCATCATCGCGGCCGACGTGAGGAACGCCCGGACCGCCGGCGATTTCGATGCCGGCATGGGCAGGGTTCTGGTAATTTTCTTCGGCATCTGGACCACGGCCTGGCTCCTCGGCGCGGGCATGATCCTGCACAACAAGGGCGCGCTCAACAAAGGGCTGTTCCTGGGAGTGTTCATGGCCGCACTGGTGTTCGGCTCCTCCGTCATCTTCCTGCAATTCAACTCGCACGGCTGGGAGTCGAGCCGCATGCTTTCCATCGGCCTGGGTGGCGGCATGGGATGGATGATGATGCTGAACGTTTGGGGCATCATCTGGCGGCACCAGAAGAAGATCATTGCCTGGACCAAAGCCAACGCCGAAGGTGGAACTCCCGTTCCGCCGGAGTCGGCCGCCCTGGCGCGCCAGGCGTTTCTGGCCTCGCGCACCAACTTCTGGCTCTCCATGCCCATGCTGTTCCTGATGGCGTCAGCAAGCCACTACACCTTCCTGGTGCAGTGAGCAGATGTTTTCCGGAAGCCCAAGCCCCCGGCCGCAACCGGGGGCTTTTGCTTTTGCTGGGGCCGGCAGTGGCTGATGTAAACTGCCTGTTTCCCAAAGGCGTTGGTTAGGAAGAGGCCATGAAAAAGAACATCCTGGAAAAGCTGAAAGACGGCATCGTGCTGGGAGATGGCGGATACCTGCTGGAGCTGGAGAAACGAGGATGGGTGCGCGCCGGCCCGTTCACTCCGGAAGTGTCGCTGATGCATCCCGAGGCGCTGCGCGAGCTGCACATTGAGTTTCGCGAAGCCGGCGCCGAAGTCCTGCAGGCGCTCACCTTTTACGCCAGCCGGGACAAGCTGGCCACGGTGGGTCTGGAAGACCGCCTGGATGACCTGAATCGTGCCGCGGTACGCATCGCCCGCGATGTGGCCGGCGAGCGCTGCCTAGTGGCCGGCAACATCAGCCTCACGTGGATGTACGAGCCCGGCAGCCCGGCGTCGCATGATCGGGTGCGCCGGCAGTTCGACGAGCAGCTCGCCGTGCAGGTGGAGGAGGGCGTGGACTTCATCATCGGCGAGACTTTTTCCTGGCTCGGTGAAGCCCTGATTGCCGTGGAGTGCATCAAGAAGATCGGGTTGCCGGCCATGGTGACGGTGTGCTTCGAGAACCAGAACATTACCTCCGAGGGCAAGTCGCCTGGCGACGCCGCGCGCGCCCTGGCCGGAGCCGGCGCCGACATTGTGGGCATCAACTGCCTGCGGCCGCCGGAGCACACCCTGCCATTGATGGAAGAAATGCGCCGCGCGGTGGACAGCTACCTGGCGTGCCAGCCCGTCGCTTACCGCACGCCCGCCGCCGCCCCCGACTTCACCAGCCTGCCGCAGTTTCCCTGCCAGCTCGATCCGTTGCAACTCAGCCGCCAGGAGATGGCGGACTACGCGGTTCGTGCCCGCGACCTGGGAGTGAATTACATCGGCTCGTGCTGCGGAGCGGTGGCCACGCACGTGCGCGAGATGGCGCGCTCCCTGGGCAAGCTGCCGGCAGATTCGCGTCCCTGGAGGGTGGACTACGGGAAGCCCATGTCGGCGTATGAGTACTACAAGCATGAGGGATGAATTCGCCACAGAGGCGCAGAGAAGCAATAAGCAGTAAGCAATAAGCAACAAGCAAAAAGGAAGCAACCAGTCGAACGACGAGAAACGAGAAACCAGAAACCAGCAGAAACCAGTGACCGAAGATCCGCAGCACGACTTGCGCCAGCACGTGCTCTATCTATTGCGCGGAGGCGGGGCGCACCTGGGCTACGACGACGTGGTCGCCGACTTCCCGCCCCGCTTTCGGGGGCAGAAGGCGCCGGGCGCGCCGCACACCGCCTGGCAGCTCCTCGAACACCTGCGCATCGCGCAGTGGGACATCCTCGAATTCAGCCGCAATCCCGAGCACGTCTCCCCGGAATTTCCCGCCGGCTACTGGCCCAAAAACGCCGCCCCGCCCGACGAGCAGGCGTGGGAGGAATCACTCAAGGCTTTTCGCGCCGACCTGGAAGCGCTGCAGCACCTGGTGGAGGATCCCAAGACTGACCTGCTCGCGCGCATTCCTCACGGCGAAGGTCAGACCATCCTGCGCGAAGCCCTGCTGGCGGCCGATCACAGCGCCTACCACCTCGGTCAACTCGTCCTGTTGCGCCGCCTGCTGGGCGCGTGGGAAGAGAAGAAGTGGACGCTGTAGGGATTGAATCAGTGAATCATTGAATCAATGAAGCATTGAAATGCATGCCACGATGCAGCGAGTCGACGGCTCAATTTCCTTAATGATTTAATTCTTTCCCGGCCATTGACTCGGGGTAACCGGCTGACTAGAATTCCTATCCCAAGGCAGTTTCGGCCCCGGTCTTTATCCAGATTGATATGAAGTGGAAGCAGGCGGATTGGCCCAGTTCCCCGCTGGGGTGTGTCCACTTGGGAAGACGGCGATGTCCTACGGCGTAGAAGAACTCCTGAAGCAACGCGCGGAGATTGACGCGGAGTTGCGCCGTCACAAGAGCCCCATCACGGTGATGTTCACCGATCTGGCCGGCTCTACCGCGTATTTCGACCGCCGTGGAGATACCGCGGGAGTGGCCTGGATCGAAGAGCACAACCAGATCGTCATACCCGAAGTGCGCGACCACAGCGGCACAGTGGTGAAGACCATCGGGGATTCGGTGATGGCCTACTTTGAGCAGCCGGGCCCGGCCTCGCTGGCCGCCATTGCCATCCAGCAGCGACTGCAGGCCTCGAACCGAGGAAAACCGGCCGAAGACCACATGTTCGTGCGCGTGGCCATGCACCAGGGCCTGGGTTATATGCGTGGGAGCGACATCTTCGGCGACGTGGTCAACGTGGCAGCGCGCATTGCCAAGGCCTGCCTGCCCGCGCAGATCCTGGTTTCCGAGTCCGTGGCCCGCACCCTGGAGCAGGCGGAGGGACTGGAGCTGCGAGCCATCGATTCCCTGCAGTTCCACGGCAAGAGCGCCAAGGAAACCGTCTACGAGCTGTTGTGGACGGACGAAGACACCTACGCCCAACTGCGCCGGCAGTTTCCCGCCAAGAGCAAAGCGCGCGAAGAGGAATATGGCCAGGGACGCTACCAGATCCTGGGCGAGCTCGGCCGGGGCGCGATGGGGACGGTGTACAAAGCCTACGACCGCAGCATCGGCCGCGTGGTGGCCATGAAGACCATTCCAGTAGAGGCGGAAACCAGCCAACGAACTGCGCTGGTGGAGCGCCTGAAGCAGGAGGCGCGCGCCGCCGGCACCCTCGACCATCCCAACATCGTGACCGTCTATGACGTGGGCGAAGAGAGCGGCGTTTTCTATCTCACCATGCAGTGTCTGGAGGGCCGGACCCTGGACACGGTGTGCGAGAAGCGAGAGCTGCTGTCGCTGGAGAAAGTGTTGGATATCGGGCAGCAGATTTGCGCCGGGGTGGGCTATGCGCACGCCCATGGGATCATCCACCGCGATCTGAAGCCCTCGAATCTCATGCTGACCAATCAGGGGCTGGTGAAGGTGATGGACTTCGGAATCGCCAAGCTGGGCGACGCCTCCATAACCAGAGCGGGCGTGATCCTGGGGACTCCGCGCTATCTGTCGCCCGAGCAGGCTTCCGGGGGGCGGGTGGACCAACGCTCCGACATCTTTGCCATCGGCGCCATTCTGTACGAGTTGCTGACCGGAGAGAAGGCGTTCACCGGGGAGACGGCCACGGCAGTGGTCTACCAGGTGCTGAACACGAATCCCATCCCCGCCAGGGCCATTGAGCCCACGGTTCCGCCGGCGGTGGACGCGATCCTGCAGCGCGCCCTGGCCAAGTACCCCCACCATCGCTACCAAAGCTGCGAAGATTTTCGCCAGGCCCTGGCCCAGATCGGTACCGGCTATTCCTCGGACAAGATGAAGGCCTTGGACCCGCCTCCGGCGCGCACGCCGGTGGCGGTGCGGGCGCCGGCGCGCGGAGGACGAAGCGCAGCGTTGTGGACGGTTGCGGCCCTGCTGGTGCTCACCGCCGCCGGCATCGCCGGCTGGCGCCGCTTTTACCCGGTTGCCCAGCCCACCGAAGTGGTAGCGCCGCGCAGCCAACCAGCGCCGCTCATCCCCGCCGTCAAGGAACCACCTTCTCCGGAACCGGTCAAGACTGCGCTGGATGAGAACGTGCCGCCGGCGGCCGGAGCGGGAGAGGCGCCCGGCAACGAGAACGAGAAAGCTTCCGAGGCCCGGCCTTTGGCTGAACCGGTGATGGCAGGCAGCTCAGAAACGACAGCGCCGCCAGAAGAAAAGCCCCGTGAAGCCCGCAAGGAAAGGGCCCGGAGCGGTGCCCCAGCGACGGGTGAGCCGGTCACGGATCGAAGTCAGGGAATGTTTTCCTCCGGCGATGTGCCCGGGTTGCTGGCGCGCGCGCACTCCTATGCGGGGCGCGGTGAGTACGACAAAGCCATTGTTCTCTATCAGGAGATTCTCAGCATCCAACCTTCGCATGCCGAGGCC
This sequence comes from uncultured Acidobacteriaceae bacterium, assembly GCA_964437985.1. GTDB lineage: Bacteria > Acidobacteriota > Terriglobia > Terriglobales > Acidobacteriaceae > CAZXVY01. The sequence goes on from CAYTIL010000008.1 coordinate 60,743, forward strand.
CGTCAGGGTTTGCAGCGCGCCCGCGAAACCAGGAACGCGGGGCGCTGACCGCCTCTAGGGGACCGAGCCCAGGCTGGTGATTCCGGACTCTTTTTTCAGATACCCCAGTGCTTCCTTGCGTTCCGGGGTGTCCTTGGCTTCGGTGGAGTTCAGGTACTGGATGTACTTTTCCGCGGCTCCGGCCGCATCACCCGCAGAGGCCAGCCGGCGTCCTTCACCGAGAAGGATTGCAGGCATCTGGCGCAGTTGCTCGATCAGCTTGTTCAGCAACTGGTTCTGGGTCTCGCGCTCCGCTTCGGCCAGCAGTTGGTTTTCGTCGGGAAGCGAACCTTTGGCCACCACGCCCTCAACATCGTGCGGGCTCACCTCTTCCTGAAGGATGAACTGTTTTGGGATCTGCGCGCGCACGGTTTGCGGAGGCTGGCTGGCGGCGGCGATGGGCTCGGCGAGCCGGAACGCGATCTCCACCGCGGCGGTGAGCATGATGGTGCGCTTGGTGTAGTTGTAGGGCAGGATCACGTCTTGCAGCAAGTTCTCTTCCAGTCCTTGCATCTGCCGGCGGGCGGCTTCCAGACGCGAGGCCAGCTGCTCCAGGTTGCGCTGGGAGGCTTCGGCCTCGCGCCTGTTCATGTTTCCCAGGCGAGACTGATGCACTTCCCGGGCGACCTGGTAGCTGCGCTCCAGTTCCTGTGCCTGGTTGTTGGCCTGCAACCAGGGAGGATTCTTGACCTCGCGCTGGCTGGCGCGATAGCGCGAAGCCACGCCCTGCACGTCAACCTTCTTGAGAAGCTGGTGCTGGAGAATGTCGCCCAGCAGCAGAAAGTTGGAGTCCAGGTTGCGCGGGTCGCCGGAGGCAGAGTCGGCCGCGGGCTGGCTGCCGCGGGGAAGGACCTTGATGCCGGGCAGGCCGGAAGCCTCGAGGCCCGCGGCCACGGTGTCCGCAAGCTGGTCGGCAAAGCCCAGGCTGTCGCGGCGCGAGGTAAGGTCGCGGAGTTGGATAGCAACGGAAAGCTTGGCCCGCGTCTCGTACAAGGGAGCGTACTGCGTGAGCAGGTCGCGGACGGCGGCGGCATCGGGCTGGAAGCGCTGGGCTTCCAGAAGCAGATGCCAGCCCAGTCCGGCGCCGGAGCCGCGGGGCTTGGCAAAGAGCTCGCGCGCGCGTTCCAGATAGTGCTGGCTGATGCGCTCGCCGAGCACGTCCATGCGCACTTGCACCACGTCCTGCTCCTCCAGGTCCGAGGCCAGTCGCAGGTACTCCCAGGCTTGGCGGGCGCCCTGCTGATCGGCGACGCCGCGGATGGGCAGATGCAGGCGCACCAGTTGCTGCGCCCGCGCCAGCAGGTCCTGCCGGTAGTCGGTTTGAAGAGCCGTGATGCGATCGCCCACGTAGGCGCGCTGGTTGGGAGTGAGCCCGGCGAGCAGGTCGTAGGCTTCGATGAATTTTTTCTGCGCGACCAACCGCAGGCTGATCTCCACGGCTTCCTCGGCAGCGTCGCGATCGCGGGCTTTGGCCAGTTCGCTCTCCGCCCTCTGCAAGGCTTGCGTGGCCTCGGCGTCTTCCTTGTAGGAAAGCGCGGCCCGCAACTCCTGCGCCGCGGCTTCCCATTGCGAGCTCTCCATCAGCGCCCGGGCCTTGTCGCGGCGGAACTGGAAGGCGCGGTTGAGGATGGCGGCAATCCGCGGCAACTCGGTGTGATACTGGCGGTAGCGGGTCAGGGTGCGAACCGCTTCGTCGAAACGGCGCGAAGCTACCAGGGCCTCCGCCGAAGCTACGGATTGCTGCAGCCCGGAGTCCAGTTCCCGGGCCTGCACAAAGAGGTCTTCCGCACCGGCAAACATGGGGTCCACGCCGCGCACGTCTTGGAGGCGCGACAACGCCTCCTGCAGGCGCGCGTAACCGGGAGTTCCATCGGCGAGAGACTTGCGGAAGGCCTCCACCGAGAGGCGCGCCGAGGCCAGCATGGCGCCAAGCTGCTTGTGAATCTGCTGCTTCAACGCGGACGCGTCCGCGGACCCGGGGTGCACCTTCAGCGCCTCCTCCGCGAAGGCCAGCGAGCGGCCCATGGAATCGTAAGAGGGCTTGGCGGCAGTGCGGCTGGACTCGCGGAACAGCGACATTTCGCGCTCGGCCTCGCCGGTGAGCAGCCGGGCGAGCGACTGGCGAGCCTCGGCTGCGCGAGGCCCTTGTCCGAACTGCCGCAGGTAGTCCTTCCACAGCGCGGCCGACTGCACGCTCCGAGAACGGAGGTATTCGGCCAACTCACTGTCCCAGGCGGACGTGAAGTGGATCTCCGTGACCGCTCGGAAGGCTGGTAGAACCGCGTCGCTGTTGCTCGAACGGCCCAGGAGCTTCCCCTGAAGAACAGTGCGCTCGGCCAGCCCCGCGAGCTGATACGCCACCTTGCCTTCGAGCTTCAGGTTCAGGGGCACGGCGCACTGGTCGCCGCGGGCGGTGGTCAGCACCATCGCGCCGCCCGGCGCGCGATGCAGGGCAGTGGCTTCCAGGATGGAAACCTTGGTGAGGCGGCGGTACTGGTCCTTGTCCAGAGTGCTGAATCCATCGCAGATGAGCACTTCTTTTTTTTCGTTCAGAGTCAGGTCGGAAACCACGATGTAAGCGGGCCCCCGGCTGCCTTCGTAGAGGATGATGGCCGCCAGGCGCTTGTCGGCGCCCAACGCCTGCGCGAAGAGGCAGACCAGACAGAGGACCGTACCCAGGAAACGATGCATGGCAGCTTCCGGCAGCGCAGCGGCTGCGGGCCTGCCAAGGTACAGCATGGGTGTAGCGATTTCAACGCGAGAGGTGCGCGCCGGTCGGGCTGTCAGGGCAGTTCAGTGGAATGCTTGAAGACACCGCTGGCCTGTTCTTGCCCACGCCCCTCCCGGAATGCTTGGCGCGCGAAAGCGCATGGCGCCTTCGCGCTTGCGCCCCGGGAGGGGCGTGGGCAAGAACAGGCCAGCGAATCTACTACGTCACGCAGCGAACGATGGTCCGGAGTGCTGCACGAGCGGCAGACGTCCGACCCTGTCGCTCCAAAAGCGGGAGCGACAAGGGTAGGGCAGTTGGCACGGGTACTGCCACGTTAGCTCCGGAAGTGCATGGGTGCGACCGTGGGCACATGCTCAGCTACCCCAGGTAGTCGCGTAGACGGCCTGCCCGCCATTCGAGAGCCGTCATCTTGGCGGTAAGCGAAGGCAGCCCCGGCTCCGTGGAAGCAATTTCGTCCAGTACTTTCAGGGCAAATGGCTCGTCCACTGCCAGGAGTGCCGCCGCGGCGTGGATTCTGACCTCCACGTCGTCTTCCAAGATGATGCGCTTCAGAATCGCTTCGCCCCGATCCGGGAGCCGCCGCAGTTCGTTCTTGATTGCGTGGAGCTTCTTAAACTCCCGATTCGCGCGAGCGGGGTCGTTCTTCCGAAGAAACTGCGATTGCTTGAGCGCGGTCTCCAGGTAACGTTGCCCCAGTGTGGCTTCGTCTGCCATGTCGCTACCAGACGTCCTCCCACCCTGTCGCTCCAAAGGCGGGAGCGACAAGAGCGGGGCAGCCCCAGTATCACTCAGAAAGGAATCCCTCGCTGCGCTCGGGATGACAAATTTCAGGATGCAGGACGCAAAAAGGCAGGCATCAGGACCGCAGGATGCTGACCAGTCCGGAGGCCGCACGTGCGCCCGGCAGGAAGGGATGATCCGTGATCTGGCCCTGGAACTCTGGGGTCCAGCGGCCGGGGATAGCTGTCCCGCATTTGGGGCAGGCGCCCTCGCGGGTGAGGTGGTAGCTGAGGATCTGGTAGCCGTAGCGCTCGATGAGTGTGGTGTTGCAGTGGTGGCAGTGCGTGTTTTCCCAGTCGCCCACCTGGCCCGGGAGGTTGCCCGGGTAGATGTACTTCAGCCCGGCATTCTTCCCGATCTCGGCGGCGCGCAGCAGGGTTTCCGCGCTGGTGTTGGCAGGGTCGGTCATCCTGTAGTCCTGGTGGAAAGCCGTACAGTGCCAGGGAATGAACGGCGAGACGCCGGCCACGAACTCGGTGAGGCGCTTCAGCTCGTCGTCGGAGTCGTTGAAGCCTTGAATCACCAGAGTGACGATTTCCAGCCAGAAGCCCATCTGGTAGAGCAGGCGGATGGAATCGAGGATGGGCTGCATGCGTCCGCCGAGCTGGCGGTAGTGGCGGTCGTCGAAACTCTTCAGGTCCACCTTGTAGAGATCAATCCAGGGGCGCAGGTACTCGAGCACTTGCGGGGTGGCGTTGCCGTTGGAGACGAAGCCGGTCTTGAGGCCGGCCGCGCGCGCTTCGCGAAAGATCTCGACCGCCCACTCGGCGGTAATCAGGGGCTCGTTGTAGGTGCTGACGATGGCCACCGCCCCCTGGCGGAGCGCGTCTTTCACCAGCGCTTGCGGTGAAGCCAGGAGCGGCGGCGAGACTGCCTCCGGATCGCGCAGCGCCTGCGAGGTGACCCAGTTCTGGCAATAGCCGCAATGAAGGTCGCAGCCCAGCATGCCGAAGCTGTAAGCCAACGCGCCGGGATAGGCGTGGAAGAAGGGCTTCTTCTCGATGGGGTCGCACTGCACACCGCCCACGTAGCCCCAGGGAACGAAGAGGGTCCCGCCGCGGTTGTAGCGCACCTTGCAGACGCCGGGCTGGCCCTCGGGGATGGGACAGCAGTGTCCGCAGGCGTAGCAGCGCACGCGATTGCGATCCAGCTTTTCGTAGAGGACGCCTTCGCGTACGTTCTGGTCGAGAATGTCCCGCAGGGAAGACATAGCGGACCGCTGAGGAACGGTAGCGCTGATTCTAGTACAAGTGACAGGATGCAGGATGCAGGATGCGGGAGGGAGGAGGTAGCCTTCAGACCTGCCGCCGGGAGCGCAGAGAAAAGCACACCACCCCGATGGAATCGGGGCAGGCGCCGGACACGAAGGGGGCACGAAGGGTCAGACAGATACTTCTCGGCGCTCTCGGCGCGCTCTGCGGTGAAACGACTTGCCGCATTAGAATGCTGTGATGGACGGCGCGGCCTTCGTCGAGCAGCTCAAGGCGGAAAACGAGGTGCTGCTGCGCAAGCTGGATGCGGATCCGGACGCGCGGGCCGCGGACCTGGGCCCGCTGCTCAAAATGGCGCTGAAGAACGAGATGGAAGCGGCAGAGGTCGCGGCGCAGTGGGTTGCGACCACGCCGGAACTGGACGCCAAGCTGGCGCTGGCGCGTCATGCCGGCGACGAGGCGCGCCATTACGAACTGCTGGCCGCGCAGGCGGGCGCACTGGGCGTGGACCTCGCAGGGTTCGATCCGCTACATCCGCCCAGTCCGGTGCTCGAATTTCTGAGGACGCTGGAATCCACGGTGGAGCGCGTGGCCGCGGCCCTGGTCACACGCGAGGCCATGGGCGCGCGCCGCAACGCGCAGTTCGTCAAACTGCTCCAGGCCGGCGGGTACGCCGCGCTGGCCGCGCTGTATCGCGAGGTCATCAATCCTGATGAGGAGCGGCATCATCAGATGGGATGCGAAGTGCTGGCCCGCCTGGCGGCCACGCCCGAAGCCCAGGAGCGCGCGCGCCGGGCGGCGTCGCGGCTGCTCGAAATTGGCGACCGGGTACGCACCGCAGTGATGGAGAAAACCGGTGTGGCGTGCGTGCCCGGGTGCTAAGAGCAGGAGGCAGGAGGGAGGATGGAGGAGGTAGGAGGTAGGAAGCAGGAGGCAGGAGGAAAGAAGCAGGAGGAAAGAAGCAGGAGGCGGAGAAGCAGGAGGCAGGAGGCAGGGAAGGGGCGAGGAAGGATGGCAAGCTTGGCGGATAAGAATTGCGTGCCCTGTCGCGGCGGCACACCGCCTATCAAGGGCGAGCTATTGCTCGACCTGGCAAAGCTGGTTCCCGAGTGGAAGGTGGTGGAGAGCCATCACCTCGCGCGTGCGTTCAAGTTCCCCAACTTCCGCGGGGCGCTGGACTTCACCAACCGCGTGGGGGAACTGGCGGAGCGGGAAGGACACCATCCCGACATTTACCTGGCCTGGGGCAAGGTGGAGATCACCATTTGGACGCACAAGATCGACGGGCTCACGGAGAGCGACTTTATCCTCGCGGCCAAGATTGACCGGTTGTGACGGAAGGTTTTTGGTTTGTGGTTTGCGTTTCGCGGCTCGCAGACCGCCTGAGACCTGAGACCTGCCGGACCAGATCCTTCGTCCGCCACGGCGGACTCAGGATTTCGCCTGCGGGCTCCCGCTCGGGCAGGCGGCCAAGATCCTTCGTCCGCCACGGCGGACTCAGGATTTCGCCTGCGGGCTCCTGCTCGGGCAGGCGGCCAAGATCCTTCGTCCGCCACGGCGGACTCAGGATTTCGCCTGCGGGCTCCTGCTCGGGTCGCTGCGCTCCCCTCACTCACGCCCGCAAGGCGGCTCAACTTGCCGAAAATTCCTTAAGCCACTAAACTGAATAATTCCCACGCCGGTTCCGTCCTTTGCATCCAAGCGGAGGACGGGGAGGATGCATGCGGAAGTCGGGTGGCTCGCCCCTTATACCTTTTCTCTTTTTGTCCCTGCTTGCCGCTACCGGTGTGACCGGATGCGGCGGCGATAGTGCTGCCATCGAGGATCCCCGGGTCCTGACCGAGGTGACGGTGATTCCCGCTTCGGTTTCGCTGAACCGCGGCCAGGTCCAGCAGGTGATTCCTCGCGCTCTCGACCAGGAAGACGCTCTCATCCTGGCGGACTTCACCTTCGCCACCAGTAACAGCGCCGTGTTCACCGTGTCCACTAGCGGCTTGATCTGCGCCGGGACCTGGGACTCGCTGACCACGCCCGTGGTTTGCGCGCCCTCCACCGCAGTGTGCACTCCGGCCTCGAACTGCACCGCGAACCTGACGGTGACGGCCATGGCCGGGGGCGTGACCGTGATGAGCGTGCCCGTCCCGGTATTCATTCACGACGTGGTGGACAACATTGTGGTGACGCCGGCCTCGGTGGACTGCCTCTCCCAGGACAACACCACCGGGACCCACTACACCCAGCAATTCAGCGCCCAGGCTTTCAACGGGATGATCGATATCACAGCCACCGTGGGCCCGTTCACGTGGGCGAGCGCCCAGACCAACATCGCCACCATCACCACCGCCGGACTGGCCACCGGGGAACTGCCCGGCGTGTCCAACATCACGGCGTCGGTGGGCGGCGTGGTGAGCCCGGCTGCTCCGCTGACGATTTGCCCTCCGGCGTCCATCAGTCTGCACGTGATGGGTTCGGCCGCCACGGCCTTCAGCGTTGCGGTGAACGGCACGCAGACCCTGGCCGTGGACATCGTGGACACCATGGGCGAACCGCTGGAAGCCGTGCCTGTGACCTTCCAGATCGTTAATCCCAACATTGCAGCCATCAACGCCACCACACGGGTGGTGACCGGATCGGCGGTGGGATCCACGGGAATTATTGCCCACTGCACGCCGCCTTCCTGCAATCAGGGCAGCACCATTCCCACGTACAGCAACGTGGCGATGGCAACGGTAACCGGCACGGCTGCGGCGAGCACGGTGTACGCCACCTGCTCGTCCAGCCTGGCGCCGTGCACCACGGCTGTCACGGGAGGCACGCAGACCCAACTGATTCCCATCAACACCGGCACCGACACCGCGGGCACGGCCATCAACCTGCCGCAAACGCCCAACTCCATCCTGTTCACGCGCGACGGCGCCACTATATTTCTGGGCAGTGCCAACGGATTGATGACCGTGGACGCCGCGTCCAACACTTTGCAGAGCACGGTGACCAACCTGCCGGGGCGCGTGCTGGCGGTGTCGCCGGACGGCAATCGGGTGGTGGTATCCAACATTCCGGGCGCCACCGTTTTCATTTTCGACCGAGGGGCGAACAGCATCACGGCGCTGGGTATCTCCGATGCCACCGCCGCCGCCTTCACCCCCGACGGCGTCAAGACCTTCATCACCGCTGCCAACAGCCTGTTCGTGGCCTCAACCCAGTTCGCGCTGCAAAACATTCCGCTGGCGGCGGTGGCCAACGACGTTACCGTGCTGTCCGGAGGATCGTTCGCGTACCTGGCCGGAGGCGCGGCGTCGTCCATTACTGCGCGCGCCACCTGCGATAACACCGAGGTGGACAGCGACGCCACTCCGGCCACCTCCCCGGCGCTGATCGCGGCGCTGCCCGACGGCAGCCGCGTTGTGGCTGCCAACTCTCCCAACCTCGAAGTGATTACGGTGACGCCTTCCTTCACCGGCTGCCCGCCGTTGCCGGGAGGCGTCCTGATCTCGGTGGACTTCGGACAGGGCGCGTTCACGCCGCGGCAGATCATCGTGCTGCCCGACGCGACGCGTGCTTACGTGACCAGCAACCTCACCAGCCTGCTGGCCTACGACGTGGCCGGCGGAACCGCCAGCGCCATCCCGCTGACTGGAGGAGCGTCGGCAACGACGGGGGGCGCCACCGTGGCCAGCGACCGGGTGTACGTGGGCGGCAGCAATAACGCGGTCCACCGCATTAACGTGGGAACCGCAACCGACGGCGCCAGCATCGGCCTGAGCTTCACGCCGGATCTGGTGGCGGTGCGGCCGAGGTAGATCAATTAAAAATGCAAAATTAAAAAGGCAAAAGGAAAAAGGCAGCAATCAGCAATCCAAGAGAGGTAATGCGGGCTGAGTGCCGTGCCGAGCGGGCTTATTGGTTAGTGCTGACTGCTGACTGCCGTTTTTTCTATTCCTCGAAGGCCTGCGCGTACTCTTCCGGATCAATGCCCTTGTAGGACAGCGTGTGCTTCAGGCGTTGGCGCAGGTCGGCAGGCGTGGATTCGATGAAGGCGCGCACCGCGGTCTCCAGCGTTACTTTGACGGACTTGGCGTCTTCGGCCAGAGCTTCCGCGCGCAGCTCCGCCGCTTGACGGACTGCATCGCGCACCGGAAGCGGCAGCTCCATCAGCAGGTCGTCGATAATCTCGCGGGCTTCGTCGGTCCAGTTCATGGAAGGAAGCAATAAGCAATAAGCGATAAGCAACAAGCAATAGGCCAAAAACCAAAAACCAAAAGCTAAAAGCTAAAAGCTAAAAGCTAAAAGCTAAAAGCCACCGACCTAACTGGGCAGCTCTTGTTTCCTTTTGCCTTTTTCCTTTTGCCTTTCTCCGGCCGGGTCCCCGGCGGCCCCTGCGGGTTTCATTTCGCGGGCAATGCTGTCCAGAACGCCGTTGAGGAAGTGCACGGACTCGGGAGCGGAGAAGCGGCGCGCGATCTCCAGCGCCTCGTTGATCACCACCGGCTTGGGGGTCTCCATGGCCAGGAACTCGGCCACGCCGGTGCGCAGGATGTTGCGGTCCACCGCGGCCATGCGTTCCATGCGCCAGTGCTCGGCGTGGCGCTCGATGAGCGCGTCAATTTCCGCGGCGCGCTCGGTGGCCGCGCGAAACAGCTCCTCGCTGAAGGCGCGAGCCTCCTCGCCCACCTCGGAGCGCTCCGCCCAGAAAGTCTTGCGAACGTGCTCCGGCCCCTGCTTCCCCAGATCGGCCTGGAAGAGCATCTGCAAGACCAGTTCGCGGGCTTTGCGGCGAATACCCATGGGAGCGTTGTGTTTTTTTGGTTTTTAGTTGTTGGTTCCTGGTCGCCGAAAACTGAAAACTGAAAAACTGAAAACTGAAAACTACTTTCTTCGTCGCGTTTTCCGCTTCCTTGCCTTGCTGCCGGCTGCCGACTGCCGGCTGACGACCTTCCTCAAGTTCGCCATTTCAACAGCCGACAGCCCGGCCTCGAATCCCTTGTTGCCGCTTTTCAGGCCGGCCCGGTCAATGGCCTGGTCCAGGCTGTCGCAGGTGAGGATGCCGTAGGCGTGGGGCACGCCCGTCTCCTGGGCCGACTGACCAATGCCGCGCGTGACCTCGTTGGCCAAGTGCTCGTAGTGCGTGGTCTCACCGCGAATAATACAGCCCAGGCAGACGATGGCGTCGCAGCGCCCGCTCTCCGCCAATGCGCGCGCGCCGGCGGGAATCTCGAAGGACCCGGGAACGCGCACGATCTCGATGTTCTGGTCGTGGGCGCCGGTGCGATGCAGAGCGTCCAGGGCCCCTTGCAGCAGACGCTCGGTGATAAAAGAATTGAAGCGGCTGACCACGATGCCGAAGCGCTTTCCCTTGGCGTTGAGCGTGCCTTCGCGGGTTTGCGCCTTCTTGCCGGGGACCTGCGGACGGCTGAAGATGGAAACGCGCAGCCCGCCCGCGGCCTGGAGTATGAACAGCCGCGCGCCCCAGTCGGTGTCCGCGATTTCCTGTATGACCTTCAGCTTGCGCTTGCGAACGTTGGTGCTGATTAGGGCGCGGAGCGCGTCGGCGTCGGAGACTTCGAGGTGCAGTTGCGCGTCGCTGAAGCCCTTGCCCTGGCCAATCGTCACCTCGCCCTGGGGCGCGAGGAAGATCACGCCGCGGTTCTCCGGATACTGCCAGCCTTCGCCGCGCTCGAAGCCCAGCGCGTCAAACAATTCCACCAGCGCACTAAACTCGGCGGCGTTATTGGCGATGCGGGAGAATTGGATGGACTTGATCATGAATTAACCACTGAGACACAGAGGCACAGAGAATATCGGAAATCGAGTCATCGAGCCATCCGGTCAGAGGGGAAATTGAATCATTGAGGGATTGAATCATTGAATCATTGAAAGGCCTGCCCTTTGGCGCGCTATTGATCAATGACTCAATGATTCAATCCTCTGTGTCTCTGGGGCTATTTTCCTTTGAAATTAGGCGGGCGTTTTTCCAGGAAGGCCGCCGTGCCTTCCTTCTTGTCTTCGGTGGCGCAGGCGACGCCGAAGAGCGTGGCTTCCAGAAACAGGGCTTCGGGCAGCGGCATCTCCATGCCGTTGTTCACCGCTTCCAGGGTGTACTGAACGGCCAGGGGCGCGTTGGCGATGATCTTCTGGGCGATGGCCTGGGCGCGCGGCAGCAGTTCGGCCAGGGGCACGACTTCATTCACCAGCCCGATGCGGTGGGCTTCCTGCGCGGAGATCATCTCGCCGGTGAGCAGCATTTGCAGCGCCAGGCCCTTGCCCACCAGGCGCGGCAGGCGCTGCGAGCCGCCGTAGCCGGCGATGATGCCCAGCTTGACCTCCGGCTGGCCCAGCTTGGCGTTCTCGCTGGCCAGACGCAAGGTGCAGGCGAGGGCGATCTCGCATCCGCCGCCCAGCGCGAAGCCGTTGATGCAGGCGATGACCGGTTTGCCCAGGTTTTCGATCAGGGCGAGCACCGACTGGCCGCGGTGGGTGTAGTGCTTGGCCTCGACGGGATTGTTGCGTGCCAGTTCGTTGATGTCGGCCCCGGCGACGAAGGCCTTCTCGCCTGAGCCGGTGAGGACGACGACGCGCACCTCGGCGTCGTCGCGCGACGCGGTGAAGGCCGCCCGCAGCTCCTCCATGGTGGCCATGTTGAGCGCGTTGAGCACCTTGGGGCGGTGGATGGTGATGTAAGCAACTTGCGACTTCTTTTCGTAAAGGATGTTTTCGTAGGCCATGTTTTTACATTCCGAGCGGAGCGAGGAATCCCTATGCAGCAGTGAGAATCCTGGTGCTCAGGTCCTTCCATTGAGGGTTAGTCTTAATGAACAAAGCAATCTTCTTCTCGCGCCGGTACTTCTTGACTTGCCGCTCACGCGCCCGTGCAACCGTCGAGCTGCGGAAGGTTTCAAAGTACATAAGCCTGTTCACCGCATAGCGCTTGGTGAAGCCGTCGTAGGTGCCGAGCTTGTGTTCCAAGATTCGCTGGCGAAGGTTGTCGGTGAGGCCGACGTAGAGCGTACCGCTCAGGCTGGAGAGCAGGTACACGTAGAAGTACGGGATTGTTCGTGTTTTCGTCGGCAGTACCGTCAAGGGTAGTGTTCCCTCGCTTCGCTCGGGATGTTTAGTTAACGTCGTCGCACCAGCATCGCGGTTAGAGTAGGGTTCCCTCGCTTCGCTCGGGATGTGTAGTCACACAAATTTCCCCGGCTTCGGATTCCCCGGATCCGCATAATCGTAAAACCCTTTCCCCGACTTCCTTCCGTACCACCCCGCCATCACCAGGCGCTTGAGCAGGGGCGGGGAAGCGAAGCGTCGCTCCTTGAATTCCTCGAACATCACGTGGGTAATGTAGTAGGTGGTATCGAGGCCGACGAAGTCGAGCAGCGTGAAGGGCCCCATGGGATGGCCGCACCCCAGCTTCATGGCGTTGTCGATGTCCTCGATGGAGCCCACGCCTTCTTCAAAGGCCCGGATGGCGTCCAGCAGGTAAGGCACCAGCAGCCGGTTGACGATGAAGCCGGTCTTGTCGGAAGTGCGCACCGGAACCTTGCCCAGCTTCTGCGCGAAAGCGAAGACGGACTCATAGGCATCGTCGGCGGTGGCCACCGTGCGGACAACTTCAACGAGTTTCATGAGCGGCACAGGATTGAAGAAGTGCAGCCCGACGAAGCGCTCCGGGCGCTGGGTGGAGGTCATCAGCTCGGTTATGGAGATGGAAGAAGTGTTAGAGGCAAAGATGGCGTCCTTCTTCACGATGGCGTCGAGGGCAGCGTACATCTTGCGCTTCTCCTCAACGTTCTCGATGATGGCTTCGATCACCAGGTCGCAGCCAGCGAGGTCTTCCTTCTTCACCGTGCCCTTGAGGCGCGCGCGAATAGCTTCCGGCGCCTCCTTCAGCGTGCCCTTCTCCGCCAGCTTGGCCAGCGATTTCTCGATGGCGGCGAAGCCCTTGTCGAGAAACCGCTGCTCGGCTTCGAGAACGACGACGTCAAAGCCCGCAGCGGCGGAGACTTGGGCGATGCCCGAGCCCATCAGGCCGCAACCGAGAACGCCTACTTTCTTGATTTCCATATCCGCTCCGTCAGAATCCCTCGCTGCGCTCGGGATTTCGCCAGCGGGCTCCCGTCCGCCACGGCGGACTCACGCCCGCTAAACGGCTCAACCTGGGCGATGCCTGAGCCCATCAGGCCGCAACCAAGAACGCCAACTTTCTTGATCTCCATCACTTCTCCTGAGAAAAGCTCACCACGAAGGACACGAAGGTATCACGAAGGTGTTGCCGATGCGTCATCAGTGAAGCCAGGAACCCTGGTGATGCCTTGGTTGCAATCGCTGTAACGATCATGGTCCCCCCATCGTCTGTGGCAAGGGTAGGGTTCCCTCGCTTCGCTCGGGATGTTGCTAAACAGCTTCCACGATCATGGCAATGCCTTGGCCGCCGCCGATGCACGCCGTCGCCAGGCCATAGCGGCCCTTGCGGCGGCGCAGCTCGTAGAGCAGCGTGATCACCAAGCGCGTGCCGGTTGCGCCCAACGGATGCCCCAGGGCGATCGCCCCGCCGTTCACGTTGACTTTGGAGCGATCGAGGCCCAATTCCTTCTCCACGGCGAGATACTGCGCCGCGAAGGCCTCGTTGACTTCGATCAGGTCCATGTCGTCGAGCTTGAGGCCGGCCTTTTCCAGGGCAATGCGGGTCGCGGGGACGGGGCCACGGCCCATGATCTTCGGATCCACGCCGGCGATGCCCCAACTTACGATGCGGCCCAGGATCTTGAGGCTGCGCTTCTGCGCGTCGGCGAGCGAGGTAACGACGACGGCGGCGCCGCCGTCCACGATGCCGCTGGCGTTACCGGCGGTGACGGTGCCGTCTTTCTTGAACGCGGGCTTGAGCTTGGCCAGGCCTTCGAGCGTGGTCTGCGGGCGCCGGTGGTCGTCTTCGGTGAACACTTCGCCGGAGGGCTGGCCACGGCGGTCCGTGAGTGCAACCGGCGCCAGTTCTTCTTTCAGGCGGCAAGCCTTGTAGGCTGCATCGGCGAGTTGCTGCGAGCGCAGCGCGAACTCGTCCTGCTGCTCGCGGGAGATGCCGTTCTGGCTGCCCAGAAGCTCGGCGGTTTCGGCCATCTGCAGGCCGCAGTAGGAGTCGAGCAGGGCGACGGCGAGGGAGTCCTCCATTTTGCCTTCACCGAAGCTGAAGCCCCAGCGCGCGCCGCGGACTACGTGCGGCGCCTGCGACATGGACTCCATTCCGCCGGCGAGCACAACCTTGGCCTCACCGAGCTGGATCATTTGGGCCGCATTGACGATGGCCTGGACGCCCGACCCGCACAGCCGATTCACGGTGAGGGCCGGCGTTTCCATGGGGAGGCCGGCCTTCAGCGCCACGTGGCGGGCGCCGTAGAGGGCGTCGCCGGAGGTCTGCTGCGCATTGCCCATGACACAGTGGTCGAACTCTTTAGGATCGAGTCCCGAGCGGCTGATGGCTTCTCTAGCGGCCACGGCGCCCAGTTCCTGCGCATTAAAGTCGCGGAGCTTGCCGCCGTAACGCCCCATGGGCGTGCGCGCGCCACTTACGATGGCGATGTCGGTGGGTGGAAGCGTCATGGGAACTTTTCCAAGCTGGCACGGTGGCCCTGCAAAGCGGGGGCCGAGCAGGTGAGTCTATCAGTCGCGAAGAAAGCCCAGCAACCTGCCCGCCCGGGTCAGCGCAGCGCAGAGCAGCGCCTGATTCTGTTGACGAACTCCAGAGCCGCTACCAGACACGGCAGGGGTTGACGCGCAGGAGCCGGCAGGGCGGGGAATCCCGGGCAATCGCAACTCGAAAAGGCTTCTAGGCAACGGCTGCGGATTCCAGCTTGGGGGCGAGGGAGTGGGCCTTGTTGCCGCCCTCGGATTTGGCGACTTCCAGCGCCTGTTCAGCGCGGTTGATGACTTCGGTGACGATGTCCACGGGATCGAAGTCCTGGCGAGCCACAATTTCCGCAATGCCGACGGTGATCGGCAGAGCGGCGCCGCCGGGCAGCTTCACCGCTTCCAGCGCTTTTCTCAGTTTGTCCACCACGAAGAAGGAGTTCTTCTCGCTGGTTTCGGAAAGGATGAGTGCGATGGTGGTGAGGTCGTAGCGCACGGCCACGTCGTTCTGGCGGATGTGGCCGGTGATGACTTGGCCGATCTGCTGGATCATGTCTTCCACCGCAGGCTCGCCCACTTCCTTGGCCAGGCCAGGTTTTGCGAACTGCAGCAGCATGACCGCCGAGGTGGACTTCTGCTGCACCGCGCGGCGAACTTCCGAGAGCAGCACGTCCAGGTAGGAGGAGCGGCGCAGCAGGCCGGTCTTCTCGTCGGTGACCGCCAGGGTCTTGACCAGGCTGCGCAGCTTGGAGTTGTTCACCGCCAGCACCATCTGGTCGGCAATGGTTTTGAGGACGAAGACGTCGCCCTGGGCCCACTCGCGCGGTTCGCATTGCTCCAGGAGGAGAATGCCGGCGTGCTCGTCGCCGTCCTGCAGCGGAACGGCGAGGATGGACTGCACCTGAAGATCGATGAGGTACTGCTGCACTCCCGCCAGTTCGGGAGCGGTGGGTGCGTTGGGGATGATGACCGGCCCCTGATGGCTCACCACCAGTGCCTGCAGCACGCCGATGCGCTTCACGATGGCCATCACGTCCGATTGCTTAACGCTGGGAGCGCAGTACTCCAGCGCCGCCGAGGGAGGCTTGCCGGGAGTACACAGGCCGGCCACGCAGCGGCTAGCGTTCCAGTGACGGCCAATGTCGTTGACCGCGGTAAACAGCACCGATTTCACATTGCCCTGGCGATAGATGTTGCGCGTGATCTCGGTGACCCGGCCGATGTTGTCGACGGCGCTTTCGTTGACCGCGGCGCGCGAGGCCGCGGCTGCCGCCGCCGGACTCTGGAACACCTGAGTCTGGGCCGCTGGACGCCCGGGTGCGCCGGCCGCGGCGTCGTCGTATTTGGGCAGGATGCCGGCGTTGAGATAGAGCGTGCGCAGCTTCTCGATCCGTTCTTCCTCGTGGGGAAACAGTTTGTGAATGCGCTGCAGCCGCTCCACCGCCTTGGAGCGCATGGAGTACTGCAGAAAGATCTCGGCCTGCAGCATCAGGTCTTCGAGGACGGTGGTTTCACCCTCGGTGCCGGTGCTCGCGGCGGCTTCGCTATCTTCGTCCGCCTTCACCGCGCCCATGAAGCGGTTGGCCACGGCGTTGAAGCGATTGGACTCGATCTTGCCGCGCAGCATCTCCAGGCGATTATGGTGTCCGGGCTCGTAAGGGTCGACTTCCGCGGCGGCGTCGAGCGAGTCGGCAGCCTTCAGGAAGTTGCCGGCGGCGAAGTAGAGCTGGAACAGCTTGAGCAGGGTGGCGCAATAGTCCTGTTCGCGATTGGTGGAATTGAAGACCTCCACTATGAATTCCAGAAAGGCGACGTCGGGAGCGTGCTTGTCGGAGACCGTCTTGACGATGGCGGCGAACTCGCGGCGGCGCTCGTGTTTGGCCTGGTTCTGCTCCAGGCGATGCGCGGCCTCCAGTGCCTTGTCGTGTTTCTCCAAGTCCATGAGCGCGCCGATCATCTCGCCCACGTCGTCCGCATGTTTAGGGTCCTTGTCCAGCAGATCCCAGACGTAGGGCTCGGCGTCCAGCGGACGTTTGGCGGCCAGCAGCGCCTTGCAATAGATTTCGCGCAGCTCGGGCGCTCCATCGGCCCGGGCCAGGACTTCGACCACGCGCACGGCCGCGGCTGCATCGCCCTTGGCCAGAGTGGCGCGCCCGTGAGCGAGCGCCGCGTGCGGATTTGAGGGGTCGGTGGAAAACGCCCGCTCGTACCAGGAAGCTCCCTCGCGGCCGGCCTTCGCTTCCAGCTCGCCCACCTGGAAGAACGCTTCCGCTGCGGTCTTGATGTCGAGGAGTTCAGCGGCCATCTCGCCCTGACGCTTCCAGTTGTTGACGCTGGGATCCAGGGCCACCACCCGCTTCAGCGCTCCCAGCGCGTCCGGCTTGCGGCCGGCGCCGACCAGGCCGGTGATGGCCAGTTCGTAGGCATCGAGCGCGTCCTTCTTGGCGCTTTTCTCCACCAGTTGGGCGAAGCGCAGCGCCTGGTCCATGGTAGGCGTGGTGAAGCGCTGCAGCTTCTTGTAGGTGATGCTGGCTTTGGCCGCGTCGTTGGCTGCGGCCTGGCGGTCGAACAGCGGCCCCAGGAGCTTGGCCGCGTCACCCGGGCGGTTGAGCGAAACACAGATGTCAGCCGCGGCCTGGCGGGCACCCTCGTGGCTGGGTTCGTCCTTGAGGATGTCCTGGTACTCCTCGAGGGCGGAATCCATCTTGCCCTTTTGCAGATACTTCTCGGCTTTTTCCAGGCGCTTGGAAACGTCGGCCATCAGCGTGTGAAATAGGGGAAACTGCGTATTGTAAGCGGAAAGTGAAGCCTTCAGCAATCAGCACTCAGCGCTGAGCGAGGCCGCTGTTAGAATTCGCCGCTGAATACTGACCGCTGGAGGCTGATGGCGATGGCTGAAAGTTCGGAATCCGGACTGCGGCGCCAGTTGGGCGCTGGGCAGATCGCCATGGTCGCGGTGGGCGGCTCGATCGGCACCGGTCTGCTGCTGGGCTCGGGCGCTGCCGTGCAGATTGCCGGGCCCGCGGTCGCGGTTTCGTATCTGGCCGGAGCGCTGATCGCCTGGACGGTGACCATGGCCCTGGGCGAAATGGCCAGCGTGCATCCCGCGGCCGGGTCGTTCGGCGTTTATGCCGAGCGCTACCTGAACCCGTGGGCGGGCTTCGTGGCGCGCTACGGCTATTGGTTCTCGGTGACCATCGCCGTGGGCGGGCACCTGGTGGCCTCGGCCACCTACCTTCATTACTGGTTTCCCCAGGTCCACGCCATGGTGTGGATCGTGCTGTTTGCGGGCGTGTTTCTGTTCGTCAACCTCAGGGCGGTGGGCGACTTTGGAACCTTCGAGTACTGGTTCGCCATGATCAAGCTGGTGGCGGTGCTGGGATTCATCGTCATCGGGGCGGCACTTCTGCTGACGGGAAGAGTGGAGTCCCAGTACACCGCTGCGGGAGGATTCTTTCCCCACGGCCCGGTCTCACCGCTGCTGGCCATCAGCTTCGCGCTGTTCAGCTTCCTGGGAGTTGAGATGGTGGCCATCTCCTCGGGAGAAGCCCGCTCGCAGGCCGAGATCCCGCGCGCCTCCCGCTTGATGTTTGCTTTGCTGGCCGTGGTCTACCTGGGGGCGACGGTGGTGCTGGTGGGAGTGCTGCCCCGGGCCCAGGCGGGCGTGAGCGAGAGCCCGTTCGTCACCGTGTTTGCGGTGGCGGGAGTGCCGGCTGCGGCCGCGGTGATGAACTTTGTGGTGCTGACCGCGGCGCTCTCCGGCGCCAATGCCAACATTTATGTCGCCAGCCGCATGCTGTTCTCGCTGGCCCGGAGCGGATACGCGCCGCGGCGCCTGGGAGAACTGGCGGAGAACGGTTCGCCGCGGGCAGCGCTGCTGGTCTCCACCGGCGGCATCCTGGCGGCGGTGGTTCTGCAGCACCTGGTGCCCGGGCAGGCCTACCTCTATATCATCATGTCGTCGCTTTTCGGCGGGATGCTGGCCTGGGCCATCGCCCTCGCCGCTCACATCGCTTTCCGGCGCGCGCTCTCAGCGGATGAACTGGCGGCGCTGCCACTGCGATCGGCGGGCGGCGCGGCGTCGTCGTGGCTGGGGCTCGCGGGCGTGATCGTTGCGGTCGTTTCCACCTGGTGGGTGCCGCAGACGCGCGTCACCCTGGTGAGCGGGGTGCCGCAACTGGCATTGCTGAGTCTGGCGTACTGGCTGGTCCGACGGCGGCCGCTCCCCGCGAGAGAACAATAGGCAGGTGCAATCCGGATTAGACTAGAATCTCCCAGCACAACCTTCGCGTACCGCGAGCGAGTTGTTTTGAGGTCGCAATTTGCGAGCTCAAGACGGGTTCGAATGTTCAATAGGATTGCCAATCCGTTCGTACGTGGTGTGCTGCTGGTACTCGGAACCCTCTTGGTGGGGCTGGGGATCGTGGGCATCTATGTTCCCGGCTTGCCCACCACGCCCTTCCTGCTGCTGGCCGCGCTGTGCTATCTGCGCAGCTCCGAGCGCTTGTCGCGCTGGCTACTCAACCATCCGCGCTTCGGTCCGGGACTCACCACCATCCTGCGCGAGAAAGCGCTGCCGCTGCGCGTGAAGGTATTTTCCATTGCCGCGGCCTCGCTCTCCCTGGGCACGCTGGCGATCTGGGTGGCGGAGACCGTGGTGATGAAATCGGTCCTGGTGGCAGTAGCCGCGGTGAACGTGGTTGTGATTCTCTCCATTCGCACCCTGCCGCGGTTCAACGCAGAGACGCAGAGAGGTGGAGAAGAGAAAGTACCAGAGCCGCAGTTGATGGCTGATTGAAAATTGCAGATTATTGATGGCAATCGGCTTCTTCAATCGTCAATCATCCATCTACAATCTACAATTTCCACCATGCCCTTGACCCCGCCCACCGACGACCTGCTGCGCTGGCGCTCTGAGTTCCCCATCCTGGAGCGGAGCACCTACCTGATCAGCAATTCGCTGGGAGCGATGCCGCGCGGCGTCTACGACGCACTGCGCGAGTACGCCGACGCCTGGGGCATGCGCGGCGTGCGTGCCTGGGAAGAGAAGTGGTGGATGCTGGCGGTGGAGGTGGGCGACGCCATTGGCGCGCTCATGGGCGCGCCCGCGGGCTCGGTTTCGACCCACCAGAACGTGACCACGTGCCAGGCGGTGGTGGCGTCGTGTCTGGACTTCAGCGGGCGGCGCAACAAGATCGTGTACAGCGAGCTGAACTTTCCCTCGGTGATGTATTTCTGGGAGGCGCAGCGCACGCGGGGAGCGCGGGTGGAGATGGTGCGGAGCGATGACGGCATCACCGTGCCCACCGAGCGCCTGCTGGCTGCGATTGATGAAGACACACTGCTGGTTCCCATTTCGCACGTCACCTTCCGCAGTTCGTTCGTCAAAGACGTTCCCGCCATCGTGGAGAAGGCACGGCGCGTGGGCGCGCGGGTCATGCTCGACTGCTTTCACTCGGCGGGCGCGATGCCCGTGGACGTCACCGCCATGGGCGTGGACTTCGCCACCGGCGGCGTCCTGAAGTGGCTGTGCGGGGGCGCCGGCGTCGGTTACCTGTACGTGCGTCCGGACCTCGCTCCGCAGCTTCAGCCCACGCTCACGGGATGGTTCGCGCACGCGGAACCCTTCAATTTCGAGATCGGGCCGATCCGCTACGGAGAGCCGCCATTTCGGTTTCTGCAGGGCACCACGCACTTGCCCGCGCTACACGCCGCAAAGCCCGGACTCGCGATCATCGGCGAAGTGGGCGTGGAGCGAATCCGCGAGAAGTCAGTGCGGCAAACCACGCGCCTGATCGCGCTGGCCGAGCAGCGCGGGTGGCGCGTCAACACGCCCCGCGATGCCGCGCGGCGCGGGGGCACGGTGTCAGTGGAGATGCCGGGCTCGCGCGAGGTGTGCGCCGAACTGCTCAAGCGCGACATCATCGTGGACTGGCGTCCGGGCGCCGGCATCCGCCTGGCACCGCATTTCTACAACTCCGACGAGGAACTGGAACTGGCGTTTGCGGCCATGGATGAAATCCTGAGCCGGAGGGAATTGACAATTAAAAATTAGAAATTACAAATTAAAAATTGAAGATTGAAGATCAAAGATCAAATCCGGTGAATCCTAGTTTCTTCGCTGCTCGCGCTGCACCTGCGATCCCCCTTCGTCCTCGCCCTCACCCTCGTCCATCGTCATCATGAAGTTGCGGCCGTCGGCGCCGCGGACCTGCATCACTAACGCTGCGGGTGGAGCGCCCAGCAGAGCGCTGCCCACGGCGATGGTTTGCGTGACCTGAATTTCAGGGTCGTCGATTTCCGCGATCATCTGGCTGGCCTTGAGGGGCGAGATCAGTGCGGCCAGGGTGACGAACATGCGGAAGGCTGCGGCCGAGGGCCAGTGCGCTTTGAGCGCCCGGTTAGGGTTGTCGGCCTTGGTGTCAGTGGCCAGCAGCTTCTCGGCAGTTTTGAGTCCGGCGTTAATGGTCTTTTCCGCCGCCGGCTTGTCGCCGAGACGCAGGTAAAGCTCGGCAGCCTGATGCAAGATTAGTGCCTGAGAGCGGGCATCCAGACGTTCGACCACCTTCAGCAGTTCGCCCAGCGCTTCTTTCGCCACACCTGGATTCGCTTTCACCGAAGTCCGGGCGATGCCCTTGAACGCTTCCGCGCGCGGATAAAACTCCGGGGCGGGCAAGGCTTCGGGGAGGGTGCGCGCTTCCGCCAGCGCGCCCTGAGGATCCTGGGCCGCGCGCCGGATGATCTGGCCCACCTGGCGCATCAGTTCCATGTGGGCGTGCTCGGCGCCGGCAGGGCCTGCGCCGCCGCCGCCGCGGTTCACCATCATCTGTACCCCTTCGCCTTCGGGATCCTCGCCGCGCGGCGTGTAGGCGCCATAGCCGTCCGGATTCTTCTTGAGCATTTCCTGAAGCTGGGCGTTTTCTTTCAAGAGCTTTTCCGCTTGATTGGGATCGAGCTGTTCGAGCGCGGGCAGCACCTGGAACAGCCGGTACTGGTAGAGCGAAGCGAACGACGCGGTGCCCGCGCGCTGGCTGCTGAGGACGATCTTGAGGCCGCCGTCCGCGTCGGAAGCTTCCCGGGTTTGCTGAAGCAGCTCGCGGATGCCTTCGAGGGCAAGCGCGGGCGGCATCTCCCGCCAGAAGCGGCCGAGGAGCGCGCCGAAGTCGTCGCTGTCGAAGCGCGGATCCTTGTGCTCGTGAGCAGCGTAGCTGGCCACGGCTTGAGCAAACAGATCACTGCGCTCGGCTTCGTAGCCCTGCTTGGGGAGCCCGCTGAGCAAGCGCGCGGCCGTGCCGTAGGGGAACTCGGCTTCGGTGGCGATTTGTTGCACGCGCGCCAGCGCGCGCGGGAAGTCCTTGCGTTCGGCGTAGCGGTTGGCGAGTTCTCCGGTGATGCGCAAACGGATGTCGGGAGTGGCCGTGGCCAGCAGTTCCTCCACCGCCTCCAGCGAGATGGGCATGAGGGTGAGCAGGATGCGTTCCTGCAGGAACTCCTGGATCTCGCGGGCGTCCTCTTCATCGCGACGGCCGGCAACCACCTGGAAGGCGCTCTCCAGCAGCGTGCGGGCTTTGGCGCGATCCTGCTTCATGGCGCCGCGCGCGATCTGCCACAGCGAGTAAGCGCGCATGTCGGGCTCGAGCCCGGCGGCGGCCGCTTCCGCTGTCTCCAGCATCTGCAGGCCGAGTTCGTGATTAGGGTCGCGCGGAGCCGGTTCGGCCGGGCGGGCGGCCGCTGTTTTCTTCTTTTGCTGCGCCTCTGGTTTCGCGGTCGCCTGCGGAGGCGCAGCGTAGCTGCCGGGCAGCAGCAGAGCGAACACGGCCAAGGCGGCAAGCCAACGGGAAAGGGCGCGGTTGCGGATGATCATCAAGTGCCTCCGGCGTAGCAAATTGTGCGATTCTGGGATTTTACCCGGTCCTGAATTGGACGGCGCTCGCGGCCGGCGGTGAGCACGCCCAGGGGACAGCCGAGCGCTGTCCCCTGGGGAGTGGCGGTGAATCAGCGGATGCGGGTGGCGGTGACCTCGACCTGGAAGCGGCGGCGGCTGCCCAGTTCGTCCACCGTGGTCAGCAGCGTGGGCTTGCCGGGCGTGATGGAAGCGGCCAACTCGCTGCGCAGGCTGCGCAGGACGGGCTCGCGCGGGCGGGCGGCTTCGCCCTCCACGGGCACCAAGCTGTTGACCTCGAGGCGCAGCTCCAGCCGCAGATCACCCTCGCGCTGGTTCAGGCGGGCGTCGAGGCTGAAGCCCACGTCCATGTACTGGATGCCCTTGCCCTCGCCCATGCTCAAGGGCACCTTCGTGCCGATGCGGGTCCGGCCCCACACTTCCTCTTCGAGCAGAAAGGAATAGCTGCGCGAGTTGACGCGCGTAGCGTCCTCCAGTTCCGAGAGCGTGAAGTCAAGCTTGTAGGTAGCGACGGGTTTCTGCGGGCGCGGTACAGCGACAATCTTGGATTCCGGCGCCGCTGCGGGCTTTGAGTCCTTGGAGTCTTTGGATTCCTGGGCGGCGGCGGAGGGCGTGGCCAGCAGCACCACGCCAGTCAGGATCAAAGCGGTTGCGATCAGCAAGGCTGCGTATTTGCGCATGGGTTCTCCTAGTTTTTCATCGCCTCGCCCGACTGTTCCGGCAAGGGCTTGAGTTCGAGCATGGGCACTGCTACGTCGCGCACCTGGAGATCAAGAAGGGGTCCTTCGCTGCGCACCGCAGCCACCAGCACTTCGCGCGGAGAGGAATCCAGATAGCGCATCAACAGGCGCTCTTCCTCGGTGAGCGAGCCGGGCGTGGGAAACTGCGCGGTCCGTGCCCGGGCGATGGTGGTTTGCGTTGCCCGCAGTGGCTGCAGGGGAGCGCGCTGATTGGCCGCCACCGCTGGTGCAGACGTGTCCGGTACAGGGCGCACCAACGGAGCTACCTTGGGTGGCTGCGAGGTGATGATCGCCGGCGCGGGCGCGGTTTCTCGCCGAGGGACGAGAAGCGCCAGGGCCACTACCGCCACCAGCGCCAGGGCGCCTGCCGGCAACCAGCGCCACACCCACCAAGCCGAGGGCTGGGGCTGCTCGGCCAGGCGAGCGAGAATGCGTTGCTCCAGGCCCGCTCGCGACTCTTCGGCGGCGTAGCCGGCGAGAGAAGCGTTGAGCAACTGGTCCGCAAAACGATC
Organism: uncultured Acidobacteriaceae bacterium; assembly: GCA_964437985.1. GTDB lineage: Bacteria > Acidobacteriota > Terriglobia > Terriglobales > Acidobacteriaceae > CAZXVY01. The sequence goes on from CAYTIL010000008.1 coordinate 84,274, forward strand.
GGTTTCGTTATCGTGCATGTTTGTCCTCCAGTAACGCGCCCAGCTTTTCCCTAAGAAGCTGGCGCGCACGGAACACCCGGTTGCGCACCACCGACCCGGGAATGCCGAGCACGGCCGCAACCTCGACCGAAGACAGCTCCTGCACGGCCGAGAGCGTAATGGCCTCGCGCAGGTCAGCAGGCAGGCCGGCGATGAGCCGCTCGAGCAGGGACAGCAGCTGACGATCGCCGGCAATCTGCTCGGCGCTGGCTCCCGAACGCCGCAGCGCGAGGACGGCATCGGCGGCTTCGTCGAGCGGAACCGCACTCTGGCCGGCACGCTTGCGGATGCGATCCAGGGCGAGACGCCACGCAATTCGCACCACCCAGGCACGGCGGTCTTCAATCTCCGGCAGCTTGTGGCGATGGCGCAGGACGCGCAGGAAGGTTTCCTGAACCACGTCTTCCGCGTCGTGATGGTCGCGCAGCACCGACCAGGCGGCGCGAAACACCGTACCGGCGTGCTCGCGGACCAGCGCTTCCACTTCCTGCTGCGCTGTGCCGGTCGCCGGGAAGGCATCGCTCAAGATCGCCTCGGCCGTGGTCATCTGGTCCTCAATGGTACAGACGCGGCCGGGGCGCGAGCGTCCAAGTTTTTTGGAGTCCTGGGACTTGACTGGAAGCCCTCCGTCCTCTCAATCTCCAACCGCGGGCGGGGCGAAAATTGCACAAAGATGTTGACATTCGCCTTTCATTTGCCCATACTACGGGTTATGGCTATCACGAGACGCCAAAGGCAACTCTACGACTTCATCGCCGAATTCGTGCAGCAGAACGGATACTCGCCGTCGTTCGATGAGATCCGCATGGGCATGAAGCTGAACTCGCTGGCCACGGTGCACAAGCACGTGACCAACCTGGAAAAGAAGGGCCTGCTCAAGCGCGCCCACAACCGCAGCCGATCGATTGATCTCTTGCCGCCGCGGGGCAAGGTGCAAAAGTCGCTCTCGGCGCCATTCCAGCTTCCACTGGCGGGGCGCATCGCAGCCGGCCGCCCGATTGAGAGTGTGGAGACGCCGGAAACCATCTCGCTCACCGACTTTACGCGCTCCAAGGACGTCTTCGTGCTGGAAGTGCGCGGCGATTCCATGCAGGACGAACACATCGTGGAAGGCGACTACATCCTGGTGGAGAAAGCGCAGACCGCCAATAACGGCGACATCGTGGTCGCATTGGTGGATGGCACCGAGTCCACGCTGAAACGCTTCTACCGCGAAGACGACCGCATCCGCTTGCAACCTTCCAATACCGCGCTCCAACCCATCATCCTGCCGGCGGCAGCAGTCCAGGTGCAGGGTAAAGTGATTGGGGTGTTGAGGAAGTACTGAACAATTCAAAATTAAAAATTAACAATTCAGGAGAGAAAATGAAAAATGCAAGATGAGAAAGCGGGTGCTCGCTTCCATTTTGCATTTTTCATTTTGAATTGTTCTACCACCCTCCGCCTCCACCCCCGCCCCCACCGCCTCCTGATGATCCACCGCCGCCCGAGCCCGAGCTTCTTCCCGGAGGGGTGGAGGACGACGATATGGCGCTGGAAAACGAACTGCCGAGCGACGATGCGAATGTCCCGGCGGCAAGGCTGTTCCAGTTCGAGCCGGAGTACCAGCGCGGGGAGTAGCCGCCGCCCGGGGTCTGGGCGGTGCGGGCAAAAACGTCGGCGAACTGCTCCGCCCACTGGTGTTCCACGTCGAGCGCAAGGGCGTAGGGCAGAAACTTCTCAAACAGCTCGGGCGTTTTGTTCACGGCGCCGAACATGCGCATGCGGTCGCCTTCTACCGCTCCCAGGAACATCTTGAAGCCTTCAATCTGGTCGAGCACGCGGCGCCCGGCGCTGGTGGGCGCCTTGAGCAGGTAATGAAAAAGGATATTGACGCCCATCATGAGCAGCAGCAGGAAGGCCGCGGCGGGCGTGGCCATGGTGCTGAAGGCGTAGAGGCCGGCGAGCTCGCCTCCGACAAAGGGCACAGCAAACAGCGAGATGAAGATGGCGCCGCCCATGTGCGCCAGGCTGGCGCTGCCGAAGAACACCATCTTCCACGCGTTGATCACTTGCCGGAGCAGAAAGAACACACCGAAGGTCCAGCCGGAGAGCCACACCGTCATGAAGCCTGCGCCGGCCATGCGTTCCGCGGAGCCGACGGCGGCCACCATGGCGAGCAGCGCCAGCACGGTGAGCAGGAATCCGGGGATGAGGTAGCGCCCGTTGCTGAAGAAATAAATCTTCTCCTGGCTGTTCTTGAGCGCGTTTTCCAGCGCCTCCAGCGCACCGCGGATGGTGGCGTGGTTGGCGGTCTCCAGCTTGATGCTGCCGCCGCCCAACAGGCGGCTGGAGATCACCTTCTCATCGGGCGCCAGGGCCGCGCTGCTGTCCGCTTTCTTCTCGACGGTGAAGGTTCCGGAATCTTCGCGGATGCCCACGTGGTTCTTCACCGCCATGTTGAGGACGGCGGCCGCGAAGGCCTTGTTGTCGAATCCCATTTGGGTGAGATAGCGGATGGCGGCGGGCGAAAAGTTCTGCGGAGGCTCGTATAGCGGCATGATGGTGCCCGCTTCCGGGTCGCGTCCCACCTGCGCCCACACCACCAGGTAGTAGCCCAGCAGCACCACCAGTCCCAGCATGCCCACCAGCGCGGGGTGATTGTCGGCGATGAAGCGGCGGGCCTTCTCTTCCTGCGTGGGCTCGGTGACGAAACCCTTGGGGAAGGAAACCACGATGGTCAGCCCTTCCCGGGGAGCGAGCGGTTGGGTAGTGCGGAACGTGCTCACGCCGCTGAAGTCAACATCGCTGCTAAAGTTCCGGCCCTGGGCGCCCTGGGGTCCGGTATGGCCTTCGAGACGGATGCGGTCCTTGGGCACGCCTCGGGGCAGAGTCACAGTGGCGGAAGCCCGGTCCATAGTGAAGTCCCATCCGTTGCCGGTTGCGTTCCAGTAGAGCTCGTCGTGGTCGGTGAAGAATCCGATCTGGTAGGTGGTGCGGTAGGCGATGGTATAGGTGTACTCGCCGGGTGTAAGGAAGACGTCTTCTTTGCCGATGTAAACGCGCACGCCGTTGTCCTGATCCTTGGTGTGCCAGGCGTCGGGGCGCCCGTCGCGCAGGACTTCCAGAACCTCGAAGCCCACGCGGTAGGGGTTGCCTAAATGGTCTTCGTAGTCGGTGGGAAAATCGCGGTAGATGCCGCGCTTGATCTGCTCGCCGCGGGCGCGCACCTGGATGGTTTCGCGCACTTGCATGGATCCGTCCTGCTTCACGGTGATGTCGCTGTGGTAGTCGAGAATGCGTTCGTCGCTTTCCTGGGTCCAGGCGGGAAGGGCGAGCGCAAGTGCGAGCGCGAGGAACGGCAGCCAGCGAAGCGTGCGCATGAGGAGCATAGTTTCCGCCCGGGCGGGCGGGGGCACAAGGGGAATTTCGGGTGGCCCTGGCGGAAAAGCGAACCACGAAGGACACGAAGGACACAAAGGAAAGGCGTGAGGATTGGGTCAAAGGTGAGGACAAGAACAAGAACCCGGCCGAGGGCGGCCGGGCTACACGGCCGGGCCACACATTCTCGTTGAGCGATTAGCCGGAGACGTGCTTGTTCAGGGCCTTCTCGATGGTTTCGCGGGCGACGAAGCCCACAATCTGTTCCTGCACCTGTCCGCCCTTGAAGAGCAGCAGGGTAGGGATGCCGCGCACGCCGTAGCGCGGCGGGGTGGCGGGGTTGCTGTCCACGTCCATCTTGCCCACTTTGACTTTGCCCTGGTAGGCGGTGGCCACTTCGGCCACGATGGGAGCGATGGCACGGCAGGGGCCGCACCATGCCGCCCAGAAGTCCACCAGCACGGGCTGATCGGACTTGAGAACGTCCTGGTCAAAGTTGGCGTCGGTGAACACTACAATTTCCTTGGCTGCCATTCATTTCTCCTGACGAAGCCTTGCCACGGCGGCGCGGGGCCGGTTAGCCCGGGCACCGCCGTCATACTACCAAATATAGGATGTTGGAAACGTCGGGAAGTTGCAGGCCGGCGGGCATCCCTAAAAAGTAAAGGCGCCCCGGACCGGTTAGGTCACAGAGCGCCGACTGGCAGCCCTCCCCCAGAACTGCCTATCGAGGGACACAGTAGCTTTGGTCCCGGTAACCTGTAAACGTCACGTCGGTAACCTTGAGAGGTACGTTGGTAACCGAGACTGAAGCCTGCATGAAATGAAGGGGATGTGGGAAGGGGATAGGGACAACGGCACCGATTGAGTAGCACTCGGGTAGCCGCAAAGACCCACATCTGCCAACTGCGGGCAGATGTGGGGCACCCGCGCCCCACACGGCTGAGGAGGGAGTTAGCGCTCAGGCTGTAGCAGCGCCATTCGATTGGAAACCCTCTGCCCTTTTTCCATGCCGCCGACGACCACCAGCCCGTCGCGGGTCCGCGCCAGGCCGCGATGATCCATGGTAGGAGTGGGATTGTCCGGCAGCGTCTCCCAACTCTGGCGGTCCAGGTTCCAGGCGAAGGTGGTGGCCACGGGTTCGGAAGGGCGGCCGTCGTAGCCCACGCCGTTGATGTTGTAAGGGTTGTCGGTGCCGCCGGAGAAGATGATGCGCTGCCCCCAATCGCCGACCGCGATGCGATAACGCGCCTTGCCGGGATGGCTGGGCAGGCGCGTCCAGGCGATTGCGGTGACGTCCTTGGGATCAATCTTTCCCATCCAACATTCGTCGGAGGGCACGTAAGGCGGTGTCCCGGGTGGAGAGGGCTGCGCGTCTGCCGCGGGATTTTTGGAGGCGCCGTCCACATAAACAATGGTGTTGCCCGCCAGTCCTCCGGAGTGGCCGAAGACAGGGTTGCCGGGGAGCGGCGTGGCGGCCAGCCAGCGGTCTTTTTCGGTGTCGTACACCTGCACGTCGCGAACGTTGCCGCGCTGCGACCAGCCGCCGATCAAGTAGACATAGCGATTCTTGTAAACCCCGAGCACGGAGTCGTCCACAGGCACGGGGATATCGGCGCCGCGCGACCAGCGCTGGGTGTCGAGGCTGTAAATGTCCACGTTGGTGAGCGAGCGCTCGCCGCCCAGGCCGTCCACGGTGTAGCCCCCGAACAGGTACACCTTCTCGCCGACGCCCGCGGCGGCGGCCGCGAGGCGTCCTGCGGGCCCGGGAACCGGCCGCAGCAGCACCCACTCGCGTGATTTGGTGTCGAAGGCCCAGGTCTCAGCAGTAATGGCGTCCCAGGTTTTCTTGGGGCCGATGCCCATCATGGAGAAGATGTAGTTGCGGCCGCCGGCGCGCACTCCGGCTACCGCGTTGTTGCTGACCGGGGAAAGCATGGGCGGCAGCTCTCGCCATTCGCCACGCGCTGCGCGGGGCTCGGGTTGCTGCGCGGGAAGTGCGGCGCCGGCCGCGGCCAGAATCAGCAGGAGGGCAACGCGGATGCGCATGGGCTAGGCGTGCACCCAGCCATACTGCGTGTTGCTGGGCGAAGGGAACGCGCCCTGTTGGTAGAGTTTCTGCAGCCGCTCCAGGTAATCGCTGGGAATGGGGTTGCGCTGCTTGCCGATGTCCACGCCATAAATGCGCGCGGCGTTGCGGCCGAAGATCTTGGCCTTGATCTCGTCGGTCAGCGGCTTGTAACCGAACTGCTTCATCAGCGCTTCCGGCATCTGCAGACGGCGGAAGGCCTCGATTTGCCACTGCGGCGATCCCCAGAAGATGGAGTCGGTGCCCCAGAGCACGTGGTCGGCGCCGAAGGCGTCGATCATCATGCCCAGGACGTGAGCGCACAGCAGCGGGCTGGTCACCGTCATCAGCGCAAAGGTGCTGCCCAGTTCCATGTACACGTTGGTCATGTGCGGGTTTTTGCCGCGCCAGTCGCACAGGTCCGACACCCAGGGGATGTAGGCCGTTTCCTTGAAGCTGCTTTGCACCGCGGGCCTGGCGTCCTGCAGCGACTTGAAGCCGGAATGGTAGAGCAGGAAGTTCAGGTCGCGAAAATCCTGGGAAGCTTTGACCACGTCCGCGGGGCTGTAGTACTCGTCCTCGTGGCCGGGAAGCGGCAGGCCCTTGTGCAGGCAGATGTTGTGGATCTTGCTCTTGCGCGAGTATTCGAGCGCGGGATACGTCCGCTTCTCGTCGTCCAGCCACCAGCCGCGCGTGTTGGGCGCCATGGGCTGGCCGGTGTAGCCCTTCCAGGCATCGATCTTGAGCGTTTCCGTCTGCTCCTGCATCCACTCCAGGTTGCGCGCGCCCAGGTCCGGAGAAAACAGGCCGTGGCTCACCAGCCGCCGCGAATGCGCCAGTTCGTTGACCACCTTGCGGGAATGTGCGATCACGTGCGGCGGCTGGACGGAGCCGGCCTCGCTGGCGGTGGGCAGGGCGCTGAGCGCGATGACGTCGGTCTCGCTGTCGAGGAAAACTTCCTTGATGAAGTTTTCCAGCTCCATGTCCTCCCTCCGGGCCTCGCGTCCGGCGAGCGCGGGATCGTTGGCGCCCAGGTTCCGCCGCAGGCCCATCACGAAATCGAGCAGTTCTTTGCTGGCGCTGGGGATTTGCTCTCCCGTACCCACGTGGTGGGTCTGCACGTCGAAGATGAAGTACTTGGTCTTCTTTTCCTGGGCAGCGGCGGGCTCGAGCAGTTCGGCCGCGTCCACGGTGAAGAACTCGCCGAACACCGAGTTCATGGCGGCGAAGGAGGCGGCCACTCCGCAGGAAGTTTGTAGAAACTGGCGGCGGGTCATTCCCAGGCGCTTGCTGTTGCGGTCGGCCAGCTGGAGAGCACGGTGCTCCACCATCTGCTGCTGCCGGGTCTGGGGGAGGGGGCTGTATTCCTCATTGGAGACCACCTGCGTGGGGACGGGCAGGTGACGGTCCAGGTAGTCGTCGAGTTCGAACTTGCGCACCCAGCCGTTGTAGACGCGGGGCTTGCCGGGGGAAGAGCTTTTGGTCTTCGGATTCGACATCGCGGCACCTCGGCGACGTGCGAATTATACATCTGCGAGGTGCGATGTCTGATGTGCGATGGATGATGCATGAGGTCGTGCGATGCCCCTTCCATTGCAAAGCTGTTGCAAGGCTGTGAGGACGCCCCTTCCTTGTGACCTTGCGGCGCTCGGCAACGTGCGCAGGGAACCCGGGATTGTACAATCGCATTCAGCCGCCTACCGCGCACGTACGCGCAGGCCTCGAGGAGAATTGCAGAATGAGCTCAAATGCCCCAGCCGCGCCGTCGCCGGCGTTGTTCTTTGAAACGCTGAATGCCTATCAACGCACGGAAGCACTGAAGACCGCGATCGAACTCGATATTTTCACCGCAATCGGGGAAGGCGCGGCCACGGTGCCGGAGATCGCACGCCGCTCGCAAGCAGCGGAACGCGGGATCCGCATCCTCTGCGACTTCCTGACCGTGCTCGGATTCCTGACCAAGCAGGCAAACCGCTACACCCTCACGCCCGACGCCGCCATGTTTCTCGACCGGCGCTCGCCGGCCTACCTGGGCGGAACTGTCCGTTTTTTGGCTTCCCCCCTGCTCATCCAGGCTTTCCAGGTTCTGACCGCCGCGGTGCGCAAGGGAGGCACCGCGCTGGGCGCGGAAGGGTACCTGGCTCCGGAACATCCCATATGGGTGGATTTTGCCCGCTCGATGATGCCCATGATGGCTCTGCCTGCGGAGCTGATGGCGAAGCTGTTCGAAGCCGGCCGCGGAGATCGCTGGAAAGTGCTGGACATCGCGGCGGGCCACGGCGTGTTCGGCATCACGCTGGCCCGGCACAATCCGAACGCGGAGATTTTCGCGGTGGACTGGGCCAAGGTGCTCGAGGTCGCGAAAGAAAACGCAAAAGCTGCCGGTGTGGCCGACCGCTACCACACTTTGCCGGGCAGCGCCTTCGAGGTGAATTTCGGCGAAGGATACGACCTGGTGCTGCTTACCAACCTGCTACACCACTTCGACTCGGCGGAATGCGAGGCGTTGCTGCGCAAGGTGCACACGGCGCTGCGGCCCGGTGGACGCGTGGCCATACTGGAATTCGTGCCCAACGACGACCGCGTTTCCCCGCCGCTTCCCGCCAGCTTTGCCCTGATCATGCTTTCCAATACACCGGCGGGCGACGCCTACACGTTCGCCGAATATCAGAAGATGTTTCGCAACGCCGGTTTCTCGTCCAGCGAACTCCATGCTCTGCCGCCCACGTTTCAACACCTGGTGATTGGGCGGAAGTAGGGTTCCTATTTCCTTTCCGGATCCAGCCAACGTTTGAACCAGGCGGCGATGCGTTCCAGGCGGTCCACACGGCGGTCGGGACGGCCAGCGCGGGAAAGTTCGTGGCCTTCGTCGGCGTAGCGCACAAACTCCGCCGTCACTCCGTGCAAACGCAAGGCGGCGTAATACTGCTCAGCGTCGGGCATGGGCGCGCGGAAATCGTTTTCGCTGTGCAGGATGAGGGTGGGGGTCTTGACTTTGTTGGCGTAGGCCAGCGGCGAAAACTCCCAGTGCTTCTGGGGATTGGTCCACAGCAGCCCGCCGAACTCGACCTCGGTGAAGTGCGGAATGTCCGTAGTGAACGGAAAGCTGTAAAAATTGTAGACGCCGCGCATAGGGATGGCCGCCTTGAAGCGATCGGTGTGGCCGATGATCCACGCCGTCATGTAGCCGCCGTAGCTGCCGCCGCCGACTCCCAGCCGGTCTTTGTCCACCCAGGAGTAGCGGGCAAGGGCGGCGTCCACTGCCTCCATTAAATCGGTGTAAGGAGTGCCGCCCCAATTGTTGAGCGTGGCGCGCGTGGAAGCCTCGCCGTAGCCGGTGGAGCCGCGCGGATTCACGTACAACACGCCCATATTCATGCCCGCCAGCATCTGGAACTCCTGCATGAAGTGTTCGCCGTACATGGTGCGCGGGCCTCCGTGGATTTCGAGCACCAGCGGGCGCTTCTCACCCGGCTTAAGGGCGGCGGGCGGGATGATCCAGGCGTCGAGCGAAGCGCCGTCGCGGGCTTTGAAGGTGAACTTCTCCGCGGGCACCAACTGGTGGGCCGCGCGCCATTCGCGGTTGATGTTCGTAAGCCGGAACTCTTTGCTGTCGTGCCCAATCCCGGCGACGATCAGTTCTTCGGGCTGGTCGGACCTGGTCTCCGCGGCAACGAAACGCGAGGCATCCGGCGAAAGGCTGAAGCCCGGCGAAGCGAACATCTGCGAATGGAGGCCGATTTGCCGGCGCCCGGCGGTCATGCCCTTGCTGGCGCCGGTTTCAGGATCGAAGCGCCACAGATTTACGTCTCCTTTTTCCGGAGTCAGAGCGAACAACCACATGCCGTCGCGGCTCCAGCGCCAAGCGGCATGGTCGCCGTCGAACCCGGTGGAGAGCTGTTTCCACGCGGCGGTTTCCGTGGAGACCAGGAAGACCTTCTGCTTGAAGCCTTCGGGACTGTCCTGAGTAACGATCACCTCGGTGCTGTCCGGGCGCCACGCGGACAGGCCGTAGTAGCCGGGCTTGTCGTTCAGGTCGCGGATCCACGCGCCTTCGCGGTCGAGCAGGCGAAGCTTGGAGCGGCCGATGTCGGTGGCATCATCCAGGTGGTCGAAGTTCACCACCAGGCGCTTGCCGTCGGGCGACCATTGGTAACCGTCCACACTCATCTCGCCCGCAGTGAGCTGGCGGATGGCGCCGGCGGCCAGGTCGAGAGTGAACAGATGCGGGCGCAAGCCTTCGAAGTAACTCTTGCCGGCGCGATAAATGGCCTGGCGAATTACGCGAACGCCTTTTTCCAGATCCGGATTCTTCGGCTTGACCATGTCCGCTTCGGTTTTGGGGCCGGCAGGCGAGGTGGGCAGCACGCTGGCGGTGAAGCTGATGGCGCGCGCGCCGGAAATCCAGCGAACATCGCTTACGTCAAGAGCAAAAGGAGTGACGCAGCGGGCCTCGCCGCCCTCGGCGGGCAGGATCCAGGCTTGCGCGGAGCCTCCGCGGGAGGAGACGAACAGGATTTCGCGACCGTCCTCGGACCAGCGCGCGCCGGAATCGGCGCCGGTGGCGAAGGTGAGCTGGCGCATGCCCTTGCCGTCCGCGCCGATGATCCACAGGTTGGAGTCGTAGCCGTCGCGCTTCGCGTTGGAAATGCGAGTGGTGAAAAGAATGCGGTCGTCCACCGGCGACCACTGCGGATCGCCCACCCAGGTAAGCGTGTGGAAGCTCTCAGGCCTCACCGGCTGCTGCTGGGCGAAGCTGGTGGCACACAAGAACAACAGCAGGCCGAGGGCAAGAGTTCTTGAAGCTCTCATCATGGGAGTCTCCGTAGAAAAAGGAAGCGGAATTCTAGCAGAGGCGGGCGATGTCACCACGCTTCCAGATGGGCCCGCTTCCACACGGGGTTTGCGTCGTCCCTACGGGACTGGCTCCTCTGGCTTGCGGCCTACCCAGCGCTGAAGCGCTGGGCTACTCTCCGTCGCGCCTACGGCGCTACCAGCGCGGGCGGGTCGCCCGCTTCCACACGGGCCACATCACAAGATTCGCGTCGGCTCGTAGCCACCCAGCACGATCCTGCGCCCGCCGCGCCATTCCACCAGCAGCATGCGGTGGCCGGTCTGGCGGCCGGTAAGAGGATCGATGCGGAAGCGGCCAAAGAGCGTGTCGCAATCGAGTCGGGCCACGGCTTCGCGCACCCGGCCCGGTTCCAGGGAGCCGGCGCGGCGGATGCACTCCGCCACCAGCAGTCCGGCGGCGAAGGCCGCGGCCGCGGGATAGTCGGGGACGCTGCCAAAGCGCTGCTGAAACGCCTGCACGAACCAGTCGGAGCCCGGCCCGATGCGTTCGGGGAAGTCGACGTCCGGCTCCCACTGGCTGGGTCCCAGGATGCCCTCGGCGGCAGTCCCCAGTTGCTCGCGGAAAGCCTGCACTCCGGCCGAAACCGCGGCCACGCATTCCACGCTATCCGGCCACAGCGGCTTGGACTCCAGCATGCCGACTTCTTCCTCGAAGGTGGAGGCCAGCACCACCACCTGCGGGTTGCGCGATTCCAGCTCGCGCAACAGATCCTTGGGCTTGTGCGAGGCCAGCGCGAACAACTCTACGGAATGATGTCCCAGCGCCACCGCCGCTTCCGTAATTCCGCGGGTGACCTTGGCGGCGAAAGTCCCCATAGGCGAATGCGCCACCACCAGCTTGCGGAGTTCGGGCCGGCTCTTTTCCAGCCACAAGGGCAAGCCGCGAAAATATTCGCTGGCCGGGCTGCCCACGCTGATCACGTGGTTGAAGCCGCGCTGATAGATGGCGTCGGAGGCGCCGCCGTGGCTCCACATCATGCGGCCGTACTCTCCGGCAATTTCCGCGGCGGCCAGGGTGAGGCCGCTGGAGTAGGGGCCGAGCAGGACGTGCACGCGCTTGTTCTGCACCAGGCGGGCGATGTTCTCGCGGGTCTTGGGGGCGCGGCTCTCGTCGTCGTAATAAAGGATGCGCACCGGCCGCCGCGCGCCCCCGCCCACGTCCACTCCGTCCTGCTGGTCGGTGCAGGCCGCCCATAGGCGCACCGCGTCCAGGGCCTGGTGTCCCTGGCGGGAAAATTTTCCCGTCAGAGAGATGGAGATGCCTACGCGCAGTTCCTTGGCTTTGGGCATGACGGTTTCGGCAGGTGCCCATGGGCACAGCCGGGACTGAGGTTCGCTGTTACCTTAATCTGTCGCAACGTAAGGCTCAAGTCCGTCATCGAATCCAATGACCATCCCCAGGAGGACATCGTGCCCGCAACCATACCCGAGAAATTCCTTGACCTGTTCCAGAAGCGCGCTTTCGCCAGCCTGGCCACGCTGATGCCGGACGGCCGTCCGCAAGTCACTCCGGTGTGGTGCGAGCTGGACGGCGGCAAAGTAACCATCAACTCGGCGCTGGGCCGGCAGAAGGACAAGAACATCCGCCGCGATCCGCGCGTGACGCTAATGATGCTTGACCCCGACAATCCCTACCGCTACCTGGAAATCCGCGGACGCGTGGTGGAGATCACTCAGGAAGGCGCGGACGCAAGCATTGACCGGCTGGCGAAGAAGTATCTGGGCGTGGACAAGTATCCCTACGCAAAGCCGGGCCAGGTGCGCGTGATTTACCGGGTGGAGCCGGAACACGCCTCGACTATGGAGTAATTTCTGCCCGGGCAGTAAGTCAGATTCCCCGCCTTCGGCGGGCCGACTAACGGGCCGGCACTGATTGCTTGAGCTCTTCAAACCAATTGACCACGATGTTGTAGTGTGGGGGTGATGGGTACTGCGGACTTAGCAGCATTACAAAATGTTCTCCGTCCGGCATGAGGTCATAGAAGGGAGAATCTGCGTGAAACTGGAAATTGCCCAGCTTTGGCGCATCCAAAACCACGCGCGCTTGGCCAACCGGATTGCCTTCCGCATCCAGCGTAACGGCTGCGAGTTTGTCGCTCTTCAGAAAGAAAAGTTCCCGGCCATTGCGGGCCCAGGCCGGCCAGGTACCGCCCTCGGTCGAAACCCGCTTTCTTCCACCGGGTGAGTTAACCGGACGGACATAGATTTCATCACGGCCGGTTTCGTTGGAAACGTAGGCGAGCCAGCGTCCATCGGGCGAGAATTTCGGTCCCCATTCATCCGCGTCGGTATTTTGAAAGGGTTGGGTCTTCCGGTCCCCATCGAGCGGCATCAGCCAGATGTCCCGCTGCCTGGACGGATGAATTTCCACGAAGGCCAGCATCTTGCCGTCGGGTGAAAAGGAAGCAGGATAGCGTGGATACTCACCACCCGAAATCTCCTCTCTCTCTCCGGTGCCGTTTGCCAATTTCCAAAAAATCTTCCCAGTCCGCGTGCCGAACGCAATCCGCGTTCCGTCCGCCGTCCACTGCGGAAAGATCTCGTCGCCGGGCTCGAAGGTCAGGCGAAGCGGCGTTCCATGAGCGACGTCGTACGTCCAGACATCGTTGTTGATTGCAACCACACCCGCAGCCACAGACCGGCCGTCGGGGGAGAGAGCAAACTCAAGCGGATAATCACTACCGTCCGTAATCGGTCGAACATTGCCTTTGCGATCCACCACTACCAACCTGGGCCCGCCTCTGAGACCCGCACTGGGCTCGTACACCAACGTGCCATTTGCCGATACCGAGTAGAGGGAACCGCCGACCGCATTCCTCTCGAAACCGCCGGTCACGGAAACCGGCGTTCCGGTCACGGCGAGCCGGGAAAGATCGAAGGGAACGGCCAGCAGCGCGCCATCCCGAGCATAGAGGAGATGTCCTGTGCGAACGTATCGAGCAGTGCTCCCCCCGCGGACCAAAATGCGGGGTTCGGTCGCGCCCGGCTCCAGCACTGCGATGTTGTTTTCATCCGCTGTCATGGCGCGGCCTGGCACCAAGGTGAACAAAATGCCCTTGTTGTCAGGTAGAACCTGTAGGTCCATGTACGCAATTCGGTCCTTTTCCGCGTCGGTCTTCAGCAGAAGCTGCGGTGTGCCTCCACTTGCGGACACAGTCCAGATGCCGGCGTTGAACTGAGGCACGAAGACGATGGTGTTATCCGGACCCCAAGCTCCTCCGACAAATCCTGTCCCCCCTCCGGCGAATGTGCTCGACAGAGTACAGATGGCGATCGGGGAGCCACCACTGACCGGTACCTTTTTCAAGGTGTTACCTGAATGGAAACCAACCCATAGGCTGTCCGGGGAAACGAAAGGCAGGTCGGCGTCGTCCGTTCCGTTAATCGGTTTCCCCTCAGACTCTCGAATTGCACGCAAGAACAGTTGTTGCCTCCCATCCCGCGCCACGACATAAACAATCCAGGTGCCATCCGGTGAGATCGCAAACGCGCCCTGGAAAAGACCCGTGGTGGGTATGGCTCCAGGCGCCAATGCAATGCTCAAATGCATTGGCGCCGGCTTCTGGTTGGAAGATCGAGCACTGATCCACCAAAACGAACTGGCCAGCGCTGCTCCGGCCAGAGCAGCCAGCGCCCACGCCAGCCGTTCGCGGTTCTTGCGCCGCCCCACCACCGGCGCCGGCAGGCCGGCCTGCGAGCCACCCTCAGCGATCCACTTCAACTCGCTGGCCAGGTCGTGCGCGCTTTGCCAGCGCTCGTCGGGGTCCTTGGCCAGACAGGTCTTCACCACCCGGTCGAAGGCCGGAGGGGTCAGCGGTTGCAAGGAGGAAACGGGTGGAGGCTCGGAGGAGAGAATCGCCGCGATCACGCTGGCCTTGGTCTTGCCGGTAAATGGGCTGCGGCCGGTGGCCATCTCGTAGAGCACGATGCCCAGCGCGAAGAGGTCGGTGCGGGCGTCCGCCTCCTTGCCTTCCAACTGCTCCGGCGCCATGTAGTGGAAGGTGCCCACGATCATGCCTTCCTCGGTGAGCGCTTTCTCCTCAGAAGGGAGCGTAGGCGCGTCAGCCATCTCCGAGAGTGCCACCGCCACGGGCGCCGGCTGCTCCACCAGCTTGGCCAGGCCGAAGTCCATCAGCTTGGCGCCGCCCTTGGTGAGCATCACGTTGCCGGGCTTCAAGTCGCGGTGGATGATGCCCTGGCGATGCGCCGTCTCCAGCGCCGCCGCGATCTGGATGCCGTACTTGAGCGTCTGCTCGACGGGCAGAGGGCCGCGCTGCAACCGGTGGCTCAGAGTCTCGCCTTCCAGGTACTCCATCACCAGGAAGTCCACGCCCTCCTGCTGGCCAACGTCGTAGAGAGCGCAGATGTGGGGATGGGTGAGCTTGGAGATGGTGCGCGCTTCGCGCTCCAGGCGTTTTTGCAGGTCGGGGCGGTCGGCCAGCCGGGTGGAGAGGACCTTCACAGCGACGGTGCGGTCCAGGCGGGTGTCGCGGGCGCGATAGACCTCCCCCATCCCGCCCGCGCCGGCGGGCGACAGGATTTCATACGGCCCGAGTTTGGTGCCAGAGGTGAGGGCCATCCGCGCGCCATTATAGTTCCCATGGAAAGGCGTCGCTCACTTGGACGTATTACGGGCAAACCGGAAATTGCCCCAGCCCCTTCTGCCCTTGCTGGTTGACGGCTTTCACGGAACCTTGCTATTCTCATAAGGTTCTGCGAGTTGCGTCAGGGCTGCCTGTTTGAGTTTGGCTGTGCTGTAGCAAGATACGCCCGAGGTCCCGAAGTCGGGGGCCGCTATCAGGGCACCCTCGCTGAAACGTACCTGCGCCGCCCGCTACCAACAAGCGGGATATGCAGGTCGTGGCCGGCGATACGGAGCGCTCCCCACGGGGCTAAGCGCCACCGTCGCAAGCCGATCATAATAGGGACGAACAACCATTCTCCGCGTCCGCGATGGCGCGGAAGCATGGCCGGAAGCGACACCGGCCAGCCCGGCAACGGGTCTTTCCCGGAGCATCCGCCTACGGCGGACTGCGGGTGTGTCGCGCGGGCCATCGCAGGCAAGGCAGGACAGCAGGAGTAACGAGGAGCGAGAGTGCCGACATTCCATCAACTGGTTCGCTTTGGACGCAGCCGCCTGAAGGTGAAGACCTCCAGTCCGGCGCTGCAGCAGTGTCCGCAGAAGCGCGGGGTGTGCACCCGCGTCTACACGCAGACCCCGAAGAAGCCCAACTCGGCGCTGCGCAAGGTGGCGCGCGTGCGCCTGACCAACGGCATCGAGGTCACCACCTATATCCCCGGGGTGGGACACAACCTGCAGGAGCACTCCATTGTGCTCATCCGCGGGGGCCGGGTGAAAGATCTGCCGGGCGTGCGCTACCACGTGGTGCGCGGCACGCTGGACACGGTGGGCGTGAACGATCGCAGGCAAGGACGCTCCAAGTACGGCGCCAAGCGGCCCAAGGCTTAGGGCGCATCGAGGAAGAGCAATGCCGAGAAAAGGAAACATCCCGAAAGAGGAAGTGGCGGCCGACCCGGTGTACCAGTCGAGTCTGGTGTCGAAGTTCATCAACTCGATGATGTGGGACGGCAAGAAGAGCACCGCCCAGGGCATTTTCTACGCCTCCATGAAGAAGCTGGAGGAGAAGGGCGGCGACGAAGCTCTGAAGCTGTTCAAGAAGGCGGTGGAGAACGCCAAGCCGCTGCTGGAAGTGAAGTCGCGGCGGGTGGGCGGAGCCAACTACCAGGTGCCGGTGGAAGTGAATCCGTATCGCCGCACCTCGCTGGCCATCCGCTGGCTGCTCTCCTTCACCCGCGGGCGCACTGAAAAAGGCATGGTGGACAAGCTGGCGAACGAATTGCTGGACGCGGCCAACAACCGCGGCGCCGCCATCAAGAAGAAGGAAGACGTGCACCGCATGGCGGAGGCCAACAAGGCCTTCGCGCATTACCGCTGGTAGCCGAGGATTATGACAGAAGCATTGGTGAAAGACGCGGCGCCGGAACAGCGCGCCCCAGGGAAGAAAGTGGCGAGAACCGTCCCGCTCGAACGTTGTCGCAACATCGGCATCATGGCCCACATCGATGCCGGCAAGACCACTACGACCGAGCGCGTCCTTTTCTATACCGGCCGTACGCACCGCATCGGCGAGGTGCATGAGGGCACGGCTATCATGGACTGGATGGAGCAGGAACAGGAGCGCGGCATCACCATTACCTCCGCCGCCACCACCTGCACCTGGAACGGCTACCGTATCAACATCATCGATACCCCTGGTCACGTGGACTTCACAGCGGAAGTGGAGCGTTCGCTGCGCGTTCTGGACGGCGCGGTCGCCCTTTTCGACGCGGTGCACGGAGTCCAGCCGCAGTCGGAGAAGGTGTGGCGACAGGCGGACAAGTACGGCGTCCCGCGCATCTGCTTCATCAACAAGATGGACAAGATGGGCGCCGACTTCGAGCACGCCGTCGACACCCTGCGTAAGCGCCTCAACGCCAAGCCCGTCCCCGTGCAGATTCCCATCGGTTCCGAAGCGAAGTTCGTGGGCGTGATCGACCTGCTGCAGATGAAGGCCATCATCTGGAATGACGAGACCCTGGGGGCCGAATACACGGTGGAAGACATTCCCGCCGAGCTGAAAAAGAAGGCGGAGGCGGCACGCGCTTTCCTGGTGGAAGCCGTGGCGGAAACCGATGACGCCCTCATGCATAAGTTCCTGGAAGGCGAGGAAATCAGCCCCGAGGAGATCCAGAAGGGCCTGCGCGCCGCTACCATCGCGCTGAAGGTCTTCCCGGTTCTGCTGGGCAGCTCGTTCAAGAACAAGGGCGTGCAGCCGCTGCTGGATGCCGTGGTCGACTACCTGCCGTCCCCCTTGGATAATGCGGAGATCGTCGGTACGGACCCCGAGAAGGGCGGAAAGGCCACACGCCGCGCGGCCGACGACGCAACCTTCGCCGGCTTGGCATTCAAGATCATGGCCGACCTCTTCGTGGGTCAGCTCACCTTCCTGCGCATCTATTCCGGCGTCCTGAAGTCGGGCGACTCCGTGCTCAATCCGCGCACCGGAAAAAGTGAGCGCATCGGCCGCCTGCTGAAAATGCACGCCAATAAGCGCGAGGAGATCTCCGAGATCGGGGCCGGCGACATCTGCGCGGCCGTCGGACTGCGCAACGTGTCCACCGGCGATACCATCTGCGACGAGCAACATCCCATCGCGCTGGAGTCGATCGTGTTCGCCGTACCCGTGATCGCAGTGGCCGTCGAACCCAAGACCAAGGCCGACCAGGAGAAGATGGGAGCGGCACTGGGCAGGCTGGCACAGGAAGACCCCACCTTCAAGGTGCACACCGATCCGGACAGTGGACAGACCATCATCAGCGGCATGGGCGAACTCCACTTGGAGATCATCGTGGACCGCATGATGCGCGAATACAAGGTCGAGGCCAACGTGGGCAAGCCCCAGGTGGCCTACCGCGAGACCATCAAGCGGCACGCGCAAGGGGAAGGCAAGTACATCCGCCAGACGGGCGGGCGGGGTCAGTACGGCCATGCCAAGATCTACCTCGACCCGGCCGAGCCGGGGACGGGTTACGAGTTCATTAACGACATCGCCGGCGGCTCGATTCCAAAGGAATTCATCAAGCCAATCGATCAGGGCATCAAGGAAGCGCTGGAAGGCGGGATTCTTGCCGGGTATCCCATGGTCGACGTGAAGGCCACGCTCTACGACGGCAGCTACCACGACGTCGATTCCAACGAGATGGCCTTCAAGATAGCGGGTTCCATGGCTTTCAAAGAAGCGGCGCGCAAGGCCAGTCCGGTGCTGCTGGAGCCGGTGATGGCGGTGGAGGTGGTAACGCCCGAAGACTTTGCGGGCACGATCATGGGCGACCTCAGTTCCCGTCGGGGACGCATCGAGGGCATGGAACACCGCGCCGGTTCCCAGGTCATCAAGGCCATCGTGCCGCTGAGCGAGATGTTCGGGTACGCCACCCACATGCGCTCTTCGACGCAGGGCCGCGCCGAGTACTCGATGCACTTTGCGCGCTACGAGGAAGTGCCGCGCTCGGTGGCGGACGAGATCATCGGCAAGGCCGGTGGTACGCCCGGCCGGTAAGGTTAAACGAGATTCTTAGACCAGGGGTTCAGTCCCAGCACTACGGAGCAAGCCATGGCAAAAGAGAAATTTGATCGCAGCAAGCCGCACGTAAACGTAGGGACGATCGGGCACATCGATCACGGCAAGACCACGCTGACGGCGGCCATCACCAAGGTGTTGCAGAAGCACAACCCCAAGATCGTGTTTCGCTC
>CAYTIL010000009.1:0-28299 GCA_964437985.1 uncultured Acidobacteriaceae bacterium
CGCCTCCGACTCCTTCAGGATGGCGATGATCTGTTCTTCGCTGAATCGACTCTTGCGCACGACTCCTCCTTCGCCCCTGGCGGGGCATCGTAAATGGAGAAGTCACATTGCCAATGGACTAGTTTTGGGGGGGCAGGTCAGATGGTCCTCCCCTAACCTTCCATGCCACCGTGGGTGGATTGGCGATTTATCTCGATAACTTTTCGTTGATTGCTCTGGCAAAGGGCGATCCTTCACGCCGGAAGCGATTCGTGGCCGCGCTTCATGCTGGGGCCGACCTCTTGTTTTCGACGGCAAACGCTGCGGAGACTCGACAAGATGGTGGCGGATGTCGAGTCGTATCTTAAATCCGTAACAGAGTCAGCGTTGAATCAAGGTTGACGAAGAGCCGTAATCAAGGGCCCGCAGTCGCGTTTACCGTTCGCCCCAAAGTCGCGTATAATCAATCTTTTGTAGACGCATCTGGGACGCCGATGGGCGGCGTTCCTCCGCGGAATAAATCTTCTGATCAACTTGGCTTCCATGGCGTTCGCGGCTCTCTTTCTCCGCTCGCGCGGGCTGGCGGAATACATCCGCACCCATTTTTTCGACACCACCTTCAAGGGCCTCTACGAACTCAACGCTTTTGACTTGGCGCTGCTGATTCCCTACTTCATCGTGCTGATCATCCTGGCCGGGTACGGAGTGCACCGCTACATCCTGGTTTATCTGTACTACAAGAACCGCAAGAACCGCACCACCGAGCCGGCCGCGCATTTCGACCAGTTGCCGCGCGTGACCGTGCAGCTTCCCATCTTCAACGAGCAGTTCGTAGTGGAGCGGCTGGTGGACGCCATCTGCCGCCTGGAGTATCCGCGCGAGAAGCTGGACATCCAGGTACTCGACGACTCCACCGACGAAACCCGCGACGTGGCCGCCGCCGTGGTCGAGCGCTACGCCGCGCTGGGCCACGCCATCACCTACCATCATCGCGAGAACCGGGAAGGCTACAAGGCGGGCGCGCTGCGCGAAGGCATGAAGACGGCGCGCGGCGAGTTCATCGCCATCTTCGACGCCGACTTCGTCCCTTATGAAGATTTTCTCCTGCGCGTCATTCATCATTTCACCGACGTCAAGATCGGCATGGTGCAGACGCGCTGGACGCACATCAATCGCAACTACTCGTTCCTCACCGAAGTCGAGGCCATCCTGCTCGACGGCCATTTCGTGTTGGAGCACGGCGGCCGCTCGCGCTCGGGCGTGTTCTTCAACTTCAACGGCACCGCCGGGATGTGGCGGCGCCAGGCCATCGAAGACGCCGGCGGCTGGGAGCACGACACGCTCACCGAAGACACCGACCTCTCCTACCGCGCCCAGCTCTTCGGCTGGCGCTTCGTCTACCTGCAGGACGTCGAGTGCCCGGCCGAGCTGCCCATCGAGATGACCGCCTTCAAGACCCAGCAGGCGCGCTGGGCCAAAGGGCTCATCCAGACCTCGAAGAAGATCCTGCCCCGCGTGCTGCGCAGCAACTTGCCGCTCAGGGTGAAGATCGAAGCCTGGTACCACCTCACCGCCAACATCAGCTATCCGCTGATGATCGTGCTTTCCACGCTGCTGCTCCCCGCAATGATCATCCGTTTCTATCAGGGCTGGTTCCAAATGCTTTACATTGACCTGCCGCTGTTCCTGGCTTCCACGTTTTCCATTTCCAGTTTCTATCTGGTTTCGCAGAAGGAACTCACGCCGCGCACCTGGCTGCGCACCTTCCTTCATCTGCCCTTCCTGATGGCGCTGGGCATCGGCCTCACCGTCACCAACACCCGCGCCGTACTCGAAGCCCTGTTCGGCGTGCAGAGTTCCTTCAAGCGCACGCCCAAATATTGCGTCGAAGCCAAAGGGGAACGCGTGCGCTCCACCAAATACCGCCGCCGCCTGGGCTGGGTGCCCTGGGTGGAGCTGGCCATCGGCTCTTACTTCGCCGCCACCGTTTACTACGCCCTGGTCAACGAGAACTTCATCACTGTGCCTTTTCTTGTCCTGTTCGTGCTCGGCTACTGGTACACCGGCGTGATGTCGCTGCTCCAGGGCCGCTTCGAGCGCTGGACCCTGGGCGTCGAAACCACCCCCGCCAAGCCCTTCCCGGTGGGCGTGTAGGAACAGGTGTCAGGTGTCAGGTGTCAGGCCTGAGTCTTGAAAGGGTGTGGCTTCAGCCGCGCCGTTGCAGGCCGTGTCAACAGCGGCTTTAGCCGCTGAGGGCTGTAGCTGGAGCAGCGTCTGTAACTTCTTCGCGACTCACGAATCAATACTCATCATGCGCACCTGCCTTTTCCTTCTCGCCCTCTTGGCCGGCCTACTTCTTCCCGCCCACGCTGCCGACAACCTCAAACTCAACCCCAAGCTCGACTACAACTCCGACAGCCAGGACGGTCCGCTCATCACCGGCGACAACCTGGACGCGGGCCTCGCCGCGGGCAAGCCCAACTACGTCATCTTCTACGGCGAGGAGTGATTCAACTCCAAGCGCCAGGCTCGGCGCTCCGTGAACCTCTACAACAAGTACAAAGGCCGCGTGCACTTCGTGATCGTAGACCTGGACGTGAAGCGCGCCCCCGCGCATCAGGATTTGGTGCGCAACCACTACCGCGGCTACATCCCCCACATCACCATCTTCGATAAAGCCGGCAAGGTCGTTTACGACCGCGCCGGCGAATACGGCGAAGAAGAGGTCTCGGCCCTCCTCGACCACGCGCTGCGGTAACGCTCCCCGACTTCTCGTTAGCCAGCTCGTATCGGGGCACGACACGGCAGGTCGGGCCTTCAGGCCCGACTCGCGCAGCGAACCGTGCCGCTTAGCCGGTGTTTTGTCATCCCGAGCAAGGCCGAGCTTCTCCCGGGCAACGCTCGGGAGAAGGCGAGGGCACGCCGAGGGATCTTGGTTTTCGTCTCGCACGTCACCCACTCCGTGTCCCCGCACCTCGGCGTTGAAGAATCCAGCGCGTGCTAGAATCGCCGTTCCATCCACTCCAACCCGCGAGGCCCGTGTGCGCCGAATCCTGATTTTCCTCCTGCTCCTCACCGCATCCCTGGTCTCCGCCATCGAGCGCCAGCCCAACGCCGACTACCGTGCCCGGCGCCAGGCGCTGGCCGCGCGCACCAACGGAGGCGCGGTGGTGCTGTTTGCCGCCACCGAGGCCGAGGGGCCAAACGCGCTCTACGGTTTCCGTCAGGACGAAAACTTCTACTACCTCACCGGCTGGGCCGAGCCCGGAGGCGCGCTGCTGATTGCGCCCGCGATCGAAGCCAAGGGCTCGACGCCCGCGCGCCCCTACACCGAAGTTTTCTTCCTGCCACAGCGCAATCCTTCGCAGGAGCGCTGGACCGGCCCCAAGCTCGGCCCGGGCGACGCCAAAGCTCCGGAGATCACTGGTTTCGACCGCGTCTTGCCGCTCGACGCCATGCGCGACGAGCTGGCGCGTGTTCTGCCGCAGCCTCGAGCCTCCGTGTACACCGACATTCGCGAAGCCGGCGAGACCTCGCATTCCGCCCTGGGCATCGAGTGGCTGCGTCGCGCCAACGCCTTTCCCAACTACATCGGATTCTCCGACGTCAAACCGCCGGTCGCCGCCCTGCGCCTGGTCAAGGACAAGGGCGAGCTCGCGCTTATCCGCAAGGCCACCGACGCTTCCATTGCCGCTCATCAGGCTGTGCCCAAGGCCATGCGCCCGGGCGTGAGCGAGCAGCAGATTTCCGCGCTCATGCAGTACGAATTCCTGCGCCGCGGCTGCGAGCGTCCGGCATACTCTCCGATTGTCGGCGCGGGGTTCAGCGGCACCGTGCTTCACTACTCGCAGAACTCCGGCACCCTTCAGGACGGCGACCTGGTGGTGATGGACGTGGGCGGCGAGTACTCCATGTACGCCACCGACATCACTCGCACTCTGCCCGCCGGCGGCAAGTTCACTGCCCGCCAGCGAGAGATCTACAACATCGTGCTGGGCGCGATGGAAGCCGCGGAAAAGGCCTTCGTCGCCGGCAAGTCCACCCTCGGCCGCACCAACGCCACCTCACTCCACAAGGTGGCCGCCGACTACATCAACTCACACGGCAAGGACCTCCACGGACAGCCGTTGGGGAAATACTTCATCCACGGCCTGAGCCACTACGTGGGTCTGAACGTGCACGACCCCGGCGACAGCAACGTGCCCCTCGCGCCCGGCATGGTGTTCACCATCGAGCCCGGCATTTACATTCCTGAGGAAAAGCTGGGCGTGCGCATCGAGGACATGTACTACGTAGACGAAAGCGGCAAGCTGGTGAATCTGACCGCCGGCCTGGCCCGCACCGTGGAGGAGAGCGAGCGCGCCATGGCCAGATGACTACATGACCAGATGGCCACATGCGTCCATGACTCGATGGCCCGATTCGATAACCATCTGTTATCCTAGTTCGATATGTTCATGACGTTCCTCTACGTTGTACTGGTGCTCTCGGTCCTGGTCCTGCTGGGGACGACCGCCGCGGGCTACCTGCGCGTGCGGCGCGAGCTCCGCACCTCCGATCCAGCCTTGCGCGAGTTTCTGCAGACCCTGGAGCAGGAACGCGAACTCACTGTAAAGTAACCCCATGACTCAACTCCAAGCCCGCACCCTGGCCGCCAGTCCGGCCGCAAGCCGGCCCGCAGCGCTGCTCTACGACGCGTTGCTGGTGGTAGCCGCCAGCCTGTTTGTGGCTCTGTGCGCGCGCGTCACCCTGCCGCTTCCCATGACCCCGGTTCCACTCACGCTGCAGAATTTTGGCGTGTTGCTGGTAGGACTGTCGCTGGGCAGCCGTCGCGGAGCCGCGGCACTGGCGCTTTACCTGGCCGAGGGCGCCCTGGGGCTGCCGGTATTCAATCCCACCGGCCCCGGAGGCCTGGCACAGATCTTGGGCCCCACCGGCGGATACCTGATGGCTTACCCGCTGGCCGCCTGGGTGGCAGGCGCCGTGGCCGGCCCGCGCTGCGAAAAATTTGCGCGCGCCCTGCTGGCCGCCGTGTCCGCGGACGCAGTCCTGTTCGTCGGCGGAATTTCCTGGCTGTTCCTGCTCACCGGATCGCTCACGCAGGCAGTGGCCGCGGGACTCGTCTCCTTCGTCTTCAGCGAAGTCATCAAGGTCCTGTTCGCCGCGGCCATCGCGGTTCGCGTGACCCGGCGCTTCGCTCCTCGTCCGCCTCTGCGGGGATGATGGCGAGGCCCGCCGGACCTCCTCCTTAATTCAATGACCACACGAAAACAATCCACGCCTGCCACAACCAGCATCCAAGAAGAGGTGCGCGACATCAGCGTGGCCCACAGCCCCGATTCCGACGACGCCTTCATGTTCTACGCCCTGGCCACCAACAAGGTGCGCGTGCCCGGCCTGCGTTTCCAGCACACCCTCTGCGACATCGAGACCCTGAACCGCAAGGCGCTCGAAGGCGCCTTCGATGTCACTGCGATTTCCTTTCACGCCTATCCTTACTTGCAGGACCAGTACGCGCTGCTGGGCAGCGGCGGCAGCGTAGGCGACGGATACGGCCCCATGGTGGTTTCCTTGCGCGTTTTCCCGCCTGAAACCCTGGCGGAGAAAAAGGTCGCCGTGCCCGGCGAACTGACCACGGCGTATCTCGCGCTCAAGTTGTTCGCGCCTTCCGTGGAAACCGAGGTCGTGCCCTTTGACCGCATCATCCCGCAAGTACTGGAAGGCCGCTACGAAGCCGGACTGATCATTCACGAGGGCCAGCTCACCTATGCCAAGACCGGGCTGCATCGCATTGTGGATCTCGGCCAATGGTGGCGCGCCACCACCGGACTCCCCTTGCCCCTGGGCGGCAACGCCATCCGCCGCGACCTGGGGCCGGAGTTGATCGCCCAGGTGGCGCAGGCGGTGCGCGCCAGCATCCAGTACGCGCTCGATCATCGCGAGGAAGCTCTGGAGTACGCCCTGCAGTTCGCCCGCGACTTGGACAAAGCGCAAGCCAGCCGCTTTGTGGGCATGTACGTAAACGAGCGCACCCTCGACTACGGCGAAGACGGCCGCCAGGCCGTCGAGCGCCTGCTCACGCTCGGCCATCGCGCCGGCATCATCCCTCGCGCCGCCCGCGTCGAGTTCGTCGGCTAGCTCTTGGCCTTTGGCTGTTAGCTTTTGGCCTCCAGCCCTTTGGTCCTTTCCCCTCCGCCCTTTTTGCATTTCTAATTTTGAATTTTTAATTTCCCCGGCTCAGCAGTATAAGAAGGAAGGAAAACAATGCACGCCCGCCAAACCCTGCTCATCGACGCCGACGACACTCTGTGGGAAAACAACGTCTACTTCGAGCGTGCCATTGCCGACTTCATCTCTTTCCTCAACCACCACGAATACACGCCCCAGCAGGTGCGTGAGGTTCTGAACGGCGTGGAACGCGAGAGCATTGCGCAGCACGGCTACGGCCTGGGCAGCTTCGCCCTCTCGCTGGTGGAAACCTTCGAGCGGCTCTCCGTCGAGCCCATCACGCCCGCGCTCCACGAGACCATTGGTGGTTTCGCCCGCGTCATCGCCGAACAGCCGGTGGAAGTTCTGGCCGGCGTGGCGGAAACTCTCGACTACCTCGCCACCCGCCACCACCTGATCCTCATGACCAAGGGAGTTCCCGCCGAACAATCCCTCAAGGTCGAGCGCTCCGGCCTGAAGCGCCACTTTGCGGCGGTGGAGATCGTCGTCGAAAAGGATGCTCCCACCTACCGGGTCATTGTGGAGAAGCATTCGCTCTTTCTCCCCGCTACCTGGATGATCGGCAACAGTCCCAGGTCCGACGTGAATCCCGCCCTGGCGGTAGGGCTCAACGCCGTGTTCGTCCCTCACGACCAGACCTGGGTGCTGGAGCACGAGGAGCTCGCTGCCCCCGCAGGCGGCCCGGCGAGGCTCTTGATCCTGGAAACCTTCGCTCAACTCCGCGACCACTTTTGAAAGGGCGCGCCGTAGGAGCCCCTCCCGCTCACTCCTTGTCATCCCGAGCGGAGCGTGACTGAGTCCGCCGCGGCGGACGAAGCAGCGAGCAGTCGAGGGATCTTGGGTTTAGCTGTACCGCCACCACCGCGTCGCACAGCACCCAGAAACCGAGGGTGTCAAGCAGGGCCCGACCGGGTCTGGACACCTTCTGCATCGCTCATCTATGCTTCCGTTTCTACATGAGCAGCGACGAAGACATTTTCTGGTCGTTCCTGGGCACCGGCTTCGGCGCCTGGACTTTCTTCAAGGGCTTTCGCGCCCTGCGCAACAAGCGCCTGGTGGAGAACACGCCCACCAGTAAGTGCCGCTCCGTGGCCATGGGCTTCGTGGAAGTGACCGGCAAGGCGGTGGGTGAGGACACCATTCCCAGCCTCATCGGGCAAGTGCCCTGCTACTGCTCCGAGATCAAGATTGAGCGCTACGAGAAGCGAGGCAAGTCGTCCAGTTGGCACGAAGTCCACAAGCGCTCCAAGACCGTGGACTTCTACGTCGAGGACAACACCGGCCGCGTGCGCGTGAATCCCGCCGAAGCCGAGTTCGACCTCACCTGCGACCTCGAGTACGAAACCCAGAGCGGCCTGGTCACCTGGCTGAAGGAAGCGTTCACCGACGCCGACGTGCAGACCCGCCCCATCCAGGATCTGTTCTACAGCTATTGCATCGCCCAGGGTGTGGGATGGAGCGGCCCCATGCGCTTCAAGGAATCCAACCTTTGTCGCGGAGGCCCGGTGTACGTGCTGGGCACGGCCGGCGAAGTCCCCGGCGTCCAGGATGAAAACCTGCGCGTGATCATCCGCAAGGGCAAGCACCATCCCTGGTTCTTCATCGCCGAGGCCAGCCAGAAGGACGTCCTGCAGAAACTCGGCCGCAACACCTGGCTCTACATCCTGGGAGGAATGGCCCTCACCCTGATTTGCCTGGGCTGGTTTTTGGGCCGCATTGGTATGCTGTAATCGCACGAAGGAGGCTGCGCATGATTGCTTTGGTGATTCTTGGCATTCTGCTGGTGCTGGCCATCGGCATCGGGATGTGGGCGGTGGGCATTTACAACGGCCTCATCGCGTTGCGCAATACCGTCGACAAGGAGTTCAGTGACATTGACGTCCTGCTCAAGCAGCGCATGGACGAACTCACCAAGCTGGTCGACACCTGCAAGGGCTACATGAAGCACGAGGCCGGCACCTTCGAGAAGATCACGCAGGCGCGCGCGGCCGTGGCCGGCGCCGGCACCCCCGACCAGCGCATCGCCGCCGAAGGCATGGTCACCTCGGCGCTGCGCACCCTGTTCGCCGTGGCCGAGAATTATCCCGACCTCAAGGCCAATCAGAACTTCCTCCACCTGCAAGGCCGCATCAGCGACGTGGAGACGCAGATCGCCGTCCGCCGCGACGAATTCAACGGCGCCGTGAACACCTACAACATCCAGATCGAGGTCTTCCCCGCCATGTTCGTGGCCCGTATGCTGGGCTTCACCCGCCGCGAATTGTTCAAGGCCGCGGAAGCCGACCGCCAGGACGTGAAGATCAGCTTCTAAGCATGCAGCGCCCCGACGAGTCGGGGCTGGCGCGTGGGCGTCTCGCCCACGCTTCGTATCAGGGCGCGGCTGGTAGGTCGGGGCTTCAGCCCCGATTCGCGCAGCGACCGTGCCGCAAGACGTGAAAGGAAAACGGGCCTTCAGGCCCTGAGGAATCAAATGGGCATCCTGATCGCCGCGTTTGTCTTCTTCGTCGTGATCGGTTTCGCGCTCTACTTCATCACCGTCTACAACAGCCTGGTTTCCATCCGCAACGAGGTGGACAAGGCCTGGTCCAACATTGACGTGCTGCTGAAACAACGCTTCGATGAACTCCCCAAGCTGGTGGACACCTGCAAGGGCTACATGAAATACGAGCAGGAAACCCTGGAAAAAATCGTCCAGGCGCGCACCGCCTGGCTCTCCGCCACCACCGTGGACCAGAAGCTACAGGCCAACCAGCAGTCGGCCGGCGCCGTCAAGACCCTGTTTGCGGTGGCGGAAAAGTATCCTGACCTGAAGGCCAACCAAAATTTCCTGCAGCTCCAGACGCGCATCAGCCAGATCGAGTCTCACATCGCCGACCGCCGCGAGCTTTACAACGACGCCACCAACACCTTCAACATCCGCATCGCCCAGCTTCCCGACGTCTTCCTGGCCCGCATGCTGGCCTACACCCCGCGCCCCCTGTTCACCGCCACCGCCGCCGAAAAGGCCGACGTCAGCGTGGCGATGAGCTGATGCCTAAACCCTACAAGCTCCTGGCACAGTTCTACGACGTGCTGACCGCGCCGGTCCCGCGCATGAACCGGCATGCTCGCGGGCGCATCCTGGGAAACCTCCTCAAGCAGGTGGATTCGGCGTGCGATCTGGGCTGCGGCACCGGTGAGACGGCGCTCGACCTAGCCCGCCACGGCCTCAAGGTCTACGCCGTGGATCTTTCTCCTGCGCATTGCCGGATCGTTCGGCAGAAGGCGCAGCGGAACGGGATGTCTATAAAGATCGTCTGCGCGGACATGCGGCGACCCGCCTACCTGAGCCCGTGGACCTGGTCACTTGCGAGTTCGCCGCACTGAACCATCTGCTACGCAGGACCTCATTTCTGCTTTCCGCGCCGTGGCCCAGGCGCTGCGCCCCGGCGGCTGGTTCCTCTTTACGGTTCGGAGCAGTTGGTTTCGCCGGGGAAGCTCGCTGCATTGGCCACGCCTCGGGTGGCCGAGAACTGAGGATTGCACTGGACCTTCAGCGCTCCGCCCGTCGAGATAGTCACGGTCGCGGCGAAGCTGGCGAAAGAAAGGTCTCCGATGCTCACGCCGTTGCCAGCCGTAGTCGTGATGGTACTCGCTCCCGCGAAGCGGGCCACCGAGGCTCGATCCACGCGAACTCCGTGACCTCCGTTGTTCGTAATGCTTGCGCTGCCCACAAGAAGGGCAGAGCTGTCTGCGACAGTTAGACCGTCGCCGGCATTATTGAGAATGTCAGCGCCATTGATTCGCACCGAGGAATTCGTGTCGGCGCTAATCCCACCGGCGCTGTTATTCTGAATGGCAGTATTCGCCGATGCTCCTGGATCGACACGCAGAGTACTGGCAACTAGGCGAACACCGTTCTGCCCATTGCCTTGGATCGTTCCGCCAACGATCCGGGCATTGGTGGCGTCCAACGAGACCCCATTGCCCGCACTGTTCTGGATGATGTTCTCGCTCATGAACAGCGAAGACCGGATCGAGGAGACGCCGGCGCCCGGCGAGGAATCGATCGTGTTCCCTTGCAACTGGCAGAAACTGTCGCCGCTGACACCTACTCCCCCGGGGATCGTGAATCCCTGAACAATGATATTGTCCGACAGCGAAACGCCGATCCCATCGGTGATGGTCGCTCCCGCATTTGTAATCAGGGTGAGGTTGTTGAAGTTGTTAATGAAAACGCCCTCGTTGCACGTGCCCGAAACCGTGATGGTGTGCGGCCCCTGCTTGCTCAACAAGGCCAGGGCAGCGTTGATGGAATTGTTTTTCTTAGCATTGCAATCTACCGTGACGTTGGTCGCCCGCGCCAGCGGGCTCAGGACCAGAGCAGAAAGCAGCGCGACGCAAAACGAAATACGGGTTGACCATGTGCCTCTCATAGTGCCTCCGGGATGTGTCTTGCCGGCTGATCCGCGCTAGACAGAAGAACACGCTTGCACAGGAGATGAATCTCCTTGCATCTTCTGCCCCGGCACAGACGGTCGGGTATTGAAAACTAGGCCTTTGGAGCTATGAAGACGGGTTCTGGCGAATTAGCTGCACGCCGAGTGCCAGCAGCGGGGGCTAGTGGCCCCCTAATCTAGCTCCGGCGACCCCTTGCCGTCAAACCCGCGCAAGTCGCGCCGGTGCCCCGCCCGGCTGTGGGGCCTGCGTGGAAGCGGGCTACCTCGCCCGCCTTGTAGCCCCAGCCTCTTGCCTGCCTCCTACCTCCTCTCGCCTATCGCCTATCGCCAGTAACCCTCCTTCATTACCCCACGGCACCAAACTCACCAACAGCCACGCCGCCCAAATCGCCCTCCTCCGTGATAGGCTTTTTGTGCTCTGCGAATTTCCGCCTCGCTACGCGTGGCGGTAACCCGTAACAATTTCCGGCGTCTTTTGGGCACCTTTGAGGCGCTCGCCGATCTCGGTCCGCAGATGACCGCGGAGCAGGATTTCCCCTCTGCTGCGCGGGCCATGCTCACGCTGCTCATGCAGACCGTAGGCGCGCGCGAGGGTTCCCTGTTTGTCTTCACCGACCGGCCGGCCATGCTGTCCTCGGCCGCAGCCGACGGATTCGCTCTTTTCCCCGAGCCCGCCGTCATTCCGCTTCTGCCCCGGCACGTGCATGCGCTCAACGCCACCCGCGCACCCCAGGCGCTGACCGCCAAAACTTGCGAGGCCATCTTCAGCTCCAACGGCAACGTGGCTCCCGAGCTGTTCAAGTGCATTGCGCCGCTGCGCGTGGGCGCCAAGGTGGTGGGCGTCGTTGCCCTGGGCCGCCGCGAAGGCGAGGCCGTCTACGAGGCCGAGGAGTTCGAAGCGCTCTCCCTGATGTCCAGCTACATCTCCCTGGCCGTGCACAACCACACTCTCACTCAGTCCCTGCAGTCGCGCATCGGCGAAAACCTGCGCCTGCTGGCCTCGCTGCACAATTTCTACGACCAGACGCTGGAAGCCTTCGCCAACGCCATTGACGTGAAGCACACCGCCACCCGCGGACACTCGTTGCGCGTGGGCCGCTACGCCGCCGGCATCGGGGCCGCGCTGGGCCTGGACGAAACCGAAGTGGCCGGCCTGCGCGCCGCCGGCTACTTGCACGACATCGGCAAGGTCACTGTGGACAAATACATCTTCAGCAAACCCACGGCGCTCGGCCCCGACGAGTTTCGCGAGATGGCCGACCACACCACCATCGGCCACCAGATCGTTTCCGGAGTGCAGTTCCCCTGGCCCAAAGTGGCGGAGGTGGTGCGCTGGCACCACGAACGCTCCGACGGCTCCGGCTATCCCGACCATATCCACGGCGACGAACTGCCCATGCCGGTGAAGGTGGTGGCCATCTGCGATACCTTCGACGCCATGACCAGCGAGCGTCCCTACCGGCACGCGCTCAGCGTAGGCGAAGTCGCCACGGAACTGGCGCGCATGGCGCCCACCAAGTACGACCCCAACGTGGTCCAAGGGCTGCTGGTGCAGCTCCGCCGCGACGCCACCGGCCGCAACAAACCCGCCTTCCTCGACGAGCGCGTAGAGTGCAACATCTCTCCCGTGGACATCGACCAGATCGCCGCTTCCCTCAATTACCGCATCAACAAAGGCCGCGTGTATTCGGCTTGATCCTTGTCTTTACGTCCCGAGCCCGCCGTGGCGGGCGAGGGACCCCTACCACTTCTCAGAAGTGCCTCATCAGAAGAATCGGTGGGAGAGCGGGCCTTCAGGCCCGCGTAAATGGCGGCTTCGGAATCGGGCTCTAGCCCCGGCACCAAGCTGCGAACGATTTACGACACCAGCCCCGCAACTTTTCCGCCGCGCCGGGTTTAACCTCACAAGACCCGGCGCCACGGAGCCTATCCACTTGATACGCACAACCAGGCGAACACTGGCTTTCTTGCTTGCGGTCACATTGGTGCTGCCGCCCTCGTGGCTACTGGCTGGCGAAAAGAGCACCCCAGCAGGCGAGCGCAAGCGCGCGCTGCACGCCCTCAACCGCCTCACCTTCGGCCCGCGTCCGGAAGAAGTCGAACAGGTAGCGGCCTTCGGCGTTGAGAAATGGATTGAGAAGCAGCTCCGCCCGGAAAGCATTCCCGACAAGGCGCTGGAAGCGCGCCTGGCTCCCTTCCGCACCCTGAAGATGGATACTCGCGAGCTGGTGGAAAACTTTCCTCCGCCGCAGCTCCTGCGGGCCGTGGCCCAGGGCCGCGCCTCCATGCCTTCGGATCCCAAGCAGCGCGCCGTTTACCAAGCCGCCCTCGAGCGCTACCGCGAACGCCAGAAGCGCCAGCAGGCGGCCGGCCAGAACGCAGAGGACGGAAGGCCCGGCGAGGACGGGATGTCTCCGCCCCGCGAAATGGACGAAGCCGGCATCTCCCCGAAGTCGGAAGAACGCGATCCGGAAGAACGCGACCCGGAAGAACGCGCCACCCGCCGCGAGGCGCGCATGTATGCCGAACTGAAGGCGGAGGAACTGCTCCAGCTTTCACCCGACAAGCGCATGGAAGAGTTCATGAAGATGTCGAGTGACGAGCGCCGCGCGCTGGCCCGCGCCCTTGGCCCCGAAGAACGCGAACGCCTGTTCGCGGAGTTCTCGCCCCAGCAGCGCGAGACCGTGATGGCGATGGTGAATCCTGGCCTGGTGGTCACCACCGAGGTCCAGCAGGCCAAGGTCTTGCGCGCCGCCTACAGCCAGCGCCAGCTCGAAGAAGTCTTGACCGACTTCTGGTTCAACCACTTTAACGTCTTCATCAACAAGGGCCCCGACCGCTATCTGGTCACCGCCTACGAACGCGACGTCATTCGTCCGCGCGTGCTGGGCAAGTTCGAAGACCTGCTGGTGGCCACCGCCGAAAGCCCGGCCATGATGTTCTACCTGGACAACTGGCAGAGCGTGGGCCCGAAGTCGGATTTCGCCAAGCGCGATCCACAGCAGCGCGGCCAGCGTCGCATGCAGCAGCGCGGCGGCCGCTTGGGCGGAATCGGCCTCGAAGGCCTGGGTCGCAACCGTTTCCCCGACCGCCGGCAACAGGACAACGACCAGCAGATGCAACGCCGCCCGCAGCAACAACAGCAGCAACAGCGCCGCGGCCTGAACGAAAACTACGCCCGCGAGCTTATGGAGCTGCACACCCTGGGCGTGAATGGCGGCTACACCCAGAAGGACGTCACCGAAGTGGCGCGCGTCTTTACCGGCTGGACCATCCGCCAGCCTCGCAGGGGCGGCGACTTCGAATACAACGGTCGCATGCACGAGCCCGGAGACAAGACCGTTCTCGGCCAGAAGATCTCCGACGCCGGCAAAAAAGAGGGCGCGCAGGTGCTTCGGATGCTGGCGCAACATCCTTCGACGGCGAAGTTCATCTCCACCAAGCTGGCGCAGAGGTTCGTTTCCGACGAGCCTCCCGCGGCGCTGGTCGAGCGCATGGCCGCCACCTTCCGCAAGGGCGACGGCGACATCCGGGAAGTGCTGCGCACCCTGTTTCGCTCGCCCGAATTCTGGGCGCCGGAGGCTTACCGCGCCAAGGTCAAAACGCCGCTCGAGTTTGTGGCCTCGGCGGTGCGCGCCACCGGCGCCGAAGTGGGCAACGCCATGACCCTGGTGGGCGCGCTCAACCGCCTGGGCATGCCGCTTTACGCCGCCCAGCCGCCCACCGGCTACTCCATGAAGGCCGAGGCCTGGGTCAACTCGGCTGCGCTGCTCAACCGCATGAACTTTGCTCTCGGCCTGGGCACGGGGCGCCTGCCCGGAATCACGCTCGACGCGCAGCAGTTGCTGCCCGGCCGCTCTGCTCCCCTCGACGCGCAGCTGGCGGTGCTGAAGCAGTCGTTGCTCGCGGGTGACGTGTCGCGCGAAACTCACGACACCATTCGCAAGCAACTGAGCGATCCCAAGATTACAGCTTCTTACGGAGTAGAAGCGGGCGACTCCTCCGCATCGAATCGCGTGGAAGCCGGCGGCTCGCCCGCATCACCAGCCGGTCCGGGCGTAGTGGCCGGTTTGCTGCTGGGCTCGCCGGAATTTCAGAGGAGATAGTTGCCAGGGCCCAGTTGCCAGCACGCAGTCCCGAGCCGGTTTCTGGGTACTAGGTACTAGGTACTGACCATGTCCATCACCCGTCGCATCTTTCTGAAGAACGGAGCCCTGGCTATCGCGGCCACCACCGCGGTGCCCGGCTTTCTGGCGCGTGCGGCCCTGGGGGCGGAGACCTCCGGCCGCAAGCGCTTGGTGGTGATTTTCCAGCGCGGCGCCGCCGACGGCCTGAACATGGTGGTCCCCTACGGCGAATCCGCGTATTACCGCCTGCGTTCGTCGATCGCGATTCCGCAGCCGCGGCGCAGCGCCGACTCCGCGCTCGACCTCGACGGCTTCTTCGGGCTGCATCCCGCCATGGCGTCGCTGAAGCCGCTGTGGGACGCCAAGCAGCTTGCCATCGTGCAGGCCGCGGGATCGCCCGACGGCACCCGCTCGCACTTCGACGCCCAGGACTACATGGAGTCGGGCACGCCCGGCATCAAGTCCACGGAAGACGGCTGGCTCAACCGCACTCTGCGTGGTCCCGAGTCGGCGAAGACCGCGCCGGCGAAGGCCGCGAGTCCGTTCCGCGCGCTGGCGCTGGGCACCACTTTGCCCCGCGCGCTCGCCGGCACGCAGCCCGCCATCGCTCTGAGCAACATTAACGAGTTCTCAGTCGGCGGACGCAACCCGCAGGCCCAACCTGTGAGCAACACTTTTGAGGCGATGTACGCGCAATCGGTGGACACAGTGCTCCATGGCGCCGGGCGCGAGACCTTCGACGCGGTCAAGATGCTGAAGTCCGCCGACCCGGCGCGTTACGCGCCCGCACGCGGCGCGCGTTATCCCCGCGGCCGCTTCGGCGACAGCCTGCGCCAGCTCGCGCAGTTGCTTAAAGCGGACCTCGGCGTCGAAGTCGCTTTTGCCGACATCGGCGGCTGGGACCATCACGTGAACGAAGGCGGCGTGCAGGGACAGCTCGCCAATCTTTCCCGCCAGTTCGCAGAATCGCTGGCCGCCTTCTGGACCGATCTCGGCAATCTGGGCGAGGAAACCGTGGTGGTCACCATGTCCGAGTTCGGACGCACCGCGCGCGAGAATGGCAACCGCGGCACCGACCACGGTCATGCCAACGCGATGTTCGTCGTGGGAGGTCCGGTGAAGGGCGGCAAGGTGTATGGCAAGTGGCCGGGTCTCAGCGAGGACCAGCTCTACGAAGGCCGCGACCTCGCGCTCACCACTGACTTCCGCAGCGTGCTTGGCGAAGCGGTTGTCCGCCACATGGGCAATAAGGACTTGGCAGCGGTGTTTCCGGGGTTCGATAACGCCGGACGATTCTTGGGATTCCTGGGATGATGAGGCTGCGGAAAAATCTGTAGCGCCCCGACGGGTCGGGGCTGTCGTGGCGGCATCCTGCCGCCGCGACCATGAACGATCAATAACTTGCTACTTTTTCCGCAGCGCCTCGGTGACCGCCTGCTTGGCTTCCTCCTGCATCACTGAGGCCAGCACTTCGCTGGCTTCGCCCTCACCCTTGGTGGTGGCCGTAGATGCCAGGCGCGCCCCGTCATCGCCCGTGGCGAAGAGGCGGAAGTTCACCGCCACCTCGTACTTCCCGGCGCCCGCGGCGCCGCCGGTCACCTTGCCGAACATGCCGCCCAGTTTGCCGCCCGCCTGCTTGAGCTTGGTGACGTCGGTATAAAGGATGAAATCGCACTGCTTCTCGCGAGCTTCGGCGACGATTTCCTCGGGCGTGGTCTGGTCCAGGTGGACGGCGTCCACCTGCAGCGCGATGATCTCCTCCACCAGCCGCTGCCGTGGAGCTTCCACCGCCAGCGAGTCTTTGGTCTTGTTCACAAAGCCCACCACGCCGATGCGCAGCTTGCCCGCGCCCTTCTTCTCCCCGGCTGCCGCCGCGGCCGCGGCCGCTTTCGTGTCCGGCGCCTCGCCCTTCATGGCCTTCGCCATCATGGACTGCATGTCGCCCATGCACATCAATTCCTGCGAGCTGGTCACTTCGCGATAGCCGGTGGGGAGCTCGAACAGCGCCGCGTCCAGCGGGGCTTTCGAGAGTTCCAGCGTTTCCGTGGTGGTGGTGAACGAATGCCCGCCGCTGTGGATGGTTCGGGTTTCCTGCAGCGCGAATCCGGGATTGGGGCCGGTACGCCGAAAACTCATCCGGTCCTGACATTCGGGCTGGGCGCCAGGGCCGCCGCCGCCTCTGCCCGCATTGGGTGAGGCCGAACACGTGAGGCCGACCGACAAGTTGGCATACCAGCCGTCGGCCTCCATGCTGAAGTCGGCCTTGGTGCACGCGTCCGGCGAGGACTCGGACTTCATGCTGCTCTTCAGGTGGCGGGCCACGTAACCAAACAGCGTTTTCTTTTCGGTGGTGTCGGTGGTGGCGGAGACGTAGGTAATCACTCCTCCGCGACTCGATTTCTTGGATGCAGGCGTGGTGGATGCCGGCTTGGCGGCGGGCTGCGCCGCAGCCTCCTCCTTGCCGCTGGCTTCTTCCGTGGGCATCACCATGTACACCTTGCAACTGTTGTTGATCTGCACCGTGCGCTTCTGGTCGCACTGCAGCAGGTGGATCAGGGTCATCCCCGGACCCATCGCCATTTCGCTGCGCTGCCGCGCTCCCTTGACGTACACCGTGGACTCGCCGGCCTGGCCGGCGGTCGTGGTCTTGGTGCGGATCTTCACATCGGCCCAGGCCGCGCTCACCATCAGCCCCGCCACTCCCATTACCGCGAATTTTTGCCACCTGTTCTTCATGAATCCTCCGGGAATACGGGATAGTCTGCCACAGATTGCGGCTGCGCGGCGACGAGGCAATCCTCTGTACTGAGAATTACCTGGCACAAGGGACCCTTTGGCCCAGCGCCGTAGGCGCGACGTAGAGTAGCCCAGCGCTTCAGCGCTGGGTCAGCGGTTCAAAAACGACGGAGTCCCGTAGGGACGACGCCAGCTAGCAGGCTGTAGAAAAACTCCTGTTGCGGGCTTCGTCTTGAAAGCGCGCGCCTTCCCACCGGACTGCTGCTCTCACTTCTTCAGGATGTTCTCGATCTGCAGCCGGTGATTCACGTCGTGGCCGGCGAGCAGGTCCGCGGTGTGGGCAATGGACTCCCGCCCGCGCTCCGAGTGCATGCCGTAATGCTTCCACTGCTTCGCGGAGAGGGATTCCAGCAGCCGCAGGTTGGCCTCCCGCACCGCGCGGAAAAGGGCCAGCGAGTGCCGCGCCTCGCGCCGCGCGTACTGGCCGCCCTTCGCCCACAGGTCCTGGTCGAAGGCCTGGATGTGCGAACCGTTCTGGTTCAGCATCATGCGAAAGCGCCATCCCAGCACGATCTCGACCTCAGAAAGGTGCGCCAAAATCTCAGCCACCGACCATTTTCCCGGCGCCAGCCTGCGAGTCACTTGCTTGCGGCTCCGCCCGCGCAGCAAAGATTCCAGCCGCCTGGGCGCCGCCCGCAGCATTGGAAGCGGTTTGCGTCCGCCGGTGTAGCTCAGGATGCGTTGTTTGTACTGCCGGAAGGTCTCTGCCATTTTCGTCCTTCGTGATTCCTTCGTTTCCCTTCGTGAGCCTTCGTGTCCGGCGCCTGCCCCGATTCCATCGGGGTGGTTGGCTTTCGCTTCTAGTTCTGCTTTTTTCCGTTGTTTTACTTTTGCCTTTTTACTTTTGACTTTTGCCTTTTGCGTCTATTCCCGGCGGGAAGCGCTTGGTCAGCGTGCCCACGAAGCCCTGGTCGGCGCGCAGGGAGACAATTTCCAGCGGCGAGAAGCCGCGCCGCCAAGCCAGGTAGAAAGTCGCAATCAGCAGGATCCCGGTGAGAGCGAAGTTGGGCCAGGCGTTCAGCGCCCACTGCCCGCTCCACGCGAGTTCCCAGGCATCGGAAAACGGCTTCAGGTAGGGAATGGGCCACTGATGGCCGTCGGGCCCGCGCGCTCCCGCCAGATCGCAGAGCAGGTGCAGGTGAAAGCTCAGGAACACCAGCAGCGCCGCCTTCCATCTTCGCGTGGCTACGGCGAACGCCAGGGCGGTCACCACCACGGCAAAAGTGATGTTATGAAAAGTGTGATGGTATTCGGAGAACCAGGCCAGCGGCCGCTCCCAGTTCTTGGTTAGGAGTTCCACCGGCGCACCCAGCCCGTCCACGTCCGGTATCACACCGGCGATAGCCACCAGCGCGCGGTCGCGTCGCTGCAAGCCGCCGCTGTTGGCTATCATCCAGCCGAACAGAAAATGGGTGACGGGGCTCATGCGGCTCTTAGCTCCTCGCTCCTAGCTCTTGGCCCTGCGAACTTCCAGGCACTCGCGAATGGCTAGGTGAATGTTCTTCTCCGCCTCAGCCTCGGTCTTAACCTTGGCTGACACAACCGGGAATGGAAGGACATTCCGCGACGAACATGCCATCTTCGTCGCAAATCATCTTGATAGGAAACTTCATACCTCCACCAGCACGTCGTCGCCTTCCACCTTGATGGGATAGACCGCGACCTTGGCCGCGGGGCTATGAATGGCTTCGCCGGTTTTGGGGTTGTACTGCCAGCCGTGCCAGGGGCAGATGAGCGTGCCATCGGCGATGACGCCCTGTCCCAGCGGCCCGCCGCGGTGCAGGCAAACGTTGTCCAGCGCCGAGAGCTCGCCGCCCACGTTGGCCACACAAATTATCTTGCTCTCCCCGCAGGGAAACTCCTTGGCTTCCTCGCTGCCCGGCAGGTCGGCCTTGTTGCCGATTCTCACAAACTCAGCCATGGATGACTCTGGGTACTGGGTACTCTGCACTCTGTACTCTGCACTCTGCACTATCTCGGTTGCAGCGTCTGCGCGATCATCACCTGGCGCTTGAAGTGGCGGCGCCTTCCCGGGCGTCTGAGCCCGGGGCCGCCATCCTGAGCGAAGCGAAGGATCTCGCTCTACTTCGGCTGCAAGGTTTGAGCAATCATCACCTGTCGCTTAAAGTTCTCCACCATGTTCTCCTCCAGGCGCACTTCCGTAGGCCGTTTGGCCAGCGACATGTGGTCAATCTTGTCCTGCAGCTTGAGCAGCGCGTAGAACAGGTTCTCCGGACGCGGCGGGCAGCCAATCACGTACACGTCGGTGTTCACGATTTTGTCCACGCCCTGCAGCACGGCGTAGGTGTTGAACGGACCGCCCACCGACGAGCACGCGCCCATCGAGATCACCCACTTGGGGTCGGGCATCTGCGCGTAGATGCGCTGGATCACCGGCGCCATCTTTAGGGTCACGGTGCCGGCCACAATCATCAGGTCGCTCTGCCGCGGGCTGGGACGGAAGACCTCCGACCCGAAGCGCGCAATGTCAAAGCGCGCCGTCGAAGACGCGATCATCTCGATGGCGCAGCACGCCAGGCCAAAGGTCATGGGCCAGAGCGCCGACTTCCGCGCCCAGTTGAACACGTAGTCCACCGTGGTAATCAGGAAATTCTTCTCGAACTTGTTCTGCAGCCAGGGCATGGATGTGCGCTCGAAATCGTCCCTAACCGAGCAGTCTATGGAGGCGTTCGCAGAGTGTCAACTTCACTTCGCGGTGGCTCTCGATTAGGGTCCTCGAACAGGCTTGCTTACCGACGCGCCCTCTGGAATAATCGCACGCTGCGCTAGCGCACATGGCCCTTTCCCGCCGACAGTTCGTCTCGCTCACCTGCAGCACCGCTGCCGCTGCCTGGGCCGCGGAACTGTTTGGACTGCCCGAACTGAACGCCCAGAACACCGGCCAGGGACGCCCTTCGGCCCTGCTCTCCGCGCTTGCCGACGTGGCGCTTGATGCCGCCAAGAAAGCCGGCGCCACTTACGCTGACATCCGCATCAACCGCTATCGCGACCAAGTGGTGCAGCTGCTCACCACGCCTCAGGCGGATTCCGGCACGCTTAATCACGTTCCGACGATCAACGAGCTGCAGAGTTTCGGATTCGGTGTGCGCGTAATCGCCGGCGGCACTTGGGGCTTCGCCGCCAGCCGCATCGTCACCAGGGAAGAGATTGCGCGAGTGGCCCGCGAGGCCGTCGCGGTCGCGAAGGCCAATTCCGTGCTGCAAAAGCAGCCGGTGAAGCTGGCGCCGGTGCGCGCCTACGTGGACAAGTGGACCACGCCACACCGCAAGGATCCGTTCGACGTTCCGGTCGCCGAGAAGCTGGCGCTGCTGGAGCAGGCCAACGCGGAAGCGAAGAAGGTGCCAAAGGTTTTCTCCGCGCGCTCCGTGGTGGTGGCCCACACCGAGGACAAGTTCTTCGCCTCCAGCGAAGGCTCGCGCATCCAGCAATATATCGTGCAGTCCTACGGGCAGGTGTCGGCGCGCGCCCGCGATCTGCAGACTCGCATCTCCCGCCAGCGCAACTATTCGCCTTCGCCGTTCACCGCGGGCTACGAAGCCGTGGAGGAATCCGACCTGCCGGGCAACGGCCGCCGCATCGGAGAAGAAGTGGTGGAGCACCTTTCCGCGCCGCCGGTCGAGCCGGGGAAGAAGGACCTGGTTCTGATGCCCAACCACCTGGCGCTGACCATCCACGAAAGCTGCGGCCACTCCACCGAACTCGACCGCGCCTTGGGCATGGAGGCCAACCTGGCCGGCACCTCCTTCCTCACCATTGACAAGCTGGGCAAGTTCCGGGTGGGCAGCGAACTGATGAACGTGGTGGGCGACCGCATTTTGCCCCGCGCCATGTCCACCGTGGGCTACGACGACGACGGCGTCCAAGCCACCTCCTTCGACATTTTCAAGAACGGCATGTTCGTCGGCTTCCAGACCACCCGCGAGCAGGCGCACTGGATTGGCGAAAAGGAATCGCGCGGCTGCTGTTATGCCGACTCCTTCGACAGCATCCCTTTCCAGCGCATGCCCAACGTCTGGCTGAAGCCGGGCGCCAAGCCCGCCACGCCCGACGACCTCATCGCCATGGTGGACGACGGCATCCTGATTGACGGCCGCGGCTCCTGGTCCATCGACCAGCAGCGCTACAACTTCCAGTTCGGCGGCGACGCCTTCTGGGAAATCAAAAACGGCAAGAAAGGGAAGATGATCTCGCGCGTGGCCTACCAGTCGCGTACGCCGGACTTCTGGTCCAATTTTGCGGCCACCGCCGACGAGCGCTTCTGGGTGAACCACGGCCTCACCTCCGACGGCAAGGGCGAGCCCACCCAAATCAACGCCATGAGCCACAACTCGGCGCCGTCGCTCTTCCGCCAGATCAACGTGTTGAGGACCGATTGATTTTCTTCGGTGAACTGTTGAATAGCGAGACTTGTCATCCCGAGCGGAGCGCGACCGAGTCCGCCGTGGCGGACGAAGGAGCGCGCAGTCGAGGGATCTTGGTTTTTGCCTCGGAATGTAGAGGCGTATTCAGACCAGGTAACTTTCCGATGGCCCTTATGATTGGGACGCTTCAACCATGCTGACCCGCGACCAGGCCAAACAACTCGTCGACAAGGTGCTCTCCTTCTCCAAGGCCGACGACTGTTCCGTCACCGTGGGCGCGCTCGACCTG
Source organism: uncultured Acidobacteriaceae bacterium (assembly GCA_964437985.1). Classification (GTDB taxonomy): domain Bacteria; phylum Acidobacteriota; class Terriglobia; order Terriglobales; family Acidobacteriaceae; genus CAZXVY01. Next base: position 22,241 of record CAYTIL010000009.1, read on the forward strand.
GCCCAGACCCGCTTCGCCGCCAATTCCATCACCACCAGCGGCAAGTCGTCGGGCATCGCCATCAATATCTCCTCCACCAAGGACCGTCGCACCGGCGCCATCTCCACCAACGAGGCCTCCGACGAATCGCTGCGATCCGCCGTGGCCCGCGCCGAAGAGCTGGCCAGCTTCGCCCCGCAGGACCCGGAGTACGTCGAGCCGCTGGCTGCGCAGCAGTATCCCGAAACCTCCAGCTTCGACGAAGCCACCAGCCGTGCCGCCCAACCGGATATGCTGCCCGGCGTCAGGGCCGCCATCGAAGGCGCGGAAAAGCAGAAGCTGAGCGCTGCCGGCTACTTCGAGCTGGAGACCGAGTCCCTGGCCCTGGGCAACCAGCGCGGCAACTTCGCTTACGGTCAGCGCACCGACGCCGAGTTCTCACTCACCGCGCGCACCCCGGACGCCACCGGCTCGGGCTGGGCCTCGGCGGAGAGCGTGCGCATGAGCGACCTGGACGCCCCCGCCACCGCGCGCATCGCCATCGAGAAGTCTGTGCTCTCGCAGAAGCCCCGGCCCATCGAGCCGGGCAAGTACACGGTGGTGCTCGAACCCGCGGCGGTCTCCGGCCTGATGCAGTCCCTGTTCGGCGGATTCGACGCCCGCGCCGCCGAAGAAGGCCGCTCGCTGCTCACTCGCAAAGGCGGCGGCACCCGGCTCGGTGAAAAACTCTTTTCCGAGAGGATCACCGCTCGCACCGACCCCTTCGACCCCCGCCAGAACGGACTTCCCTGGAGCGGCAACGTGGCCACCTCGCTGGGCGGCACCGGACAGCTCTTCTTTGGCGGCGGCGACGATGCCGACGACTTCCTGCCGGCGGAGAAAATCACCTGGATTGAAAACGGTGTGGTGAAGAACCTGGGCTACGGCCGCTACTGGGCGAAGCAAAAGAACACCAAGCCGACTCCCAATCCCGGCTCGCGCCTGGTCATCGACGGCGAGGATCATTCCCTCGACGAACTCATCCGCTCCACCGAGCGCGGCCTGCTGGTCACGCACTTCTGGTACGTGCGCTTCGTCAATCCCCAGACCGTGCAGCTCACCGGCCTCACCCGCGACGGCCTCTTCTGGATCGAGAAGGGCAAGATTTCCCACCCGGTAATGAATCTGCGCTGGAACGAAAGCCCGGCCAACGTCCTCGCCAATGTCGAGATGCTGGGCCGCCCCGTCCGCTCCAACAACCGCGTCGTCCCTGCCATGAAGGTCCGCGACTTCACCTTTAGCAGCGTCTCGGACGCCGTCTAGTTCCCAGTACTCAGTACCCAGTTCTCAGTCCACCTACTCGCCCCGAAGCCGCACCGAAGTGTCTCTCACTGGGTACTAGGTACTAGGTACTAGGTACTAGGTACCGGGTACTCGCAACTCAGTAGATCTGATACCCCGGCGCCGGCGACCTGAGATCCGGCTTCGTCCCCATCAGCAGCAACGCCCCGATACGTTTGAACTCGCGCAGCTCGGCGGCGTTTCGAAACCACTTGCCGGAGTACTCGTCGGGAGTTGGCGTGTCGTCGGGGATGCGGCGGGCAGAAATATCCTCGAAGGCGTGCTGCTTCAGCATGTCCACGTACTCGGCTTCGGAGAGCGCGTGCACCTTCACCTTCAGCTCCTCCACCCAGCGCAGCGAGTGGGAATTGTCTTTGTATAGATTGATCAGGATGAAGAGCCGCCCGCGCGGCGCCATCACCCGAAACAGTTCGTGCAGCGCGCGGTGCTGGTCGGGATAGTAGTAGAACGATTCCACCGACAGCACCTTGTCGAAGAAGTTTTCCTCCCAAGGGATCTTCTGCGCCGAACCCCACACGTACATGATGTTCGCGAAATCGCGTGAAGCGGCGCGCGCGCGGCGGATCATTTCGTCGGCAATGTCGAGGCCCACCACCTGGCCGCGGCCCTCGGCTCCATCGGCCACCAGCCGCGCCAGGATGCGCGTGGCCCAGCCCGCACCGCAACCCAGGTCGAGCACGCGCTCGCCCGGCTTCAACTCCATCACCCGCAGGGTCTTCTCGGTGATGTCGAGATGGTGGCGCTCCATCTCCTCGCCGCGGCCTTGCTCGGCCCAGCGATTGAATTCCTGTTGCAGCAGTTCGTCAGGAGTCATGAAGCTCTCTTAGCTCTTGGTTCATGCTACAGTTCCTCGCTCCATGGCTCAAAGAGCTGAACCTGCGCCGCAACCGCTCTACTGCCCGCAGTGCGCGAAAGAGGTCCTTGATCCCCTCACCTGCGGCGACTGCTCCGCAGTGATCTGCCGGCAATGCGGGACCCCGCTCGAGGCCCCGGACGACCTCGCTATGGGATAATCCCGGCCGCATGTCCACTCTGACCCCGCCCCAACCCATCGCTTCCCCGACAACAGCCGAAGCCACGCCCTCGCGCGGCGGGCTGCTGCGGGTGCTGGGCGTCGGGTTCGGCCTGGCCGTCATCATCGGCAACACCATTGGCGCTGGCATCCTGCGCACGCCCGGCGAGGTGGCCGCGCAACTCCCGAACGCCTGGGTGTTCATCGCGGTGTGGGTGGCCGGCGGACTGTACGCGCTGCTGGGTGCTTTTTCGATCTCCGAACTCAGCGCCATGACGCCCCGTTCCGGCGGTTACTACGTGTTCACTCGGCGCGCGCTGGGCGAGTTTCCCGGCTTCGCCGTCGGCTGGACCGACTGGCTGGCGCAGTGCGGCACCACTGCCGCCGTTTCCATCGTGATCGGCGAGTACACCGACGTGCTGCTGCGGAAGCACGCTCTCGGACATCCCGAGCTCGCTGGCCGCGAAATTCCCATTGCCATTGCCGTCATCATCGGCGTGGCGCTGCTGCAGTGGCGCGGCATTCGCTGGGGCAGCCTCATCCAGAACATCACCAGCGCCGCCAAGGCGCTCGGATTTCTCGCGCTGGTAGTCGCCATCTTCGTACTCGCCAGCCCCGGACAAGCCAGTGCGCCCGCGCCGCTGCCCAGCGGCATTCCCTTGCTGGTTGCGCTGGTAATCGCCGCGCAGGCCGTGATCTACACCTACGACGGATGGTACGGAGCCATCTACTTCGGTGAGGAGCTGCGCGATCCCGGACGCGACGCTCCCCGCTCCACCTTCTGGGGCGTGCTCTCGCTGATGGCGATTTACCTTCTGGTGAACCTGGCGCTGCTGTACGCGCTGCCCATGAGCGCTATCGCCGGCAGCAAGCTGGCCGTGGGGGAGATTTTCGGCGCCTGGACCATTACCGTCATCAGCGCGCTGCTCATTGTCTCCATGCTGAGTGGCATCAACGCTTACCACCTCATGGCCAGCCGCATCACCTTTGCCATGAGCCGCGACGGACTGCTCCCCCGCGTGGTCGCTCGCGTGAATCCCGGCGGCACTCCCACCACCGCGCTGCTGCTGAGCACGCTGGGCTCGGTGGGACTCACCCTGTTGCCCTTGCTGCGCGTGGGCGAAAAGCGCCCTTTCGAAGACGTGCTCGCCGTCACCACCTTCTTCTTCGTCACCGACTACGTGCTCGCCTACGTTGCCATGTTCGTGCTGCGCCAGCGCGAGCCGGACGCGCCACGCCCCTACCGAGCCTGGGGATATCCTTGGACCACCGGCCTGGCAGTCCTCGGCTCCATCGCGTTTCTTGTGGGTGCCATCGCCGGCGACACCCGCAACAGCGTCTATGCGCTCTTGGTGCTGGCCGGAAGCTATCCGTTGTACCTGGTTTCTCGCAGGCTCAGTAAGCAAGGCGGCTAGATTTACCGGGTACTTGGTACTACGCTCTTCTTTTTCCGCGTCCGCGATCCCTCCGCGGGAGCGAAGAAGACCAGCAGCACCAGGTCTTCGCTGATGTTGTGGAAGCGATGGTCGGCATTCGCTCCCACGAAGAGCACCGAGCCCGGGCCCACGTCTCGGTTGCGGCGCGCTCCGGTGGATTCGCAGAAGAACTTGGCGCGGCCGCTCACCACGTAGTAGATCTCGTCCTCGCTGTGGGGTGTCTGTTGGTCTTCGCCGTACGCAGGCAGCGCATAGACGCCAGCGCTCATGGCATCGGTGCGCAGAAACTCCCGGTACGGCTTGCCGGCCTTGGCCAGCGTCTCCAGCAGGTCGGTGATCTTGAAGGCCAGCATCGCGTCTCGCCTCCGCCGAAGCGCAGAGTCTCACACGGAAGCAAGCCGGATGCAAGTGGAGTGTTCGGTGTTCGGTGTTCGGTTTTCGGTTTTCCGTTTCTGGTTTCTGGTTTCCGGTTTCCCGTTCCTCTACGGCAGATCACGTTCTAGTCCGCAAACCGGAAACTGAAAACACAAAATCCTCCTCCCTCCTTCCGCAATTTTCTCTTCTTGCTGTAATCTGTGGCTTCGTCGTTGGCCTTACTCTGTACTCTGTACTCGGTACTCTGTACTCGGTACTCGGTACCAGGCACTAGGTACTGCATGCAACCCCTCGACCACATACTCGCCGGCTACGACGAACGCGCACCTCTGGCCGAGGCGGCAACCATTCCCGCGCCTTTCTACACCGATCCGCGCATTGCTGACCTGGAGCGGAGCACCGTCTTCAGCCGTTCCTGGCAGATGGTGGGCCGCGCCGGCCAGGTAGCCAAGCCCGGTGAGTACATCACCGCTACCGTCGCCGAAGAGCCTTTGGTCGTTGTCCGCGGCGACGATGGAGTGTTGCGCGCCTTCTTCAACGTCTGCCGCCACCACGCCGCCGCAGTGATGACCGAGCCTGCGGGCTGCGCGCAGCATCTGCGCTGCCCGTATCACGGCTGGACTTACGGGCTCGACGGCACGCTGAAGGGCGCGCCTGAGTTCAACGACGTCCGCAACTTCGACCGCGCCCAGAACGGCCTGGTCCCGGTACAGGTCGCCACCTGGGAGAAGTTCGTGTTCGTCAATCTCGACCCTGCGGCCGCGCCGCTGGCCGACTTCCTCGGTCCCGGCTTTGCGGGACGCGTCCTGCCGCTTGGGTTGGACACGCTGCACTTCGTCGAGCGCCGCGTCTTCCATCTCAACTGCAACTGGAAGGTGTTCGTGGACAACTACCTCGACGGCGGCTATCACGTCCCGCACCTGCACAAGGGACTGAACAGCGTCCTGGAATACACCGACTACAAGATCGAAACTGAGGACCGCTACTGCCTGCAGTCGAGTCCGGTCGTCGCCGGAGGTGAGCAGGCCACGGCCGCTGTCCGCAAGGGCTATGCCTACTACTTCTGGCTCTATCCCAACGTGATGTTCAACTGGTACCAGGGCTACCTGGACACCAACCTGGTGCTGCCTCTGGGCATGGACCGCTGCCAGGTGATCTTCGACTTCTACTTCGCCGACATCAGCCCGCAGGCCTCGGAGTACAACCGCAAGAGCATCGAAGTGAGCCATCGCGTGCAGGACGAAGACCACGCCATCTGCGAGTCGGTGCAGCGTGGCCTGAACTCCCGCGCCTACACCGCCGGACGCCTCTCCGTCCGCCGCGAAGCCGGCGAACATTTGTTCCACCGCCTGCTCACCCAGGACCTGCGCAGCGGCCTGGAGCGCGAGCGGGCTGCGGCGGATTAGGAGACGGTTTCCGGTTTTCGGTTCTCGGTTTCGAGTTTCGAAGAACCAACCCTCCCCTTACGACTGTCATCCTGAGGCCGCCGTTGGCGGCCGAAGGATCTATGCACTTCGGCTGTCGCCAAAACGCCCGTGGCGACGCCAGTACGTAGCCCAGCGCCGTAGGCGCGAGGCATAGGTGAGGGTGCCCCTCCACCCCGCTGCCCTGTTTTTCCCCTGCCGCCTTCTTTCCTCGCCGCATCCTCGTCGGCCGTGGCCGACGAGGAGAGGCTTCCCAGGAAAGAAGGCGGCAGGGGAAAAACAGGGCAGCGCATTTCTTGGCGCTCCCGGTCGCCCCGATGCTCGGTTTCTCCGTTCGCTGATGGGTTTACACCACTCGCGTTGCTAGGCGAACGATGAGCGAATACCACTTGACACTACACCCAGGATGCTATTTAATAAGATGTGATGATTGGCAACGGGATAAAGGTGTTGTTTTCAAGGACCTCATACCTAACTACCTTCAAGTCAGCC
>CAYTIL010000010.1:0-194624 GCA_964437985.1 uncultured Acidobacteriaceae bacterium
TCCCCACGCGCGTGGGGAAAACTCATAGAGGGCCAAACCTACATCCCGTAGCCACGGACCATCCCCACGCGCGTGGGGAAAACCAAGGGAATGGAGAGGCTGCGATCCGCGCAGGCGGACCATCCCCACGCGCGTGGGGAAAACCAGTTCCCGTCTCGTCCCTTGGAGTGTGCTAACGGACCATCCCCACGCGCGTGGGGAAAACACTACATAGATCGGCTTCACACTGGACAGGTACGGACCATCCCCACGCGCGTGGGGAAAACTAAACCTCGCGTACGTCAAAACATCGCACCTACGGACCATCCCCACGCGCGTGGGGAAAACGGTCTCCCAGTCGCGCAATCCGCACGCGAAGCCGGACCATCCCCACGCGCGTGGGGAAAACATCTGCCCGGCGCGGTAGTCGTCGCGGAAACGCGGACCATCCCCACGCGCGTGGGGAAAACGGAACCTGTACTCCTGGTATCGAGCATGGAGGCGGACCATCCCCACGCGCGTGGGGAAAACACGTCGCAGCTCGTGACGGCGGAGAAGGTCAACGGACCATCCCCACGCGCGTGGGGAAAACACTCGTCGGATGATGGCTTGCTGCTCGGCTGCCGGACCATCCCCACGCGCGTGGGGAAAACCCCATCCTCGGGCCTGTCGTCTACGATGTCGGCGGACCATCCCCACGCGCGTGGGGAAAACAAGTCCGGGGCTAGAACTGCCAAGCCCACGGACGGACCATCCCCACGCGCGTGGGGAAAACTTCGACGGCGGGCAACTGCAAGGATGCTGGATCGGACCATCCCCACGCGCGTGGGGAAAACGCAATCCAACCTAACAAGTGAGAACATACAATCGGACCATCCCCACGCGCGTGGGGAAAACTAAAAGCACGGTGTGAGTACCGTAAGGGAAAACGGACCATCCCCACGCGCGTGGGGAAAACTGCAATCCAACCTAACAAGTGAGAACATACATCGGACCATCCCCACGCGCGTGGGGAAAACGGGCGGACTTCACAAGTCTACCGGGCGCAAGCCGGACCATCCCCACGCGCGTGGGGAAAACCCTGAATTTCAAACGGGTTAGCTTAATTGCCGGACGAAAAATCGCTCGCCTGAGTATTTCCAGTCGGTGTCTCCTCCTCCCATTTCTCTGCGACCATCCACAAGCCGGAAACTTCAACGGCTCTGCGGACAGTAGGCCCGGTAGCTTCAATTTTGAAACCTTGGCAGTTCGGATAGTTACTTACGATCAACAGGCCGATCTGGCCGGCATTACGTTTGATGTACTCGATGGTTTTCTCATGAGTGCGGCGGTTGAGTGTGCCTACGAAGACATTGGGGCGCGGCTCGATAAACCAACGCTTGAGCATCCCGCGAATAGCATCAGGGAGATCGTTGGCAACAATCACCGTCATGCAAAAAGTTCCTCCAGCTCTTTGGGAATTCGCTGGAGCAGCCTTTCTTGTTCCACTCGCTCTTTGAGCAGGGTGCGAACCAATTCCCCATGGTCGTTGGTGTTCTGCTGCATTGCTTGAAATGCCGCTGGGAAAGTGATGACTTCTTTGTAGAGGTCAGCCACATCATAGATGAACGGGAGTGTGCCACCGTCGTGGACGAAACCCAGCGACGGTATGTAACCGAGCGAGCAAACGACGGCAGCGCACAGTGCGTAGAGGCTGGCGTTGGCGGCGGAGAGCGCCCGATTGATGTTGTCAGCCAGATTCCAGTTCGATTTGTCGTAATTGCGCCCTTTCCAGGTGACGCCATATTGCTGGCCGAGTTCAGCATATTTGGCGCGCACACGCAAGCCCTCCATGCCACGCAATTCGTTGACGGAATAAGCATGCACATCCACGCCGGGGAATCGGCGGGCAAACATGCGGCGGGCGATCTCGGCGCGCTGCTTCTTATCGGCCCAAGCGGCAGCGTGCTTGCGGGGCATCAAGTTGTCGTGATTGGGTGTAATGCCGAACGCGTAAAACCGCAGTCCATCCTCGCCGATCCAGCAGACCGGCGTATTGCAATCAGAGCAGGCTTTCATGGCCGCATGAGTCACAGTTGTGCCGGGACCGAGCAACACTGCCGAGAGCGTGGCAATGGGCAGCCGGTAGACGGTGTGGTCCGCGCCAATCCACTTAATGCTGGAGTCATCCACCTCCACCCGGCCGTGTTCGAGGTAGATAGGAGTCCATCGATCCTTCGCCGGCGTCAGCGTTTCCAAGGGCGGTTTTTCGAAAATGGGCATGATGGCAATGGCGAATGCCGAGTCACGACTGCTGAATGCCAGGCTTGAGCGCAATGCGGCGGACGGCGAACCGACGCTTGTCCGGACCACTGCTCGTGGCGTCGCCAAAGCTAACTGGATGATCGCTGATCGAGTCCGTGCCTTCAGCGAAGTCTTTCACATCAGCAACGGTGGTGAACATCTCCATAGGTATCTCCTCACTCAGTTTGCAAGCCCGCAGGACAGCTTTCCATGCGGCGCTTTGGGATTCGCACAAGTCCACAAACACCGGTACGGATGGGATGCAACTCTTGCGCCCAAACCAAACACCCCAAACAGGATCTTGGAGTCGGGTGGCAGCGATATCCAGCATGGCGCGGTCGCCTTCTAAAATCACGCCGAATCGGGCGTCGAGCAGGTACTGGCGGCGCGTAACAACGGCGTCTTTGTTCATGGCGCCGCTCGCGCGGCGAGTATCAAGCACAGTGTGATAGTCCTCAAGGCGAAGAACGGGCACATTGCGTGGAATGGCTATGCTTGTCATCTTTAGATTTGCCAGTTTCGGGAGCGTGGCGCGCTCTTCAGGCGAGCCTTTCGCCAGTCCCATGGCGGCGCAAACTAGGCCGATGACGCCGCTCTTGGTTGGGTGCAAACCAGTGGTTCGGCGCTGGAACCGGCTGGAAAATCCCCACGATTGCATTGGGCCGTCGAGCATTAGCGCGAGGTACGCAGTTTCAGACATGGCCCAGAATCCCCTTGCAGAATTCATCGAGCGGCTTGTCCGGAATTGCGACCTCCAATGACGGCTTGATGCCCCAAGTCTTCTTCAACTGCTCGTGATGTTCCCTGAGTGCGGCGATGGAGGTATCCATCAGGCCGTCATTTTTGCTCTTGGGAGCGACCGGCTTCTCGAAGGCGTTGATAAGTTGCAGCGGCTGGCCTTTCTCTTTCACAAGACCGAGCACGTAGCAAGGCAGCGTGTGGGCATTCATCGCGTTATGGCGCGCTGTGGGCACAGACAGTAGCGAAGCACGTATGAAGGCGTCCACGACTGCGCGGCGTTCATCGGTTGTCAGCTTGCCCAGATGATCGTCATCGGCGAGCATGCCGAGGTTGAGCGCGGCATAACGGTAGTAAACCGCCGAGGTAAACTCGACCGTGCCAATCATCCCCGCGCCCGCGTCTTCTTCCTTGAGCTTGGCATCATCCACAGCAGAGAAGAAATCAATCTCGTTGTCGCCCTTGTGTGTTGACAGCGCGTGACTGAACATTCCGGCCCCTTCGAGCGTGAGGTCCGGACCTTTGGCAACCATCCGGCCAAAGATGGCGATGTCGGCGGCATCACTCAGCGGCGTTTGCTTGCAGACGGTCACCAGCTTCTTGACGTCGATCTTCTTCTTGGCGTCTTCTTGAGCGAGTTTGGCAACGCTCTTCGCCAACGCACCGATCTCCGCCGGCGACAGGAAGATAAGGGTTCCAACGCGCGGCACTTGTCCTTCTTTGGGTGTACCTTTCTTCTTATCCACTGTCTTTTCGTCCAAGCCGGACAGCAGGTCGGCGATTTCTAGGGCCAACTTGGTGGCCGCCTCCTCGGCGACCTCTTCGGCGACGAGAGCTTTCCTTAGCGGCTCGATGATAAGTTTCGTGCGTTGACCGCCAAAGCGGGCTGCTGGGAAGTTGTCTTGAGCGTATTTACGGATGGCCCGTTTCAGGCATTGGCTGGAAACGCGAGCGCGGGTGACACCGCCGAAGGTGGCAGTCTTGGGCGCGCCCACGTCATCGCGGTTGAGGCAGGAGACGGGGAAAGATTGCAGAATGTGCAGTTCGATGAGTTTCATATTCGTTCCTTTCGGTCGTTTTGAATCGTCCTTATTCGATTGGGGCGATAACGAGCAGGCCAAAGCCGAATGCCTTGGCCGAGCCGATGCCGCGCGTGAAAGCTTCGTGAAACTTGGCCGGGTCGGTCACCGCCAGCGTACCTTGAAATTCGACCGCGCTGCACAGACCGCGCTGGCCGTTTTTCTCAAAATACTCCCGGCCACGCGAGAATGTTCGGAGCGCGGACTCATCCACAGTGAAACCACCCTGGTCTCCCTTGCGCTTGATCCACTCTGCAAGTTCCTCGCGCTGCCCCAATGGGACGCGCCTACCGTTTTTCGTCAACGAGCCGTCGGCCCGTTCCTTAGAAACTTTCTTAGTTGGGTTGGCGCAGAGCTGGAACGCATACCGGTGGCGAGTGAAAAAGTTAGCTGGGATCTCTTTTGTCTTCCAACTTTCTGCGTCCGCCGGACACCAATCGGGCCGTACTGGTTGCGCCGGTGAAACGATGAGCAAGCGGAAGCCTTCCCGCCGCTGGTCAAGCCGCGTCAGGTACTCGCGCTTCTGGCCATCGCGACCGGGGAATGCCTTCCAAACTGCCTGATGCCAGTCGTAGCAATCGCGCAGGCGCAACCGTGAGGCCGTGGCGATATCGAGGGTGACTTGGGTGAGATGGGTCATGGAGTGGCCTCCGATTTGGCGAGAACGGCCGGTTCCTCGCCTTCGGGTGCGCCCCAGTATTCGCGTGCCCAACGGGGCTTCACCTTGTTGCCCCAGTAGCAAAGATCAGCGAACAACTCCTCGTAGTTAATGTGGATACCTTTGGCCTTGGCGGCGAGAACCACTGGACGCAGGCGCTCGCAAATCTCGTCGCGGTCGCAAGAAAGCAGCCTGCGGAATCGGGCATCGAAGCTGGTGTTCTCACCGGCGAGATGTCGGCAGGTTGTGCCGAGGTTCCCGGCGTTGGTTTCATCCGGATGGTAAGCGAATAGGCCGGCGACAGTTTCGACGCGAGGGTTGCCGATGCCGCCCACGCGCGCCAAGAGCGGCCAGGCGCGGGGAAGTTTGGTGGGACTTAGCGCACAGCGCAGATCAGCCATCGCACCCCGGTCGTTTTTGAGTTGGCGCAGGTATGTCAACAAGCGCCTGGCAGCTTCCTTGGGTTCGGGTTGATTGGCGCTCATGCTTCTACCTCCTTTTCGGGTTCACCCTCGGCGTGCTGGGCGGGGGCCGCGAGCAATTTCTTCAGCCCCAGCACATAAGCACGCATTTGACGCGGCGTCTCGTGCGGGCAGGCGCGTTCGTACGCAGAGCGGGCGGCGCGCCACACGGATTTTCCCCACTCCGTATTCTGCCACTCAGCATTCAGGCCAAGACTCCTGGGTGCGTCGGCGACTTCCAGCAAGCGCGGCACGGCACTCTCGATGTCAGTCCAAAACTGGGTGGCAGCGTTGCTCTGGATTACCCGGCGGCGATTCTTCATTTCGGCTCGGTCAAGATTGTCACCAACTTCTTTGTGGTAAATCGATACGGCCCGCTTTACCCGAAACTCCGTCGTTTCCGCCAGCCGCACTCCAGCTTCGTAAATCGTCTGGCTCATTTCGGTCAGCATCGCGGCAGGAATGTGAAACACGGATTCGGTGGTATCCACCGGCTTGGCTTTGTCGGCCACAAGTGCGCCCACCCAAAGATCGAAAGCTTCTCCAGCAGAGACGTTCTGTAGTGCGACTGGGCCGCCGTTGGTATTTTGGCTGACGGCTTTGACCGTCAGGGCATGTAACTCACGCCACGCAGCCTTCTCGATGGAGGCCGACAACACGATGCGCTTGGGCGATCCTTTGATCGTTCGTGTGACAATCGTAGCAGAAGGCTCGCGCCATCCATGATCATAGGACGCGTACTTCAGCCCGTTGGCGAGTATGAGAGACCGGCAGTCATCTGCGAGCAATATCGCGCGCGTCAGCGGAACAAGGCGACCCAAGTAGGTATGGCTGGCATTTCGCAAGGCTCCGGTATCAGCCAGTGACTTGGGCATTAACTCCCAGACCGGTCTGCCCCAAGAGCCATTCCCAAAGAGTTGCTCCGCCTGCTGTTTGGTTATGAGGTTCTTATGCAGCGTGGCAAGCAGATTGTTATCTCGGAGCAGTGCATGTAACATCCCACCGGCTAGGCACGGCGCATGGTCGCTCGACCCATTGCCGGCCGTTTCCTTACCACTCCACAACGCCACGCCGATGCGACCGCCAGGCGAAAAACACTGAAATGCCGTTACCATCAAAGCGAGCTGAGCGGATGTAAAAGTGCGCTCCGAGCCGCCCGCATTGTCGAAAAGCGTCGTGTTATTGCCCGTAGCCAGCGCGAGGTCGAGTTTGCTAGTCGAGTTAGCTTCGTCGTCATCCGCATTGGATTTTTTCGCAGTCAAGTTGGCTACCTGCAAGAAGCGTGGGCCGTCGCCAAACAACTCAAAAGCAGCATGCCACCGCTTGAGGTAGTCGAGAGCGGTGGGGACGATCTCCGGACGGCAGGTCTTCCAATCTTTTTGGCTGTTTGTGCCGTCTAGGGCGGCCTGGGCAATGCAGATGAGCAAGCGCATCACGGCGATACGTTCGTGCGGGCGGACGGCGAGATCGCGGACCTCTTCGCCGCGCTCGAACGCTTCGCACAGGCTGACACTTCCTGGCTTGCCGTCATTCCAGACAACCGGAATCCAAGGGTCAGTCGTAAGATTCATGGAAATCCTCATGAGGCGCATGCGACAGGGGTTCGCGGTTGATGTTAATACCCTGATCGGCGTGGTAGGAAAGCCGTGTTTGCTGTCCATCGCCGCACCAGTGGATGTCTCCATCCGGTTGCATCAGTCCGAGAGCGGTGGGTTGGGCAACGTGATTGGCCAGCCAGCCCGGCGAGTCTGCAAGACCGTCCGCAACTGCCCAATGCGGCACGCGTACGAGATTGCGATAGATTGCTTTGGCAGCATCGAAGTTCCAGTCGCGGCTATGGGCAGTGATTTCCGCGCCATCGAGCAGGCGGACGCGCGCAGAGTGGGAGTCGAGGTAGGTGATCTCAGTCGCCAGCAGCAATTGTGCCATCGGATAGGCACTGTAGCGGGTCTGGACGCCTTCTTCGTCTGGCAAGGCCGGGTTGTTCCAGATTTTGGTTGCATTGAGTGCCTTCTGAGCCAGCTTTTCTTTTTGCTCCTCCAACTGTTTTCGCAGTTCCTGCCAAGCGGGCGGCTCGGCGGCGGGATCAGCGTAGGTGGCTTCGAGAATCGGGCGGATGTCATCCGGCAACACAATGGTCGTCCTGCCGCACCACTGCTGGAGCGAACGTAACAGGATATAGGGCGCATAGACGCGGGCGCTCTTGCCGAAAGCGTTGCGAAGTTCCTTCACGCTCACGTCGGGAAGCGAGGCATCATCTGGCATTTGAATCCAAACTTCGGGTTGCGGACAAGGACGGGTGGGACGGGTGTGACGCCATAGACGGCCGAGCCGTTGCAGCAGCATATCGGTCGGGGCGAGGTCGGTAATCAGCAGGTCAGCATCTATATCCACACTCTGCTCGGCAACCTGGGTTGAAACTAAGACGCAGCCGACGGGCCGATTCGTAGAGTCTTTGCCGAGCCGACTCATCCAGTCGTTCTCGATTTGATCGCGGCGGAAAAATGGGAAGCGAGAATGCAGCAGCGCGATGGTTGGGCCGTTCTGAAAATTAGCACTCCGAAGGGCGCGGTACGTTTCTTGCGCTTCATCCACTGTGTTGCGAATCCACAGCAAGCATTCGCCGTGGGAGGCGCGATCTATGGCTTCTTCCACCGGCAAGCCATCGGGTACATTGCGTATATGAATCGTCTTAGATGGCGGTGGTGCGCACGCGCGTTCGATGATTGAACCGACCATGCCGGACACCAGCGGATACGCTACGCTGAGCGGTTCACCGTCGCATAATCCCAGCAATTCACGACGCCGCCTTTCCGTCAGCGTTGCGGACAGGATGATGACGGTGCACTGCAACTCCCGAAGTCGTTTCACCAGTTCGCCAATGAGTGTGCTGGTATAAAGATCGTAAGTATGCACTTCGTCGAGGATCACCACTTTGCCGGCAAGACCGAACTGCCGGACGAAGAAATGTTTGGCGGCGACGATGCCCAACAACGCTTGGTCAATTGTTCCAACTCCAAACGGTGCAAGTAGTGCTCGCTTAGCTGACGCGAACCACGAGCGACCCACGCAAACATGCTCCCGCGCTTCGTCATCATGCGGCGCTGCCGGGTACAGCTGCGCTGGCGGCTCGATCTCAACCAGCCATGAAGCGCTGTGGGTCAGCCGCACCGCATTCGGCTCAACGGAAATCCGGTCAACGAATGGCTGTACGCGCAGATGAATCCGATTGCTGGTCACTTGCGTCGGCAGGGCGAAATACAGCCCGATCGCTTTCCCAGTCATGATGAGTTGATATGCCGCCGCCAGCGCCGCTTCCGTCTTGCCGTAGCCCATCGGCCCTTCGATAACGTAGATACCAGGTTCATGCACCACCTGCACGGATGCGGTCTGTAGGCTGTTTGCCTGCGGAATTTCCGGGAACAGGTCACCGAATGCGTTTAGTTGCTTTGCCCTGAATGGTCTCCAATCGATCCTCGCCAACGCCGTCTTCGCCTGCCTGCGTCGCTCCTGCGTATCCCAGGACGCATTCTGCGGGAAATTTTTCTCGTCTGAACCGATCCAATCGGCAATCGTTATCAGGCCAGCTACGAACCAGAGGGCGGCATCGCCGGGCGGCATATTGGGTAACGACCCGAATTCCTGGATGAGTTCCATCGCTAATTGGCGGCGTTGTGCTTCCCAAGGTTCGCCTACCTGCACATGCTGTCCTTTAATTCGTCCGTGGTGTGCACCAACAGCCGCTGCCCAGCGGTGGAGATGGGTATCACGTAGCAACTTCTGTACGGTGAATTGACTGATCTTCGCGTGGTCGGATTCCCGCACGCTCCAGCCCTCCTTCAGTGCGCAATCCGTCAGCGCACGCTGCGCTAACCACGCCTCACTCTTCCGTTGAAACCCCGGCGAGACCTTGCCGATGTCGTGCAGAGCAGCGAGGGTGGCGGCGCTGGACGGGATTAGCGTGTGGACTTGCTGGGTAGCAGCTAGGAGTGCTTCTGCGACGCAGCCGACATTCAGACAGTGGTCAAGAACACTAATGCCGGGATTTCCAGCTTGGGTCGTCTTTGCCCAACAATCTTCGTGCCGCAGAACGTCACCCATCGGGGACAATATGCTGTCTTTTCTTCTTGGAGCCGGCACACGCCAAATACTACCAAAGCGTTAAAATAAATGCGCCTTTTCAAACCTTGAACTGCTTCGTCTTTGAAAGCGGGGCGCGGATGTTTTCTTACTCGCAGTGACCTGCCCGATGTCTTGTACCAGGTGGAATAAGAGAATCCACCAAGAGGGGAAGGGCAGTCTATAACTGCTCGAAAAGCCGCATGGGTTCGAATCCCTTCGGGGCCCGCTATTCCCCATTCTTGGCTCGCGGGTGGAGGATCGGGTCAAAAGGCTTCCTTTTCAGCACAGAACCGCAAGCAGCTCTCCAAATCGTCTGACTACTCCGCAGTTACACGCGTGCCGAAATCCTGGTTTAGACAGATCCCGCACACGGCAAGTTAGCCAGATTGGTGCCGTCCGTGGCCAGAAGTCCTAGAATCTTCCCTTAGCTAGCCAGCCGAATGTAACGTGCCCCTATGCGCTATTCGGGAGAGACAATGGCTGCAACCGAGTTTGATTTCTTCAAATGGCAGCAGGAGTTCGACCGGCTGGCTCACGAGTCCGCGTTCGCGCGGTCGAGCTTGAACAACCTGCTGAAGGCCGGCTGCGATCGCGAGAGCCTAGCACTGGGCCTGGTAGTGTCGTGTGACTTCAAAGGCGCACCAGGCACCGAAATTCTCAGAGACTGGAGGTTCCAGGCCCGGCAGAGCGCAAATCGCTTACTCCTCATGGCCAGTCGCTTGGAACTTGATCGTAAGAGAGTCGTTGAAATTACTGAGGCTTGAGACTCCAGCAGGCCTAGAAGAGAACCTTAATGCTGCAATCGCGAGGCTACAGGAACGAGCTAAGGAGATTCGCCAGGCAACATCCCATCGCTTCCTCAATCCCAAGCGTCCCTTGATGCTATTTGTCGGATACATCGAGGAGAAAACGGGAACACCTCATTATCGGGATGTTTCTCTCTTGCTCGAAGTCGCCTATTCCGTGTTCGGCGCAGAATCAGAGGGCAGCATCGGTGAAGAAGCGATTCGGAAAGCGGTCGAGCGCTTCAAACGACACAACCCTTCCCTTGTTGACGCAAACGGAAAGTTCCGGGTTTCGGGCTTACTCGCTGGCTTGGGCTTCGCTGCGATCCTGTTGATGGTTGTCCACGAGCTAGTACATCGACCTAAGTAGCCTCGACCGGACGGGGAGGCCTCGGACCGCAAGGCCCGCTCGCGTCCGGACGCAAAGCGTATCTCATACAAGCCCTGTTCGCGTCCGGACGCGCATACCCCTTCAAAAAACCTCACTTCGCGGCCTGGGCAGGAATTCCGGCTTAAAAGAGAATTCCCGCATGGCAAGAGCAAAGGCCCAGTGCGATTCCTGCGGGAAGCATCGTCCCGAGATGGGAATCGTTGTGCTCGCGTATCAACGGGGAGCCAGAAAGACGCAGAAGATCCTCTACCACGCGCCCCGCATTGCCCTGTGCCACGCCTGCGCGAGAGACATGGCCGACGGGCCAGGTGAGCTAAGCCAAGCGCTCCTATTCGTTTTAAATCGCATGGCGGCTGTCCATAGAGAGGATTCCGATTGAATCGCGTTGACGCGAGCTGGGGCTTCGTGCAGCCACGTAGGGCGGGCTCTGTAGGACTGACAGACCGTACATCCCGCGACTTATACCGGCACGCGAAGCCCCTCCCCTCAGCCAGGAAAAGGTGGCTGAGATGCCGGGTATGGATCCAGAGAGTCTGTCTGGGGGTTCAGGGGGCGAGCCCCCTGGGGTCTGCGGCAGCAGACCCGCGCTGCGAAGCAGCGCTCTTTTACTTGTAGAAACCAAATAAGTGTGTGCGATGGGAGCTAGCTCCAATCCGAACTTCGATGGCTACTTCACTCCTGAATCGCCTGCCCTTCGCGATGATGCTCTGGCCAAATCGGCTGCTCAAGAATCTCGTCGACGTGAATTCGGAACACTGCACAAAGTCACATCTAAGTCCGGTGAAACTCTTAGCCAACGTGCCGGCCGGTTGGACCTCGACGCAGGCGCTCCCAAGGGCAACAGACGCTCAGGTCGAACGGGCGGCGATGCCGCTTACATTCTGCCGGAGCCTTGCGTCGTTGAGGGCACGATTGAATTCCCCAACGCCGCCGCCTACGGCGCTCCGCCGGGCCAGTTGCAAACAGCCGGGCTCATGCATCGTCTCGGCTTGGAGTCGAAGAGTAGGCGGCGGGCCTATTGCGGGATTCTTGGCAGACAACGCATGTGTGGATCCGGTCACACATTTTTTGTTCCTTACTGCTGCGGTAATCGTTATTGCCCCACATGCGGAAGGCAATCCTTCAATCGGCTGTTCGCGAAGTACGCTGGACTGGGATTGATAGTTAAGCGACTCGTGCCTCACTGGCCAGTTTACGGACACGTGCCAAGTGCGGTGATCGCGAAATTGGATTTCACGCAAAAGAACTCGGGGGAGATGCCGACACCCGATGAAGTGAAGAGGTTCAATCGCAATATCCGCAAATTCTTCCGAGCAGTGGAGAGGTGGCTGGGCATTTCCCGCAAGGACTACGGGGTCTTGTGGTGCAATGAGTTCGGCGGACTGCAAACGCGAAACGGGAAGATTGGTAATACCAACCTACACGCACACGCCGTCTACTGTGGTCCGTTCCTGCCCCAGAAAAACAAAGAACTTTCCAAGCTGTGGGCCGACATCACGGGGGATGGCTCGTTCATCGTCAGTATCCAGGCGGCAAAGAGTTTTTACGCGGCTCTTTATCACGCCCTCAAGTACGCGGGAAAAGTTCTATCGACAGATCCTCATCGTCTCGCGGAACTTGAATCGACGTTTCATGGCGTGCGCAGAGTCCACACACTCGCCGCCTTCTATAACCCCAAAGACATTGAAAAGCAGTTGCCGCAGTCGCCGCCTTGCCCGTCTTGCGGCGAGCGGTTATTCGACGCGTCTGGTCCGTGGCTACCCATACAAGAATTGCGGAAGCGGGGAATACGCGAGCTGGAGGAGGCCCGCTCCGAGATCGGAAGGGAGCGAGTGTTAACGGGTTCGAGATGGGGAGCTCCGTTTTGAGATGCCACAGGAACAAAGAAATCGAAATTCTAGAGAAGGGCGACAGCCGATGTGTGCCCAGAAGTGGGTGAAAAGTGGAGCTTGGCTGGAAGGGAGGCGTCCCCTCGCGCACATTGCGCCCAACGCCGCTACTGGACCCTGGTTGTGCACCCGCTCGCTCAGAAAATCGGCTTCAGGTGGGTACGTCTAGCCCTGTCTTATACGACTAAGTGTGCACCAGGCGATTTCGTAAGGGTTGCTAATGGCTGTTGCTGCTACAATCCCGCGCCAAGGGCAATGGGTCAACGGGCCGAAAGAGGTATCGATGGCCCGAAGACGCTACCAGAAGGGGAGTCTGCTTCCCAAGAGCGGCCTTCCCAAGAACGGTCTCTGGGTAGGCAGGTGGCGCGAGGACGTGCTTCAGCCGGACGGAACCATTACGCGGCCCTATCAATGGGAGGTCTTGGGGACGATCCAGGACTATCCGACGCGGAAGCTCGCTCTGCGCGCCTTGGAAGCTCGCCTATCAACCATCAACAGTCCAACCTACCGAGCACGGCCAACGGCTACGTTCGCTGAGTTTGCGAATCGCTGGGATGCTACGGTTCTTTCCCAGCACAAGCGAAGCACGCAAAGCTCTACCCGAAGTCAGTTGCGGAGATGGCTACTGCCGCACCTGGGCAGCGTCGCACTCAAGGATTTGGACGGCCAGCGATTGCAGGCATTTGTTTCCCAGTGCCAATGCAATGCGAAGACCGTCCGCAATCTGGTGGCGACGCTGCGAATGATGTGGAATAACGCCCGGGCGTGGGGTTATGTGGCCCACGATCCTTTTGACGGGCTGGTCCTTCCCAAGCGGGGATTGGTGCAGACGTTGACGTTTTCCCTGGAGGAAATCAGGCGCATCGTTGATTCCGCCGGTGAGCCGTCGAAGACGTTCTACGCCATTCTGGCTGAGACCGGAATCCGAGGCGGAGAAATCTGCGCTCTGCGGATCGCCGACCTCGACCTGGAGAACGCCCTCATCTACGTTCGTCAGAGCGTATGGCGCGGGCGGATCCAGACCGTGAAATCCCGCAAGGGAAATCGCCGTTTTCCCATCTCCTCGGAATTGGTAGGGCATCTGCGCACGTATCTGCGGACCTGGCACCCGAACGCGCTGGGGCTGCTGTTCGCGACCAAGAGCGGTACGCCCTGGGATCACAGCATGGTTCGGAAGCGGAAGTTCCATCCGCTGCTGAAGAAACTCGGTATCCCGCAGTGTGGCTTCCATGCCTTCCGGCACGGCAATGCCACATTGCTCGACCAGATCGGCGCGCCCATGGCAGTACGGCAGAATCGGCTTGGACACGCCGATGCGCAGACCACGATGGGGTACACGCATGCGGTTACCGCAGATGAACGCAGTACGGCAGAGCAACTTGGGAAAATTCTGCACGCTACTGCACGTAAGGAGCAAGAAAAAGGGCCAGCACTAGAAATGCTGACCCAGGTGATTCAGTAAGATGGCTGGTTGCGGGGGCGGGATTTGAACCCGCGACCTTTGGGTTATGAGCCCAACGAGCTACCAGACTGCTCCACCCCGCGCATTCATGGTAACAAAAGAATCGCCGAGCGGCTACTCATCCGTTCGCGTGGAACAAACAACCCGGGCGAGGCCTTCTGGCCTCGCCCGAAATTCACGTCGCCGGATACTGCGATCTTCGGTCTGCCTTACTCGTGATGCTCGGGTCCGCGCTCCCGCGCCCAGAAGACGTGGGTGATGACCTTGCGTCCGCCGCCGAAGTCGAGTTCGTAGGTGGAGTGGCCTTGCTCACGCGAGCCCCGCATCAGGCGGCCCCACTGTCCGGGTCCGTCGAGTTCGAGGTCGCGCATGGCCGGCGGCATGGCCGCGGCGGCCTGCTCCACGCTCATGCTCGCGGTGTTGGTGCTGTCCAGGTGCGCGTAAATGGATTCCAGCATGTTGTAGTCGTGCGTGTTGGGATGCTGGTTGGACGACGGGTTGTTGGTGTAGTCCATGCAGGTATTCAGGTTAGGGTTGTCGAAGTCTTCGTCTTGGTGGTCAAGCCCAAGGGTGTGGCCCACCTCCTGGCACATCACCAGGTTCCGCCACGGGGTGATGTTGTAGGTGGAAGTGTTGAAATAGGTGTCGTTGACCTTTGTAACGGCTTGGGTAATGTGCGCGCCCGTAATCCAGATCTGAGCAAGTCCCAGCCAGCCATTGGCGCCGTACGTGGCATTGCAGACTTCGATGCGCCCGGCCTTCGGTTTGCAGTTCCTGGGCCGTGTGTTGCTGCCCGCCACGATGGTGGTGTCCAGCACGAACGACGTGGTCCAGTCGCTGGACGTAGTGGCCAGGATGGGGTCCCAAGTGCTGTTCACGTTGTCGCCCAGCTTCAACGTGAACGGATTGCTGGTGCGCGCCCAGTGGTAGTTGCCCCAGGAGTGAGTGGCATACACCAGGACGGTGCACGCGGCAATGGCCAGCGTGACCAGGGCGATGCGGACAAACGTACGGCGACGCGAACTTGTGGACATCAGACTTGCCTCCAGGACCTCAATTAGGATTCCCCCACCCGCACGCGGGGATGCGCAGATGTTCCCACCATTTTAGTTCTGGGGCGCGCCCGGGGCAATACCACCTTAGTGGTAGTACCAGCCTGTACTCTTGTACGCTGAGGTGGTGACCGAAGCGTTCTCCGAGGATTACCCAGAAGGCCCATCGCTTCGCGGCTTTCTGCAGCGGCCAGCCGCGCCGACGGGAGCTGGCTTGGCACTCTGTCACGGCGCGGGAGGAAACTGCCGCGCACCCTTGCTGGTGGCGCTGGCCGAAGCCTTCTGCGACGCCGGCATCGCTGTGTTGCGCTTCGATCTTCCCTATCGCCAGAAGAAATCCCTCGGCCCGCCCTCTCCCGGCGGAGCCGCAACCGACCGCGAGGGCATCCGCCGGGCGGCCGCAGCTCTGAAGAAGCTGGCGCCGGAGCGGATTTTTCTCGGCGGGCTCTCCTATGGCGGACGTCAAACCACCATGCTGGCCGCGGAAGATGCCACGGTTGCAGACGTCCTCCTGCTGCTTTCCTATCCCCTGCATCCGCCCGGGCGTCCGGAGCAACTGCGCACCGCGCATCTGCCCAATTTAAAAACGCCCTCCCTCTTCGTCCACGGCACCAAGGATCCCTTCGGCGCAATCGAGGAAATGACCACGGCGCTCCGGCTCATCCCGGCTCCGACTTCGCTCACTGTGGTCGACGGCGCCGGGCACGACCTGGGCTACGGCCGCAAGGCGTCCTCGCGCCCGCAGGCAGATTTACCGCAGACCGTGCTGGGAGCCTTTCGCCGCTCCTTTCATCTTTCCTAGCGCACGTGTGGAAGCGTGCCCGTGTGGAAGCGGGCGACTCGCCCGCGCTGGTGTAGCCCGGCCGCCCTCGGCCGGGCCGGCGTGCCCATGTGGAAGCGGGCGACTCGCCCGCGCAAGCCCGCGACTGCCCGCGTCCCCTCTGGCCACCGGGCGAACCACGGAAGCCATTCCTGGCCGGCGCATCCTCCGGGATAATCGCGGGTGGAAGCGGGCGACCCGCCCGCCTGGCAGGCATGGCAAAAATCCTGGCATCGTTCGCGCTACCCGGAGGTCTGCTGGTGATGGTGGCCACCCTGGCCATCGCTTCGGGAATCGGACCCTTCGCCACCTCCGCCTTCGCCGAGTTCTACTTCTACGGGGTGTTCGCCGGCGGCCTTCTGCTGGCCCTACGCTTTCGCTCTACGCGCATCCTGCTGGGACTGCTGCTCCTGGCCCTGGCGGAACGCGCGCTGCTGGCCTCCGCCGGCGGCCCCGACGCGCGCATGACCCACGCCGCCGTCTTTCCCGCGCTGGCTGTGCTGTTGCCCATCAACCTGGTGCTGTTGCTGCTACTGCCGGAGCGCGGCTTTGCGTTCTCGGCGCTGGTCCCGGGCCTGGGACTGATCCTGCTGGAGTCGGTGGCGGTCACGGTGCTGGCGCGTCCGGAAAACGCCGCCGCCGCTGGCTTGCTGGGCCTCGCGTTTCTCCCGGCGCAGTGGTTCACATGGACCGCCGTGCCGCAGATCGCGCTGCTGTTGCTGCTGCTGGCGCTGGTGATCTTTGCGGCGCGTTTTCTGGTGCGCCGCCAGCCCGCGGACAGCGGGCTCTTCTGGTGCGCGGTGGCCTTTTTCCTCGGACTGCAGTCACGCCACCCCGGAGCCTTGGTCACCACCGCCGGCCTGGTGCTGGTGGTGGCCCAGATTGAGACCTCGTACCGCATGGCCTACCAGGACGAACTCACCGGCCTGCCCGGCCGCCGCGCCTTCCGCGAGTCGCTGGGCTGCATGGGCGATTACTACTCCCTGGCCATGGTCGACGTGGACCACTTCAAGAAGTTCAACGACGTCTACGGCCACGAGACCGGAGACCACGTGCTGCGCCTGGTGGCGGCGCGCATGGCGCGCGTGACCGGCGGAGGCCAGGCCTTCCGCTGCGGCGGGGAAGAGTTTGCGGTGCTGTTTCCCGGCAAGCGTTCGGAGGAGGTTACTGCGCACCTGGAGAAACTCCGGCAGTCGGTGGAAAACTCCACCTTCACGGTGCGCAGCGTGCAGCGCCGCACCGCGGCCCGCCGCGGGACCGAGCGCCGCACAGTCAAGGCTCGCCCTCGTCCCAGCGCCCCGCTGGGGGAGCCTCGGGAAGAGCGGGTGACGGTGAGCATTGGCGTGGCCGAGCCGCGCGCGCAGTACGCCCAGGTGGACCAGGTGCTGCTGGCCGCGGACAAGGCGCTCTATCGCGCCAAGGACGCCGGCCGCAACCGCGTGGAAGTGTTCGGAGCGCTGCGCGCCGCCGAGCGGGCCATGGCCGCCAAGCCGATGGCGGGAACACACACCTCCTAGCCCAAGGGCCAAGAGCCAAGTGCCAAAAGCCAATAGCTATTTCTTGAACAAATTCTCGAACGCGCGGCGCGCGTCTTCGGGGCGGGTAGTGCTGGTGGTGCTCTCGCCGGCGGCAGCTCCGGCCGGGGCGGCGCCGGCGGTCCTGGTTTCGCGCTCCACCGTGGTGCGCAGCAGGAAGAACGTGCAGTCGTTACGCAGCTCCTTGCGGGAGACCACTTCCGGGATGGGCTGAGTGCATTCGAAGCGGCTGGCGGGATCGAAGTGCGTGCACTGCCGGCAGGAATGGAGTTCGAACCCGCACTTGGGGCAGGCGCCCACGGGATCGGTAATTTCCTGCAGCAGGGTGCCGCACTGCGCGCACCGCGAGACGGTGCGCTTGCCCGGCATCTGCACCGGGCGCGGGCCAAAGGTCTCGTCGCGCTTGGGCCGCGGCTTTTTCTCCGACTTTTTTTCGCCGCCGCTGTCCTGATAGCCGGGCTGGCGGTATTTGGACATGGCCTTCTTCCGGGTGGCTAAGAGTGTACTCCCGCTGTGCTAGTCTGGCAGGCCTATGGCCGGCGAAGTGGCGCAGCAGAAGCGCAGGGTGAGCGAAAAAGCGCAGCGCTTCACGGAATCCGTCATCCGTGAGATGACGCGGCAAGCCATGTTGCACCAGGCAGTGAACCTTTCGCAAGGCTTTCCTGATTTTGCCGCCCCCGAGGAGATCAAGCGCGCAGCCCAGGACGCCATCGCTGCCGACATCAACCAGTACGCCATCACCTGGGGCGCCAAGAACCTGCGCAACGCCGTGGTCCGCCACCTGCGCGAGTACCAGGGGCTGGAGTTCGATCCTGAAACCGAGATCACCGTCTGCTGCGGCGCCACTGAGGCCATGATCGCGTCGCTGCTCGCGGTGACCAACCCCGGCGACGAAGTCGTGATCTTCGAGCCGTTCTACGAAAACTACGGACCGGACGCGATCCTTTCCGGGGCCACGCCGCGCTTCGTGCGCTTGCGTCCACCCGTCGAGGCCGGCGGCGACTGGAGCTTCGACGAGAGCGAGCTGCGCGCCGCCTTCCATCGCAACACCAAGGCCATCATCCTTAATACGCCCAACAATCCCACCGGCAAAGTGTTCACGCGCGGCGAAATGGAATTGATCCGCGACCTGTGCGTGGAGTTCGACGCCCTGGCCATCACCGACGAAATCTACGAGCACATCCTCTACGACGGCGCCCAGCACATTTCCATCGCCCGCCTGGAGGGCATGCGTGATCGCACCATCACCATTAACGGCATGTCCAAGACGTTCAGCGTCACCGGCTGGCGTGTGGGCTGGGCGCTGGCGCCGCCGGACCTCACCGACGCCATCCGCAAGGTGCACGACTTTCTCACCGTGGGCGCTGCCGCCCCTCTGCAGGAGGCCGGCGCTGCGGCCCTGGCGCTGCCCGCTTCCTACTATCGCAACTTGGCGGAGGCCTACCGCAGCCGCCGAGAGCGCATGCTAGCTGCGCTGGAAGATGCGGGCTTCGTGGCCTACGTCCCGCGCGGCGCCTACTACATCATGACCGACATCCGGCGCTTCGGATTTGCCGATGACCTCAGCTTTACCCGGCACCTGGTGAAGGAGATCGGAGTGGCCGTGGTTCCCGGCTCCAGCTTCTACAGCAACCCTGGCGACGGCGCGCAGCAGGTGCGCTTCGCCTTCTGCAAACGCGACTCGACGCTCGACGAAGCCGCCCGCCGCCTGAAAAAACTGCGCCCGTAGCGCCGGCGTCCTCGCCGACGCAGATCCTTGAAACTTCAGGCCACCTCGCGCGTCTAATGATGGCAAGTGTAGTATCACTTCCTACCTCACAAGGACTCACACTATGAACCAGATTGCCACGTTTGGCGCAGGATGCTTTTGGGGCGTTGAGGCGGACTTTCGCGACGTGCAGGGTGTGGTGGACGCGGCCGTGGGATACGCCGGCGGTACACTCGCCAATCCTACTTACCGCGACGTCTGCACCGACTCGACCGGCCACGCCGAAGTTGTGCAGGTCACCTTCGACCCCGCGCAGGTTTCCTACGAGAAGCTGCTGGAAGTGTTTTTCAAACTCCACGATCCCACCACCCTCAACAGTCAGGGCCCGGACTTCGGCACCCAGTACCGCTCCGCAATCTTCTTCCATACACCGGAGCAGGAAGCGGCGGCGCGCGCGCTGAAGGAAAAACTCAGCCAGTCGGGCCGATTCGCGCGGCCCATCGTCACCGAGATTGCGCCCGCGTCGCAGTTCTATCGTGGCGAGGAATACCACCAACGCTACCTGGAGAAGCGCGGGCAACGTGCCTGCCACATTTAGAGCCGTTTTGTGGGCGTGAGCGAGCCCGCCACGACGGGCGAGCGGGAGACCACAGGCGATATCCCGAGTCCGCCGCGGCGGACGAGGGATCTCTAGCGCTTCGGGGGATCGAAGTAAAGAGCCGCATTTAGTGCAAGAAGGGAATAGACATGGCCGAAGACAAGGTTCGCAAATCCGAGCAGGAGTGGAAGCAAGCCCTCACGCCCGAGCAGTACCACGTGTGCCGCCAGCACGGCACCGAACGCGCCTTCACCGGCGAGTACTACGACTCCAAGGAAAAAGGCGTGTACCGCTGCGTGGGCTGCGGAGCGGAGCTGTTCACCTCCGATACCAAGTTCGATTCCGGCACGGGCTGGCCCAGCTTTTACGCGCCCGCGTCGGAGGAGAACGTAACTGCGCGCGACGACAACAGCGTCTTCATGCGCCGCACCGAAGTGCTGTGCAGCCAGTGCGACGCCCACCTGGGCCACGTCTTTCCCGACGGCCCCGCGCCCACCGGCCAGCGCTATTGCATCAATTCCGTGGCGCTGAAGCTGGACAAGAAGTAGGGCCGTCAGTGTCTGCATTCCGAGCGAAGCCGAAGGAGTCCGCCGCGGCGGACAACTGAGGCGAGTCGAGGAATCCCTGGCATCAGTGCAAATGTCCGGGTAGGATTCCTCGGATCCTGGCGAATGCGCGCCCACAGGCTTGCCTGATCCACCGTGAACGCACCAAACTTGCCCACCCTCGTCCGCACCCATTACCTCCGCGAGAAGCGCCTCGAAGTCCTGGGCAGCGGCGGCGAACAGGTGCTCTACCGTTTTCCCGACGGCCGCACCATCACTAACTGGGACCTGATCCACAGCCCCGAGTACGACGCCTTCAAGCAGGGCTTCCGCGACGGCTTCGAAGGGCGCGCCGCGATGCCGGAAGAGTTCACCGAGTCCGTGCGCTGCGATTACCAGTCCGGGTTCGGCCACGGAATCGAAGAGCGGGGCCGGTCGGGAAATGAACGCACTGGAGGCTGAACCTGAAACCTCAATCCGCGTTCATCCGCGTGAATCCGCGGTAGGTTTTTCTCGGTGTTCTCCGCGGTCTCTGCGTTGAAATGCCGTAGAATTCCCGCATGTTTTCCGGTCTGCGTGAGGCCTTCGGCAAGGCCAACGAAGAAAAATCCGGCGACCGGCTGGCGGGACTGGCGGCGGACTCCGAGCGCGAGCGCGTCGCGGCCAAGCGCTGGCTGGCCGACCGCACCCTCGCCCAGATCGTGGACCAGCCGCTGATTGATCCCGACCACGACGAAGTCAGCCGCCTCATCCTCGACACCCACGACCGCGACGCCTTCGCTTCCATCCGCAGCCTGACGGTGGGCGAGTTTCGCGAGCACGTGCTGGACGATGCAGTGGGCGGAGAGGAACTCGCACGGCTGCGTTGGGGGATCACTCCCGAAATTGCCGCCGCGGTGACCAAGATCATGAGCAACAAGGACCTGATCATGGCCGCGGCCAAAATCCGCAACCTCACCCGCTGCCGCAACACCATGGGCGAGCGCGGCGTGCTGGGCATCCGCCTGCAACCCAACCATCCTGCCGACGACCTGGGCGGCATCCTGCTTTCCACGCTCGATGGCCTGCTTTTCGGCTGCGGCGACGCGGTGATTGGAGTGAATCCCGCCACCGAGTCGGTGGAAACCTGCTCCGGGATTCTGCACGCGCTCCAGCGGCTCATCTCTGCCTACCGCGTGCCCACGCAGGCCTGCTGCCTGGCGCACATCACCACCCAGCTTCAGTGCCTGGAACGCGGCGCGCCCGTGGATTTGTTGTTCCAGTCGGTAGCGGGGACAGAGGCCGCCAACCGCAGCTTCGGCATCTCGCTGGCCACGTTGCGCGAAGGACGCGAGCGCGTGCTGGAGCATCACCGGCAGCGCGACGTGGCCTGGGCCGGCGACAACGTGATGTACTTCGAGACCGGGCAGGGAAGCGCGCTCAGTGCCGACGCCCACCACGGCGTGGACCAGCTCACGCTCGAAGCTCGCGCCTACGGCGTGGCCCGGGTCTTCCAGCCGTTTCTGGTCAATAGCGTGGTGGGCTTCATCGGGCCGGAGTATCTTTACGACGAGCGCCAGATCATTCGCGCCGGCCTGGAAGACCACTTTATGGGGAAGCTGCTGGGCTTGCCCATGGGCTGCGACGTCTGCTACACCAATCACGCCGCCGCCGACCAGAACTCGGCCGACAACCTTTTATTTTTGCTGGCGGCCGCGGGTTGCAACTACTTCATGGGCGTGCCTTGTGCCGACGACGTCATGCTGAACTACCAGTCCACCAGCTTTCACGACGCGCTTGCCGTACGCCGGCTGTTCGGGCTGCGTCCCACGCCCGAGTTTCTGGCCTGGCTGGAGGTGATGGGCATCTACCGCGACCAGCAACCCGCCCTGCCCGAGCCCGCGCTGCGCAATCGGCTGGTTGCGGGCCTGGAGGCGGCGCTGGAGAATCCAGTGCAGAATGCAAAATGAAAAATGCAAAATGAAAAATGAGAGACGCACGGCCATGTTGACGGCACATTCCATCAGGCGATTGTGGATGGCGACGACGCTGCTGCTGGCAGTGATCCTGCCGGCCGCTTCCACCGCGCCCGAGGAACCCACCTACAGCAACCCGGTTCTTGCCGGCGATTTCCCCGACCCCTCGATCATCCGCGTTGGCGACCAGTACTGGGCCACGACCACCAGCTCCGAATGGGCGCCACATTTTCCCCTGCTGCGCTCCCCCGACTTGGTGAACTGGCAGCTCGCGGGGCACGTTTTTCCCTCGGGGCCGCCGCGCTGGTCGTCGGCGAATTACCGGGCGCCGGAGATTGCCGAATACAACGGCCGCTACTTCATCTATTACACCGCGCGCCGCCGCGGCGGGCCGTTGTGCGTGGCCGTGGCCTCCTCCAACCAGCCTACGGGCCCCTACCTCGACCACGGGCCGTTGGTCTGCCAGGAACTGGGATCGATAGACGGCGCGCCCGTCACCGATGAAACCGGGCGGCGCTACCTGCTGTGGAAAGAAGACGGCAACAGCCGCAACAAGCCCACGCCCATATGGGCGCAGCAACTGGATCCCGCGGGCACGCGCCTCATCGGCTCCAAGAAGCGGCTCATTCGCAACGACGCGCCCTGGGAGCGCTACCTGGTGGAAGGCCCCTTCGTGGTGCGGCGCAACGGATGGTTCTATCTCTTCTACTCCGGCAATACCTGCTGTGGGCGCGAATGCAACTACGCCCTGGGCGTAGCCCGCTCCCGCAAGCTGCTGGGCTCGTGGAAGAAAAATCCGGCAAATCCCATCCTCGCTGGCAACGGGGCGTGGAAGTGTCCTGGACACGGCAACGTGGTAAGCGACCCTCAGGGGCGCGACTTTCTGCTCTACCACGCCTACCACGCCAGCGACTTCAACTACGTTGGCCGCCAGGGACTGCTCGATCCAATCACTTGGACCGCCGACGGCTGGCCAGTGATCAACAGCCGTCGTGGGCCGAGCTCCGGCGCAGCGTCGCCGATGGGCGCCGCGCAGCAAAAGCCCGGCTTCCTCTTCGACGACTTCACCTCGGAAAACCTGCGCGAAGGCTGGCAGTGGCCGATCGACAACCGACCGAATGTCGCTCTGGGCGGCGGCCGGCAACCGGGATTAGTGCTGAGCCCGACTTCCGCCGTGGCCAGCGACGTGGCTGGCGCGGTGCTGGCGCGCGGCACGTCCACCGGAGACTATGTGGCCACCACCATGGTGGACACTCCCGGTCTGGCCTACGGCGCGGTTGCCGGTCTGGCCGCTTATGGCGACGCGGAAAATGCACTGGGCGTGGCCTACGGCGGCGGCAAGATCATCGTGTGGAAGCGCTTCCGCAATCAGCACATCACGCTGGAGGCGCTCGACATCCCCAGGGGCGACACCCTGCGCCAGCGCATGACCGCGCGCAATGGCCACCGCTTCCAGTTCTCCATCAGCCTCGACGGCGCCACCTGGCGCGACGTGGGTGAAGAGCTCGAGGGCGATTACCTCCCGCCCTCGGACCGCGGCGTGCGCGTCGCCTTGACTTGCGGCGGCGCCCAAGGCGCGGCCGCCCGCTTCCGCTGGTTCTGGCTCTCGCCGCGCGGCGAAGCCGACACCGCCGAACCAGCCGGGCCCAAGTGAAGCCAAAGCCAAAGCCGAAGTCGAAGTCAAAGCCGCAGCCAAAGCCGAAGCCGCTGCTACCCGCCGACCACAGCCCGAAGCAGCATGGGCTGGCGCCTGTGTCCGAAACTTCGCTCGAGCTTTCCGACTTCCTCACCGCGGTGCGGGCGCGGACTCCAGCGCGGCTGCTGGTGGGGCGAACTGGGGGCTCGTATCGAACCGCAACCCAGCTCGAATTGCGCCACGATCATGCCGCCGCCGTGGATGCCGTGCGCTCTGAGCTCGATCTGCGGCGCGACTTCGGCGAGGAGTTTATGGCGCGCTACCATCTGTTTGAGGTGGCCACCCGCGCCTCCACCAAGACCGAGTACCTGATGCGCCCCGACCTGGGCCGCCGCCTCAGCGACGCAGCCCGGGAGGAAGTCGCGAAGCGCTGTCCCGGGGGCGCTGACTTGCAGGTTGTCATCGGCGACGGGCTTTCTTCCACCGCGGTGGTCACGCAGGTTCCGACCCTGCTGCCGTTGCTGCTCGAAGGCGCCCCGACCTGTCGGGGCTGGCCTGCGGAGAATCGAGGCTGGCGCGTTGGGCAAACGTTCGTAATCCGCCACTGCCGGGTCGGAGTGCTCAACGATATTGGAGACCTGCTCGACCCGCAGGTGGTGGTGCTGCTCATCGGAGAGCGCCCCGGCCTGGCCACCGCGGAAAGCCTCTCCGCCTACATGGCCTACCATCCGCGCGCCGGACACACCGACGCCCAGCGCAACCTCATCTCCAACATTCACGCCCGCGGCGTTTCTCCGAAGGAAGCCGCCGAGCGCATCCTGCGTCTGGCTGAGCAGATGATGCGGCGAAAGCTGAGTGGAACGATGCTTAAAGAGGGGCTATCTGCGAACAGGAGGGCGCTGACGGAGTAGGAAAATGCTGGAGAAACGAGAAATCACAAGTCACACTTCATGCTTCACACATCATACTTCATACTTCGCCCCTACCCTCTGCCCGCCTTCTTCTTGCTTCCCCCGTTGCCCTCCGACGCCGCCGGCTCGGCTGAGCGTGCCGGCTTCCGGCCTTCGGCCAGGCTCATCTTCAGGGCTTCGAGGATGTCAATCACCGGGGCCAGGTGCTGGGGCGCCGGGGTCTCGACGATTTCCTTGCCCTCCACCTTGGCTTGGATCATGGCCTTCAGGTTGTCGCGGTAGTCGTCCTTGTACTTCTCGGGCTGGAAATGTCCGGCCAGCGATTCGATGAGCATGTTCGCGAGGTCGAGTTCTTTTTCCTTGACCACCGAGACATCGGTGCGGAACTCATCCACCTTGCGGATTTCGTCGGCGTAATACATGGTGTGCATCAAAATGCCGCGGCCGCTGGGCCGCAGGATGACGATGTGCTCGCGGTTGTGCATGGCCACCTTGGCCAGGGCCACGTATTCGCTGCGGCGCATGGCCTCGAACAGCAGAGCGTAGGGTTTTTCGCCGGCGCCGTCGGGGGCCATGTAGTAGGAGCTCTCGAAGTAGATAGGGTCCACCTCGCTGGTCTTCACGAACTCCAGGATTTCCATGGTCTTGGCGGTCTTGGGCGCCACCTTCTTTACCTCTTCGTCGTCAATCACCACGTAGCGGTCCTTCTCATACTCAAAGCCCTTCACCAGGTCGGTGCGCGCGATGGGCTTGTCTTCGAGCTGGCAGTACAGCACCTGCTTCACACGGCTGTGGTCGTCCTTGTGGAGCTGGTTGAAACTGACGGTCTCGCTGCGGGCTGCGCTATACAATCGGACGGGTAACGACACCAGTCCGAAGGTCAGGTGTCCTTTCCATACCGTGCTCGCCATGGGTCACATCACCGGGGTCGAAGATTTGGGGGAAGAACTACTTAAATACCATACCATTTAGTATCCATTCAAGTATTAACCATGTCACTAACTAAATACCTCCAGAAGCGGACCTTCGACAAGACCCCGGAGCCCCAGCCGGGCGAAGTTCAGGCGGAAGTCCGCGGCAACCGCTTTTACATCCAGCGGCACAGCGCGCGCCGCCTGCATTACGACTTGCGCCTGGAGATGGACGGCGTGCTGAAGTCGTGGGCGGTGCCCAAGGGCCCCACGCTCGATCCCGCAGAGAAGCGTCTGGCGGTGCACGTTGAAGATCACCCGCTGGAGTACGGCGAATTCGAGGGCACCATTCCCGAAGGCAATTACGGCGCGGGCAGCGTGTTGTTGTGGGACCGCGGCACCTACGAGTGGCTGAGCGAGAAGCCTCCCGCCGAGCAATGGCAGCGTGGCGACCTGAAGTTTCGCCTGCACGGCGAAAAGCTGATGGGCGACTTCGCCCTGGTCCGCCTGAAGAACAGCGCCAAGAACGAGTGGCTGCTCATCAAGAAAAAGGACTTCGCCGCGAAGCCGGGCTGGGATTCCGAAGACGACCTGCGCAGCGTGCATCGCGGAGGCGTGGATCCTGCGCTCTTGCCCGGCGCCAAAGTTGCGCCCATGCCCTCCGAGAAAGATCTGCACCCCATGATGGCCACGTCGTCGGACACCTTGCCTGAGGGCGCGGACTGGATCTACGAAGTGAAGTGGGACGGCGTGCGCTCGCTGTGCTTTGTGGAGAAGGACAACGTCCGCCTGATCTCGCGCAACGGCACCGCCATGCAGCAGACGTATCCCGAGCTGGCCGCGCTTGCCGAATCGCTCGCGGCCGACACCGCCATCGTGGATGGCGAAATTGTTTTACTCGACGAGCTGGGCCGTCCCAGCTTCAGCTTGCTGCAACCGCGCATGATGGCGGGCGCGAAGTCGGCGGCCACGCTGGCGCGATCTAGTCCGGTCACGCTCTTCGCCTTCGACCTCCTCTACTACAACGGTTACGACCTGCGCGACGTCCCGCTCACCGAGCGCAAGCGGGTGCTGGCGGAGATCATCAAGCCGGGCACGCTGGTGCGTTTTTCGGAAAACTTCGTGGGCCGAGGCGCGGAGTTGCTGGCGGCCGCGCGCCAGACCGGCCTCGAAGGCGTCGTGGCCAAGCGCGCGCTGAGCCGTTACGAGTCGCGCCGGTCTCGGGACTGGATGAAGATCAAGATCTTCAGCCAGCAGGAGTTCGCAATCTGTGGCTGGACCCGGGGCGAGCGCGAGCCTTTCGGCGCGCTGGTGCTCGGCCATTACGACGGCGAGAAGCTGCTGTGGGCGGGCAACGTGGGCTCGGGCTTCGATCAGGAATCGCTGGACCGTGTGCATCAACGCTTGCAGCCACTGGTCACAGCCGGCAGCCCCTTTCCCGACGCGTCCAAAGAACTCGGCGACCTGGTCACCTGGGTCGCTCCGGAGACGGTGTGCACGGTGAAGTTCGCGTCTTGGACGCACGACGACCACCTGCGCGCGCCCGTGTTCCTCGGCATTCGGCCGGATATCAGCCCCAAAGAGTGCGTCCGCGAGAGCACGGCCACGGCGGCTGCGGCCGCGGCGGATGAACCCGCGGCTCTGCCGGTTCGTCCACCGCTGCTCACCGGAAAACAGGCCGAGGTCTTCCTCACCATCGATGGCCGGCGCCTCAAGTTCACCAACCTGAACAAGGTCTTCTATCCGCGCGAGGGCTACAACAAGCGCGACCTGCTGAATTATTACGACGCGGTAGCGGATCTGCTGGTGCCGTATCTGCGCGACCGCCCGCTGTCGCTCAAACGCTATCCCGACGGCATCGAGGGTGAGTTTTTCTTCCAGAAGGACGCGCCGGAAAGTTTTCCCGGATGGCTGCGGCTGGAGGCCATCGCCTTTCACGAACGCGACCAGCCCACGCACTTCGTGGTCTGCGACCATCGCGCCACGCTGCTCTATCTGGCCAACCTGGGCTGCATTGATCAGAACCCCACCATGAGCGGCATCGGGTCGCTGGACAATCCGGACTATGTCCTGATTGATCTCGATCCGCACGGCTGCGAGTTCGACCGCATCGTGGAGGCGGCGCAACTGGTTCGACGCAAGCTGGACGCGCTCGGGCTCGAGAGTTATCCCAAGACCACGGGCGGCGATGGCATGCATCTCTACATCCCCATCGAGCCGGTGTACAGCTTCGCGCAGGCGCGTTCGTTCGCGGAAGTGCTGGCCCGGTTGATGGCCAACGAGCGCCCCGATCTTTTCACCACACCGCGCTCCGTGGCCCGCCG
The DNA here is from genome assembly GCA_964437985.1 of uncultured Acidobacteriaceae bacterium. Taxonomy (GTDB): domain Bacteria; phylum Acidobacteriota; class Terriglobia; order Terriglobales; family Acidobacteriaceae; genus CAZXVY01. The sequence goes on from CAYTIL010000010.1 coordinate 27,843, forward strand.
GCAGACCGGCAAAGTGTATTTCGACTACATGCAGATTGGGGAAGGGAAGACCATCTCCGCACCCTACGTGCTGCGCGCGCATCCCGGCGCGCCTGTGGCCACGCCGCTGGAGTGGCGCGAAGTAGCGCCCGGTCTCTCACCCGCGCAGTTCCACATCGGCAACGTGCTCGACCGCTTCGCGCGCCTGGGCGACATCTTTCAACCGGTGCTGTCGAACCGGCAACGTCTCGAGGGCGCGCTGGAGAAATTGGAAAAGCTGGTGCGGGAAGCGGCGGGGAAAGCGTGATTTTTTACATTCCGAGCGAGCGCAACTGAGCCCGCGTAGCGGGCAAAGGAGCGCGAGTCGAGGAAGCCCTACCTTGAGAAGTACTCTGACCATAGGGATTCCTCGACTCGCCTCAGTCGTCCGCCGCGGCGGACTCCTTGCGGCTCCCTCGGAATGTCTTGAACATCGCACATGGTCTACGCCCACAAACTTCGCGATCTCACCCTCGAGCCCGGCGAACGGCCGCACCAGTCCGCGGCCAGCGGACTGGTGCGGGTGGGCGAGTGGCTGTACGTAGTCGCCGACGACGAGAACTTCATCGGCGTCTTTCCAGCGCAGGGCGATGGACCCGGACGTCGCCTGGTGTTCGATCAGTCCGCTCTTCCGCTCGAGCCGGCGGCGCGAAAAGCCGCGAAGCCGGACCTCGAGGTGCTGGCCCATCTTCCGTCTCAGGCGTGGCCTCCGCACGGAGCGCTGCTGGCGCTGGGATCCGGCTCGACGCCCCGCAGGAGGCGGGGCGCGGTGTGGCCGCTGCACGCAGATGGCTCCGCCGCAGCGCCGTTTCTGCTGGATCTCACCCCGCTCTACGCCGCACTCGAAGCCGAGATTCCGGAGCTGAACCTCGAAGGCGCCGCAGTCTCGGGAGATGGACTGCGCCTGCTGCAGCGCGGCAACGGCCAAGCCGGAGTGAACGCCGTGGTGGACCTCGATCTGCGACGCGCGTGCGCAAGCGCCTCGCGCTCACAGTCCTTGGGTGCCGATCTGGTGCGCGGCATCCGTCGCTACGACCTGGGTGCTCACCAGGGCGTGCGTTACACCTTCACCGACGCCTCACCGCTTCCCGACGGCCGCCTGGTGTTCAGCGCCGTGGCCGAGGACTGCCCTGACACTTACCACGATGGCGCGGTGGTGGGCGCTGCGCTGGGCATTCTCGACGCCGCGGGCGGAGTGGAATTCCTCGAGCCGCTGGAGCCGGTGCTGAAGATCGAAGGCGTTCACGCAACGTTGGAGAGCAACGGTGACATCGCGCTTCTGCTGGTGGCCGACGCCGACGACGCAACCCATCCCGCGCCGCTGCTGGCGGCGAGACTTGAACGCATCTCGTAAATGGGGTTACTCGGAACTGTGGTGGGAGAGCGGGCCTTCAGGCCCGTGTCCATGGCGGCTGCGGAGCTGGCTTTAGCCCTGGTACGCCCACATTATTTATTACCAGCACTTCCTACAGGTCGCGCACGCTGAGGATGGTGCTCGACTCTCCGCTGGTGCGGTAGGAAATCTCCAGATCTTTCTCGAGGGGAAGCGCGTTGCGCACGTCGCCGGTGAAAACCATCTGGTCGCCAGTCTTCGAGCCCGCGGCTTTCAGAGTGACCAGCGACTTGTTGTGCTGGCCCACGCCCGCTTCAAAGTAAAGCACGGCCTTCACCGTTCCCCGGTAGGTGTGCACGCCGTCCGGGGAAGCCATCATCTTTGTCTCCAGCTTGGGCGCCGGCTTGCCCGGTTTGTCGTTTTTCTTGCCCAGCGGGCCGGGCAGCAGTCCCATTTCGCGCAGTTCCAGCAGCACGTTGATCCCGAAGGGCGCTGAGATGGTCAGCAGGATGATGGCCATGAACAGCCCGTCCATGGTGGGCGTCAGGTCCGCGCCCTCGACCCCGAAGATCAGAAGCGCCGCCAGGATCAACGGCAGGGTGGCCATCAGCAGGGAAACGATCAGCATGCCCATGAGAATGTGTGATGTGCGATGTATGAAGTATGAAGTATGAAGTACGAGGTGACCTGATTGCTTCAACCCGTCGCACATCGCACATCACACATCATACATCGTCATCGCACCACCACGTTTTCAAATCCAAATCCGCGCAGCAGGCTTATCAGAGTGGTCGCAGCGTTCTGACGCGCGGCCTGCAGGATTCCGTCCTTCAGCGCGGCTTCGCGCAGATCGCGCTCCGCCTCCTGGCGGACCAGGGTCTCCAGGTTGGGATCGGCGCGCGAGAACAGTCCAGTATCGCGCGAGTAGACGCGGGTGCGGCTGCTGTCCAGCCGCGTGCTGAAGACTTCCGGCGGCGGCAGCACGACCTCTACCGTTTTGCCGGTCACGCGCACGTCTCCCGACCCGATGCGGCTCAGGTCCACGCCCGCCACCACCTCGCCGTGCACCATCAGCAACAGCTTTTCGCCGGCCAGCATGCGCGGCAGATACGGGTGCTCGCGTCCGCCCGAGACTACCTTGTCCATGCGATAGATCACGGTTTCCAGCCGCCGCAACTGCTGCACTTGGCGGACCACGGTGGGCTGATCCAGGTCGACCGCAGTGGGCGACTCGCCCAGCACCGCGCCCAGCAGGTTGGCGAAGCGCGTCCCGGGCGTCATCCAGAACAGAAGCGCCAGCGCGATTACCGCCAGCACCACTCCGCTGAGCAGCCCGACTCCCCAGCCCACCACCCAGGAGGGGCGACGGCCGGCGGGGGTTGCATCTTCCTGAGGCATCCGGCGATGAGTATAGCGCCGCCAGGATAGCTAGTAACCCCTGCCGGTAACCGCAGGTAATGGCCCAAACGTGGGATTGCGCAGCCGCGGGGCGCAACTTAGAATCGGCATCACTGGGCGCCCGCGTCGCTTTGGTTGCTCCCCTTTTTGACCGGTTCAGATTCGCCCCGGCCGGCGCTCAATCTTGAACGGAGGCACCATGTCGCTGCAGAATCGCACGGTTACGATTGTCCTGGCTTGCGGACTTCTTCTGGTCTCCGCTTTTGCCGCAGAACCGACCAGGCCGGAAGACCGGGTTTTGCCCGACTTCGACATTCGCGATGCAGCTCCCGGACGCGCCGCTGTGCCCCCGGGCGTGCGCGGGGCGCTGGAGCGCTTGCGCGCGCTTTCTCCGGCCGGCCTCGAAGCCCGCTTCCACCCTCTGACCGGAGGCGCGCGCCTGCTGCTGGTCCGCGGCGCGGCGCTCACCGCGCCCCGCAGCGGGTCGCCCCGCCAGATCGCCCAGGAATTTCTGGCCGCCCACCATGAAGTATTCGGACTCAGCGCCGCCGACCTCGACCGACTGGTTCTGGAGCGCGAGTACTCGGGCGGAAACGAAAGCGTTGTGCACCTCACCTTCGGCCAGGAGCGCGACGGTATTGGCGTGTTCGGCGGCGGAGTGCGCTTGCACGTGGACCGTGCCGGGCGCATCGTCTTTGCCTCCGCCAGCGCCGTTCCGTTGGCGGGTCCGGCAGGGTCTCCGCGGCGTTCGGCGGAAGAAGCGGTGCTGGCGGCGACGGCCGGCATCCGCCCCGAGTTGAGCTTTGCGCCCCAGATGCGTTCCGGCCCCAGCGGCTCGGACCAGGCTTCGGTTTTTGATCGCGGCCCCTTCGCGCAGGACATCACCGCCCGCCTTGTGCTTTTCCCGGTACGCGGCGGCGTGCGCCTGGCGTGGAAGGTCTTCCTGGAACCGGAAGGATTTCCCCAGGCGTATGAAATGCTGGTGGACGCCGCCAACGGGCAGGTGCTCCACCGTCGCAACACCTACAACTACGCGGAAGGCGCGGGCAGCGTGCTGCAATCGAACGCCACCGCCGCGCTGGACGTGCGCCGCCCCGACGAGCACCCGGCCGGCGGCACCGTTTCCGGCCCCAGCGATCCGCCCAACGGCTGCCCGCCGGTGAACAATCATCTGAACCGCGACCTGAACACGCAGTTCCGCGACAATTCCACCGTGCTCTTCAACAACGGACGCCTGGCGGGAAACAACGTGCACGCGTATCGCGTATCCACCGGCACAGAAGGCGCGCTCGGAACTCTCAGCAGCGGCGTCTGGAATTTTGATTTCACCTTCAACACCGCCAGCGCCGCCGAGACCAATCTGTTTTTCGCCTCCAACTTCGCCCACGACTTCTTCTACGACCTGGGCTTCGACGAAGCCTCGGGCAACTTCCAGGAGGACAACTTCGGGCGCGGCGGCCTGGGCTCGGATAGCTTGAACGCCAATGCCCGCGCCACCGGCCGCAACAACGCCAACTTCTCCACTCCCTCCGACGGCTTCAATCCCACCATGAACATGTTCCTGTGGGACGGCCTGGGCTGCTGGCAGGAGAACGTGGATGGCGACGCCAGCCAGGACCTGGACGGCGACCTCGACCTGGACATCATCCTGCACGAATATCATCACGGCGTCAGCCACCGGCTGAACACCAGCTTCGGAGGCAACGAAGCCGGGGCCATGGGCGAGGGCGGCGGCGACTTCTTCGCCTACAGCGTGGACGGCGACACCAAACTGGCCGAGTACTCCCGGCCGCCCAACGGCATCCGCCAGGTGAACACCAAGACCTACGGTAACTGGGCGTGCAGCCCCTGCTCGGTGCACTCCAACGGGCAAATCTGGGCCAACACCCTGTGGGACCTGCGCGAACGCTTCCGCACCGACCTGGTAGGCGGCAGCCAGGAGTCGGGCATCGGCGAAGTGCACCAGCTCTACATCAACGGACTGAAGCTCTCGCCCAACAGCCCCACCATGCTGGAGATGCGCGACTCCATGCTGCAGGACGACTTGGTCCGCCATCCCAGCGGCGACCCCGGCGGCAGCGCCAACTACTGCCGCATGTGGGATGAGTTCGCCGGACGCGGCATGGGCGCCATCGCCCAGGACACCAAGGACACCGGAGCCTCCACCACCGTGGTGCAGGACTTCTCCGTGCCCGCGGCCTGCGGCGGGCCTCCGCCCGTGGCGCCCAATCCGCCCAGCGGCCTGGCCGCCACCGCGGTTTCCTCCAGCCAGATCAACCTGGCGTGGACCGACGGCTCCAGCAACGAAGACGGCTTCCGCATTGAGCGCTGCACCGGCTTGGTCGCCGTTTGCGACGGCAATCCCGCACTCTACGCGCAGATTGCGCAGGTGGGGGCGAACGTTGCCAGCTACTCCAACACCGGGCTCGCGGCCTCCTCTAGCTTCAGCTACCGCGTGCGCGCCTTTAACGCCGCTGGCGACTCGGCGTACTCGAGCAGCGACGACGCCACCACTTTGGCGGCGCCCGTCCTGCCCAACGCGCCCACCAGCCTGCTGGCCACCGCGGGCTCGGCGGGCAACAGCCGCTTTGTGGACCTGGCGTGGACCGACGACTCCAGCAACGAAGACAGCTTCCGCATCGAGCGCTGCCAGCCGAACAAGCAGGGACTGTGTAACTTTGCCGAAGTTGCCTCCACCCCACCCAACGCCGATGCTACGGCGAGCTTCCGCGACAACAGCGTCAGCCGGAGGAAGAAGTATCGCTATCGCGTGCGCGCGCGCAATGCCGGCGGCGACTCCGCCTACTCCAACACCGTGGAAGTGACCACGCCCTAGCCCGCGGAGACTCTCCGGCTGCGGCTCGCCCGGCCCCGCACAAGCGGGGCCGGGCTTTTTCTTGGCGGAGGCCGTGTGGAAGCGGGCGCTGGTGTGGAAGCGGGCGCTGGTGTGGAAGCGGGCGACCTCGCCCGCATGTCCTCAGTGCCTCTGTGTCTCAGTGGTGAGAAGAACCGGCTCAGGCGTACTCGAAGCGATGCACGGTGGCGGCCACGCCGTACTGTGCCGCATCCGGTTCCACCCGCACCACTTTGCCCCGATAGCGGATGCGCACCGGTTCCATCATCAGGATTTCGCGCGGCAGGGTGAGCACGTACTCGATGTCGGCGCCCGCGCGCATGGGCGTATCCGAAAAGAAGAAGACGCCGCGCGAGCTCACATCACGAGTGACGCAGACTTCCTCGTGCCGCCCCCCGTTCGACACCGTGACGCTCACCGGCAGCCGCATGGGGAAGCGTCGTGCGATGCGGTTTTCAGCCTTGCTGTTGAACGGAGGTGTCAAAATTTTGTTTGAAAAACCCGTCTGTAGCGTCAAGCCGATGCACCGGCTGCCAGTTGCCCGGGTGAGGTACGGTTCGCCTGCGGTTCCAGTTTGTGGGATACGGACGGAGCCAGTAAGTAGCGTCGCTGGTTCAGGAACCGGAAGCAGCAACAGGCTGGGGTTCAAAGGAGCAGGCCTCGAAGAACAGGCCTGTGCGGTTGCCTTCTCTGTAGAGACGTTGCTGGCAACGTCTCCTACTCGCGGTCCACGCGGTCGTGCAGGCCGAGGGAAACGTCGATGAGGTCTTGCGTGACCAAGCGGGTGCGCTGGGTGGCGTCGGCCAGGGGCATCCGCGGCGATCCATCGCGGGCGACATCTAGGGCGCCGGCTGCCGAGTTGCGATCCAGCCGGTCACGGCGCTGCCCGAGCAGGCGCCCTGGCGGAATTTCATCTCAATAGCGCCTTTTGCCTTGGGAGGAGACGCGTTCAATTCGAAGTTTGCCAGGAGGTGTTGGAAAGAGATTTCTCCGGCACTGCGCCAAATGAATCCTGCAAAAAACGATTCGTGCGGCTGCCTTAACCGCATCTGCGCATTGGATTCACTGGTGCAACCGGGACCCTCAAATTTTCCGCCCACCGCGAACTCTCTTACTTCACTTTCAACAATCGTGAAGGAAATCTCCTTATCCTGTCCGGTCAGACCCTTCCATATGCCGTCGTAGGCGCGAGTGGGATCAACGGCGGTAGGGTCCTTCCTTGCTTTCCAGACCGTGCTCGCCTGCATGGTGCATTCCGGGCCGGGCAGCCGCCTTCCGTATTCGTCTTTCCGGATCCTCACTGAGTCGATCTGTCCGGAAGCTGTTCCCTCAGGGAGAAGGGAACCGCTAAAGACCAGATTTTCGGGAACGGATGGGATGCCACGAGACTCGTAGACCATCAGACCTCCTGCAACTGTGGTGTCCGGCTTCGCTTCGAAATTTTTTTCGAGAGTCGCCACCTGGAAACAAGGTTTGGCAGGAAAGCTAATCCGAAGCTGGAGAAAGACTACTTTGTTGTCCCTGACCTTGAAGAGGATCTTTTCGCCACGCGCCGTGAGACCCGTCCAAATCCCGTCGTAGTCGGGAGGTTTGGAGCCGGGTGCAGAGGTGGGCCCCGTTTCTGTTCGCGACGCCACCCAGGAAGTCTGGACCTGCCAGGCACAATCCTTGGCGCCGGGCTTGGGCTGAAGATTCATGCTTAATTCTCCGCGGGCAATCGCCGGTTGGGCCGCGAGGTCGAGCTTGCCTTTTGCGGTAAAAGAGGGCGTACCCGGATCACCGGCTCTTGCGGCCTCGAACGAGCCTCGAACCAGCGGAACCGAAAGGCCGGCTTGCACGGAGGACTCCGACGGGCAAGCGCCGCCATAGAAGCGGCCGGTCGCCTGGAAGGAGACCACCTTGCCGCGTTCGACCACAAACGAAATCTCTTTTCCCTCAGCGGTGATGCCCTTCCAAGTGCCGTCATACTTTGCGGCTGCCACCCCGGTCGGCGATTTTGATGAGGACTTCGCAGACGGCCTGGCCGCCGAGGGCTTGGCCTGAGTAGCGGCAGCCGGCAGGGCAAGCACCGAGCCCATCACGCACAGCAGCAGTTTCTTCCCGGAATTCATGCTGAACTCCTTGCGTGCCTCACGAAGGGATGGAGGTCTTGAGGGGGCGCAGTTTATCGCTGCATGTACCCGCTGTCAACGAAACGCGCGCTGCGGAGGCTGGGAAGCGAGGCTTCAGCTCTTTTCCCGTGCGGTCGGGCAGGCCGAGGGAGACATCGATCAGGTCTTGCGTCACTAGGCGGGTGCGCTGGATGGCATCGGCGGCTACGGCGTCAGCTTTCCCAGCTTCAGATAACCCATAGGCGGGACGCCGAACGCATCGGCCACCTTGTTGAAGAAAGCGAACATGGCAATGATGTAGACGCCCTCGGCAATCTGGTCTTCGCTCCAGCCGGCGCGGCGCAGCGTTTCCACGTCCTCGCCCTTGACGTCGTAAGCGCGCTCGTTCACCAGTTCGGTAAACTCCAGCAGCGCGCGCTCGGCCTCGGTGACCGGCGCGGCGTCCAGGTCGCCCTGGGCCAGCGCCTGCACAATCTTTTCATCGGCTCCCTGTTCCCGCAGGAAGTAAGCATGCGCGTCGATTCAAAAAGGGCAGTGGTTGAGCGCCGAGACGTAGGTGGCGATCATCTCCTTGTTGCGCCGGTTCAGGTGGCCCTCGGAAAAGTGCACGCAGTCGGAGAACTCAATCACCTTGCGCAGAAAATCGGGCCGCGCGCTGAAGCACTTCAAGATGCCGGGCACCTGCTTGCGCCCGCGCAGCGCGCGCCACTCGTCGTACACCTTGGCCACTTCGCCGGTGGCCTCGGCGTCTTCCACAACCCGGATGTGAGACATGCAACTCCTCAGTCTGGGAAAGATTTTGTCTCCGAATCCCACGGAGACGAATTATCCTAAGTGGCCCCAACCACCGGGCCGCACGTATTTTCTCACACACGTGAGGGAGCCATGCTCAAGCACATTCGCTGGGACGAAATCGAGACGGAAAAGCTGAATCCGCTGCTGGAACGGCGCTTCGTGAGCGGCCAGAACATCACCTTCGCCCGCTTCCACCTGGGCAAGGGTTGCACCATCCCGCAACACAGCCACGTGAACGAGCAGTTCACTTTCGTGGTCGAAGGCGCGCTCAAGCTCATCTTTCCCGAGCGCGAAGTGGTGGTGCGGACGGGAGAAATGTGCTGCATCCCGCCCCACCTGCCGCACGCCGCCGAGGCGGTGGAAGAGTGCACCGTGATTGACGTCTTCAGTCCGCCGCGCGCCGACTGGACCGCCCACGACGACGCCTACCTGCGCACCCCGCAGAAGTGAGCCCGATGAAGCTCTCCATCGAAAACGTCAGCAAGCAGTACGGGGGCCGGGTGTGGGGGCTGCGCGAGTTCTCGCTGGAGCTGGGCCCCGGCGTGCTCGGCCTGCTCGGCCCCAACGGCGCCGGCAAGACCACGCTGATGAACATCCTGGCCACAGTCACCGGAGCCAGCAGCGGGCGCGTGACTTGGAACGGCGCCGATTTGGCGCGCGACCCCAACCGCTTGCGCGCCGAACTGGGTTATCTGCCGCAGGACTTCGGCGTGTATCCCAATCTGAATGCGGTGGAGTTTCTGGAGTACCTGGCGGCGGTGAAAGGACTGGACCGCGCGCTGGCCCGCCGCCGCATCGAAGAATTGCTGGTGCTGGTGAACCTGGCGGACGCCAGCCGGCGCCCGCTGGGCGGCTTCTCCGGCGGCATGCGGCAGCGCGTGGGCATTGCCCAGGCGCTGCTCAACGATCCCCGGCTGCTGATCGTGGACGAACCCACGGCCGGCCTCGATCCGGAAGAGCGCGTGCGCTTCCGCAATCTGCTGTCCGAGCTTTCCGGCGAGCGCATCGTCATCCTTTCCACGCACGTGGTGTCGGACGTGGAGGCCACGGCCACCGGCATCGCGCTCATTGCCCAGGGCCGCCTGCTGAAGCACGCGGCTCCCGAGGAACTGCTGTGCGCGCTGGAAGGCAAGGTGTGGGAATGGGTGATTCCCAGCGCCGAGATGCCGCAGGCCAAGCAGCGCTTCCTGATCAGCGGCGCGGTGCGCCGCGGCGACGGCGTCCACGCCCGCATCGTCGGCGATCTTGCGCCGGCGCCGGCGGCGCGCAGCCTCGAGCCCACCCTCGAAGACGCGTATCTCTATTTCGTCTCCGCCGGACGCAACGGTGCCCCGCGATGAAGACCGCCCGCATCCTCTATGCCATGATGCGCGCCGACTTCCTGGAGCGCACCCGCCGCTACAGTTTCCTGCTCACCCTGGGCTTCACCGTCTACGCCGCCTACAAGTTCCTGCCCCCGGCCTATGCCAACTACGTCACCTTGCGAATGGGCGAGCATCGCGGCATCTACAACTCCGCTTGGGTGGGGGCCGCGGTGTCGTTGCTCACCGGGGCGTTCCTGTCGCTGGCCGGTTTCTATCTGGTGAAGAACGCGCTCGACCGCGACCAGCAAACGCGAGTCGGGCAAATCCTGGCCGCCACCCCGCTCTCCCGCCCGCTTTACACCCTGGGCAAAGCTCTCAGCAATTTCGCTTTTCTGGCGACCATGGCCAGCGTGGTGGCGGTGGTGGCCGGCATCACGCAGCTCGTGCGGTCGGAAGACACGCACCTCGTCCTCTGGGATCTGTTCGCGCCGTTTGTACTTTTGTCCCTGCCGGTACTGGCGTTCGTGGCCGCGATCGCCATCCTGGCGGAAACTCTGCCCGGCATGCGTGGCGGTCTGGGTAACGTGGTGTACTTCTTTTTCTGGAGCTTCCTGCTTGCGGCTTCCGGTGGCTCTTCCCGTCTGGGCCAGAGGATTCAGTGGTCGGACGCGCTGGGATGGAGCGCGGTCATCCCCAGCATGCAGGCTGCCTGCCACGCCGCCTTCCCGGACTACGATCCGCTGAAGGGAGGCCTGGCCATGGGCATCAACATCCGCGAGACCCCGTGGGCACTGACTACCTTCGTTTGGGAAGGCGCAAGCTGGGGCGCCGGCGTTTTTGTGCAGCGCGGATTCTGGATCGCCATGGCCGTGGCTGTGGCGCTGCTGGCCTCGGTGTTTTTTCATCGCTTCGATCCCGCCGCCTGGACCGCGCCGCGCTCCGGGGAGCGGGTTTCGTTGGTGCGACGCGCCTGGCGGGTACTGTTCGGGCTATTTTCCCGGAAGTCCGCCTCGGATTCCGAGGTGGCGCAGAGCGCGCCCCCGCCGGCCCACATCCACCTGACTCCGCTGCCCGCTGCGGCCGCGCACTTCCGCTTTTTCTCGCTGGTGGCGGCCGAACTCCGGCTCATTTTCAAGGGACTGAGCTGGTTCTGGTTTCTGGTGGCGGGAGGACTCGTCCTGGCCGGTCTCCTGAACAACGTCGAAACCGGACGCGCGCTTCTCACCGCCGCCTGGATCTGGCCGCTGCTCTTGTGGTCGCCCATGGGTACGCGGGAATCGCGTCACAACACCGAGCGCCTCATTTTTTCCTCCGCCCACGCGCTCCAGCGGCAGCTTCCCGCGGTGTGGACTGCGGGCTTCCTGGTCGCGCTGCTGACGGGCAGCGGCGTGGCCGCGCGCTGGATGCTGGCCGGAGAAACTCATCTGCTCGTGCAGTGGCTGGTGGGGGCGTTCTTCATCCCCAGTCTGGCGCTGGCCCTGGGCGTGTGGAGCGGCAGCAGCAAGGCCTTCGAAATCCTTTATCTGATGCTGTGGTATCTGGGCCCTTTGAACCGTTTGCCTGAACTGGACTTCCTGGGCGCGTCGCCGCAATCGTTTGCCATAGGGACGCACCAGACGTTCCTGGCGGCAACCCTGGTGCTGCTCGCGCTTGCGGTTCCGGGCAGGCTCCGCCAGTTGCGTGGGAGCTGGATGAACTTGTTCGCCCGATCCTCCTCCTGATGCGAGCAAGACCTGCTGTTTCCGCCCAGGACTCAGCAGTTGATGGCGCATCTTACCTTCCTGTAACGTGCTGCTAAGAATGAAACCCGCCCGGCTGATTGTGTTCATGGTTGCGCTGCTGGCCCCGGTGTCCGCGGGCTCGCAAACCGCAGCCCGCCCCGAAACCCGCGCAGCGGTCCGTGTCCGGCTGCTTGCCTATCTGGAAGCGCGCAATCTGCCGCAGGCCGCGGCGCTGGGCGAAGAAGCCGTGGCGCGCTGGCCTCAGGATGCAGGCTTTCGCCACTGGCTCGGTCTGGCTTACTTCCAGTCGGGACGCAACCGCGAAGCGCTCGACCAGTTCGCTCAAGCAGAGAAGATGACTCCCGCCAGCTTCGACGTGCAGCACGACCTGGCCCTGGTCTATCTGGCGGAGAACCGCCATGCCGATGCCGCGCGGCATCTGGAGCGCGCCCGCCGGCTGAATCCGCGCGCCGCCATGGTGCGCGTGCTGCTGGGCCGCGCCTATCAGAACTCCAACCGCACGCTGCGGGCGGTCGAGGAATTCCGCGCCGCGCTGCGCCTCGATCCAAAAATTCCGCTCGGGCATTACCACTTGGGATTTGTCTACGGCAGCCTGGGCCGCAATCCGGAGGCGATTGCCGAATACGAAAAAGAGCTGGCGCAGCGCGAGCACGCAGAAGTGCGCTACCAGATGGGCCACACCCTGCTCGAGTCCGGACAGTGGAATCGCGCGTTGCAGCACTTGCAGCGCGCTGTGGAACTCGATCCCCGGCGCTCCGCCGCACATTACGATCTGGGAAAGGCGCAGCTTCTGCTGGGTGACGCAATTGCGGCCATCGCTTCGCTGGGTCGCGCTCTCCAGCTCGATCCCAACGACGCCAGCGCGCACTTCCAACTCGCCCGCGCCCTGGAGAAAACCGGCGACCGCGACCAGGCCCAGCAGCACCGGCAGCGTTTCGCGGAGCTGAAGAAGCTTCAGCAGCAGACCGGCGGCATGGCCACCGGCCGGGTGCGGGAATGAGAGTTCCCGCACTGCGCGGCTGCACCCTGCTGTTGTTGATGGCGCTGGTGTGGGGTGTTGCCGAGGCGCAGAAGAGAACAGCGACGCCGGCCGTGCCCGCCTTCCGCTTTGACGACGTGACCGCCGCGGCCGGCATCCAGTTCCATCTCACCTGCGGCAGCGCCAGCAAGGAATACATCATGGACTCGCTGTGCGGCGGCGTGGCCGTGCTCGATTACAACGGCGACGGATGGATGGACCTGTTCTTGCTCAACGGCTCGACCCTCGAAGGTCTGCGCACGGGCAAGCATCCTGTCAGCAAGCTGTATCGCAACAACGGCAAGGGCGGCTTCGACGACGTTACCGCCGGCTCCGGACTGACGCGCGGCGGCTGGGGCATGGGCGCGGCCGTCGGAGACTTCAACAACGACGGGCGTCCCGATTTGTTTCTCACCTACCTCACCGGCGCAGCGCTGTATCGCAACAACAGCGACGGCACCTTCGCGGATGTCACCGCGGAGGCGGGCGTGGGCAATCCCGATCGCTGGGGAACCAGCGCCGCATTCGGCGACTACGACCACGACGGCTGGCTCGACCTTTACGTCGCCAACTACGTGGACCTCGATTTAGCGAAGCTGCCCGCGTTCGGCAGCGGCCCGTTCTGCCAGTATCGCGGCATTCCCGTGTCCTGCGGACCGCGCGGGCTGAAGGGCTCGCGCGACCGGTTGTATCGCAACCAGGGCGACGGTATTTTTCGCGACGTCAGCGAATCCCTGAAGATTGACCCCGAGGGGCACTACGGCCTGGGTGTGATTTGGGGCGACGCCACCGGCGAGGGCTGTCTGGATCTCTACGTGGCCAACGATTCCTCGCCCAGCTTGTTCTATCGCGGCGACTGCAAGGGCGGCCTGACGGAATCCGGCGTGGAAGCGGGCATCGCCTACAGCGACGATGGCCGCGAGCAGGCCGGCATGGGCGTGGACTTTGGCGACTACGATCGCGACGGCCGCCCCGATCTGGTCAAGACCAATTTCTCCGACGACACCAACAACCTCTACCGCAACCAGGGCAACGGAGAATTTACCGACATGGCCGGACCGGCAGGCTTCGGACCGGTCAGCATTCCCTTTCTCGGATTCGGGGTGCGCTTCCTCGACTTCGACAACGACGGCTGGAAGGACATCTTCGTGGCCAACGGCCACGTGAACCCGCAGGTGGACGCGCACTCCTTCGGCGTCCGCTACGCGCAGCGCGCGCTGCTTTTCCATAACACCGGCAACGGGAGCTTTGAGGAAGTCGGCCTGCGCGCGGGAGCGGCGATGAAGACCGCACGCGTCAGCCGCGGCGCCGCCCTCGCCGATTTCGACAACGACGGCCGCCTTGACCTGGTGGTCACCAGCCTGGATGCATCTCCGGTGGTGCTGCGCAATGCGTCCACCGCCGGCAACTGGCTGCGCATTCGCACCGTGGGCGGAAAATCCAATCGCGACGGATACGGTGCGCGCGTCCAGGTGACGGCCGGCGGCGTGACCCAGACCGACGAAGTCCGCGCCGGCTCCAGTTACGTTTCCTCCAGCGACCCGCGCCTGCATTTCGGTCTGGGCAAAGCCGCGCGTGTCGACCGCGTGGTGGTGCGCTGGCCTTCGGGGAACGAGGACGCGATTCAGAACCTGCCGGCCAACCAGGAAATCGTCGTGCAAGAAGGCCGGGGTGTGGTTTCTCCCAAGACCGCGCCCCGGCCCTGAGCCCCCCAAAAAACTCTCGCCTTCTATGAAAACCCACAGCCCTGACCTCCACCTCATTCCTTAATCCATAAATCAAAGTCCATTTGAACCCTGGTTAGATCACCAAGCTGCAGCCGTTTGACCAGTTTGCTTCCGGCTGGTCACCCGCCCAACGGAGTTCGCAACCCGCCCGTGGAGCTAGTCACAAAAGCACCGGAAAAGTGATGAGCCGGTGGCATTTTCCCTTTGGATTGCAATAGATAAAGCCGAGACACCTTGCTGCAGCGGTAGCGGGGAGACTCCACACATTTCGAAAGTCAACTTGACGGGTCGAAAGGGGTAATCGCATGAAGAAGGATGCTACAAGTGTGTTTGTGCGCTGGGGCTTGCTGTGGGCGGCGGTGTTGTCGCTGGCCCTGAGTGCTGCGGCGCAAATTCAAAACGGTCAGTTGACCGGAGTGGTTACCGATCCCACTGGCGCTTCCATTCCCAACGCCACGGTGAAGGTCACCAACGCTGGCACCAGCCTGAGCACCGCGTCGCAAACCGGCGATTCAGGCATCTACGTTGTGCGCGAGCTTCCCGTCGGCCGCTACAAGGTGACGGTGGAAGCCGCCAACTTCAAGACCTCCACCACCAACGTGGAGATCAACGCCGGCACCATCCTGCGCGCCGACTTCCGGCTGCAGCTGGGTCAAGCCTCCGAGATCGTGGAAGTCACCGACGTTTCCCCGCCGGTGAACACCGAGGACTCCAAGCTGGCTTCGGTGGTGGGTGCGGCCCAAGTGGCCAACCTCCCGCTCAACGGCCGCAATATCTATGACCTCATCCGCCTGGCGCCCGGCTCGATTGACTACTCCGGCGGCGGCAACCTGACTTCCGAGCAGGGGCCGACCACCATCGTCAACGGCACCCGCCAGAACTTCAACGGATTTCTGATCAACGGCGTGTCCAACAAGGACGTCAGCGGCGGACCCAACAACCAGCCCATCCAGGACACGGTGCAGGAGTTCCAGCTCCTCACCCTGAATATGTCGGCGCAATACGGCAACAGCGCCGGCTCGGTGACCAACCTGGTGACCAAGACCGGCACCAACAGCTTCCACGGCAGCGCCTGGTGGTTCCATCGCAACGACAAGCTGGACGCCAACGACTTCTTCCTCAACCAGGCCAGCGTCCCCAAGAACAAGCTGCGCTTTAACCAGTTCGGCGGCACCTTCGGCGGGCCGATCATCAAGGACAAGCTGTTCTTCTTCGCCGCCTTCCAGGGCGACCGGCTCATCACCGGGCAGCCTTCGCAGTCGCTGCTGGTGGAGTCGCCGGCGTTCGTCAGCGCCCTGCAGACCTTGCAGGGTTCCAACCCGTTGTTCCAGAACAACACGGCGCTGTTTCTGATGCAGCAGTTCCCGCCCAACGTGGCGGGCGCCGCGCCCGGCCTGACCATCAACCAGTACGTGGGCGGAGGCTTCGGTTTCAGCGGCAGCTTCTCCGATTACTTCTGTGCGGATAACTACCCGGCGGCGGGGCCAGGCTCGCAGATCCCGGCCACGTTCGCAGCCCTGATTGGCTATTCACCGGCCGACGATGCCGGCTGTGCCAACACGGCCAACGCGGCGCTAGGCGTTGCCTACCAGGCCGGCGCGCTTTCCCGCAATGTGCCCTTCCTGCTGGACAGCGTGCTGCGCTTCGGCGCCGGGGTCAAAGACAACCTGTTCCACGGCAACGAGGCTTCGGCGCGCCTTGACTACAACATCGGCGCCAATGATCGCATCTTCGCGCAGTACAACTATCAGAGAAGCGACGACCGCTTCGGCGCCTTCAACGCCAGCCTGAGCGCCTCGCGCGGCTTCATCAGCCCGGCGCGCAGCATCCTGCCCAACGGCCAGTTCAGCTACATTCACACCTTCAGTCCGACGTTGCTGAACGAGTTCAAAGCGGGATACACCCAGGGCATTACCTCGATTCAGGCGGGCATCAACGGCGTGCCGCAGGTGGCCTTCGACGACGGCGTCACCGCCGGCTTCGGCTCCTACAACGGCTATCCGCAGTTCTTCAAGAGCCACGTGTACACCTACTCCGACATGGTTTCCATCTCCCGGGGCAAGCACCAACTGAAGATGGGCGCCGATATCCGCCGCAACATCGAGAACAGCGAGTTCAACGTGGGACGCCCCTCCTACTACTTCTTCGACTCCCTGTTCTTTGCCGCGGGCGCGCCTTACCGGCAGGCCGCGGGCGTGGATCCGGGCATCGTTGCCGGAGTGCCCTCGCAGCTCGCCACCAATGTCCGCCACTGGCGCAATCTGGAGTTTGGCGCTTATTTCCAGGACGACTGGAAGGTCACCAGCCGCCTGACGTTGAACCTGGGCCTGCGCTATGACCTCTACTCCCGGCACAAGGAACTGGACGACCTGGCCACCACCTTCATCAAGGGGCCGGGCTCGGACATCATTGACGACTTGAGTACCGGCGCCGGCCAGATCCGCGACGCCAATGCGCCCTGCCTCTTCCTGCCCACCGGCGTCGTTCGGCCCGATGCGCAGGTCGCGGGGGTCTGCGGTCCCGGCGGGTTCGCCGCCACCTCGCAACTGGGTGGCGCTGACCACAACAACTTCGGACCCCGCGTGGGTTTTGCCTGGGATGTCTGGGGCAACGGCAAGACCTCGCTGCGCGGCGGTTTCGGCGTCTCCTTCGAGGGCACGCTGTACAACCCGCTCTCCAACTCCCGCTGGAACCCGCCCTTCTACTCCTTCAACCGGGCGGACAACTTCCTGCTGGGCGGCATCAGTTACATCGTCTGGGGGCCCACGGTATGCACGCCCCAGTGCCAGCCTGACCTGGCCACCGCTCCCAGCTTCACCGGGACGGCCACCAATCCCGGCCAGGGCGTGGGAGTACAGGCGGAGGGCAACCTGGTGGGCTGGGATCCCAACAATCCCAACCTCGCTTTCCGCAGCGGACTGGTGTTTGAGGAGGGTCTGCGTGATCCCTACGTGTACAGCTACTACGTGGGCATGCAGCGTGAGCTGGCGCCCAAGACCGTACTGGAGCTGAACTACGTAGGCACCGCAGGACGCAAGCTGTTCCGCGCCGAAGACATCAATCGCATTCCCGGCGGGCTCCTGCCCCTTGGGGCCTGCGTGAACGACAACCTGGGCCGGCAACTCTGCGGGCAGGTCAACAACGCCGTCTATCCCGGCACTACCATTCCCATCAATCGCGCGGGCGCCCTCAATCCCAATTACGGGCAGCTCCGCAACTGGCGCAACGTGGTGAACTCCAGCTACAACGCCCTGCAGGCTTCGCTGAAGTTGCAGGGGTGGAAGGGGCTCACCATGAACGTCAACTACACCTGGTCGCACTCCCTGGACGGCGGCTCGGCGTGGCACAACAGCGCCACCACCGGCAACGGCGCCGCAGCCGGCGACGGCTTCACCACCGACTTCACCCTGCCTGGACTCGACCGCGGCAACTCCGTGTTCGACATCCGCCACCGCTTCCTGGTCAGCTACATCTACGAGCTGCCGTTCTTCAAGAATACCGGCGGCTGGGTGGAATCGGCCTTTGGAGGCTGGCAGGTCAACGGCATCTGGAACTACCAGTCCGGCCTGCACTGGAGCGCCTTCCGCTCCAGCGCTTCCCGGTTGGTGAACACTGACATCGATCCGATAACCGGTCTCGATCTCAACGGCATCAACGACTGCGCCGGTGCAACCTTCAACGCCGCGCTCTGCGCCAACACTGGCGGCGATTACAACCTCGACGGCCTGCGCATCGACCGTCCCAACTACAACGGCCCCACCAACTTCAGCCACGACCAGTGGGCCAACGGGATTGACGCCTCAATCTTCACCAGTCCGTGCCTGGGCTGCGTCGGAAACCTGGGCCGTAACGCCCTGGTTGGACCCAGTCTCTGGGGAGTGGATATGTCCCTGTTCAAAACCATCAAGCTCACCGAGCGCTTCACCCTGCAGTTCCGCGCGGAGGGCTTCAACGTCTTCAACCGTGCCAACTTCCTGTTGCCCGGCGCCAACTTCGCCGGCCGCAACCGGACCAACAGCCCGGCCTTTGGACAAGCTGCCGGCACGCTCAACCCGCGGCAGTTGCAGTTTGGTCTGAAGCTGAGCTTCTAACCCGGTAGAGACCCGCCGCGGCGGGCTCTGCAACGTCTCGCTGGCAACGCCTCTCGAATCTCACGGCCTGCTCCACCTCGCGGTGGGGCAGGCCGATTTGTTTTCTTACCGGCTTTTCTCTTGTCCCCGCCGGGGTCGCTTTTCGGCCCCAACCAGGGACTAGAACCCTTGGACTAATCGTCCCATTGGTTGACCAATCGTCCCTCAAAAGTGACCAGTAGCCATCTCTGTGTGAAGGCGAATAAAACACGATAATCCCAGCAGCAGGGCGGTTGGCCACTTAAGGGATGGAGCTGGTCACTTCTAAAAAGCATATTATCCCTAGGCCTTGCCTTCATTTATTGGTATGAAATGAACCATTGGACGTACCATAAGTGCATTGTTTTCAGCGTAAACCAGTTGGTTGGTCACATGCAATTGTGAGCCATAAGCATTCTTGTATGAATTTTTGGCTAGCTAACCAAAAACAACCGAAGCGAACCTACTCTCAAAGGGGGTAGTTAATGAAAAAGCTGAACGCTGTTGCGCGATTTAGCGTGGCGTTGCTGGCGATTTTTTGCTTGGCCATCACAGCCGCGGCGCAGATTCAAAACGGACAGTTTACGGGCACAGTCACCGACCCCAGCGGAGCTGCCGTTCCCAACGCCAAGGTCACGGCACTCAACCCTGGCACCAATTTCACAGTTGCAGCTAACACGAACAACGCGGGCGTGTACACCGTCCGTGAGCTGCCCATCGGCACCTACAAGCTGACGGTGGAGGCCCCGGGCTTCAAGACCTCGTCCAAGTCCGCCATCGAGGTCAACGCCGGCGTCACCTTCCGCTTTGACTTCAAGCTGGAAGTGGGCGGCGCCACCGAGATCATCGAGGTCACCGAGGACGCAGCGCCGGTGAACACGGTGGACTCCAAGCTGACTACCACGGTGGGAGGCGCCCAGCTTGCCAACCTGCCCTTGAACGGCCGCAACGTTTTTGACCTGATCCAGCTCGCGCCCGGGGCCGTCAACGTTACCGGCGTGATGTTCGAGCAGGGCACGGACGTAATCGTGAATGGCGCGCGCCAGAACTTCAACGGGTTCCTGATCAATGGCGTCGCCAACAAGCAGTTGAGCGGCGGTGCCAACACCACACCCATTCAGGACTCGGTAGCCGAGTTTCAGCTCCTCACCCTGAACAACTCTGCCCAGTACGGCAACAGCGCCGGCGCCATTACCAACCTGGTGACCAAGTCGGGCACCAACAGCTATCACGGCAGCGCCTGGGAGTTTCTGCGCAACGACATTTTCGACGCCAACAACTTCTTCCTCAACCAGCAGGGCATCGAGAAGCAGCCGCTGCGCTTCAACCAGTTCGGCGGCACCTTTGGCGGGCCGATCATCAAGGACAAGTTGTTCTTCTTCGCCTCCGGCCAGGGCGACCGTTTCACCACCGCCGCGCCCCCCACGACCATCAGCATCGAGTCGCCGGAGTGGGTGAACGCAGTGCAGGCGGCATTTCCGAACTCGGTGTCCAACCTGCTGTACCAGACTTTCCCGATCACCACGCCCTCCACGCTCTCCTTCACGCTCGATGATTATGTGGCGGGCGGTTTCTCGGGCTCGGGGTTCGGCAGCATTGTGGACTATCTGTGTCAGGACAATACCAACGTGGCCATCGCGGCCAATATGCAAGCCATACTGGGCGTAACCGCTATTGACCAGGCCAATATGGCAGGATGCAGCGTGATCCCTGGGCTGCAGGCTGGCACGGTCGGAGTCGATCCTGTAACCGGCCTGCGCAATCTGCCTTTCCTGTTGGACACCTCGGCCGTATTCAAGTCCCGTACGCGCGAGAACCTGTTCAACGGCAACGAGGCATCGATTCGCGTGGACTACAACGCCACCCAGAACGACCGCCTCTTCGGGCAGTACAATTACTTCCACAGTAACGATGAGTTTACCGGCGGCCCCACCGGCCCACGTGGCTTTACCAACCCCGTATCCATCACGGGACCGAACTTCCAGATCAGCTACATCAAGACTTTCAGCCCCACGGTGCTCAACGAGTTCAAGGCCGGCTATGCCGGGAACACGCTCGCACTGAACACCGACATCGCCGGGGTGCCTGCCATCGGCATAACGGACGGAACCGTGGGTTTTGGTTCCTACAACGGTTATCCCCAGTTCTTCAAGGAGAACATCTACACCTACGCGGACATGGTCTCCATGACCAAGGGCAACCACAACCTGAAGTTTGGAGGCGACGTCCGCAGGAACATCGAGAACAGCGAGTTCAACGTAGGACGTCCGTCGTACTACTTCTTTGACTCGTTGTTCTTTGCCGTAGATGCTCCCTACATTCAGATCGCGGGCGTGGACCCGGGGATCACCTCTGGCCAGCCGGCACAGCTCTCCAGCAACATCCGGCACTGGCGGAACTGGGAGTACGGGCTCTACTTCCAGGATGACTGGAAGATCAGCAGAAACTTCACCCTGAACCTGGGCATCCGCTACGACCTGTACGTGCGCCACAATGAGCTGAACGACTTGGCCACCACCTTCCTCAAGGGACCGGGTTCCGCCCTGATTGACGATATCGACGGGACGGATGGTTCGACCGGCTCCGGCCAGCTCCAGGATGCCAACATTCAAGCTGGCTTGCTGGGGTGCACCACTGCCCTGCAGCTCGCGCAGGCCCAGATTGCCGGTATCTGCGGTCCGGGTGGATTCGCGGCTTCCGCCAACTTGGGGGCGGGCGACCATAACAACTTTGGTCCTCGCCTGGGCTTTGCCTGGGACGTGTTCGGCAACGGCACCACCTCCCTGCGCGGCGGAATGGGAGTTTCCTACGAGGGAACCCTCTACAACCCGCTCTCCAACTCGCGCTGGAACCTGCCCCACTACTCCTTCAACGAGGCCGACAACTTCCTGGCTGGAGACGTGAGCAACATCCTTTACGGGCCGGCGGGCGTCACGGGCAGCCTGGGCACCCAAGCCGGCTGTCCCGCTTGCACTATCACTCCCACCTTCACTGGCGCGGGCAGCAACCCGGGCCAGGGCGTGGGCGCGCAGGCGGAAGGCAACCTGACGGGATGGGATGCCACCAACGCCAACCTGGCGTTCCTGACGGGCATCATCTTCCCCGAGGGAATCAAGGATCCCTACGTCTACAACTGGTTCTTCGGCTTCCAGAGGGAACTGGCTCCCAAGTGGGTGGTCGAGGTCAACTACGTAGGCACGGCGGGTCACAAGCTGTTCCGCGCCGAAAGCATCAACCGCATTCCGGGTATGAGACTGCCGGTAGGAGTCTGCCTGCCCGACAACAGCGGCCGTACTAATTGCGGCCAGCCAGGTGGCCGCATCAATCCCAACTACGGCACTCTGCGCAACTGGCAGAACGTAGTGAACTCGAACTACCATTCCTTGCAGGCATCGCTGCGCAAGCGCATGGGCCATGGCTTCCAGTTCCAGGCCAATTACACCTGGAGCCACTCCATTGACGGCGGGTCCACCTGGCACAGCGGAGCCACCAGCTCCAACGGCCCGGCGGGAGGCGAAGGCTACACCAGCGACCAGACCAACCCCGGCCTGGATCGGAGCAACTCCGTCTTCGATATCCGCCAACGCTTCGTGGTCAACTACGTTTGGGAAATGCCGTTCTTCAAGGGCC
This sequence comes from uncultured Acidobacteriaceae bacterium, assembly GCA_964437985.1. Lineage (GTDB taxonomy): Bacteria > Acidobacteriota > Terriglobia > Terriglobales > Acidobacteriaceae > CAZXVY01. The sequence goes on from CAYTIL010000010.1 coordinate 49,882, forward strand.
GCGGAGGCGCCGCGGAGGCGATCCTCGGCGGTTGGCAGATCAACGGAGTCTTCAGTGCCCAGACTGGCAACCACTGGAGCCCGTGGGATTCGCGGGCCCGGGCCTTCAGCGACATTAACGCCGGTAATCTCATTGATGACTGCGCGGGCGCTACCTTCAACCCTGCGTTCTGCATCAATGCGGGGGGTGACTACAACCTGGACCGCGCTCCCAACGATCGCCCGGATTCGACCATTCCGGGGTTCGGCGCCGGCACTCACGACATGTGGGCCAACGGCTTTGGATCGGCCTTTTCTCTCAACACTGGCGGGATCTTCTCCACCCCCTGTTTGGGCTGCAACGGTACCTTGGGCCGGAACACCTTTGTGGGCCCGGGGTTCTGGGGCACGGACCTCTCCATCTTCAAGACCTTCAAGATCACGGAGCGGGTGAACCTACAGTTCCGCTCCGAGTTCTTTAACATTCTCAACCGCACCAACTTCCAGACGCCTGGCAACCCCAACAACCGCGTCAACAGCACGCAGTTTGGGCAAGCCAGTACCGCGTTTCAACCGCGGCAGATTCAGTTCGGTCTGAAGCTGAGCTTCTAGGTTGTCGGTGCTAAACTAAGGGGCGCGATCCCGCTTTTCGGGGTCGCGCCCTTATTCTTCTTTTGGGAGAAGAAGCGCATGCCCGCTTTGTTGAGGATGCGACTCTTGGCCGGCGCCCTGCTGGTCACCCTTCTCCTGTCCGCAGGCATTCTCCACGCACAGCAGAGCGATACTGGGAACATCATCGGCGAAATCCGCATGGCCCGTGGCGCCCAGCCCCCCAATCGGATCAAGGTAAGCGTGCACACCCGAGGCATCCCCGTGGACACGGTCTATACCGACGACTCCGGGCACTTTTACTTCCAGAACCTACTGCCCAACCTCTACACCATCGTGGTTCGGGAGGAAGAGTACCGGCCCATCGAAGAGCGCGTCGTCGTCGTTCCTTCGGTGCGGCAGAACAACTTCGTCTTCCTGACGCTTCAACCACTCGAGGCCAAACCGGAACCCACGGGAGAAGGGAAGATCGAGGGCGGTAATCCCCACATTGTGGACGTTGCCGCGCTGCTTGAACGGTATCCTCCCGAGGTCAGAAAGGCATACCAGAAGGGTCTGAGGGCGGAACAGAAGAGCAAGCACGACGAAGCCATCCAGCATTACCGCAAAGCCGTCATTCTGGCGCCCGACTTCTACCAGGCGCGCAACAATCTGGGTTCCCTTCTGTTGGTGAAGGGCGAGGCCCGGGACGCCCAGGCCGAGTTTGAAGCCGTCATACGCATCAACCAGAACGATGCCGCCGGCTACCTCAACCTGGGCAACGTGTTTCTTCTCACCCATCGTTACGACGACGCCCTGGGACAAATTCAGGAGGGGCTTCGCAAGCAGCCCGACCATCCCTTTGGACACTTTCTGCTAGGGACTCTTTATGGAAAGCTGGGCCGGTTCCCGGAATGCGAACACTCTCTGCGCGAGGCCCTGCGCCTCGATCCCACCATGTCCAAGCCCCACCTCGAACTGGTGAACCTCTACCTGCGCCAGCAGCGCAACTCCGACGCCATCACCGAACTGCGCAAGTTCGTCGAGGTCTTTCCCGCCGACCCGCTGGCCCCCAAGGCCAAGGAAGTGCTCGCCCGCCTGGAAGGCCCGGCGAAGTGATCTGGCCATGTGATCATGTAGTCATGTAGTCATCTTGTCACCTGGCCGTCTGCCCATTTGCGAACAGTTTCGCCAGACCACCCGATGACCACATGGCCACATGGCCACATGACCACATTATTTCTTCGGAACGTACTCGCAGAACTTCGGCTCCAGCCGGCAAGCGGTTTCGTACTCCTGGCGAGCCAAGCGTGGCTGCTTGGTGGTTCGATAGGCAAGGGCGAGGTTCAGGTGAGCCTCAGCCAGGTTGGGGTCGCCTTCCAAGGCCTTCCGATAGCTCCGAACGGCGTCCGCTGGCCGCCCCATCTGGCTATAGGCGATGCCCAGGAAGTTGAGCAGCGGGGGATCGGTAATTCCCATTTCTGCCGCTTTTGCGAGGTGCTTGGCGGCCTCCCGGTAGTTCCGCTGCCGGAAGCGCAGCACTCCCAGATCGCGTCGGGCCAAGGCAAAATTCGGCTGGATGGAAATCACCTTCTGAAATGATTCTGCGGCCGCGTCCGGGTTCTGCTTGAGCCGCATCCATCCCTTCTGATACCAGGCGCGAATGTTGCGTGGATTCATCTCCAGCGCGCGGTCCACCCACTTGCCGGCTTCGTCGTTGCGCTCCAGCGCAAACAGCGCCCTCGAAAGGGCGGTCATGGCCTCGTCGAAGTTGGGATTCTGCTCCAGGCACTTCGCGAGTTCCGCCGCCGCCGTGGCCCAGTCTTCCTGCTTGAGCGCATTTTCCCCCAGCAGAAACGCAATGGTGTAAAGATTGGGCTCCCGCTCCCGCACCGCCAGCAGCAGCGCGCGGCTGGTGGCGAAGTCGCCGGCCTGGGCCGCGTCCGCAGCCCGCAGCACGCTGTTGAACTCCAGGACCCGGTCTTTGGGGTCGGCAAGTCCTGCCTTCAGCGCCTCTTCCGACACGGGCATGCGAAACGACATGTAACCCAGCTGCCGCAGCTTCTCCGCCGCCTCCGGGCTGAGGGTTGAACTCGTGGAAGCGCCGGCCGCGGCGGGAGCGAACTTCTGTACCCGTTCCTCCAGCTTCTGTTTCAGAGCAGCAGCGATCGCTGGCAGCTTGGGCGCGAGGTTCTCCTTTTCCTCCGGGTCGGTGCGCAGCTCGTACAGCTCCGGCGTGGGAGCCTGGACGTAGTGATAGCGGGCCGTTTCCAGGCTGCGCAGCGGGCTCCAGCCAAACGAGCTGAAGGGATAGAAGGTCTCGCTGTAGGCATGCCTCTCCTCGGCCGGATCATTCCCGGCGGCCGGCAGGCTGGGGGCCTGGAACTGTTTCTGGAGGGCATCATCGCGCAGCTTTGCCAGTTCCAGGATGGTGGGCGCAACGCTCGTGGTTTCCACCGCCACCCTCACTCGGCCCGGCTTTGCTCTCGCGCTTGCCGGAGGCTTCACCATCAAGGGCACATGGAGGGTTGAGTTGTAGACGAAAAAACCGTGCTCGTTTTCGCCGTGCTCGCCCAGCGACTCGCCGTGATCGCTGAGCAGCACGATCACTGTGTTGGAGTACAGCCCGCTCTGCCGCAGCCACGCCAGCAGCCGTCCCACTTGGCTGTCGGTGTAGGCCACCTCGCCGTCATAGGCGCTCTGGTAGCGGCTGAGGAACGGCTCCGGAGCGTTATAAGGACTGTGCGGATCGTACAAATGCAGCCAGAAAAAGAACGGGCGGTTCGACGATTTCTTCAGCCACTTCAGAGCCTCGTCCACGCTGCGGTCGGCGCGACGCTCCACCAGGGCCACGTTGGCCTGCAGGAAGCTGGTGCCCGCGAACAGGTCGTAGTAGAAGTCGAACCCGCGCGCCAGCCCCCAGCTTCGGTCGAGTACGAAGGAGCTGACCACTGCGCCGGTGGCGTAGCCATTCTGCTGGAAGCTTTCGGCGAGGGTGCGAAATTCCGGCGAGAGCGTCTGCCCGGAGAAGTCCTGCACCCGGTTGTGGAAGGGATAGGTCCCCGTCATGATTACGGCGTGCGAGGGCAGGGTCAGCGGGACCTGGGCGAGCGCGCGCTCGTACACCACGCTGTCGCGCGCCAGGCCGTCCAGCGCCGGCGTGGCGATTTCCTTGTTGCCATATGTGCCCAGCCGGTCGGCGCGCAGCGTGTCCACGGTAATCAGCAGGACGTTGGGACGTTGGGGGGGCTTGGCCGCGGGACGCGCCGGTTTCCGCCGGACTTGTGCCGCCAGGGGCGTCGCCAAGAGCACCGCCGCACTCAGCAACAGCGGAAGCGTGGCCCGCCGATTCACGGTCGTTGCTCGCTTCCTGTCGCCCGGGCCGGCCCTCGCGTTCCCAGGGCCTGCGCCTTCTGTCGCGCCTGTGCAGCCTCGGCGTGCAGACCCTTGGCCTCGAAGGCGTTGCCCAGTGCGAGGTAAATGCGTCCGTCGTTGGGCGTCAAGCGCGCCGCTTCGCGCAGCTCAGAAATGGCTTCATCCACCTGCCCGCGAAAGAGCAGCATCTCACCCAGCGCGCGGCGAGCGGGGGCGAAGTCGGGATTGATGGACAACGACTGCCGGAACGCGACTATGCTCTCGTCGAACATGTTCTTTTTCAGATAGACCACGCCCAGGTCGAAGGCGGCAGAGAAGTTGCTTGAATTGAGCTCCAGCGTACGCTTCAGCAGGGGAATAGCTTCGTCCAAGTTCCCTAAATTTGCCAGCGCCAGTCCCAGGTTGAAGATGGCATTCGCGTAATCCGGGCTGTGCTCCAGGACCAGCCGGAACTCCGGGATTGCGTCGGTGTATCTCTTCTGCCGGTAGTAGTTCATGCCCAGCAGGTAATGAACGGGGATGGATCCCGGCTCGATTACAAGCGCCTTCTTCAGGTTGTCGATGGATTCGTCGTAGCGACCGCGCTGGCTGTGGTTGATTGCTTCCGACACCAGCTCGTACATCTGGATGCGGTCCTTGGGGTCGGGCAGCTCGCGGTTGCTGATGGTGGGATTCGAGCCTCCGGGCAGCGCCGCGTAACCCAGCGCCTGCAGGCGCTCGGCCATGGCCGGATCCAAACTGGTCTGTTGCGCCGTTTCACCGCCCGCCGAATACTTCTGGATCACGCCCCCGAGTTGAGCCCGCAACTCCTCGGCCACCGCCGGCTTCTGCTGGTAAAGGTTCTGGATCTCGCCGGGATCCCGGGACAAGTCATACAGCTCGGGCTTGGGACCGTCAATTAGCCGGTAATTTCCCGACTGGATCCCGCGCAGCTCGCTCCAGTTGAAGTGCAGTCGCGGCAGATACGACTCGGCGTAGAGCGGGCTGGCATCCGCTTCGCCCTTGGCCTTCAGCAGCGGCAGCAGGCTGCGGCCCTGCACCTGCGGAGGCCGCGGGATGCGCAGCGCATCCAGCACCGTGGGCATCACGTCCACCAGACTCACCGCGTCGGCCACCAGCTTCTTGCCGGGCGCTGTGCCCGCGGGCAGCTTCATCAGCAGCGGCACTTGCAGCGTGCTGTTGTAAATGAAAAATCCATGGGTCTTTTCCGCGTGGTCGCCCAGGCCTTCGCCATGATCGCCGGCCAGCACGATGATGGTGTTGGGCAGCAATCCGCCCAGCTTCAGATAGCGCAGCAGGCGTCCCACCTGGGCGTCGGCAAAAGCGATCTCCCCGTCGTAGGCGTCGGCCAGTTGGGTGTTGTAGGGCGCAGGCGGGTTATAGGGATGATGCGGATCGTAGAGGTGCACCCACAGAAAGAAGCGCCGCGACGAGTTCTTCCGCAGCCAGGCCAGCGCCTGGTCCATCACCAGGTTGCCGGGACGCTCCATGGCGTCCAGATTGGTTTCCAGCATGCGGTTGAAGTCGAAATTGTCGTAGTAAAAATCAAAACCATTATTCAGTCCGAAGCGGCGGTCGAGCACGGCCGCTCCCACCACCGCGCCGGTGGCGTAGCCCTGGGCCTTGAGCACCGTGGCCAGCGTGGGCTGCGCCGGATCCAGACGGTTGCCGCTGAAGTCGTGCATGCCGTTACGCATGGGATAGGTGCCCGTCAGCATGCCGGCATGCGAGGGCAGGGTGATGGGCACCGGCGAAAAGGCCTTTTCGAAGCGCACTCCCGAGGCCGCCAGTTCATCCAGGTTGGGGGTGCGCGCCTTGGCATAGCCGTAGGCGCCGACGCGGTCGGCGCGCAAAGTGTCTAGCGTGATCAAAACCACGTTGGTCCTGGGAACGGGAGCCGCCGTCGCCGCCAGGCTGATCGAGGACAAGAACAGCAGCAGCAGGAATTTCCGGAAGGAAGACATCGCTGGGAGCATCATTATATAACGTCCGCGAAGGCTGCTCCCGCGGCCCCGGCGGAACTTCGCAACTGTGCTAGGCTGGCAGGGAAATGCCATTCTTGCGCTGGGTCCTGTTGTTCTTGCTCACTTCCGCGGCCGCGATGGCGCAGCGGCCCCCGGACGTCTTCCTCATCACCCTGGACACTTTGCGCGCCGACCGCGTGGGCTGCTATGGCTATGAGAAAGCGCAAACCCCGGCGCTGGACCGCCTGGCGCGCGAGGGCGTACGCTTTGCGCGGGCTTATACTCCCAGCCCCATCACCAACACCTCGCATGCCAGCATCCTTACCGGACTGAACCCCAGCACTCACGGGGTAACCGATTTCGGCATCCCTCTGGGCGCCGCTCATGTGACCCTGGCTCAGGCCCTCAAGCTTCGCGGCTACAGCACCGCCGCCTTCATCGGCGCGGTCATCCTCGACAGCAACAGTCTGGCTCCCGGCCTCGACCGTGGCTTCGATCATTATTGGAACTTTCCCGACTTGCCCAAAACGGCGCCGCGTTGGGGAAGGGTAGAGCGCCGCGGGCTGGACGTGGTGAACGAAGCTACCAAATGGATGGCGGCCCATCCCACTGGCCCGCGCTTTGTGTGGGTGCATCTCTACGACCCGCATGATCCCTACGAAGCCCCTGCACCCTTTACCAACCCCGGGAATCCCTACGACGGCGAGGTGGCCTACACCGACCACGCCGTGGGACAGTTCGTCGCCTTTCTGGAGAAGAACGGCTGGTACAAGGACGCGCTCATCATCGCCGTCGGCGACCACGGCGAAGGCTTGGGTGAACACGGCGAGGACACCCACGGCATCTTCCTCTACGACTCCACGCTGCGCGTGCCGCTGCTGATGAAGCTGCCCGGCGGAATTCACCCCGGTGCCGTTATGCCAGTCACCGACGATCGGGCAAACACCACGGACATCTTTCCCACGATCCTCGATCTGCTGGGCATTCCTGTGCCACCAGGCCTCGCTGGCTGGACGCTCAGTGGGCACTGGGCGTTGCGGCGGACCGCCTTCCCGCAGTCCTCGTCTTTCGCCGAGACCGACTATCCCATTCGCTTTGGCTGGGCGCCGCTGCGTGCGCTGAGTTCCGGCGGCTTCAAGTACATCGAAGCGCCACGCCCCGAGTTCTACGACCTCACGCAGGACCCCGGCGAGACCCAGAACCGCTACGAGCCCTGGAACCCGGAAGTCCAGAGGCTGCGGGAGATTCTGGCGGAGGAGCGTAAGAAAGCTCCGGCCAATCCGGCTGCGTCTGGTTCTGTGGACCCGCAAACCATCGAGCATCTGCGCCAACTGGGCTATCTGGGAACCGATCCCGGCGTCACCTCGGTTCCTGAGCCCTCGCTGCTGCCCGATCCCAAGGACAAGATTGCGCTGCACAACCTGATCCACGGCGCCATGATGGCGGAGGAAGCTGGACAGGCAGCGGCCGCGCGCGCCAGCTTCACCCGCGCGGCGGAGATGGATCCGGACTCGGCCGTGGCCAACGTGCAGCTCGGGCGGCTGGAACTGGAGCAGGGAGATTACGCGTCCGCAGCCCAGCATCTTTCCCGGGCGCGGCAGTTGCGCGCCCAGGCCGCGACCGCCGATTCGGCCGCGGCCTGGTATCACGGCCAGGCGCTGGAGAAGTTGGGTGACCTGGTAGGCGCGCGCGCCGCACTGGAAGAAACCCTGCGTCTTTCTCCCGGCCAGTACGACGCCCGCCTGCTGCTGGGGCGTGTGTTCGTTGGTCTGAAGAACACTCGCGCCGCCGAGGACCAGTTCGAAGCGGCGGTGTTCCTCAAGCCCAAGCGCCCGGAAGCGCGCCTGGATCTGGCGCGGCTGTATCTTGAAGAAAAGCGCCCCACAGACGCGCTGGAGCATTTGCAGAAAGCGTCCGCAGCCGAACCGAATACCGCCGCGATCTTCGAGCTTCTGGCTCAGGCCTACCGCGCACTAGGCAAGCCGGTGGAGGCGCGCCGCGCCCAGGCGCGCGCCACCGCCCTCCAGCAAAAGAAAAAGGCGCCCTGAGCGAGCGCCTTCAAAAATCACAAATCACCAATCACAAATTACTTCGCCGCTACCTTCGCATCCTCGAAGATCTCGGTTAGCACTCGGCCCTTCATCTGCTTGGGCGCAGGGATGCCGTAGAGGTGCAGCAGCGTGGGTGCGATGTCATACACGCTCATTTGCAGGCCCAGGATATGCTCGCCCTTCTTGATGCCCGGGCCCATGGCGATGAACGACCCCGACACCTCGTCGCCGTCGTCAAAGTCGTGCTTGGCAATCACCGAATCCATTTTGTGGTCGCTGTGCCCGCCGTGGTCCGTGTAGCGCAGCGGCTTGATGCCGTGGTCGGAAACGATGATCAGCGTGGTGTTCTCATCCACGTGCTTCAGGATGGTTCCCAGCACCTTGTCAAACTCGCGGTACTGGTTGGGGAAGGCGTCCACGCGCTGCGCGTGCACCTTGGCGTCGTAGCTCACGTTGTGCGGCTGGATGGGATACAGCCAGTGTCCCACCCGGTCCTCGCACGACTGCACCAGGAAAGTGAAGTCGGTCTTGTGGTTGTTCAGCAGGTACTCGAAGAGCTGGGTCTGCTGCGCGCGGATCTTCGACACCTTTTCCAGCCACGCGTTCACCACTTCCGGCTCCTTGCCCTTGAGCTGTTCTCCGGAGGGAATGCGCGCGCAATCAATGTAGAAGTCGCCCACGTTGGCCAGCAGTTCCTGCTTCATGCTCTTGGGGTAGACCGGCTCGCCGCCCTCCACTTCCGTCAGCTTGGGAGCGCACAGGATGCCGTCTTCGCAGTCCTTGCCCCGGGTCAGCATGCCGCTGACCATGTAGCCATTGACGGGCATGGTGGGAAACGTTCCCGGCACGTTGGCCATACCCACCGAAATCCCGTTCTTCGACAGGATGGACCAGATGGGCTCCGCCTTCAGCATGTTGGTGTTGGCCGTTTTGCCGTCCACCACGAAGCCGGTGATTCCGTTTTCCTTCGGGGGCACGCTGGTGAAGAACGTGGTATAGACCTTGGGACAGTTGGGAGAGGAAATGGTGCGCAAGTAGCCGGAGGTACCGTTCTCGATCACGCGCGCCAGGTTGGGCAGTTCGCCGCGCACGATCAGGGGGCGGAGAAAGTCCCACTCCGCGCCGTTCACGCCCACCACCACCACTTTGGGTTTTGCCGGGGAAGCTTTTTCTTCCGCCTGCAGGGAAACAGGCGCTACCGCTACCGCCAACGCCAGCAATACAGCCATTAGAAGTTCAGCTCGTTTGGACATCTGGGACCCGCCTTTTCAAAGGTTTTACCCTGCTATTATACGCCGCCCCTCCCTGCGCCTCCGGCGGTTGGTCACCGGAAAACTTGGGACCAAGCGCGCGCATCTCGGCAAGGAGTCGCGGGAACTTCCGTCCTTCGGGTAGACTCTAAATGAAACGTATGGACCCTAACATTGTTCGCCGGCATTCCTGGGCAGCCCGTTTGGGCTGCGTGATTCTTCTGCTCTCGTTGCCCGCCTGGGGTTTGTCCCAGAAGCCTGCTCCAGCGAAAACGGCCCGCTCCCAGCCTGCGGAGGTGTCCTCGGTTCTGCTGGACGCCATGCAGAAAGAGCTCACCCGCGCCATGACCGAGCTGGGCAAGTCCGATCCCGCGCCTTATTTCGTGAGCTACTCGGCCTCAGAGCGCCGCACGGAAGTCATTTCCGGCACGCAGGGAGCGCTGTTTCCTCCCGTGGACCGCAAGCTGCGCACGGTGGACGCCACCGTACGCGTCGGCAGCCACACTCTCGACAATACCCACAGCGACCGGCGCTCCTCGGGCATCGGATCGGCGGTGCTGCCCCTGGAAGACGACCCCGCGGCCATTGCCCACGTGCTCTGGCAGCTTACCGACCGGCAGTACAAGCAGGCCGCGCGTACCCTGCTGGAGGTGAAGACCGAGGCCCAGGTTCGCGCCGAGGAGGAAGACAATTCTCCCGACTTCACCCAGGAGAAGCCGCAGACCCACGCCGGCAAGCCCATTCCCTATCCCGAGTTCGACCGCCCGGCGTGGCAGGCGCGCATTGAGCGGCTCTCCGGAATTTTCCGCCAGTATCCCCAGGTTTACAGCTCGGTGGTGTTCCTGATTGTGGACACCTCCAACAAGTATTTCGTTACCAGCGAAGGCTCGCGGGTTACTACCTCGCGCCCGTTGAACCGGCTGGTGGTCTTTGCCGAGACCCGCGCCGACGACGGCATGGAACTGCTGCGTTCGGAAACCTTCGACGCTTCCTCCGTGGACGGCCTCCCCGGCGAAGCCGAAGTCGCCGCCAAGATCCACGCCATGGCCCGGGACCTGGGCAACCTGCGCACCGCGCCCATCGTCGAGCCCTTCATTGGCCCCGCCCTGCTTTCCGGACGCGCCTCCGCGGTGTTTTTCCACGAAGTCCTGGGGCATCGCCTGGAAGGCCAGCGCCAGCGCGGCGACGAGGAAGGCCAGACCTTCGCCAAGAAGATTGACCAGAAAATCCTGCCCGAGTTCCTGAGCGTGGTGTCCGATCCCACGCTGCGGCGGATGAATGGCGTCGAGCTCAGCGGCTTTTACGAGTACGACGACGAGGGTATTCCCAGCCGGCGCACCGAGGTGGTGCACAACGGCGTGCTCAAAGGCTTCCTGATGTCGCGCCTCCCGGTGAAGGGATTCGCCGAGTCCAACGGACATGGCCGCGCCCAGGAAGGCCTGATGCCCGTCGGCCGCCAGGCCAACCTCATCGTCTCTTCCACCCACAAGGTGCCCGACTCCGACCTGCGCCAGAAGCTGATCGAGGAAGTGAAGCGCCAGAACAAGCCCTACGGCCTGTTTTTCGAAGACATTGCCGGCGGCTTCACCCTCACCACGCGTTTCCTGCCGCAATCCTTTCAGATCCTGCCGGTGCTGGTGTGGCGCGTGTACCCCGACGGCCGCGCCGACGAGCTGGTCCGCGGCGTGGACATTGTGGGGACGCCGCTCGCCGCCCTCAACCGCCTGGTGGTTACCGGCGAGAAGACCGAGGTCTTCAACGGCGTTTGCGGAGCCGAATCCGGAAGCGTGCCCGTGGCCGCCGTCGCCCCCGCCATCCTGTTCTCCGAGATCGAGGTGCAGAAGAAAGCGGTCACCCGCAACCGTCCGCCCATCCTTCCGCCCCCCGGCGCTCCCAACGCGCCCTTCATGCCGGAGGTGAAGCCATGACCGGGAAGGGAACCGAGTTGAGCCGCGACGTTAGAGATCGTCTTGAAAGGGCACGGCTCGGTAGGTCGGGCCTTCAGGCCCGACTCGCGAAGCGACCGTGCCGCATCGCCCACCCTATGACATTGTCATCCCGAGCGAGCGCCACTGAGCCCGAGGCGAATGCCGAGGGCGAGGGAGCGCGAGTCGAGGGATCTCGGTTTTGTTTTGCCGCGAAGATGGCAGCCACCACCGCTCTGTTGCTGGCGTTGTACAGCCCGGGCACGTCCTTCGCCCAGTCACCCGCTCCCCAATTCGACGATCCCATCCTGCGCGCCCTGAGCGCCGAACTCCAGCGCTCGAAAGACAAGCTGCAACTCGAGCAGATGCAGCGCCCCTATTACATCGAGTACTCGGTGACCGAGGTGGATGAATACACCGCCGACGCCACCTTGGGCGTTTTGCGCTTCGAGAACCGGCAGCGTTCCCGCCTGCTGCGCGCCGCGGTGCGGGTGGGCGACTACAAGCGCGACAGCTTTTTCCGCGGCGGACAGGGGCAGGCCACGCTGGCCACCATCGGCGACGACGAAATCGCGCTCCGCCACCAGCTTTGGCTGCTCACCGACGGCGCTTACAAGAACGCGCTGGCCGCCTACTCCGCCAAGGACGCGCTGTTCAAGAGCATCGTCGTCGAACATGCGGTGGACGATTTTTCCCGGGAGCCCCCGGTCGAGGCCCTCGGGCCCATCCTTCGGGCTGGACTCTCGCCGGAGCCCTGGCGCAACCACGTGCGCGCCGTTTCGGCGCTCTTCCGCAAGGACCCGCGCATTGATAATTCCATGGTCAACTTCACTTTCCGGGTGGTGAACCGCTACTTCCTCAACACCGAGGGCACGGTGACCCGCCGCGGCCATGCCTGGTATGTGGCCTTCTTCAGCGCCAGCACCCAGGCCGCCGACGGACAACGTGTCAACCTCAGCCGCGACTGGGTGATGTCTCGCCCCGAAGAACTGCCTTCGCTGGAAACTCTGAAGACCGAAGCGGGAAAAATGATCGCCACGCTGCAGGCCATGCGTCAGGCTCCGCAGGTGGACGAGACCTACCGCGGCCCGGTGCTGTTCACCGCCGACGCCGCCAAGCACATCTTTTGGACCCTGGTCGGCGAGGCCATCACCGGCGACCAGCCCGCGCCCGGAGGCTCCGCCCGCACCACCGGCGCTTTCGCTTCCCAATACAAGACCCGCGTCCTGCCTGACTTCCTGACCATCGTGGACGACCCCACCGCCACCTACGCCGTGGACCGCACGCTGGTAGCTTCCTACGATGTGGACGATGAAGGCGTGAAGGCCGCTCCTGTGACCGTGGTGGATAAGGGCATGCTGGTGAACTACCTGCTGGGGCGGAGGCCCATCCGCGACTTTCCCCGCTCCAACGGCCACGGACGCGCCGGCGCCGGCGATTCCGCCGCGCCCCAGTTTTCCAACCTGTTCGTGCGCGCCGAGCCTGCTTACTCTTTCGCCGAGCTGAAGCAAAAGCTCATCGAGCTCTGCCGCGACCAGGGCAAGCCCTACGGCTACCTGGTGGAGAGCACCACCACCAACCTGGCGCCGCTGGTGATGTACAAGGTGTGGGCCAAGGACGGCCGCCAGGAGCTGGTCCGCGACGCCACTTTCGCCCAGCTCGACACCCGCGCCTTGCGCAGCGACATCCTGGCTGCCGGCAACGACACCTTGGCCGACAACAGCAACGAGAACGTACCCAAGGCGGTCATCAATCCCTCCATTCTGTTCAGCGAGCTGGAGGTCCGCCGCACCACCCAGAGCCAGGAGAAGCTGCCAGAGTATCCGCCCCCGGCGCTGGCCGACATCAAGACTGCGCCGTAGAGACGTTGCTTGCAACGTCTCCCGGCGTTGCCGACGGTGGGAGAGCGGGCCTTTAGGCCCGCGTTCGTAAGCGTGAAAATAGGCGGCTTTAGCCGCGGCAGCCATGCCCCAGCCCTTCAAGACCTACGACGACTTCTTTGCCTACTACGTACAGCAGCACATGCACCCCGGCAACCGCATGCTGCACGCGCTGGGCACGGCTCTGGGCATCTGCGTGGTCATCGCCGCGCTGGCCTTGGGGAAACCGCTCTGGGCCCTGCTTTGGATTCCCCTGGCCTACGGCTGCGCCTGGACCGGCCACTTCCTGCTGGAGCGCAACCGTCCTGCCACCTTCGGCCATCCGCAGATGACCACATGACCCGATGACCACATGACTACATTGCCCAATGACCACATGTTGTAAACTCGGCCCATGCGCGTGCTCGGCATTGACTGCGGCAGTGAAATCACGGGATACGGCGTGGTCGAGGACGCGGACGGCCGCAGCCTGCGTTCCGTGGCCGCGGGCGTGGTCAAGGCGCGGGCGCGCGACCCGCTCCCTCGCCGGCTCGACGCTATTTTCCGCGAGCTGCGCGCCGTGATCGCGCGTCACCACCCCGACGTGGTCGCCATCGAAGACGTCTTTTACGCGGCCAACGCCAAGTCGGCCCTGAAGCTGGGGCACGTACGCGGCGTGGCCATGCTGGCCGCGGCGGTCGAGGGTCTGGAAGTGGCGGAGTACGCTCCTCTGGCCATAAAATCGGCGGTGGTGGGTTACGGCCGGGCCGAAAAATCGCAGGTGCAGCAAATGGTGGCCCGCCTGCTCCACCTGGAGTCGCCGCCCGAACCGCACGACATTGCCGACGCCCTGGCCATCGCCATCTGTCACCTGCACACCGCGGCCACCCTCGAGCGCCAGGCCGCCCGCCGCTGATGTTGCCGCCGATGCGAAAAATGCCGCGAAGAATGCCGCGAAGGATGTCGCGAAGAATGCCGCGAAATCCGCTACCCGCAAGCTGCGCTGCACTCGTCCTGCTGTTCGTCGTGTTTCCCGGCCGCGGGCTCGCCGAAGAAAGCCCCAGTCCGAACCTCGACCAGGCGCGCGCCCGCCTGGTTCAGCCCACGGTAACCTTCGTATTCGACTTCCCGCGCACCCGCCCCGAGCACTTCTCCATCACCGTGGATTCAACCGGCAAGGCGGTGTACGAGTCGCGCGACCTGGTCTCCACCGGCGACGTGATCTCCAACGACCCGGAGCGGCCGCCTGCAGAGCCCTATCTCGCCAGCTTCCAGCTTTCTTCGTCGGCGCGCAGCCAGATTTTCGAGGCTGCCCGCCAGCTCAATTACTTCCAGGGCGATTTCGACTACCGCAAGCACCGCATCGCCAAGATGGGCCAAAAGACGCTGATCTGGGAATCCGGCAAAGATCGCTTCGAGACCACTTACAACTGGTCCGAGAACGGCTTCATCGACGACCTAACGCGCCTCTTCCAGGGCATCTCCAGTACGCAGGAGTACGGCCGCCGGCTGGCTTCGCTGCGCCGCCACGACAAGCTGGGTCTGGAGGCCGAACTGAAGAGCATGGAGGAAGCTGCCAAGGACGGCCGGCGCGGCCTGGCCGAGCTGCACACCATCGAGCCCCTGCTGCGCTCCCTGGCCCAGGATCAAGCGGTCATGGAAATAGCCCGCAAGCGCGCTCAGCGCCTCCTGCGGAAGGCCGAGACCGCTCTCCAGCCTCCCAACCCTCCCTCCCCTTAGAAACCGGTGTCAGGTCTCAGGTGTCAGGTTTCAGGCGTGTGCCCGGCTGCCCTCGCCAGCCAAACCCATGTGCCAAACCCATGTGGAAGACCCATGTGGCAGACCCATGTGGAAGCGGGCGACCTCGCCCGCGCACTTGCTTGTGTAGCGCCGGGTCTCTGACCCGGCGCCCGCTGGGGCTGGGAGAGCCCCCGCGCGCCCGCTTGGGCTGGGAGCGGCGCCCGCTGGGGCTGGGAGAGCAGCGCCCGCTTGAGCTGGGAGAGCCCCCGCACGCCGGCCGTGGTGGGAGAGCGGGCCTCTTAGGCCCGCGTCCAGGCTGCTCATTCAAGCGGCTTTAGCCGCGGCCCTGGGCAATCCGGCAGCCAACCTGCCCTCTGGGGGACAACTCCGGAGTACAATCTTCCCATCTAACCGGACTAGTCCAGGAGTGACTGCCATGGCCAACCGGAGAGCACGGCCCGCATGGTTCGGGATCGGCATTGGGATGTGTCTGGTCTTTTTGGCGGCGACGGCGCTGGCCGACTCCAACGCCCGCATCGTCCGCCTGAGCTACGCCGAGGGCGATGTGCGCCTGGATCGCGGCGACGGTCGCGGTTTTGAGCAAGGGCTGATGAACATGCCCGTGGCCCACGGCAACCGCGTGTGGACGCGCAGCGAAGCCCTGGCCGAAGTCGAGTTCGAGGACGGCGACACCGTCCGCCTCACTCCTGAAACCCTGCTCATCCTCCAGCAGCTTGCGCTGCGCAGCAACGGCGTGCGCATTTCCGTGGTGGAGCTGCAGGAAGGCGAGGCCTACTTCCGCCTCCGCCACAACGACGACAACGACTTCCGCATTCTGCTTCCCGGCCGCGAGCTGGAGCTGCGTAAAAGCTCGCACCTGCGCCTGGCCGTCCGCGGCCAGCAGGTGGAACTGGCGGTGATCAAGGGCGAAGTGGAAATCCGCGGTCAGGGCGAGCGCCTGCTGGTGAAGAAGGGCGAAACCCTTACGCTCGATCCCAACGACGCCGACCGCTATTACCTGGCGCGCTCGGTGGAGGAAGGCTCCTACGATCAGTGGGACAAGGACCGCGACAGCTATCGCGACCGCTACGCTTCCAGCTCCAACTCCGGCGGCTATTCTCCCCACTACAGCTACGGCGTGAGCGACCTGCACTACTACGGCGGATACTTCAATCATCCCGGCTACGGCCAGCTCTGGCGTCCGTATTACGTCAACTACGGCTGGAGCCCGTTTGATAACGGCGCCTGGGTCTTCTATCCGGGCTCCGGATACATCTGGGTGTCGGCTTATCCCTGGGGCTGGATGCCCTACCGCTACGGAAGCTGGTACCACGTCAGCGGCTATGGCTGGTGCTGGCGCCGTGGGAACTCTTGGAATCAATGGTCGTCCTACACCCGGGTGCACCATGCGCCCCGGCACTACCGGGGTCCAGTGGCGCCCCAGGAAAGGAATGGTGGAATCGTGAACGTGGGCGGCGGGGCCCAGCCCATCTTCCCGGATAACGATCGTGGGGAGCGTGGCGCTCCCAGCCGGCGCGTCTTCCAAGTGGCCGGCAACGATGTAAACAGCGGCAACAAGGGCACGCGTGGCCGCGAAGGCATCACGCCGTTCCGTCCTTCCGTAGCGGCCGGCGACGATGCCGTAAACCGCGCCGGCAAAGGCACGACCGACCGCGGCGGCATCACGCCCTTCCGTCCTGCGGATACGGCTGGTGACGATGCCTCTAACCGCGCCGGTAAAGGCGCGCGCGACCGAGGCGGGATTACTCCCCACCGCCTCCCCGCAGCGGGAGATGCGGACTCAGAGGTAGTGGGCAAGCGCAGCTCCGGCCAGCCTATCGTTTTCCCCAGACGCAGCACGCCTTCCGGCGACAGCGACAACGCCCAGCCACAACCACGCGACTCCTCCGGCGGCATGCGCAGGGGATACAGAGAGTCCACCGGCGGCGATAGCGGCTCCAACAACCGTACCGACTCTCGCTCGAACGACCGCTCGAACGACCAGCAGCGCGACCGCGCCGTGGACAGCGACCGAAGCAGCACGCCCGGCCGGCGCAGCTACACCTCGGATGCGCCACAATCCGAAAGCCGGGGCAGCCAGCGGCAAAGCACGCCGCGCGCCGAGCCCTCCGGGTCGTCGTCGGCGGTGCGCTCCAGCTCGCCCTCGCCTTCGCCGTCGCGCAGCTACAACTCCGGGTCTTCTTCTCCGGCGCGCAGTTCCAGCTCCGGATCTTCGTCTCCCTCGCGCAGTTCCAGCGGAAACTCGGGAGGCGGTGGCCGCAGCAGCGGCAGCAGCGGCGGCGGCGGTAACTCCGGTGGCGGAGCCAGCCGCGGCAGCTCCTCAAGCTCCAGTTCGAAAAGCACCACGCGCTAGTTGATGTGTGATGTGCGATGTTTGATGTGCGATGTGAACTGAAACTGCTGCTTCGCACATCGAACCTCAAACATCGCACATCACACATCCAACATCACACATCACCTGACCACCACTCCCGCATATCCCACCACCCGCTCTTTGTCTCCGGAGATGTCTGCGGAGGTGGCGTATTTCACCAGTTCTGCGGCACTGGCGCCCAGGCTGCGGACAGCGGTCAGCATGGCCACGGTGGGCCCGTAGCCGCACATGCTGATGTCGGCGCTACCCACCACGTCATAGAGACCGCGCGGGTCGAGCGCCAGAATGCGCTCGATGGCTTTGTGGTCCTTCACTCGGGTCACCGCGTCGGACTCGTAATGGTTCATGTCGCTGGAGGCGATGATCAGCACCGGCTCCGGTTCTTTCTCGAGCGCGGCCGCCAGCGCTTCTCCCAGCGCGGCCAGCACCGGATATCCACCCACGCCCACGGCAATGGGCACGAAAGAAAAATCTCCGGCCAGCGCCTGCAGAAACGGCAACTGCACTTCCAGCGCATGCTCGCTGCGGTGAGCGCCGGCGTCTTCACTCAGGTAGGAAAATCCGGCGAGCAAACGCCCGGCCAGCTCGGAGTCAATGCGGGCTTCGCCCAGCGGCGTCTTCCAGGCGCCGCTCGACATGATGGCCAGCGGCTCGCCCACCCCGGTGTGGTTGGGACACAGGATCACGAACCGCCGTGGCAAATCCAATCGCGCATAGACCGCGCCCGCCACGTGCCCGGAGTACATGTATCCCGCGTGCGGCGCCACGCACCCCAGGGCGCGAACTTTTTCCTTCGCCGGCGCCGCATACAACTTCACGTCGCGCAGCAGGGTTTCTGGCTGGGAAGGATAAAAGTATCCTGCAACCGCCGGCTGTCGGACCACGCTGCCCACGGGCTGGACTCCTTTACTGCATGAGGTGGGCGAAGCTGCAGAGAAAGATGTTACTCCTACTCGCGCACGGAGCCTACCTCTCAGCTGACCGGGTCCTCAGATCAACTGAACTGGCCTTTAGAAGATTGTCAACTAACCGGGCCTTCCCGAAGATCGTCAACTAACCGCGCCTTTCCGAAGAGTGTCATCCCGAGCGGAGCCCGCCGCGGCGGGCGAAGTCGAGGGATATTAGTGTGAAAATTCTAGACGAGCGAGTTTCACGGTTGTCATTCTGAGTCCGCCGCAGGCGGGCGAAGAACCTTACGTCCGCCACTAGCTGTGTTTGCAGTTCACAGGACCACTCTTTCCGGCCCGCCTGCAAAAAGCTTAGCGCCGTAGGCGCGACGTAGAGTAGCCCAGCGCTTCAGCGCTGGGTGGGCTTAGCAAAAACAACAAGTCCCGTAGGGACGACGCCAATGCGCTAAGAACCCCGCAGCGCCCGAAACATCGCCGCGGTCTGCTCCAGCGTCAGCGCCTCCGCGCGCGCGTCGCGGCGGATGCGCGCGGCCGCAAGCGCATCACGAACCGTGTCTAAGTCATGCGCAGCTTTCAGATTATTGGCCAGCGTCTTGCGCTTCTGCGCAAAGCACAGCTTCAGGAACTCCACAAACGCGTCCGCCGGAACCCCCAGCGCCTCCGCCCGCGGCTCCACCGTCAGCCGCAGCACCGTGGAGTGCACCTTGGGCGCGGGCGAGAACGCTCCCGGAGGCAGCGTGAACAATTTCTCCACCCGCGCGAAAAGCTGCGTGGCCGCGGAAAGCACCCCGTAATCGCGGCTTCCCGGACGCGCCGCGATGCGCGCCCCCACTTCGCGCTGCACCGTGATCACAATCTTCTCCAGCATCCCCGCGAAGCGGAACAGCCGCATCAGGATGGGGGAGGTGATGTGGTAGGGAAGGTTGCCCACCACCCGGGCTTTGGGTAACGCCGTCAGCCGGGGGATAAGGTCGCCGGGATGCAGGGCGATAAGCGTCGCCAGGTCCATGGCCAGCACGTCACCCTCGATGACTTCCACGTTGCGGCGCTTGCCGAATTGCATTCCCAGTTGAGCCGCCAGCACGCGGTCGATTTCGATGGCCACCACCCGCTCGGCGCGCTCCGCCAGCAAGCGAGTCAGAGCTCCCCGTCCCGCACCGATCTCCAGCACGGTGGCCCCCGCCAGATCGCCCAGCGCGTCCACAATGCGCTCCGCCGCGCCCGGGTCGGCCAGGAAGTTCTGGCCCAGTTTCGGTTTTCGCCCACGATCTGCGTTGACGCTGCTGGCCCGCGCCATTAGACTATCCACCTTTCCGCTCGGCAGACCACGAAGGAGGGTTGGCATGCATATCGCATTCGTGGCATCGGAGTGTGTGCCGTTTTCGAAAACTGGAGGCCTGGCCGACGTGGTCGGCGCCCTGCCTCCCGCGCTTGCAGCCCTGGGCCATCAGGTCAGCGTCTTCCTGCCTCGCTACCGCCAGACCAAGCTGGCCGACGCCAAGCCCGTGCTGCGCAGCGTCACCGTCCCCTTTGACGACCGCTACCGCTTCTGCTCGGTGCTCGACGGCGGCGAGAAGGCCGGAGTCCGATTCTACTTCATTGACTACCCGCCCTTCTTCGAGCGCGACGCTCTCTACGGCACTCCGTCGGGCGACTATCCCGACAACGCCGAACGCTTCTCTCTCTTTTGCCGCGCCGCCCTCGAGGCCACTAAGATCCTGGGCGCGCCCGACGTCTTCCACTGCCACGACTGGCAGTCGGCGCTGGTGCCCATCTTGCTGCGCAGCGTTTACGCCGACGACCCGGTGCTGCGCGGCGCCGGCATCGTGTTCACCATTCACAACATGGGCTACCAGGGAGTCTTCCCGCCCGACACCCTGCCGCTGCTCCAGCTCTCCTGGGACCTGTTCACCATGGACAAGATGGAGTTCTACAGCAAGGCCAACTTCCTGAAGGGCGCGCTGGTTTCCTCCGACTTCATCACCACCGTGAGCAAGAAGTACAGCCAGGAAATCCAGACCGCGGAATACGGCTTCGGCCTGGAGGGCGTGCTGCGTGCCCGGGCTGCCAGCGTCACCGGCATCCTCAACGGCGTGGACTACAACGAGTGGAGCCCGCAGACTGACAAGTTCGCCGTCGCTAAATTTTCCCCCGAAGACCTCAGCGGAAAGGCGCTGTGCAAGAAAGATCTGCTTGCCGCCTTCGGCGTTCCCGAAGCCAACGCGGCAACGCCCGTGATCGGCATCGTGTCGCGCTTCGCCGCACAGAAGGGTTTCGACCTTATCGCTCAGATCGCCGACCGCCTGGTTCGCGAAGAGATGATCGTCGTCGCCCTGGGCTCCGGCGACCAGGAGTATGAAGAGTTGTTCCGGCGCCTCAACAAGCAGTATCCCTCGAAGTTTGCCGTCAAGGTGGCCTACGACAACGCCATCGCCCACAAGATCGAGGCCGGGTCGGACATGTTCCTCATGCCCTCGCGCTACGAACCCTGCGGCCTCAACCAGATTTACAGCTTGAAGTACGGTACCGTGCCCGTGGTCCGCGCCACCGGCGGGCTCGACGACACCATCGAGCCCTGGGACGTGAAGACGGGGAAGGGAACCGGCTTCAAGTTCTCCGAGTACAGCGGCGAAGCCCTGCTGGGCACCTTGCGCGCCGCCCTCACCGCCTACAAAGACCAGAAGGCCTGGCAAACCCTCATGCGCAACGGCATGACCCGCGACTTCTCCTGGACCGCTTCCGCCAAGGAATACGTCCGCGTGTATGAGCGGGCGAAGCAATCGCGGGCGTCCGCCGCGGCCGCGTAGCGCCTGTGTGGAAGCGGGCGACTCGCCCGCCCTCGTGTAGCCCGGCCGCCCTCGGCCGGGCAAACTTGCAGGACTCCTGTGTGCTCGGGTAGCCGGCCGTCCTCGGCCGGGGCGCTAGTGTGGAAGCCAGCGACCTAGCCCGCAAAGCCCACGGCTGCTCTCGTATCAGGGCACGACTTCAGTCGTGCCGCAAAGCCATCCCTTCCCTTGTCATCCCGAGCGAGCGCGACCGCCCCGACCTTTGTCGGGGAAAGGGAGCGCGAATCGAGGGATCTTGGTTTTCGTTCATGCTCGCAAAAACCATCTAAGGTTTCGCGCGCGCCTTTCCCCGGCGAACCCATAGTAAACCGCCCGCGCCCCCACGGCCTCTACTCCTGAAAGGCCGTGGCCGCGGTTTGCACGAAGCGGCGCACCAGCCACCGACGACTCATTACCTGGCGCGGGCCAAACGGCAGCAGTCTGAGGCACCAGTTCGGCAGGCCAACGAGCCAGGCCGCCACTCGCGTGAAGCCCAGCGAACGCTGATTCGCCGGACGCCTTCTGCGCTCGTATTCGGCCAGAGGGTGGGGATGATTGCCAAGCGCGATCTCCGCCAACGCACAGGCGTCGGCCACCGACATGTTTGCACCCTGCCCGCCCGCCGGGCTGACCGGATGCGCGGCGTCTCCCAGCAGCAGTGCGCCGTCGCAGCCGTAGCGCGGCGCATGACCCCACGGCCGGCGCACCCGCACAAAGTCTTCCGGCAGCTTCCGGCTTCCGATCACCTGCCGCATGGCCGGATCTGCGGAAGCAAACCTGTGCCATTCCTCCTGCGTGCGCTCCAGGTTGTCGAAGATCGCAGACCGCGCTGCCACCAGCCCCGCGCTCTTGCCCTGGGGAAACGGCATCGCAAGCAACGAAAAAATCCCGGACTGCATCCTCCTCGGATTCAGCCACACACAGGCGGTCGCTGCGGGCAGCGTTGGCGGCCAGTCAAAGGCGAAGCACAGGAAGTCAATGGGAAACATCCTCGTTGCGAGGGGAATGTTGCACGCCTTCCTTACTACCGAGTTGCCTCCATCGTCGCCGATGGTGCACGCGGCCAGCACCTCGCGCTCGGCCGAGGTGGCGAGTTCCCGGGTGCGGACTCCCACCACGCGCTCTTTCTCCTTGAGCACGTCCACCACCTCCACGCCCCGCCGCAATTCAAACGAGCCCAGCCGCAGCAGGCGTTCCCGCGTCTGGTTGGGGTTGGTGAACCAGGGTTGGACGCCGGCCTCCTGCAGAAGCTGCGGGGTGATGAACGGCAAGTTTCCCCGCTCGTCATGCAGCTCGATGCCGCGAACCGCCAGCACACACTCTTCTTCCCAGGTCTGCTGCGGTACAAGAGAAAACAGGATCTTCATGGTTGCCGGCCACAGCACCTCCGGCCGCAGCCAGGGCGGCGGAGCCGTGCTCTTCTCCAGCACCACGACCCGTTTTCCGCCGCGGCCCAGGAGTTCGGCCAGCACCGTGCCGCCGATTCCCCCGCCTACGATCACGAAGTCAGCATCCATTTCCGCTGCTCTGTTCTGCTCTCGTGTCAGGGCACGAATTCAGTCGTGCCGTAAAACCATCCCTCGCCTTGTCATCCCGAGCGAGCGCGACCGCCCCGACCTTTGTCGGGGAAAGGGAGCGCGAGTCGAGGGATCTTGGTTTTCGTCACGCTCATAGGGCTGCACAATCCCAGAAATATTCTCTTGACAAGTAAACTTTCTGTGAGATAATCAACTCGAATCACTACTTACCTAGTGCTAACTTAAATAGAATCAAAGACCGCAGACTTAAGTGGTTCTTAATAAACAACATAAGCCAGACCACCTAGTCTAAATTATTGATTCTACAAGATGCATAGGGGGGGCCCTACCTCCGTTTTCCTCTCGCGAACCCGAAATACACCGGCACGCCCGCCAGGATTACCAGCGAGCCCCACAGCGAGTTGCGCAAGTTGGTGGCAAACGAGTAGTAGAGCAGCACCGCCGACGCGGCGACAAACAGCGCCGGCACCACTGGATAGCCCAGCGCCTTGTACGGACGCGGCGCCTCCGGCTCCCGCCGCCGGAAAACAAAAATGGTGCTGGCCGCAATCATGTAGAACAGCCAGGCGGCAAAAATCGCCAGCGAGAAAAGCTGCTGAAAGTTTCCGCCCACCAGAATCAGAATGATGGTTAGCACCGCGCTCACGATCAGCGAAACCGTGGGCGTGTGGTAGCGCGGGTGCACGGTGGCCAGGCTGGCGAAAAAGTATCCATCGCGCGCCACCGCGTAGTTGATGCGGGCGCCCGCCAGGATCTGCCCGTTCAGGGTGACCAGCATGGAGAGCGCCATGCCCGCGCTCACCAGTCCCGCGCCCAGCGACCCGGCGGCGAGTCGCATGGCGTCCGACGCCGGGCGCTCCGCCCCGGCGACAGCCGGGGCGGGCATCATGTACTGCACCGCGGCGTTGGTGAGCATGTAGAGAAACGCGACCGCGGCCACACCGAAAATGAGTGCAACGGGAATATCGCGCTCCGGCCTGCGGATCTCGCCCGCCACCATGTTCAGATTGTTCCAGCCATCGTAAGCCCAGAGCGCGGCGATGAGCGCCACCATGAAGCCAGCCACTCCGCCCTTTGCGCCTTCGTGCAGGCTGCTGAAGTTTCCCCACTCGCCCTCGCCCCAGCCGAAGCACACCACGGCGATGGCGATGATCATCAGCACTTTCAGCACCGTGAGCACCACCTGGAATTCTCCCGCCTTGCGCACTCCGAGGTAATTCAACGCTGTCAGCAGCACAATCACCGTGACCGCGAAGGCGTGTCCGAGCGTGATCGAAATCCGTTCCGACAGGATTCCGAAGCTCAGGAGTTCCGTGCGGAAAAAACTGAGCGCGGGAAAGTTTCCCAGCACCCGCACCATGCCGATGCTCACCGTGGCGATGGATGCCGGTTTGCCGATGGTCATCCACGTCCAGGCGTAGAGAAATCCCAGCAGCGGGCCATAGGCGTCGCGCACGTAGATGTATTCGCCGCCCGCTCCCGGCTTCATCGCGCCCAGTTCGGCGTAGGTCACCGCGCCGAAGAAGGAAAGAATCCCTCCCACAATCCAGACCAGAAACACCAGCTTGGCCGAGCCCACGGCCTGCATCATTTCCCTGGGAACCAGGAAAATGCCGCTGCCGATGATGATGCCCACGACCAGAGCGGCCGCATGACGCACCTCGAGATCGCGCGCCAGCTCGGCGCGCGGTTGCGCCGCACTGGCAGCGGTCTCAGGCACGCGTCGTCTCCAGCGATGGAGGCGCGGGAAACAGCAGGCTCACTGCGTAGCCAACCACAAAGGTCACCACCGTTCCCACCGCAACCCACCAGGTCCACGCTACGTGAGTCGCGGCCCACAGGTAGAGCTCCACTCCCAGCCCGCAGACCATTCCCGCCAGCGCGCCGTTCTGGTTGGCGCGGCGCGTCAGCGCGCCCAGCAAAAACACGCCCAGCATGGCTCCGTAGGCCACGGAAGCGATGGAAAGCCCCATCTCCAGGACGGGTCCGCCGCGCCGCGACGCCAGCGCCAGCGCGAACAGGATCACAGCCCAGCATATCGTTGCCAGGCGCGAAAGCCGCATGCGCCGCTGCTCGCTGACTTCCGGTCGGCGGCGCAGGTAGAAGTCCATCATCGAGGTGGAAGCCAGCGAGCTGAGCGACGAGCTCAGCGTGGACATGGCCGCGGCCAGGATGGCCGCCATCAGCAGCCCCGCAATCCCCGGAGGCATGTGCGTGACCATGAAGGTAGGGAAGACCACGTCCGACGTCGCGAACACACGCAGCGGCTCCACGCGCTGGTAGAACGCGTACAGCGCCACGCCGATTACCAGGAAGAGTGCGAACTGCGCCAGGACAACGAACCCGCTTGCGATGAGCGCGGTCTGCGCGCTTCGCCGGTTGGGAGCCGCCAGCAGCCGCTGCACGATGAGCTGGTCGGTTCCGTGACTGGCCATGGTGAGGAACGATCCTCCGATCAGTCCGGCCCAGAAGGTGTAGGGAAGCGCAGGGTCGAGCGAGAAGTCGAACACCTGGAACTTGCCGGCTGCAGAAGCCGCTTCGGCCACGGTCGCCCAGCCTCCGGAAACGGCGTTGAGGATGGTAGCCAGCGCCACCAGCGTTCCCCCAATGTAGACGAAGAGCTGCACCACGTCGGTCCAGATGACGGCGGCGAGCCCGCCTTCGAGGGTGTAGATCAGCGTGAGGATGGAGATGATGGCCACCGAAGCCACCTCGCCCGTGCCCACGGCGATCATCACCACGATGGCGACGGCCCAGACGCGCACGCCGTCAGCGGCGGCGCGCATCAGCAGGAACATGGCTGCGGTCACCGAGCGCAGCCGCGGGCCGAAGCGCCGCTCGATGAGTTCGTAGGCGGTAAACAGTTCTCCGCGGAAGTATTGCGGCAGCAGCACCAGACTGATGAGCACGCGTCCCACGCAGTATCCCAGCGCCACTTGCAGGAAGCCGAGGTTACTGGCGAATGCGAGGCCGGGAATCGAGATGATGGTGAGCGTGCTGGTTTCCGTAGCCACGATGGACAGGCAGTTGGCCCACGCGGGCACGCCGCGGCCGGCGAGGAAGTAATCCTGCAGCGTGCGTTGCGACTTACGGAAGCGGACACCGAACAGCGTGATTCCAGCCAGATACACCGCGATGATGATCAGGTCCAGCGGGCGCAGGGCCATCGGGTATCGGCTCGCGCCCATTATGAGGCATGAGCCGCGGATTGCGCGGGAAAAGTCCACGGCGTATCTGCGTAGGCATGTGCGCCCGCGCAGGGCTGTGGTAGAAATACAGCCATGGCGCTGTATCTGGGCATCGACGGCGGCGGCACCAAGACGGATTGCGCGGTGGGCGACGACACCGCCATCCTGGGCCGCAGCAAGGCCGGCGGCAGCAAGGTGCAGCGCGTGGGCGAAGAGCGGGCGCGCGAGTCCTTGCATGGGGCCATCATCCAGGCCTGCCAGCAGGCCCGCTGCGATCCGGGAGCGATCACGCACGCCTGCGTGGGCATGGCCGGCGCGTCCCAACCAGATGCGCGCGACACCGTCCGCCGCATTGTTGCGGAGGTCGTTCGTGGCAAGGTGGAAGTGGTGGAAGATATGATCGTGGCCTTCGAGGCGGCGTTTCCGGAGACCTCGGGAGTGATCGTCCTGGCGGGGACGGGTTCCATTGTCTACGGCCGCAACGAGCGCGGCGAGACCGCGCGCGCCGGCGGCTGGGGCCCGGCGGTTTCCGACGAAGGCTCGGGCGACTGGATTGGCCGCGCGGGCGTGGCCGCGGCGCTGCGCGCCATCGACGGCGGCCAGAGCAACGCGCTCATCGGCGGCATCATGAACGCTTGGCACGTGGTTACGCGCGAGGACGTGGCCCGCGTGGCCAATTCCAGCCCGCCTCCCGACTTCGCCGCGCTCTTTCCCCTGGTGCTGTCGTCCGCCGACCGCGGCGACGGCATGGCGCGCGACATCCTGATGCGCGCCGGCACCGAACTGGCCTTGCTGGCCAAGGTGGTGATGCGCCGGTTGTGGCCGGGAGCGCAGACCATCCGCGCCCGCATCTCCGGCGGCGTGTTCATGAACTCCTTCTGTGTGCAGCAGGTGTTTGAGAACTCGGTGCGCGCCGAGCGGCCGCAATGCACCGTGACCTTCGGGCAGGCGGACGGAGCTGCGGGCGCGCTGGTGTGCGCGCGGCGCTCCGCCCGCAGGGAGGCGGAAGACGCGCTGGTCTTGCCGCCGCTCCGG
The DNA here is from genome assembly GCA_964437985.1 of uncultured Acidobacteriaceae bacterium. Taxonomy (GTDB): domain Bacteria; phylum Acidobacteriota; class Terriglobia; order Terriglobales; family Acidobacteriaceae; genus CAZXVY01. Next base: position 76,501 of record CAYTIL010000010.1, read on the forward strand.
TCGTGAAGACTCGCCGCTCCGCTCCGCCTCCTGCGCACCCGGGTCCGCCGGCCGACGATGGATCCATGGAGGCACTGATCCACCATCCTGCGGAGGAGGTGCAGCGCCGCGTGGCCGCGGATCAGCGCCTCAGCGAAGACCTGGCGCTGGCCTTTCTGGCGCGCCGCGATCTGGCCCGCGCTGCCCTCGGCGACCTCAGCAAGAACGGCTCGGCCATGAAGAGCCGCAAAGTGGTCAATGCTCTGGTGCGCCATCCGCGCACCCCGCGGCACGTTTCCATCCCCATCGTCCGCTACCTCTACACCTTCGAACTCATGCACGTGGCGCTCACGCCCGGAGCTCCGGCCGACGTCAAGATGGCGGCCGAGGAAGCGCTGGTCATGCGCCTGGATACCATCGCTTCGGGAGAACGGTTGTCGCTTGCCAAGCAGTCGTCGGGACGCGTGGCCGCGGCGCTGCTGATGGACGAAGAAACGCGCGTCATCATCGCCGCGCTCGATAATCCGCAGATGACCGAAGCCTGGATCGTCAAGACCCTGCGCCGCGAAAGGGCGCCGCAGACCTTCGTCGAACTGGTCTGCCGCCACCGCAAGTGGCCGCTGCGCGAGGAAGTCCGCCTCGCCTTGCTGCGCAACCCCAACACGCCGCTGGGACGCATTCTGCACATCGCGCAGTCGCTGCCTACCTCCGCCCTGCGCGACGCGCTCCGCGACGCGCCGCTGAAGGCCAGCGTGAAGATGTATCTGTTCAAGGAGCTGGAGGAGCGGACGGCGAAGGCGAAGGGTGCAGCACCATCCGCTTCGGCTAGTCAAAACGCGCCGCATCCCATCAGGCCGGTCACGCCCGGCGGTAAGCCTGAGTCGTAGTGCATCACTCAGGCCTTGTCATCCCGAGCGAAGTCGAGGGATCTTGGTTTTCGGCACTTTCCCGGCGGGCGCTGGCCGATCAGTGCTCCGCGGCTAAAGCCGCTTCTTCCTGGAGCGCAGAACGCGGGCCTGAAGGCCCGCTCTACCACCTGAGACCCAAGACCTGAGACCTGAGATCTGAATTTAGAACTTCATCAAGTCTCGTCCCACCACAATTTTTCCTTTGAAGTGCTTGGCGGCGCGCTCGCGGAAAGCGTCTTCATCCTTGCCGGGAACCAGATGGGTCAGCACCAGCAGCTTCACGCCCGCGCGCTGCGCGATCTGGCCGGCTTCTTCGGGAGTGGTGTGGTAGCTCTTCAAGCGATTGGCTACGTCGGGCTTGTCCACGCCGTCGAGATACTCCGGCAGGATGGCTTCGTGCACCAGCACGTCGGCGCCCTGGGCGAAGCGGACGAGATTTTCGCTAGGGCGGGTGTCTCCGGAAATCACCACGCTCCTGCCGCCGGCGTCGAAGCGGTAGCCGAAGGCCGGCGCCACCGGCTTGTGGTCCACCTCGAAGGCCGTCACTTTTACACTTTCGTCCTGATAGACCACGCCTTCCCGGACCATGTGCGTCTGGATGGTGGCGCCTGCTCCGGGATGCTTCTCCATCAGATCGCGGCGGATGTGAATGTCCTCCGCGAAAAACTTCAGCATGGCATCGGCCAGCTTCTTGGTGCCCTTGGGACCGTAAAGCTCGAAGGGCGCCGAGCGCCCAAACTGCCAGGAGGTATTGAACAGGTCGGGGAGACCGGCGGTGTGGTCCGAGTGCAAGTGAGTGAGAAACACCGCCCGCACCGACTTCAACGGAAGCTCGGCCGCAGCCAGGCGCAGCACCACGCCGCGTCCGGCATCCACCACGAAGACCTTCTCGCCCACCACGACTGCCGTGGCCGGCCCGGCGCGCTCCGGATCGGGACGCGGGAAGCCCGTGCCCAGCAGCACGACTTGCATAGCAGGCGCAGGATCATCCGCGCGAGCGGGAAGCATTGCCGCCAGAAGAGTAGCCAGGAGGAGCGTGAAGGTGAGTTTGCGCATTCGTCGTTTTTCTGGACGTACTTTCGGCGACCCACCCCCACCCCGGTACCCTCTAGTTGTTTGAAAACAAAGCGTTTGCTTTGGGGGTACTTTCCAGGTCTGTGGGAACAAAGGGGTTAAGTACGAAAATCTTGAATGCAAACGACTTATCGCATGTTGATAACATTAATACGTAAACTATAGCACCGTCCTTTATGGTTTGTCAAGGAGAAAAATCTTCTGCGTGGGGTTGAGGGCTCTTTCGCCCCTCCGGGGCTTGTTGGTTTTCCAACTTCACCCACGGCTTGCGCCGTGGGCTACACACTCCTACGCCCCTGCGGGGCTTAAGAGGGAACGGGAACGTGCCCACGCAAACCCATTCGCGCGATTGACTTGCCGGAGTGCGCGGGATAGCATTCCGCTCAAGCGACCCGTCTTCCCCACTCACCTTTGATCGGCCAAACCATCTCGCACTACCGCATCCTGGACAAGCTGGGCGGAGGCGGCATGGGCGTGGTTTACGAGGCCGAAGACCTCAGCCTGGGGCGGCACGTGGCCATCAAGTTCCTGCCGCCGGAACTGGCGGGCGAGGGCCACGCCCGCGAGCGCTTCCAGCGCGAGGCGCGCGCCGCTTCCGCGCTCAACCATCCCAGCATCTGCACCATCCACGAAATCGGCGAGCAGGACGGGCAGCACTTCCTGGTAATGGAGCTGCTGAAGGGCCAGACGCTCAAGTACCGCATCGGGGGGCGGGCGCTGGGTACGGAGGAAATCCTGACGCTGGGGGTGCAGATCGCCGAAGCGCTGGAGGCCGCGCACGGCGAAGGCATCATCCACCGCGACATCAAGCCGGCCAACGTCGTCGTCACCAGTCGCGAGCAGACCAAGGTGCTGGACTTCGGGCTGGCCAAGCTGGAGGCCGAACGCCAGCCCCCGGCCGACCCTACCGCGCCCACCATGGCCACGCCTGACGAGCACCTTACCAGCCCCGGCTCGGCGCTGGGCACGGTGGCTTACATGTCGCCCGAGCAAGCGCGGGGCGAGGAGCTGGACGCGCGCAGCGATTTGTTCTCCTTCGGCGTGGTGCTCTACGAAATGGCCACCGGGCGCGTGCCCTTTGGCGGCAGCACTTCGGCTCTCATCTTCGATGCGATTCTGCACAATGCGCCGGCGGCGCCGGTGCGAATGAATCCTGAGCTGCCGGCGGAGCTGGAACGCATCATCAACAAGGCCCTGGAGAAAGACCGCACCCTGCGCTTTCAGAGCGCCGCCGAGATGCGCGCCGACCTCGCCCGCTTGAAGCGCGACAGCGATTCCGGGCGCAGCAGCCAGTTCGCCGCCGCGGCCGTGCCCACCCCGCGGCCGGCGTGGAAACGCCTGGCGCTCCCAGTGATCGCGGTAACGGTTGCCATCGCGCTGGCTGTGGCGGCGTGGATGCGTTGGGGCGGGACCGCCGCTCCCAGGGACGCCGTCATTAGTTCCATCGCAGTGATGCCGTTCGTCAACGCCAGTGCCGATCCTGAGACCGAATACCTGAGCGACGGGCTCACGGAAAACCTGATCCACAGCTTGTCCAAGCTTCCCAACCTTTCGGTGATGTCGCGCAGCGCGGTGTTCCGCTACAAGGGCAAGGACGTGGACCCGAAGAAGGTCTCGCAAGACTTGAAGGTGCAAGCCTTGGTGACCGGCCGCATCGTGCAGCGCGGTGACTCGCTGGTGATCAGCGCCGAGCTGGTGGACGCGCGCTCCAACCGCAGCCTGTGGGGCGAGCAATACAACCGCAAGCTGGCGGATTTACTCACTGTGCAGCAGGAGATTGCCGGACAAATTTCGGCGCAACTGCGCCAGCAACTGACCGGCGAACAAAAGAAGCAGCTCGCCCAGAAGGGTGGGACCGCAGACCCGGAGGCCTACCAGCTTTACCTGAAAGGGCACTTCTACTGGGACCAACGCACCAAGGAGTCGCTGGAAAAAGCGGTTGGCTATTACGAGCAAGCCATTGCCCGCGACCCCAACTTCGCCCTCGCGCACGTGGGTCTATCCGACGCTTACGGTGTCATGGTCAACTACGCGCCGGTGCGCGCGCAGGACATGATCCCGAAAGCCAAGTCAGCAGCGGAAAAAGCGCTGGCCATTGACGACACCCTGGCCGAGGCACACAACTCACTGGCCAGCGCGCTGGACCTGGACTGGGACTGGGCGGGTGCAGAGCGCGAATACAAGCGCGCTATCGAGCTCGATCCCAACTATGCCCTGGCGCGCATGTGGTACTGGCAATTCCTGGCAAGTGCGGGAAGGCTCGATGAGGCTTCACCCCAAATCCGGCGGGCGCGGGAACTGGATCCTTTCAACCTGATCATCAACGGCAATGTGGCGCAAGACTTATCCTTTCGCCGGCAATACGAGCGCGCGGTGGAGCAGTTTCGCTACGCTTTGAGTCTCGATCCGAATTTTGCTCCCGCACACGCTGAGCTGAGCAGGGCCTATTTCTGGATGGGCAAGCACCGGGAATCCCTGGAGGAGCGGCAGAAGGGCGCCGCACTGGAGAACGACCAGGAGGAGATGGCGATAGCGCGGGCTTGCGCCGAAGCTTACGCGGCGGCCGGCTTGCCCGCCTACCTACGCAAGGAACTCGAACTGCGTACCGCACTGTCCAGGCGGCGCCACGTGAACGCCACCGTTTTCGCCCGCATCCACGCAACTCTGGGAGAAAAAGATGAGGCCTTCCGGTGGCTGAACAAGGCCTTGGAAGACCGCGAATATGGTCTCTACACGGACATCAAGATGCAGCCCGCCCTTGATGGGCTGCGGTCCGACCCGCGCTACAAGGCAATCCTCAGGAAGATGAAGCTGCCGGAATAAGGTCATCTGCGGTCGGTGATCGGCTGATCTGCGAAGTGAAACCCGCGCCAGCCAGCCGATGATTCCGTCTTCCCACCCTGTCGCCCCAAAGACGGGAGCGCCAAGGGTAGGGCAGCCGGCCAGAGCCGGGGGTTCGGGGGCTTCTGAGTGCGGGTGAGAACTGTCTTTCGCCCTTCCGGGGCTTGTTTGGTTTTCCACCGTAGCCCACGGCTTACGCCGTGGGCTACAAGTCTGCCGCCCCTTCGGGGCTTGGGCCTCTCCTACTTCGATCCCACGGCTTACGCCGTGGGCTACACATTCCTACGCCCCTGCGGGGCCAAAGCCAACGGTCAAGCGCCAACTATTTCCGGTAGTGCTGCAAGATCGCCTGTGCCTGCCGCGGATTCACCACGGCGGCGAGCGCGGCGGCGTCGGCGCCCTTCACGGCGCGCACGCTGCCGAAGTGTTCCACCAGGCGCCTGCGGGTCTCAACCCCGATGCCGGGAATCTCCAGCAGTTCGGAGCCGCGGTCGCGCATTTGTCGGCGTTTGCGGTGGAAGGTCACCGCGAAGCGGTGCGATTCATCCCGGATGCTCTGCACCAGGTGCAGCACCGGGGAATGCCGGGGGAGCACCACCGGCTCCTGCTCCTGCCCGTAGACGTAGATGATCTCCTCCCTTTTGGCGATAGAGGCCAGGGGCTGATTGATGATCTCCAGCGCCTCCAAGGCCTGGGCCGCGGCGTGCAACTGTCCGATGCCGCCATCGATCAGAACCAGGCTGGGCAGCACCAGGCTGGGGAGCTTGCGCTGCTCGGCGCGCAGGCGCTGGTAGCGGCGGGTCACCACTTCGCGCATGGCGGCGAAGTCGTCCACGCCAACCACCGACTTGATGATGAACTTGCGGTACTCGGACTTGTTCATCTTCCCGTTCTCCCACACCACCATGGAGGCCACAGTTTCTGCGCCCTGGATGTGAGAAATATCGAAGCACTCGATGCGCGCGGGAAGCTGGGGCAGGGTGAGCGCTTCCTGCAAAGCTTCCTGAATGGCACGCGCGGAGGGCTTCATCACCCGGAAGCGCTGTTCATACGACTGGCGAGCGTTGCGCGCCACCAGGTCCACCAGCGAGCGCTTTCCGCCGCGCTGCGGCACCAGGATTTCCACCTTGGAGCCGCGCTTTTCCTCCAGCATTTCTTCCAGCAGCGAGCGGTCGTCGAAGTCCACGGGCACGTGGATGCTGCGCGGCACGTACTGCTGGTCGAGGTAGAGCTGCTTGAGCAGGGCGGAGAAGAACTCTCCGGGCACGAAGCCGGCGCCGTCGCCCGCCGCGGCGGGTTGCGGCAGCTCCTCCCAGAAAAGGTCGCGGCGGTCGAGCACGCGCCCCCCGCGCATGTGAAACAGGTTCACGGCCAGCATGTCGTTCTCGAAGTGGAAGCCGAAGACGTCGGCGTCGTCGCCGGCCACCGCGGCCATGCGTTGCTTCTCCTGCATCTGCTCCACAGTGGAAATCTGGTCGCGAAAGCGGGCGGCACGCTCGTACTCCTGTGCTTCCGAAGCCTGCTGCATGCGCGCGCGCAGGGAGAGCGCCAGGTCGGTCTGGCGTCCTTCCAGAAACAAGCGCACGTCGCGCGCGGCTTCCTGGTAGGTCTCCGGCGTGGTCAGGCTCTTCACGCACGGGCCCAGGCAGCGCTTGATGTAGTACTGCAGGCAGGGCCGCGGGTGGTAGCGGGTCAGGTCCACGGTGCACGAGGGCACCAGGAAGCGGCGATGCACCAGGTCCACCAGCCGGTGCGCGAGGCTGGCGGGGAAGTAGGGGCCGAAGTAAAGGCTGCCGTCCTTTTTCAGCCGCCGGGTGACGTAGACGCGCGGAAAGCGCTCGCCGGCGGTGAGCTTGATGTAAGGATAGGTCTTGTCGTCGCGCAGCAGGATGTTAAAGCGCGGCTGCTTCTGCTTGATCAGGTTGTTCTCCAGCGCCAGCGCTTCCTTCTCGTTGTCCACCACGATGTAGTCGAGGTCCACGGCTTCGCGCAGCAGGGAGCCGGTCTTGGCGTCGGCGGGCGCGCCTTCCGCGAAGTAGGTGCGCACTCGCGCGCGCAGGTTCTTGGCTTTGCCCACGTAGATGACGCGGCCTTCGGCGTCCTTGTACAGATACACGCCGGCATCGGTGGGCAGGGTGCGGATTTTCTGCTCGAGGTCCATGGAGCCTGATGAAAATTCTACTCGGGGCCGGGCAACGGCGCTTCCGGCAGCGAGGATTGGCTGAAAAGCATAACCACGAAGGGCACGAAGGCTCACGAAGGGGGACAACGCATCCCCGGTCCCCGGCATCGCACCTAAGCTAGAATGAGTGCAGCGATGTCCCGCGCACTAATGTTGGCGATCTTGCTGGCCGCCGGGTTTCCGGCGGCAGGGCAGGTCCCTGCTTCCGACCCGCCACCGTCCTCCACTGCCAGCGAGCAGAAGCCGCAGGATGCTGCGCCGCCGTCTGCGCAGAAGGAGCAGGACGCGCAGAGCCAGGAAAAAGCGAAGGAAGAGGAAAAGAAGAAGAAGGGCGCCCTGGGCCGGCTGAAGGACCACGTGAAGGATCATTTCTCCACCGGCTGCGTGGGTGCGAGCACCTTGGGTGGATGCTGGGGCGACGGCAAGGACAAGAAGGACAAGCAGGATGGGCAGCAGGAACCGGGCCCGGACAAGAACCCGGCGCCTCCGCGCTCCGCGGAGAACGGCGACCCGGACGTCAGCTCCAGCCGCAACACCCAGATTGACCTGAGCCCTCCCGGACAGGAACGGCTCGGGCGCTCTAAACCCAAGCCCTCGGACGACGTCCAGGAACTCCAGCATTACGACCCGCACGCGGCGGAGAAGGACATCGAGGTGGGCGAGTATTACCTGAAAAGCGGGAACCTGAAGGGGGCTCTGGCGCGCTTCCGCTCCGCGCTCTACAACAAGCCCAACGACGCGGTGGCCACCTTCCGCCTGGCCCAGGCCCTGGAAAAGGCCGGGCAGTTGACGGAAGCGCGGGGGAACTACGAAAGGTATCTGCAGATTCTGCCCAAAGGGGAGTTCGCCACCCAATCCACCGCCGCTTTGCAGCGCTTGCCCAAGTCCGATGCCGGCGACGAAGATGGGGCTCCGTCTACTTCTGCACCCGCAGAAACACTCCCGTCGAAGCGTTCACCGCAATCGTAAGCTTGGAGTTGGCGGAAGACGTGCCGTACATCACGTGCCACACCAGCTCGTTTTTCCGCGGATCCCAGTCCAGCGCGTAGGTAACCGGTGTATCCGGAGACTTGGCCAGGATCTTTTTTCCGCCGTGATCCTGGGCAATCTTGAAGGCGCTGTCGCTGTCGGTCTTGAGGAAGGCGATGTCGAAGGGCTGGGTGGAGAGGTTGCGCGGGTTGTAGTCATCCTCGGGGCCGCCGGAGATGCCGCGCTCGGGAGCGCCCTCTTCATCGAGGCCGGACCACACATAAGGCTTCACGCCGCGGCTCTGGGCGGAAGCAAAGGTGGCGCGCCAGATTCCGGCTTTGCCCTCCTGGGCGGGTGCGTCCTTGGTGAAGGCCGACTCCAGACGAACCGGGTGCGCGTCGGCCGACCAGCTCTTGGCGGTGACGTGCAGAGTCTGCAGCGCCACGCGGCCGGTCTCATACTTGGGCGGCTTCACCGCGGGCTTGGGCGGCTTGGATTCGGACTCCGGCTTGGGCGCTTGCGAAGAGCAACCCGCCAGCATCGCCAGCAGCAAGAGTCCGGCCAGCAGCAGTTTCTCCGTCACCGGCAGTTTCTCGGTCAGCAGCGATTTCCCGCTCCGCAGCGATTTCATGAAACACCCCGTATAATTCTGGCGTCCGATTCAGAAGCCCATATTCTAATCGAATCGCCGGACTCCACATGGATCCTCAACTGCAGCAGGCCCTCGACGCCATTGACGCCGCCACCCGCGGCATGAGCGGGGAGCAGCTCGCGAAACACCTGGAAGGGAAGTGGTCGGCGGCGGGAATCCTCGAGCACCTGGGCATCGCCTTCGGCTCCACGGCGCGCTCTCTGGAAAAAGCAGTGGCCAGCGGCGAACCCAAAATCACTCCGCCGACCCTGTATCAACGCGGAGCGGCACTGCTGGTGGCGGGCATCGGCTATTTTCCGTCTGGAGCAAAGGCGCCCGAGTTCACGACGCCCAAAGGCATGGAGGGCGAGATCGCGCTCAAGACCACCCGCGAAAATCTGGTGGCCATGGACGGCGCCATCACCCGCTGCGAGGAGCGCTTCGGCCGCGATCGTAAGATCGCCAACCATCCGGTGCTGGGCCCGCTCAGTGTTCCCCAATGGCGAAAATTCCACCTGGTACACACTCGCCACCACATGAAGCAGATTGACCGGTTGCGCATGCAGCCCGGCAAGTAATGAAGGAGATCGCGATGAAAACTCTGGCCGCTACCCTGCTGCTCATCAGTTCGATGACCGCGGTTGCCGGCGATGCGCCTGCCAGCGACGAACTCACCGCCTCGGTCACGCGCATGGCGCGCGTCGGGCGTGCTTTTTCGCCCACCTTCTCGCCCGACGGCAAGCGCATTGCCTTCGTCTCCGACCTGAGCGGGACTCCGCAGATCTGGACCGTGTCCAGCGAAGACAACTGGCCGGACCAGATTACCGCCTTCGACGATCCGGTGGGCGGCGTCATCTGGTCGCCCGACGGAGCATGGCTGATGTTCTCGCTGCTTCCCGGCGGCGGTCTCAACTCGCAGATCTACCTGGTCCGGCCCGACGGTTCCGGGCTGCGCCGGCTCACCGACGGCGGCAAAGACAACAACTGGCTGGGCGACTGGACGCCCGACAGCAAGGCCGTCACCCTGGCCTCCAACCGCGCCAACCCCGCCGGTGGCATGGACGCCTACCTCGCAAATGTGGAGAGCGGCGAGCTGCGGCTGGTCAGCCGGAATTCCGGCGTGGGCCAGTTCGAGGACGTGAGTCGCAACGGCCGGCGCGCCGTGCTCTCCCGCCAGGCCAGCCGCGGCGATAACGATCTGTTCCTGGTGAACGTGGCCGACGGCAGGGAAGCGCGCATGACTCCCCATGAAGGCCGGGCCGAGTTTGGCGGCGCGCAATTCGCCGATGAAGGCACCGTGTACTTTGTGTCCAACGGCGGCCGCGACCGCTTCGCGCTGGCCCGGGTCCGCATCCAGGCCGACGGATCCGCTGCGGCGATGGAAGTCGTCGCGGCCCGCGACGACGCCGACCTGGGCGATTTCGAGATCAATGAGCAAGGGACCATGGCCGCCCTGCTGTGGAACGTTGCCGGACGCAACCAGCTTGCGTTTCTCGACCTTGCCACCGGCCAGCTCACACGCGGCCCCGAACTGCCTGCCGATCTGGCTCGCGGCCTCACTTTTTCCGCCGACGGCAAGCTGATCGTAACCACCCTGCTGGGCTCGGCGGCGCCTTCTGACGTCTGGGTGCTCGACGTCGCTAACAACAGCTTTCAGCAAGTGACGCGCAGCCCGCACGCCGGCGTGGACCTCGGAAAACTGGTGCGCCCGGAACTGGTAACTTTTGCCGCGCACGACGGCCTCCCGCTCAGCGGCTGGCTCTACCGGCCGCCAGGACGGTCGGGCCCGGGCCCGGTGGTCCTCAGTTTTCACGGCGGACCCGAAGGCCAGGAAGTGCCCGCGTTCCGCAGCGACTACCAGGCGCTGCTTTTGCAGGGGATTGCGGTGTTTGCGCCCAACGTGCGCGGCTCGGCGGGCTTCGGGAAGAAGTTCGTCAACCTAGATAACGGGGCGTTGCGCGTGAACGGCGTGCGCGACATCAAGGCCTGCGTGGATTACGTGGTGCAGGCCGGCGTCGCCGATCCTAAGCGCATCGGCATCATGGGCGGATCCTATGGCGGATACATGGTCATGGCCGGGCTGACCGAATTTCCCGGCCTGTTCGCGGCGGGCGCAAACTTGTTCGGCGTGGTCAACTTCAAGACATTTTTCGCCCACACCGAGCCCTGGATGGCCGCCATCTCCACCGTGGAGTACGGCGACCCGGTGAAGGAGGCCGAGATGCTGGCTTCGCTCTCGCCCATCCACAAAGTGGACCGGGTCATCGCGCCCACGATTGTGCTGCACGGCGCCAACGACACCAACGTCCCCGTGGTCGAGGCCGAGCAGGTGGTGGAGAGCCTGAAAAAACGCGGTGTACCCGTGGAGTACGTCCTGTTTCCCGACGAAGGCCACGGCTGGCGCAAAGTGCCCAACCGCATCCGCTCCACGGTGGCCATCGTCCGCTGGTTCAGCCAGCATTTGAAGGCGAAGTAGGCGCGGGCATAGCAGGCGGGATGAGAAGGTTTCTGCTTACGGCTGGGCTTCCTTTCCCTGCGCGTCGAATTTTGCTTCCACCTGCTTCCCGTCCGGGGCCGTGAGGTGGAATTCGTACTCCACGGTCTTCCCGTCCATCAACTTCTCGGCGAGCTGTACTTTGGCCTTGGGGTACTTTTTCTGGAGTGCCTGGCGCACCAATGGCGGCACGTCCTTCATGCCGATGCGCTCCTCGACCAAGAGCAGGATTCCATCTGGAGAATAGGTCACGTCCCGATGGGTTTTCCCTTCGACGCACTCCACTTCATACATCGTCTGGTCCTTTTCCACTTCCCGCGCGTAGCCCTTCACCGTGGCCTTGGGATACGCTTTCGCGAAGGCTGCCAGCACTACAGCGGGGACGTCTTTCTTTCCGATTTGCGTTTCGTGGTCCTGCGGTTGCGCTGCCGCACCTAGCCCCAGTGCCAGTGCGACGGCAACCGCGCCCCAACGCCATGCCTTCATCTTGTCCTCCTGGCTCCGTGGTTCAAAGCCCGCGAGGCATCGGTGCAGTCTAGCCCTGCCCTGCGAGGCCTTGGTACAGTCTAACCCTGTCCCACGTTAGCGCCGAACTGCACGGCGCGACCGTGGGGCACCATTCAAGGAAGGGAGATGCGGGCCACCCGCCAAAGACGATGCCTCTGGCCGACGAAATCATCCGCTTTGTGGCTCGCCAGATTGGTGAACCCGAGTCGCAGCTATCTCTGGAAACGCGCTTGCTCCAAGACCTAGGTGTTGCAGGTGACGATGCGCAGTTGCTATTCGCAAGCTTTGCAAAGCGTTTCGGTGTAGATCTAACCGGCTTCAATCTGAACGACCATTTCCCTTGTGAGTATCTGTGGTTCAGCCGTGGCCCCGATTATGTACCAGTCACTGTTGGCGATTTGTTAGGGGCAGCCGAAGCGAAGAAATGGCTCCGTTCCCAGAGCTAAGAGCTAGTCCAGCCCGTAGGCGTGGATCTTGTTGAGCAGGGTCTTATAAGAAACGCCGAGGCGTTGGGCGGCGGCGGCCTTGTTCCACTTGCACTCGCGCAGGGTGGCTTCGATTTTGGCGCGCTCCACCGACTCCACCGCGCGCGCCGACACCTCGGGCAGCGAGCCGGCGAGGTCGAAATCGCGGGGCGAGGCGGCGGTGGCCGAGCGGGCGGCCAGGGCCAGGTGGGCGGCGGTGATCTCCTCGTCATTCAGGATGCAGGCGCGCTCGATGGCGTTCTGCAACTCGCGCACGTTGCCCGGCCAGGAATGGGCGCGCAGGGCGTCCACCGCGTCGGTAGCGAGTCGCAGGCGCGGCTTCTTGAGCTCGGCGCGGAAGCGGGCCAAAAAATGGCCGGCGATAACGGTGACGTCGTCGCCGCGGTCGCGCAGCGCGGGAATGCGCAGCGGCACCACCGCCAGGCGGTAGTAGAGGTCGCGGCGGAAGTCGGCCGCGGCTTCCAGGTCGCGGTTGCTGGCAGCGATCACGCGCACGTTTACCTGGAAGGGGGTGGTTCCGCCCAGGCGCTCGATCACGCGCTCTTCCAGCACCCGCAACAACTTGGACTGCACGGCTGCGGGCAGCTCGCCGACTTCGTCCAGGAAGATGGTGCCGGTGTGGGCGAGCTCGAATTTTCCCGAGCTGCGGCGGTCGGCGCCGGTAAAGGCTCCGCGCTCGTGCCCGAAGAGTTCGTTCTCCACCAGGGTCTCCGGGATGGCGGCGCAATTGAGGGCGACGAACGGCTTGCCCGCGCGCGGGCTGAGCTGATGGAGGGCGCGCGCAAACAGTTCCTTGCCGGTGCCGCTCTCGCCCAGCAGCAAGACGGTGGCATCGGTGGGCGCGATGCGCTGCATCTCGCGGGCCGCTTCCTGGATCGCAGGATGCTCGCCCACGATGCACGGGAAACCGTAGCGGCGCGCGTAGTCCTCCTTGAGGACGATGTTTTCCCGCAGTAGTTGCTGGCGCTCCAGCGCGCGGGCCAGCAGGTGCTTGAGGTGTTCCAGATCGATGGGTTTCTGGATGAAGTCGTAAGCACCGTCGCGCATGGCGGAAACCGCTTCGGCGATGCTGCCGAAGGCGGTCATGATGACCACGGGCATGCCCGAGTCGGCCTCCAGCGCGGCGCGGAGCACGTCCATGCCCGAGCCCGCGGGCAGCTTCAGGTCGGTAAGCACGGCGGAGAAGCGTTGCCGGCGCAGCGCGGAGAGCGCTTCCGGGACACTGGCCGCGGGCGCGACTTCGTAGCCCATGCGGCCGAGCGCGGTGGCCAGCATCTCGCGCAGTTCAGCCTTGTCTTCGACCAGTAAGATGCTGTCCATAAAAGGAAAGGCCCCCGAGGCCGCAAGGGTCGGGGGCCGGACCGAAACCGATTTTATGCACCCCAGGCGGCGGGCTTGCCCGACTTGCGCAGTTCCTCGCGCATGTCTTCCAGCTTCTGCTTGGCGGCCGCGATGGCCGCCTTCTTATCGTTGGCTTCGGCCTGGTACTTGCGGTCGTCGGCGGCGTACTTGCCTTCGTCGCGGAGACGGGTCGCGGCGTCCCCATAATAGGACGCGGCGCGCAGCTTGTTCTCACGCTCGCTGACGGTCAGCTCGCGCTCCAAAGTGGCGATCTCGTCCTTCAGCTCCTTGATGCGCTTGCGCCAGTCGGCTTCCTCGTCCTTGGGATTCGCCGCGCCTTCTTCTTCTTCCTCGTCCGCAGCGGCGGCCGATGCGGCTTTGCCGGAGGCAGGGGCCGCGGCCGTCTCCTGGCCGGGCGCCTGGGTGGAGCGCGATCCGGTGTCGATGCTGACCGATTGCGGAAGGGTTTCGTTGGTATAGACCTTGCTGCTCGAAGTGCCGCCCTTCTTCTCGCGGCTCTTGCGCGCGGCATCTCCCAAAGACTGCGCTGCCGCCAGTGAGGCCAGAAGACACGCCACTGCCAGACTGATCAGAATCCGTTTCATGGGCCAATCCTGCGGGCTGGTCGCCCTGAATATCTTAGATGCGGACCGGCCCTGCCGGGAAGGCCCGCAACGACCCCATTCTACTCCCGTTCAGGGCCGGGTTTGCGGGCAGGAAACGAGAGGGTAAACGTGCTCCCGGCGGGGTCGCTGGCCACGCTGACCGTGCCTCCGTGCTCGCTCACGATGCGGTGCACCAGCGCCAGTCCCAGGCCGGTGCCGGTTGCCTTGGTGGTGAAGAAGGGAACAAAGATGCGGGCGAGGTTCTCGCTGGGAATGCCGGCGCCGTCGTCCTGGAAGACCAGGCGAGTGGCCTGCGCGTCCACTTCCGCCGAGACCTGGACGGTGACGGACGCGCCGTTGCGCCCGGCTTCGGCGCTGTTGCGCAGCAGGTTGGAAAAAGCCTGGCGCAACGCGGTGGCGTCGCCCAGCAGGGAAAGATCCGCGGGGAAGCTGTCGAGCTTGAGCTGCACGCCGCATTCGCGGGCGCAGTCTTCGATGAGCGAGCGCAACGCCACGGTCTCCGCTTCGAGTCCCTGCGGCCGGGCGAAGTTCAGGAAATCGGTGACGATGCGCGTGAGGCTGGAGGTTTCGGCGACAATCTTGCCGGCGAACTGCTGGGTGGTGGGAGCGTCGTTTTCCGCGGTCAGCATCTGGGCGTAGCCGGAGATGGTGGCCAGCGAGTTCTTGAACTCGTGGGCGATGCCGGCCGACATCTCACCCAGCGAGGCCAGGTTCTCGCGCAGACGCATTTGCGAGGTCATGCGAGTGATTTCGGTGAGGTCGCTGACCAGGCAGGCCGCACCCAGGGCCTCGCCGCCCGGCCCGCGCACCGGCGAGAGCGTGATGCCGAGCACGCGCTTCTGGCCGTCGGGTGCGGCGTAATCGGTTTCCAGCCGGCGGAACGAGGCGCCGGTTCGCAGACAGAGCTCCACCGCTTCGATGAGACTGGCAGGAGGCGCGGCGGCTTCTGGGGGATCGGAGCGCAAGTCACCGGCTCCCTGGAAGAGGTCGCGGGCGTGAAGCCCCGAGGGCGAGGCGTATCCCAGAATGCCGCGCGCGGCCGGGTTGGCCTGGCGCACCAGTCCGGCCGGCCCGAACAACAGCACGCCGCTGGCCAGATTGGAAAGCACGGCGGCGCTGATGTTCTCCGAAGTTTGGGCGCGAGCGTGCTCCGCCTGGCGCAGCCGCTGCAGTTCCTTCTCCTGCTCCTTGAGGCGCGCGATCACCGCCTGCACGGCGGCCGCGGCAAACTCGGGGCCGGGTTCCGCATTGCGGCGCGGCGCCGCGTCCGCAGGTTCGTCGAGCAGGGACCGTCGCGTGCGGCGGATCCAGAACCAGCCCAGCGCGAAGGCGAACAGCCCGATGATGGTCAGCCCCGCCAGCAACAGCACGCTGCGGTCGGTGAGCAGCGAGCTCATGGCTGCGCTCCCCAATACCAGGCGAGAAAGCGGTCGCCGAGGAAGGCCGAAAGCAGCGCCATGCCGCCCAGGAAAACGCCGAAGGGCATCTCGTAGTAGCGGTACACGAGTTGTGCCGACTGCCAGGCGCGTTTGCGGGCGGCGGCAGCAGGCTCGCGGCCGCGAGCCATGCGGCGCCGGGTGCGCTTCATCCACACCACCAGCATGGTGCTCACTCCGAAAACAGCGCCGGCCATGGAGGCGGCAAACAAGGTAAGCACGGTGAGCCTGGGGCCGAGGAAGGCGCCGATGAGTCCCATCAGCTTGACGTCGCCGAAGCCCATGCCCTCCACGCCCCGCACGCGCAGGTAGAGGTATCCCGCGCCGTAGATGAAGGAGGCGCCGAGGGCCGCGCCCAGCAGCGAGTCGGCCAGCGAATAGACGCGCGCCGCTACGTCCGACGACACCGGCAGCGCTACCAGCCCCGGCAGCAGCAGACTGGCCAGGTCCTCCACCGGCACCAGCAGGCTGAACACAAAGCCCACCGCCATGCCGGGCAGCGTCATCTTGTCGGGAAGCAGCTTGGTTTCGGCGTCGGTGAAGATCAAACCGAGAAGGAGAAATCCGAACACGCTGTACTTCAGCGCAGGCAGCGATGGGCCGAACGTCGAAAAACAGAAAAGAAACATCAGGGCGGTGAGCAGCTCAACCGCGGCGTAGCGCGGTGAAATCCGCGCCTTGCAGTTGCGGCACCGCCCGCCCAGCAGCAGCCAACTGAGCACCGGAATGTTGTCGAAGGCTCGGATGGGCTGGTTGCAGGCCGGGCAGGCGGAGCGCGGGCGCACCACCGAAAAGCCCTGCGGCAGACGGTAGATGCACACGTTCAGGAAGCTGCCAAAGGCCAGCCCGAAAAGGAAGACTGCGACGGGAAGAATCAGGTCTGTCGCTTGGCTCAAGTGCGCCGCCCGAGATCACGATTGCACATCTGGGGCGATTATACGTCGCGCAGAAGCAGGGCCGGTGAGGCTAGGAGCCGGTGAAACGCAGCAGGTCACCATCCAGT
The DNA here is from genome assembly GCA_964437985.1 of uncultured Acidobacteriaceae bacterium. GTDB lineage: Bacteria > Acidobacteriota > Terriglobia > Terriglobales > Acidobacteriaceae > CAZXVY01. The sequence goes on from CAYTIL010000010.1 coordinate 92,977, forward strand.
AACGGCGCTCCCGCAGCTTGCTGCGGCGGTGCGCCGGTTGCGGGCAGCGCCGAGCGTTGCACCAGGCGGGTTTCGGCGGGCCGCAGCTCCCAGCCCGCGGGCGTTTCTTCGCGGATGCGAACTGCGAAAGCGGTGGCGTCGCCGGGGTCTGCCTGCTTCCACTGATAGAGTGCGCTTTCCAGCGCCTCCGAGAGTGCCTCGCGCGGTTCCAGCAGTAGCACCCAATCGTGGCGGATGCTGGCCAGCGCCTCCTCTTCCTGAACGACCACCGCTCCGTATTGGCGGGCGACGCTGGGCGTTCCGTCGGTGGAGCCGTGGTCCACCACCACAAACTGCTCGCACGGTCGCAACGATTCCAGCGCGCGCCCAACGTGGCGAGCGTCGTTATGGGTGTGGAGAAGGGCGGTGATGGGAGGCATGCGCGATGTGCGATGTTTGATGTGGGATGTGCGATGTGAAGCCTCACATCGCACATCAAACATGACACATCAAACATCAAACATCAAACCTCGCACATGCGGCCGTTACTCCGGCTCCTCTTCCTCCTGAGGCTCCTGAGGCCGTGCCACGACGGCCGGCCGCGACGCGCGGCGCACGGTGGAGGCGGCCGTGACCGTAACCGGCGCTTGCAGATGGAAAGTCAGCACGGTCTCCGACGGCACTCTGATCTGTTCTCCCTTGGTGGCGGCGGAAGCGCCGGTGCCGGCGCCGGCGCCGACGGTGGCGCCGATGGCGGCTCCCTTGCCGCCGCCGGCAATGCCGCCGATGATGGCGCCGATAGCTGCGCCGCCGCCCACCTTGGCGGCGGTGGCCTTACCCCGCGAGGAACCCTGGCGGGTGAACTGGTCGGTTTCGATGGGATACGACTTGCCGTTGACGATGAGCTGCGAGAGTTCCAGCGCCAGCTCCGAGCGTCCGGAAAAGCGTCCCGCACTCTTCAATTCGGCGACCAGGCCTTCGACTTCAGCGCCCGCCGGAACCACCACCTGATCGCCCACCACCAAGGGAAGGTCCAGAGTGGCGCGGAAGGTATCGCCGAGCAAGTTGCGCGCGGTGTCCACGGAGTCAGCCATGCGGATGCTGAGCCGCGTGCCCGCCTCGATGGTCACCGGAGGAGGCGGCGCAGGCGCCGCAGGCTTCACCGGAGCAGCCGCTGGAACGGGAGCGGCCGCAGGCGCAGACGGCACCGGCTCGGGCGGAGCGGGCGCCGCGGCGCGACGGCTGACCGGTGCCACGGCTGGGCGCGGTTTCACGCGCGTTTCCACTACAGGTGCAGGCGAGGGCTTCTCCGGCGCGAGCTTCTCCTGCGCGGGCTCAAGCGCCGCCAGCGCAGGCGTGACCTGCAGATTGTTGACCACGGTTTTCACGCCGCGCACCTGGCCAGCGTCGTTGCCGGCGGCGGCGCGCTCCATTTCCGTGGGCACGGCGCCGGCCAGCGTCACCACTCCGGCTTGCGTGCTCACCTGAATCTGCTTGCCGGAAATGTTGGGATCGGCGAACAGTTTGGCCTGGATCTCACTGGTAATCTGGGTGTCGGTGGGCTGGCTGCTGCAGCCCACGGCGGCGACCACCAGCGTCAAGACGGCAAGCATGGAGACGTAGCGCTTGGTCATAGAACCTCCCCTTTTGAAATCGTGCCCTTAATGAACCTTAGATGCGAACCTCTCCTGAAGGGTTTGAACCCGGAGGTGACCAATTGGTTGCGCCCCGGGGTGGGGAAGCGGTTGGAACCCGGCGGGCTCTGTGATACAAGAGGGCACAGGGAAGGGGCGGAACATGTACGTTCAGGTGGAGCGCACCGACATTGACCCGGCCACCGGGCGCTGCCGTTACTACGTGTCGCTGAAGCCCGACATGTCGCGCGAGGAATCGGAGGCCCGGGTGCGCATCGCTGTGGAAGCCGCCATCAGCGTCTCCGAGACCGGCGACCTGGCCGACGTGAGCTTCGTGGTTCCCAAGAAGTACCGCAACCAGCAGGCGCTCAGCTTTGTCTCCAAGCTGTCGACCAACACTCTGGGCGCCAAGCAGGCCCAAGGAACCGTGAGCTACGTGGCGCCGCGGGTGTTCATCGCCGTGCCCGGCTACCACGGCGACGCGGTGTTTGCGGTCGCCGCCAACCTGGAAGTGGATGCCGCCGGGCGCATCATTGCGCTGGAAACGGACTGAATTCATGTGTGATGTGCGATGTGTGATGTGTGATGTTAAAGACCACAACTCGGAAGGTTTCACATCGCACATCAAACATCACACATCGCACATCGCACACGTCCCTTCATTTTGAAGGTTGCATTTCCATGACCGACGCGTGATGCGCCTCCTGACGCGCCTTGCGGATGTCTTTCACGTCGCCCATCACAATGATGGCGGTTCCCGGCTGCACCATCATGGTGTGCGGCGGGTTGGGCCAGAAGCGCGAAGTCTTCGCATCTCCCGGAGTTTTCACTGCCAGTACCAGCAGGTTGTGGCGCTGATGGATTTGCAGGTCGGAGAGCATGCGGCCCGCCCAGGGTGAGCCCTCAGCGGCTTCGATGTCTTCGATGCGCAGGGTCTTCGACTGTTCCCGCAACATCAGGTCGAGGAAGCCAACTACGTGGGGTCGGAGCACTTCGCTGGCCAGACGCATGCCTCCGATGCGGTTCGGATTCACCGTGCCGTTCGCGCCCGCTTTCAGGATGCGCTCGGCGAACTTGTCGTCGGTGCAGCGGGCCACCACCCGCACGCTGGGGTTCTTCTGCCGCACCATCACAGTGATGACCAGGTTGTCCTTTTCCAGCGGCAGCGCCGCGATGACGCCGCGGGCACGGTCAATGCCGGCGTTGTCCAGGACGGCCTCGTCGGTGGAGTCGCCCACCAGGTAGAGCATCTCCCGATAGTTCTCGCCCAGGTGTTCCAAGGCGCGCTTTACCTGGTCCTCGTGGAGCTCGATCACCACGAAGGGCGTGTCCGTCTTGTGCAGTTCTTCCACCGCGTGCTGGCCGGTGTGTCCCAGGCCGCAGACAATGTAGTGGCCGCTGAGCTGGCTGATGAGTTTCTGCATCTTGCGTCTCCAGAAAATGTTGGTGATCTCGCCTTCCACCAGGAAGGCGGTTAGCACGGAAAACACGTAGACCGTGATGGTCACTCCGATGAGTACGACGAACATGTTGAAAATGCGCAGCAGGGGGTTGTGGCTGGTGTCCACAATCTCGCCGTAACCCACGCCGGCGAGCGTGATGATGGCCATGTAAACCGCGTCCAGCAGCGAAACCTGAGGGCCGGCCAGCAGGCGGTATCCCGCCACGCTAGCCGCTCCTGTGGCCAGCAACGCGACCAGCGCGAGCGCCAGGCGGCGGCGAATTTCCAGCGTTCCCATGTTCTTCTGGGGCGGATTTTAGCACGCGCTTGTGTGCCCGCAGTCAGGAGTCGGAACCAGCTAAACTACCTCCCCATGCTTCCCCAACCTCCAGCGGCGAATGGCTTTCGTGATCTTGGGGTCTACATTTTGGCCGGAGGCAGAAGCTCGCGCATGGGTGAAGATAAAGCCTTTCTCACCTTGGGCGGGCGCACGCTGCTCGATCGTGCCATCGAAAAAGGCCGCAGCGTGATGCCCAGCGTGTGTCTGGTGGGTCCGGCAGAAAAGTTGCGAGCGTACGGCGCGGTCGCCGAAGACGTGTTTCCCAACCGCGGGCCGCTGGGCGCCATCCACGCCGCGCTCTGCCACACCGGCTTTTCCCTGAATCTGGTGCTGGCCGTGGACCTGCCTTGGGTGGACCCCGCCTTCCTGAAATTCCTGGTGGCCCAAGCGGTGGAAAGCCGCGCGCTGGTCACGGTGCCGCGCGCCGGCGGAGGCTTCCAGCCGCTTTGCGCCGTGTATCATCGCCGCTTCCGCGACGTGGCCCAGAGCGCGCTGGAACGCGGCCAGAACAAGATTGACGCGCTCTTTTCTTCGGTCGAGACGCGCATTGTCGAAGAAGCGGAACTGGGGCCATTTGCCTTGGGCGCGGCAATGTTCGAGAATCTGAACACGCGCCAGGATCTTGAGCGCGCCGAGCGCCGGCTGGTGGAGCAAGGAAGAGGACCGGCGGAGCAGAACCGATGACCGCTGAACGCGTCCCCTACATCGACTTTCAGGAAGTCTCGAAGGCCTTTGGGGAGAAGCGCGTGCTCGATCGCGTGAGCTTCCACGTGTTTCCCGGCGAGACGCTGTGCATTCTGGGACGCAGCGGCGTGGGCAAATCGGTGTCGCTGCACAACATCATGGGATTCCTGAAGCCGGACTCCGGCCGCATCCTGGTGGCCTACGAGGACATTACGGACTTTCCCGAACACGAGCTGGAGCGTATCCGCAAAAAAGTCACCATGGTCTTCCAGAACGGGGCGCTGTTCGACTCGCTTACCGTGGGTGAGAACGTGGCCTTCCCGCTGCGCGAGCGTCGCGACCTCGACGAAGAGGAAACCTACCAGGTGGTGGACGGCCTGCTGGAAATGGTGGGCGTGGCGGAAATGCGCGATCTGCTGCCCTCCGACCTTTCCACCGGCATGAAGCGATCGGTGGCCATCGCCCGCGCGCTGGCCGCACAGCCCGAGGCCATCCTCTACGACGAGCCCACCACGCAGGTGGATCCGCTGATGGCGCAACTGCTCGGCGACCTCATCAAGAAGCTCAAGCACCAGCTCAAGCTGACGTCCATCGTCGTCACCCACGACATGCGTCTGGCCCGCAAGCTCGCCGACCGCATCGTCTTCCTGCACGAGGCCCGCAATATCTTCTTCGGCACGCCCGTCGAAATGGAAAGCTCCAACGATCCCATCGTCCGGCAGTTCTTGAAGCTGGATGAGCTGGTGGTGGTTTAGAACCCTTCGCTGATCAGCCGCCCCAGCGTGATGTCGCCGGGCACGTCTTCACCTTTGAGCATCTTCTCGGCGTATTTGGCGAGGATGTCCACCTCCACGTTCAGCGTGTCGCCGGGCTGGAGTGTGTGCAGGTTGGTGGCCTCGTAGGAGTGAGGGATGATGGCGCAGGTGACCGCTGTGCCTTCGATGCGCGCCACCGTGAGGCTGATGCCTTCGATGGCGATGGAGCCTTTGAAGACCACGTACTTCACAAGATCGGTAGGAATTTCGACGCGGAGCCAGTAGTCGTCGGCGCCCTCGACGCGCGCCAATTCGAGCAGTTTACCCACGCCGTCCACGTGTCCCTGGACCACGTGGCCTCCCATGCGTGCACCGGGCTTGGTGGGTAGTTCGAGGTTGACCAGCGCACCCTCGGCGATGCGCGCGAAGGACGTGCGGGCCACGGTCTCGGCGGCGAGGTCGGCGCGGAAACTCTCCGCAGAAATTTCCACCGCGGTGAGGCACACTCCACTGACGGCCACGCTGTCACCCTTCTTCAACTCGCGCGTGACTTGCGACGCGGCCACGGTGAGCCGGCGAGTGCCGCCCGCGTCCTTCACCGCAGCGATGCGTCCTACTTCCTCGATGATTCCAGTGAACATCTACAAGCCCTCGTAGGGATCGCGCAGGTAGCCTTCCACGGCGAAGTCTTCGTCGAAGCGGTGGACGGTGAGCATCTTCACCTGGGCAGCCTCGCTGATGCGGCGGAAGCCGGCGCCGGCCGCAAAGGGCACGGAGCCGGTTCCCGCCAGAATCTTGGGCGCGTAATAAAGGAAGACCTTGTCCACGGCGCCGGTGGCCAGCGCCGTCCAGTTGAGCAGGGCGCCGCCTTCGATGAGCAGGCTGGTGATTTCCATCTCGCCCAGGCGTTCGACGATCTTGGGCAGGTCGGGGCGACCGTCGGGCGTGCCCAGTTTCACCTGCTCCACGCGCAGGCCGCGCGCCTCAAATTCTTTCTTCCGCTTTTCCTCGGCGAAGGAGCAGAACACCACCACGTCGTTCTTTGCCGTTTTGGCGACACGTGAGTCGAGCGAGAGCCGGAGGCGCGAGTCCATGATCACGCGCAGCAGCGGCCGGCGCCGCGGGCGCTCGGTGCGGTCGGTGAGCAGAGGATCGTCGGCGATCACCGTGCCCACGCCCACCATGATGGCGTCCATGGCGTGGCGCAATTCCTGTACGTGCGCGCGCGCCTGCTCGCTGGTGATCCAGCCTCCGGAAGCGCCGCTCGAGCCCAGCGCCGACGGATTCTCCGACTCGCCGGGCGGGGGCGCAATCTTGCCGTCGAGCGTCATGCCCGCCTTCAGCGTCACCAGCGGCTTGCGGCTGCGGATGTAGCGGGCGAAGGCCTCGTTCAATTTGCGCGCTTCGGCGCGTCCCACGCCCTCGGTGACGTCGACTCCCGCCGCCCGCAACCGCTCCAGCGATTTCCCGTTCACCATCGGATTAGGATCGAGCATGCCCGCGACCACGCGCCGAATGCCGGAAGCGATCACGCGCTCCACGCACGGGCCGGTGCGCCCCTGGTGGCAGCAAGGCTCGAGCGTGAGATAGAGAATCGCGCCGCGCGCCTGCTCTCCTGCTTGCTCCAGAGCCAGGACTTCCGCGTGTTTCACGCCGTCGTAGAGGTGATAGCCGCGGCCGACGATGGCCGCGTCGCGCACCACCAGCGCGCCCACGCAGGGATTCGGCGAGGTGAGCGCCGTGCCTTCACGGGCCAGGTCCAGCGCCTGGCGCATGAAGACTTCGTCTTCGATCCGGTTGGCCATCTTCCGCGCGGAAGCGCAGGAAGAAGATTATCCGTACTTCACGATGGCCGCAAACGACTTGGGTTGCAGGCTGGCGCCACCCACCAGTGCGCCGTCAATTTCGTCTTCCGACATGAGCGCGGTGGCATTCTCCGGCTTCACGCTGCCGCCGTAGAGGATGCGCAACTGGTTGGCGAACTCGTCGCCGAAGTTGCGGGCAGCCTCCTTGCGGATCTCGTGGTGGGCGTCGGCGGCCATCTGCGGAGTCGCCGTCTTGCCGGTGCCGATGGCCCACACCGGTTCGTAGGCCACGGTGAGCTTCGCAGCTTTCTTGCGGGAAATCTTGCGAAAAGCGAGAGCACACTGGCGGCGGACCACGTCCTCGGTGAGCCCGGCTTCACGCTCCTCCAGCACCTCGCCCACGCAGACGATGGGCGTCAGGCCGGCTTCCAGCGCGGTCGCCAGCTTTTTCTGCACGGTTTCGTCGGTCTCGCCAAAATACTGCCGCCGCTCCGAGTGCCCGATGACCACGTGCGTGCACCCGCTGGCCACCAGCATCGCGGCGGAAACTTCGCCGGTGAGCGCGCCTTCCTTTTCCCAGTGCATGTTCTGCGCTCCCACAGCAACTTTCGATCCCTGGACTGCCTGGACCGTGGCTGCGATGCAAACGTAGGGTACGCAGAGGACGATTTCGTCGCGGTCGTGGCCGGCCACCAGCGGCAGGAACTCGCGGACGAAATCCTGCGCCTCGGCGGGCGTCTTGTACATTTTCCAGTTGGCGGCGATCAGTTTGATTCGCGACATGAAGGCGGCCTCAGAGGAGTGCAGCGAATTCGTCAACGGTGACTTTGAGATCCTGAATGATACCGCGCAAAGTCTTGCGCTTCAGTGCTCAACTGGCGTGCATGGGGATGACCACGCGCGCGCCATCCTGTTTGCGTACGTAGATGGCATGACTGCCGCTCTGGCGACGGAACTCAAACCCGAGCTTCTGAGCAACACGAGCCACTTCCTTCGCACTGACTACGGGAAGCTTCGGGCTCACGCCATGATCTCGACGGGTTTGATCAGGATGTCTTCTTCGGGTATGGGCAGACCGTCTTCGACCATGCTCTCGACGTACAACTGCATGGCCTCGCGGATGTTCTTGATACCTTCTTCGATGGTCTCGCTCTGGGTGTGACAACCGGGAAGCGTAGGACAGAAGACATGGTAACCACCCTCTTCTTCCTTTTCGAAGATCACTGTGTAGCGGTGTGCCATCCCATCCTCCTCCGCCTGCCAGGTCAGGTTCGCAGTCTATTCTAACTGCATAGGAAACGTTGCCGGTCCGAGGAGCCTGGGGCTCACCCTTCCATCGTCTGCTTGATCTGTTCCGTCTTTCCTCCCGCTCTCCAGCGCTTCATGACTCGGTAGGTGGACTTATTGACGAAAAGCGCGGCGCTCTGAATGTCCACCGCGAACAGATGGTACTTCATGCCCTCGGTGTTCATGCCGATCTTCTTGTAGAGCGCCTGGCCGTAGCGCTTGCGCTCGGCCGGGTCCTGGATATAGCGCACCCGGCCGTGCAGCTTGAACTCGCCGTCCTTGGCCATACGGTCGCGGATGGCGCTGTGCACGGTGCAGCGCGGATCGCGCAGCAGGTCGGCAGCCTTCAGCGACTTCCACATCATGCCTACGTAGAGCTCGCCCAGCACCAGCAGCGGCTCCACCGGGCTGATGCGCGGCGAGCCGTCCTTGCGGACCGTCCCCAGCAGCACCACACCCGATTTGCCGAAAAGCTGCTCGGCCTTGCGGGCCAGCGCGGGCGCAGCGCGCCGGAACTCCTTCCAGTTCACGGCTTCTCCTAGGAGCCTCAATCGCGGTGGAGATTGTACGCCCGTGGACGATCTCCTCAAGGTTGACTGCGAGGGAGCTATACGCCTATTCTGGCCCCCCGTTCGATCCGCGGCGCGTGAGGTGCTGTGTGAGGCTGCTGCCGCTTCTGTTCCTCTTCCTTTCCCTTGTACCTAGTGTTTCCCCGCAGAACTTGAGAAGCATTGCTCCTGCCCGGCTGCAACCAGCAAACGGTCGGGATAGCGGGGTGTGGCAGGTGGCTGCGCTAGTCGCCTGGCAAACCGGGCTGCCACAGTTTCCGCCCCCCGAATGGCCGACAGCGGCGTCACCACCCCATTTTGAGAAGGCGTTGGAACTGTACCGCAAACGTAAGCTGGATGCCGCAGAAGAGGAGGTTCGTAAGGCGCTTGCTCTTTCGCCAAGTCACGCACGGTCCCATGATCTCCTAGGGAACATACTCGACGACAAAGGCCGGTATGATGCCGCTATCGCAGAATATGACTTGGCACTGCGGCTCGACCCTTCCTATGCAGAGGCGCACGCCGACAAGGGTAATGCGATGTACCACAAGGGAGAAGTGCAGGCAGCAATCTCCGAATATCGCAAAGCCGTTCAGCTGAAGCCAGGCTATGCTCCGGCGCATGCCAGCTTGGGAAACGTTTTAGACGAAACGGGCGATTTGAATGGTTCTGCAACGGCCCTCCGCGACCTGACCCATCTGCAGCCGGAAGACGCGGATGCCCAACTCCGCCTCACCTCCGTACTTGTGAGGTTGGGCGACTTTCCCGGCGCAATAGGGCCGGCCAAAACGGCCGTTTTCCTTAGGCCTGCTCACGCACGGAGTCGTTATGCCCTGGCCTGGGCGCTGGGCGGCTCCGGCGATGTAGATGGCGCAATCGCCGAGTGGCGTGAGGCCATTCGTTTGAAACCGACCTTTGCGCAAGCTCACGCCAATCTGGGAGGAGACTTGCAACGAAAAGGGGACTTGGAGGGTGCCCTGGCCGCATATCGTGCCGCGGTCAAGTATCCCGCGGATCCCGATCTCCCATTCGACCTTGCAGCGTTACATAACGTTCTAGCTGACTTGCTGACCTGGAAGGGCGAGCAGCAAGCGGCGGTGGAGCACTACCGGAAGGCGTTGGGTCTGCGGCCAGAGTTCGGCGAAGCGCAGTACGGGCTCGCGCTTAGGTTGATGAATTTGGGTCACCAGGACGAAGCAATCAAGGAGCTACGCGAGGCCAGCCGCCTGTTGCCGAACGAGGCCGGCCCCCACTTCAACCTGGGTGTCACGCTAGCCCAGAAAGGGCTCAATCAAGAAGCGATTGCCGAGTATCGCGCCGCTCTGCGCCTCGATCCCAAGCACGTCCGCGCGCACGAGAATCTCGCCAACATCTTGGACGACCTCGGGGATCGTGACTCGGCTATCGCAGAGTACAAGCTCGCCCTGGAGCTCGAACCGGGAAGGGCAAGCCTCCACTTCAATATCGCGTTCACGCTTGAAAGGAAGGGTGAATTGGACGCGGCCATCGGCGAGTACCGCGAAGCTGTTCGCCTCAGCCCGGACAATGTTAAGAATCGCGTCGGTCTGGTTAGGGCTCTGAGGAAATCGAGCAGGTGGGGCGAAGTCATCCATGAGTGTGAGCAATTGCTGCCGCGCTCACCTGATTCTTTCGAGGCCCACTTTAGCCTTGCCAGAGGGCTCGAGAACAAGAGAGATGAGGCGGGAGCTATCAAACATTATGCTCAGGCTGTTCGGCTCGATGCTTCAAATGCTGACGCCAATTTTTATCTAGGTCGGCTGTTGCAGGATCGGGGAGACAAGGAGGCGGCGTTAGCGCATCTTCGTAAAGCCTGCTCCTCTGATCCGAGCAACCAAATGTTTTGTAGCAGATACAAGAAACTACAGGTGGAGCTCGGCAGGTAAGCCGACACCGAACTGAGCCCAGCTCACTTCTCGCTCAACGCCTCCACTCCCGGCAGCTTCTTGCCTTCTAGAAACTCCAGCGATGCGCCGCCGCCGGTGGAAATGTGCGTGATCTTGTCGGCGACGCCGGCCGCGTGCACCGCGGCCACGGAATCTCCGCCGCCGATAATGGACGTCGCGCTGCGGTTGGCGGCCACGGCCTGGGCCACGCGCATGGTTCCGGTGGCGAAGGGCGCAACTTCGAACACGCCCATGGGGCCGTTCCACACGATGGTGCGGGCGCGCGCGATTTCAGCGGTGAACTGCTCGATGGTTTTCGGCCCGATGTCGAGCCCCATCTTGCCCTCGGGGATGGGCTGGTCGGCGTCAGAGACGGAGATGGTTGCGCCGGCTTCGATCTTGTCGGCGACCACGTCGTCCACGGGCAGCAGGATTTGCGTGCCGCGCTCGTTCGCGTCCGCGAGCAGGTTGCACGCCAGGTCGAGCTTGTCGTCCTCCACCAGCGATTTGCCGATGGCCCGCCCCGACGCCTTGAAGAAGGTGTAAGCCATGCCGCCGCCGATCAGCAGCGTGTCCACCTTGGCCAGCAGGTTACGAATGACTTCGATCTTGTCCGACACTTTTGCGCCGCCCAAAATGGCAATGAACGGGCGCTGGGGATTCTCCAGCGCGCGCCCCAGGTAATCGAGCTCCTTCTGCATCAAGAGGCCGGCCGCGGATTTCTCCACGAACCTGGTGATGCCCACGGTGGAGGCATGCGCGCGGTGCGCGGCTCCGAAGGCATCGTTCACGTAGTAATCGGCCAGCCGGGCCAGCGCGCGGGAAAAGTTTTCGTCGTTGGCTTCCTCTTCCGCATGGAAGCGCAGGTTTTCCAGCAGCAGGACTTTGCCCGGCTTCAGCTTCTGAGCGGCGGCCTCGGCCTCGGCGCCGATGCAATCGGAAACAAAGCCGACGCTGACGCTGTGCCCTTGGCTGCGGACAATTTCTTCCAGGCGCGCGGCCGCGGGCTTCAAGCTCATTTTGGGATTCACCTTGCCCTTGGGGCGCCCCAGGTGCGCAGCGAGGATCAGCCGGGCGCCGTTGCGCAGGGCGTAGCCAATCGTGGGCAGGGTTTCGCGGATCCGGGTGTCGTCAGTGACGCGCCCGTCGTCGGACAGCGGCACGTTGTAGTCCACGCGCATGAAAACGCGCTTGTTCTTCAAGTCGAGATCGCGGATGGAAAGCTTGTTCATTGAATCATTGAATCAGTGAATCATTGAATCAATGGGTGATCCTCTGCTTGGCGGTTCGGAGAGAGGCCGCTGAAAGCAGCAGCAGTTCATTGGCTTCTTTGATGAGGCTATCCAATCGTATGAGGGACACGGCCCCCGCGTCGACCAGCAGTTCCAGCCAGAAGACGGTCTCGTCGGCTTCTTCCACCACTACCGCATTCGCGAAACAAACTCGGCTCGGGATCGTGCCCGGCACGCTGATCGATAATTTGCGGCTACTGAAGTACCTGAACGCAGGACCTGGCGCCCCAGAGTTCTTCCGACATCTGATTTGGGCAGAGCCTGCGAGAGCTTGACGATCCGGATTGCAAAGTCCTTGGTGCGCTTCTTGAGCGCATCCGCTGCCGCCAATGCGCCTGTGTAATTTCCCATCCAAACATCCTAGGTTAGCGGGAATAACTAAATTGATTCAATGATTCAATCTTTCAATGATTCAATGTCTTACAGCCCTTTCTTCGCCATGTACTTGATCAAATCGCGCACCCGGCAGGAGTAGCCCCACTCGTTGTCGTACCAGGCGATGGTCTTCACGCAGTTGCCGGCGACCACGCGGGTGAGCGGCGCGTCGAGGATGGCGGAGCGCGAGTCGCCGCGGTAGTCCATGGAGACCAGTTCGTTTTCCTCGTACCCCAGATAGCCCTTCATGCTGGACTCGGAGGCCTTCTTCATGGCCGCATTCACTTCTTCGACCGTGGTCGCCTTTTCGACGAACACCACCAGGTCCACCACCGACACGTTGGGCGTGGGCACGCGCATGGCAAACCCGTCCAGCTTGCCCTTCAGTTCCGGGACGACGAGATAGATCGCCTTGGCCGCGCCGGTCGAAGTCGGAATCATGGAAAGCGCCGCCGCCCGCGCCCGCCGCAGGTCCTTGTGCGGGAAGTCAAGAATCACCTGGTCGTTGGTGTAGGAGTGGATGGTGGTCATGGTGCCGCACTTGATGGTGAAGTTGTCGTGGAGCACTTTGGCCACCGGTGCCAGGCAATTGGTGGTGCACGATGCGTTCGAGACCACGGTGTGCTTGACGGCGTCGTATTTGTCTTCGTTCACTCCCATCACGATGGTCAGGTCCTCGCCCTTGGCGGGCGCCGAGATGATGACCTTCTTCACCGGACCGCGCAGGTGCTTCTTGGCGTCTTCGGCGTTGGTGAAACGGCCGGTGGACTCGACCACAATTTGCGCGCCCACCTGCTCCCAGGGAATCTTGGCGGGATCTTTTTCTGCGAACACGCGGATGTCGCGACCGTCCACCTGGATGCTGTCTTGGTCGGACTTCACATCCTCGGAGAGGTTGCCGAGGATGGAGTCGTACTTGAGCAGGTGGGCCAGGGTTTTGGGATCGGTGAGGTCGTTGACGGCGACGAACTCCAGCTCCTTGTCGCCCAGCGACGTACGCAGGATGTTGCGGCCGATGCGGCCGAATCCGTTGATGCCGACTTTAATGGACATGATTCCTCCGGAAAGTGCGCCGCGCGCGGACAGGCGCGACGGCGCGGTTGATGGAAAAGCGAAATCCTAACACCGGGGCAGGGAAACAGCCAACCCGCCGGCGCCCTGCCGCGTGCTGTGATTGCCTGACAACCCTTTCCTGTGTTACAAGCCTCGCATGCGTAAGTTGAGCCGCTTTGCGGGCGTGAGGGAAGCGAGCGTAGCGAGCCGAGCGGGAGCCCGCAGGCGAAAATCGTGAGCGAAGCGAAGGATCCGATGCGTAAATGGATGCGCGAGCGCCAGAAGCGCCGCAAGAAGAAGGGCGGGCAGGAGACAGAAGCAACGGGCCGAGTGGGACAGCCCAAGCCCGAGGATTCCGCCGGGCCCGCGCCGTTGCAGCCGGTTTATCCTTCCGATTTCGGCCGGCCCGCGGCACCAGTCTCCGCGGCCCCCAAGGCGGCTCCCAAAGAGAGCCTGGCGGCTCCGACTGCGAGCAGGGCCGCGTCTGCAGTGCGCCCAGCGGCGCCCACGGTGCGTCCAGCGGCGCCCACGGTGCGTCCAGCGGCGCCCACGGTGCGCCCAGCGGCGCCCACGGTGCGTCCAGCGGCGCCTGCGATTAGTAAGCCTGCTCCGGAGATGGAGATCGAGACCCAGCCGGAATCAATCTCGACGCCGCCGGCTCGTCCGGCGGAGGCCACGCTGCATCCCCCGGCCAAGCCGGAGGCGCGCGCTCTCCGCGGGGTGGTGGTGCTGGCCATTGGGATGCCCGGTTCGGGCAAAACCACGTGGTTCAAGCGCCGGGGCGTGACCCCGCTCTCCAGCGACCTGCTGCGCACCATCCTGTTCGACGACATCACCGAGCAGCGCTACCAGAGCCTGGTGTTCTCCACGCTGCGCTCGCTGCTGCGCGCCCGCCTGATCGCTAAGATGCCGTGGAATTACGTGGACGCCACCAACCTCTCAACCGGAGAGCGCCGGCAGTGGATCAAAATGGCTAAAGGCCTGGGATATGAAGTGCAGGCGGTCTATTTCGACGTCCCGCTGGAAGTTTGCCTGGAGCGCAACCAGCGCCGCGAACGCCGGGTGGCGGAAGAGGTGATGCATCGCCTGGCTGCCAAACTCAAGGCGCCCGCATTTGATGAAGGCTTTTCGAAGATTGTGGTGGTGCGGGTGAAGCCCAAGGCGGAGTGAATCATTGAATCCATTGAGTCATTGAATCATTGCTGTACCTCGTCGACTCGCCGTCGTGGGTTTTCGGTCTAGTCGTCAATCTGCAATCGTCATTGATTCAGTGATTTCAATGATTCAAGCCGTTGACCCCCCGCCGTCGCGCATCTTACAATGAGGCTCGTAGTCGGGTTTTCAGTTACCCAATTACTGGATTACCCATCTAATCCGACTGCCCCCTCGTTCAATGGTAGGACAGCTGACTCTGGATCAGCATATCGGGGTTCGAATCCCTGGGGGGCAGCCAAGAAAATCGCTGGTTTGGCCGTGACCACCGTTTCGCTTCTCAGCCGGCCCGCCCTGCCTCCAAGCCTGCAACTCCTAGATTACTCGTAAGGTAACATCGACAGTTCTTGCCGGTGGACGCCCGGCGGACTTGCCCCCCCGCGGATCCTGCTGTTTGGCCGCTACCCTACAGTAGCTGAGAGGGTAGGGGAGTGGAAGGCAAGGCCTCCCGACGAGCCTCATAGGGGGAGGGTGAGGCAGCCCGGGGGCGGGTCCTGGCGGGAGCATGAGTTAACAATATGGTACATACCCCCCTCGGTAATAACTTTTTTCTTGCCTCGGAAATAGGGCAGGGGTATGCTTTGCCTTTCCCGCTTCGCCCTTTACAGAAGAACAAGGTCTTGGACGCCATGTGGATGGAGAAAATCCGTCACGGCGTGCTCGAGGTTTCCACCGACCAGGGTGTGCGCTACGTTCACCCCGGCTTCCTGGAGCGCGTGCGACTGGTGTGGATGTTCCGCAACTTCCACGTCCTGCCGCAGGAAGTGCTCACCGCGCACCAGCGCTTGCTGGTAGACGCGCTGTGCAGCGAACGCCGGCTGATGCGCTGTTCGAGCGGAGCCAACGGCCACGGCGCCGGCAACGGCAATAGCCAGCTTGCCGACTGCATCATCGGCACTCTGGAGCGGCTGACCCTCCCCGGGCGCAAGCCCAACGGGCGCGTGAACGGTTCGCATTCCTCTCCCGCGAAGTCCGCCTGAGTTTCACGACCCTTGCGCCTTCCGCCCGGGCTCCGCTTTACACCTGGATTCACCGCGTGCTACAGTAATTGCTGTCCACCAAGACGAAAATAAAACAGGAGCACACCACGCCAAGTGCTGGCGACAGAGCGTAAGTCAGACGTCATCGGTCGTTACAAGATCCACCCGTCCGATACTGGAAGCCCGGAAGTGCAGATCGCACTGCTCAGCGAGCGGATTGGCGAGCTGACCAAACACTTCGACCTCCATAAAAAGGACCATGCGTCCCGGCGCGGGCTTCTCATGATGGTCAGCAAGCGACGCCGCTTGCTCGACTACCTGAAGAGTTACGACCCCGACCGTTACAAAGACGTGATTTCGAAGCTCGGCATCCGCAAGTAGCCGTGAGGGGAGACCCTCGGCTGCCCGCGGTGCGGGTACTTTCCGGCCAGTTTTGGAAAAACGTTCGGACCTGACTCCGCACCCTTCGCGCGCTGCCTTTGCCATCCCGGCTGCTGCTCACAGAAAACGAGGAAAGATTACTTATGAAACACGAAGCCACCATCGAACTGGCAGGCGGAAAACAGCTTCGCCTGGAGACCGGTCATCTAGCCAAGCAGGCGCACGGATCCTGCGTGGCCCGCATGGGCGAAAGCGTGGTGCTGGGCACCGCCTGCGCCAACCCTGATCCCCGAGAAGGCATTGATTTCTTCCCGCTCACCGTGGACTACCGCGAGTACACCTACGCCGGCGGACGCATCCCCGGCGGCTACATCAAGCGCGAGACCCGGCCCAGCGAAAAGGAAGTGCTAACCTGCCGCCAGATTGACCGCCCCATCCGCCCCCTGTTCCCCGAAGGCTTCCGTTGCGAGACCCAGGTGATTGCGCTGGTGCTCTCCGCCGACTCGGAAAACGATCCGGACGTGGTGGGCATCAACGCCGCGTCCTGCGCGCTGGCGGTTTCCAATATTCCCTTCAACGGGCCGGTGGGAGCGGTGCGCGTGGGCCTGGTGGAAGGTCGCTTCGTCATCAATCCCACCTACGCCGAGCGCCGGGAGAGCCTGCTGAACATCACCGTGGTGGGCACCGCCAACGGCATCGTGATGGTGGAGTCCGGGGCTAAAGAAGTGAAGGAAGAGACGGTGGTGGAAGCCATTGAGTTCGCCCACGCCGAGATCAAGAAAATCTGCGCCGCCATTTCGGAAATCGTAGCCGCGGTGGGCCAGCCCAAGCGCGAAGTGCCGCCCATCGAGTTCGACCAGGCCTACTACAACGGCATGAAGGAAGGCATCAGCGTGCGTCTTCTGGACGCCATGGACACCGCAAAGTATCCCAAGACCGAAAGCTACAACCGGGTGAAGGCCATCAAGAAGGAACTCAAGGACGCCATCCCCGAGGACGACGAAGCGGCGCGCAAGAAGCTTTCACGCTACTACGAAATGCTGCGCGAAGAACTGTTCCGCAACCAGATGCTCGGCGACCGCATGCGTCCCGATGCCCGGGCCTTCGACCAGGTGCGCACCATCGCCGTGGAAGTGGGCCTGCTGCCCCGCACCCACGGCTCGGCGCTCTTTACCCGCGGCGAGACTCAGGCTCTGGTGACCACCACGCTGGGCACTTCCGACGACCGGCAGCGCATGGAAGGCCTGGAAGGCGAAGCCCGGAAGCGCTTCATGCTGCACTACAACTTCCCGCCGTTTTGTGTGGGCGAAGTGGCCTTCCTGCGCGGCGCCGGCCGCCGCGAGATCGGTCACGGAGCCCTGGCGGAACGCGCCCTGGCGGCCGTCCTCCCGCCGGACGATACCTGGCCCTACACCATGCGCATCGTTTCCGACACCCTGGAGTCCAACGGCTCCTCCTCCATGGCCGCGGTCTGCGGCGCCAGCCTTTCCATGATGGACGCCGGCGTTCCCCTCAAGGCTGCGGTGGCGGGCATCGCCATGGGCCTGGTGAAAGAAGGCGAAAAGTACGCCATCCTCACCGACATCGCCGGCGCCGAAGACCACTACGGCGACATGGACTTCAAGGTCGCAGGCACGCGCGAAGGCATCACCGCTCTGCAAATGGACATCAAGGTGGGCGGCATCACTTCCACCATCATGCGCCAGGCCCTGGAGCAGGCACGGGCCGCGCGCGTCCACATCCTCGATCGCATGGCCGCGGTCCTGGCCGAGCCTCGCGAGCAGATTTCACCCTACGCGCCCCGCATCTACACCCTGCAGATCCCCGTGGACAAGATCCGCGAGCTCATCGGCCCGGGCGGCAAGGTGATCCGCGGCATCCAGGAGCAGACGGGAGTGAAGATCGACGTCGACGACACCGGAAAGGTGAACGTGGCTTCCGCCGACGAGGCCTCCGCAGCCCGCGCCCTGCAGATGATCCGCGACATCGCCGCCACCGCCGAAGTCGGCAAGACCTACCTGGGCAAGGTGACCCGGCTGGCCGAGTTTGGGGCGTTCGTCGAAATCTTCCCCGGCACCGAAGGCCTGCTGCACATCAGCGAGGTCGCCGAGCACCGCATCCCTGACATCCGCGACGAGCTCAACGAAGGCGACCAGATCCTGGTGAAGGCGCTCGCCGTCGAGGGCAACCGCATCCGGCTCTCGCGCAAAGCCATCCTCAAAGAGCAGCGCGCCAAGATGCAGGGCGAGTCCGGCGACGGCACCGCACCCGGCGACGGCACCGCGCCCGTGACCATCGAAGGCGGCCAGCCCATCAGCAATGAGCCCATGCCCGAGGAAAACTTCAACCGCACCGGCGCTGCTGCCGGCGGCCCTCGGCCCCCGGGATCACGGCCTCCTTTTCCTGATCGCGGCGGACGCGGCGGCCGTGGCGGCCGTGGTGGTCGCGGCGGAGGTGGCGGTCGCGGCGGTCGCGGCGGACGCGGCCCGGGCGGCGGTCATAGCGGCGGCGGCCATAGCGGTGGTGGCGGCGGCCAGCACTAGGCGTTTCGTATCCCGAGAAGCCGTGACCTCCCGTCACGGCTTTTTGCCTCTTGGGGCTGCGCTGTGTACCGTTAATCTCCGCTTCGCTTGTGCCGGCTCTTCGCCATGCCTCTTCCTTTCCTTCGTCCCAAATCATCCCTAAGCTCTGTGCGGAAACAGGGGAGCAGGTCACTTGTAGCAGGTGTTGACGGTTAGAATGATGCCGCCATGTCCACCCAACTGACAATCCGCCGCGAAAAGGGGAAACTCTGGAGCCATATCCGACGCATGTGGTTAGTGGAAGACCCCGGAAGAAACGGTGCGCCAGGAGTACCTCTGCACTCTCGTCAATGAGTATGGTTTCAGCGTCGACCAAATGGACGAGGAGGCCGAGGTTACCGGACGAGGCTCCGGACATGCCCGCGCCGATTTCGTTATCTGGCGCACAGTAAGAGACAAAGTCGATTCGAGAAACCCTCTGATAATCGTCGAGTGCAAGTCGGACACTGTCACCATTAGGCCTTCCGACTACGGGCAGGGTGACAACTACGCTCGCCTTACCGGTGCTCGGTTTTTCGTCACGCACAACACTCGTGAGACAAGGTTTTGGCGTGCTGTTCACGACAAGATGCCAAAAACAATGGAGGAAATCAGCAACATCCCCCATGCCGACGCGACCGACAAAGAGATTAAAGAACTAATTTCTAAGCTCAAGATTTTCAAAGAGGACGAGTTTGCCGACCTCCTGCACCAGTGTCATAACGTCATCCGCAACCGGGAAAAACTTGATCCGGCAGCAGCTTTCGATGAGATCGCCAAAATTTTGTTTGTGAAGGTTTTTGTTGAGCGCGAGCTCCGAGCCAAGCGTCAGCGTAAAAACCTCTTTACAGTTGAGTTCCTGGACGGGCAGATAGGCAAGGATCCGCTCAACACACTCTTTGAACAAACCAAGGAAGCATATGCAGACGACGAGATTTTCGAGAAGGACGAAGAGATACGTCTCAGACCCGCAACGGGTCGCGAAATAGTCAAGTTATTGGAACGCTACAACCTCTCGGACACCAGCGAAGATATTAAGGGGATCGCCTTCGAGAGGTTCCTTGGGCGCACGTTCCGAGGAGAAATCGGGCAGTTTTGTACTCCTCGAACCATCGTCGAATTCATGGTGCGGATGGTGGAACCGAAAGAAGACGACATCATTTGCGACCCTGCCAGCGGCTCCGGGGGCTTCTTGATTCGGTTCTTCGAGATTGTTCGCGAGCACATTCTCGCCGATGCCGATGCACAGTACCAGGGCTTCAAGACCCAGATCGAAAAAAAGAGGCTCTCTGAGGGGAAGAAGGCCGAGGCTCTCCGCCTGAAATACACGGAAATCCAAGAAACGATCAATCAGCAGAAACGCGATACTCGGCTGTGGAACTTGGCGAATCGGTGCATCTTCGGCACCGACGCCAACGACCGAATGGCCCGCACCAGCAAGATGAACATGATTATGCATGGCGACGGTCACGGTGGCGTGCATCACCATGATGGTTTCATGAACGTGAACGGCATTTTTGAAGGCCGGTTCGACATCATTCTCATGAATCCGCCTTTTGGGGCGAACGTCGAGCCTTCCGACGTAGTCCATGAGGCAGATGTTACGGTCAGCCGCGAGGCTGCGAAGCGATATGCCGATGATTACGGCGAGGCGTACATGGAGGCCTTGAGCCGCGCCAAAGCTGCCGTCAACAAGCCGATCGCCAGCCTTTTCGAACTGCCCAAGAACAAGAAGAGCAAGACGAAGACCGAGATTCTCTTCATCGAGCGCTGCCTTGCGTTGCTGAAGCCTGGTGGGCGGCTTGGCATCGTCCTGCCAGAAGGCATTGTTAACAACCCCTCGCTCGCCTACGTTCGCGAGTTCTGCGAAAACCGCGCCTTCATTCGGGCGGTCGTCAGCCTGCCTCAGGAGACGTTTCTTTCGTCCGGCGCGAGCGTAAAGGCGTCGCTGCTATTCCTGCAAAAGTTCACTGAAAAGGAGCAGGCCGCGATTGATACCGCGCGCCGCAAAGCTGCGGACGAGGTAAAGGCTAAGTACGCCGCGAGCATCGCGACGGAGACCGCGCGGCTTGAGCCCGACATTGAGGCTTCTCAGAATGCAAGGGACCGGAAGACCCTCCAGAAGCAACTGCGCAATTACGAAAGACAAATGGCTGAAGCCATCGCAGCCGAAAGTCGCGTTCTGCTGAAACAACGGTTTCCCTACCCAGTCTTTCTCTATGAGGCGGAAAAGGTGGGCATCACCGGAACCGGCGAAGCAGACCAGAACGAGCTTTTCCCGAATGACAATGCACCACCCGGAATCGCCAAAACCTGCTTGGAGCTTTATCAGGAATTCAGACGCAACCCAAGACCGTTCTTTATTGAGGAGCAAGGCCGATGACAGGAGGCGCCCTCGACTTTCCGAGAGGCTTTGCTGTTTGGTTTAAGGACCTGAGTCGCTGGGACCCATCTAGCTTCCAGCGAATAAGGTGGCATTGGCCGGAACGGATCATGGCACCGATCAGCCGCGTGCTCCGACCCAGAAAAGAGCGCGTTGACAGGAAGGTGTTCGACTTCTCGGACTTGCAGCCCATCACAATTCATTTTGATGGCTCCATGGAGAAGAGAGTCGTCGATGCGAACCGCGAATATTCAATGGATTTATGGTTTGCCCGCCCAGGCGACATCGTGGTCGCCAAGATCGACTTGAAGAATGGAGCGGCCGGCATCGTTCCCAGCGAGTGGCACAACGTCGTCGTTACCGGGCACTTTGCTGTTTATGAGCCGGACCGGTCACAACTCCTTCCCGAATACTTGCACCGGATCATACAAACTGAATTCTTCAAGGATCATCTGTGGCGGAACAAGGTCGGAGCCGAGGGCCGCAAGGAAGTAAAACTTGACTTCTTTGAGAAGGAGCTCATACCGCTTCCGCCGCTCGCCCAGCAGAAGGTCATAGTTGACCGCTGGCGTAATGCGCAAGCAGAAATCGCCGCTGCGCGTGAACGTGTAAGAATGCGACAAATCGCTATCGAGGACCGCTTCTTGTCTGATCTAGAGATGAACCGACCGGCGGAAGGTTCGATGCCAAGAGGCTTCACTGTCTGGTGGAAAGACCTTCTTCGTTGGGGTGTCGGTTTCAATTACCTGAATCAGACAGGCGCCGATTTAACGCGAGGGAAGTATCCCGTGGTGAGGCTGGATACAGTTCTTGAATTGATCCAATACGGGACAAACAAGAAAGCTAGCACGGGCGCCGAAGGCGTCGCTGTGATCCGTATGAACAACATCGTAGACGGCGAACTCAATCTCACGAATCTCAAATACATGCGGCTTCCCAGGGGCGAAAGGGAGGGCTTGCTCTTAAAGGACGGCGACATCCTCATCAATAGGACGAACAGCAAGGAACTGGTTGGGAAGTGCGCGGTTTTTCATGCGCATGGAGAATACGTCTTTGCTTCCTACTTGATTCGCGTTCGCACGGATTCCTCCAGAGCGAAGCCAGCCTTTTTGGCTTACGTAATCAACTCTCCAATCGGGCGGCAGCAAATCGATGCCTTGAGCCGGCAGATTATTGGACAAGCAAATATCAATAGTGCTGAGTTGCGCAGTTTGCAAGTCACGCTGCCGCCGCTGGACGTGCAAGAACAAATCATGGCCCGCGTGGCGACCGGTCGCGAAGAAATCGCAAGTGAGCGAGAAGCCTGTCAGCGGCTCACTCGCGAGATTAACGCCGAAGTCGAGGCGCTGATTCTAGGCACCCAGAAGAAGGTGAGTGCGTTATGAGCCGTGGACGCCAGAAGGTGTCATTTGGGCTGGTGGCCCACATCTGCCCGCCGTTTGGCAGATTGGGTTCTTGACCTGACGGGGCCCTTGCGCGGCCCAACGCCGCCCGTCACCGTTCACTGGCGGCAACGTTCCACTCGCTTCCAACAGGCGAACATTAAGCGAATTTGTGTTGACATGCACGACCGAATGATAAATCCTGTTCGCCGCAATGATTTTCCATGAGCTAAGCGCCTGGCCTCTGAGCGAAAGCAACGCAAGATGCGTCGGATGCGCGTAACCCGTTGATTCTGGCTACTTTGAGACTTAACCCGTTTCCCTGGAGAACTTTAGAAAAAAGGGGGGGGTGGGGGGGTAGGTTTGACACTTTTCCTCAGTGGGGTTTGAAGCCGGCGGCCATTGGCTCTTGCATCTCCCCGCCTGAACCTTGACACTGGACGCGCCCGCGATGGAAGTCAACCCAACCAGTAGCGGCACGGTGCCGCACAGCTTCGAGCCGACGGACTACGTGGTCTACGTGGTCCTTTGCCTCATCTGGGGGACCACCTGGATGGCCATCCGCGTCCTGGTGCGCGACGTGCCTCCGTTGTGGGCGGCGGGAGTTAGGTTTCTGCTGGCGTCGCTGCTGCTGGCCGTGACCTTGGCCGTGCGCCGCACGCCTCCCATCCGCGGCGCCCGCCAGTGGCGCACCACGGTAATCCTGGGATTCACCATGGTGGCGGTACCCTACGGACTGCTGTTCTGGGCTGAGCAATACATCACCTCCTCGGTGGCTGCGGTGCTCTATACCAGCATCCCGCTGGCTGTCTCCCTGTTCACGCCGCTGATGACCCAGGAGCAGGTTCCGCGGGCGGCGATTTTCTGTATGACCGTGGCCATGGGAGGAATCGCCGTGCTGTTTGCCCGAGGAGAGCTGGCGATGTCCACCCGCACGCTGCTGGGCGGCGCGGCGGTGCTGGCAGCGGTGGTCTCCACGTCCTGGTCCATCGTCTTCGCCAAGAAGGAACTGAAAGACATTGACCCCTGGGCCGCCACCGCCTGGCAGACCATCTTCGGCGGAGCGGTGTTGCTGGCGGCCGGAGCCATGCTGGAGCGCGGCCGCCCCGCCACCTGGACGCCGAGCGCGATCGCGGCCCTGGTCTTTCTGTCGATCTTCGGAACCGCAGTAGCCTTTGCTTTGTACTACTGGCTGCTGAAGCGGGTGCGGCCGTATCAGGCCGCGTCCATGAGCCTGGTCATCCCGGTGGTGGCCATCATTGAAGGCAACTTGCTGCTCCAGGAGAACATTCCGCCCGCCATGCTGGTGGCCTCGCTGGTGGTGCTGGTGGCGGTGGCGGTGCTGCTGCGGGTGCAGAGCGTGGGCATTCAGAACTTCAAGCTCACCGGAGACTGGAAGTGAGCCCCGGAACACGGGGAGCCCGCTCGAAGTCATTGCCGAAAGGGGGATGAAATCCCACCATGATGTGGCTTGCCTTAGTGACAGGACTACTCATTGGAGTCATTTCCGGAATGATCGGAATAGGCGGCGGGATCCTGCTGGTTCCATGCCTGGTCTATTTCTTCCACATGTCGCAACATAAGGCGCAGGGCACTTCGCTCGCCGCCCTGCTGCTGCCGGTGGGTTTCCTGGCTTTCTGGGAGTACTACCGTGCGGGAAACGCGGACCTGAAGATCGGCCTGGTGGTTGCGGTCGGATTCTTCGTGGGAGGATACTTCGGAGGAGCCTACGCCCAGCAGTTGTCGGGGATCGTCCTGAGAAAGACCTTTGGCGTAGTGCTGGTAGCCGCGGGGCTGAGAATGTTCTTCCAGAAGGGGTGACAGAAGGGGTGAAAAACAGCAGGTGTGGCGCGGCCACCCCGCTGGGCGGGCCGCGGCTTAGGACGCTGGCCGGGCTTCCAGGGACTCAGCCACCCGGTTCAGTTCGCTCTGGAGGCGCTGCAGCTTGTCCTCGACTTGGTGGTCCCACTTCTCCGAGGGCGGAGCAGGCCGGTCCTTGCGGCCGTAAAACCACTCCGGAGTGCGGCGGTCGCGCAGGCTGAAGGCCAGCGCCGCCAGGCTCCCGAGTCCGATCAGCGGCAAATACCACTTGCGCATACCCTTCTCCATTGCAATTTACCTACCACCTGTTGGATAAGACGCAACCGCCTCCCGGGAAGTTGCAGCCGGGGTGGTTATTTTTTCGTTAACAGGGGCGAAACCCGCCAAATACGGGGCTTCCGTGCTTTCCACGCACGCCCGCGCTCGCCGGCCAGGCGGGAAGGGAGGCGGTGGCGTCTCCAGAATTAGGAATTTCGGGATACAAGAATTCGGGGGAAAAGTCCTGCGCACAAGGTGAAATGTTTTGCGGACGCTTCCCGTTTGCGGAATGGCTTCAGGGCCGGGAGAACAGGCGGCCCATCAGGCCCTTGGAGGCAGCCTCGATCCCCAACGCGGCCAGTACCGGGCGAATTTCCGCCTCGGTTGCGGGCTGGGCGTCGTGGCGCAGGCGGATCATCTCCACAAAAGAGGTAAAACGGTCAATGCAGTTCAGGCAGTCCTTGATGTGGGCTTCGGCCAGCTCCCGCTCCCGCCAACTGGTCTGGCCGTTGATCAGGTTGTTGAAGGTCTTCCAGGGCAGGCACTGGTCGGAGCCGGTGGCGGCCGCGGCCTGCAGAAGCTCCAGGACCGCGGCGCGGGAAGCGTCCGCGCCTTCGCCCGGCAACACCTTCGGAAGCCGTTCCCGGGCGATGCCCTCCACCGCCACGGCGGTTGCGGCAGCGAACATCAGCATGGCTGCGATTTGAGCCGCGACGTAGCCTTTGAGCGCCAGCCAGAGCATCTCGCGCTCCACCAGGCTCAGGTCCTTGGTCAGGTCAAGATACTGCTCGACCGAGATTGCCTGCGCCGGAACCTGGCCGGCCCCGCGTCCGTAGGCCCCGCGCCCGTAAGCGAAGACCAGGTCGCGGAACGCCATCAGGAACTCGCGCTCGTTGGGAAACTTCAGGCCCTTGAACCACTCCGACTCGCGCGCCTGGCGAAAAAGCGCGGTGAGATGGGCGCCGATCTCCGGTTCCAGAGCAGGGAAGTAGTTCAGCAGCAAGCGGCGGACGATGGGTTGGTAGTCGCGGACAAACTCCTGCCACCCCAGGGGCTTGCCCTGGGCGCAGTCTTCGGCCATGGTGAAAACGGTGCGAACCACAGGTATCAGGTCTCAGGTGTCGGGTGTCAGGTCTCAGGTGTTAGGGTACAGCAGGCGGGGCGCCGGCGGCAGGATTGATGGGCGCACGAAACCTTGCAACCTGGAAATCAGAAAACTCTTGCCCGCGTCCTGCGGCCCGCCACCTGAGACCTGACACCGGCTACTAGTTCGGCGGCGGCGTCAGTACCGGCCGCTCCAACCTTCGGGTGCGGCTGTTTACCGGGACCAGCTCGCGACCCGTGCGGCGCAGGCGCTCCTCTTCCAGTTCCAGCGGACGCTGCAACACCATCTCCACGCCGGTGCCGGTTTCCAGGCGGACTTCGTCGCCGCGGCTGAACAGGCCGATGAGCAGCCCGGCGGCAGCGCCGGTGACGCCCCCGATGGCCGCACCCTTGCCCGCGCCCGCCAGTCCGCCCACCACCGCGCCGGTGGACGCGGCGGCCACCACCGTGGCAGCGTCGCGGCCCTTGGTGCTGCCGGCTTGCACGGTGCCTTCATCCTGCTTCACTGTGGTCTTGTCGGCGCCCGGGATGTTATCCAGCGCTCCCGGGAGCGAAACGGTGTAGCCGTTGGGGAAGATCATGGTGCGGAAGTGCAGCAACAACTCGGCGCGTCCCTTGATCCGCGGCGAACGTCGCACCGCGCTCACCACACCCTGCACGTAGGTGCCGGCGGGAATCACGATCTGGTCGTCCTGGGCGACGGGAAAGGTGGTTTCCAGATAGACGTTGTCGCCCACGCGCGCATTACCGGTGGAAACGGCGTGCTTGAGCACCAGCGGAACCTTGGTGCCGGCTGCGACCGTGATGGTAGCAGGCGCTGGCTCAGCGGCGGGATCGGGTTCGGCTGTGTGCTTGGCTGGTTCGGGCTCGGCCGCCGCTGCGGCTGCCTCCGCCTGGGCAGGAGCTGCTGGCGGTGCCGGCGCTTGCGCCGCCGCGGGCGCTTCCGGAGCTTTTGGAGGATCCTGGTCGGCCGGTGTTTGCGCCAGCAGGGCGGTTGCCATTAGGAAAAGGACGAGGAGAAGACGCATGACCAGCCTCCGCTAAGACCACGTTATACCAGGTGGCGAAGCTTCGCCAACCCGGGAGACGACGTTAGGGCTGAGATGCGCTAGGGGGTGGCCGCGGTTGGCTCCGGCTTCTCGATCGCCGCGCTCACCACACCCTTGGGCGCCCAAGCCTCCACGATGGTCTTGGCAATGCGCGCGATCAGGAGATAGGCTTGGTTGTCGGCCATCCAGCGCTGGTCTTGGTTCTCCCAGGTGAAGATGGAAATCACAATGGGCCCGGTTTCCGAATACACCAGGGCCACTTCGTTCTTTACGTCGTCGAGCTCGCCCAGCTTGGCGGCGACGCCGGAACGCACCTCAGTGGTGTCAGCGGTTTCCAGGTAGCGGGCAATCATCTCACGCCACTGCTGGTTCTTCATGATCTCGATCATGCGGGTACATAGTTTTGCGTCGCCCAGATCGCAACGCTCAATGGATTCCAGGACCGCCGCCATCTCCCGCGCCGTGGTTTTGCCCAGCCCGAACTGCTTCTGGTCCTCGGGCATGGGTCCCTCCGCCTTGCGGTACACCTTCTTGTAGAGATAGGTGTTCTTCAATCCCATGGCAGCGGCCCGGGCGTTCACGGCGGGAATTCCCACCTGATCCATCACCAGGTTGGTGGAGGTGTTGTCGCTGAGAATCATCATCAGCACGATGGTGTCCTCCAGAGTGATTTGCGCTCCCGGGCGCAGAAACTGCAGGATGCCCGAGCCTGGAACCTTGTCTTCTTCCCGCAGGACGATCTTGTCGCCCAGGCTTCGCTTCCCGGCCTTCACCTGGGCAAAGGCCTCCAGCATGATGGGCAGCTTGATCACCGACGCGGTTTGCACTGGACGTTCGGCGTTGATGGCCACGCTGGCGCCGGTCTTCAAGTGTTTGGCGTACAGCGCCACCTTGCCGGGATGGGCGCGCGCCATGGCCTCCAGCTGTTGTTGGAGCTCGGCGGCAGAGGCCGGAGTTGCCAGGAAAGCGACGATGATGGTCAGGACTGTGCGCATGGGCTCCTCGTTGTTTCTTGGGTTGTCAGTACAACAGGTATTGGTTTCGCGTCTCGATGAACTTCTGCAGATCGGCGCGCCACTCCTCGGCGATCGCGCGCGGGTCGCGGCCCGCGGTAAGGCCTTCCATCACTCGCCGGTTAGCGACCAGATGGCTGGTGCGCTCCAACTTGTGGTCGGCGGGGAACAGCTTCAACAGCGCCGACATCAACTCTACTCCGAGCAGCGGCGCATCGAGGGCGTTGCGGTCCAGCAGCGTGATGCGAATCCCGCCGCACGCCTGACCGGCGTATTTGCTCTCGCGGGGAGTAAAGGTTGTGGGGTCGAAACGCACCCCTGGGATTCCCTGGAGGTTGAGATACTCGGCGAGCCGCGACCCATCCACCCAGGGTGCGCCCACTAGTTCAAAGGGCGAATCCGTGCCCCGGCCCACGGAAACATTCGACCACTCGACCATGGCCACGCCGGGATAAAGAGTGGCCTGCGTCAAGCTGCGCAGGTTGGGAGAAGGATTCACCCAGGCGAGTCCGGTTTGATCGAACCATTGCGCGCGCTTCCAGCCCTCCATGGGGACCACGGTCAGCCGGGCGTTGATCCTGCGCTCGGCATTGAAGAGTCGCGCCAGTTCTCCCAGGGTCATGCCGTGACGCACCGGAAGCGGATGGTAATTCACGAAGCTGGGCTGCCCGGCATCCGACAGCGGTCCCTGCACCATGGATCCGGTAATGGGATTAGGCCGGTCGAGCACGATGATTTCCGTTCCCGTCTGCGCGGCAGCTTCCAGAAAGAAGCCCAGGGTGGTGGCGTAGGTGTAGAAGCGCGCTCCGGCATCCTGAAGATCGATCACCACCGCATCCAGTTCTTTCATGACCGCAAGCGGCGGCCGCCGTTGGGCGTCGGTAGAGCCATAGACGCTGTGCACGGCGACGCCGGTGGCCCCGTCTCGCGAGTGCGCAATGTCGGTGTCGAGCGCGCCGCCGGCACCGTGCTCGGGCGCGAAGATGGCAGTGAGTTTCACGCCCGGTGCCGCCGCCAGCACGTCAATGGTGCGGCGGCCGCGTGAATCGCGGCCGGTGTGGTTGGTGAGCACGCCGATCCGACGCTGTGTGCCTGGAACCAGTCGAAGGGCACCGAACTTGCCATCCTCCAGGACATCGATTCCGGTCTTCAAAGGAAGAACAGGGAGGCCAATCTTGAGCGCTGCGCCAAGAGCGCTGGCCACATCGTGACGCAGCGCCTTGGCCGACTTGCCGCCCTTGGGATGCACTACGTTGGTCAAAAGCACGATGTAGGTGCGCGAGGCTGGATCGATCCAGACCGAAGTTCCCGTGAATCCCGTGTGGCCGAACGAGCCAATAGGAAAGGAGTCGCCGCGGGGGCTGGAGTAGGGAGAATCAATATCCCAGCCCAGGCCGCGCTGCACACCCGCTCCCAACGGTTGCTGCGGTGTGGTCATGAGGGCGACGGTTTCCGGCTTCAGCGCGCCACCGCCGCCGTCGAGAATCGCCTGGGCAAAGCGGGCCACGTCATCAGCCGTGCCGAACAGCCCGGCGTGCCCGGCTACTCCGCCCATGCGGCGTGCCGTGGGATCGTGCACCAAGCCGCGCAGCATCACGCCGCGCTCGTCAGGTTCCGTGGGCGCAACACGCGGTTTCCATTCTGCGGGCGGCAGGAAACGCGTGTGCGTCATTTGCAGCGGCTTGAAGATGTGGTTGTCGGCGTATTGCTCGAGCGGCGTCCCGGTTACGCGCTCGACCAACTCGCCGAGGACGATGAAGTTGATGTCGCTGTAGGCGAACTTTTCTCCCGGCGGTTGAGATGGCTTTTCTTCCCATACCCGGCGCAAGGCCTCGCTGCGGCCCTGCCACGGCTCCGTGAGATCGAGGTCTGCGCGCAGCCCGGAGAAATGTGTGAGCAACTGGCGCACGGTGATGGCTTCCTTCCCGTTGCGGCCGAACTCGGACAGATAACGGGCTACAGGGTCGTCTAGACGGACCTGGCCGCGCTCCACCAGTTGCATAACCGCTGTAGCCGTGACCAGCGGCTTGGTGAGCGAAGCCAGGTCGAAGACGGTGTCCAGCGTCATAGGCTCTTGTGCGGGCACGACCGCCCGATGGCCGTAAGCCTTTCGATACCACACCCGGTGCTTGTGCCCGACAATGAGCACCGCGCCTGGAATCTCACCTGCGGACACCGCCTTCCGGATTACGCGCTCCGCGCCGGAGAAGCTGTAAAAGCCTTCTTTGGGAGGTGTCCCGCGAGCGTTGGTGAATGGAAGAACAAGGAGCCAGGCCGCCAGGATCAGGTGCGGGTTGGGGAGGCGCGCCAAAGAGTCGCTCGAAAGCGAGTGTGGTCGAAAGCCAGAACAAAATCAAGCAACTCGAATGCCGGGTGCGCTGCGCTATGATGGCGCTGCCGGCACTCTTATGCGGGGCGACTCCGCGCTGAAGAGCACAATCACAACTTCCGCCCATTTCCCGACCGCGTCCTTCGACCAGCAGGATCGCGTCTTTGTCCGTGCGTTTGCGGTGCTCCAGCAGGGAATCGAGGATCGGGCGTTTCCGGGCGCTGCGGTTGCCATCACGCACGAAGGCAAACTTGTAGCCCTGAAAGGCTTGGGCCGGTTTACCTACGAGGCTGACAGCCCGGAAGTGAGGGCGGATACCATCTTTGACCTGGCGTCGGTGTCCAAAGTGGTGGCCACGACGGCCATGGCCATGATCCTCTACGAGCGCGGGCAACTCGACCTGGAGGCGCCCGTCGCCGGCATCATTCCCGAATTCGCGTCTACTGACGACGCCCGCCGCCGCGAAGTCACGCTGCGCATGCTGCTGGCGCACTCCTCGGGACTGCCCGCGTATCAGCGGCTGTTCGAAAAGGCCGCGACGCGCGATGCCCTTCTGCGCGCGGCTTTCACCGCGCCGCTTGTAGCCGAGCCCGGCACGCGCGCCGAGTACAGCGACCTCGGCTTCATGGTGCTGGGTGAGGCGCTGGCGCGCATGGCCGGCGAGGATCTCGCCGCCGCCTGCCGCCGGGAAATCTTCGGGCCTTTGGGGATGACGCAGACTGCGTTTCGCCCGCCGGCTGCGTCGAAGCCGATGATCCCGCCCACGGTGGAGGACCGCGAGTTTCGCCAGCGCATGGTGCAGGGCGAGGTCCACGACGAGAACGCCAGCGTGCTGGGCGGGGTTGCCGGACACGCCGGGGTGTTCGCTCCGGCGGCGGAGGTGGCTACGTTCGCGCACGTCCTGCTGGGCGGCGGCGCGCCCATCCTGCGCCCGGAAACCGTGGCGCTGTTCACGCGGCGCGAAGGCGGCCCGGCAGGGACTTCGCGCGCGCTAGGTTGGGACACGCCGTCCTCGCCGTCGCAGTCGGGCCAGCATTTCTCCAGGCGCTCGTTTGGGCACCTGGGCTACACCGGAACCTCGCTGTGGATCGACCCGGAGCGGCGGCTCTCGGTCACGCTGCTCACCAACCGCACCTGGCCGGACCGGAGTTCGGAGAAGATCAAGCAGGTGCGTCCGCAATTTCACGATGCCGTGGTCGAGGCGCTGCCATGAGATCGCAGGCCAGAGTGGCGAGAGTCGGCAAGCTGGCAAGCGAGGCTCAGAACCCCGCCACGACGGCCCTGGACATGCTCTCGGCGCTGGGCATCGCTCGCGTCATCAACCGCGAGGACGCGAAAGTTGCGGCCGCGGTGAGACACGCGCTGCCGCAGATCGCGCAGGCCATCGACGCCATCGCTGCGGCGATGGCCCGGGGAGGGCGGCTGATCTACGCGGGCGCAGGCACCAGCGGGCGCATCGCGGCGCTGGATGCGTCGGAGTGTCCGCCCACGTTTGGTACCCGTCCGCGGACGGTGCAAGCGGTGATTGCGGGCGGTGCGCGCGCCTTGCGCTCGTCCGCCGAGGGCAGGGAAGACTCGGCTGCACAAGGGCGCCGCGACCTGGCGCGCAAGCAACCCACGAAGAACGATGTGGTCGTCGGCATCGCGGCCAGCGGGCGCACGCCTTACACAGTTGCGGCGCTAGAGTACGCGCGGCGCTGCGGAGCAATCACGGTGGCGCTGACCGGCAACCCGGACTCGCCGCTGGAGCGTGCCGCCGATATCGCCGTCGTGGTACGGGTCGGCCCGGAAGTGGTGGCGGGGTCGTCGCGCATGAAGGCCGGAAGCGCGCAGAAGATGGTGCTGAACATGCTTTCTACCGGGGCCATGGCGAGGCAGGGATACGTCTATGGCAACCTGATGGTGAACGTGGTGCGTGGAAACCGGAAGCTGCGCGAGCGCGGCTTGAGCATCCTGGAGCGCGCAGCACGCATCAACAGGAGCAAAGCCGAGAGCGCGCTGCGGGCCGCGCGGGGCAGCGTGCCGGTGGCGCTGGTGATGCTGAAAGCGGGGGTGGGTCGCGCGGCCGCCGAGCGCAGGCTGAAGTCCGCGGGCGGCAACGTGCGCCAAGCCATCGAGAACGATTAGATTAGCCACAGAGGCAAGAGTTGAGGCGTTTAGCGGGCGTGAGGCCGTCCCGCCTTGCGGGACCGGGAGCCCGCTGCCGAAATCCCGAGCGAAGCGAGGGAACTCTTTTCCATGGATAAATTCGTAATACGCGGCGGCAATCCGCTGGTGGGAACCATTCGGGTTAGCGGAGCCAAAAACGCGGCTCTGCCGGCGATGGCGGCGGCGTTGCTTACCGACGAGCCGGTGGTGCTGGAAAACATTCCCGACGTGCGCGACATCCAGACCACGCGCAAGCTGCTGGTGGCCATGGGCGCGGAGGTGGAGCTGGGATACGGGCGCGCGCACCATCGCACCACCATCCGCTGCGCGAAGCTGGTGAAGGCGGAAGCGTCCTACGAACTGGTGAAGACCATGCGCGCTTCCACGCTGGTGCTGGGGCCGCTGGTGGCGCGCACGGGATCGGCGCGCGTCTCGCTGCCGGGGGGCTGCGCCATCGGCGCGCGTCCCATTGACCTGCACATCAAGGGCCTCGAGCGGCTGGGCGCCACCATCACCCAGGAGCACGGCTACGTGGAAGCGCGTGCCGAACGTCTGCGGGGCGCGCAGATTGTGTTCGAGAGAATCACCGTTACCGGCACCGAAGACCTGCTGATGGCTGCCACCCTGGCCGAAGGCGAGACGGTGATGGAAAACTGCGCCCGCGAGCCCGAAGTGGCCGACCTGGCGGCGCTGCTGGTGAAGATGGGGGCGCGCATCGAAGGCGCGGGCACTTCGACCATCCGCATTCAGGGCGTGGAGAAACTAAAGGGCGCGCGCCACCGCATCATCCCCGACCGCATCGAAGCGGGAACGTTTGTGATTGCGGGCGCGCTTACCACCGGCGACCTGATCGTGGCCGGCTGCGAGCCGCGCCACCTTACCGCGCTACTGCAAAAACTGGAGGAAGCCGGGGTGAAGGTGAAGACGACTTCCGACTCGGTGCGGGTGATGGCGCAGGACTCGCTGCGCGCTTCCGACGTGGCCACCGAAGAGTATCCCGGCTTCGCCACCGACTTGCAGGCGCAGTACATGGCGCTGGCCACGCAGGCCGAGGGCACGTCCATCGTCACCGAGAATATTTTCGAGAACCGCTTCCTGCACGCGCAGGAGATGGTGCGCATGGGCGCGAACATCAAGATTGAGGGCAGCCGCGCCATCGTTCGGGGCAAGACGCCGCTGAGCTCGGCGGCGGTGCTGGCCTCCGACTTGAGGGCCTCGGCGTCACTGGTGCTGGCCGGCCTGGTGGCCGACGGCGAGACCATCATTGACCGCGTCTACCACATTGACCGCGGCTACGAGCGCATCGAAGAAAAGCTGCGAACCGTGGGCGCGCAGATGAAGCGCATCGGGGAAATGCTGCCGAGGAAGGCAGTGGCTAGTGGTTAGTGTGACCCAACGAGGAATGCTGCGCTGGATTGGAAAGCGCGGGCGAGGTCGCCCGCTTCCACACTACTGGACCGTGGTTTCCTGTTTGATCAATCGGGGCTGAGGGGCGGTGATCTGGTAGACCTGGGCGCTGATTTGCTTGCGCAGGTCATCCCAGAGGCCTTCGGGCATGGTGTTGAACACGCGGACGACGTCGGGGTCGAACTGGCGTCCGGCGAACTTATTGATCTCTTCCTTGGCGGCGGCGAAGGTCTGGGCGCGGCGGTAGGGGCGGTCGGACATGATGGCGTCGAGGGTGTCGGCGATGGCGAAGATGCGGGCCCCCAGGGGAATCTGTTCGCCCTTGAGGCCGCGCGGGTAGCCGGAACCGTCAAACATCTCCTGGTGAGAATGGACGATTTCGGAAGCCTCGGCGAGAAAGGAAATTTTGCGCAGCATCTGGAACCCGCGAAAGCAGTGTTCGCGCATGATGGCGCGTTCCTCGTCGGTGAGGGCGCCGGGCTTGCGCAGGATGGCGTCGGGGATGGCCATCTTGCCGATGTCGTGCAGGAAGGCGCCGCGGGCGATGACGCGGATTTTTTCGTCGGGCAGGTTCATGGCGCGGGCGATGGCGATGGTGAAGGCGGTGACCCGTTTGGAATGGCCCTCGGTCTCGGCGTCCTTGAGGTCGAGGGCGTCGCCCAGGGCCTCCAGGGTGATGTCGTAAGACTTCTCCAGATCAATCATGGCCTGGTGCAACTGCTGGGTGCGGGCCACCACCTTGGACTCCAGGTTGAGCTGGTAGGCGCGGTTTTCCATCTTCAGGCGGCGGTTTTCCATGGCGCGGCGGACGGTGTTGAGCAGTTGCTCGCGCTCGAAGGGTTTGAGCAGGTAGTCCCAGGCGCCGTTGCGGATGGCGGCCAGGGCGATGGAGATATCGTGGACGGCGGTGACCATGATCACCGGCATGTCCGGATATTTTTCCTTGGTGCGTTCCAGCAGGCCGATGCCGTCCAGCTCAGCCATCATCAGGTCGGTGAGCATGAGCTCGAATTCGTCGCCGGCCTCCAGCACGGCCAGCGCCTGCAGGCCAGAGCCCGCCTGCTTGCACTGATATCCGGAACTGGTGAGCATGGAGGTGACGATCTCGCGGATGGATTCTTCGTCGTCCACCACCAGGATGCGTTCGCCGGCCATGGAAAGTTTCTTGCTCCCTGTGTGTGCGACGCTCATTGTACACGCAGTGCCTGGGGTGGCAATCCCGGATCGCCGAAAAAGCAGGCAGGAAGCGCCTGTTCGTGATATACCAAGCGCAGAACGATTCTCGTGCTATTTTCCATGAACGTGGACAGCGCCGCGGTACTGAAGCGAATCTACGAGATCGCTGCCACCGAATTCATCCCCCAGGCGACCGCGATTCTGGTGCTGCTGGCCGGGGGCATGCTGGTGTATCGCAGCTTCCGCGAGCGCTACCTGCTGCTCTGGATCCAGGGCTGGACCGCCTACCTGGTGTACCGCTTCGCCTCTTCCACCGCGCCTGCCGGTCCTGGTTCCCTGTGGCCGGAGGTGGGGGCAGCGGGCTTCGTATTGGCGGTCACCTTCTTCGGAGCCTCGGTGCAGTACTACATTAACCGCCCCAAGCCGCTCAAGGTGCTGGCCATCTTTGCGGCGGTGGCGCTGATGGCCGTGTCCTCCTTGCCCCGGACGGACATGGTCAAGGTGGTGCTGTTCGCCATGGAGATGGCCATCGCTATCACCGCCTCGCTGGAGCTGGCCATTTTTACCGCCGGCCGCCGCGCCCCGGGGCCGTATTTGTTTGCCGGCAGCCTGTTCTTGATGCCCATGATTCCCATCCTGGCGGGCCTGTCCACCACCATTGAGCTGCTGCTGGGCTTGGGCATGGTGGTGATCGTGATGGAGGAGACGCACACCCGCACCAATCGCTTGCAGGTGATCCACGGCATCACCACGGCCATCGCCCATTCGGAAGACTTCGGCTCCATGATCGCCAGCGCGCTGGCCGAGCTGAAGACCCTGACCGGGGCGCACGCGGTCTGGTTTCGCACCTTGGAGGGAGAAAAGCTCACCTTGGCCAACTACATCGGCCTGAGCCCGGAGTACGCGCGCAAGAACAACGTGCTGGGAGCGAAGAGCGGGGTGATGGAGGAGGTGATTGCCGCAGGCGAGCCCCAGGTGGTACCGGCGGAGATCCGGGACGAACGCAAGCCCGCCTTCCACCACCTGATCCTGATTCCGGTGAGCGGCAAGACCGCGGTGATCGGCACGCTGGGCTTCGGCTTCCGGCGATCGGGCACCCACATCGCCAGCGAGATGGAGTTTCTGGGGACCACCTCGCACCAGCTGGGCATCGCGGTGGAAAACGTGAACATGTTCGAGCAGATGGTGCGCTCCCAGCGGCAGTGGGCCAATACGTTCGACTCCATCGAGGACTCCATCCTGGTGCACGACGATGGCTTCCACATCGTGCGCGTGAACCGGGCGCTGCTAAACCGCCTGAGCAAACGTACCGCCGAGGTGCTGGAGCTTACCTGCGAACAGGTGCTGCCGGGCAGCCGCGGGGGCGAGGCCTGGCAGGGCTGCCCCTACTGCTCGCGCCCCGTGGGCATCTACGGGGAGGCGCCCGACCCCTGCTTCGGAGGTTTTTCGCTGGTTTCAACCTCCACCTACAGCGAGGCCGAGATCGAACGCAAGGGCACGGTGCACATCGTCAAAGACATCACCAACGAGCGCACCGCCCAGGAGAAATACCGGCTGCTGTTCCAGCAGGCGCAGGAGGGCGTCTACATCGCCACCGCCGATGGACGCCTGCTGGACTCCAACGACGCTTTTGCGCGCATGCTGGGGTACTCCGGGCGCGAGGAGGTACTGAAGCTCAACCTGCTGCGCGACGTGTACGGCGCTCCCGAACAGCGCGAAGCCTTCCTGCGCGAGATCGAACAGCAGAACTTCGTGCGCAACTTCGAGGTCACCTTGCGGCGCAAGGACGGAAGCCGGGTCACCGTCCTGAAAACCAGCTTCGCTTCCCGTGACTCCGCCGGCAACCTGGACTGCTACCAGAGCTTCCTGCTCGACATCTCGGAACAGAAGCGCGCGGAAGAGGAAATCCGGCGGCGCAACCGCGAACTGCACGCGCTCAACACCATCGCCGTGGTGGCCACCCAGTCGTTGAACCTGGATGAAGTCCTGGAGGTCACGCTGCGCCAGTTGGTGGAACTGTTCACCGCCGATACCGGCTCGGTCTACCTGGCCGATCCGGGAACCCGGGCGCTGCGCCGCCGTGCCGGCCTTGGGCAGCGCAGCGATCTGGTGGCCTCGGGCCACGAAATCCCCGTCCCCGCCGATTTCTGGGAGCGGGTAACGCGCTCGCGCACCCAGGTGCTCACCCACATGCACCTTGCGCATCTGCCGCCGTCCATCGCCGACTACATTGCCGCCGAAGGCCTGAAGTCGTGGCTGTGGGCGCTGCTGTGGACCAAGGACCGCATCGTGGGGGTGATGGGCGTGAGCAGCCGGACGCCGCGGGAATTCACCAGCTCCGACGAAAACCTGATGATCGCCATCGGGCGGCAACTGGCGACCACCATCGAAAAGATCCGGCTGTACGAGGAAACCACCCGCGCCTACGAAGACCTGCGCCAGACCCAGGAGCAGTTGCTGCAGAGCGAGAAGATGTCAGCCGTGGGGCAGCTGATCAGCGGCGTGGCCCATGAGCTCAACAATCCGCTCACTGCCATCCTGGGCTATGCCCAGTTGATGGAAAACGAGGCCATCAGCGACCGGGTGCGCGATTTTGTGCAGAAGCTTTACAAGCAGGCGCAGCGCACCCACCGCATCGTGCAGAACCTGCTGTCGTTCGCGCGCCAACGCAAGCCGCAGAAGCATTACGTGGACCTGCGCCGGGTGCTGGAAGACACGCTGGTGCTGCGCGAATACGACCTGCGGCTGAACAACATCTCGGTGGATGTGGAGTTTGAAGCTCCGCTGCCGGGCGTGATCGCAGACTCCCACCAGATGGAGCAGGTCTTTCTCAACATCATCAACAACGCGGTGGACGCCATGCTGGAAACCACCAAGGGCGGAGCGCTGGGCGGGCGAGTCTTCCTGGAGGGCGACTTCGTGTGCGTCGAAATTCAGGACAGCGGTCCGGGCATCAAGGAACCCAAACGCGTCTTCGATCCTTTCTACACCACCAAGGAGGTGGGCAAAGGCACGGGGCTGGGGTTGAGCATCTGCTACGGCATTGTGAAGGAGCACGGCGGCGACATCACCGCCCGCAACGCCGAGCCCCGCGGCGCCATCTTCCAGGTGCGCATGCCGGCGGTGCGCAATCCCGCCATGCGGGTGGAAAAGCGCCGCCGCATCAAGCCTCAGGAAGGCCGCCTGTCCGGCCGGGTGCTGTTGGTGGATGACGAAGAGGCGCTGCGCGACTTTGAGCGCGAAGTGCTCACCGGCGCCGGGCTGGAAGTGGTGGCCGTGGCTCGCGGCGACGAGGCGGTGGCCCGCCTGCAGAAGGAATCCTTCGACGCCTGCATCCTCGATTCCTCCATGCCCGGCGCCTGGAGCGGAATCGAGATCTATGGCTGGCTGGCGGAAAACCGGCCGGGCTCGGAAAAGAACGTGGTCATGACCTTCTCCACCGACATCGCCGACGGCAAGGTGCGCCGCTTCATGCAGGAAACCAGCGTGCGCCGCGTCATCAAGCCCTTCGACGTCGCCGACTTGATCACCCTGCTGCGCTCCGTGCTCGACCGCCCCCGCGCCGTCGAGGCCCCCAAAGCCTGAGCCGCCCCTGGCCCCGAAAACCCGCGAAATTGTTCGGAACCTTTTTGGTTCTCCTGCGTCTATTAACTAAACCCCCAGTACCTCAATAGAGTGGGCGCCGGGGTTCTTGAGAGTATCCCGGCGTCCCACCCCCTCTAAGCCAACTGCCCAATTGTGGAATTCAGTGATTTGGTGATTTGGTAATTTGGTAATTGGGTGATTGAGCCTGGGCTTCGCGCTTCTTGCGCGCCCAGTCCGGCTTCACCACCTGGCGGGAGCGGGCCACGGCCAGGGAGTCAGCGGGAACGTCTTCGGTGACGGTGGAGCCTGCGCCCACGTAAGCGCCCTTGCCCACCAGCACCGGGGCCACCAGGGTGGTGTCCGAACCGATGAAGGCGCCGTCCTGGATCACGGTGCCGTGCTTGTTCACGCCGTCGTAATTGCAGGTGATGGTGCCCGCGCCCACGTTCACGTCGTCGCCAATCTCGGCGTCGCCCAGGTAGGTGAGATGGTTGGCCTTCGAGCCCCGGCCTAGTCGGACTTTCTTAGTCTCGACAAAGTTGCCTATGCGTGCGCCCTCGCCGATGTCGCTGCCCGGGCGCAGGTGGGCGTAAGGGCCAATGGAGGCGCCGGAAGCCACGCGCGCCCCGTCGAGGATTGAGCCCGCGCGAATTTCCACGCCGTCGGCGATTTCCGAATCGCAGAGGATGCTGTAGGACTGGATGCGGCAGTCGGCGCCGACGCGTGTGTGTCCCAGAAGCTGCACGAAGGGTTCGATCACGGTATCGGTTCCGGTCTGGACGTCGGCGTCGATCACGCAGGTTTCTGGGCGGAAGATGGTGGTGCCCGCGGCCATCAGCTCGGCGGCCTTCGCATCACGCAGCAGCGCGTCGAGACGCGCCAGCTCGGCGCGCGTATTCACGCCCAGGACTTCGGCGGCGTCGGCGGCACGCAGCGCCACCACCTTCTGTTTCGCGCGGCCGAGAAGGGCGGCCATGTCCGTCAGATAGAACTCGCGGTGCGCGTTGTCCGTCCCCAGCCGGCGAATGCGGGCGTACAGCGGCTGCGTGGCGAAGGCGTAGATGCCGGAATTGATCTCCCGTGCCGTGCGCTGCGCCGGGGTCAGCGCCTTCTGCTCCACGATGGCTTCCACTTCGTCGCTTTGCTTGCGGGCGCCCCGTTTGTTGGCGTCCGGCTTGCGAATCACGCGTCCGTAGCCGGTGGGATCGGGAGGCTCGGCGGTGAGGATAGTCATGGCCGCGCGCTGCTTCAGGTGGAAATCGCGCAGGCGCTGGATGGTCGCGGGGCGAATGCGGGGCACGTCGCCGGAAAGCACCAGCACATGGCGATAGCCGGCAAGCTGCTTGCGGGCCACCATGAGGGCGTGTCCGGTGCCACGCTGCGGTTCCTGCAGGATGAAGTTGACGCCGGTGCTCGCAACGCGGGTGCGCACCATCTCGGCTTCGTGGCCGATGATGACGTAGATGTGCTCGGACGCGACCACGCGCCGGGCGGCCGCAATCACATGTTCCAACAGCGCCCGGCCTCCGGCCTCGTGCAGCACCTTGGGCAGCCGCGACTTGAGCCGCGTGCCCATGCCCGCCGCCATGATGGCGATGGCGAAGCTGGGCTTCGAAGGCTTGCTGGCAGACGGGCGACGGCTCCGAGCTTGGGGGCGGCTCTTGCGCTTAGGCATGTGGCGAACATCTTAACGCGTTCTCCGCAAACGTCGGTTAGGATTGTCAGGGCCAGCCCGGAGGAACCCAGATTTTGGAGGACCACTTCCACCATGCATTACAAAGACCTCAGAAACTTCATCCAAGCGCGGCACGTCATGGCACCATTGATTCCCGGAGGATGGGTTGATCTCGGTGTTCCGGAAAGCTCTGCGAAGCAGCAGCTACAGGGAAACGGGTTCGACTACGGGTTCGTGCGCTCTGATGGGAAGTATGTGGGCTTTGTTGAGGCGGCTGCGTTGTCCGACACTGACAAGCCCCTGACCCTCGGGTCCGTCCAGAGTTTCACCATCGATTTCCTCATTGAGGAAGGCACGTCAATATCCAACGTAATTGACTATTTGAGTAGGTTTCCATTTCAGGCCGTAGCTCGGCGAAAACACATCGTGGGGATCGTTGACCGATCCGACCTCAGCAAGCCGCTAGTGAATGCATATTTCTCGCTGGTCTTGAGCCATTTGGAAGAAAGCTTGGTGTCGATGGTAAGGAGATTCTTCCCCAACGCGGACGCGTGGGAAGCTCGCCTCCCACACGGACAACGAACCAACATAGAAGACAAGTGGAGGCAGGCAAAGGACCGAAATATAGAACTCGATAAGACGTGTTACCTCGGCTTATCAGAGTGCCTGCGAGTTCTCGACCGCAAACCTGATGTCCGGAGGGCACTCGGATTTCAGACCGTTGCTCAGTGGAAAAAGAGTATCGAGGGGCTCAGTACGCTCGATGAAGAGTTGCTCGGGCCCACTGGAAAGTTATCAGGACTCCGGGTGGAAGTTGGTGAGTTGATGCGCATCGAACAACAGATGGTGGACTTGATAGACCGTACCGAACTGAGAGAGCAGGAGCGACTGCTCACTGTCATGTTCGCCGACATCGTGGGATCGACCGAGTTCTACGACCGCTGGGGCGACGTTGCGGGGGTCCGGATGGTGCAACAGTTCCTGGGGCTCACTCAACCAATTATTGAACGCTATGGAGGCACGCTAGTCAAAACCATCGGCGACGCTGTGCTGGCATACTTCACCGAGGTGGAAAACGGAGTTCGATGCGCGATTGATATTCAACGCGACGTGACGAAGAAGAGGCGGCGAGCATCACAGAGGATTCGCATCCGAGCGGGGCTGAGCCATGGAACACTCCGAATAATAGACAATGATGTCTTCGGTGATGTTGTTAACCTTGCCTCCAGGCTTCTTGGGAGAGCCGCTCCGGATGAAGTGCTGGTTTCCACGCCGATTTTCAAGCAAGTTAGCCATCTCCAGGATATACGGTTCCAACTCAAAGCCAGCAACGTTGAGGTGAAGGCAAGGCTGAAAGGCTCGACATCTACGAGGTGCTGTGGAAGAAATCGAGCCCCACCCCCTAGCCGCACTCAGCACTCCTTCCTAGTAGCCTTCTGAAGGAACGTGCTACGACAAACCACTACCAGCCAAACACCGGCATTCTTTAATTGTGGTTGCCGGATTTATCATCCGATCAGCTCCGTTCGCCAACGGACATCACGTCTGCCTCACAGCGATGGCTCAAGGCACTGAAGCCCGGCACGTGCCAAATCTGACCATCAGTCTCATCGAAGTAGTTCGCGCTAAGCCTACGATGGTACAGCGGCTCCAGGCAGCGCGCGCACAGGTTATCGTTTTCGCAGATGCAACTGGCTGGCACGACCATACCCTCGAAGTTGGGGTTCGGATCGAGACACTCGCCCCGCCACTCCTGACACTCCGGGCAGCGGGTCAATCCCTTGGGGACTCTGCCTTGCTGTCTCCCGGAGAGGCCCAGGAGTTCGTCCTGGGTTGCCGGTCGCCCTCCCTTCCTCAGGTCTCCGTGAATGTACCCGCCTCCCTGATTACGCATCGCAGCGTACTCAGCCAGCGCACTCCGTCTCTGTCGAAGGTCGTCGTCCTCGGGGAAATCGCCGCCAAGCTTAAGGCGATCCATTACGATGCGCCCTCCGCGAGGCATGCCGGAGTCCACCGTTCCGAACCCCTCAGGGTAGAGATACAAGCTACTGTCGCGGCCCAGCACGACGCAGGTCAGCAGCCGGTTGGCCAGGACTTGTCGTATCCCGATCTCCTTTAGCTGTTCTTGCGAGAGATGCTTGGGCAACAGGTTGATGTGAAACAGTCCCGCCACCACCCTGGTGAGCAAGTAAGGATACCCATCGAATGCTGGCAGCGAGCGTATGAACGCTTCTCTGTCGGATGTGCTGAGTTGCTTCACGGCCTACCTCCCCTCTTCCGGTCGTTCCGCACGCCGCGCGGAGTCCCGTGCGGTTGGGCGAGGTCTTGGGCGCGCTTTGCGGGAGGATTCCGCGTCAAGTCGTTCTGAAGTCGACGCAGAACCTCGCGGAGAAGTTCTGCCAGCTGTTCTTTGCTGGCGCGTGGAAAAGGGGAGTGATCGTGCTCAGTGATTGGAGTCTGAGGCAGGTTCTTTCGGCGGGTCATGGATGCATGCTCCTTTCGGTTTGGCATGCATCAAGAGCTCAAAAACAAAAGGCCGCCCAAGGCATCAAGGGCGGTCTGTTCTTGCCGGAGAGTTCTGTTTCGGAATCTAGTTCCGCACATCGAGCGCTCTCGCGCTCAAGGCACCGTAGCATCTCCTAGCCCGGTTGCCGGACTCGGTCTCGCCGAGTCTCTCTTGATGCTGGACGTATTTTCCTTACAGCCCTCAATCCTGTCAAGGAAAATCTGCGGTGGCGCCATCCCTTGCTTGGTAAAAGGGGCGCACCTCCGGTGTTGGTTTCAGGCCGTTTTCACCAGCGCCAGCAATTGCGCCGCCAGGCGCTCCGGCGCGTGGCGAGCGACGCCGCCCGGCTCCAGCAGATCGGCAAAAATCGGGCGCACGCCCAGGGCCTCAATCTTCTCGGTGTCGCAGACCACCTGCGAAGCGCCTTCCAGCGCGTACTTGGCGCGCAGATCGGTGGAGATGGGCGTGGAGTTGAGGAGCGCCACGTCAAAGATGCGCGCCTGGGCGTGGTCGTAGATGGCGTGGATATGGTCGGACGCGGTGCGACCCAGACTTTCGTTGGCCTGGGTCATAAGGTTGCACACGTACACCTTGCGCGCGCGTGACGCGGCGATGGCCTGGGCAATGCCCGCCACCAGCAGGTTGGGAATGAGGCTGGTGAACAGCGAGCCGGGGCCGATGGTGATCAGGTCGGCGTCGCGGAGGGTGGCCAGGGTTTCCGGCAAGGGCTGCACTTCGGCGGGCGACAGGCGCAGCTCCACGATGCGATGCGAGCTCTTGGTGATGCTGGTTTCGCCGCGCACGGTGCTGCCGTCTTCCATCACCGCTTCCAGTTGCACGTCGGCGATGGTCGAAGGAACGATGCGCCCGCTGGTGGCCAGGATTCCCGAGGAGACACGCACCGCTTCCGCGAAGTCTCCGGTAACGCCGGTGAGCGCCGTGACGAACAGGTTGCCGAAGCTGTGTCCTTCCAGGCCGGAGCCGCCGGGGAAGCGGTACTGAAACAGGCGGGCGAGCAGGGCTTCGTCTTCCGACAGGGCCACCATGCAGTTGCGGATGTCGCCCGGAGGCAGCACTCCCATTTCTTTGCGGAGGCGGCCGCTGGAGCCGCCGTCGTCGGTCACGGTGACCACGGCGGTGAGGTCGCAGATCGGCGACGCGGCACTCGCCGCCGCGTTACTGCCCGGGACCACGTGCCGCTTCAACCCGCGCAGCACCATGGAGAGTCCCGAGCCTCCACCCATGGCCACGACCTTCACACCGCTAATCGCGGCGGACGAAGGGCTGCCCGGTTTCGTTGCTGAAGATTTTTCCGCCATCTGGGTACTTAGAAGCTATCTCACAAGAACCATACCGGCAAACCGGCAAGCGCTTTGCCGGCAGCGCAGCGGCCAAAGTCACTGTTGATGCAGGCAGGGGCGGCAAGGCTGGAGCCGGCTATTTCAAGAACAAAACCCAGATCCCTCGACGCGCCCTCCCTCCGCCCCGACAAGTCGGGGCTCAGTTGGGCTTGCTCGGGATTACAATTCCAAAAACGCACTGGTTCGGCACGGCTGAAGCCGTGCCCTGATACGACCTGCCTGGGCATGCTATTGAGAGAGCGCCTAAAGTCTAACGCCCTTTGCCGGGCGAGGTCTTGGGCGCGGGAGGTGGCGGCGGAGTTTCGACCCCCTCTTCGGGATAGAGCAATTCGGTGAAGCGGGGATCGTCGGCCAGGTTCTGGAAGTCGGAGTCGTTGCGCGCCTGCAGACGGTTGGATGGGTTTAAGCGAATGGCGGCGTCCAGATGGCGCAGCGAGTCCTCCACGCGGCCCATCAGGCAATCCAGCACCGACAGGCCGTAGACGGCGAAGTCGGCTTTGGAATCCTGTTTGTGGATCTTCTCCAGATGAGCACGGGCGCCGTCGAAATCGCCCGCATTCATCAGCGAGACGGCGTAATCGTAGTGCTCCCCGGTGGTCTTGAAGCTGCTGGTGGAGCGCGCAAGATGCTGGGTGCAGGTATGAAGATGCATGGCCGCGCGATCAGCCAGCTCGCGGCTGGGACCTGCGACCGCCTTCTCCAGATGGCCCTTGGCGCGCTCGAACTTGTGCTCCTGCATGGCCTTGAGGCCGAGTTCGTAGTTTTGCACAGCCTGTGCAACGCGCGGGTCGTCGAGCTCGGCCAGATGCTGGTGAGGCGCCGGCCGGGCCACGGGCTTGGTTTTAGACGCAGCTTTAACTGGTTTTTGTTTCTTGGAGTTAGGTGGCCGAGCTTTAACTTTTGGGCGCGCTTTCTTGCTCATGGGCATGGGGGCCGCGCCGCCTGGGTTACTGAGGCCGTTCCTGGCCTTGTGGAAATCGCCCATTCAGCGACGGGGCGCTGGGCCGTTTATACGCAAAAGCGGGCGGGGCGTCAACCTGCACTAAAAATGGTGCATGTCGGTTTTTAGTTTTTGGTTTTCGGTTTCTGGTTTCTCGCGCCTGGTGGTTAGGTGCTCGAAAGACCAGAAACGGAAGGCGGGAAACCAGAAACGAGGAGCCGGGAACTGGAAATCAGAAAGCAGAAACCGAAAACCCTTCAGTTGTCGAAGGCGGCTTTTTCCAGGTCGACGTTCTGCCACTCGCCGCGAATGATGCCCTCGCGGATCTGCGCCGGGGTCTTCTTCTGCTTGAGCATCTTGGAGGTGTAGAAGACTTCCTTCATGCAGGCCGCGCAGTGCGCGCCGTGGTCGGTCTCAAAGCAGGAGCGCAGGCTGTTATGGCCGAAGCTGCGGTCGCAGAAACAGTAGCAGGGCTGCTGGTGAAGCACGTCGGGCATCTTCTCCGCCAGCTCGTAGGACTTCCTCTGGAAGGCGAGTTTGAAGTTGGCCCCGCTGCGCATCAGTACCGGAAGGATGGGCCGCTGCTTGGTTCCTTTCTT
Organism: uncultured Acidobacteriaceae bacterium; assembly: GCA_964437985.1. Lineage (GTDB taxonomy): Bacteria > Acidobacteriota > Terriglobia > Terriglobales > Acidobacteriaceae > CAZXVY01. Next base: position 137,944 of record CAYTIL010000010.1, read on the forward strand.
GGGTGCTTCCGCGTTATGGGCGGGGACGTTGCTCGAGGGGTTGGACCACTGAGCGGAGGTGCTCAGGGCCACCAGAACCACAAAGCCAAGAGTGAGGGACCGTTTCATAGACCACTCCTTCGCTGCTTATTGTATCTCAACTTAGACGGCCTTCGGAGGGCAGAAGTTGCCAGCCCGCAACCCATGGCCGCAGAGCGAGATATCGATATCCAACCCACAGGGGATTCGTCTAAAATTGAACACAGCATGCCCGATCCGAACCCTCCAGAGTTCGTCCCGGAATCGCCCGCAAAACGCCCCAATTCCGTAGCGGGGCTGCCGGGGCTGCTGCGCGCGTGGATGCGCGACCTGATCATCGCCGTCGCCATCGCCGGCTTCATCATCCTGTTCCTGTACCAGCCGGTGAAGGTGGAAGGCAACAGCATGCAGCCCAACCTGGAAGACCAGGAGCGCATCTTCATCAACAAGTTTGTCTACCGGCTGGAGCCGATTGCGCGCGGCGACGTGGTGGTGTTCCGCTATCCCCGCGATCCTTCGAAGAGCTATATCAAGCGCGTCGTGGGTGTGCCCGGCGACCGCATCCGCGTCAGCGCGGGGCGGGTTTACCTGAACGGCGAGCTGCTGCGGGAAGACTACGTGGCCACCGACCCGTCGGACCCGCGCTCTTATCTGGAAGTCACCGTGCCCGCGGGCGCCTACTACGTGATGGGCGACCATCGGATGATGTCCAACGACAGCCGCGAGTTCGGGCCCGTCCAGGAACGCTTCATCTACGGCAAGGCGGTGTTTGTCTACTGGCCGGTGGAGCGCGCCGGGACTCTGCGCTGAATCCATGACCCAGGAACAGCATGGGGCGGCGCGCGGTCCTCTGGGGCCGGCGTTCGTGCTGGCGCTGGTAGGTTCCTTCCTGGCGTTCTCCGCCGTGATGCTGGTGACGCTGCTCTACCTGGTCCTCATGGGTGGCAGCTACGAGACCTGGGTGCGCCCGCTGGGAATGGCGGTCCGCTTCATCGCGGGGCCGTTCGCGGCCGTGGTCTTCGTGTTTACGCTGGTGATGATGTACCGCAGGATGCAGTAGCTGCCCTCCGCCGAAGTCAATACGTGGTCGACGTGCGTCGGACGATGCCCAGGACGACGACACGATGCTCCTGAGGGTGCACGTCGAAGAAGATCCTCCATTTTCCCACCCGGCGGCGTAAGGCCGCCTCTTGACCTTTCAGATAGGCGATGTCGCCGGCGAATGGATCTTCCCGCATCCGCACAAGGGCGGCGAGGATTCGTTCGCGGTCCTGGGCCTGGACCTTCCTAAGCTGTTTTTCTGCGGAGCGGACGACGTCCCAGGGCATAGAGCACCTGATTCAGGCTGCGGAACTCTCCACGGGCGAACTCCGCCCGACCGCGGGCCAGGGTGCGGCGTTCCGTCCGCGAGGCTTCCACCACGGGCAGTTGGCGGGCAAAGTAGGTTCGCAGCGCCTCCCGAACCAGTTCAGAGCGAGTACGGTGCTCCAGCTTGCGGAGCCGTTCCACCTGGCGGGCCATCTCCGGGGGAAGTGAAACCGTGAAGGTTTGACGGGTTCTCATGGGTGTTACCTTATATGACATTGTAATATCACGATCTCATGGTGTCAAGGCCGCCGGGAACATCCCATTCAGAGGAACGGGTCCCGGGCGACTGGGTTTTGCGAATTAGCCGCCCGCCTGCTAGAATTCCGAAAATCCAATCCCCGGAGAGCGAATGCAAGCCACGCTGGCGCTGGAAGACGGGCGCGTCTTCCGCGGCAAAGGCTACGGAGCAAAAGGCGAGTGCTACGGGGAAGTAGTTTTTAATACCGCCCTCACCGGCTACCAGGAGATCTTCACCGATCCTTCCTACGCCGGGCAGATCGTCGTCCTCACCAATCCCCAGATCGGCAACTACGGCACCAACCCGGAAGACGCCGAGTCCACCCGCCCCTACATCGAAGGGCTGGTGGTGCGCGAGTTTTCCGCCATCAGCTCCAACTGGCGCTCCCAACAGGTGGCCGACGAGTACCTGGAAAAGTTCAAGATTCCCGTGATCGCCGACATCGACTCGCGCGCCCTTGTGCGCCACCTGCGCCAGCACGGAGTGATGCGCGGCGTGATTTCTTCGCTGGAAGCCGACGCCGAAAAGCTGGTTGCCAAGGCGCTCTCGATTCCGAAGATGGACGGGCAGGACCTGGCGCGCGTGGTTTCCACCAAACAACGCTACGTTTGGGAAGAGGGCGAGCGCTCGCACGAGCCCACGGAATTAGTGGGCGTGAAGGACCAGCCGGCGCGCTTCCACGTGGTGGCCTACGATTACGGTATCAAGCACAACATTCTGCGGAAACTGGTGGCCGAAGGCTGCAAGGTCACGGTGGTCCCTGCGGAAACCCAGGCCGACGACGTGCTCGCACTCAAGCCCGACGGAGTCTTCCTCTCCAACGGCCCCGGCGATCCGGAGCCGTGCACTTACGCGCAGGACAGCATCCGGCGGCTAGCGGGACGCGTGCCTATCTTCGGCATCTGCCTGGGACACCAGCTCATCGGGCTGGCGCTGGGCGGCAAGACCTACAAGCTCAAGTTCGGACACCACGGCGGCAACCATCCAGTGAAGCAACTGGCTACAGGCAAAGTGGAGATCACCTCGCACAACCACAACTTCGCCGTGGATCCGGATTCGCTCAAGCTGAGCGAAGTTGAGCTCACGCACATGGACCTGAACGACCAGACGCTCGAAGGTTTGCGTCACCGCAGCTTGCCGCTGTTCTGCGTCCAGTACCACCCGGAAGCCGCGCCGGGGCCGCACGATTCGCATTATTTGTTCGGGGACTTTGTGAACATGATGGAGGAGTGGAAGGGATGAGAACTCAGAGCGTCTTCTATGTGTACGCTCTCAAGGATCCACGAACGACTCCTGCTCAACCTTTTTACATAGGGAAAGGAGCAGGCACTCGCGCTTGGGATCACGAATTGCGGGCAGATCTATCAGCAAAGGGCAGACTGATTCGGGAGATTCAGGGAGCGGGTCAAGAGGTTCTCACGGTGAAGCTTGTGGAAGGACTTACTGAGTCTGAAGCGCTCCGTGTAGAGGCAGAACTTATCAGTGCGTTCGGTACACGAGACCGTGGGGGCTTGCTGACAAACGTCGTTGTGCCCAGTGGAACGAGAATTCATTCGAACCGGGGTGCTGTTGTTCCTGCCGGCACAGTCGAGAAGGCGCAAATTGCGCTCGAGCATCTAAAGGCCGCAGTGTTTGAGACAGTCAGAGCGAACAAGACCGGCGTTACAAATTACGACATTGCGAAATGCCTTGGACTTCAGAGCGACTATGGAGGCGGTTCGAAGAACTATCTGAGCTACAGCGTCCTCGGAATCTTGATGCGAGACGGGAAGGTCAAGCGCCTTCCGAACAAGAAGCACATAGCGGCCGTCAGGTAGCCATGCCCCGACGCACTGACATCTCGAAGATCCTGATCATCGGCTCCGGGCCCATCGTCATTGGGCAGTCGGCGGAGTTTGACTACTCGGGGACGCAGGCGTGCAAGGCGTTGAAGGCCGAGGGATACGAGGTCGTGCTGGCGAACTCGAATCCGGCCACCATCATGACCGACCCGGAGTTCGCCGACCGCACCTACATCGAGCCGCTGACGCGCGAGTATCTGGAAGAGATCATCCGCGTCGAGGCGGAGATGATGAACGGCGGCGGCTTTGCGCTCCTGCCGACCGTCGGCGGGCAGACGGCGCTCAACCTTGCTGTGGAGCTGGCCGACGGCGGTGTCCTGGAGAAATACAACGTCGAGCTGATTGGCGCGCAACTGCGCGCCATCAAGATGGCGGAAGACCGGCTGCTGTTCAAGGACGCCATGAACCGCATCGGGCTCGATGTGCCCAAGTCGGCGCTGGTCAACAACCTCAAAGACGGCCTGGAGTTCAGCGGCAAGATCGGCTTCCCGGTCATCCTCCGGCCATCGTTCACGCTGGGGGGGACGGGCGGAGGCCTGGCCTACAACCGCGAGGAACTGCTGGAGCTGCTCACCCGCGCCCTTGACCTTTCGCCGGTGCACGAAGTGCTGATCGAAGAATCGGTGCTGGGATGGAAGGAGTACGAGCTGGAGGTGATGCGCGACCTGGCGGACAACGTCATCGTGGTGTGCTCGATCGAAAACTTCGATCCCATGGGCGTGCACACCGGCGACTCCATCACCGTGGCCCCGGCGCAGACGCTCACCGACCGCGAGTACCAGGCCATGCGCGACGCGGCCATCGCCGTCATCCGCGAAGTGGGAGTGGAGACCGGCGGGTCGAACATCCAGTTCGCGGTGCATCCGGGCACCGGCCGCCGGGTGGTGATTGAGATGAACCCGCGCGTCTCGCGCTCCTCGGCGCTGGCCTCGAAGGCCACAGGTTTCCCCATCGCCAAGATTGCGGCGCGGCTGGCCGTTGGGTACACCCTGGACGAGATCCCAAACGACATCACCCGCAAGACGCCCTCCTGCTTCGAGCCCACGCTGGACTACGTGGTGGTGAAGATTCCCAAGTGGCAGTTCGAAAAGTTTCCCGGCGCGGACGAGACCCTGGGTCCGCAGATGAAGTCGGTGGGCGAAGTGATGGCCATCGGACGCACGTTCAAGGAGGCACTGCTCAAAGGCGTGCGTTCGCTGGAGACCGGCAAGCGGCCGGGCGCGCAGCAAATCGAGCCGCGCATCCTCACGCAGCGCCTGGTGACGCCGCATCCCGAGCGCCTGGCCTACCTGCGCTACGCGCTGCGCCAGGGACACACCGTCAAGGAATTGGCCAAGATGACGGCCATTGACCCCTGGTTCCTCTACCAGCTCAAGGAGATCTCGGACACGGTGGCGGAAGTGGAAAAGCATCCAGTGGAATCGATGCCGGCAGCGGTGCTGCGCCAGGCCAAACGCGCGGGCATCTCCGACGCCAAGCTGGCCGAGGCGATGCGTCTGCGCGAAGGCAACGGGGCGACCGCCAAGGTCCGCCATCTGCGCAAGAAGCACGGCCTGGCGCCGGTGTACAAGCGCGTGGACACCTGCGCGGCCGAGTTCGAGAGCTACACGCCCTACCTCTACTCGACCTACGAAGAAGAAGACGAAGCGCCGCCCACGGAGCGCAAGAAGGTCATCATCCTGGGCAGCGGGCCCAACCGCATCGGGCAGGGGATTGAGTTCGACTACTGCTGCTGCCACGCCTCGTTCGCGCTGCGCGACGACGGGTTCGAGACGGTGATGGTGAACTGCAATCCGGAAACCGTCTCTACCGACTACGACACCAGCGACCGCCTCTACTTCGAGCCGCTGACCCTGGAGGACGTGCTGGCCGTTTGCGAGCACGAGATGGCGGGCGGGGCGGAAGTGGGAGTGATCGTGCAGTTCGGCGGGCAGACGCCGCTCAACCTCGCGCTGCCGCTCAAAGCAGGGGGCGTGCGCATTATCGGGACGTCGCCCGAGTCTATTGATCTGGCCGAAGACCGCAAGCGCTTCGGGAAGCTGCTCGACGAGCTGGGCATCCCGCAGCCGCCGGGCGGAGTTGCCACCAGCGTGGAGGAAGCGGTGGCCGCGGCCAACCGCATCGGCTATCCGGTGCTGGTGCGGCCGTCGTACGTGCTGGGCGGGCGCGCCATGGTGATCGCCTACGACGACGAGTCCGTCACCCGCTACATGAAGGAAGCGGTGGAGTACTCGCAGGAGCGTCCCATCCTGATTGATCACTTCCTGGAAGACGCCACCGAAGTGGACGTAGACGCGCTCGCCGACGGCGAGGACGTAGTGATTGCCGGCATCATGCAGCACATCGAGGAAGCGGGCATCCACTCCGGAGATTCCTCCTGCGTGCTGCCGGCGGTGGACATCCCTCCCGCGGCGCTGGCCACCATGCGCGACTACACCTTCCGCCTGGCCAGGGCGCTGCAAGTGATCGGGCTGATGAACATCCAGTTCGCCATCCAGCGCGACAACGTGTTCGTGATCGAAGTGAACCCGCGCGCCTCGCGCACCGTGCCCTACGTCTCCAAAGCCACGGGAGTGGCGCTGGCCAAGATCGCGGCGCGCCTCATGACCGGGCGCAAACTGCGCGAGTTCCTGCCCGGCAACGTCTCCGCCGGGAGCGAACTTTCCACTGGAGGGTGTTTCTACGTCAAGTCGCCGGTGTTTCCGTGGTCGAAGTTTCCCGGCGTGGACACGGTGCTGGGCCCGGAGATGAAGTCCACAGGCGAAGTGATGGGCGTGGGCGACAGCTTCGGCGAAGCCTTTGCGCGCGCCCAGCTCTCCGCCGGGGTCGCCCTGCCCACGGCGGGCACGGTGTTCATCACCGTGCGCGACCGCGACAAGGGCGCCGCCGCCGAACTGGCCCGGCGCTTCGCGGAACTGGGATTCCGCCTGGTGGCCACGCATGGCACCGCCGACGTCCTGGAGAAGGCCGGCCTGATCGTGGAGCGCGTCTACAAGGTGAAGGAAGGGCGTCCCAACGTGGTGGACCTGATCAAGGGCGATAAGATCCAGCTCATCATCAATACGCCCCAGGGCGCCGACCCTTTTTTCGACGAGAAGGCCATCCGCCGCGCCGCCATCACCCACCACGTTCCTACCATCACCACCGTGGCCGCCGCCCGGGCCGCTGCTGAAGGCATCGCCGTCCGGCAGCGCGGTGAGATCAGCGTGCGCGCGCTGCAGCACTTGCACGCCAGGCGGGAAACCGCCGCCAGGTAGCCCGCGGCCCGACCAAACAACTCTCAGGATCCCTGCTCGCTGGCGCTCCTCCCGGTGTAGGATTTGCCTGCCTCGGCGTCGTGGCTGTCTTCGATCGCCGGAAAGGACGTGGTCCATGATCATTTCGCCTCCCGAGCAAACCTACCGGCAAAACCTGACCCTGCGCCTGGCTGCTTTCTTGGTGCCGGCTATCGCCTGGACAATTGTGGGAATCATCGCCCTGGGCGAGCCCGAGGTTCCGGTAACCACGGTAGGGATTGCCATCCTCTTGACCATCCTGTGGGGGGTGCTGTGGGTGGCGGTGGGCAAAGCGGAGGTCACCCTGCATACGGAGGGCATTCGGCGAGTGACGGTGCTGGGAGTCCAAGAGATGGTTTGGCAGGACATCGTCGAGACGCGCTTCACGCAAGTCCCGGTGTCCCACACCGCCGCCGCGCACTTCGGCCTGTTGGGATACCTGATCGCAGTGGCTGCTCCGGGCGCCGCGTCCGGCCAGCGCCGCTTGGCCCTGCAGACTGCAGACGGGCGCAAGCTCAAGTTGTCGGAAAATTGGCGCGATGTGGAGAACGCCATACGCACCGTGCTGCAGCGTGTGAATCCCCGCTTGCGGCAGGAAATGCAGAAGCAGATCCAGAACAACATGACCGTGAAGTTCGGCAGCGTCTCGCTGTCCCAGCATGGCATCACCTGGAAAAACAAGGAGCCCGTACCCTTCGGCAAGGTTGTAAAGTGCAAGATCCAAGGCACGAACCTGCGCATCAAGGAAGAAGACAAGTGGCTGGACAACATCTCGGTTAACACCAGCAAAGTACCCAACGTGTTCGTGTTGATGGATCTGATTGACGAAATGCGAGCGGGCGGCCGCATGCAGGAGATGGATCCCATGGCCCGGGCCGCGGGAGCCTGACCTTCGCGGGCAGGCTGACGCCGTCCCTGCTTGCGGGTTCTGCAGGCTCCGCAGATCTGGCGGATGGGCTCGTTGTAAATCGGCAGCAGTGAGGAGACCATGATACGAATTGCGCTTGTGGTTCTGCTGTTCAGCACGTCATTGTTTGCCCAGCTTCGCCCGGTGCATACCTACTCCATCGTGGCTCGCGATCCGGCGACCGGGGAAATTGGCGTGGCCGTGCAGTCGCACTGGTTCGCGGTGGGGCAGATCGTCCCCTGGGCGGAAGCGGGCGTGGGCGCCGTGGCTACGCAGTCGTTCGTGGATCCGAGTTACGGGAAGCGAGGTTTGGATCTGATGCGGTCCGGACTGAGCGCGACGGATGCACTGCAGGGCCTTTTCCATGCCGATGCCAACCCGGAGGTGCGCCAGGTAGCCATGATTGACTCCGAAGGGAGAGCGGCGGCGTTCACTGGCTGCCGCTGCATTGCCGCGGCTGGTCATCAGACGCCTGGGCGAGGGGCCTATCGCGTTTCAACCAATGGTGGTTGCGAGTTTAGCTGGGCAATGGGCCACAGCTATTCCGTCCAAGCCAATCTGATGGCCAACGACAAAGTCTGGCCGGCGATGGCCAAGGCCTTCGAAGAAACCAAGGGCGACCTGGCCGAGCGCATGCTGGCTGCGCTTGATGCGGCCCAAGCGGTCGGCGGAGACATCCGCGGGCGGCAGTCGGCGGCGTTGATCGTGGTCACGGGAAAGCCGACAGGCAAGCCGTGGCAGGACCGCATCTTCGACCTGCGCGTAGATGACAACATCGAGCCGCTGAAAGAATTGCGGCGGCTGGTCACCCTGCAGCGCGCTTACAACCACATGAACGCTGGCGATCTGGCCGTCGAGCACAAGGACAGCGAAGGCGCGCTGCGCGAATACGCTGCCGCCGAGAAGCTGGCCTCCACCGCCGAAGGCATCCCCCCCAGCCGCCTGGCGGAGATGACCTACTGGCACGCGGTGGCACTGGTCAACATGAAGCGCGTGGAGGAATCGCTGCCGCTGTTCAAGAAGGTCTTTGCCATGGACGAAAACTGGCGCGCTCTCACGCCGCGCCTGCCCAAGGCGGGCCTGCTGCCCGATGATCCCAAGCTGATGGAGAGGATCACGGCGAAGTGAGATGTCTGATGTGCGATGTGTGATGTTAGGTTTTCACATCGCACATCGCACATCACACATCAAACATCAAACATCACACATGGTTCACTCCTCCGGTGGTTCTTCCTCGAGCAGGTTGATCTTCTCCGCTTCGCCCTCGATCACGACCTCGAGTACGGAGAACTCCCAGTCGGCGCCGCGTTTTTCGGCGTCAGCGAAGATGTTGGCCGAGCCTTGGGGGCCGGAGATGGGAATGGTGAGCTTGGCTGTGCCGCGTCCGGGCGAGGCATCAATGTTCCCACTCACGAAGAAGCCTTCCTGGATGGGCGTTCCCAACTTCTCCACGACCTGCGGATTAGCTTTGGCGCGGGCGACGGCCTGCTGGTAGACGTCCGATGACTTCATCGCGCCGAATGCCACCATCATGATCAGGGTGATCAGGGCAGCGATGGCGATCACCAGCCCGAAACATCCGATCGCCAGAGTCTTGCCCCAGTGCCGCGACAGCCAGCTTCCTTGCGGAGCGCCCGGCCGGGGCGCAGCTTCCATCGAAGCCACCGGCTTGCCGCAGTGACCGCACACCGTGCTGAATTGCGAAAGCTCGTTGCCGCAACTCGTACATTTCATAAGTGCGCACTGTATGCGGGGCAGGGAAGGGAAGTCAACCGAGTTGCGAGTACCTAGTACCTAGTACCTAGTACCCAGGGACAGTCCCTCGTGGAGCGTCTGCATCTGACTGGCGAGGCCGCCTATATACTTGCTGGTGCAGTGATCGGATCGGCTGACGACTGCCGACCAACGACTAACGACTGACGATAGCGACTAACGACTCACGACTCACGACTGACGACTGACAACTGGTTCCCCATGCTCCTCCACGGCATCTTTCCGCCCATCACCACGCCCTTCTATCCTGATGGACAGGTGTATTACAAGAAGCTCGAAGTCAACGTGGAGCGCTACTCACGCGTGCCCATGGCGGGCATGGTGGTGCTGGGCTCGACCGGCGAAGCCATCCTGCTCAGCGACGAGGAGCGCCGCGAAGTGTTGCGCATCGCCCGGCAGGCGGCAGCGGTCGACAAAGTGCTGGTGGCGGGAACGGGCGTCGAGTCGGCGGTCGAGACCCTACGCCTCACCGAGTACGCCGCCGCGCTGGGCTACGACGTGGCCATGGTGCGCACGCCGCACTACTACAAATCGCAAATGCAGCCCGCGAACCTGCTGGCGTTCTACCGCTTCGTGGCCGACCGCTCGCCGCTGCCCGTCATCATCTACAACTTCCCCCAAGCCACCGGCTACGACATTCCTGCCGATGTGGTAATCGCGCTGGCCGAGCATCCCAACCTGATCGGCATCAAGGAGTCGAGCGGCAATCTGGAGAAAGTGAAGACCATGGTGGAAGGCACGCGCCATATTCATCGCGACGTAGCCGTCACCGAAGTGTTTGCCGCTGTCACCGGACGGATGCTGGCCGCCCCTCCGCCTGCGCCCGAGGCCGCGCTGATCTCGGCGGCATCACTGGGTGGCGCTGTGCCGAAGGCCGCCGCGGTGGCGGCGCCGCCGGCCATCAAGACCCGCAGCAAAGATGCCGGCTTCCAGTTGCTGGTCGGCTCGGCCCAGACGCTGCTGCCGTCGCTCGAACTGGGCGCGGTGGGCGCGATTCTCGCGTTCGCCTGCCCTGCGCCCACCGCCTGCTTTGAGATTCACACCGCGTGGAAGGATGGCGATCACAAGCTGGCGGAAGAAAAGCAGGCGCGCATTGCCGCGGCCGCGAAAAGAATCGTCGGTGAGATGGGCATCCCGGGTCTGAAGTACGCGCTGGACTTCAACGGCTACTATGGCGGCCCGCCGCGCCTGCCGCTGCTTCCGCCCACGGCCGAGATCAAGGCCGAGGTCGAGCGCCTGCTGGCCAACATCCGGAACTGATGAGATGAAGCACAAGAAATCGAAGGCGAAGCCTAAGCCGGATTCCGGCGCCAAGCGTCCACGCCCCAAGCTGCTCAAGCTCTCGGAGGAGATGGAGCGGTGGTCGGCGCTGCTGGGCTCAGAGGTGGCCACCTGGCCCGGCGTCACAATCAAGCCCATGTTCGGTTTCCTCAGCTACTACCGCGGGAAGCGGATCTTTGCCGGGCTCCCCAAGACCAAGGCCATGCACTCACCCAGCGCCATCATCTTCAAGCTCGAGCGGGTGAGCAAGGCGCTGGCCACCGCGCTGCATCGCGACCCGCGGATTGCGATCTCGGAGATGGGCGGCGCGGGCTGGCAGTGTTTTGAGCTGGCCTCCGACTCCGACCTGCGCGACGCCCTGGCCTGGCTGGACCGGGCCTATTGTGCTGCGGCTTGACACGCCTGAGGGCGTCCGGCTATCTTGGATGGGTTCGAACGAACGTTCGATACATTCCTAGATGGCCACCTCCACCACTGCTCCCCGCCCGGCACAGAATGGTTCCCCGTCCCGGGGCGCCGGTGCCGAGGCCGGTCGTAGCTCGGATCGGCGCTTTGACCGCCGCCTGGCTGAGATCCTGGCCCACGCCACCGACGTCTTCGGCGAGAAAGGCTACGCCGCCGCTTCCATGCGCGACCTGTCGCGCGCCAGCGGCGCCTCGCTGGCCGGCCTGTACTACTACTTCGAGTCCAAGGAAGAGTTGCTTTACCTCATCCAGAAGCATACTTTTTCGACCATCCTGGAGCGGCTGGAGCGGCGCCTCGAAAACGTCCGCGATCCCGAGCAGCGGGTGCGGGTGCTGGTGGAAAATCATCTGGAATACTTCCTAGCCAATCGTCAGGCGATGAAGGTGCTTTCGCACGAAGATGAAGTGCTCCGCAACAGCTTCGGAACGGAAATCGCGGCCATCAAGCGCGAGTACTACCGCACCTGCGTCGGCTTGCTGGAGGATCTGAAGCGCGCGCGCGGCCTGGAGTTTTCCACCCGCGTCGCGGTGATGAGCCTGTTCGGCATGATGAACTGGATCTACACCTGGCACAAGCCGCGCGTGGATCAGGGAGCGGCCGCGCTCGCCCGGCAGATGGGGCACATTTTTCTACGCGGAGTGCTGCGCGGCGCTCCGCGGGCGAATGGGTCGAAAGGGAAGGCAGCGCGCAAGAGATCACGCAGTTCATAAATTCTGATTCCAAGGAGCTTTTCGATGGCAGCCACGACCGAAGTCACTACCCAGCAGCTGGTGAATTACCGCAGCGACGGCGGAGTTGCCGTGATCGAGCTGAACGATCCTCCCGCCAACACCTACACCTACGAGATGAACCGCCAGCTCGACGAGGCCATCCTGAAGGCGCGCATGGCGAACGACGTCTACGTGATGGTGCTCACCGGCGCGGGCGACAAGTTTTTCTGCGCCGGCGCCAACATCAAGATGCTGGCCAGCGTGGACCCCACCTTCAAGTACTACTTCTGCCTGCACGCCAACGAGATGCTGCTCCGCCTGGAGCACACGCCTAAACTGGTGATTGCGGCGCTGAACGGGCACACCGTGGGCGGCGGTCTGGAGATTGCCATGGCCGCGGACCTGCGCATCGCGCGCCGCGACGCCGGCAAGATCGGGCTGCCGGAAATCAACCTGGGTGTGCTGCCGGGCACCGGCGGAACGCAGCGGCTCTCCCGCATGGTGGGCAAATCGAAGGCGATTGAACTGATGGTGACCGGCAACACTTTCACCTTCGAAGAGGCCAAGGAACTCGGGCTGGTCAACGACATCTACGAGCGCGAAAACTTCATGGAGCAAGTGATGGAGTACGCGCGCCAGTTCTGCCCGCCCAACAAGGCGTCGAGAGCCGTGGGCCGCATCAAGCGCGCGGTCCAAACCGGATGGGAGATTCCGCTGGAGTCGGCGCTGGCCTTGGAGCGCGAGAACCAGCAACTCCTGTTCCAGAGCGAAGACGCCAAGGAAGGCCTGGCTGCGTACGTAGAGAAGCGCCCGGCAACGTTCAAGGCTCGCTAAAAAGCTAACCACGAAGGCCACGAAGGTCACGAAGCAAGACAGGAAAATCACCGTCGTGTTCTTCGTGACCTTGGTGGTGAAAGGTTTGACAGATGCTGACTGCAACCAAAGCTCAAATCAAGCCCGGCAAGCTGCTCATCGGCGGAGAGTGGATTGACGCCGCCAGCGGCGCCACGTTTGACACCGTGAATCCCGCGACCGGGGAAGTCCTGACCCAGATTGCCGCCGGCACCCACGCGGATGTAGACAGCTCCGTCGCCGCGGCGCGCAAGGCTTTCGACGATCCCGCGGGCGCGTGGCAGAAGATGACGGCCAGCGATCGCGGGCGCCTGCTGTGGCGCCTCGGCGATCTGATTGATGCGCACGTCGAAGAGATCGCCGAGCTCGAAACCCTCGACAACGGCAAACCCATCTTCGAGTCGCGCTACGTGGATGTGCCCATGGTGGCCGAAGTGTTTCGCTACTACGCGGGATGGGCGACCAAGATCCACGGCGAAACCATCAACTCGCGCTCCAGCGCCTTCACCTACACACTGCGCGAACCAGTGGGCGTGGTGGCCGCCATCGTGCCCTGGAATTTTCCGCTGCTGCTGGCGTCGTGGAAGATTGCGCCCGCGCTGGCCACGGGCAACACCGTCATTTGGAAGCCGGCGTCGCAGACCACGCTCTCCGCGCTGCGTGTGGGCGAACTGATGGTGGAAGCCGGCATGCCCGCGGGCGTGGTCAACATCCTCGCCGGCGCCGGCGCGGTGGTGGGCATGGGCCTGGTGAAGCATCCGGGCGTGGACAAAGTGGCGTTCACGGGCTCGACCTCGGTGGGCAAGGAAGTCATGCGCAGTGCCGCCGACACCGTGAAGCGCCTGACGCTGGAGCTGGGCGGCAAGTCGCCCAACATCGTGTTCGCGGACTGCGACCTGGAAGCCGCGGTGCGCGGCGCCGCCAACGGCATCTTCTACGGCAAGGGAGAAGTGTGCGCCGCGGGCTCGCGGTTGTTCGTGGAGAACAAAGTCCACGACGAGTTCATGGCCAAGCTGGTGGACCGCGCCAAGAAGCTCAAGCCCGGCGACCCGCTTGACCCCAAGACGCGGCTGGGCGCCATTGTCAGCGAGCAGCAGATGAACACGGTGCTGGGCTACATTGACGCCGGCAAAAACGAGGGTGCGAAACTGGTGGCCGGCGGCAACCGGGTTTCCGTGGACGGCGGCCGCGGATACTTCCTCGAGCCCACCATCTTCGACGGCGTGGACAACGGCATGAAGATCGCGCAGGAGGAAATCTTCGGGCCGGTGCTGGCCACCATCGCTTTCGACGACGTGGAGCAGGTGGCCGAGCTCGCCAACCAGAACATCTACGGCCTGGCCGCCGCGGTGTGGACCAACGACATCAAGAAGGCGCACGCCGTGGCCCGCCGCCTCAAGGCGGGCACCGTCTGGGTAAACGCTTACAACATGTACGACGCGGCGCTGCCCTTCGGCGGCTTCAAGCAGAGCGGCTTTGGCCGCGAGCTGGGCATGCACGCTATTGAGCATTACACCGAGCTGAAGAGCGTTTGGGTGAACCTGTAAGAAGTCAAAAGGCAAAAGGAAAAAGGCAAAAGAAAGCCAAGAGCCAAGAGCCACAAGCTAAAAGCTAAAAGCTAGGAGCTACATGCCAGGCAAAGTCTTCAAGGTCGGAACCTTCAGCGACTGGGTGGGATTGTTCGAGGAGTGGCGCAAAGACATCGGCGTGAACCCGAAGGAGATCGCCGACTTCAAGTTTGAGACCCTGTACGGCGCCATCGAGACCAACGAAATCCAGTTTGGGCACTACAAGGGGCGTCCCAAGTGGGAAAACCTGCGGCAGATGCCCACGCAGAACATGCGCGACGCGCTGATGAACATGATCGTGTACCAGGGCGACACCGAGTTCGCCAGCGTGGAGCAGCAGCGCTTCCTGTTCGAAAGCGCGCCCACCGACTACGACCGCCGCGCGCTCACCCGGGTGATGATCGAGGAGATGCGCCACGGCTGGCAGATGTGCGCGCTGCTCATCGAGCACTTCGGGCAGACCGGCAAGGTGGAAGCGCAGAAGATGCTGGAGCGCCGCGCCTTCGAGAACAGACGCCTGCTCAACGCCTTCAACGAAAACGTCGACAACTGGATGGACTTCTTCGCGTACACCGACTTCGTGGACCGCGACGGAAAATTCCAATTGCAGATGCTGAAGTACTCCGGCTTCGCGCCCCTGGGACGTTCCATGTCCTACATGCTCAAGGAGGAGGCCTTCCACATGGGCACGGGCAACGACGGCCTGCGCCGCGTGGTGGAAGCGGGCGTGGTGCCGGCGTGGCTCATCCAGCGCTATCTGAACAAATGGATTTCCGAATCCTACGATCTGTTCGGCACCGACAACTCCGGGTCGGCGCACTGGGCGTACGTGTGGGGCATCAAGGGCCGCTACGACGAGCCCAAGAACGACGCCGCGCCTGCGCTCGACGACCTCAACGACTACAACCGCAACCTGTATCGCGACGAAGTCGCGGGGCTGATCGCGCGCTTCAACAACAACCTTAAGCCGGAAGAGACGAAACTCTACTGTCCGGACATCAAGTTCAACCGCGCTATCGGGCGCTGGGCGGGGCAGAAGTTCCATCCGCAAACCGGCCAGCCGGTGGAAGAGAAAGAGTACGCCCCGCAGCTCAAGGAATGGTTGCCGCAGCCCGAGGACAAGAAGCTGCTGCTCGACATCCTGGGCTCGGAGAAGAAGTGGATCGTTCCCAAGGCGGGTGCGCGCGATCCGCTGGAGACGATTGGGGAGACGCGGAAGGCGGCAGTCAACGCTTAGATTTCAACGCAGAGACGCAGAGGCACAGAGCGTTTTTTCATTCCGAGCAAGTGCGACTGAGTCCCGCTTTGCGGGGCGAAAGAACGCGAGTCGAGGAACCCCCTACCCTCTGCAAGAAGGCTACGGTAGGCGATGAACGAATCTGTGGCTACTACCGAAACCACGACGCCCGCCGCAACCCGCGCCTACACCCTCTCCGAACTGATGGTGGCCGCCGCCGCGCGCGAGATCCGCGACCGGGAGGTGGTCTTCGTGGGCATGCGGCTGCCGCTCATCGCGTTTGTAGTCGCCAAGAAGACGCACGCCCCGCGCGCTATCGGCTTGTTCGAAAACGGAGTGGTGCGCGCGACTCCGGCCGAGGAACTCATCTACACCATGGCCGATCCGCCGAATATTCTGGGCGCCACCCAGTGTCTCGACATGCTGAGCGTGATGGGACTGCTGCAGTCCGGGCGCGTGGACCTGGGCTTCCTGGGCGCGGCCGAAGTGGACCGATTTGGCAACCTGAACTCGACGCGGGTCAGCGGCAAGGGCGGAGTCGTGCGTTTGCCCGGCTCCGGCGGGGCCTGCGACATTGCTTCGCTGGCGAAGCGCTTTGTGGTCCTGCTCGAACACGACAAGCGGAGGCTGCCCGAGCGCGTGTCGTATGTCACCAGCCCCGGTTACGGCGACGGAAAGGGCTGGCGGGAACGAGTTGGCCTGCCGCGCGGCGGGCCATCGGCAGTCATCACCAGCAAAGCCGTACTGCGCTTCGGCGATGGAGCGTCCGGCGCAGGCGGGCCCTCGGCCGCGAGCGAGGGCGAAGCGTACCTGGCGTCGGTGCTTCCCGGCGTGAGCGTGGACGAAGTCGTTAGCAGCACGGGATGGAAGCTGCGCGTCGCTGAGCGAGTCGAAACCACACCGGAGCCGACCACCGCAGAACTGGCGGCGATTCGGGAGTATGACAAGAAAGGGTTCTGGACAAAATAGTGTCTGCCGGGGATTTGCGCGGATGAACGCGGATATGGATTTCGAGATGAGGCATGGAAACGTCAAACGAAGTGATCCGCGCTGATCCGCGAAGATCCGCGGTAGAAACAGAAATCGTGCCCGAGTACACAACAATTCGCGTCGAGGTGGCGCCGCCACACGCGCGCGTCACCCTGGCCAGTCCGCCCCAGAACATCATTGACCTGCCGATGATGGACGAGCTGGCTGCGGCGCTGATCGAGATCGAGTCGCGCAGCGAGGTGGTCACGCTGACTATCGCCGGGTCGGAGAGGGTTTTTTCGGCGGGCGTGGACGTGGCTGCGCACACGCCCGATAACGTCCGCGACATGCTGGGCAAGTTCCACAGCGTGATCCGCGCACTGGTGGCCTCGCGCAAGGTGACGATTGCCTGCGTGCGCGGGAATTGCCTGGGCGGGGGTGCCGAGCTGGCGATGGTGTGCGATCTGGTGTACACCTCCGACGAAGCCGCGTGGCAGTTTCCCGAGATCACGCTGGGATGCTTCCCGCCGGTGGCCGCGGTGGCCCTGGCCGCACTGATCGGGCAAAAACGCGCGACCGAGTTGATCCTGACCGCGCGCAAGATCTCAGGCCCGGAAGCGGCAGCACTCGGCCTGGCCAACGGCGTCGCGTCGGGCGACGACGTCGAGAACCTGGTGCATGACGCTTGCGAGCGCCTGGAAAAGCTCAGTCCAGCGGCGCTGCGCGTCACCAAGAAGGCACTCTACGCCTGGGACGCCATGCACTTCGACAAGGGCCTGGCCCACGCCGAGGAGATTTATTTCGACGAGCTGATGAAGACCGAGGACGCTGTGGAGGGAATCAACGCGTTTATCGAGAAGCGGAAGCCGGTGTGGAGGGGAAGGTAACTGGCGTGAAAGTGCTCACAATGCGTTCCGCCATAGCCGACCTAGTTCCCGACGGCTGCTCCGTCGCGCTCGGCCTCCAGATGGAGCAGATGATTCCCTTTGCGGCCGGGCACGAGATCATCCGGCAGAAGAAGCTCGGGCTAACGCTGATTGGGCCGATTTCGGACATCCTGTTCGACCAGCTTATCGGTGCCGGGTGTGTGGAGCGCGTGATCGCCGCCTGGGTGGGCAACGTGATGATGGGCTCGGCTTACAACTTCCGGCGCGCGGTCGAGTCGGGCAGCGTAAAAGTGACGGACATGACCAACTTCGGCGTGGCGCTGGCACTGCAGGCTGCGGCCCTGGGTGTTCCTTTCCTGCCGACGCGTACGGCGTTGGGAAGCGATGTGGCGCGGGACAACGAGTTCTTTGCGGAGATGGAATCGCCGTTCCCGTGTAGCGCCGGGTCTTCGACCCGCCCGGCCGGGTCGGAGACCGGGCCCCACACGAAAATGACCGGGTCAGAGACCCGTCCCTTCACAAGCGAGAAACTCCACGCCGTGCGGGCGCTGGCGCCCGACGTGGCCATTGTCCACGTGCAGCGCGCCGACGCCGAGGGCAACGCGCATTGCTGGGGAAACTTTGGAGTGATGCTGGAGGGAGTGCGCGCCGCCAAGCGGGTGATCGTGGTGGCGGAAAAGATGGTCGAGCCGGAGGTGATCTCCAGCGACCCCAACCGCACGGTGTTTCCGGGCTTCCTGGTGAACGCAGTGGTGGAGTGCCCGTTCGGCGCGCATCCATCGCCGGTGCAGGGCTGTTACAGTCGGGACGACGCCGCGTTTCAGCAATACCACGAACAGACGAAGTCCCCCGCAGACTTCGCTGCGTGGCTGAAGCGCTGGGTGCTGGACGTAGCCGAGCGTCGCGAGTACATGAACCGGGTGGGTGCGTGCCGCCAGCAGGAGTTGACGGTGAAGAAGCATGCGTACGCGGCGGAGGCGGACTTTGGATACTGAGATTCTCACCACGGAGACACGAAGGCACGGAGAAGCGAAGGGTAGAGATTAGAGGGATGAAACCAGCAGTGTTCCTCTGTGTCTCCGTGTCTCAGTGGTGAAAAGGAACGAATTGGACTTCGAGATCAATCCCGAGCAGGTAAAAGCCCTGGCCGAGAGCAACGCGCAGTTCACGCTGCTCGACGTACGCGAGCCCTGGGAAGTGCAGACGGCGCGCATCGCCGGGTCCGTTCTTATCCCCATGGGCGACGTCCCGGCCCGGGCGCACCAGGAACTGGACCCAGAGGAGCACATCGTGGTGGTCTGTCATCGCGGAGTGCGTTCGTTGAACGTGACTCAGTGGCTGCGGCAGCAGGGATTCGAAAGGGTGCAGTCCATGCGCGGCGGGATCGATCAGTGGTCGCGCACGATTGACCCGAAGGTCCCGCTGTATTGAGCGACGGTTTCCTCAGGGGCTAAAGCCCGATGTTGATGCGACTCGGGGCGGCACGGCTGAAGCCATGCCCTGATACGAAGACAACGTGAAGAAAGAACTCATCTCGCTCCGAGTCAACGGCCGCAACCGCGAACTGGCGGCGGAGCCTTCGAAGCTCCTGCTCGACGTGTTGCGCGAGGATCTTGCGCTTACCGGCACCAAGCGCGGTTGCGACGACTCCTCCTGCGGCGCCTGCACGGTGATGGTGGACGGTGTGCCCGTGATGGCGTGCACGCTGCTGGCGGCCAGTTGTCCGGCGGACGAGCACGAAATCACCACCATCGAAGGCGTGGCCGAGCATGGCGCGCTGGCCGCCATCCAGAAGGCCTATGGCGACTGGGGCGGCGCTCAGTGCGGCTTCTGTACGCCGGGTTTCCTGATGACGGTGAAGGCGCTGCTGGCCGCCAACCCCGAGCCCACGGAGAACGAGATGCGCCGCGCCCTGAGCGGCAACCTGTGCCGCTGCACCGGGTATTCGCAGATGTACCAGGCCATCAAGGCGGCGGTGGAGGCGGAGCAGAAGGGAATGGCAAGATGAGTTGCGAGTACCGAGTACCGAGTTGCGAGTTCCTGAAACTAACGACTAACGACTAATGACTGACTTCTCCATCATCGGCAAATCCATCGCCATGGTAGACGCGGCGGGGAAGACCACGGGCGCCGGCAAATACACCGACGACCTCTCTCTGCCCGGCATGCTGATTGGCAAGATTCTGCACTCGCCGCATCCGCACGCGCGCATCAAGCGCATCGACGCGTCGAAAGCGCTGGCGCTCGAAGGGGTGGTGGCGGTGGTGACCGGCGCGGACGCGCCCAACCAGTACGGCATTCTGCCCGTGGGCCACGATGAGACCGCGCTCGCCGTGGGAAAAGTACGCTACGTGGGTGACAACGTGGCCTGCGTGGCCGCAGTGTCGGAGTCCGTAGCCGAGCAAGCTCTGGAGCTGATTGACGTCGAGTACGAGCTGCTGCCCGCGTACTTCGATCCCGAAGAGTCCATGAAGGCGACGGCGGACCTGATCCACGATCACAAGCCCGGAAACCTGGAGAAGGACTATCACCACGTGTTCGGCGATCCCAACCTCGGATTTGCCGAGGCCGACTACGTGGCCGAGGGCCGCTACGTCGCGGGCGAAGTGACGCACGCGGCCCTGGAGCCGCATTCCACGCTGGCGTCGTTTGAGCTCGATCCGCACACCGGCAAGCTGGGGCGGCTGACGGAGTGGTCTTCGACCCAGGTGCCGTACTACCTGCAGCACAAGCTCTCGATTGTGCTGGAAATGCCGATGTCGCAAATCCGCGTGATCAAGCCGCTGGTGGGCGGCGGCTTCGGCGGGAAGAGCGAAGTGATTCCGCTGGAGATCATCGCAGCCGTTGCGGCGCGTGCCGCGCGCGCTCCGGTGAAGATCACCTACACGCGCGAGGAAGTCTTCTGGGCGCATCGCGGACGCCCGCGCACCATCATTGACCTGAAGACCGGCGTGAAGAATGACGGACGCATCACCGCCGTGGCCGCGCGCGTGGTGCAGGACGGCGGCGCGTACTGCTCCTACGGCGTGGTCACAATCCTCTATTCCGGGGCGCTGCTGGGCGCGCTCTACGACATTCCCAACATCCGCTACGACGGCTACCGCGTGCTGACCAACAAGCCGGCGTGCGGCGCCATGCGCGGACACGGCACGGTGAACGTGCGCTTCGCCTTCGAGTCGCAGCTTGACGAAATCGCCATCACCCTGCAGCTCGACCCGGCGGACATCCGCCGCATCAATCTGCTGAAGCCGCCCTGTGTCACCGTGAACGGCCTGCGGGTGCAGAGCTACGGGCTGCCGGAGTGCATCGAGAAAGTGGTGGAGCGCTCGGGATGGAAGGTGCTGCGCGGCAAGCGCGAGCGCGGACGCGGCCTGGGCTTGGGCTGCAGCCACTATGTGAGCGGCGCGGCCAACTCCATCATCCGCTCGGACATGCCGCACTCCACGGTCAACATCAAGGTGGACCGCGACGGCGGCGTGGTGGTCTACACCGGGGCCAGCGAGATTGGCCAGGGCTCGGACACCATGACCGCGCAAATCGCCGCCGAGACGCTGGGCTGCTCGCTGGCGCGAGTGAAGATAATTGCCGCCGACACCGACCTGACGCCCATCGACATCGGCTCCTACTCCAGCCGCGTCACCTTCATGGCGGGCAATGCAACTCTTCGCGCCGCGGAGCAAGTGAAGAAACAGATTGTCGCCGCCGCAGCCAAGAAGATGGACTGCCCTCCGGAGGAAGTAATGATGCGCGACGACGCAGTGACTCGCCTTGGTGCGCAGCTTGGCGCACCGGCGAACGGTGGCGCGACGTTTGCCGGGCACGTCGAAGGACAGATCCTGCGCGGCTCGGTGCAGCAGAAGCGAGCCGACACCGGCCCCAAGGACCGCATGACGTTTGAGGAAGCAGTGGTGGCGGCCATCGACTTCCACGGCGCGCTCACCGGCGCGGGCTCCTACGCTCCACCGCAGGAAGCTCGCGGCGGCAAGCACAAGGGCGGGGGCGTAGGGCCGTCGCCCGCGTACTCCTACGCTGCGCAGGTGGCCGACGTGACCGTAGACGAAGAGACGGGCGTGGTCACGGTCAACAAGGTCTGGGCGGCGCACGATTGCGGGCGCGCGCTCAACCCAGTTTCGGTCGAGGGCCAGGTAATCGGTTCGGTGTGGATGGGACTGGGACAGGCGCTCGAGGAAGAGATGGTGTGGAAAGACGGCCTGTTGATGAACCCCGGGTTGCTGGAGTACCGATCGCCCTCGGCGATGGAGTCGCCGGAGGTGGAGTGCATCATCGTGGAGAGCGTGGATCCGGAAGGTCCGTTCGGCGCCAAGGAGTGCAGCGAAGGCTCGCTGGCGGCCACCATTCCCGCTATCTCGAACGCCATCTACGACGCCGTGGGCGTTCGCCTGCGCGAGGTTCCGTTCACGCCCGAGCGGGTGCTGGCGGCGCTGCGCGCCAAGAAGGACGGAAAGAAGCTTGACCTCACGCAGAACTCCGACCCTACGCGCCCTGTGGGTTTCCGCGAGCACGGTGGCGCGCTGTGGTATCGCGGCAAGGGGCCGGAGCGGCATCCGCAGGATCCGGCAAGGCGAGAGGGGGAGAAGAATGTGTGATGTGCGATGTGCGATCTGTGATGTGCGATGTGAATGTGCGCTCGTGCCTCACCATCACACATCGAACATCAAACATCGCACATTGTCCAAGAGCGTGTCCTTCGCGGTGGGAAAAACATGAGTCTTCCTGAATTCAAGCTCCTGCGTCCGCGCACCGTTGCTGAAGCGGTGGAGTTGCTGGGCACGCACCAGCGCGACGTACAGATCATCGCCGGCGGCACCGACCTGGTGCCTTCGATGCGGCAGAGGCTGTTCGCTCCACCCTACGTGATGGACATCCGCGGCATCGAAGACCTGCGCCGGGTGCGCACCGTGCCCGGGCAGGGAGTGGAAATCGGCGCGCTGGTCACGCTGACCGCCATCGAGGACTCCGAGTTTCTGCGTCGCAACTATCGCGTGCTGCATGAGGCGGCTGGCACGGTGGCCTCGCCCATCTTGCGCAACCTGGGAACACTGGGCGGCAACCTTTGCCTGGACACGCGCTGCCTGTGGTACAACCAGTCGCTGGCCTGGCGGAAGTCGTGCGGGTTCTGCATCAAGAAAGACGGCGACCTGTGCCACGTGGCTCCCGGGGGCAAGAAGTGCTGGGCCGTGTTCTCCGGCGACACTGCGCCCGCGCTGCTCTGCCTGGGCGCGGAAGTGGAAATCAGCGGGCCGCGGGGGACGTGGCGCGTCCCGCTCACCCGCTTTTACACCAACGTCGGCGATGCGCGCATGAACCTGGAAAAAGACGAGCTGCTCACCCGCGTTTTTCTGCCGGAAGCATCAGCCGGATGGCGCGGCGCCTACATGAAGCTGCGGGTTCGCGGCTCGATTGATTATCCGCTGGCGGGCGTGGCCGTCGCGCTGAAGGCGAGCAACGGCAAGGTGGAAGACGCGCGCGTGGCCATCACCGCCGTGAATCCGGCGCCGCTCCTTGTGCCCAACGCCGTGCACGCCCTGCGGGGCAGGGAAGTGGACGAGCACTCGGCCACCGTGGTCGGCGAACTGGCCGCGAGCCTGGCCAAACCGCTCACCACCTCCGCGCTGACTCCGGAATACCGGCGGGAAATGATCCGGGTGTTCACCAAGCGGGTGGTGCTGGCGGCGGCGTACGGGTAGTTCTTCACCACGGAGACACGGAGACACGGAGGGTTCCTTGGTCGTGGGAAGAGAACCAAGCTCTGCTCTCAAGCAGCACGTTGAGGGTAGAGATCCCTCGCTGCGCTCGGGATAAAGAGAAGCTGCGCTCGGGAAGAAAAACAGTGATCACCGACTGCCACGTCCACATCATGCCCATGCACCTCTTCAAGCCCGCCGCGCTGGCGGCGATCAAGAGGAAGCGGGAGAACTTTGCCGAGATTGAAGAGATGTGCAAGTCGCCGCGGGCGTTCCTGAAGCACCTGGACGCGGTGGGCGTGGACCGCGCCGCGCTGATTAACTACGTCGCACCCGAGGTGATGGGGTTGACGCCCGAGGTCAACCAGTTCGTGGCCGAGTATGTGAAGGAAGATCCGGCGCGGCTGATCTCCTGCGGGAGCATCCATCCGCGGCACACCACCAACGTGCTGGCTGACGTGGAGCAGATCGTGCGCCTGGGCATCCGCATGATCAAGATCCACCCGCCGCACCAGCTTCTCTATCCCAACGAGTACCTGAGCGGCGTGAAGGAGCTGGAAATCCTCTACCGCGCGGCCGAGGCCAACGGCATTCCGGTGATGATCCACACCGGGACTTCGATTTTTCCCGGGGCGCGCAACAAGTTCGGCGACCCCATTCACGTGGACGACGTGGCCGTGGACTTCCCCAGGCTGAAAATCCTGCTGGCGCACGGCGGGCGACCGTTGTGGATGGAGACGGCGTTTTTCCTGGTGCGGCGGCACCCCAACGTGTATCTGGACATCAGCGGCATCCCGCCCAAGTCGCTGCTGCGCTACTTTCCGCGGCTCGAGGAAATCGCCTCGAAGACCTTGTTCGGCACCGACTGGCCCGGCCCCGGCATTCCCGACATGAAGAAGAACCTGGACGACTTCCTTGCACTGCCGCTCTCCGCAGAGACGCGGGAGCAGATCTTGGGCAGGACTGCGCTGAGCATCTGGCCGATGTGAGCGGCTACAGCCCCGGCCGGGCCGCGCGACGCGCCGGACGCTTGCGCTGAGGCTTCGGTCCCAGGAGCTCGTCGGCGAGGGCAGCGGCGCCGTAAATCTTGCGCAGGGCTTCCTGGATGCCGCGCGCATCCACGGCCACCGCCCGGCCAATCTTGTCCGAGTACTGAAAATTCCAAGACAGCGAATAAATGTTGCCGTCGAAGATGATGCCTACCAGGTCGCCCGCCTGGTTTACCACCGGACTTCCGGAACTGCCGCCGATGATGTCGGGGGTGGAAACGAAGTTGAAGGGCGTCGCTTGGAGCAGTTTGCGCCGGTTCTTCGACCAGCTTTCGGGAAGCTGATATGGCGGCTGATCGCCGTGCGCTTTAGCGTGTTGAAAGGCGCCGCCCAGGGTGGTGAAGTAGCGCACCGGCTTGCCACTCTCGCTGTAACCGCGGACGGCGCCGTAGCTGAGGCGGAGGGTGAAGGTGGCGTCGGGCGGCGCCGCGGAGCCGGACTGGGCGAAGCGCGCCTGGGCGAGGGCGGCGCCGTGGCGGCGGACCACGGAGTCCACGTCGTCGTCGTAGGTTTTGCGCGCGGTGCGGGCTTCGCGCTCCACGCTGCGCAGCAGCACGATCAGCGGATCGTCGCTTTTCTCGACGGCTTGCGCGCCGCCTTCATAGAGCTGGCGGCGCACGGCAACGTCGTCCAGGCGCGTTCCGGCGATGGCCTCACGCGCCACCTGGGCCGGGTCCTTGCCCGCAAGCACGCGCTCCACGGTGACGCTGCCCGCGCCCATGTGGTCGCGCATCTCGGCCAGCGAATCGGCGAGCACTGCCGTCTCCAGCGCCTTGTAAACCGGGGCCGTGGAAAACAGGTCCTGCTCGAGCGAAGGCAGCGCGGAGTCGCGATACTCGCGCAGCCGCTGCTCGTTGGGGAGGGCGCGCTCGGCCGCAGCGCGCACCAGGTGCCGCCCCAGAAAGCTGAGCTCGCCGCGGAAACCGGCGCGGCGCTCCAGGAAGGTGAGTGGCAGGAAAATCTGCTTCTGCATTTCCATCGCCTTCTCGATTTCCTTGAAGGCTGCAAGCAGGTCCTTTTTCTTTTCGGGAGCGGCGCCGGCGGCGGAGCGCAGGCGGTCCTCTTCCGCCTGACGGGAGGCCATCAAAGGCTCATCGTTCAGCCCCGCCTGGTAGCCGGTGACGGCTTTGAAGGAGTTCTCCAGGCTGAAGATGTTGTCGGCGGCGATTCGGGCACTCTCGGCAGACTCGGCGCCAAACCTCTTGTGCAGCGCGATGCGCCGCTGGTACGACTTCAGCGAGAAGGGATAACTGACGTCGCGCAGGAATTCCAGTTCCGCCATGGTTCTCAGCCGGCCGGTGGAGCCGGGGTGTCCGGAAACGAACACCAGGCCGTTCTCCTTCACTCCCGTCTTCGACCACTTCAGGTAGTGCGCGGTGGGAGCCGGCTTGCCATCCTCGTAAACGCGGAAGAAAGCCACATCCAGGTCGAAACGAGGGAAGTTGAAGTTGTCGGGGTCGCCGCCGAAAAAGGCAATGTCGCCCTCGGGCGCAAACACCAGCCGCACGTCGGTGTACTTCTTGTACTTGTAGAGGTGGTAGGCACCACCGGCGTAGAAAGTGACGATGTCGCAGCGCAGGCCGGTGCCGGCGGCGCATTCCTTTTCCAGCGCCGACATTGCGGCGCGCTGCGCCTGCCCGGCCTCGGCGGCCGACATCTTGGGCTTCACCGCTGCGTTCACGCGCGCGGTGACGTCTTCGAGGTCCTGGAGCACGTTCAGCTCCAGGTCGGGGCAGGGAGGCTCCTCGGCGCGCGTGCGCGCATAGAAGCCGTTCTTGAGCAGGTCCTTGCCCGCGGACGAGAGCTGATGAATGCATTCCGAGGCCACGTGATGGTTAGTGAAAGCGAGGCCGTCCGCGGAAACAAACGACCCCGAGCCTCCGTTATTGAAGCGCACCGACGACAGCCGCACATGGTCGAGCCATTCCTGCGAGGGCTCGAAGCCGTAGGCCGCCTTGATCTTGTCCTTGGGGGCGGCGCTGAACAGCCACATGCCTTCGTCGGCGAGCACGGCGGCCGGAAGCAGGGCGCACAGCGAAATAGCCAGAAGCAAGCGTCGGGTCATGCGATCTCCGGGGATGCGGCGGCAGGCGACTAACCGCGACAGGTCTCCGTCAACTATACAGCCTGCTTCGCGGACTCGCAAAATCCAGGGCGATTTGGAATCGCCGGGGGATTTGGGGTATAAAGAGGGGCTTGCCGGACGCTTGGCACGTCGCTTCCGACCCGAAGTCGCAGGATTTCGTTATTATTCTCGAGGAACGCTTATGTCCACCGCAGCGCCGGCCAAGGCCAAGGGGTTGGAAGGAGTAGTCGCCGCCACCTCCAGCATCTGCTACATCGACGGCGATGCAGGAGTGCTCGCCTACCGCGGCATCGACATCCACGAGCTGGCGACGAATTCCACCTTCGAGGAAACCTGCGCGCTGCTGTGGTTCGGCAAGCTGCCTACGCGCAAGGAGTTGGACGACGTGCGCGCCCACCTGGCGGCCGAGCGCAAGCTGCCGGAAGCCGTCCTCACTCTGATGCGGCAGGCGCCCAAGTCGGCGACGCCCATGGAAGTGCTGCGCACCGCGGTGTCGGCGCTGGCGTTCTACGATTCCGACGCGGCTTCGAACGACCGCGAGGCCAACCTGCGCAAGACCTACCGGCTCACCTCGCAGATCGCCGGCATCGTGGCCTGCTACGACCGCATCCGCAAAGGCCGTCCGGTGGTGGATCCCGATCGCTCACTCTCCCACGCTGCCAACTTCCTGCTGCAACTCAACGGAGAAAAGCCGTCGGAGACGGCGGAGAAGGCCTTCGACATCGCCCTCATCCTGCACGCCGACCACGAGCTCAACGCCTCCACCTTCGCCGCGCGGGTGGTGGCGGCCACGCTTTCCGACATGCATTCCGCGGTCACCGCGGGCATCGGCGCGCTCAAGGGGCCGCTGCACGGCGGGGCCAACGAAGAAGTGATGAAGATGCTGCACGAGATCGACAAAGCCGGCGCCGACCCGGTGGAGCACGTCCGCGGAATGTTGGCCCAGAAGAAAAAGATTTCCGGCTTCGGCCACCGCGTCTACCACACCGAAGACCCGCGGGCCACGCACCTGCGCCGCATGTCGCGCGAGCTGGGCCAATCCAGCGGCAAGGGCAAGTGGTACGAGATGTCGGCGAAGATCGAAGAGCTGATCAAGCAGGAGAAGAAGCTCAACGCCAACGTGGACTTCTACTCCGCCTCCACCTACACCGCGCTGGGATTGGACGTGGATCTGTTCACGCCCATCTTTGCGTTGTCGCGCATCAGCGGCTGGACCGCCCACGTGCTCGAGCAGTTCGGCGACAACAGGCTCATCCGCCCGCGCGCCGACTACGTCGGGCCCAAGCATCCCGCGCCTTACGTGCTTATGGACCGGCGGACGTAGAACGCAGGAAGCCACTTTCTCTCAATTGGATAGCGGGAGAACCTCGTCTTGAACTTCAGGCACGCTCCGGCCCGGTTTCCTTTCGGCGTAGAATAAAGACATGCGCCGCGTGTACCTCGACAACAACGCCACCACCCCGGCCCTGCCGGAGGTGCTGGAGGCAATGCGTCCGTACTTTGCCGAGCAGTTCGGCAACGCGTCGTCAATCCACCACCACGGGCAGCAGACCCGGGCGGCGGTGGAGCGGGCGCGCGAGTCGGTGGCGGCGCTGCTCAACTGCCGCGCGGCGGAGGTGGTCTTTACCAGCGGAGGCACCGAGGGCGACAATCTCGCGCTGGCCGGCTTGCTGGAGTCCGGAGACCACCTGATCACGTCCACCATCGAGCACCACGCCGTGCTCAATGCCTCGAAGCAGCTTGCTGAGCGCGGGTTCGAAGTCAGCTACGTTCCGGTGGACGGTCACGGGCTGGTAGATCCCGGCGACGTCCGGCGCGCGCTGCGTCCGAACACCAAGCTGATCAGCATCATGATGGCCAACAACGAAACTGGCGTGCTCCAAGCAGTGGCAGAGATTGGCCGCGTCGCCGCGGAAGCCGACGTCTACTTCCACACCGACGCCGTTCAGGCCGCGGGCAAGGTGCCGGTTGACGCCAAGAAGATCGGCTGCGACCTGCTTTCCATCTCCGGCCACAAGATGCACGCCCCGCAGGGCACGGGAGCACTGTTTGTGCGCCGGGGCACGCTGCTGCGTCCGCTGTTCTACGGCGGCAATCACGAGCGCGGACGGCGCGCGGGCACGGAGAACGTCCCCGGCATCATCGGCCTGGGCGTGGCCGCGGACATCGCCCGTAAATCGCTGGAGAGTGGAGAAGTCGAGCGCCTGGGCGCGCTGCGTGATCGCATCCAGAAGTCAGTCCTGGATACGCTGGACGCCGTGGGAGTAAACGGCGAAGGCGCGCCGCGTGTGCCCACCACCACCAACATCCACTTCGACTGCATCGAAGGCGAGGCGCTGGTGATTGCGCTCGACCTGAAGGGACTGGCGGTGTCCACGGGCGCGGCCTGCTCCAGCGGCGCCATCGAGCCCTCGCACGTGCTCACCGCCATGGGATTGCCTGCGGAGCGCGCCCGCGCCAGCCTGCGCTTCAGCCTGGGCAAGCAGAACACCGCCGCGGACGTAGACTTCGCCCTCGGCATCCTCCCTGCAACCGTGGCCCGTCTGCGCGAGCTTTCGCCGGTTTGGCAGAAGCAGAAGGCAGTCGTTAGTCGGCAGTCGTCAGTGGTTACCAAGAGCTAAGAGCCAAAAGCCAATGGCTGCTTCTCCAACAATCGCGGTCGCCATGTCGGGCGGGGTGGATTCCTCGACCGTGGCGGCCCTGCTGCGCGCCGAGGGGCACAACCTGGTGGGGCTGACCATGCAGCTCTGGAACCAGCGCCGCCTGGCAGGTCGCGAGGGCATGCCCGAGCAGGTGCAGGGACGCTGCTGCTCGCTGGACGACGTCTACGACGCCCGCCGCGTGGCCGAGACCCTGGGCATCCCGTACTACGTGGTCAATCACGAGGAGCGCTTCGAGCGCGACGTGGTGCGCCCCTTCGTGGAGGAGTACCTTTCCGGGCGCACACCCATTCCGTGCAGCCTGTGCAACAGCCAGGTGAAGTTTGACCAGTTGCTGGTGACGGCGCGGCAGATCGGCGCTGACCTGCTGGCCACGGGTCATTACGCGCGGGTGGAGCAGGATGCGTCCACCGGCCGCTGGCTGCTGCGGCGCGCCGTGGACGAGGCTCGCGACCAGAGCTACTTCCTGTTCGGCCTGACCCAGGAGCAACTCAGCCGCACCCGCTTTCCGCTGGGCGGCCTGCGCAAGCCGGAGGTGCGGGAGCTGGCTCGCCGCCACGGGTTGGCGCTGGCCGACAAGCCCGACTCGCAGGAAATCTGCTTTGTTCCCGGCGGCGACTACAAGAAGTTCCTGGACGCTTATCTGGCCGAGCAGGGCGAGCCCGCCACCGAGACCGCCGGCGAGCTGGTAACCACCAGCGGGGAAGTGCTGGGCCGGCACGCGGGCGTGCAGAACTTCACCGTGGGGCAGCGCAAGGGTTTGGGGGTTGCTACCGGGAACCCGCTCTACGTCATCGCCCTCGAGGGCGACCAGCGCCGCGTGGTAGTGGGCTCGGATGATGAGCTGCGCTCGAACACGCTGCGCGCCCGCGGCCTCAACTGGATTGCAGTGGACAGCGTGCCCAGCCCACAGCGTGTTCAGGTCAAGATTCGTCACCGGCACGAGCCCGCACCGGCCACACTAGAGCGGGCGGGCGACGACGAAGTGCTCGTAACCTTCGAGCAGCCGCAGCGCGCCGTCACGCCCGGGCAGGCGGCGGTGTTCTACGACGGGGATGTAGTGGTGGGCGGCGGGTGGATTGCGTAGGGGCACTCAGCAATCAGCAATCGGCAGTCAGCGACTTCGTGGTTTTTATTTAAGTCTCACCCGATTCGAGAAAACCAAGATCCCTCGACTTCGCCCGCCGCGGCGGGCTCCGCTCGGGATGACAATCTGTCGGAAGCTCCGCTGAATGCTGATGGCTGAATGCTGAAGGCTGAAGCTAACGACTAACGACTAGCGACCAACGACTAACGACTAGATAAACATTTCCTCTTCCTGCGAAGCGCGTCCGCCTTCGCGGGAGGCGGGGCGGCGGTTGCCGCTGCGGCCAAAGAAGTACTCAAAGCCTGCCGACAGCCCCTGCATGATGGCGGCCACCTGCTTGACGGGGGAGATGACGGTGTCGTGCATCATCTCGGTGGTTTCCTCCACCTTGTCGAGTGTGCGCCCGACGATTTGATCGCTGCGGATCGCTTGCAGGCGGGCGCGGTCCACGACGTCGTCGAGGACTTCGTTCATGTGCGCCACCTGCTTCTTGATTCCGGCGGTGGCCACGGCCAGGTCGCTGGTGATGTTGCCCACGTTGACGCGGCTTTCCACCAGCATAGTGTTCAGGGCGTCGAGAACGGGCATGCCGCGGCGGTTCACTTCTTCAACCAGAGCTTCCACGCGCGCGCTGGTCTTCTTCAGGCTGACGAACATCCCGATCAGGATGCCCATCTGGATGATCACGGCCAGCGCCGTGACCGCGATGAAGGCGGTGAGCAACTGCATCAGCGTGTTCTGGTCCATGGAGCCGTCCTTCGCGCCGAGCGGTGCATTTCCGTAGAGACGCTGCTGACAACGTCTCCTGCCGAGACGTAGCCAGCTACGTCTCTACCGGGCCTGAATCAAGCCGCTTACGACTTCTTGGCCGCGCCCTCGCTGGTGGCTTCGCGGTAGGCCTGGCGTCCGGCCTCCACCGCGGCTCCCAGGTTTTCTTTCTGACGGGACACGACTTCGCGTCCGCGATCCGCCCACTGGCCCGCCTGATCGCGCGCCTGGCGGCCCTTGGAGACGATGAAATCGCGTCCTTCTTCGGCGCCTTCCAGCAGCGCTTCCCGGGTCTCACGGCCGGAGCGCGGCGCGTACAGCACGCCCAGCAGCGCGCCCAAACCCAGCCCCGCCATGAACCACATGATGCTTCCGCCATCACGATCCGACATAAATGTCTCCTTGGATGAAGTTGGAATTGGAATAGTAGCACCCGCAGTGCAGTCTGCACAAACGCCGGTGGAACCCGGCTCACCCGGAATAGGCGGGTCGACAAGGGTTGCCTGGGTCCAGGCTTTTCTCGCCGGCTTGGACCTGGACGGGCGCACATCCAGAACCCAGGTGGAAGGCATCTCAGAAGCAGGGGGGAAAGGGAGCCCCGGCGTCAAATCACTTGCCTGGGAACCGCGGGGTTCTTATATAATTCAGGACATCGCGACGGGGCGGGCGCGCCTTCTGCGGAGTGTCCAGATGGCCGGTCTGCGGCGGGCCCCCTAAGCGTCGGCCGGGTTGCGAAGCCGGACCTTCGCACTTTCCCACATTCTCGAGGAGCTGCAATGAAGAAGCTGTTAGTTGCGTTTGCGCTTGCCCTGTTTTCGGTGGCCGCGGCCCAGGACCCCGCCCCGGCGCAAAAGACGATCAAAGACCCGGCGGAGCACAACGCCTATGTGGGCGCTGTCGGCCAGCAGGACCCCCAAGCTCGCATCAGCGGCATCGAGGGTTTTCTGGCGCAGTATCCCGGTTCGGTGATGAAAGAAGACGCGCTGGAAGTCCTGATGGGCGCCTACCAGCAGACCGGCAACGCGCCCAAGAGCATGGACGCCGCCGCCCGATTGTTACAGGAAGCGCCCAGCAACGTTCGCGGCCTGCTGGTAATGGCCTTCACCAAGCGCAGCGCTGCGGAGGCCAATCAGAACCCGGCGCAGAACCTGAAGGAAGCCCGCGAGTACAGCGAGCGCGGCCTGAAGGCACTGGTCACTCTGAAGCCCCAAGAAGGCGTCACGCCCGAGCAGTTCGCCACCCTGAAGAAACAGTTCGGAATCTACTTTCACGCCACGGTGGGACTGGCGGCGCTTCAAGTGAAGGACTTCCCCGCGGCGCAAGAGCACCTGAGGGCCGCGGTGGAGGAGAATCCCAGCGACTTGGGCAACGTCTACCCGCTTTCGCTGTCCTATTTGACCGCCGAGCCGCCCAACGACGTCACCGGGCTCTGGTTCGTGGCCCGCGCCGCTAACCTGGCTCCCAACGCGGCCTCGCAGAAACAGATCAGCGACTTCGGCCGCAAGAAGTACATCCGCTATCACGGCGACGAGGAAGGCTGGAAAGAGCTGCTGGCACAGACCAAGGCCACTCCCTTTCCGCCGGACGGCTTCACGGTCAAGCCGGCTCCCACGCCTGCGGAGCGCGCGGCCCAGATGGTGGAAAAGACTCCCGTCAAGCAAATGAATTTTGCCGAGTTCGAGTTCATTCTGGGTGTGGGCGGAGAGCCGGCGCAGAAGGTGTGGGGCCAGATCAAGGGAGTTCCGCTTCAATTCCAGGGCCGCGTGATCAGCGCTACCCGCAACAAGCTGCAGATCGCAGCCACCGCCGACGCCATCGACGCCAAGCGCGCCGACGTGGAAGTGACCATGGCCGCCGCCTTGACGGTGCGCCAGGTGCCCGCCGCCGGCGCCGACATCCTGCTGGAAGCCACGCCCGCTGAATTCACGCCCGAGCCCTTCGTCATGAAAATGGCCGAGGGGGTTCTGCTCACCCGGGCAGCGCCTGCGCGGCGCCGCGGGCGTTAGCCGCCGTTCTCCGAAAACGAAGAGGCAGCCGAGCCAGCGGCTGCCTCTTGATTCTTGGCCCATCTCCATTGGAACTTTCACGTGCCGGCGCTAGCGCGCCGCCTTCTTCTCCTTTTCCCCGGCCAGGGGGCGGGCGCTGCGCGGCGGACGCCGCGCCCCGTTGCGCACCGCGCGGATGTCCAGCTTGAGTTCGCTGATGGTCCGGCTGAGGGTGTTGCGATGCATGCCCAGTTCGCGCGCGGCGCGGCACTGGTTGCCCTGGTTCTCCACCAGGACGGTGAGGATGAACCGCTTCTTGAATTCCCGCACCGCTTCCGCGTACAGGATTCCACTGTGGTGCATCTGCCCGATCAAGGCCTCAAGCTGATCTTTCACGGGACCCTCTCCCTATGAATGCGTTGTGAAGCGTTTGGCACTCTGTTACTTCTTTCCCGGTTTCTCGTCGTCTTCTTTGCGTGAACTTCCGCTTTCCGTGGCCGACTTGCGCACCGACTCCACGCCGCGCGTGAAGCGCTCGCGCATCTCCGCCGGCGCCACGCGGCTTACCATGCGGCCGGTGGCGATCAGGTACGGGCCGAAGGCGGAGCCGGAAGTGATCCTCGATTCCGGTACGAACGCCAGCAATCCCATCACCACCACCGTGGCCACCACCACCCCGCGCACGAATCCGAACACCGCGCCCAGCATCCGGTCATACCAGCTCAGTCCGGCATGCTTCATCAGCCAACTGACGGTACGTCCGGCCAAGCCGGCGAGCACCAGGACCACCACAAAGATGGTCAGGAACCCGGCCGCCGACGACACCGCGTCGCTTTTCACATAGGGCGCGAACCAAACGGCCAGTCGAGCATGGTTCCACGCCGCCAGCATGAATCCCAGCACCGCCCCGGCCAGGGAAAACAGCTCGATGAAAATCCCCTGGCCCGCGGCCATCAGCACGGAGGCCGCCACCACCATCAGGATCAGCCAGTCCAGACCGTTCACAGGAGGCCTTCGCACTCCCGCACCACAGGACTTCCGGTTCCGGCCGGTTCCACCTACACCTCCAACTCTCGCCCGGTAAGCCGGCGATACGCCTCCATGTACTTCTCGCTGGTGCGCTGCGCCACCTCCGCGGGAAGCGCGGGCGCGGGCGGCTGCTTGTTCCAGCGAATCGACTCCAGGTAATCGCGCACGTACTGCTTATCGAACGACTCCTGCGGGCCGCCCGGCCGGTACTCCGCCGCTGGCCAGAAGCGCGAGGAATCGGGCGTCAGCACCTCGTCGGCCAGCACCAGGCCGGCGGGCGTGCGCCCAAACTCAAACTTGGTGTCGGCGATGAGGATGCCGCGCTCCCGCGCGTACTCGGCGGCAGCACGATAAATGCGCAGGCTGAGGTCGCGCAACTGTTCGCTCAGTTCCGGGCCGGCGCGCTGCACCATCTCCGCGAATCCGATGTTTTCGTCGTGCCCGCTGGGGGCCTTTACCGCGGGCGTGAAGATGGGATCCGGAAGCTTCTCCGACTCCTTCAGTCCCGAAGGCAGGGCGATGCCGCAGACTGAGCCCTTGTGCTGGTACTCCTTCCAGGCCGATCCGGAAAGATAGCCGCGTACCACACACTCGATGGGAACCATGTCAGCGCGCACCACCAGCATGGAGCGCCCCTCCAACTCGTTGCGCCAGGGCTGCAAGAATTCCGGGTACCGGCTCACGTCGGCGGTGGAAACGTGGTTGGCCACGATGGAACTCAGGAAGTCGAACCAGAAGAGCGAGAGCTGCGTGAGCACGCGCCCCTTGTGAGGAATTCCGGAAGCCAGCACGTAGTCAAACGCCGAGATACGATCGGTGGCCACGAACAGCATGCGGTCGTCCAGCAGATACAGGTCCCGGACTTTGCCGCTGGCGTGCAGAGGCATCCCCGGGAAATCCGTGTGCAGCAACACCGGCTCTGTGATTCGCGTGGTCACAACGGAATCAAAATCCTGCAGAGAAAACAGAGGCGTATTCTAGCCACGGGAAAACTTTTGTCAATCTCGCGAGGCCCGTTGCGGCCAAACTTTTTCGTGAAAAAACCTTGACAGGAACCGGTAAGCGGTGGAACGGCCGTCCGGACACGGAGTTGCGGTCCTGCCTCTGTGGAAAAACAGTGCCAAACTTTCCCGCCGTCAGAATCCGGCGGCCTGGGGCATGGCTTCGTGGAAGCGCACCGACACCAGGCGGGAAACTCCCGGCTCCTGCATGGTGACGCCGTACAGCACCGGCGCCATGTTCATGGTCTTGCGGTTGTGGGTGATGATGACGAACTGCGTCTTCACGCTCATCTCGCGCACCAGTTGGGTGAAGCGCCCGATGTTGGCTTCGTCCAGGGGCGCGTCCACTTCATCGAGGATGCAAAAGGGGCTGGGCTGATACTGGAAAATGCCCACCAGCAGCGAGAACGCGGTGAGCGCCTTCTCGCCGCCGGATAGCAGCAGCACGTTCTGCAATTTCTTGCCCGGAGGCGAGGCCACCACGTCAATCCCGCTTTCCGCCGCGTTCTCCTCGTCGGTCAGCCGCATGAACGCCTGCCCGCCGCCGAACAGCTTGCGGAAGGTCATCTGGAAATTCTCGTTGATGCGCTGGAACGCTTCCTGGAATTGCTGGCGTGAGAACTGGTCAATCTCGCGGATGGTGCTCTGCGTGTTCTCAATCGATTCCAGCAGGTCCTTGCGCTGAGTTTCGAGAAACGCGTGCCGCTGCGAGATCTCGTTGTACTCCTCAAGTGCCATCATGTTCACCGGCCCCATGGATTCCAAGCGCGCCCGCAGGTCGCGGTGCAGCGCGTCTTCGGCGGCCAGTTGCTCGCCGCTCACCCGGGGCAGGGAATCGTCGGCGCGAAGCTGGTCCGCGGTGACGGCCAGTTCGTTCAGGCAGACTTCGGCGAGGTGCTGGGTGTCGGACGCCAGCCGGGCCAGCGACGCGGAGACTTCTCCGCGGCGGTCGCGGGCGGTGTCCAAAGCTTGGCGCGCGGAGCGCAGTTGCTGTTCCATCTCCGAGAGCCGGGCGCGGACGCCGATGGACTCCGTGCGCAGCGCGGTTTCTTGCGCCTGTACCTGAGTGCGTTCCGCCGCCAGCTCCCGCGCGCGAGTTTCCAGCTCAGCGTTCTCATCTTCCCGCTGGTGACGTTCGGAAGCTGCGGAAGCAAGTTGTCCTTCCAGGCCCGCCGCGCGCGCCGATACTTCCTCGGCCAGCGTGGCAATGCGGCCCAGGGCCGCCGCTGCCGCTCTGCGCCGTTCCTCCAGCGCGGCCACGCGCACCGCCATCTCGGCGGAGGCGCGCGCCGCAGCTTCCCGCGCCGCCTTCAACGATTCGAGCTGCTCCAGCGCCGCCGCGGCTCCCGCTTCCAAAGCGGCGCGCTGCTCTTCCAGGACAGCCAGCGTCTGCCGGCGCGAAGCCTCCTGCGCGGAAGTTTCTGCGCGCTCCGCCTGCAGCCGGCTGCGCTCTGCAGTGCAGGTCGCCAGGCGCTCGCTGGCCCGTGCGAGCTCGGTGTCCAGGTGATGGAGCGTGGTTCCGGAAGTCATGGCCTGGCGCTCGGCTTCACGGGCTTCACCTTCCAGACAATCCAGCAGCGCGGTCAGCTCGCGGATTTCGCGGGCCAGCAGAGCCACGCGCTCTTCGTGTTTCTGCACCTGCTTTTCCAGTTCGTTCAAACCACGCTCCACTTCACGCAGTTCGCGCTTCATGGATAGCGGACCCTCGGCGCGCTGCTTGCCGCCGGTGACGGTGACGTTGTGGAAACAATCGCCGCCGGGCGACAGGAAGAAAGCGCTGGGATTTTCCAGGGCGAGCTCACGGGCCAAGCCGGATCCGGAAGCGATGTAGCCCTCGCGCAGCTTGGGCAGGATGACCTCCAGCGACTTGCCAAAGCCGTTCAGCACGCGGATGCAGCGCGTGAGTGGGACCAGGCTGTCGTGGGCGGGAGCCGGGCGCGCGCTCTCATCCACCGCGAAAGAAAACTTGGCCTGCGAGTCATCCGGGTGGACCAGGAAGGTGGCGCGGCCGTCCACAGCGCCCTGGAGCAGGCGCAGGCCTTCGTCGGCGGAGTCCCAGGACTTCACCACGATGTAGTTGAGTTCGTCGCGCAGGAAGTCTTCCACCACGCGCTCGTAGGTCTCATCCACCTCCAGGAAGTCGGCCAGCACTCCCACGGGCGCGAATCCGCGCCGCTCCGTGCCGGACTGCATCAGCCGCTTGACGGACTCGGTGGAGTAACCGTGCTCGGCGATCACCGCCTCCAGCGAACTCCTCTTGCCCAGCGCCGCGGCGAACGCCGAGCGCAGGCCATCGAGCTGGTGCTTGCTTTCCTCTTCTTCGGCGCGCGCGGTTTCGAGGCGGCGCCGGGCTTCGGAGATCTTCCCAGCGAGCGCCTGAACGCGCGTGCTCGCCGACTCGAACTCCAGCGCGAGCTGCTTGCGCTGGCCGCTTACCGCCTCGGTTTCCTCGCGGGCTGAGGTGATCTGCTGGTCGAGGCGGCGGGTTTCACGATCGAAAGCGACGATCTGCTCCTCCGCCTGCGTGATCTGGTTGCGAGTGTCGGATGCGGCCGCCATCGCTTCCAAAATGCGGACGCGCCGCTCCTCCTGCTCCTGCTCCAGACCCAGCAGCGCGGTGGTTACCTTCGCCGCTTCCTGCTCGCGCCGTACGGCTTCCTGCTGTGCGGAGGCCACTTCCGACTGCGCCGAATCCAGCACCCCGCGGTTGACCCGCAGCTCGGTGTGCAACGAAGCCAGGTGGGCGGCGGTGTGCTCCAGCTCCGCCTGGGTCTCCGCTGAGCGCGCCAGCAATTCGCGGCAGCGCTCATGGTTGTGGTGCTGCTGGGCGTGAGCGCGGTCGGATTCCAGCGCGATGGCGGCCGCGCGTTCGCGGGCCGCGCCGGCCGCGGCTTCCAGGTCGTACCCGCGCTGCGTTCCGGCCGACTGCTCCTGTTCCATCCGCTGCACCGCGGCCGTGCCTGCCTGCATGTCCGCGGACAGCGAAGCCAGTTCCTGATCGCAGGCCGCGGACTCAGCGGCAAACTGCGCAAACTTTCCCGCCAGCACCAGGCGCAGCTGGGCGCGCATTTCGTCGCGCAGGCGCACGTAGCGCTCCGCCTTCGACGCCTGCCGCTTCAGCGAGTTCATCTGCCGCGTGACTTCCTCGAAGATGTCGCTGAGCCGGGCGAGATTCTGCTGCGCCATTTCCAGGCGCGCTTCCGCCAGCCGCTTGCGAGTCTTGAACTTGGTGATGCCGGCCGCCTCTTCGATGATGGCGCGCCGGTCGTGCGGGCGGCTGCTCAGGATCTGCCCAATGCGTCCCTGCTCGATGATGGCGTAGGACTCCGGACCTAGGCCGGTGCCCATGAACATATCCTGGATGTCGCGCAGCCGGCTGAGCCTGCCGTTGATGAGGTACTCGCTCTCTCCGGAGCGGAACAACCGGCGGGTCACGACGATCTGCCCGGCGCGAGTCTCGAACTGCTTCAGTTTGCGCCGCCGGACTTTGAGCACCACTTCGCTGGGAGGGCCGCCACCCTCTGCTGCTGATCCATCTTCTGCTGAGGCTCCGGCTTCTGCGCCGCCCTCTGGACCGACGCCTGGACCGGCTTCCGCGCCGGCTTCCGCATCAGCTTCGGTGCCGGCTTCGGCCTCGCCGGTTTCATCGCCGACACCGGGTTGGAATTCCTGAGTGACGCGCTCGCCTTCAGCGACCGACTGGGCGCGCGCGCCAGCTTCGTCCCAATCGTCGGCGGGAAGATTGTCCTGAACGTCGACATCGGTTTCCGCGCTCAAGTCCTGCGCCGGGCCGTCGTAAACTTCGGGATCAATCAGGGTGAGCGACACCTCGGCCATGCCCATGGGATTGCGGTCGCGGGTGCCGCTGAAGATCACGTCCTCCATGCGGCCGCCGCGCAGGGTCTTGGCCGACTGCTCGCCCAGTACCCAGGAAATGGCGTCGGCGAGGTTGGACTTGCCGCAGCCGTTGGGGCCAACGATGGCGGCAACTCCGTCGCCGTGAAATTTCAGTTCGGTGCGGTCACAAAAGGACTTGAAGCCGAGGATTTGCAGTTTCTTGATTTTCAGCAACGCTCCACTCCTTGAGCTGCCAGGGGTCTGGGCGCACCAAATCCAGCCGGGTCAAGACCCTGCCTCGCAAGACCTTGAATCGCAAGATCTAGAATCGCAAGATCTAGAATCGCAAGACCTTGCCTCGCCGGACGATTGTTCCTAACTGTAGCCGTGCCCGGGAATGGGGTCAAGCAATATCGGCCCAACATATGGGGCCCCCGGGGCGGAGACCACAATCGGTTGCACAAATTATGGTGCAATCTCAGACCTTCGCAGCTTCTGTGGGAAAGGCGAGGCGGGAGAACCGCTGGAGCAAGGGAAGTGTAGCGCGGTTGGGGAGGGGAAGCAAGCGGTTTCGAGTAGCGGGTGAGTTTGAATCGGGGAGGCGGGAGCAACATCTTCCGACATGCCCGTTAGACGGCCACATACGCAACAGTAATCCCGCTGGCAAGCCCTAACGATGAGTCAATGAAATTCGACTATTGGGCGAGCGCCAGAAGGTCATCAGGCAAGTGGATGCCTTGCGCCAATGCTGATTTCACTAGCTCCGCTTGCCTGTCGGCAAGCGCTACTTGTTGATCGCGAAGGGGCTGAATGAACTCCGCAAAATACTTGTCCTGTTCTGATGGTTGAACCGTCGCTAGCCGCTTGGAATGGGAGATTTCGACTCTCATTAGATCCATGACCTCCAAGTCGATTTCGGCAACGCCCCTAATCACCTTAATTGTCGGCAGTGCCTTAGGTTGCTCGGTAGCTTCAGCCTCGAACTTGTGCAGCAACTCAAGCGAGCGCCGCATCATCGGCTGTTAGGCGTCCAGGATCTCCTCCAGCTCGACGCATCTCTGGATGTACGACTCCACCGTTGGTGTATCCCTACCTACAGCTTCGATGAAACGCCTTTTGAACGGCTCCGCCTGCTGCCTCCACTCGGCCGCCTGCCTAACCAGCAGATCAATGCGCTCACTATCCCGCGCTGCTGCATGCCCTCTGTAGACTCCGGCTCCTATGGCGGCTGCAAAAAGGGACACAACCGCGATTGCCGTTCTTTGGCGGAGCCGGCGGTGCTTTTGAAAGAAGCGGGGTTCCGACTCAGGCTCTGCTCGTAAGACGTCCTGCCACGTCCTTTTAGCCCAATGTGCGACGAACACCAGCCCGACAAGTCCCCATGTCGTTTCTTGGTTCTAGTGCGCATTCTATTCATTCCTTTGTAAGTCCCTGCCGACCAGCAAATTACCAACTTCAGCGGGTCAAGACCTGGACGCGACTTGGGGCAGGTGGCCCACGTTCGCGCCATGCTTTTCGGCGCTAACGTGGAAGCAAGGACCCCGCGCTACGCTCCCAGCTTCTGAAAGAACCGGATGATGGACTCAATTCCCCGGTAGAAGTTGGGGATGTGGAACTTCTCGTTGGGGGCGTGCAGGTTGTCGTCGGGCAGGCCGAAGCCCATCATGACGCTGGGAATCTTCAGGTGCTTCGAGAAGTCGGAGACGATGGGGATGGAGCCGCCGGAGCGGATGTAAACCGTCTCCTTCCCAAAAACTTCTTTCATGGCCTCGGTGGACGCTTTGACGTAGCGGTTGTTGGTGGGAATCACGCTGGCCGGGCCCAGGCTGTGCTTTTTTACCTTGAGCTGGATGCCGCGCGGCGTGAGCGACTGCACGTAGCTCTGAAAGGCGGCGAAGATCTCCTCCGGATTCTGATCCGGTACCAGGCGCATGGAGATTTTGGCGGATGCCTTCGCCGGGATCACGGTTTTGGCGCCCGCGGCAGTGAACCCGCCGGGCATGCCGTGGACTTCCAGCGTAGGCCGTGCCCAGGTGCGCTCCAGCACCGAGTAGCCGGGTTCACCGGTCAGCACCGTGGACCCGACTTCGTGCTTGCGATATTCCTCTTCGTCGAAGGGCAGCGACTTCCAGTCTTGCAACTCTTCGTCTGAGGGTTTGGTGACGCGATCGTAGAAGCCGGGAACCAGGACCTTGCCGTTCTCGTCTTTTAGCTTCGAAATGATGCGGGAGAGCGCTTCCAGCGGATTGGGCGCGGCGCCGCCGTACACCCCGGAGTGCAGATCCACCATGGCGCCGGTGGCTTCGAGCTCGGTATACACCAGCCCGCGCAGGCCCACACAGAGCGAAGGAATTTCCGGAGCGAACATCTCGGTGTCGGAGATCAGCGCAAAGTCGGCCTGCAAGCGCTCCGGATGCTCGCGCACGAACTTGGAGATGGACTCGCCGCCCACTTCTTCCTCGCCCTCGATGATCATGCGCACGTTGAGCGGCAGTTTGCCGCCGCCGGTCTTCATCAGCGACTCCAGCGCTTTCAGGTGCATGTACATCTGGCCCTTGTCGTCCACGGCGCCGCGCGCGTAGAGGTTCTGGTTGCGCTCGGTAGGCTCGAAGGGCGGCGTCACCCATTCATCGAGCGGGTCCGGAGGCTGGACATCGTAATGCCCGTAGCAAACCACCGTGGGCTTGCCGTCCGCGTGCAGCCAGTCGGCGTAAATCAGCGGGTGGCCGGCGGTGGGGATGATCTCCACGTGCTCCATGCCGATGCGTTTGAGGTCGGCAGCCACAAACTCGGCTGCGCGCCGCACGTCGGGCTGGTGCTCGGGCAGCGTGCTGACGCTGGGGATGCGCAGCAAGTCCTTCAATTCGCTAAGAAAACGGGGCTGGTTCTCGCGGGCGTAGGTGACGGCGGCGGTGGACAAGTCTCAGGTTCTCCTCGGAGCGAATTGATTCCTACCGCGGGTGCGAGGCTTCAATATTGCGACGCATAGTATATCGCGGCCCGCGCATTTAGGGCTTCCCCGGACTCTTCTCCGCCACCAGGACGGTGTAGCTCAAATCGCCGGAGCGGTAGGCGTCGAGGATGACGTCAATCCCGGCGACGAATTCTCGCACCGCCGCCGGCAACAGCGGCAGCGCGGGAGAAGCCAGGCGCGCTCGCTCGCGGCAGATTTCCCAAGTGCGGATGACCCGGGCGGTCAGGTCCTCCTGCGTCATCAGCTTTAACCCGGCCGCGGCGATCAGGCCGGTGTATTGCTGCGGGGTCAACAGCTCCGGGCACAGGAAGGCCTCAGCCACCGCGCGCACGCGCGAACTGGCCATGGATCCGGTCCATGCCGCCAGCAGCAAGCGGCCACCGGGGAACAGCGCTGAGGCCACAGTGCGGAAATAAGCTGGCTTGTCGAGGAAGTGCTCGCTGGACTCCATGGTCCATACCAGGTCGAAGCTGTCGGCCGGCGGCTGAAATGAGTCCGCGTTGTCCACGATGATGCTTACGAAATCCTGAACACCGGCGCGCCGGGCATTCTCTCGCGCCAAGCGCGCCTGTTTCTCGCTTAGCGTCACGCCCAGGACTTCGCGTTCGTAGAATTTCGCCAGCCGGATGGCCGGGCCGCCGTGTCCACAGCCGACGTCGAGCACAGGCCGGTGGCGCCGCGGCGGAGTGGCGCTTTTGTCTGCGAGAGCGAAGCAGTAGTCCACCATGCGGATCTGGGCTTCCTCCGGCGTGTCGGCTTCCTCGCTGAACAGGCCGTGGTGGATGTGGTCGCCCCAGAACGTCCGGTAGATGAACGCCAGCGAGTCGTAGTGTTCGCGAACGGCGGCTGCGGTGACCATCAGGTCTTCACGAACTTCATTCTAAGAGGCGCTGGCGCTGCCGGCAAACCCGTCGGTAGAGACGTTGCTGGCAACGTCTCCGAGACACCAAGAGACGCAGCAAGCTGCGTCTCTACTGATGCGCGGGCGTCTAGGGCGTGGCGTCCTGGTACAGCTTCAGGATCTTGGGCGAGAGGTACTGCTCGCCCGGGGCCTTGAAGCCGCTGGTTTTCTTGGCCAGCTTGAAGGCTGCGAGGCCGTCGTCCATCATTCGCTTGTCGTCGGGCTTGGCGCCGCGCAGGAAATAGCGCGTGAGCCGCGAGACTCCCAGATAGAAATTTCCCAGGCCGGCCTTGCCCCCGCTGTTCTCGATGTAGAGCCGCATGTGAAACTCGGCGTCATCATACTTCCCCTTGTAGAACTCTCCGATGGCCGTGGCCAGCAGGACGTCAGCTTCGGAAGTGGCTTTGGGCGCCTGGGTGCCGGTGTCCTTGGGCAGGCTGAGCAGCGCCGCCTGCACCTGGCGGTTGTTGGGCTCGGCCGAGAGGATGGCCAGGTACTTGCCGCGGGCGGAAGCGATGTCGCCCTTGTCCTTGGCCGCCTGGGCGTCGCGCAACAGTTTGGCAAC
The DNA here is from genome assembly GCA_964437985.1 of uncultured Acidobacteriaceae bacterium. Lineage (GTDB taxonomy): Bacteria > Acidobacteriota > Terriglobia > Terriglobales > Acidobacteriaceae > CAZXVY01. Next base: position 180,980 of record CAYTIL010000010.1, read on the forward strand.
GTCCACCTGAGGACGCGTAGGTTCCACAATCGCGGCCTCGACCGGCCGGGCGGTGGTGCTGGGCGTGGTGATCGGAGGCTTGGTGATGGTGGCGGTAGTGGTGGTAGCGGGTGTGGTAGTTCCCGGAGTGGTGGTACCCGGCGTAACCGCAGCAGCGGCCATGGCCTTTTCCATCTGCGACGCCTTGCCGCGCGGATCGCCCGGCCCGTCGCCTTTGATGGTGGCGGCTTCGTTGTAGCTGCCCAGGGCGCCGCGATGGTTCTGCGCGCCGGCCAGGCGGTCGCCTTCGTTCATGGCCTGCTCGTACTCACGGATTTTGTTGAGGTAGTTGCGGGCTTCGCCTTCCTTCGAGCCGTTCACTCCGCCCAGCGCGCTCTTGGCTCCGCCGAAATCGTTGCGCTGATAGGCCTGCACGCCTTGATCGAAGCGCTGCCCCATGACCTTCTCGCTTTCCCGGGCACTTTCGTCGCCCGCGATCTTGGCCTTGGCGGCAGGAATCCGGCTGCTGATGTACTGCCGGGCTTCCTCGACGCGAGGGCCGGAGCGCACGTTCTTGAATTTCTGCTCGGCGTCGTCAAACTTGCCCTCGTTGAAAAGGCGCAAGCCCTCCTGGAAGCGGTCGTCGTTGCGCTTGCGTTCGCGCTCGGCTTCCTGGGTATAGATGGTGCAGTTCTGCTTGGCGTCCTTGTAGGCGGCGTCTTCCTTGGCGACTTCGCAGAACAGGCGCGCAGCTTCGTCCACTTTGCCCGAGCCCGCGGCCGCCTGGGCCTGTTTGTAGAGGTCGTCTTTCCTGGCCGCCAGGGCGGAAAGCGGCAACATCAGGGCAGCGGCCAGCGCCAGCCAGCGGCCCGCATCAGTGAGTGGTGACGATTTTGTCGACATCGATAGCCTCGAAGACGGGAACGTAGCTCCCGGGGGACTCGTTGCTGACTTTCACGGTTTCCGTTTTCTCCTCGCCCTTCGGTCCGGCCACCACGATCTTGTACTCTCCGGGGGCGATGGCGATGCGTAACGGGGTCTGGGTTTCGGCGCCGAGTGCCACCTCGTCACCGTCGGTGGAGGTAATGCTCTTCACCGTTCCCCAGGGAACAGCGTTGATCTCGATGTAAGCGGTGGCCGCCGCCGGTGTGGACATCATGCGATACCCCACGACCACGCCGACGATGGCCAGCAGCGCCACCACTCCGATTACCACGGGCAGGACCGGGAACGCCGGCTTGGGTGGAGGCAGAGCCGGACGCGGCGGGGCTTGGACGGCGGGCGGCTGAGCCGGAGCCGGCCGTGCCGGCCGCGCAGGCCGGGCCACACCGGGCGGCGGCGCGCCGGACGCCGGAGCCGGCGCAGCGTCGTAGTCGGCCGACCCGGCGATGATGGTGTGCTGCGCCTCCATGGAGCCGGCAACGATGGTCTTGTCCATCTCGGCTTCCTTCCCGGCGCGCGAGGCTCCGGAGGAGGCGTCTTTCTTGACCGAGTCGAACTGAGCTTTTACTTCTGCAGGAGCGCCGGCAGCCAGGTCGGCCACCTGCTCCAGATTCTTGAGCGCCGCGGCGTACTGGCGGGCCAGCAGCAAGGTGCGGGCATCGCGAATGGCGCGCTCCACCAGGCTCTTAGCGGTGGCCGTGCGCTTGTTCTGGATGGCTTCCAGCTCCTGCTTGAGCTCCGGGGTCTCGCCGTAAGTCTTGCGGCAAGCCTCTACGATGTTCAGCGCGGCGGCAAAATCGTTCTTCTGGACGGCGGCGCGGGCCTTCTCGATGGCCCCGGCCACGCCCTTCATCTGGTCTTGTTCGGCGCGCGCCTTCTCCAGTATGCCGGTGAAGGCGGCGGAGCGCGCAAAGCCCTTGGGCTGGCTTTCCAGGAACTTGACGGCATCGTCAATCTTGCGCGATTCCAGCAATCGCTGGCCGCGGGTGACCGCGCTTTCCACCTTGCGCTTGAAGTCCTCGAGTTGCCGCTTGGCCTCGGTGAGCACCACCTTGAGCTCATCGTCGGGAGTCTTCTTCAAGGTGGCTTCCAGAATGGCCACCGCGCCCTCGTAGTCGCTTTCGTTGATCAGCTTCTGGGCTTCCTCGGCGGCGGCGTCTATGGTCTTGCGCTTGGACTGGGTGGCGGCCTCGTCCTTGGCGAACTGCAACAGGTCGTTGATTTCCGCCGACCCCTCCAGCTCCGCCTGCGCCGTTTCCAGAACATTGACCGCTTCCGCGTAGTCCTTCCTGGCGATGGCCTCCTTGGCTTGATGGATGAAGATGTTCTTCTGCTGCTCGGACTGCTCGCGTTCCGCGGAATCGCGCACCACCGCCAGCAGGGAAGTGAGGCGGCGCTCGCCCGGCATCTTCTGGACGGCCTTCTCCAGGACGGCCAGCGCCTCGGCAGGTTTGCCATCGCCCACCAGCTTGTTGGCGGCGGCCACTTGCTCATCGACGAACTTCTTTTTCTCCGTGGTCTCGCGCTGCTTGTCGGCCAGCGCCTTCAGCTTCAGCAGGTTGGGATCGCTGGCAAACTTCTGCAGGGCGGCGTCGGCCTTTTGCGAAGCGCCCAGGTAGTCGTCTTTGTTGAGCAGGTCCTGGATCTCGCCCGTCAGCTTGTCCAAGTCGCGGCGCCGGGCTTCCTGATCGCGGCCCGAGGTGGCCAGACTCTTCAGGGCATGGACCTCGGGGCTGGCCGGGTCAAGCTTTTCCGCCTTGGTCAGTACTTCGAAGGCCTCGGTGAACTTGCGGCCGGAGATATTCTTGCGCGCATCCTCCAGGAAGCCCTGCACCTCCCGCTGCACGCGGGTCTCCTCGAGTTCCTTGGAGATGGCGGATTCCAGGGCCTTGGCCTGGGCGTTGCCGGGGTCGGCGGCCAGGGCTTCGGCCACGGCGTTGGCGGCCGCTTCCAGGTCGCCCATCTGCTGCGCCGATTCGGCGCGCCGCAGGGCGTCGTCGAGCTTCTTCCTTTTATCCTGGGCCTCGCGCACCTGGTCGCGCAGGCCGATGAGTTCGGTGTTGGTCTTGTCCAGGGTGAGCGCCTGATCGAGGTAGGAGAGCGCATCCACGTACGACTTCTGGTTGATGGCATCTTCGGCGTGGGCGCGAAGCTGCCGGATCTGCTCGCCGCGCTGCTGCTTCTGCAGCTTCTGCTGCACCTCGTACATCAGTTCCTTGGCAATGGCATGCTGCGTATCCACGCGCAGCACCTGCTGCAGGAACTCCTTGGCCTTGCCCAGTTCGGCCTTCTCGATGGAGTCCTTGGCCTTCACCACGTACTCGCTCACCATGTGCTTCTTGAGCGACTCCTGGATGCGCGTCAGGTCAAAGGCAAAATCTTCGGCGGTGGCGTAGCGCTCCTCGCGGTCCTTGGCCAGGGCGCGGTGCAAGGCCTCTTCCAGTTCCGGCGGATATACGGAGAGGTAGTTTTTCAGCGGCGGCGGAGGCTCGTGGATGATCTTCAGCAGCGTGGAAGCGGTGTCCTTGCCGTCGAAGGGGTTGCTGCCGGTGATCAGCTCGTAGAGCATGACCCCGCAGGAGAAGATGTCGGTGCGGCCGTCCACTACTTGGGCGTTGATCTGCTCCGGCGACATGTAAGTGATGGTGCCCACCACCTGCCCGGTGCGGGTGAGCGACGCGTCGCCGATGCGGGCAATGCCGAAGTCCACAATCTTCACATTGCCGTCGTTCAGGATCATCAGGTTGCCGGGCTTGATGTCGCGATGCACGATGCCGCGCTGGTGGGCGTAGTTCAAGCCATGCAGCCCCTGGATGATGTAGTGCAGCTTCTGCACCAGCGGGACGTCGCGGCGCGAGGCGATAATCCTGTCCAGGGCCTCGCCTTCCAGGTACTCCATCACCAGGTAGGGGTTGCCTTCCTGGTCCCCCAGGTCGTACACGATGACGATGTTGGGGTGCTGCAGCATGCCCGTCGACTGGGCCTCACGGTAGAAGCGCTTCAGCAGATCGGGATTGTCCTGGAAGCCGCCGGTCATCATCTTGATGGCCACCATGCGTCCGATGAACGGGTCCTGCGCCTTGTAGACCACGCCCATGCCGCCCTTGCCCAGGGTGGAGACGACTTCGTATTTCCCGATTTTGGCTGGAGCCTGTGCCATGGTCTTATTGCGCTACTTTCAGGAGCTGTCCTCCCATCAACACACCCGCGCCCACGGGTACCGGGGCGGAGCCTCGAACCCGGACAAACGTTCCATTGCGGCTGCCCATGTCCTCGAGGAAGAAGTCTTCGCCGCGCTGGTAGATGCGGGCGTGGTGCCCGCTCATGAAGCCGTCGTCGTTAAAGGTATAGGTACCTCGCGACCGGCCCAGGATGACCTCTTCCTGGTTAATCGGGAAACGGCCGGTTTCGTCGGGGCCCTGCGCCGTCATGCGCACCAGTTCGGCCACCGAATCGTTCAGGGCGGTGGACATGTCCATGATGGTGGTGCCGATGGCGGCGGCTTTCTTCATCACCTCGGCCTTGGCGCGGAACTGCAGCATCTGCCGCCCGGTGAGGATCACGTCCTTGTCCTGCATGGTATAGACCGCGATGAGGCGCACGAATACTCCGGCGCCTTCGCTCAGATCTTCCACAAACAATTGCCCGCGGTCCACGTAGAAGCGCCCGTGGACGGGGGCCATCTTGGCGTCGGTGGCGAAGAGCAGGTCGCCCTCGGTGCGGCCCACTTTGAGTTTGCCCTCCTTGAGCGGGTGCTCGTCGCCCACGGTACCGTCGCGGCGCACGTGCTGCAGCTTGAACTTGGGCAGCACCACGGAAAATTTCGCGCCCCCGGTCACGATGGTATGGGCGGCGGCCGGACGCGGGGCCGCGCCTTCGTTCCACACCACTTCGTACAGATCGCGGTCGGCGTCCTTGCCCTTCAGTTGATAACAGCCCAGGTGCACAATCTTGAACACCCCCAGGGGCGCGACCTGCTGGTTGAGGGTATCGGAAATAACGATCTGTTCGGGCACGGCCACGCTTTCCACGCGCGAGGCCATGTTGACCACGTCTCCGAACACGTCGTTGGACTTGACGATACCGGAACCGTAGTGCAGGCCGATGCGTATGAATACGTGGTCAACCGTGGGTTTGGGAGCGTTGAAGCCGATCAGGGCCTTCTGCATCTCCATGGCCGCCAGCACCGATTCCTTGCCGTCGTCAAAGGAGGCCATGATGGCGTCGCCGATGGTCTTGATCACCCGTCCGCCGTGCGCCTCCACGATCTGGCGCAAAATGTCGTTGCACTGGTGCACCATCATCAATCCGGCCACGTCGCCATACTTCTCGAAGTATGCAGTGGAACCCTTGATGTCGGTGAACATCACGATGATGGTCTTGCGGAACTTCTCCAGTTGGGCCAGGAGCTCTTCCTGGGCCCTCGGAGACTGCATGATTTGGGTGACGCTTTCCTGTGGTTGCATGAACCCTTTTCCACCCAACGCCGGTCGCGGCGCACCGCTGCCGGGCTGCTGCGCCCACCCGACGTTCAAGCCCATGCGCACCCCCCGCCCTCCCGGCAGGGGACGCCGTTCCAAACGACTTGAGTCGGGCCGCACCCCGCGGGCGGGGGCAAACAGTCCTTCCCCCACACCTCCGTCGAGGTGCTTGCAGGCAGTAAAGTTATCACGGATAGGGGGCGGTTGAAAGTCATATTCCCTGCCCAATGGGACTACCACTTTGGGTACCGTGGTAACCGTCGTGATCGTTACCCCAGGTCCGATCTAGGCGGCTGCCAGCGCCTTCAGCGCCCGCCCAATGGCTTCGGAGAAAACGGTCTCGGGAGAAATCAAGCTGAGCACCAGGTGGCCCTCGCCGGGGAAGTCGAAAAAGTGTCCCGGGTGCAGCAGGACTCCGTGCTCTCGCAGCAAGGTGAGGCAGGCTTCTTCGTCGGACCGCACTGCCGGTACGCGCAGGACCGCATACCAGCCGCCTTCGGTTTCCAGCCGGCGGAGTTGGGGATAGCCGGCCAGTTGCTGGTCGAGTTGCTGCAAGTTCTCGGCGACGCGGGCCGCCACCTGGCGCTGGAACCGGGCACGATCCGCGAGCAGTTCCGGCAAGGCGAGCTGCGACGGCGTGTTGACCGACAAGTAGGTGTCGGCAATCACCTCCAGCCGCTCCCAGGCCGCGCCGGCCAGTTCCACCGGCCCGCCAAGAGCGATCCATCCCAGCTTCAGTTGTGGCAGGCCGCAGATTTTCGATAGACCGCTGAGAACGAACGTGAGGACGTCCCCCCGGCCGTCGAATGAACGCTGGGCGAACGACTGCCGGGCAACACCGTCGTGGGCGAAGTCGAGAAAGACTTCGTCTGCGATCAGCGCCAGGCGGTTGCGCGCGCACAGCCGCGCCAGCAACTCCGCTTCCTCCGGCTTCACGAACGATCCCGTGGGATTGTTGGGGTGGACCACCACCACCGCCCTCGACCGTGGAGTCAGAGCCGCTTCCAGCGCCGCAATATCCATCTGCCAGCCGTGATCGTAAAGCAGCGGATATTGAACCAGGCGGACGTCCTGCAGTGATGCCAGGTACTCCAGCAGCGGATAGCTGGGTGCGGGCACCAGAACTTCGTCGTCCGTTTCGCACAGCAGGCGAAACAGGAACGAGTAGGATTCACTGCTGCTGCTGGTGAGCAGGATGTTGTCGGCGGAAGGAACGTTGCCGGCTGAGGGAATGTTACCGGCCGAAGGAGCGGCGCCGGCTTTTTCCGGTTGGCGGGCCGCCTGCTCCCGGTAGTATTCCGCCACGGCCTCACGCGCCGGCTTCATCCCGCAGCTTTCCGGCTGGTAGCGCAACGCCTCAGGCGGGCTCAGCGCCCGCAGGATTCGCTGCTGGTCGTACTCAAATCCGCAGCGCGTGGGGTTGGACTCGGTGAGATCGAGGACTTCCTTTCCCGCGGCGCGCCGCTCCTGCAGCGCCGCCGCTAGCCGGTTGGGCGTCAGGTTCCAGTTGGTGCGCGAGGCAAACATTAGGTGTGGCGCGGCACGTGTGGGGCAGCCGTCCTCGGCTGCCCAATCATCCTCGGCCGCGCAATCATCCCCGGCCCAACTCCAGCCTGTCCACCGCCAGCACCGTGTGCAGCAGCACGTCCGCGCCCTGCGCGCAGTCTTCCCAGCGGCTGAACTCGCGGGGCGAGTGGCTGATGCCGCCCACGCTGGGCACGAAGATCATTCCCATGGGGCCGAGGCGGGCCATCATCTGAGCGTCATGGCCGGCGCCGCTGGGCAGGCGCATGTGCCGCAGGCCCAGCCGCGCCGCCGCGCCTTCGATGGCTTCCTGCACGGCAGGCGTGGCCAGCGCGCTCTCGTGATGGCTGGTGGGGCGGATTTCGATCTCGGTGCGCGTGCGCGCGGCAATCTCCTTCGCCCGCGCCTCGATGTCGCGGGCCAGGCGCGCAATCTTTTCCGACGACAAGTCGCGCAGCTCAATGCTGTGCCGTACCGTGCCCGGAATCACGTTGGGCGCATTGGGCGCAACGTGCAGCTCGCCCACCGTGCCCACCTGACGGCCCGGCTCGCGGGTCACGATCTCGCGTACCGCCAGCGTCAGCTCGGCGGCTGCGATCAGTGCGTCGCGGCGCTCGGGCATGGGCGTGGTCCCGGCGTGGTTGGCGAAGCCGCGGATAACAGCGTCGTAACGGTCAATGGCCACAATGCCTTCCACGACGCCGATGGGAATTCCGGCCTTGTCCAGCGTGCCACCCTGCTCGATGTGCAGCTCGAGATAACAGTGAAAGGAGCCGGACGCTCGCACGGCTTGGGCAATGCGCTCCGGGTCGCCGCCAATCTTGCGCAAGGCATCGGCCTTCTTGATTCCGTTCCACACCTGGTCGAGCGCGCCGGGCAGGAGCTGGCCGGCGGCGGCGCGGCTTCCGTCGAGCCCGTTCCCGTAGGCCACTCCCTCTTCATTGGTCCAGATCACAACTTCCAGGGGATGGCGGGTTGAAACTTGGTGCTCGTTTAGAGTGCGCACCACTTCGATGGCCGACATCGAGCCCAGGTCACCGTCGAAGTTGCCGCCTTGGGGGACGGAATCAATGTGGGAGCCGAACAGGATGGGCGGCAGCGCGTCCTCCGCGCCTTTTCGGCGAGCCAGGATGTTGCCCGCGGGATCGACGCGCGGCTGCAGGCCGGCCGCACGCATCAGGTCCATGGCGTAGGAACGACCGGCCACGTCCGCGTCCGAATAGCCCAAGCGGCTCACGCCGTCGGCAAAGCTGCCGCCCGCAGGCCGCCCGAAGACGCTCAAACCTTCCAGACTCTGCTGCAGATGAGGGCCGCTGATTCGCAGAGCTCCGCGCTCCTCGAAGTGCTGCGCCTGCGCGGCCAGAGTATGCGGAGCCGCTGCCGCCAGTGCGCCCAGCACGGCGAACTCCTCCAGGAACCGGCGTCGGGTCACAGTCATAGGGGGATTATAGAACCGGTCTTGTTGCGAGGAGGCGAGCTGGAGTGCCGGGCCTGGGTAGTTTGCGCCGCGGGAGCAGTTTTCTCAGGCGCGGGCGCAGCCGGTCGGGCGGCCGCATCCTTCTTCTTTTTGCGGAACATCTTGCGGCGAAGCTGGGGCCCGAACTCCTTGAGCACGTTCAACCCGGCGCTGAGGGCCAACTGCCTGCCCGCGCGGGCGAAGGTACGCCCCGCCCGGCGTTCCTCCTCGGGATAGTAGGCGTTGGTGAGGGCGGCCGCAAACAAAGTTCCCAGCACCTGCGAGAAGTTGAACTGGCGCCGGCCGTTGTCGCCCCGGGTCACCACCACCCGCGACATCGCATAGCCGATGCGCCGGCCCGCTGGGCCCTGTCCCTGGCGGAAGTAACGCGGATCCTGGTGCAGCAGCGCGGGCAAGGCAAAACGGGTGAAGAAATCTCCGTACACGGAACCGGCCCAAGCGGCGCCGTAGCGCCGGCCGAATCCTGCGCTGCCCTGCCCCCAACCCTGGGGCGTGTCGAGCGCCTGGCCGATGCCGGCGCTGGCCGCGGCTTTGACGAAGGTAAAGCGGTCGAAGGCCTTGTTGGCGAACAACTCGAACTTCTGGCTGGTGGTCAGTGGCTCGACCGGCCAATGGGGATCGGTGACGTCCACGGTGGGTACGATGTGAAGAATGTGGGTGTCGTCTTCCTTGGACGGCGGCGAGCCCGGCGGCGCGTCCTGGGTTTGGGAGGGCGCGTCGGGAAGCGGATGGGAGGGAAGCGGCTGCGACGGCGTCGCATCCTTGGGCTGCGAAGAACTCTCCGTGCTTGGCGCCGCCGGAACTGGATCACTCTCTGCCAACGCCCCGGATTGCGCGTATCCCGCAATTCCCCAGCACAGCACGAAACCGAAAATCACGCCGCGACTCCGGCTGGCTTGCACGGTCCGGGGAGTTTAGCAGCCCCATCTAAGAATTGCGAGGTGAGCGGGCCGGCGAAACGACGCCCTTCCGGTTCACAAAGGTGGCGTACAATCCGTTCCATACGCTCCTCTTGCCCGGGTGGCGAAATGGCAGACGCACGGGACTTAAAATCCATTCTGAGTGATTCGCACCAGGACGCGGCACGCAGCACACTGCTGCAATCTCCCTTTGCTTCCTGTGGGCTACCGAACCTCGACACCGCACCTGAGCGCATGGCGACGCGCCACAGGACGTAAGCAACTAGCACCAGAACTGACACCAGCTGCTGCCCGACGATTCAAGACGGCTTTTTCTTGATGCCCCCCCCCGGCCTTTTTCTGCGTGATCGCCAACGGGAGGGGGGAGTCTTACCTGGGCGCGATGTCCTGGCCCAGGATTGAGCCGATGCGTTGCAGACCGTCCTCGCCCCGTCTTTTCACGATGCCCTGCCCTGCTGTTCGGCTTCGGCGAGGCGCTGCAAAATGAAAGCGTTGACTTCTTCGGCCATCTTCCTTCTCTGCATGGCGCACAGAGCCTTGAAGCGGGTGTGGTTGTTCTCCGGCACGTCCACGGTCAGGCGCTTGGTCGGGCCTGCTGGCTCGGCTGCGGGGGGCTGGTCAGAAACCCATTTATCGGCTTGCGGCGATACGGCGGCCTGGGGCCTTGCCGTCATTGCTATTTTTTTGCTCATATTTTCCCTTCACGAGTTCTGTTGTGAATGCTTCGACCTCACGGGCGGCGGTGCTGCGCGCATCGAGGTCGGAAACTGTCTGGCCAGCGGCGAAGGCTTCGGCAAAAGCCACGCGCTGGGAAATGTCGGCGTCCAGCACAGGCAAACCAAGGGTGGAGAGCGCCTCGCGCACGTCTCGCCCGATTGCCGTATTCACGATTTTACGATTAATCGCAATTACTGATTGCAGTGTTTGCTTGTAGATCTTGGCTTCGTTGACCAGATCCACGGTTTCCGCCGTGGCCCATACGTCCGGGGGCGAGGGCTGAACCGGGATGACGATGACGTCGGCGGCCAGGATGATGGATTTCGCCAGTTCGTGGATGCGGGGGGGGCCATCGATCACGATGTCGGTGTAGTCGGTGTAGATCGGCCCAAGTTCCTTATGCAGGGTCGGCTTCGCCATGGCGACGACGCTGAACCGGTTCTCCCCTGCCCGGAAGGTGGACCACTTCAATCGAGCTTTGCTGCGGGTCCGCGTCGATCAGCAGCACGCGAGATCCACGCCGGGCCAGAGCGTCGGCAAGGTGAATTGACAGGGTGGTCTTACCCACGCCGCCCTTCTGGTTTAGAAAAGCGTAGATCATGAATTCTGTATACCATCATTTCTGTGTTTACTGCAACACGGATTCTGGCTATGAAGGGCCATGGCAACAAAGTGGGAGCCCTGCGGGGCGAAGTTCGACATCGGCGACGTGGTGCGTTGGACGGAAGGCGTCTGGTACGAGGGACGCCGGAGGCGCAAGCGCAAGGCCACGCGGGTGGGCTCGTGGCTGGTGACGGGGCAGGTGCTAACGCAGGACCCCAAGGACTTCGTCCATGTCTCCGTGCTGAAGTGCGAGATGTTGGAAATCCACTACGGCATGGTGATCGAGCCGCTAAAGAAGAACCACCTCATCAAGCGCAAGCGCGCCACCCTGGCCAAGGGCAGGGCAGAGCGTCTTGCGGCCCCAGCGGAAGCGCCGCCGCGCCGTCTGAGCACGTTTCAGCATCCACGTAAAGACGTATAATCGTATTTCTGTGTTTACGCTAAACCACATGTAGCTATAAAAGGGAAGGGAAGAGCGCTTACGCGCCCTCCCCCTGGGTTGCTTCGGCTTCGGCGGCGGGTTTCGCTTTCGGCGGAAATGCCGCGTAGCGTTTGCCGTTGATAAGGAGCGTCACGCCCTTGCCTTTCTTGTGGGCGAAGCCCGCGCCGACCGGCTTGCCGCCCTGCTGTCCCTCCCCGGCGTTCTCGAAGATGTAGAAGTCGGGAACCTGTTTCGTCTTGGTGGTGGTTTCGGTATTCGTTGTCATGGTCTTTCTCCTTTTTGCAATGACCCTTTCGGGCGATGCCGCCGATCAGCCAGTAGTCGGGCGCGGCGTCACACAGGAAAATCGGGGGAGACCTTCAGGGGGAACCGAGGCTTCCTGTTGACGCTAGAAGCGCACGCGAATGGCAGGGGGCTCGAACATGCCCAAAGGGTTCGCACGAAGAAAGCTGACAACACCGAGCAACCGGCCCTGAAACAAGGGAACTCCACAGCAGTCGCTGGCTTGTGGGCCCGAATTGAAGGTCATCACCAAGTTCGCCCGCGCTGTGACTTAAAGTCCGTGGACTCATAGTACATAACATCCGATCCTTGAGCGGATGGCCGAAATATCGTCGAAACTTCTTGTGCGATTCGGAGGACGCGTGCGCGAATTGCGGCAGGCGACAGGCCTGTCTCAGGAGGCATTCGCGGAGCGCTGCGGTCTGGACCGAACGTACATCAGCGGCATCGAGCGGGGTAAGCGCAACGTCAGCCTCGAAAACCTGAAAGTCATTGCCAAGGCGCTCAACGTGACTTTGTCCCGGCTGTTCGAGGGACTATGAGTACGATTTTGCAGCGTGGCCGGAATCCAGACCATACGTATCGAGTTTTGCTGAGCACAATACATGGCTAGAAAACCAGACTACGGCCGCGGGCCACAGGCGTTCCTTGAGTACGCGCGTTTCATCGTCGAACATCCCAACTATGCCGGAATGCCGGATGTAGACATGGGCAACGGAGACATTCAATGGGAAGCCCCGTCGAACCGGAAATCCGGCAAACACAAGGACACGCACCATCGGCGGCGGGATTGGTGGAGAGGAAAGGCGGTTGAGGTCGGTATTGATCCGAACTCCCCGCACTGGATCAGCAGAACAGCGAAGTTCATTCACCCCACGAAGAAAAAACCGTGCAAGAACTGCGGGCGCGTGATGGATATTCGATATGCATACCCTTCCGCCACGCTGCTCCGGCGCATCGAGAAGCTCGATTTTATAGACGAGAGCTTTCCGGTGGATGCACTTGAGCACATTACCAGCCTTGTCACGCGCCTTGTCGAACAGTTCGGCGATCGCGTGTTTGCGGCTCTCCCGGCGCTGCTCGGCACATCGTCGGTAAAGGTGCCGGACCTCGCACCCAAGCTGCAAGATTGGTTGACCTGGATCGAAGAGAAATATATGCCGGAGGAGCCTTCGACCCTGAGTCCAGGGGCGATGTCGAACGCGCCGGACCGGCTGGACGGGTTTCACTCATTCAACCTGTGTTGCCGCAGCAAAACTGATCCCGGCCGGAGCAAGGAGAATCTGCAGTCGTACACGACGGACCGAAGAGTATTCGAGTATTGGGTCGAAGGGGATTGGGTTGCCGCCGACAGGCTGATGGGGCTTATTCGCTCCGCCAAGAATCTCAAGGAGGAGGTCTGTGTCAACGGGCACCCGGGGCCGTGCTCGGCCGATCACATCGGCCCAATATCTCTAGGCTTCGTGCACAGGCCGGAGTTCCAGCTCCTCTGCAAGACCTGTAACAGCGCCAAAAATAATCGGATGCCGGTCAGGGACGTTCAGCACTTGCTCGCGGCGGAGGGCAGGGGTGAGCAGGTCGCTTCGTGGTATTGCAAGACGCTCTGGGACAGGCGGAAGGGAAGTGCCGTCGATGAAGAGACTGCGCTCAGGCTGAGCAAGCTTCTTCGGGATAATCGCCACACACTGATGCGCGTGCTGGAGCAGATTTCTGATGCCGGCCATTTCACTTTCCTGGCCACGTTTCTCGGTCTGGATTGTGCAAAGCATGATGTGGAGTTTGTGAACCTCCGGGTAGAGAACCACCTCACTCGATTCGATCAGTTGGTGCATTCGGCACGGACAACGAAATACGCCGTCGAGCAACAGGCGCGCCGCCTCCGCGTCGCCTTTGACGCACTTTGGGACTACGTCGGCAAGGAAAACCGGAATGCATTCGTGATCTCGAATGACCGGATAGAAAAGGCCATCAGAAACGCCATCTGTGAACTTGATGGCGCGCACGAAGCTGTAAAACGGCTGGACGAGGAACTGAGAAATGTCCTTTCCGCCGAGGTTCCTTCAGATGAGGAGTTGCGAGATGTCGTCGTAAAGGTGCCATCAGTCGGGAACGAACCGGCGGAGTTTGAGCGGGCTCGGGCTGACCTGCCCCCCGTTCTTAGTCCACGGATAATGAGACTTTCTCCGGGTTTTGGGTTGCGAGCATAACACTGCTCGAAGGTTGCTGGCCGCGGTCGAGGCTGGGGGAAAGTGGGTCCCGCGAAGCGGGATCCAAGCGG
>CAYTIL010000011.1:0-77040 GCA_964437985.1 uncultured Acidobacteriaceae bacterium
GGTGCCGGGAGACAACGTGACGCTGGAAATCGAGCTGATCACTCCGGTGGCCATGGAGAAGGGCTTGCGCTTCGCCATCCGCGAAGGCGGACGCACGGTGGGCGCGGGCGCCATCAGCGAGGTCATCGCGTAGGGCAAGCAACCGCCCGCGCCTGAGAGAGCGTTATGAGAGAGATCGTCACATTGCAGTGCACGGTGTGCAAGGACCGGAACTATTCGACCACCAAAAACAAGAAGACCACGACCGAGCGTCTGGAATTCTCGAAGTTTTGCCGCAAGTGCCGCAAGCACACGGCGCACAAGGAAGCGAAGTGACCGCGATTTCCGCGGCGTCTGAGGCGCGGGCGGTCATCCTGAGCGGAGCGAAGGATCTGAAACAGGGGCGTAAGCTCAACGGTTAAACTGCCGGTCTCCAAAACCGGACTTGGGGGTTCGAATCCCTCCGCCCCTGCCAGAGTTTGGGCAGGCGGCGTCCGGCAGGCGGACGCAGCGGGCAGCCGAGGAAAGATGGCGAAGTCGCAAGTCGCACAGCTCATGGCAGAAGACGGCGTCGTAGAGAGAGTGAAGTCGTGGCCGCAGCGCGCCCTTGGGTTTCTCAGGGACGTGCGCATGGAGATGAAAAAGGTCTCGACGCCTTCCGTCAAGGAAGTGCGCGCGACCACTACCGTGGTGCTCATCGCGGTGAGCATCTTCGGAATTTATTTCTACCTGATTGACATGGCGCTGGGAAACGCGGTGGATCAGTTGATCCGATACTTGCGGTAGAAGGCCGGCCGCACCACAGGCTGGAGAGGCAAATGAACGAGGACAACAACATCGTACCCGGCGGAGAAGCGGAGCCGCAGCCGGCGCCGGAGGGCGCCGCGCCCGCGGACGGGGCTCCGGCGGAAGCGCCGGGCGAAGTCCGTCCCGTAAACCCGAACATGCGCTGGTACATCGTGCATACCTACTCCGGGTTTGAGCGCAAGGTGAAGGAATCGCTGGAGTCGCGGGTGGCTGCCTTCGGGCTGGAAAACAAGATTGGGCGGGTGGTGATCCCCACCGAGCCGGTCACCGAGTTGCGCGGCGGCAAGAAGTACACGGTGGAGCGCGCCTTTCTGCCCGGCTACGTGCTGGTGGAAATAGAAATGGACGACCAGGTGTGGCACGTGGTCAAGAACACGCCGCGTGTGACCGGGTTCCTGGGTACGGGGCAGCAGCCGGCCCCGCTCTCGGAAGACGAGGTGAACTCCATCGTCTACCGGGTGCAGATCGGCAAAGACAAGCCCCGGCTGCGGATGCGTTTCGAGAAGAACGAGTCGGTGAAGATCATCGAGGGGCCGTTCGCCAGTTTCACCGGAGTGGTGGACGAGGTGAACGAAGACCGCGAAACCCTGAAGGTGATGGTAACCATCTTCGGGCGGTCCACGCCCGTTGAGCTGGAATTCGGACAGGTGGAGAAGGGCGCGTAGTTTCGCGCGGAGCATAAACCATGGCAGCCAAGAAGGTCACAGGACAGGTGAAGTTGCAGATTGCGGCCGGCAAGGCCACGCCCGCTCCGCCGGTGGGGCCCGCGCTGGGGCAGGCGCAGGTGAACATCATGGAGTTTTGCAAGCAGTTCAACGCCCGCACCAGCGCCAAGGAACTCGATGGGCTCATCATCCCGGTGGTGCTGTCGGTGTACACCGACCGCAGTTTCACCTTCATCACCAAGACCCCGCCGGCGTCCATCCTGCTGAAGCGCGCGGCCGGCATCGCCAAGGGTTCGGGCACTCCCAACAAGGAGAAGGTGGGCCAGGTCACCGAGAAGCAGGTGGAAGAGATCGCGCGCCAGAAGATGCCCGACCTGAACGCGGCTTCGGTGGAATCGGCGGTGAAGAGCATTAAGGGGACGGCGCGGAGCATGGGAATTGATGTGGTGGCGTAATTCAGGATTCGCGATTTGCGAATCGTGCAGGGTGTGAAGGTGTCGCAGACTACGGCCCGTCGCAACCCGGACGGATGCGGTAGGAGACGAGGCAACGAATGCAAAAGGCCGGAAAGAACATCACCAAGGCGCGGGCGGCGGTGGAAAAACGCCCGTATCCCCTGAGCGAAGCGGTGCCCTTGCTGCAGAAGGTCCGCTACGCCAAGTTCGACGAAACCGTAGAAGTCACCCTCCGCCTGGGTGTGGACCCCAAGCACGCCGACCAGATGGTGCGCGGCACAGTGGTGCTGCCGCACGGACTGGGCAAGTCGAAAAAGGTGCTGGTGATCGCCAGCGGCGAAAAGGTCAAAGAGGCGGAGAAGGCCGGGGCCGACTTCGTGGGCGGCGAGGAAATGGTGGAGAAGATCCAGAAGGAAAACTGGATTGACTTCGACGCCGTGATCGCCACCCCGGACGTGATGAAATCCGTGGGCAAGCTGGGCAAGGTGCTGGGCCCGCGCGGGCTGATGCCCAATCCCAAGACCGGCACGGTAACCTTCGACGTGGCCAAGGCGGTGGCTGAAATCAAGGCCGGCAAAGTCGAGTTCCGCACCGACAAGACCGCGCTGGTGCACGTGCCGGTGGGCAAGATTTCTTTCGAAGCGGTGAAGCTGGTGGAAAACGCCACCACCGTGATCACCAGCGTGCTGCGCGCCAAGCCCCAGAACGCCAAGGGCAAGTACATCAAGGGCGCCACCCTTTCCTCGAGCATGGGCCCGGGGATCGCGATTGACACCACGGCAGTCGAAGCCGCGTTGAAGGCCTAGGCGGGAGAGGAGAACCATGCCATTCACTCGAGCTCGCAAGCAGCAGGAAGTGGAGAGGCTGAGCGCGGACCTGGCGCGCGTGAGCGGCTTGATTGTGGGAACGTTCGGCAAGCTCACCGTGGCCAAGGACTTCGAACTGCGCAAATCGGTGCGCTCAGCGGGCGCCCGCTACCGGGTGGTAAAGAACACGCTGGCGGAACTGGCGGCGAAGGGCACGAGCTTCGAGCCGGCGCTGAAGGACTTGCGCGGCGTGACCTCCATCGCCTTCACCGAGGGCGATCCGGTGGCGCTGGCCAAGGCCCTGGCCAAGTACGCCAAGGACCACCCGGAGTACAGCTTCAAAGCGGGGGTGGTGGAAGGACGTTTGATCAGCGTGCAGGAGATCGAAGCGCTGGCCACCATGCCATCGAAGGAGGAGATCCACGCCAAGCTCCTCTTCTTGATCAGCGCCCCCGCACAGCGGCTGGCCACGGTTGTGGCTGCCGTGGGGCGCAAGGTGGCGGTGGTGGTGCAACAGGGTGTGGAACACAACAAGTTCAAAGAAACCCAGTAACTACACACGGGGAGAAAAGCAATGTCGAATCTGCAACAGCTGGAAGAACAGATTGTTGGGCTGAGCCTTCTGGATGCAGCCCAGCTCGTGAAGCGGCTGGAGGAGCGCCTCGGAGTTTCAGCGGCGGCAGCGGCGCCGGTGATGATGACGGCGCCGGGCGCAGGCCCGGCGGCGGTGGTAGAAGAGCAAACCGAGTTCAGCGTAATCCTCAAGGAAGTGGGCGCCAACAAGATCAACGTGATCAAGGCGGTCCGCGAAGTCACCAGCCTGGGCCTGAAGGAGGCCAAGGACCTGGTGGACGGCGCGCCCAAGGCAGTGAAAGAGGGCGTCTCCAAGGATGAAGCCGAGAACATCAAGAAGAAGTTCACCGACGCCGGGGCAACGGTCGAGGTGAAGTAGCTTCTTCGTCCGGGCCTGCGGGCCCGGAGCCGGCGGCCGGAGAGCGCGCGAGAGTCTTCGCGGCGCTGCAAGCCAAGGCCGGCAGCAACCACGCGGTTCCGCTGGGGAGCGGAGCCGCCAGCGAAGTGGACGGGCTGCGGAAGCGTGAGCTTCCAGCGGCCGCGTCCGGCAGCGCGGGAAAGTCCCGGCCGCGCAACCGGACGACGACAGGCTTCCAGACTGGCGCGGAAACGCACAACTCAGGCAGGCCGTAGCGCCTTCGCGGGCGCCCGCAGGGCGGGTGTCCCTGCAGGCGCAGCCGTCTTTTTCCCGGGCGAAAAGGTTGAGGAGCGGATCCATGGCGACTAAGAAGGTGATGTTTCGCAAGCGGTTCGACTTTTCCAAGATTCCGACCACGCAGCAGATTCCCAACCTGATTGAGGTGCAGAAGCGTTCCTATGACCGCTTCCTGCAAATGAACCTGCTGCCCGCGGAGCGGGATGAAACCGGACTGCAGGCGGTGTTCCAGTCGGTGTTTCCCATCACCGACTTCCGCAACGTCTCGCAACTCGACTTTGTGGACTACGCCATTGGCAACTGGGAATGCAAGTGCGGCCACCTGAAGGGCCTGCACCACCTGCGCACCACCTGCAAGAGCTGCGGCTCCACCGTGATCACCGATCCCTTCCACCCCGGGGAGGTGCTGTGCGGGAAGTGCGGCACCTACAACGCCAATACTCCCGACTTCTGCGGCAAGTGCGGCGATCCCGTGGGCCTGCAACTCAAGTACGACGTGACCGAGTGCGAAGAGCGGGGCATGACCTATTCGGCGCCGCTCAAAGTGACCATCCGGCTGACCATCTTCGACAAGGATCCGGCGACCGGCGAGCGCTCCATCCGCGACATCAAGGAACAGGAAGTGTTCTTCGGCGACGTGCCGCTCATGACCGCCAACGGCACCTTTGTCATCAACGGCACCGAGCGCGTGATTGTGAGCCAGTTGCACCGCTCGCCGGGCGTGTTCTTCGAGACCGCCAACAACCGCACCTACTTCCTGGGAAAGATCATTCCCTACCGCGGCTCGTGGGTGGAATTCGAGTTCGACGCCAAGAACATCCTGTACGTGCGCATCGACCGCAAGCGCAAGTTCCTGGGGACCATCTTTCTGCGGGCGCTGGGGTTGCGCGCCGACCAAGACATCCTGCGCACCTTCTACACCGTGGACCGCATCGTGTTGCGCGAGGGCAAGGTGTTCTGGCCGGTGGATGCCGAGAGCCACCGCCCCACCAGCCTGATCGGCACCAAGCTGGCACACCGCGTCACCAACCGCAGCGGGGATGAGATCGCACACTCGGGGCGGAAAATCACGCCCGCCATCCTCAAGGACCTGCAGAAGGCGAAGATCACGGAGGTGGAAGTGCACGCCGCCGACCTGGAGGGCGCGTGGGCGGCCTCCGACGCGGTGGACACTTCGACCGGGGAAGTGCTGCTGGAGTCGAACTCCGAGCTTACCTCCGACAAACTGGCCCGGCTGCTGGACGCGGGGGTTCCCGAAGTGCAGGTGTTTTTCCCCGAGCGCGACGACGTGGGAACGGTGATCGGCGCCACCCTGCGCAAAGACTCGGTGAAGACGCCGCAGGAAGCGCTGATAGAGATTTACCGCAAGCTGCGCCCCGGCGATCCGCCCACTCTGGACACGGCCACTTCGCTGTTCCACGGCATGTTCTTCGATCCGCGCAAGTACGATTTCTCGCGCGTGGGCCGGCTGAAGTTCAACATCAAGCTGCACGACAACGCCGGCACCACCCAGCTGGACAACCGCACCCTGGATCCGGAGGACTTCTACGCCACCATCCGCTACCTGCTCAAGCTGCGCAAGAGCGTGGGCTCGCCGGACGACATCGACCACCTGGGCAACCGCCGGGTGCGCGCCGTGGGCGAGCTGCTGGAGAACCAGTTCCGCATCGGCCTGGTGAGGATGGAGCGCGCCATCAAGGAAAAGATGAGCGTGTACCAGGAAATGTCCACCGCCATGCCCCACGACCTAGTGAATGCCAAGCCGGTCATGGCCGCCATCCGCGAGTTCTTCGGGTCCTCGCAGCTTTCCCAGTTCATGGACCAGACCAACCCGCTGTCGGAGATCACCCACAAGCGGCGGCTTTCGGCGCTGGGCCCGGGCGGGCTTTCGCGCGAGCGCGCCGGGTTCGAAGTGCGCGACGTGCACCCCACGCACTACGGGCGCATCTGCCCCATCGAGACCCCGGAAGGCCCCAACATCGGGCTGATCTCGTCGCTGAGCTGCTACGCGCGCATCAATGACTTCGGTTTCATCGAGTCGCCCTACCGCAAGGTGAAGAACGGGCGGGTGGTGGACTTCGTCACCGTGGTCAACGCCGGCGACAGTGCCTACAAGGTGGGCGAGCACGTGGAAAAGCACGAAGCCGACAAGGGCAACACCGACCTGCGGGAGCGCCGCCGCCGCCAGGTGGACTACGAACCACACTCCTTCTACCTCTCGGCCTGGGAGGAAGACAAGCACGTAGTCGCGCAGGCCAACGTGGAAATTGACGAACGCGGCCGCATCCTGAGCGAACTGGTGAACGCCCGCAAGGCCGGCAACTTCGTGCTGGTCAGCCGCGAGGAGGTGGACTACGTGGACGTGAGCCCCAAGCAACTGGTGTCGGTGGCCGCGTCTCTGGTTCCCTTCCTGGAGCACGACGACGCCAACCGCGCCCTGATGGGCGCCAACATGCAGCGCCAGTCGGTGCCGCTGCTGCGCGCCGAAGCTCCGCTGGTGGGCACGGGCATGGAAGGGGTGACCGCGCGCGATTCGGGCGCGGTGGTACTGGCCAAGCGCAACGGATTTGTGGACTCGGTGGACTCCGAGCGCATCATTGTGCGCGTCGAAGGCGAGCACCATCCGGGACAGCTTTCGCGCGAAGTGGGCAGCGACATCTATACGCTCACCAAGTTCAAGCGCTCCAACCAGAACACCTGCATCAACCAGAAGCCGGTGGTGAAGCGCGGCGACCGGGTGACCCAGGGCCAGGTGATTGCCGACGGCCCCTGCACCGACCACGGCGAGCTGGCGCTGGGCCGCAACGTGCTGGTGGCCTTCATGCCCTGGCGCGGCTACAACTTCGAGGACGCCATCCTGGTTTCCCAAAAGCTGGTGCGCGACGACTACTACACCTCCATCCATATCGAGGAGTTTGAAATCGAATCGCGCGACACCAAGCTGGGCCCGGAAGAAGTCACGCGCGACATTCCCAACGTGAGCGAATCCGCGCTCAAGGACCTGGACGAAAGCGGCGTGATTCGCATCGGGGCCACCATCAAGGCGGGCGACATCCTGGTGGGCAAGGTGACGCCCAAGGGCGAAACCCAGCTTACGCCGGAGGAAAAACTGCTGCGCGCCATCTTCGGGGAGAAGGCGGGCGACGTCCGCGACGCCTCCCTCACCACCCCTCCGGGCATCGAAGGCACGGTGGTGGACGTGAAGATCTTCTCCCGCAAGGGCCAGGACAAGGACGAGCGGGCCAAGACCATCGAGGCGGCGCAGATTGAGAAGCTGGAAAAGAACCTGACCGACGAAATCCGCATCCTCACCGACGAGCGCCTGAAGCGCCTGGAAGCGCTGCTGGGCGGCAAGGAAGTCAACGCCGACCTGCATGACGAGCGCACCAACAAGCGCCTGCTGACCAAAGAAACGGTGCTCGACCGGGAAACCATCGAGCGCATCTCCACCAAGAACCTGAAGCGCATTCGCTTCAACGACAAAGACCCGCGAGTCAACGAGCAGATTGACGAAATCGAGGAGATGACCTCGCGGCAAATCGACGTGCTGCGCAAGATCACCAACGAGCGGATCGCCAAGCTGCAGAAGGGCGACGAACTGCCCCCGGGCGTGATCAAGATGGTGAAGGTGTACATCGCCATGAAGCGCAAGCTGAGCGTGGGCGACAAAATGGCCGGACGCCACGGCAACAAGGGGGTCATCGCCCGCATCCTGCCGGACGAGGACATGCCCTGCCTGATCGACGGCACGCCGATGGAGATCGTGCTGAACCCCCTGGGCGTGCCCAGCCGCATGAACGTGGGCCAGATTCTGGAAACCCACCTGGGATGGGCTGGACATCATCTCGGCCAACGCATCTCTGAGCTGCTGGCCAAGAACACGCGCGAAGAAGCGCTGCGCCGCGAGCTCAAGACCATTTTCAAGGAAACGGCGTTCGCCGACTCCATCGCCGAGCTCGACGACGACGCCTTGCAGGCCCTGGCGGGCAGCATGACCCGGGGCGTTCATTTCTCGTCGCCGGTTTTCGACGGCGCGCGCGAGAACGAGATCAAGGCCATGTTGCGCGAGGCCGGCTTGCCCGAATCCGGCAAGGTGGACCTCTACGACGGCATGACCGGCCTCAAGTTCGAGCAGCCGGTCACCGTGGGCTACATCTACATGCTCAAGCTGTCGCACCTGGTGGACGACAAGATCCACGCCCGCTCCATCGGCCCCTATTCGCTCATCACCCAGCAGCCGCTGGGCGGCAAGGCGCAGTTCGGCGGACAGCGCTTCGGAGAAATGGAAGTCTGGGCGCTGGAGGCCTACGGGGCCGCTTACATCCTGCAGGAGCTGCTGACCGCCAAGTCCGACGACGTGTACGGCCGCACCAAAATCTACGAGGCCATCGTCAAGGGCGAAGCCGCCATTGAGCCGGGAGTTCCGGAATCGTTCAACGTGCTCATCCGCGAGTTGCAGTCGCTGTGCCTGGACGTGGAGCTGCTCAAGGGCGCCGCCCTGCGCAAGCAACCGCAAGCGGTGGTGGCGGACTAGTTCGCTTTTACACGCGCCGGGTCAAAGACCCGGCGCCACACAAGTCAACGCAGGGGCAAGACCCCTGAGGAAGAGTTGGGAGGTCACCTTGTTCCGTTCGAACCCGTATGAGGTCGGCCACATGACCGCAGACTTCGACGCCATCCGCATCAGCCTGGCGTCGCCGGAAAAAATCCGCAGCTGGTCGCACGGGGAAGTCACCAAGCCCGAGACCATCAACTACCGCACCTTCAAGCCGGAGCGGGACGGGTTGTTCTGCGCCCGCATCTTCGGCCCCACCACCGACTGGGAATGCTTGTGCGGCAAATACAAGCGCATGAAGCACCGGGGAGTGATCTGCGACAAGTGCGGCGTAGAAGTCACGCTGAGCAAGGTGCGACGCGAGCGCCTGGCGCACATTGAGCTGGCTTCGCCTTGCTCGCACGTGTGGTTCTTCAAAGGGTTGCCCAGCCGCATCGGCCATCTGCTCGACATTTCCCTGCGCGACCTGGAGTCGGTGCTGTACTTCGAGGCCTACGTGGTGGTGGACCCGGGCGACGCTCCCCTGAAGGACCGCGAGATCATCCGCGAGGAGCAGCGCTTCCGCGAACTCGACCAGCAGTACCGGGCCACCGGCATGAAAGCCATGATGGGCGCGGAGGCCATCAAAGAGCTTCTGAAGCGGGTGGAGGTGGAAGAGCTTTCCGTCGAACTGCGCGACAAGATGAAGCACGAGACCTCGCTGCAGAAGCGGCTCAAGTACGCCAAGCGGCTCAAGGTGGTGGAGGCCTTCCGCAAGAGCGGCAACAAGCCGCACTGGATGATTCTGGACGTGATCCCGGTGATCCCGCCGGAGCTGCGTCCCCTGGTGCCCCTGGATGGAGGCCGCTTCGCCACCAGTGACCTGAACGACCTTTACCGTCGGGTGATCAACCGCAACAACCGGCTGAAGAAGCTGATGGACCTGCACGCCCCCGAGGTGATCGTGCGCAATGAAAAGCGCATGCTGCAGGAGGCGGTGGACGCTCTGTTCGACAACGGCCGCCGGGGCCGGGTGCTGCGCGGCGCCAATAACCGCCCGCTCAAGTCGCTCTCCGACACCCTCAAGGGAAAGCAGGGACGCTTCCGCCAGAACCTGCTGGGCAAGCGCGTGGACTACTCCGGACGCTCGGTGATCGTGGTGGGCCCGGAGCTCAAGCTGCACCAGTGCGGACTTCCCAAGAAGATGGCGCTGGAGCTGTTCAAGCCCTTCATTTATCACCGCCTGGAGCAGACCGGGCAGTGCACCACCATCAAGCAAGCCAAGGAGATGGTGGAGCAGCAGGAACCGGTGGTGTGGGACATTCTCGAGGAGGTCATTCGCGACCATCCCGTGCTGCTCAACCGCGCTCCCACCCTGCACCGCCTGGGCATCCAGGCGTTTGAGCCGGTGCTGGTGGAAGGCAAGGCCATCAAGATCCACCCTCTGGTGTGCACGGCCTTCAACGCCGACTTCGACGGCGATCAGATGGCGGTCCACATTCCGCTGTCGCCGGAAGCGCAAGTGGAGGCCAGCGTACTCATGCTCTCCTCGCACAACGTGCTGTCGCCGGCCTCGGGCCAGCCCATTACCGTGCCCACGCAGGACATGGTGCTGGGCATCTATTACCTCACCAAGTCGCGCCCCGGAGCCAAGGGCGAGGGCCGCGCTTTCGCCAGCATCGAGGAAGTGCTGCTGGCCATGGAGGCGGGCGAGGTGGAGACCCTCACCCCCATTCGCCTGCGCTACAGCGGCCCGGTGATGGACCTGACCGTCGCCTACGACGATCAGGACGTGATGCACACCGAACCCACCACCTACGCGCGGCAGTACATCAAGACCACGGTGGGCCGGGCCATTTTCAACGACCACCTGCCCAAAGACATGCCCGGCGATGGCATGCCCTACGTCAACGGGCTGCTGAAGAAGAAGGGCGTAGGGCAACTGGTGAACTACTGCTACCTGCGTTTCGGCCTGGAAACCACGGTGAAGATGCTGGACGGCATCAAGGAACTGGGCTTCCTGTACGCCACGCGCGCCGGACTCTCCATCGGCATTGACGACATGGTGATCCCGCCGCACAAGGCGACGCTGGTGAAGGAGGCGCAGAAGCAAGTGATCAGCGTGCAGCAGCAATACCTCGACGGCGCCATCACCAACGGCGAGCGCTACAACAAGGTGATCGAGATCTGGTCGTCGATCACCGAGAAAGTAGCCGACGAGATGTTCAATGTGCTGCAGGAGGCGGACCGGGCCGGGCATCTGAACCCGATTTACGTCATGGCCGATTCCGGGGCCCGGGGATCCAAGCAGCAGATCCGGCAGCTTTCAGGCATGCGCGGACTGATGGCCAAGCCCTCGGGCGAAATCATCGAGACCCCCATCACCGCCAACTTCCGCGAAGGGCTCACCGTGCTGCAGTACTTCATCTCCACCCACGGCGCCCGCAAGGGACTGGCGGACACCGCGCTCAAGACCGCCGATTCCGGCTACCTCACCCGCCGCCTGGTGGACGTGGCCCAGGACGTCATCGTCAGCGAGCAGGACTGCGGCACGCTCGACGGCATCTACGTGGGCTCCATCGTGGAGTCGGGCGAGATCATCGAGCCGCTGCGCGACCGCATTGTGGGCCGGGTTTCGCTGGAAAAGATCAAGGACTACGAAGGCGGCGTGATTGTCGACATCAACCAGGAAATCACCGAAGAACTGGCCAATGCCATCCAGGCGGCGGGCATCGAGCGGGTACGCATCCGCTCCGTGCTCACCTGCGAGTCGCGCCGCGGCGTCTGCATCAAGTGCTACGGGCGCAACCTGGGTTCCGGCCGGGTGGTGGAGTTGGGCGAAGCGGTGGGCGTGATCGCCGCGCAGTCCATCGGTGAACCCGGCACCCAGCTCACCATGCGCACCTTCCACATCGGCGGAACCGCGTCGCGGGTTTCCGAGCAATCGCGCCTGGAGGCCAAGACCCACGGCGTGGCCCGCTTCCAGAACATGCAGACCGTGCGTTCCCGCGAAGGCGGGCTGGTGGTGATGAACCGCGCCGGCGCCATCACCATCGTGGACGAGAAGGGGCGCGAGAAGGAGCGCTACTCGGTGGTCTACGGCGCCAAGGTCAAGGTGGAGGAGGGCCAGCAGATCCAGCTCGGCCAGGTTCTGGTGGAGTGGGACCCCTACACCTTTGCCATCCTCACCGAATTCGGCGGTACGGTGCAGTACAAAGACCTGCAGGAAGGCATGACCCTGCACGAGGAAGTGGACGAGGTCACCGGACTCTCGCGTCACGTGGTGACCGACACCCAGGACGAAAAGCGGCAGCCCGCGCTGGTCATCAAGGGCAAGAGCGGCAAACGCTACCTCATGCCCTCGCGCGCGCACTTGATGGTGTCCGACGGCGACACCGTCTTCCCCGGCGACGTGCTGGCCAAAATCCCGCGCGAGACCACCAAGACCAAGGACATCACCGGCGGTCTGCCGCGGGTGGTGGAGCTGTTCGAGGCCCGCAAGCCGCGCGAGACCGCGGTGATCAGCGAGATCGACGGCACGGTGAAGTTTGGCGAGATCAGCAAGGGACAGCGCAAGATCTTCGTGGGCGGCGACGACGGCACCGAGAAGGAATACTCGCTGCCCCGCGGCGTCCATGTCAACGTGCAGGAAGGCGAGCGCGTCAAGGCGGGCGAACCGCTCATGGACGGCCCGCTCAACCCGCACGACATCCTGGCCGTGCTGGGAGAAAAAGCGCTGCAGGCCTACCTGGTGGACGAAATCCAGGAGGTCTACCGCCTGCAGGGCGTCACCATCAGCGACAAGCACATCGAAGTGATCGTGCGCCAGATGATGCGCTGGGTGAAGGTGGAAGACGTGGGCGACACCCAGTTCCTGCTGGAGCAGCAGCTGGACAGGTTCCGCTTCCGCGAGGAGAACGCGCGCGTGATCGCCTCCGGAGGACGGCCGGCCACCGGGCGCCCGCTGCTGCTGGGCATCACCAAGGCCTCGCTCTCCACCGACTCCTTCATCTCCGCCGCCTCCTTCCAGGAGACCACGCGCGTGCTCACCGAGGCCGCCATCCAGGGCTCGGTGGACCACCTGCGCGGCCTGAAGGAAAACGTGATCATGGGGCGGCTGATCCCCGCCGGCACCGGCATGGAGTACTACCGCAACATCAAGCTCTCGCCGGAGCTGGAAGAAGCCGCCGCCAAGGTCCAGGAGGAGGTCTCGGTGGCTTACGAGGAAGCCGAGCGCGCCCTGGAGATCATGCGCCAGGAAGGCGAAACCGAAAGCGAAGAACTGCCCGCCAAGTAGCGGCGTTTCTCTGGATTCTGCCGGGACGGCAATGCCGTCCCGGCTTTTTACATCCGTCTGCTTCACTCGGTTATGGGTCGTCCGCCTAACTCCATCGGTTCGAGACTTCGAGAAAGGCGCCAGCAGCTGGGGCTGACGGTGCGTGACGTCCAGGCCGCGAGCGCGGTAATTGCCCGCAACCAGGGCGATGGCGCCTTCCTGATTCGTGCCAGCCGCATCTCGGAAATCGAGAACCACAACCGGGTTATTGGCTTGGCCTGCCTCTATTCCCTCTCCGTAATTTTCAACCAGAGCTTCCTCGATCTCTGTTCCTGGTTTGGTTTGAACCTGGGCCAGCAAGGCGGCGCGCCGTGAGCTCGAACGGCGGCTGCGACCCAAAAGGGTGCGCCGGCGCAAGAAGGAGCTGGAACGTGGAAAGAAGCGCCGGATTTTGCAGCAACGGCGCCGGGAGCGCGAATCTCGGAACCAACGGATCCTCCAATGGCTACGACAGGGGGCCACCTACGAGTACGTGGCCCGGCGTATCGGCATTACCCGGCAGCGAGTGCACCAAGTAGCCCAGCGTGCCGGCTACTCCCCGCCCAAGCCCGCTCCGCCACCTTCACCTGCGAACTGACAACCGCCCCGGCTTCATGTAACCTTCTTCTTCCATGCTGCGATTTGCTGGGCTGGTGCGGCAGGCCTTCTGGCGGGCTTTCCAGGACGACTGCTTCGCCATCGCCAAGGCTTCGGCCTATTCCTCGATCCTCACCCTGTTCCCGGCGCTGATCGTGCTGGCTTCGCTGCTGGCCGCCTCGCAGCGCACGGAAACCTTCGTGCACGCGGTGGCCACCGCCATCGGCGCGGTGCTGCCGCCGGGCGCCGGCACCAATGTCGAGACCTACCTCCAGGGCTCCACCCCGCGCCCGGTTCGACTGCTGGTGAGCGCCTGCGTGGTCACCCTGCTGGCGGCCACCGGGGTCATGGTTTCCTGGATGGAGGGCTTCCGCAACGCCTACCGCATCCCCAAGACCTGGGGCTTCTGGAAAGAGCGCGGCGTGGCCGTGTTCCTGGTGGCGCTGGCGTTTACCCCCCTCACCTTCGCCACTCTGCTGGTGGGCTTCGGCAGCCAGATCGAAAGCTGGATGGTGCTGCACAGCGAGAAGACCCTGGGGCCCTACATCCTGCTGTTCTGGACGGGAGTGCGCTGGCTGATCGCCATGCTGACCAGCATCGGGGTGCTGGCGCTGATTTATCACAACGGCCTGCCCCGCTCCCAGCCCTGGCACCGGGTGCTGCCGGGAGCCGCCCTGGCCACGGGCATGTGGTTCGTGGTCACCGTGGTCTTCGCCTGGTACGTGGAGAACGTGGCCACCTACAACCTGATTTACGGCTCCCTGGGAGTTGCCATCGCCCTGCTGGTGTGGCTGTACTTGTTGTCCATGGTGATCCTGGTGGGCGCCGAGTTCAACGCTATTGTGTATCCGCGGGTGGTGGAGGAAAGCGCGCGCCCCACCATGTTCAACCGCGAACTGCGCGTGCCTGCGCTTCCCAAACGGAAGGCGCGATAGAACTCACCATGCGAAAAGCCAAGATCGTCTGCACCGTGGGACCGGCCTCGAGCAGCGAAGCGCAGTTGCGCGAGCTGGTGCGCGAAGGCATGGACGTGGCCCGCCTGAACTTTTCCCACGGCACCCACGCCGAGCACGCCCGGCGCATGGCCGTGGTGCGCCGCGCCGCTGCCCGCGAAGGCCGCACTCTCTGTATTCTGCAGGACCTGCAAGGGCCCAAGATCCGCACCGGACGGCTGAAGAACCGGCGCCCGGTGACCCTGGAAGCGGGTGCCCGGCTGACCATCACTCCCCGCGACCTTCCCGGAACTTCTTCGCTGATCTCCACCACCTTTCCCACGCTGGCCCGGGAAGTGGAACCGGGAGCGCGCATCCTGCTCTCCGACGGGCTCATTGAGCTGCGCGTGCGCGCCCTCCACGGTGAGGACGTGGAATGCGAGGTAGTCAACGGCGGCCTGCTGGGTGAAAGCAAGGGCATTAACCTTCCGGGGACGGTGGTGCGCGTCCCGGCGCTCTCGGAAAAGGACAAGAAGGACCTGGCCTTTGGCCTGAAAAGCGGCGTGGATATGGTGGCGGTGTCGTTCGTGCGCACCGCTCAAGACGTGAAGGAAGCGCGACGCTTCATCGCCGCCCGCCATTCCAGCGTCCCCATCATCGCCAAGCTGGAAAAACCCCAGGCCATCGAGCACCTGGAGGAAATCCTGGAAGCTGCGGACGGAGTCATGGTGGCCCGCGGCGACTTGGGGGTGGAGATGCCGGCCGAAAGGGTGCCCGTGATCCAGAAGAAGATCATCCGCCTGGCTTCGGAGTGGCGGAAACCGGTGATCACGGCCACGCAGATGCTGGAGTCCATGATCGAGAACCCGCGACCCACGCGCGCCGAAGCCAGCGACGTGGCCAATGCCATCTTCGACGGCAGCGATGCGGTGATGCTCTCCGCGGAGACCGCGACCGGCAAATGGCCGCGCGAGGCCACCGCCATGATGGCGCGCATCATCGTGGAGGCCGAGGCCAACATGAGCGATACCCCGCGACGCCGCCGCGAAGGCCAGCTGATCTCCATCTCCGAAACCATCTGCGAATCCATCGCCCACGCCGCCCAGCAGGTCAACATGACCGCGATTGCCGTCTTCACCGAGACCGGCAATACCGCGCGCCTGATCTCCAAGTATCGGCCGCGCGCGCCCATCTACGCCTTCACCTCGGTCGCGGCGGTGCGCAACCGCATGAACCTGCTGTGGGGCGTGCGTTCCCTGCACTCCGAGCACGCGCCCTCGGCCGACGACATGGTGCGCGCGGCAGAGAAATCGCTGCTTGCCCTGGGCGCGGTAAGGAACGGCGACGTGGTGGGCGTGGTGGCCGGAACTCAGCTGGCTTCCGGTTCCACCAACTTCATGCGCTTGCACCTGGTGGGCGGATCGCTGGAGGCGGGAGTGGGTACAAAGAAGACGCGCCGGAAGTAGTGCCCGCGGGGTGAAGACATTCGCAGATCACCCGATTACCCGATCGCAGATCAATTGATCCAAGGCCCGCGGTGTTCGCCGTTTTTCTTGCCGGTCGGGAGCGAGGCGGAGTCCGGCTCTTCCTCGGGCTGTTTCTCGAGCTGCTGCATGTAGACTTCGAACTTCTTGCCGGCGCGGCGGCGCTTCCAGCGATAGTAAGCGTTGCGCAGGCCGAAGAACCCCTCGCTGAAAGAGGAGCTTGGGCGCCGGATCACGGTCACTACGTACAGATACCCGAACAGCAGCCCGCCCAGGTGAGCCACGTGGGCCACGTCGCCACCGCCCTCCAGCGCCCCCACCAAAGAGAGGAACACCAGGAAGACGACCCAATGTTTCGCCTTCAGAGGCAGAGGCAGGGGAAAGATAATGATACGGCGCTCGCCGTAGACGGCAGCGAACGCGGCCAGGATGCCATAGGCTGCGCCCGATGCCCCGATGGTGGCAGTGTTCATGCGCACCAGCACACCCGCCAGGGCCAGGGCAACGGTCACAACCGCGGCTCCGATGACGGAAGCGAAGTACAGGTGCAGAAACTTCCGCCGCCCCCACGCAGACTCCAGTTGGGCGCCAAACATCCACACGATCAGCATGTTGTAGAGCACGTGCAGCAGGTCGGCATGCAGGAAGGAGTAGCTGGCCAACTGCCAGAGCCATCCGCTGAGCACTTGCCCGGGAATCAGGCCGAAAAAGAGAATCATCTCTCGCAGCAGCTGCGGCGAAACCACCTTCAGCACCAGGGTCAGCAGGTAGATGGCGGCGTTGATGAGGATCAGCCTCTTCACCAGCCCGCTGAAGGGTGGAAAGCTGAGCGTGACTTCGGTTCCACGTTGCATCGAGGCAGTGGCTAGTGGTCAGTGGCCAGCGGCCAGAGTAACAGATTCGAGGTGTTGGCTGGCTAGTCGCGAGCCGCCTGCGCCGGACCCGCCAGCGGATGCACGTCACGCTGGATCGAGGGCTGCAATTCATCCTGCGCCACTTCCAAGTCGTACATGGCCTGAGCATTCAGCCAGAAACGGGCGCTGGTATTGAAGTAACGGGCCAAGCGCAGCGCGGTATCGGGGGAAATGCTGCGACGCTCGCGGGCGACCTCCGCAATGCGAGTGACCGGCACGCGCAGGTCCAGCGCCAGCCGGTTCATGCTCAAACCGAGGGGCTTCAAGAAATCTTCGCGCAGAATCTCTCCCGGATGAATCGGCGGCAGCTTCTTCGGGCGTCTCAAGGCTTGCCTCCTAGTGAGTGGCATTGAATCAATGAGTCATTGAACCATTGAATCAATGCTTTCGCATCTGCCAACCGCCGATCACGTCAATGATTCACTGATTCAATCATTCAATGATTCAATCCCCTATCTCTCCGGCGCCGGCACCACCGCCAGACTCTTGTGGCCGCCGCGGCCCACGGCGCGCACCGCGAAAATCACGTTGTCCTTGGAGCGCGGCAGGGTGACGCGGGTCACGTTGCCCACCGGCTTTGCGTTTTCCCACTCTGCGGCGGTAGTTCGGCGCCACAGGACTTCGTAGCTTGTGGCCAGGCCGCCCGGAGACGCTTCCCATGTAATGGTGGAATCGTTCTGCAGCTCTTTGGTCAGCAAGCGAACGTTGGCAGGCGGGGCGGGGGCCAAAGCCAGTTCAGCCAGGGTCACCAGATTCAACCGCGCCACGCTGGCCACGTACTCGTAGTCCACGAACTGGGGCAGGTCGCCGTACTCCACGCCCTTTTCGGCGCGCGGATTCTGGTGCTGATGGTTATAGTCCTCGCGGTACTCGGTGAAGCGGACGGCGGCGAAGCCCAGCTCGTTGAACGCGGTGTGGTCGCCGCCGCGCAGGTAGCGATCGCGCCGATAGATGAGCTCCGGACGGAAAGTGGCCGGCAGGTGCTTGCGCGCCACTTCGGCAATGTAGCGGGCAAGCTGCCGCGAGGCGGAGTCGCTCTCGCCGCCCAGGGCGCGGAGCTGGCGAACCTCACTCTCAGTTGCGGCCAGAGGAACGCCTTCGGAGAACACGCGCACCAGACCAGGGCGCTGCTGCACATCGCCCGGCGTCCTGTTTCCGCCGACGATGTCGTTGTTGAGCACGGCGGCGATGTTGCGGCCCTCGCTCTTTGCTGTCCGGGCGAAATTGCGAGCGCCCAGCAGCCCCTGCTCCTCGCCGGCCACGGCCAGGAACACGATGGTGGCGGGAAAGCGGTACCGGCTGAGCACGCGCGCGCACTCCAGGCTGACGGCGGTGCCGGAGGCGTCGTCGTTGGCGCCGGGAGCATCGCCGGCGGCGTCCAGAGGATCGCTGTTGCGCGAGTCGTAGTGCCCGGTGACCACGTAAATGCTGCCGGCGTTTTCCGGATCGGTGCCGGGGAGAGTGGCCACGACGTTGACCATCTCGGTGGGGCGAGCCACGCGCTCCGCCGGCTCCTGCACGTAGCTCTGGAACTCCACCTTCAGACAGCCGCCACAGGCGGCGGAGTAGCGCTCAAACTCCTGCTTGATCCACTCGCGCGCCGCCCCGATGCCCCGGCCGGACTGGATGGCTTGCGCGTCCGCTGCGGAAAGCGTGTGTCGCGTGCCGAATCCGGCCAGTTGGTGAATGTTGGCGCGAATCTGTTTCGCGGAGACCTGGCGCGCCATGGCGGCGGCACTGGGAGCGGGCGCAGCCTGGGGCCAGGCGCTTTCCCTTGCGGCAGCGAGCAGAAACAGGGTCAGCAAGATTGCTTTTGGGCGCAAACTGTGCCTCCGTGATAAAAAGTTAACCGGGGAAGCCTTGACGGTACCGGCAAGAGGCTCTAAATATACAGGAGTCATTCCAGGGGGCGTGGAATCGCCAGGGAGGCATGAATGGTTTGTTCCGAGTGTGAAGCCAATCTCGACGTCGAACCCGGCGACGTGGACGAGGGCGAGATCGTTTCCTGCCCGGAGTGCGGCACCGACTACGAGGTCGTGACCAGCAATCCTCTCGAGCTCAAGCGCGTCGAGGAGGAGGAAGACGAGGAAGACCACGACTCCGACGAAGAGGAAAACGGTGACCACTCGTAGGCGGTCAGCCGCCGGTCTGGCGGCACTCCTGCTGCTGCTGTTTGCGGGCGCGGGTGTCGCGGCGCCTTCACCCGGCGCGGAAAAGGAAAAGAAGAAGGAAAAGCCCTATGCGCTCATCTTCGGCACCGTGTTCGGGCCGGATTCGCGGGGGGTAGCCGGGGTGAAGGTAAAGATGCGCCGCTCCGATCAGAAAAAGGCCAAGTGGGAGATGTATTCGGACCGGCGCGGCGAATTCGCCCAGCGCGTCCCGGCGGGCAAGGCGGACTACGTTGTCTGGGCCGACCTGCCAGGGCCCAAAGACCAGCCCCGTCAAGAAGTTACGGTCCACGTGGAGAACGACGAGCGGGTGGACATCAGCCTGCATCTAAAGTAGTCAGTCAGGTTAGAAGGGAGCAAGGTGGCGATGCGCAAAACCTCGATCGGAATGCTGGCCGCGCTGCTGGCGTTTGCGCTGGCGGTAGGGGCGGCGTCCGCCGCGGAGCAGGGCGATTCGCAAACTCGCTCCGTCTCCGGCCAGGTTCTGGATAAGGAAGACACCGCGCTCTCTGGCGCGGTCGTACATCTGAAGAACACCAAGACCCTGGCGCTGAAAACTTTCATCACCGACGAGAGCGGCAACTACCGCTTCAGCGGGCTCTCACCCAACATTGACTACGAGCTGCACGCCGAACTCAAGGGGAGCCGCAGCAGCACCAAGACCGTCAGTTCTTTCGACAGCCGCAAAGACCTCACCATCCACCTGCGGATTGATACCGGCAAATAGAAGGCCGCTTCCGTGGAGCACGCTCTGCGGAACATCCGGCAGCTCTGCCGAACCTATTTCGACTTCATCTCGAAGACGCCATCCCATTGGGGTGGCGGCGGCTGCGCGCGGAAGCGGCGGCAGCGTTCGGCGAAGACGCGCGCCGGACCGTCGCCGGGGTGGCGGGCGATGATCTGCTCGAAGAGGAGCAGCGCCTCGTCCCAGCGCTGGTCCCGATAGGCGCGCAGGCCGGCGTCGAAGGACGCGATGAGACTGCTGAAGGTGTTGGCTTCGTCGGCCGTGCCCAGCATTTCGTAGATGGCCACCGGCTGGCTCTTCCCTTTGACGCGAATCCAGTCGAGCTGGCGGAAGAGGAAGCCGCGCAGCGAGCGCCGGGCCTCCTCCACCAGGAGGCGTAAGCGGGAATCGCGCGCCATCCAGGGCTCGACTTGGGCGCGCACGCGGGCCAGCGCCGGTCCGGCTTCTTCCGCCGCAGCCCCCGGCTTGCCATAACGGTCGCCATAGCGGTCCAAGAGAAGTGCGGGCGCGGCCAGGTGTTGGGTCAGACCGAGGTAGAGGGCCACGGCGCGCGCGCGGCCCAGGGCGGGCTCGCTGTTGCTGGACCCTGGCCACTCTGCGGTCAGGCGGAAGTGCCGGGCCAGCCGCTGCTCCAGAATGCTGAGCCCGCCGGTGGCCTGGGCGTGGGTAAAGTCGCTGAGCAAGACCCGGGTGGAGTACTGCTTGTTGGCTCCTTCCAATCGTGACGCCAGGTTCACCGGGTCGCCGAGAACGGTGTAGTTGAAGCGCGTGCGCGAGCCCATGTTGCCCACCACCACCCGCCCGGTGCTGATGCCCAGGCCGATGTTGAGGTCGGGCTTGCCCTCAGCCCGCCACTCCAGACTCAGTTGGTCCACGCGCCGGGCCATTTCCAGCGCGGCGGCGCAGGCCCGCAGGCCGTGGTCGTCCTGCTCGTAGGGA
This sequence comes from uncultured Acidobacteriaceae bacterium, assembly GCA_964437985.1. Classification (GTDB taxonomy): domain Bacteria; phylum Acidobacteriota; class Terriglobia; order Terriglobales; family Acidobacteriaceae; genus CAZXVY01. The sequence continues at coordinate 20,569 of CAYTIL010000011.1, forward strand.
GCTCCCCAGAAGCACATGATGGCGTCGCCCTGGAACTTGTCGAGTGTGCCCCAGTGGCGAAAGATGATGGCGGTCATCTCCTCGGCGTAGGCGTTGAGATAGCGGCTGAGCTCCAGGGGCGTGATTTGTTCCGAGAGCGCGGTGAAACCGCGGATGTCGCTGAACAGGATGGTGAGCTCGCGTTCCACTCCCCCCAGGGTGAGCTGTTCGGGATTGCGCAGCAGCGCCCGGATGACGGCCGGCGGAAGGTACTGCTGGAAAGCGGCGCGCACTTTGCGCTTCTCGCGTTCCTCCACCAGCACGCGGAAAGCGGTGACGCCGGTAAAGTTGGCGGCCAGCACCGCTCCCGGCAGCACCACGTTCAGCCACACCTGGTACCAGGCCAGCGCCAGGTGGGCAGCCGCGAAGAAGGCCGCGAGCAGCACCAGCGCCGCCAGCGTGGCCCACAGGGGGCGCGCCGTGGCCAGCAACGTCCCCAACCCCAAACCGAACGCCAGGATGAGTGCCAGGTCAATCAGCAGCTCGCGGTCACCACGCTGCAGAAAGCGCCCGCTGAGCATGGTGTCTAGCACGTTGGCGTGAATTTCAATCCCGGGGTGAAAACTTTCTGCGAAGGGCGTGGGCCCGAAGTCGCCGATGGCCAACGCCGTGGGCCCTACCAGCACGATCTTGTCCTTGAAAAAACCCGGAGGCGCGGTCCCGGCCGCCGCGTCGGCAAAGGAGACGTACGGGTAGGTGAACGGCCCGCCCTGGTAGTGCACCAGCATCCGGCCTTCGGGATCGGTGGGAATCCTCAAGCTCCCCACCTCCACCGCTTCGACGCCCGCATGGTTGTGGAGCAGGACGGTCTGGTGTTCGGGTATGTTCAGGTAGCGGCGCAGAATCTGGACGTCGAGCGAGGGATAGAAATTCAGTTCGGTCGCGGCGCCGCCACGCCACGCTCCCCGGTAAGCGTAGACCAGCGGGGTGCGGCGAAACACGCTGTCGGCGTCCGCCTGGATGTTGAAGTAGCCCACGCTGAAGTCCGCGGCCTCGACGAAAGCCGGCAGATTGGTTTCCGCCAGGTAACCCTCTTCGCCGTTGAAGACCTCGGCCAGCGGCGGTGGCTTGCGCCCGCTGGAATCCTGCACTCCCTTGGTGGTGTAGGAACTGAAGGCGAGCAACTGGTCGGCGGCTTCTTGCGAAGCGGCGTCCACGTAGCGCACTTCTTCGCGGCTGGGGAAAAAGAAGTAGCCCAGGACGGTGTTGCCCGAGCCCGCCAGGGCCTGGGCGAAGCGGGCATCGGTGTCGGCCTCGCGCTCCATCTGCTCCAGCCGGGCCAGAAAGGCGCGGTCCCGTTGCGCCGGCTGGGTGCGCGCCACATACTCGGCGCGCGCCTGCTGCACCGCGGTCAGGCCGGACTTGGCGTCGGGCTTGGGGAAGTTGATGTCGAAGCCCACCACGCGCGCGCCCTGCGCCTTGAGCTGTTCCAGCAGGCGGACGTACTCCACCCGCGAAAAGGGCCAGCTTCCCAGACGCTCCAGCGTGCCCTGGTCAATGGCGACGACGACAATGTTAGGGTTGGGCGGAGTGCGGCCGCGCGCGCGAAAACGCGCGTCGTAGGTCTTGGCTTCCAGGCTCTCGACCAGGCCGGCCAGCGGCGTGTCCGACTTGGCGACGTAGGTGTGGACATAGAGTCCGCCGCCCAACAGCGTTACTCCCAAGCTGATCAGGAAGCTGTAGCGGTGTCCCCGCCAGGAGGTTCGCCATTGCTCGCGCCAGTTCATGAGCCTGCCCGGCGTGAGCCTACTCCCCAGCTATCGCTTGCGGCAAGACCGAGGGCGCCTCGCAAAGCGATGTCCATCCGCCAGGCGCCGGTTTGCACGTCCTGCGGAAAATTCTTGAGGGGTGTGGTGCGGCGTGGCAGAGAGAAAGGCAGTGGCAGGATTGTGAAGTCAGTTGTGGAAAGCAGGAGGAAGAAACAGCCAGCGCGGACTAGCCGGGTCCTTTGCTGCTGCCGCCGCTGCCGCAGACTTCCCTAGTTCTGCTCGTTCCCTGCCCGCTTCAACGACATCATTTCCCCGATGGTGGAAGTGGAACTGGAGACGGAGTGCTTGACGGTATGTTTGTAGGCCTCGACTTCGGGGCGGCTGCCCTCGTCGCCGATGCCGCGCAGGCTGAGCCCGATCTTTTTTTCCTCGGGCGTGACTTTGATGATCTTGAAGTCCAGCTTCTGCCCGGGTTCCAGCTTCATCTTGGCGCCGTGCCCGTCCACGGCTTCGGAGTTGTGGCACAGGGCCTCGACGCCGTCGGCGACTTCGACGAACGCTCCGAAGGGGGCCACGCGCGACACCTTGCCCGGCACCACGTCGCCGGTGTGGTGCGCGGCGAAGAACGCCTCCCAGGCATCAGGCTGAAGTTGCTTCATGCCCAGCGACAGCCGGCGATTCTTGGGATCAATGGCCAGCACCACCGCCTTCACGCGGTCGCCCTTCTTCAGGATTTCCGAAGGATGCTTCACGCGCTTGGTCCAGCTCAGATCGCTCACGTGCACCAGGCCGTCAATGCCGTCCTCCACTTCCACGAAGGCGCCGAACTCGGTCAGATTGCGCACCCGGCCTTCCACAACGGTGTTGGGTGGATACTTCTCATGCAGCGTATCCCAGGGATTCGACTCCAGCTGGCGCAGGCCGAGCGAGATGCGGCGGTCGGTGGGGTTGACCTCGATCACCACCGTCTCCACCTGGTCGTTCACCTTCACCACCTTGGAGGGATGCTTGAGGCGCTTGGACCAGGTCATCTCGCTGATGTGCACCAGGCCTTCGATGCCCTGCTCCAGTTCCACGAAAGCGCCGTAGTCGGTCACGCTGATCACGCGCCCCTTCACGTGCGCGCCCACCGGATAGCGGTGGATAACGTCCAGCCAGGGGTCGGGTGTGAGCTGCTTGAAGCCCAGAGAAACCCGCTGCTTCTCCTGGTCGTACTTCAGGACCTTGACGTGGATCTCGTCGCCCACGTGCACCAGGTCGCGGGGATGCGTGAGCCTTCCCCAGGACATGTCGGTGATGTGCAGCAGCCCGTCAATGCCGCCCAGATCGATGAAGGCGCCGTAGTCGGTAAGGTTCTTCACCGTACCCGTCAGCACCGCGCCCTCGGCGAGCTGATCCAGGGTGTGGGTGCGCTTGGACGCGGTCTCTTCCTCCTGGAGCTGCTTGCGTGAGACCACAATGTTGCCGCGCTTCTTGTTCAGCTTGACGATGCGGACGTCGAACTCCTGACCCTTGAGGGCGTCCAGGTTGCGGATGGGCCGGATGTCCGCTTGCGAGCCGGGAAGGAAGGCGCGCGCGCCTACGTCCACCGCCAGCCCGCCCTTGACGCGCTCGACCACGCGGCAGCGGATGGGCTTGTTCTCGTTGTGGGCCTTTTCAATGTCGTCCCACACCTTCAGGCGCCGGGCGCGATCATGCGACAGCACGATGTAGCCTTCCTCGCGCTGGCCGCGCTCCACCATCACCGGGATCTGGTCGCCGGGCTGCACCTTCACGTGGCCGGCGGCGTCCTGGCACTGCGCGATGGGCACCACGCCCTCGGACTTGTAGCCCACGTCCACCACCACGTGGTTCTGCGTGATCTTCAGCACGATGCCGGTCAGCACGCGGTCTTCGGCGGCGGCGGCTTCGGTCTCGGCGGTGAAGGTTTCGAGAGCGGAGGCAAAATCTTCGGGCTCTTTTTCCGCGTGCGCTTTTTCTGCGGGCGCTTGCTCTGCGGACGCCTGCTCTGCGGGCGCTTGCTCTGCGGACGCAGCAGCTTCGGCCGTGGCCACTTCGGCCTCGGCCTGGGGAGGTGCGGTGGTTTCGGCGATGGTCTCGGCGGCTTCCGGCGAAATTTCAGGAGTGGAGGCTTTCAGCGAGATTTCTGGATCGGAGGATTGGGGCTCGGCCGTGGCTTGCGCTACGCCGGCCTCGTCCGTGGGAGTGAGTTTTTCTTCGAGCAAGGCGTTTCCTGTTCCGTGCCCTGTCTCCCGGCTGCGGCGGGGAAAGCAGGGCCGCAATGGAGTAAACGGACTGCTGGAATCTGGATCTCTGGAATGAGTCGCCCGCGTTGCGGGCGTGGAACCCCAGCGGCCGGATACCTGTAGTGCGGCCTGCACTACAAGCACCATTGAATATAACAACCGGCCCTACAGGTGTCAAACCCAGGAGCAGGTGTCTGGAGCAGGTGTCAGGTCTCAGGTTTCAGGTGTCAGGTGTCAGGTGTCAGCCTGGAATGAAAAATGCAAAATTCAAAATACAAGAATCGTGCCCCCTGGTTCTAATTTTTCATTTTACCTTTTGCATTTTGAATTGTTTGGTCTACCCTCACTCGGTCATGGATTACCTGTGGACCCCATGGCGCTACGCTTACGTCAGCCAGGCACACCAGGCTGAGGGCTGCGTCTTCTGCGACAAGATTGCGGCCCGGGACGACCGCAAAGAGTTCATCGTGCACCGGGGCCAGCATTGTTACGTCGTGCTCAACGCCTATCCCTACACCTCCGGACACGTAATGATCGTGCCCTACGCGCACCTCGACGAGCTGCAGAAACTTCCGCCGGCCGCCGCCGCGGAGATGATGGCGCTGGCGCAGAAAATGGAGGGCGTGCTGCGCCAGGTCTATCACCCCGAAGGCCTCAACCTGGGAATGAACATCGGCAAGGCCGCGGGGGCGGGCGTCGCCGGACACGTCCACCTGCACATGCTGCCCCGCTGGACCGCCGACTCCAACTTCATGGCTTCGGTGAGCGAAACGCGAGTGCTGCCGGAAACGCTGGAAACGACCTGGGAACGCTTGAAGGCGAAGCTGTAGGGACTATTTCCAGCTCTTTCCAACTTCCATAAAGTGGAAAAGCCGTCATCCGGACGTTGGTGTGCCTTCGTCGTTTGCGTTCCGGCCAGGATTCTCAACCAAGCGCTTGCCCTGCGGCGTTAAATAGAACCAGAGCCGGTCAACATCTTCGGAAGAAAACTCTATAGGCTGAGCGCAAGGTGATTGGGACGACAGCACATAGGCTTGCGCAGAACCTTCTTGAATCAACTGCTCGAGCGCTCGAATAATACCCTGCCGCGTGATGCTAGTTCCGGATTCCTCGGCCCATTTGCTTACATCACCCACGATGATGTCGAGGCTCTCGTAATCATCTGCTATCGCGTCCAGTACAAAATCTTTAATCAAAGTTTGCATGCGGCGAGAATCCATCATCAATCCTGGGCGAATAATTCTAGCCTACCAACTCCTCCATCTCCTTCTCCCCAATGACCTTCACGCCCAGCTCGCGGGCTTTGTCGAGTTTCGACCCGGCGTCGGCGCCGGCGACCACGTAGTCGGTCTTCTTGCTGACTGAGCCGGTCACTTTCCCGCCGGCGTCTTCGATCATCTTCTTCGCCTGGTCGCGGGAGTAGTTGGCCAGTGTGCCGGTAATGACGAAAGTTTTTCCGGCGAGTTTGGTACCGCGCTTCTTCTTTTCTCCCTGGAAACGGAGGCCGGCCTTGCGCAGGCGTTCCACCAGTTCGCGGTTGCGCTTCTCCTCAAAGAAGGCGCGGATGCTCTCCGCCACCCGCGGGCCGACCTCGTTGACTTCCTGGAGCTGATCGAGGCCGGCCTCCATGAGCGCATCGAGTGAACCGAAGTGGTCGGCGAGCAGCTCCGCCGTTCGCTCTCCCACGAAGCGGATGCCCAGGCCGTAGATCACGCGATACAGCGGCAGCTTCTTCGAGGCGGAAATCTGCTTGAGTACGTTCTGCGCCGATTTCTCGCCCATGCGCTCCAGCGCAACCAACTGTTCCTGGTTGAGGTCGTAGATGTCGGCCACGCTCTTCACCAGGCCGCGCTCGGCAAGCTGATCCACCAGCGCCTCGCCCATGCCCTCGATGTTCATCACGGAACGAGCTGCGAAATGGCGAATGGTTTCCCGGAGCTTGGCCGGACAATTGGCGTTGATGCAGCGGTGGTCGGCTTCCCCCTCCTCGCGCACCACTTTGCCCCCACACTCAGGACAGCGCTCGGGCATGTGAAATTTCTTGTGGCCGCGAGGATGCTTGCTGTCCTCGGCGATGCCCGTCACCTTGGGAATCACGTCGCCGCCGCGCTCCACCGTGACCCAGTCGCCGATCTTCACGCCCAGGCGCTCGATCTCGTCCTGGTTGTGCAGGGTGGCGCGCGTGACCGTGGTTCCGCCGATCGAGACCGGCGCCAGCCAGGCCACCGGGGTCAGCTTTCCGGTGCGGCCCACCTGCACCTGGATGCCTTCCACCTGGGTCACGCCCCCGCGCGCGGCGTACTTGTAGGCGATGGCCCAGCGCGGGGCCTTGCCGGTGAATCCCAGTTCTTCCTGCAGCGCGGTGGAGTTCACCTTCACCACGATGCCGTCAATCTCGTAACCCAGTGCGTCGCGCTTTTCCTCCCACCTCTTGATGAACTTCAGCACCTCGCCGCTGTTGCGCGCGGTGGCGTGGTTGGGATTCACCTTGAAACCGGCGGCGGCCAGCGCCTGGAGCGATTCGGAGTGCCGCGAGTGAGCATGGCGGCCGTCCACCAGCAGGAAGTAGGAGTAGAAGTCGAGGCGCCGCTGCGCGACCACGTTGGGCTCGAGGGTGCGGATGGTGCCCGCGGCGGCGTTGCGGGGATTGGCAAACTTCGCCAGGCCCTGCTGCTCGCGCTCCTCGTTCATGCGCCGAAAAGCGGCGAGCGGCATGATGACCTCCCCGCGGACTTCAAAGTCGCGCGGCAGTCCGGCTTTCTTGCGCGCTTCGGGGGAAACCGCGAGCGGCACCGAGCGGATGGTGCGCACGTTGCTGGTGACGTCTTCGCCCACCGACCCGTCGCCGCGAGTGATGCCGCGCGCCAGCTTGCCGTCTCGGTACCAGAGCGCCATGGACATGCCGTCCAGCTTGAGCTCGCAGGCGTAGTCCACATCCGCGCGGCCGGAGAGCTGGTGCACGCGGCGCTCCCAGTCCAGCAGCTCCTGGTCGCTGTAGGCGTTGTCCAGCGAGAGCATGGGGCAGGAGTGCGGCGCCTTGGGAAAACCCTCGCTGGGCTTGCCTCCGACGCGCTGCGTAGGAGAGTCGGGTGTGACCAGCTCGGGGTGCTCCGCCTCCAGAGCGCGCAACTCCTTCCCCAGGCGGTCAAAGTCGGCGTCGGAGATTTCGGGATCATCGAGCACGAAGTAGCGATGCTCGTGGTAACGGACCTTCTCGCGCAGGGATTCGATGCGGCTCCGTAGCGCGGTCGCGGCCATGCGAGGGATTATACTGGCCAGCTTTCGAGCGCTGCCCGATCGAATCCGCCAGCCGCGTTCGAAAATGCCCCTCGCCATGCGCCGCGCTGCACTCATCTATAACCCGTCCTCGGGCACGCGCCGGGAGCAGCGCGTGGCCGACGTGGAGGCCGCGGCGCGCGCCCTGCGCGAAGCCGGGATTGCCACCGAGATGGTCCCCACGCGCGGCCCGGGGACGGCGGCGGAGCAGGCGCGAGAGGCCATCGCCGCCGGCTGCGACGCCGTCTTCGCCTGCGGCGGCGACGGCACCCTGCACGAAGCCATGCAGGGAGTGCTGGCCTCGGGAAGCGAAATAGCCCTGGGCGTCATCCCGCTGGGCACGGGCAACGCTCTGGCCAACGACCTGGGTATTCCGCTGCGGCAGCCCGCGCTCGCGGCTCGCTTGCTCGCCGCCGGCGCCACGCGCCGCGTCGCAGTGGCCAAGATTGAATACCAGCAGCGCGACGGCTCCACCGCCTCACGCTACTTCACGGTGATGGCGGGCGTGGGGCCGGACGCGTATCTGCTTTACTCCATGAACCTCGCTGCCAAGGGAAAGTTCGGCATGGGCGCTTACTATGCCCAAGCGGCCAAGCTGGTACTGACGCACGACTTCCCCGAGTTCGAAGTGGAGTTCACCGACGCCATCTCCGGTGAACGCCGTTCTCAGCGCGCCGCCGGAATTATGGCCGTGCGCATCGCGTACTTTGGCGGGGCGCTGCGTCATCTTGCCCCCGGAGCGAGCCTGGAGCGCGACGACCTCCGCCTCATCCTGTTTCGCCGGCCTATCCTCGGGCGCATGTTTTTTTACTTGCTGGGAACGCTGCTCGGCCGGCATTGGAATGTCCCGGGAGTGGAACTGGCCTACGCGCGCGAGATCCTCTGCCGGCAGCTGGCCGGTGCCGAGGGTGCTACGCGCAAACCGCGAACCGCAGACCTCTACACAGAAGCCGACGGCGAACTGCTGGGCCGCCTGCCGGCGCGCTTCACCATCGAACCCGGCCGCCTCACCCTGATGGTGCCGCCATCCACCCCGTAGAGACGTTGCCGGCAACGTCTCCGCCTTTACAATCATTGCCGGAGAACCCTGGCCCCTCTTGGAACCTCTCACTCACGTGCTCACTGCGGCCTGCCTGAGCCGTGCCGGACTCAATGGCGCCACCTCGCTGGCCACCGCGGTGCTCGTCGTAAGCGCGGAAATCCCCGACCTGGACATTCTGTTCAACCTCGGAGGACCGGTGCTGGGGTTCGCGCACCATCGCGGCCTCACGCATACGCTGCTCGGCCTGCCGCTTGACTCGGCGCTGGCGCTGGCCGTGGTCTACGGCGTCCATCGCCTGCTGGTGGCCGCCGGACGCGCGCCGCGCGCTGCTCCCCGCTGGCCGCTGCTGTTCGTTTACGGAATGTTGGGCGCGCTCAGCCACCTGCTGCTCGACTTCACCAACAGCTACGGCGTCCGCCCGTTCGCGCCTTTCTACAATCGTTGGTACTCCTGGGACATCGTGCACATCGTGGAGCCCCTGATTCTGATCGCGCTGATCGCCGGCCTGGCCCTGCCCGCTTTGTTCGCGCTGATTCAGGAGGAAGTCACCTCACACCGGGTGGCACGTCGCGGACGCGGCGGCGCTATTTTCGCGCTCGTCTGCCTGGCGCTGATCTGGCTGGTGCGCGACTTTCAGCACCGCCGCGCCGTCGCCGCACTCGACTCTCGGGTGTATCACGGCGCCGAGCCGCTGCGCGTGTCCGCGTTTCCCTATCCCATCAACCCTTTCCGCTGGCACGGTGTGGTGGAAACCGAGAGCTTCCTGGAAGCGCTGCCGGTGGATTCGCTCGCCCCCGAATTGGACGACCTCGACCGGGCCAACAACCGAAGCATCACCCGCTACAAGCCAGAGGAAACGCCGGTGATCCGGGCAGCCCGAGAATCCGACCTGGGCCGCGTGTACCTGGACTGGGCGCAGTATCCGGTGCTCGAAGTCGAGCCCCGCGACGCGGGCCAGGGTGGCGGCTACGTGGTCCACTTCTACGATCTGCGCTACCTCTCCTCCGACCGCGACACCCGCCCGCTCGCCGCCAGGCTTGAGCTCGACAGCCAGTTGAACGTGGTGGCCGAAAGGGTGGGAAGCAGAGAGCGGCGGAGGTAGCGGTGGCGGCGATGCGTGATGCCCGATGTGTGATGTTTGATGTGTGATGTGAAACCCCGCCTCATGCCCGACTGCTGGTAGTCAGGAAACTCAAACATCACACATCGCACATCACACATCGCACATCGGCACATCGCACATCCTCACTTGACCTCGGCCCGCCTCGCACCCCACAATGATTCCTTCGAGGTCAACGATGCTCCCCTATCTGTATGTGCTGGTCGCGGTAATTGCGCGCTTCCTGCCGCACACTTTTTCCTTCACGCCCGTGGGCGCGGCCCTGCTTTTTTTCGGCGCACGCGCCGATCGCAAACGCCTGTGGATTCCCGTGCTGATGCTGGCGGCCACGGACGTGGCCCTGAACCGCTTCGTGTACGGCTATCCGTTCACCGCGGATCTGCCGCTGACCTGGGCCTGGTATGCGGGGATGGTCCTGATGGGCGGATGGCTGAAGCAGAACGACCGGCCGTTGCGCGTGGCCGGCGCGGCTCTGGCGGCTTCGGTGTCCTTCTTCCTGGTGAGCAACTTCGCGGTGTGGGCGGCGTGGAACCTGTATCCCAAGAACGCCGCCGGACTGCTGCAGTCCTACCTCATGGCGCTGCCCTTCTTCCGCAACACGGTGGCATCTGACCTGCTGTTCAGCGCGCTGCTCTTCGGCCTGCCGGTGCTGGTGAGCGCAGCGCAGCGCCGCCTGGGGGCTACGGACGCAACTCCGCGAGCCGCGTAGCTCTCAAATCGGCACTCGCTACTCGGTACTCGGTACAGGCTCGCTACGGCGTCGCAGCCGGTAAAACAGCGTCGCACCCAGCAGGATCAGCGCAATCGCACCCACCGCGGCGCCGGGGTGTTCGCGGAAGAGCCGGCCGAAAACGTGCACGATCTCTTCGCCGAACAGCATGGTGAGCGCGGCCAGCAAAGAGAAGCGCACCATGCGGCCGGCGAAGATGGCCAGCAGAAACTCTCCCATTTTCATGCGGAAGACGCCCGCCGCCAGCACAAACAGCTTGAACGGCGCCGGCGGCGGCAGCATGGCGGGCAGCATGAGCGCCCAGATGGGATGGCGCTCGAAGGAATCGTGCAGGCTGGCCATACGCGCTTTGGATATGCGCTTGGCGAGCAGCAGTTGTCCGCCCTTCAGCCCGATGCCATACAGGATGGTGCAACCCAGGGTGGAACCCGCGGAGGCCAGCAGCGGGAACATCCAGAATTGCTGGGGAAATTTATAGACGAAGCCGGCCACCAGCGGATCCATGGGGATGCCCATGAAGGCCGCGTCCACAAAAGCGATCACGAACACCGCCCACACTCCCAAGGGAGCAACCAGCCCCCAGAGAAATGCGATGTACTTCGCCAGAATGTCTTTGAGGAAGCTCAAGCAGTTGGAAGCTTCATTCTAGCTGGAAGCAGGATGATCCGTCTTTCCGTTCAGCACTTCGAGTGCATGCGGCAACAGGTCGATCACCGCGGCCAGCGATTCGGTGGCGCCTTTGGGGCTGCCGGGAAGATTCACCAGCAGCGAGCGCCCGCGGATGCCGCACACGCCGCGACTGAGCGCGGCGAAGGGCGCAGTGCGCGCTCCCTGGCTGCGCATGCGTTCGGCCAGGCCTTCCACCAGGCGGTCGCAGACGGCGCGCGTGGCCTCGGGAGTGACGTCGCGCGGCGCCAGGCCGGTGCCGCCGGTGGTCACCACCAGCCGGGCCAGGGCGCACATCTCGATCAGTGCGGGTTCGATGGCGCTGCGCTCGTCGGCGACGATTCTCGTCGCCACCACGGAAAATCCCTTCTGCTTGAGGGCTGCGGCGACGGCGGGGCCGGAGGCGTCGGGGCGCGTGCCCTGCGCGGCGGAGTCGCTGACGGTGAGCACGGCGGCGGTCATGTTTTCCATAAATAAGGGGGTGAAGGGTGGGGCGCGCACCGTCCGTCCCTAGCCCTCGAGGACGTTTTCTTCGGCGTCGCGGTTGGCTTCGTCAACCAGGCGCAGGCCTTCCATGAGCAGTCCCTGGGTGGAGCGGGTGCAGGTGTGCTCCTGGCTGCGGCCGTTGAAGTCGAGCTGGAAGCTGCCGGTGGGCCAGGTGAGCACCTTGTAGACGGCGTCGTCACCGCGCAGTTTGCCGGAGGTGGCATGCGTGATCTGGCCGTCGGTAAAAAACAGGTCGCACTTGTCGCCGTCGTTGGTGAGGATGAGGGCGCAGGTCTTGTGGCCGAGTTCCAGCGACTGCAGCAGGTCCATCACGTTCATCTGCGCCAGGCTGCCGCGCAGCGAGCCGTCGCCGCCGGGCGCTTCGCGCGCCATTTTCTCCAGCGCGATGCGGTCAATGGTCCGCTTGATGCGCGAAACCGCCTCGCGCAGGAAGAACGGCTTTTCCACGTAGTCTTCCACGGTGATGGACAAGGCCTTGAGTCGATCGGTAATGTCGGGCTTGGAGGCCATGAGGAGCACCGTGGTTTTGGAAGTGGCGGCGCGGCCGCGCAGCTTTTCCATGAGCTGATGGCCATCCAGGCCGGGCATCTGGAAGTCGCTGACCAGCAGGTCGGGAGGATCGTCAATCGCCTTGAGCAGGGCGTCGGCTCCGTCCGTCGAAGTGGCGACCGTGGCCATGGGCGCCAGCGCCGCGCGCAGCATCTCCAGCACCATGGGATTGTCGTCCACCAGAAGCAGCTTGACGTTGCTGGGCATAGGGTGCGCTTACTTTCGCTTGCCAGACTGCGAGGCGGCGGTCCGCGACCGGCGGTACGCTCCCGACTTGCCGCCCGTCTTGCGCTGGAGCACGATTTCGCGGATCTCGATGCCCTTGTCCAGCGCCTTGCACATGTCGTAGACGGTGAGGGCGGCGACGCTGGCTGCTACCAGCGCTTCCATCTCCACGCCGGTCGCGGCCTTGGTGACCACGCGCGTGGTAATGGCCACGCCATTCTCGCACAGCCGGGTGCCCACATCAATGTGCGACAGCGGCAGCGGATGGCACATCGGTACCAATTCGGAAGTGCGCTTGGCCGCGGCTATCCCCGCAAAACGCGCCACTTCCAGCGGGTTGCCCTTGGGATTGCGGGGCAGCGCCCGCAGCACCCGCGGCGACATCTTGACGAACGCGGAGGCCTCCGCCACGCGGCGCGTCGGCGCTTTGCCGGAAACGTCCACCATGCGGGCGCTTCCGCGGGCATCGTAATGGGAGAGCTTGCGAGGCATGGGGATGGCTATCATACATCCCGGGTTTCAGGTATCAGGTGTCGGGTGTCAGGTTCTAGGCCGACGATCGAGGAGCCTGGCTCAAGCGACTGACAGCATCACCGAGACCATCTCGCCCGCGGGAATATGCTCGCGGTCCGGCGGGACCACCAGGTAGCAATTGGCGCGACTGGCCGCAGCCAGGTCGCCCGAACCCTGCCAGCGCACCAGCTCGACCTCGGCGTCGTCGTGCTCGCCCGACAAGAGCGCCGGCAGGAAGCGGGTGAGCCCGGTCTTGGTTTTGACCTCCGCCCGCAGCCGGGCTTTGGGGAAAATCAGCGGCGCAGGCGACGCGCCGCACAGAGCGTCGAGCACCGGGCGCACGAACAGCTCGAAAGTGACCAGCGTCGAGATGGGATTGCCGGGCAAGCCAAAGAAGTGCGTAGCCCGGCCGCCCCCGGCCGGGCCGCCTTCCTTTCCAGTAACTGACGCGGCCGAGGACGGCCGCGCCACGCCGAACACCACCGGCCGCCCCGGCTGGATCAGCGCTCCGGTGAAAAAGAATTCTGCCTGAAACTCGGCGAGCACCTGCTCCACCAGGTCGTACTTGCCCACGGAGACGCCACCCGAAATGAGCAGCAGGTCGGCGCGCAGTCCTTGCTCCAGCAATCGGCGCAGTGCGGACTTTTCGTCAGGAGCGATGGGCAGCAGCAGCGGCTCGCCGCCGGCGGCGAGCACCTGGGCGGCCAGCGAGTAGCTGTTGGAGTTGCGAATCTGGCTGGCGCCGGGCGTGGCCGAGACCTCCGCCAGTTCGTCTCCGGTAGCCAGCACGGCGACCCGCGGGCGCGCATGCACGCGCACTTGCGCGCGGCCTACGGCCGCAGCCACGGCAATCTGCGCCGGGCCCAGCCGCGTGCCTGGATTCAACAGCAGGTCGCCGGTGCGGGCTTCGCTGCCCGCCGCGACCACGTTCTCGCCCGCATTCGCGGCGCGCGCGATTTCCACGGACGCGCCCGAGCGGGTTGTGTACTCGACCATGACCACCGCGTCGGCCCCCGCCGGAACCGGAGCGCCGGTCATGATCTCGACCGCCTGTCCTGCGGCGACCGGTGCGCTGCCCACCGGCAGCCCGGCGCCGGCGCGCACTTCGGCCACCACGGTCAGCCGCGCCGGCAAGGAGGCCAAGTCGGAAGAGCGCACCGCGTAGCCGTCGCGCGTGGCGCGCGGGAAGGGCGGGAAGTCGCGGTCGGCGGCCACGGCTTCGGCGAGCACGCGCCCGCAGCCTGCCAGCAGAGGGACGGTTTCTTCCGCCGAAGGGCGCAGGCCGCGGGCTTTTTTCTCGACCAGACGGCGGGCGTCGGCGAAGGGCAGCGGGTTGGGAGCGGACGGCGCCACAGCAGGAGAAATGGTATCAGCCCCGAGCGGAAGGCACTGGCCGGTGGCCCGCTTCCACACGGTGGCGCGGCCGAGGGCGGCCACGCTACACCGGCGCGACTTGCCAAAACCGTCGCAACGCGAAACAATGCTGTCCGGTCTGCGCCACCCTCCAAACTACCGCCCATGAGTGCCGGCACCACCACCCCGACCGGAGCCCCGCCCAAGAAGGCCGTAGCCACAGTGGCGCTGGTGGAGTTGGAAGAGGCACCGGCCACCATCCTGCGCGACTGCTTCAAGCAGTTCGGCATCCAGACGGCGCCGATCCAAGGGGACGTGGCCCAGCTTCTGCAGCGTCAGAAGTTCGAAGCCATGGCGTTGCGCCTGAACGAGGGCGCGGAAGCCGTGCTGCAGGCAGCGCGCACTTCGGCCTCTAACCGGCGAGTGGTGGTGTACGGCCTCAGCAGCGATCCCAAGGACACGCTGCGCTATTCCAAGTACTGCATCAACGCCGTCCTGCCGGACCCGCTCGACCGGCAGTCCGCGCTCAAGGTGGTGCGGGCCACGCGGCTGCTGGTGATCAACGAGCTGCGCATTTATGTGCGCGTTCCCATCCTGCTGGAGCTCAGCCTTGACACCGAAGGCCGGCGCTACAAGGCCTCCACCCTAGAAGTCAGCGCCGGCGGCATGTCGCTGACCAGCGAGCAAAAATTCAGGGTCGGGCAGGTGATGGACATCTCCTTCAGCCTCCCCGAAGGCCAGCAGGTGAAGGTGGGCGCCTCCGTATGCTGGCAACGCGAACCCAACCAGACCGGCATCCGCTTCGAAGCCACCGACGAGCGCCGCCTCGTCGTGCGCCGCTGGATTGACGAGTACCTGGGAATCGCCTGACGCCAGCCGAGGCGGCCGTGCTCAACGGCCCCCGCTCACCCCGGGCGTACACTTGTCTCCAATGCCCACCGTAGCACTCGACTGCGTCCGCAAGGCCTTTGACCACTTTGTGGCCGTCGAGGAGCTCTCGCTGGCCATCGCTCCGGGCAGCGTCTACGGCCTGCTGGGGCCCAACGGCGCCGGCAAAACCACCACGCTGCGCATGATCCTGGGCATCCTGGCCCCGGACTCGGGCGAAGTTCGCCTGTTTGGCGAGCCTTTTGACCGCCGGCACCTGCATCGCGTCGGCTATCTCCCCGAGGAGCGCGGGCTCTACAAGAAGATGAAGGTCCGCGACCACCTGGTGTACCTGGCGCAATTGCACGGCCTGGAAGCGGCGCGGGCGGACCGCCAGGCGGCGCACTGGTGCGAGCGCCTGGCCATCGCCGAGTGGATGCCGCGCAAGGTGGAGGAACTTTCCAAGGGCATGCAGCAGAAAGTGCAGTTCGTCGCCGCGCTGCTGCATGATCCCGACTTCATCATCCTCGACGAGCCCTTCGCCGGCATGGATCCGGTGAACACCGCGCTACTCAAAGACGCCATCCTCGACCTGAAGGCCGCGGGCAAGACGGTGCTGTTTTCCACGCACCGCATGGACCAGGTGGAAAAGCTGTGCGATTCCATCTGCCTGGTGAACCGTGGACGCGCGATTCTGGAGGGCGAGCTCAAGCAGATCAAGGCGGCGCGCGGCCAGAACATGGTGCAGATCAACTACGAGGGCGATGGAAAGTTTCTCGAGGGCAACGGCTTCGTGGAGTCCTTCAACGACTACGGCAACTACGCCGAAGTGCGCCTCAAGCCGGGCGCCGATCCGCAGGAGCTTTTGCGCCGGGTGGCAGCGGGAGGCTCGCGGGTGAGTCGCTTCGAACTGATGCAGCCCTCGCTGGAGCAGATCTTCATGGACGCGGTGAGGCCCGGCGATGCGTAGGGTGTGGCTCATCGTGCGGCGCGAGTACCTGGCGGGCGTACGCACGCGCGGCTTCTGGATTACCACGCTGCTCATGCCGCTGCTGGTGACCCTGCTGCTGGCGGTACCTGCGAGTCTCGCCAACTACCGCCCGGATATTTCACGCCACATCGTGGTCATCGCTTCCAGCCCGGACTTCGGCGAGGCCCTGCGCGCGGAGCTGGAAAAGCAGGGTCAGAACTCCGGAATCAAGTACAACGTTACTCTGAGCACCAGCGCCACCCAGTCCGAGCGTGAGGCGCTGCGCGGACGCGTGGCTTCGGGCGAGCTGGATGGCTACCTGTGGGCCACCGACGAAGCCCTGGCGGCGCGCAACTTCCAGTACGTGGCCCGCGCCACCAACGATTTTCTGGAGATGGCTTCGCTGAACGTGGCCGTGTTTCGCGCCGCCATCAGCCAGCGGCTGGTGCAACGCGGCGTGGCCCGCGGCGACCTCGACGACGTAATGCGCTCGGTGCGCCTGGAAACCATCCGCATCGAGCAGGGCCGCGAAAGCCCGTGGAGCAGCCGCGGCATGGTGATGATGACCTTCCTGCTGGTCACCTCGCTCTACGGCCTGGTGTTGATGTACGGCGTCATCCTGATGCGCTCGGTGCTGGAGGAAAAATCATCGCGCATCATGGAGGTGCTGCTCTCGGCGGTCACCGCGCGCCAGCTCATGGCCGGCAAGATCCTGGGCGTGGGCGCCGTGGGCATGACCCAGATGCTGCTCTGGGGCGTGATGTCCGCCCTCGCCGTCGGCCCCATGCTGATGCAATGGAAGGACGTGGCTGCCGGCATTCAATTGCCGCCGGGCGCCATCGTGTTCTTCCCCGTGTTTTTCGTGCTCGGCTATCTGCTGTACAGCGCGCTGTGGGCCACGCTGGCCGCCGTGGTCAACTCCGAGCAGGAGGCCTACCACCTGCAAACTTTTGTCATGCTGCCCATGCTGTTCTCCGTGATCATGGTGCTGTTCATCATCCGCCAGCCCAGCACCCCGCTGGCCGTGGTGCTTTCCATGATCCCCTTCTGCGCACCTCTGCTGATGTACGTGCGCATCCTGGTAGAGACGCCTCCGGCGTGGCAGATCGCGCTCTGCCTGGCGCTGCTCACCGGAACCACTTGGGGACTGCTGGTAGTGTGCTCGCGGGTGTACCGCATCGGCATCCTCATGTACGGCAAGCGGCCCACGCTGCCGGAAATCTGGAAGTGGATGAGGTACGCGTAGGAAGAACAGTGGTCGGTGGCCAGTGGTCAGCCCTAAACGACGCCGCTTCCCGCCTCACAACGAAGCACTGCGCTACACTGGCCACTGAACACTGGCCACTGATGACTGATTCCGCTCCCGCCATCTCGCAGGAAAAGACGCAGGAGGAGAAGCCCTTCACGCTGCGGCAGCGGTTCGTGATCTGGATGGCGTCGTGGGCGGGCTTCGTGGCCATCCGACTGATCGCGCCCACGCTGCGCTACACCGTTTCCGCGGAGGAAGGTGGCCCCCCGGAAGGCAACCTGCGTCCCGCCATCTACGTCTTCTGGCATCGCTGCGTGTTCACGGCCGCCTGGCATTTCCGCGCGCGCGAGATTGCGGTGATGACCAGCCGCAGCTTCGACGGCGAGTACATCGCGCGCATCATCGAAAAGTTCGGATACTCGGCGGTGCGCGGCTCCAGTTCGCGCGGCGCCGTGCGCGCCCTGCTGGGTATGCACAAGATCATTGACGCTGGCCGCACCGTCGCCTTCACCATTGATGGCCCGCGCGGCCCCAAGTATGTGGCCAAACCCGGCCCGGTCCTGCTGGCCCGCAACACCGGAGTGCCGGTCATGTGCTTCCATATCGCGCTGGAGAACCCGTGGATTCTCCCCTCCTGGGACGACTTCATGATTCCCAAGCCCTTCTCGCGCGCCCTGGTGCGCATCGGAAAACTGATTCGCGTCCCCGAAGACGCCGACAGCGCCGCCCTCGAACGCTATCACGCCGACATGCAAGCCACGCTCGACCGCATCCGGGAGTTCGCGGAGGCGGAGGTTTAGGTCGCGGGATTATGGCAATCCCACGCACTCCGCCGCGTTCTAGATCACACCAACCCTCCGACTTGCGAGGCTGCATGATGGTTCCCGCACGTTCACGCCGGCCATTCGGAGAGTTGCCTCTTCAGGATTGCGTCGACCGGGGGACGGTGCGCGGAAAGCATGGGGATGCGAATTTCCCGTGAGATCCGCGAGCCTCTCCTGATCCGCAAGCAGAGCACCTCGACCAGTCCTGTATCCGACGCCCAGGAATAGGACAACACATCAGTCCAGAGAATCAGCCGCCCGCTCCATGCCAGTCCCCGTTCCCGGATTTCGTTGCGGCCAGAGATCAGGAGTGGAGGAAGCATCCAAAGAGCCAGCAGATACCCAAGACTCAAACCGAGCCAATTCCCGAACAATCGTTGGTACAGCCCCCGGCTCGCCCAGTCCTCCCAGTAGAAGGTGGTGAGTATGACCAAATAGAGAGCCACCAACGCCGGACCAAACTTTGATGGTCTTCCCAGAGCACGCTCGCGGGAAAGCGGATGAGTATTCATCCAAAGATATAGAGCGAGGAGGCCTGCGAAGAACACTAGCACGAATCCAAAACGCCAATGGTGAAAACGGGCGAAGAGAATTCCTGCCCAGAGAAGGAACAGAAGGAACAGAAGCATAGGCACGAGATACCAAAGCCCCAGCGGCAATGCTCGCAGTGAGGCCTCGCCGGAAGGCTGGCGCCGGAAACTCGGACCTGGATTACTGAGGTCATGGAGCAAGGGTCCAAGCCGCCGGCCTCGACGAAGCCAGACGACCGCCTTGTAGTACACGAATACATTCCACAATGCCAGAATTACGAAGTGGAAGACATAGATGGGTTCGGGGCCATTACCGGCTGGCAGCCAGCGCGGCAGGATAGAGACCGCGGCCACGAGCACCAGTATGCCGATGGTCAAGCCCTTCGCCAGGACGGGCAATTTTTGTCGCACAAACCCCTTCCCGAAGATCTGGCGTGAGGCCGCATAAACACTGACCAGAAAGAGGGCCACCAAACCGAGGCTGAATGCTGCCGGGGCAGGCACGACCCGGTTGTAAACGGCCAGACCCGCCGCCGCAGCGGCGATCAGCAGCCACACATTTCGGCTGATGAACTCTCCGGCAGTACGAGCCAAGAGGCCTTGACGCGCTTCGATACCCGCACCTTCCAGATGGAGCCGCACGTCCTCGCTGAATCCGTGGGCCGATCGATATCGATGTGAGGGTTCTTTGTCTAGAGCTTTCAGCAGGATGCAGTCGATATCACCGCTCAGTTCACGCCTCAATTCGGCTGGCGATGCCGCCCGGACCCGGCTGACGGCCTCCACAGAGGTTTTCTTGTCTTGGCCATCGCCCTCGGTCACGGCCATGCTCGGTCGCGTGGGCGGCTCCTCGCAGATCACGCGGACCACCTCGTGAATGATCCGGCTGCGCACGCGGTAGGGCCGCCGGCCCGTCAACAGTTCATAAAGCACGACGCCCAGGGAGTACACATCCGTCGCGGGGGTCGCCGCGCCGCCGCTGACCTGCTCCGGGCTGGCGTACTCCGGCGTCATCAAAAGCATATCGGTGACCGTCAGGGCGGTCGCGCCGTCCGCTTCCGAGCCGCCCAGCTTGGCGATGCCGAAATCCAGCAGCTTCACGACACCGTCGTTGCTGATCAGGATGTTGTTCGGCTTCAGGTCGCGGTGGATGACGTGGTGGTCGTGCGCGTACTGCGCGGCCGCACAAACATCGCGAAACAGCTTCAGGCGCGCCGTCAAGTCGAGCCGGTGGCGGTCGCAATAGGTGTCGATCGGCTCGCCTTCCACGTAATCCATCACCAGGTAAGGCAAACCGTCTTCGGTAGTTCCTCCATCGATGATGCGGGCGATGTTGGGATGATCGAGCGCTGCTAGAATCTCGCGCTCGCGCTGGAAGCGGCGCAGCACTTCCTCACTTGCGGCGGCGGAGCGAACGATCTTCAGGGCAACCAGCTTGCGGAACACGCCGTCCACCCGCGCGGCCAGGTAGACGCTGCCCATGCCGCCCTCGCCCAGTTGGCGCAACACTTCGTAGGGCCCGATGTGCCGCCCTTCCAGCCGGGGCAGGGTCGGGCCGAGCGCGGAGTCATCGATCCAGCCCGTGGGCTCGCCATGAGCGGCCAGCAGCCGCCCGACCTCCACGAGCAATTCCTCATCGCCGCTGCAGGCGTCGCGGAGAAAGGCCTGGCGGGATTCCTGATCCCGCTCCAGCGCGGCATCAAACAGGTTGCGGATTTGGCGGAATCGTTCGGCTTGCATTATTGGCCTCCTGACCAAGTAGCGCAAAACCGCACCGATTTAGCTCATCCTCTCGGAGTAACGTATGTTAAACCAGGCTTCGGCGGGACTGACCATCTATGGCAGAGACACTCAACGCACTCCTCGGGCGGTGGCGGGAGGGAGACCACGAGGCCGGCAAGCAGGTCATGGCGCTGGTCTATTCTGAACTGCGCCGCCTGGCTGCCTATTATTTCCGCCGGGAAGCGCCCGGGCATACGCTCCAGCCCACGGCGCTGGTCAACGAGCTGTTTCTCAAGCTGTGTTCGGGCGAGCCGGTCCAATGGCGAGACCGGACGCATTTTTTCGCCGTGGCTGCCCAGCAGATGCGGCGGATCTTGATCGACCACGCACGCCGCCGCAAGGCGCACAAGCGGAACGACACACGAATACCGGTTTCGCTTTTGCGAGAACCCGGAGATTTTGGACCTCAATATGAGAACCTCCTCGCAATCGATGAGGCGCTCAGGGGTTTGGAAGACTTGGATTCCAGGGCTGCGCGGGTCGTGGAATTGCGCGTGTTCGGCGGCTTGAAGGAATCCGAAATCGCTGCCGCTTTGGAAATTTCGCCCGCTACTGTGAAGCGCGATTGGACCTTTGCAAGAGCATGGCTGATCAGCCGCCTCCGCGAATGACCGGAAGACGCTTTCGGGTTACCGCCCATACACCGACCGACCAGTACGAAAGGCCTTGCGTTGACATCGCTTCTGCCGGACGAGTAGAGTCTTCTGCACACCGTCGCGGATGAAATCCGCGGCGGGATCTTTCTCAATGTGGTTCGCGCGTCCTCTCCGCTCGGAGAGGACTGGGAAGCGGGTGAGAATCCCGCGCTGCCGCGCAACTGTAAGCGAGAGTTTTTGTGGCTTGGCCACTGCCCCGATTCATCGGGGTGGGAAGGCCGGCCGCAGGTTAGGGACGCCCGGCGTCCATCTCGCAAAGCCAGGAGACCGGCGCCAACTGCCTCCATCAACCCCTTTCGCGTGCAAAGGAGGATGTATGCGCTTCGGCCGTGTGGTTTTTGTCGTTGTTTTGTCCCTGGTTTCCCTGTCCGCCTCGGCGGACGAACTCAAGATCAAAGTTGTGGACCCCGATGAGCTGGTGGTTGTCAACGCTCGCGTAGCGCTGTATCGCGCGCAGAGCTCGGTAGCCATCGCGGTGCAGAGTACGGCTTCAACCGGCGAAACGGGATTCACCGCCCTCGCCGACGGCTCCTATCAGGTGGAAGTGCTGGCGCCGGGCTTCGCCGCGCACTGGTCGCAGGTCGAGGTCCCGCAGCCCTCTCCGCATCGCGTCCAACTCGGTCCTGCGCCGCGGGCGGAGACGGTGGTAGTCACGGCTGCCGGCACTCCGCTGCCGGTGGAAGACGGAGGCGCGCCAGCGGCATTGCTCGACGGCGCGGCACTCGAGACCATGCGCCCCGTGGCCGTCAGCGAAGCGCTGCGCTTTCTGCCCGGCGCGGTGGTCAACGCGGCGGGGCGGCGCGGCGGGATTGCCTCGCTGTTCGTGCGCGGCGGCGAGTCGCGGTACAACAAAGTGATCGTGGACGGCGTCGCACTGAATGATCCGGGCGGCATCTTCGATTTCGGCGTCGTCCCGCTGCAGGAAGCCGCGCGGCTGGAGTTTGTGCGCGGCGCCGAGAGCACGCTCTACGGCTCCGACGCCATGACCAGCGTGATCCAGGTGTGGACGAGCGCGGGACGCACCCGCATCCCGGAGCTTCGCTTCGGGGCCGGCGGCGGGACCTTGGCCACCTCCAACGGCTACGCCGCGCTGGCCGGAGCCCGCGGACCCGCCGACTTCAACCTCTTTGCCGACCACCTCTACTCCGGCGGCCAGGACGCGAACGACGAGTACTTCAATTCCTCGCAGGGAACCAACCTGGGGATTTCCATTTCGCCGCGCGCCGCCTTCCGTCTGCGCGTGCGTCACTCCAACAGCCGCAGCAGCGTGCCGAATGCGTGGAAATTCAACGGCCAGGCGCTGCTCCAGCCGGATCTGGACCAGTTCGCGCGCCAGAACAATTTCCTGGCCAGCGCCGAGTTCACGCTGGCCGCGCCCGCGCGCTGGCAGCACCGCTGGACAGGATTCGAGTACAACCACAAGCGCGCGAACCAAGACCGCGTGGCCGATCGCGGCTGCGATCCTGCGGCCTTTAACTTCCTCGACTGCTTCTTTGCCGCCACCACCAAGGTCAACCGCGCCGGCCTGAACTACCAGGGAGAGTACTCGCCGCGGAGCTGGGCGCGGACCGCGTTTGGATACGAGTTCGAGGTGGAAAACGGCGGGCTGGGCGCGGAGTTCCTCTCCTTCGACTTCTTCACCAACATGACCTTTATCGGCGAGAGCCGCACCCGCGGGCTGCGCCGCAATCACGCGCTGTTCGCGCAGCAGGTGTTCACGCGCGGCAGGTTCGCCATCGTAGGCGGGCTGCGCTTCGTGCACAACCAGAGCTTCGGCAACGAGGTGGTGCCGCGCATTTCGGTAAGCGTCCTGGCGCGGCGGGGCGGCGAGCGCCTCTCCGGCACGCGCCTGCGCTTCGCTTACGGCGAAGGCATCAAGGCGCCGACGCTCGAGGAGTCGTTCGGGTTCACGGGAACGTTTCCCGCCGACCCCAATCCTGAGCTGAAGCCCGAGCAGTCGCGCTCGCTGGAGGCCGGCTTCCAGCAGGAGTTTGCCGGCGGCCGCTTCGCCCTCGCGGGGACGTACTTCCACAACCTGTTCCGCAACCAGATTGCGTTCAGCTTCGACCCCATGACGTTCACCAACCGCTTCATCAACGTGAATCAATCGTTCGCGCACGGCGCCGAGCTGGAATTTCACGGACGCCTGCGCTCCAACCTTACGCTCGACGCCGCCTACCTCTACACCTCGACCCAGATCCTGGAGGCGCCCCTGGCCTTCGATCCGTTGTTCTCCGCAGGCGCGCCGCTGTTGCGGCGGCCGCGGCACGCTGGGAGCACCCGGCTGAGCAGTCTCTACCGCCGCTGGGGCGGGCACGTGGGGGGGAGCTTCGTGGGGCGCAGGCCGGACTCGGATTTTTTCACCGCGCCCACACCCTTCAACCACGCCGAGGGCTACGCGCGCGTGGACGTGGGCGGATGGTACGCCCTGCATCCTCGCGTCACCGCCTACGCCAACGTGGAGAACCTGTTCGACCGCGATTACAACGAAGTGGTGGGCTACCCGGGGCTGGGCGCGAGCCTCCGCGCCGGCTTGCGGTTCCGCGTGGGAGGAGAATGAGTTTTACCGCGGATTTTCGCGGATGAACGCGGATAAAGATTAGAGGTTGTAGCTATCTCATAAATGGTGATTACGCTGGTTCGTATCAGGGCGCCACTCCAGCCATTCCGGCTTTGATCCGCGTTCCTCCGCGAAAATCCGCGGTAGAAAGCTTTCCATCGGGTACCGGAGGCCGGCCGGCTAGTACGGGAAGGGCTCCACTTTCCACTTCTCGAACACTTTGGCTTCGACGAAGATGCGGTGGAGGTCGGGGTCGAGCTCGCCATCCTTGACGGCGAAGCCCAGGATTTCCAGCGCGCGTTCGAGCGAGACGGCGCGCTTGTAGGGGCGGTCGGAGGCGGCCAGGGCGTCGAAGATGTCGGAAACGGTCATCATGCGCGACTGCACGGGAATTTCCGGCGCCCGCAGCTTGTAGGGATAGCCGGTGCCGTTCATCTTCTCGTGGTGACCGCGGGCGATGCCGGGAATGTTGCGGATCTCCTTGGTCCACGGAACCTGCTGCAGGAAGTTGTAGGTGTGCACCACGTGCGACTCAATCTGCTGGCGCTCGCTGTCGTCCAGCGATCCTTTGCGGATGGAGAGCAGGCGCACTTCGTCGTTGTTGAGCAGCGGCTTTTCCTCGCCGCCGAAATCCAGATACTGGCGCGCGGCCAGGTCGAGCAACCGCTCGAAGCTGCCTTCGGGCAGCACCGTGGGCTCGTTGGACTTGAGCACCATCTCCAGATAACGGTCCAGCTCGCTCAAGCGGTCTTCCAGCTCCTTGTCGAACTCGGGGAGTTTCTTCAGGTAGACTTCGCGGCCTTCCTTCAGCATGAAGTCAATGCGCTTTTTCGAGTTCTCCGCCTCCAGGGTGCGCTTGACGAAGTGGAAGCGCTGTTCCACCAGGTCGCGCTGCGTGGGATAGAGCTTCTTGGCTTTGACCAGCACTTCTTCGCGCACGCCCACCTTGCCGAAGTCGTGCAGCAGGGAGGCGTAACGGATTTCCTTCATCTCGTTGCGGGTGAAGTGGACGCCGGCCATGGGACCGGAGTCCACGCGGTCCACGGCCTCGGCCAGGCCGACGGTGAGGTTGGCGACGCGGAAAGAATGGCCGCTGGTGGTGGGGTCGCGGGCCTCGATGGCAATGACCGAGGCGCGCACAAAGCCCTCCAACATGGCCTGGATGGCGGCGTAGAGCTGGCTGTTCTCCAGCGCGACCGCGGCCTGGCTGGCCAGGGAGGCCGCGATTTCCTGCATGCGCATGGTGTAGTGCACCACCTGCGCGGTCACGATGGCCACCGAGTCCAGGCGCACCCGCCCGTCGCGCTTGGCGTTGATGAGCTGCACCACGCCCACGATCTCGTCCTTCTGGTTGCGCATGGGCACAGCCAGGATGGACTTGGTGCGATAGCCGGAGTCGTCGTCGAATTTGCGGTTGATGGTGTAAGGGACGTTGGGCGGCAGGCGATAGGCGTCGGCCAGGTTCACGGTTTCGCCGGTCAGGGCCACGTAGCCGGCGATGGACTTGGGACTGATCTCCATGGTGGCTTCGCGGAAGGGCACGGCCACGGTGTCGTTCTGCGCCAGCTTGAAGCGCAGGCGTTTGCGCGCTTCCTTGTGCTGCCGCATGATGAGCTTGCCGGTCTCGTCGGCCGCGGGCGCGGAAACTTCTGCGTCGCTCTCCGCCGCCTCCACGATGTAGAGCGAGCCCGCGTCGCTCTGGGTAATGGCCCGCGTCTTGGTCAGAATGAGTTCCAGCAGCTTCTCGGTGTCGTGCTCGGCGGAGAGGGCGGCTCCAATCTGGTTGAGCTCGGAAATTTCGCGCGCCGCGTCGGCAAGCTTCTCGTTCAGCTGGCGGCGCGAATCCAGCAGCCGGATGTGGTCGAGCGCATTCTCCAGCATGCGCTCCAGCAGCGCCGGCGGCATGCCCGGCGGGACGTAGGCGTACACCGCGCCGTCCACCCGCGGATCGGCGAAGCGCTTGTCGGAGATCGCCAGGATGCGCACGTTGGGCCCGCGCAGAGTGTCGAAGTGCTCCCGGATCCACTTCTCCGCAGTGGTCACCACCACCCGCTCCACTTCCGGCGGCTGCCCATCGAGGATGGAAAAAGGGATCTTCTTGTAGCGTTGCGGCTCCAGCAGCGCCTGCTGGGCGGCCCCGTCGTCGTCGAAGTAGACCAGCAGCGGCAGGGGGCGGGTGCGCGCCGACACCTCGGGATTGGCGGGGCTGCTCATGGATCCTGCTTCTGCGCTGCGACCGGCGTCTGCGCGCCCTTGGCGGAGGTTAACTATAGCACCCTGCGCTTCCCCGGTTGGCAAACTGGTATATAATCCGCGCACTTCGCCGACCCCGAGCTTCGCAAGGAGCAAGGACTCGTAAGGAGAAAACCATGGCCACCCCTGCCCGACCGGTTACGTCCGCCAGCTTTCCCGCGCCGGCGGCCGCCGCCCCTGCCGCCGCGCCGCAGCACTTCCTGCAGCGCATCAAGCTGTTCAGCGGCCTGTCGGTGGACGAATGTCAGGAAGTGGTGAAGCGCATGAAGCGCCGCGACTTCCCTCCCAACCACATCGTCGTGCGCGAGGGCCAGCCCGGCACCTCCATGTTCTTCATCACTTCCGGCGGAGTGGAAGTGCGCAAGAAGGACCCGCATACCGGCATCGACTTCCTGCTGACCGAACTGGGTCCGGGACAGAACTTCGGCGAAATGTCGCTGCTCACGGGCAAGCCGCGCACCGCCAGCGTGGCCACCAGCCAGCCCTCCACCTGCGCCGTGCTGGAGCAAACCGACTTCCACGAACTGCTGATGCACTATCCCAAGATCGGCCTGGCGCTGACCACCATCCTGGCCGAGCGCGTGGAAAGCGCCAGCCAGCAAGTGGGCATTGAGTACATCAACCTGGCCAAGATGAGCTTCGATGTGCGCGTGCTGACGCTGCTGCCGCAGCCCATGATGGTGCAGCACCGCGTGATTCCCGTGTCCTTCGCCAACAACCGGCTCACCCTGGCCATGACCAATCCTAACAACCTGATCGCGCTGGACGACATCCGGCGCGTGATCAAGGGCGTGATGATCGAGCCGGTGGTGACCACCGAGGACGACTTCAAGAAGTTCATGAGCACCACCTACAACGAGCTCACCAAAAAGGACGAACCCGCCACCAAGGGCGGGGAGGCGAAAGCGCCTTCGATGTCTATGACCGAGATGGAGTCGGACATCATCCGCGACCTGCAAATGGCGGAAGACATCAGCGCCGGCCTGGCCGAAAGCAAAGCGGAACTGATGAGCGCCTCCGAAGATGCGCCCATCATCCGCCTCGCGAACTCCATCCTGGGCCTGGCCATCAAGAAGGGCGCCAGCGACATCCACATCGAGCCCATGGAGACCGAGGTCACCATCCGCTACCGCCTGGACGGCGTCCTGCAGGTGGTGCAGAACCTCCCCAAAAAGGTCCAGCTCGGCCTGATCTCGCGCGTGAAGATCATTTCTAAGCTCGACATCTCCGAGAAGCGCCTGCCCCAGGACGGCCGCATCAGCGTCAACATGGAAGGGCGGCCCATCGACTTCCGCGTTTCCACCATTCCCTCCAAGTGGGGCGAGAAGATCTGCATGCGCATCCTCGACAAGTCGAACACCACGCTCGGCCTCGACAAGGTGATCGCTCACCCGCAGACGCTGGAGCTGGTGCGCGAACTCATCAACCAGCCGTACGGCATCATGTACGTCACCGGACCGACGGGCTCCGGCAAAACCACCACGCTGTATTCCGCGCTGGCCGAAATCAACGATCCCGGGGTGAATATCTCCACCGCCGAAGATCCCATCGAGTACGACCTCGGGGGCGTCAACCAAGTTCAGGCGCACAAGGACATCGGACTCGACTTCGCGCGCATCCTGCGTGCCTTCCTGCGCCAGGACCCGGACATCATCCTGGTGGGCGAAACCCGCGACAAGGAAACCGCGCACATCGCCGTCGAGGCCGCCCTTACCGGCCACCTCGTCTTCACCACACTGCACACTAACAACGCTGCCGGATCGTTTACCCGGCTGGGTGAAATGGGCATCGAGCCGTTTCTGGTTTCGTCATCCACCATCGGGGTCATGGCGCAACGCCTCGCCCGGCGCCTCTGCCAGAGCTGCAAGGAGGCCATCCCCGCCGACGACACCACCTGCGAATTCATGGGCCTGAAAAAGGGCGACATCATCTACAAGGGCAAAGGCTGCGACGCCTGTAACGGCAAGGGCGTCCGCGGACGCGTGGGAATTTACGAAGTCCTGAAGATGGGGCCGGAAGTCCGCGCCCTGGTCGCCAAAGGCGCCCGCGCCGAGGAAATCCACGAGGCCGCCCTCAAGAACGGCATGCTCGACCTGAAGATGTACTCCGCCTGGTTGCTCAAGGAAGGCCTGACCACGGTGGAGGAAGTGCTGCAGGTGGTCAGCGTGCAGGATTGATTTCGGGGGGGCGTGGCTTTCCTGACTTCCACCGCCAGCAGGCCTGTACTCCAACGCCCGTCCAATACCAGGAGTCGCCTATGCATCGGAAGGCTTTCATTCTTGTCGCGGTGTTGTCTTTCGGGCTAACCTCCTGCAATCGCGAATCGGCGAAAACGGAGCCCGCGCCGCTACAGAAGTTCAAGCTGGAAGGTCATACCGCTGCGGTAGTAAGAGTTGAATTCAGCCCGGATGGGAAGTGGCTGGCGACGGCCAGCCAGGACAAGACCGCGCGCCTCTGGAACCTGCAAGACCGCAAGCAGACCGCTCAAATCGATTTCGCGGAGGAGGTTTACGCGGCAACGCTCTCTCCTGACGGCAAGTGGCTCGTAGCGGGCGACAGCAAGGGCCGCATGGTGTTCTGGGACCGCGCCGCGCAGAAGCTCGACAAGGAGGTCAAAGGAGGCGGCGGCAGCGTGACGGCCATCGCCTTCAACACGAAGGGCGACTGGCTGGCTTACGCGGCTCCGAATTTCGTCTACCTGTGGCCGGTGCAAGAGGCATTGCCCAAAGTCGTGATGATCGATTCCCTCCAAGCCGATTACATAGTGAGCGGGCTGGCATTCAGTCCCGACGGGCACTGGCTAGCGGCCGCGCGCAGCGACAAGGTCGTGGCCATCTACGACGCTGCCGCCATCATCACCGCTATCCCAACGCTCAAACGGCTCCATGGGGGCGTGGACCTCGACGCGAACCCCGTGCTCAAGCCGGTCGCGCTCAAGGGTCACGGTGACGATGTGAGCGCTCTGTGGTTCAGCCGCGATGGATCCCGGCTTATCTCCGCCGGGCTGGACAAGACGGTCCGCGTCTGGGAGACGAAGACTTGGAAAGAAGCCCAGTCCTTCACCGCGACCGAGCCCATCTTCACCATGAGCGGGAACGATCTCTCATCGGAGATCGCCTTTGCCGGTAGCAAGCAAACGCGGATCTTCGACATCGCGTCCGGTCGCGACACGAACACTCTCAAGGGCGGCGCACTCAAGCTGGCCATGAGTCGCGACGGACGTTGGCTCGCCCGCTCGATGGGAGAGTATGTGTTCGTTCAGGAACTGAAGCACCCCGAGTGACGCGGCCCGGCCTGCATCCTTGATTCGCCCTCCGCGGCGCTATTCGTCCGCTACCTTCTCGGCGGTTAGAAGTTTCGCCCTAGTGCCCTTCCGCCTTCTTCTTGTCGAACGTTCCCTTGCTTTCAGCGACGGGGCGCAGGGTGGGATAGAACTGAACGAAGGTGTGGTCCACGGCGGCGCTGGTAGTGTGGCACTGGAAGCAGGCGCTGTTGGGGAAGGCGGCGGCTGAGTCCTTCAGCTTGCCGTCCTGCATGAACCCGAAGTAGGCCCACTTCTCGGGGAAGCGTTTTTCGTCTTTCACCGACGCCTCCAGCGCCACCAGCTCGGCCTGAAAGCGGCCGTCCTTGTTGATGGACGCCTTACCAGTCGAGTGCCGCACCTCGAGCACGAACGTAGTCTTATCGGGCCAGGCGCCCGTGGCCAGGAAGTGACGGTAAGCCTCGGGATGCACCCACACGTTGTCGAACATGGGCGGCATGCTGGGGTCGCGCGGCTCGTCGCTGTAGCTCATTCCCAGGCCGGAGCTCAGGTACACCCACTCGCGATAGTTCTCCGGACGGATGAGCTGGCCGTCGGCGGTGAAGCGGGGCGCGCCGGTCGTTGAATCCTTCGGCGAATCCTTCGCCGCGGCGGGTTTTTCTCCGGCGGCCGGCTGCTTCTCTCCCGCTACGGCAAACATCCCGACCAACGCCAGTACTGACAATGCGAGCAGTGACCTCTTCATGGGTTCCTCCGATGGGTGCGAATATTAGACTCCCGAGTTTGCCGGTTGTCACCTCTGTCCAAGCCGCGCCGTAAAAGCATTTTTCTTGCATTTTGTCATCCCGAGCGGAGCCCGACCGCTCCCGAGCTCTGGCGAGGGAGCAAAGGAGGCGAAGGCGAAGTCGAGGGATCTTGGGGTGGTGTCTGCGAGCCCCAGGCCGAATCAGTGCAGAAGCGAAAAGAGCTACTTCGTGTCTGCCTTCGTGCCCTTGGTGGTGAGCTTTTCTTCCTCCGTGTCCTCGGTGCCCTCTGTGGTTAGAATGCAGTTGTGGGAGAATAGATCCGCCCCACCCGGGTGAACCAGCCTGATGGCAAAGAACGACGTCCGGCGCCAAATCGCACTCGTCATCGCCGCCTGCGAGTCCAAGAAAGCCGAAGCCATCGCCGTGCTCGACATGCGCGTGGTCACTTCGGGCTTCACCGATTACTTCGTCATCACCAGCGGCTCGAATCCGCGGCAGGTCCAGGCCATCTCTGACGAAGTGGAGCTCCGGCTGGCGCAGGCCAGCCAGCGCCCCACCCACATCGAAGGCTACCAACAGGCGGAGTGGGTGCTGCTCGACTATGTGGACTTTGTGGTGCACGTTTTTTCCCAGCGCGCGCGCAAGTTCTACGACCTGGAGCGGCTATGGCGCTCGGCGCCTCGTATGGGCGCGCAGAAGTTCATCGCACCCGTGAAGCCCCGGTCGGTGAAGGCACGCCCCGTGAAGGCACGCCCGGTGAAGGCACGCCCCGTAAAGGCGCGCCCGGTGACGCCGCGCCCGGTGAAGGCGAAGCGGGCAGCCGCCGGCGGTAGGCTCCGGGCTGCACGGAAAAAGAAGCGGTAGAGGCATCTTGGCGCGCGGCCCGAAATCCGGCAGCAGCGGAGCAGCCCAACCGGATGCGGACGCGGCTTCCGGCCGCATCCTCACTCCCGCCTGGGTGGCCGCCGATCCCAAATCCGAGCGCCTGCTGGAGCAGGCGACAAAAGTTGCGGCCGGCGGGTCCACCGTCCTCATCCGCGGCGAAAGCGGCACCGGCAAAGACCTGCTGGCCTCGCTGATCCACTATCTGGGGCCGGGCCGCGATCAGCCGCTGGTGAAGATTGATTGCGCCAGCCTGCCGCTGGAGCTGCTGGAGAGCGAGCTGTTCGGCTACGAGCGCGGGGCTTTCACCGGCGCAACGCAAACCAAGCGCGGCCGGCTGGAAACCGCGGGCGCCGGCACCATCGTGCTCGACGAGATCGCCGCGCTCACCCTGCCCATGCAGGCAAAAATCCTGCGTGTCATCGAAGAGAAGCGCTTCGAGCGCCTGGGCGGCACGCGCACCGTGGCGGTGGAAGCGCGCATCATCGCGCTCACCAACCTCGACCTGGAGCTGGCGGTGGCGCGCGGCAGCTTCCGCCAGGACCTCTTCTACCGCCTCAACGTGATTCCGCTGCTGGTGGAGCCGCTGCGCGAGCGCCGTGCCGACGTGCGCCCGCTGGCGCTGCACCTGCTCCATCAGCTTGCGGAGGTGCACCGCCGGCCCGAGCTACGGCTCTCGCCCGCGGCCCTGGTGGCGCTGGAGAAGTACGACTTCCCCGGCAACGTCCGCGAATTGCGCAACCTGCTGGAGCGCGCCGTGGTCTACGCCACTGGACCGGAAATCCGGCCGGAGGATTTTCCCGCCCGTCTGCGCGATTCCGCGGGCACGGGCAAGACTGCGAAAAAGACCCTGCGCGAGCTGGAACGCGCCTATATCGCCGATGTCCTCGACTTCACCCGCGGGCGCAAGTCGAAGGCGGCGGCCATTTTGGGCATCAGCCGCAAGGCGCTGCTGGAGAAACGGAAGCGGTACGGGCTGGATTAGGCGATCTGCGATTTCTGATGTGCGACCTGCGGGGTTAGGCGTTCCGTCCACGGCGCCAGCGCGCGAATGTACGCGTCCACGGTCTGTAAGTCGGCGAGGTAGACTCGGCGCCCTGTGCGCTGAGAGATTTCCTCCAGCATGGTCTCCACTTCGATGGCGTGCAGCGAGTCGAACAGCAATTCTTCCACCACCGTGCCTTCCCACAAGCGGTCGTCCGGCCGCAGCAGGCGGGCGGGGATGCCGGTGGCGCGCTCCAGGTCCTTCAACAGCGACACGACCGCTTCCCGGGACAAATCCGAGGCAGCGTAGAACCTCTCGTAGAACCCTTCCGGCTCGAGCGCAGGACGCTGCGCCACGCGGCGACGGCGAATTTGCTGTCCCAGCCAAGGAACGAACCACACCCCGAAGGCTACGAGACCCACCGCCAACAGAATAACCAGCGCAATTCGCACAGGAGACCCGGAAGTGCTGATTGTATCCGCCAACGGGCAAGCGCGTCCTCTTCCGCCCGGCTACAATCACCTGTCCTGAGGTGACCATGAAACCACGCTTCTCGTGGTGGCTAGTGGGCTGCGTTGTGCTGCTCTCCGGGGCCGATCTGCGGGCCGGCGTCGAAGGCACGCGCCCCGAGCGGGAGCGCGCCGCCATCCACGACCGCATCGTGCTCAAGAAGTTGGACACGGTGCTGGGCCCCGCCATGCGCGCCAACCGCATCCCCATGTGGATTGTGTTCACGCGCGAGTACAACGTGGATCCGGTGTTTCCCTTCATCACGCCCGACGGCACCTACGCCGGGGCCGGCAATGCCTACGTTTTTGTGGACGCGGGCGGGCCGCGCCCCGAGCGCATCGCGATTGGCAGCCACCAGTGGAAGCAGGGCGCTCCTTTCTTCGACCAGGTGATTGCCGCGCGCCGGGAAGCGGTGGGCCAAGCGCTGCGCGCGCTTGTAGAGAAGCACCAGCCGGAGCGCATCGCCATCAACACCGCCGCCGACACTTCCGCCGCCGACGGCCTCTCGGTTTCCATGCGCGATTTTCTCGCCGGACATCTGGGCCCGAAGTTTTCCTCACGTCTGGTGAGCGCCGAGAGCCTGGTGATTGATTACCTGGAAACGCGCCTGCCCGAGGAAGAAGCGCTGTTCCGCGAGGCTGCGGAGGTCACGCGCCGCATCTGGGAGGAGTCGTTCAGCGCCAAGGTGATTCAGTCGGGTAAGACCACCGTGGGCGACGTGCTCTGGCACATGCGCCAGCGCTGTGCCGACAGCGGCGTCGGCACCTGGTTTCGCCCGGACATCCGCGTACAGCGCCGCGCCGTGAAGTTCAATCCCGCGCAGGTGCCGGAAGACGGCTTTGTCCTCGAGCGTGGCGACGTGCTACACGTGGACTTCGGCATCGTCTATCTCGACTTCTCGACCGATTACCAGAAGCACTTCTACATTCCGCGCGCGGGCGAGACCGATGTTCCTGCCGGACTGAAACGCGCGCTGGCCAACACCAACCGCCTGCAGGACATCCTGCTGGCCGAGATGGCGCCCGGCCGCAAGGGACACGAGGTGTATGAAGCGGCCATGGCCAAGGCGCGCGCTGCCGGCCTGGAACCCATGATCTACTCGCACTCCGTGGGCCACTACGGGCACTTCGTCGGCGCGGCCATTGGATCGTTCAGCGGCGCCTCGCTGGGCCTGCGCGAGTCGCTGCCCCTGCGCCCCGGCGCTTACACTTCCGTCGAGCTGAACACGCGCACCGCCGTCCCGGAGTGGGATGGGCAGGAGGTCTACATCATGATGGAAGACGACGCCGTGCTCACCCCGGAGGGCATGAAGTATTTTCTTCCGCGACAAACCGAGTGGTTCCTCGTCCAATAAGACATGAAGCTAACCCTGGTTTGCGTCTTTCTCGTGGCCATCGCTTTTCCGTCCGGGCTCATCGCGCAGGAAGCAGTGCCGCTTACCGCACCCAAGTCCCTCGACGACGGCTGGCCGGCCGCCAGCGCCGAGTCCGCAGGCCTCTCATCGGCGCGCCTAGAGGCGATGGAGAAGGCGATTCGCGCGGGAGAATTCAAGAAGATCACGAGCGTGGTGATTGCACGCAACGGCAAGCTGGTGTACGAGGCGTATTTCGATGAACTGGGCGTCGAGGGCC
This sequence comes from uncultured Acidobacteriaceae bacterium, assembly GCA_964437985.1. Classification (GTDB taxonomy): domain Bacteria; phylum Acidobacteriota; class Terriglobia; order Terriglobales; family Acidobacteriaceae; genus CAZXVY01. The sequence goes on from CAYTIL010000011.1 coordinate 54,251, forward strand.
TGCGCGACACGCGCTCGGCCACCAAGACGCTGACCGGCATGCTGGTGGGGATCGCAATCGAAAAAGGAATGTTGCGTGGAGTGGACGCGCCCGTCTTGCCCTTTTTCAAGGACCAAGGGGCCTTCCAGAACCCGGATCCGCGCAAAGACAAGATCACGGTGGAAGACCTCCTCACCATGAGCTCCATCCTGGAGTGCAACGACTGGAACGATTTCTCCCGCGGCAACGAAGAGCGCATGTACCCCCTCGAGGACTGGGCAAAGTTTGCGCTCGATCTTCCCGTGCGCGGCCTGCCCTGGGAGCTGCAGCCGAAGGCCGGGCCGCGCCAGCGCAACTTCAGCTACTGCACGGCAGGAGTTTTCACGCTGGGCCAGGTGGTGGCCCGCGCCGCGAAGCAGCCGGTGGAGGAATTTGCCGTCCGGAATCTGTTCGCGCCGCTCGGTATCCAGAAGGCGGAGTGGACGTTCTCTCCTCTCGGCCTGGCGATGACCGGCGGAGGCCTCCGCTTGCGCAGCCGTGATTTGCTGAAGCTGGGGCAGCTCTACCTGAACGGCGGCGTGTGGAACGACGCGCGCGTGGTGTCCGAGCAGTGGGTCAAGGCCTCCACCAGGCCGCAGGCGCGCATTGACGATTCCACCGAGTACGGCTACCTGTGGTGGCTGAAGACGTGGAATTCCGGCGACCGGCAGTTTTCCTCCTACTACATGACGGGCAACGGCGGAAACAAGGTTGTCGTGCTGCCTGACCTGAAGATGGTCGTAGTCCTGACCAGTACCAACTACAACACGCGTGGCATGCACGAGCAGACTGAGAAGCTGCTCACGGAGTTCGTCCTGCCTGCGGTGGAGCGCTAAGGCGCTGGCGGGTGGCGTTCTCGCCTGTTACCTTGGTTGCCCGTGAAGCTGCACATCGCCTGGATCGGCAAGACCAAGGACCGCGCCATTGATTCGCTCACCCGCGACTACCTCAAGCGGCTGTCGCGGTACGCGGGCACGGAGTCGCACCAGTTCGCGAGCGAAGAAGCCCTGCTCAAGCTGGTGGAGAAGTCGGCGGGCCGCACCCGGCCGGTGTTCGTGGTGCTCGACCAGGGCGGGCGGCTGTTCACCTCCGAAGATTTTGCCGGGCTGCTGCGCGACCAGCAGAACCGCGGAGCGCAGAACCTGATTTTCGCCGTCGGACCAGCGAACGGCTTTCAGCAGCCCACGCGCCACGAGGCTGACCTGGTGGTCTCCTTCGGCAAGATCACGCTTTCCCACGAGCTGGCGCGCGTGGTGCTGCTGGAACAGCTCTACCGGGGATTTACAATCCTGAGTGGGCATCCGTACCACACGGGGCACTAGTTATGCTGAGACAGATTGACGAAACGCTCTTGCGCGAGATCACCAGCAAGATCGTCCAGCACTTCCAGCCCGAGCAGGTCCTGGTGTTCGGCAGCCATGCCCGTCGCCAGGCGGGACCGGAAAGCGACCTGGACCTGATTGTGGTCATGAAAACCGATAAGCCCTTCTGGGAACGAGCGATTGAGGTGGACTCCATTTTTGGTCTTCGCAACTGGCCGATGGACTTGTTGGTTTACACGCCCGAAGAGTTCGCAGCCCAGCGAACGGTTATCGGGACGCTGCCTTCGATGATTCAGGGAGAAACGCGGGTTATCTATGAGCGGCGGTAAGTCGGACTACGCGGCGTGGTTGGCGAAGGCCGAGGACGACGTCCTGGTCATCGAGAGCATTATGAGCGCTCCCCGGGTCTTGTGGGAGGCAGTGGCTTTCCATGCGCAACAATCGCCAAACAGATTCGGGCTGCGGTTCTGAAGAATTTTCCTTAGACCATGACTGACGTTCGCCGCGGACTCATCATCGTGCATACCGGCCCGGGCAAGGGCAAGACTACCGCCGCCATGGGGACGGCGCTGCGCGCCGTGGGTCAGGGGATGAAAGTTCTGATGCTGCAGTTCCTCAAGGGCTCCTGGCATTACGGCGAACTGGACGCGGTGAAGGCCTTCGGCTCGAGTTTCGTGATGAAGCAGATGGGCCGCGGCTTCGTGAAGGTGGGCGCGGAGAAGCCCGATCCCGAGGACGTGCGCATGGTGGAGGAAGCCTGGGCCGAGGCGGAGAAAGCGGTCCTCTCCGGCGAATGGGACCTGGTGATCCTCGACGAAATCAACTACGCCATCAGTTACGGCATGCTCGATCCGGCGAAAGTCGCAGAAACGCTGAAGCAGAAGCCGGAGATGGTGCACGTGATCTTGACGGGGCGCAGCGCGCATCCGACAATCGTGGAGCTAGCCGACACCGTCACCGAGATGCGCCAGGTGAAACACGCCTACGAAAAGGGCGTGATGGCGCAGCGGGGAATCGAATACTGAGTAACCAGTAATCAGTACCCAGTACCCAGTTGCAAGTCTCTGGCAACTGGCAACTGACCACTGACAACTGTCTTTCCATGGCTTGGTTCAAACGCGAAGGCGGAGAGCTGGAACCCACGGGCGAGAAGCGCGTCCGCACCGAGGGACTGTGGGTGAAGTGTGAAGGCTGCCGCCAGATCATCTGGAAAAAGGATCTGGAGGCCAACTGGAACGTTTGCCCCCATTGCGACCGCCACTTCCGCATTGACGCGCGCACCCGCCTGGCGCTGCTGCTGGATGACGACAAGTACCAGGTCGAGGACGCGGACCTCGCCTCCACGGATCCGTTGCGCTTCGTGGATGTGCGCTCCTACGCCGAGCGCTTGAAGCGCACCCAGTCCGAGACCGGGCTGAAGGACGCCATTATCAACGCCGCGGGCACGCTCGAAGGCCGCCCCGTCATCGTCAGCTCCATGGAGTACTCGTTCATCGGCGGCAGCATGGGCGCGGTGGTGGGCGAGGCCATCACCCGCGCCATCGAGCGTGCCGCTGCCCAACGCAAACCGCTGGTGATCGTTTCGGCCTCGGGCGGGGCCCGCATGATGGAAGGCGTGGTGAGCCTGATGCAGATGGTGAAAATCTCGGCCGCGCTCGCCCGCCTCGACCAGGCGCGCGTGCCCTACATCTCCGTGCTCACCGACCCTACCACCGGCGGCGTCACCGCCTCCTACGCCATGCTCGGCGACCTGAACATCGCCGAGCCGGGCGCGCTCATTGGTTTTGCCGGGCCGCGGGTGATCGAGCAGACCATCCGCCAAAAGCTGCCGGAAGGCTTTCAGACCAGCGAGTTTCTGCTGCAGCACGGCATGCTCGACGCCATCGTCCAACGCAAAGAGCTGAAGCCCTATATCGCCCGCGCCTTTAATTTCATGGTGAGCAACGGGAAGAAGTAGTAGTCAGCCATCAGCCTTCAGCGGTCAGCTAGAATCTCTCCCGAATGCCAAGCTACGCCGATTCAGTCGCGCAACTGCTGGCCCTCGGCCACGAGCTGCACTCGACGCCCGCGCACAAGTTCGACTTGGCCAACATGCGCGTGCTGCTTCGGGCGCTGGAGCATCCGGAGCGGCGCTTTGCCAGCGTGCTCATTGCCGGAACCAACGGCAAGGGCTCCACCGCGGCCACGCTGGCTTCCATCCTGCAGGCTGCGGGTCATCATGTTGGCCTCTACACTTCGCCGCATCTGCGGCGGGTGAACGAGCGCATCCAGGTAAACGGCGAGGAGATTTCCGACGACGCCTTCGCCTCCGTTCATCAGCGACTCGAGCAGTTGGCCACGCGCCTGGTAAACGCGGGCGAGCTGCCCTGGCACCCCAGCTTCTTCGAAATGCTCACCGCCATGGCCTTCACGCATCTGGCGGAAGCGAAGGCGCGGATCGCCGTGCTCGAAGTGGGTATGGGCGGACGCCTGGACGCCACCAACGTGGTCGAGCCGGTGGTTTCGGTGATCACGGATATCGCACTCGACCACCAGAAATATCTCGGAGACACCATCGCCGAAATCGCGCGCGAGAAGGCGGGTATCATCCGCGAGCGCGGCGTGGTGGTCACGCTGCCGCAACATCCGCAGGCCAACGACGTCATCGGCAACACCATCCTGGAACGCAACGCGCGCGGAGTGAACGCGGTGCCTTACGTGCCTCCGGTATCGCCGGGCGCAGGAGGCGTTGCAGAGAGCTATCCGCTTCAGGTTCTGGGTGAGACCATCACCATCCGCTCTCCCCTAATCGGGCGCCACCAGTTGCGCAATGTCGCGCTGGCCGTCGCCGCGGCGGTGGAACTGGACGCAACGGGTTTTGCGCTGACACCAAGCCACATCGAGCGCGGCATCCGCGAGACCCGCTGGCACGGACGCTTCCAGCGCATCGCCGCGGCCGCCGGGTCGCCGGAGTACATCCTCGACGCGGCCCACAACCCCGCCGGCGCCTGGGCGCTGCGCTCTACGCTCTCCGAGCGCTGCGACGAACGCCCGTTCACCCTGGTCTTCGGCGCCATGCGCGACAAGGCCATCGCCGAGATGGCGGAGATTCTGTTCCCCATGGCCGCGCACGTGATCGCGACGCGCGCCGAGAATCCGCGCTCGGCCACGCCCGAGGAAGTGCGCAACGCCGCGGCGCGCACCGGCGCCGAGGTTCTATGCGAGGCGGATGTTCCCGCGGCGCTACAACGCGCCCGCTTGCTCACACCGAAAGACGGAACCATCGTGATCGCCGGCTCCATCTACATTCTGGGCGAGGCGATGGCGGCAATCGAAGGTGGCTGAGAGTCTCTGCGGCGGCGGAGCGAAAACCAAGATCCCTCGACTCCGGCGCTGCGCGCCTTCGCTCGGGATGACAATCGCAGAAGGGCCGGGGAGCCCAACCCTGCGCAATGCAGCTCGTTCTCATTTGCGCGCAACTCGCTTCAAAAATAGGATGGTAGCGGAACTGCCGTGGCCAGGCCCGCGTCCCAACTCGCGCACACGCTCAGCTGGCTGCGCTCCGTCCTCATCCTCAACAACTTGATTTATTTCTACACGGTGGTACTGGGCACCCTGTCGCTGCTGTCTTCGCTGTTGGACGCCAGCGGGCGCACACAGCACTGGTTTGCGCGCACCTGGTCGTGGCTGATCCTGAAGACCGCCATGTGCCCGGTGAAGGTGACCGGCCTGGACCGCATTGACACCGCGAAGCCGCACATGTACGCGCTGAATCATCTGTCGGCGCTGGATATTCCCGTGGTCTATGTCCACTTGCCGTTCCAGTTCCGCATTGTCGCCAAGGAGGAATTGTTCCACTATCCGTTTATGGGATGGCACCTGCGGCGCTCGGGGCAGGTGTCCATTGACCGCGCCAACGCGCTGGCCTCTATGCGCAGCCTGAACCGCGCCGCCGAAAGCCTGAAGGGAGGCATGCCGCTGGTGGTTTTCCCCGAGGGCGGGCGCTCCAAGTCCGGGCAGACGCTTCCCTTCCTGAGCGGAGTCTTTTACGTGGCCATCAAGGCGCAGGTGGACGTGGTGCCGGCGGCGCTGGTCGGAACGCGCGAGGCGCTGCCCATGGACACTTTTCACTTCATGCCGCGGCCACTGGAGCTGGTGGTGGGCGACCCGATATCGACCACCGGCCTCACTCCGCGCGACATGGATTCGCTAGCCGCACGCGTGCAAAAGGCGGTGGAGGACTTGTATTATCCGCGGACGGAGGTAACAGACCCCCGCCGCGCTTCCGCCGAAACTCCAGCGAACAACGTGCCCGCGCCCGCAGGAGGAGACTAGCGGTAGACTCTATCGACGTTCATCCGCGTAAATCCGCGGTAAGAAGATGAAGCCCCGCATCGCCATCCCGGTCCCGCACTCGACGAACAAGAAGTACGTCGAGGGCTCGCTACCTCCCTACGTGCACGCCATTGAAGGCGCGGGGGGCGAAGCGCTGCCCATTCCGCTGGAGAAGACGCAGGACGAAATCGCGGAGATGCTAAAGCAGTGCCACGGCATTGTGCTGCCCGGCAGCCCTGCGGATGTGGATCCGGAAAAGTACGGCGAGCCGCGCCACGAGAAGACGCACGACGCCGACCCGCTGCGCGACGCCGCCGACGAACTCCTGCTGCAGGATGCGCACAACATGCACAAACCCATCCTGGCGATTTGTTACGGCTTGCAGGCGCTGAACGTGTGGCGCACGGGCACGCTGCGCCAGGACATCGAGACCGAGCTGCATTCGCCGGTGAAGCACACCGCGGGCAACAAAGTGAAGCAGGCACACCGGGTGAATGTCGCCCCGGAATCGAGGCTGGCAAGAATTCTTGCGGACGCCCCGGGCACCGACCTGAGCCCAAGTCCGGACTTCACCGCCATGCAGCTCATGGTGAATTCCAGCCATCACCAGTCGGCGGACGTAGTGGGCGACGGCTTGCTCGTAGTGGCCCGCTCCCCGGAAGACGACGTGATCGAGGCCCTGGAAGGCGACGATCCCGACGATCAGTTTGTGCTCGCGGTGCAGTGGCATCCGGAGCGCAGCTACGACCACGATCCCGCCTCGCGCGCGCTGTTCAAGGCGCTGGTGGACGCTGCCGAGCAGTGGCAGCAAAGCGACCATGCCAAGGGCGAGCCCGAAGGGATCAGCAGCTAGGGCCAACCCAACCCGTACTCTTTTCTGTATCCTTTTCTACCCATGAACCGAAGGCAGGCATCTCTTCTGGCGATGACGCTTTGCTGTCTCTCCTGCTTCGGCTCCGACGCCCTGCAAGCCGGCTGTGAGAAGGGCTTCGCCCGCGCAAGTGAGAAAGTCAAAGGTTTCACCATCACCATTGAACCGGCCCATGAAGGCGCCCAGTCCTGCCGGGCCGCGGTTGCGAAGAAGAAGGAGATTGTTTTTGAAACCCTTGCACAAAGCATTCGCCTCAAGATGTTTGGCGGAGACATGAATGGTGATGGAAAGCCCGAGGTGGCCCTCGAAACTGACACTGGCAATGAAGCGGGCTGCTGTTCGCTCCATTTGGTGTCGTTGGGAAAAACTCCCGGCTTGCTGCGCACGATCGCGAAAGGCCGCTACTTCAGCGTGGAGGATCGCGACGGCGATCGAGTTTATGAGATCTGGGCGGGGGACGCCGACGGGTTCGACGGATTCGACGGACTCCCCAAGGGAAGTCTGGAAATCATTCCCACCGTCGTTTTTCGCATGCGGGACAGCCAGCTTGGCGATGCCGGCGCGGAGTTTTACGATCACTATGATTCGCTGATCGCGCGGTTGCGCGTTGCTCTTGCAGCGGAGCGCATGAAGGGATTCCTGGCATCCGACGGGAAGCTCGAAATCGGCTCCACTGCCGAGTTGGCCCGGTTGCGTGAGACCAAGGGGCTGGTTCTGGCTCTGTGGGTAGTGATTTGCGCAAGCGGTCGCATTGGTCAGGTTCGGATTCAGAGATCTCTGGGTGACGGGCTGGATCAGAAAGCAATCGAGGCAGTTCGCCAGTGGAAGTTTGAACCAGCTCGAAAGAACGGCGCCCCAGTCGCAGTGCAGGTGAACATCGAAGTCAACTTCCGCATGTACTAGCGGCCCGCAACAACTTCGTCTACTTCACTGCTCGCACCACAATTCCGCCCGCGTCGTCGGATTCCAGATACGCCCAGGGCGTGCCCGGTTCGTGCGTAAAGACCATAAGCCACTTCCCCGGCAGCGCTTCGGCGTAGACGCGCTTCTTGTTCTCGATGGACTCCAGCGGAAACAAATCAAACGCCGCCACCCAAGTGGGCTTGAGGTGGGCGAGGGTGGGGATGAGGTCGGAGACGTAGCAGGCGCGACGGCCGCCGCTTTCGACCATGACCGCCTGCATGTGGCGCGTGTGTCCGGGCAGTACTCGAACGGAAATTCCGGGAACAATTTCCTGGTCGCCGCGCAGCAGCATCATCTGCCCGGACTCGATCAGCGGATCGTAGTTGGGGCTGAGGTAGCTGACGCGGTCGCGCTCCAGTTGCAGCTTGCCGTGTTCCCACTCGCCTTGCTGCACGTAGTAGCGCGCCTGGGGAAACGTGGCGACGATCCGATCTCCGCGGCGCTGGGTGTTCCAGCCGCAGTGGTCGAAGTGCAGGTGGGTATTGATGACCACGTCCACGTCGTCGGGCGCGACGCCGGCCGCGGCCAGGCTGTCCATCAGTTGCGGAGTGTGGCCGTAGATCTTTGCCAGACGCTCGCCCAGCTTCGGCCCGATGCCGGTTTCGATGAGCACGGTGTGTTCTGTGCTGCGCACCAGCAGCGAGTTCAGTCCGGTGCGCACGCGGTTCTTCTCGTCAGAAGGCGCCTTCTTTTCCCAGAGAGCGCGCGGCACCACTCCGAAGAAAGCGCCGCCGTCCAGCCAGTAAGCGCCGTCGGAAAGAACCGTGAGCTCAAAGTCGCCGAGGGTCAAGCGGTGTGGTGCCGAGGGCTGACTGCTGACGGCTGATGGCTGCTTACTTTCCACTCATCAGCTCCTTCTCGAAATGCTCCTGAATGCGGCGGAACAGATGGACGCGCGCTTCCGGTCCGGTGATGGAGTGGGTCTTGCCCGGATAGAGCATGAGGTCGAACTGTTTTCCGGCGCGAATCAGGGCGTCCGCCATCTGCACCGTGTTCTGCATGTGGACATTGTCGTCGCTGGTGCCGTGGACCAGCAGCAGCTTGCCGCGCAGGTCGGCGGCGTGTTCGAGCGGCGAACTGCGGCGGTAACCTTCGGCATTCTCCTGGGGCATTCCCATGTAGCGCTCGGTGAAGACGGCGTTGTAGCTGCGCCAGTCGGTGACCGGGGCCACGGCCGCGCCCGCGGCAAAGCGCGCCGAGTGCGTCATGGCCATCAGGGTCAGGTATCCGCCGTAGCTCCAGCCCCAGACGCCGATGCGATCGCGATCGAGGAAGGGATAGGTAGTCAGCGCCTGGTTGAGCGCCGCCAGTTGGTCCACAAACTCCACCGAGCCGAGGTCGCGTCGTAGCGCCGACGCGAACTTGCGTCCGCGCGCGCCCATGCCGCGGTTGTCCACCTGCAACACGGCGAAGCCATGCCGCGCCATGTACTGGCTGAACAGATACGCCCATCCGCCCCACTGGTTGCGCACCGCCTGCCCCGTGGGGCCACCGTAGGGGTTCAGGATCAGCGGGACCTTTTTCCCGGCTTTCTCCGCGCCCGGAGGCAGCAGCAACTGGCCATGGAGCACGGTGCCCTCGTCGGCGCGGAAGTCCACCAGCGTGGGCGGGAGCAGCCCATAGGCAGCCGGTTTGTTCGACTCCCAGAACACAGTGCAGTCGCCGCCCAGCGCGCACAGGGAAAGGCGCGGCGGCTCCTGCAGACTGGAAAATGTCTGCACCGAGTACCTGACATCGGGCGAGAACAGCGAGTCGTGCGTACCCGGCTCTTCGGTGATGCGTGCGGCTTCACCGCCGCCCAGCCCGACGGAATACAAGTGTCGCTCGCGGGCATCGCCCTGATTGGCGGTGAAGTAGACGGTCTTGCCGGTCTCATCCACGCCCGCTACGTCGAACACGCTGAAGTTTCCCCGCGTTAACTGGCGCTCGAGGACGGCCTCGGCGTCCAACGGCCGGGCCGCGTCGAAGCGGTAGAAATAGAGGTGCGGAAAGCCGTCGCGCCAGCTCCACCACAGGAAGCGGTCGCCGGAGCGCAGCAGGCGGAAGTTGTTGTGGGTCTCCACCCAGACTTCGCTGGACTCGCCGAGCACGCGGCGCGAGCGTCCAAGAAATTTGGCCTCGGCAAAGTAGAGGTCAAGCCGCGACTGCTCGCGGTTGAGCGCCTGGATCCAAAGCAGCCCGTCGCGCACCCAGCCGAAGCGGGGAATGTAGCCGGCGCCCTCGAGTTTCAGATCGATCCAGGAAACGTCGCCACCCTGAGCGCTGATCACCCCCACGCGCACCGCCGGCACCGGATCGCCCGCCTTGGGGTATTTCTGCAGATCGGCGGTGGCGTGCGCAGGCAGGAAATCGGTGATGGGATAGGTGGGGACGGAGCGCTGGTCCATTTGCAGGAAGGCGATCTGCGAACCGTCGGGCGACCAGAAAAAGTTGCTGCGCACGTCCAGCTCTTCGGCGTAAATCCAGTCCACATCGCCGTTGAGGATTTCGCCGTTGGAACTGGAGGTGAGCTGCTTCTCCTTGCCGCGAGCCAGGTCGAGCACGCACAGGTTGTGGTTGCGGACGTAGGCGATGCGCGTGCCGTCGGGCGAGAACTTGGGGTCGCGGATGCTGTCGCCGGTGGCGTCGAGCTGGACCGCCGTGCCGGTGTCAAAGCGGTGGAGCCACAGTTGTCCTCCCGCCTCCAACAGGAGCTCTTTCGAACTGGGCGACCAGTGATACGCAGCCACGGAGTAGCGCGTGCGCCGCTCGCGCTCGCGTTCGTTCTCCACGCGCGAGGGCGCCAGCATCACCAGCTTGTCGGCGGAGAGCAGCCGCTCCAGCTTGCCGCTGGCCGGGTCCACCGACCATAGCTCGTCACGACCACTCTTCTCGTCGCGCAGCAGGAAGGTGGCGCGCCGTGAGTCGGGACTCCACTGGATGGTGGAGGGCGGCGCGCCCGTGAGCCCGACCTCGGCGAAGATGGCTTCCAGCGTCAGTTCGCGCGGCGCTGGCTGCGCCTCGAGCGGACCCGCCAGTGCCACCGCTGCCAGCAGCAAGCCGAAGCAGGCGTGCTTCAATGCGTTTCCTCCAGAATCTCGGGGTGAGACGGCTAACTCGCCATCGCCAATCGAACGTGTGAGTTTACATCGCGGGATGGCGCCGGGGAACCTGGGCCCAATCGGCTGGGGCAGTGCTACAATGGCGGCCAGTTACCCCCTCCCCGCACGGCGGGCTCCCATGAACCCCGACTTGGAAAAGTTGATTCCCCTGCAAGAAGCCGACTGGGAGATTGCCCGCCTGAAGAACGAGATTGCCGCCCTGCCGCGGCGCGTGGCCGTGATTGAGGAACAACTGGCCGGAACGCGCGCGCGCATCGAAAAGGCGAAGGAGGCCCTGGCCGCCGACCAGCGCAACCGCCGGCGGCTGGAAACCGAAATCCAGGGACAGCAGGAAAAAATCTCCAAGTACCGCGACCAGTCGCTGGCGGTGAAGACCAACGAACAGTACAAGGCGCTGATGCACGAAATCGAGTTCGCGCAGAAGGAAATCCGCGCCGCCGAAGACCACATGCTCGAGGCCATGGTGGACGCGGAGACGCAGGAGGCGGAACGGAAGTCCGCGGAAGTGGAACTGAAGGAAGAGACGGCGGCGATTGAAAGGGAGAAGACGGAAGCGCGGACGCGCACCGAGGAAGACGAGCGCCAGCTCGCGGAGTGGAACGGCAAGCGCGACGGACTGCGCGCGGGGATCAGCGCGGAGGTGGTGGAGCGCTACGATCGGGTGCTGGCGCATCGCAAGGACTCTGCTTTGGCCGAGGCCCGGGCGCACCAGTGCGGCGCCTGTCACGTGATGCTGCGCCCGCAAACTTACGCGGAAATCCGCACCAATGAGCAGATCGTGCTGTGCGATTCCTGCAGCCGGATCCTGTACTACGATCCGGCACACGAGCCGCCGGCCCCGGAGCCCGCCCGCAGCAAGTCTAAACGGCGCGCTGCCGCCGTGGACGAGGCGGAAACCGGCGCGGAAGGACCATTGGCCGAGACCGGATCCTCGGTGATGTAGTTAAGCTGTAGGGGCTGTAGCGCCCGTGCTGCCTGGAACCCGCGCGCGCTGCTTGCTCGGGAGGTAACCATGCGCTTCCGATCAGCCGTCGCGCTGTTCCTGTTGTTTTGCTTTGTCCCTGCATCTTCCCAGGCCCCGTTGCGTGGACCCGTTTCGTTGCCTTCGTTGATAGACGTCCGCGTGCAAGTCAGCTACACCGACGACCGCCCCGCCAAGTTGTATCTGCGGGTGCAACTCATGACCTCCTCGGAGCTGTTCGTTGCGGAAGGGTTCACGGACGACCTGGGGATTGTCAGCTTCCGAGCCAACCCCGGCAACTATCGCCTGCGGATCATCGGCCCCGACATCGAGGAAACCACCACTTCGGTCTTCAGCATTCTGCGCGGCGACCCTCAGCACACGGAGTTTGTGCGGGTGGCGCCCAAGGCATCCGCCTCCGCCACCTTGCAAGCAAGAAGCCCCGGCCTGGTGGCTGCCGTTGACCTTAATGTGCCGGACAAGGCCAGAAAAGAATACGAGAAGGGCGGAGAGGCGATGGAGGCGGGCAACCTGGACGAGGCCCGGGAACGGCTGAAAGCCGCAGTGAGGATCTTTCCACAGTACGCTGCGGCGCACAATGATCTGGGCGTGGTGTACATGAGGACGGGCGAGCGGGAGAGGGGACGGGAGGCTTTTGCGCGCGCCATCGCTACCAACGCTCGGTTTGCCCGCGCCTACCGCAACCTTGCCTACATAGAGATTGAAGAAAGGAAGTACAACGAGTCCATCTCGCTGTTGGAGAAAGTACTCATCTCAGACCCCCTGGATGCGCAAACCCTCGCGCTGCTGGCCCAGGTTTACCTGCTCAACGGCCGCATGGACGAGGCTCTGGCCAGCGCCCGCAAGGTGCACAGCGTCCCCCATGAGGGCCAGGCGGTAGCTCACTTCATCGCTGCCCGCGCCCTGGAAGCGCGCAACCTGAGCGAGGAAGCAGCCGCCGAATACAAGATGTTCCTCAAAGAAGCTCCCAACAGCGCCAGCTCGGCCAAGGCCCGCGCCGCCCTGGATAAGCTGACGGCCAAGGTCAACTGAAGGGCGCGTCCGCCAACCCGGCTGTGGTCGTCAGTGCAGGGAGCGCTGCCTGCTTGGGGTGACGGACGTTCGTGGGTGAGGAGCAAGAGGCGGGAGCCGAAGAACCGGTGGCTGAGGCCTGGTCCTCCGGTCTAGCTGCAAGGCAGGGCGCGGCTCTGCCGGGAGGTGGTGGATGGCCCCTCGAGAAATTGCGGTTGCGCTCCTGCTGTTGACGGCGATGGTCCCTGCCTGGCCGCAGGGCGGTCCTTCCGAAATCAAGGTGCGGGTGAGCATCAACGATGACCGCCCCGCTCCCAAGCACCTTCGCGTCGAACTGGTGACCAGCTCGGAACTGTACATCACCAGCTCCTTTACCGACGACGAGGGCAGGGTGGAGTTTTCCGCGCGCCCCGGAAACTACCGCCTGCGGGTCTCCGGGATGGACATCGAAGAATCCGTGTCGCCGGTCTTCACCATCTCGCGCGGTGATTCCACGTCGTTTCAGCATGTGCGCGTGGCAGTGAAGGGCGCAGGTGAGGGGGAATCGAAAGCCAACTCGGCGACCGTCTCTCAAGCCACCCTGAACATCACCCCCAAGGCGCGGAAGGAATACGAAAAAGCAGGGAAGGCCATGAAGGCAGGCGACTGGGCCCAGGCAAAGTCGAAGCTGGAACATGCCATCGCGCTTTATCCGCCGTTCGCGGCTGCGCACAACGACCTGGGTGTGGTGTTCATGAGCATCGGAGACAAGCCCAAGGGACGCGCCGCCTTCGAGAGGGCTCTGGAAATCGAACCCAATTACGGGCGCGCCTTCCGCAACCTGGCCATCATGAAGCTGAGCGAGGGCAATCCAGCGGAGGCCCTGGCCCTGGCGGAAAAATCCGCCGCCGCCGATCCGCTCGATCCCCAGGCGCTTCTGCTGGTGGCCCAGGTGCATTTGCAGTCGGGAAGGATGGAGGACGCGGCCGCCCAAGCGCGCAAAGTCCATGACGGGCCTCACGACGGCTTTGCCGTGGCCCATCTGCTCGCCGCCCGCGCCCTGGAAGCGCGCAACCTGAGCGAGGAAGCAGTAGCCGAATACAAGATGTTCCTCAAGGAAGCTCCCAACAGCGCCAGCACTCCCCAGGTCCGTGCTGCCCTGGAAAAACTGACGCCCAGGGTCAACTGAAAGGCGCATCGGCCAACCCGGCTGTCGTGATCACCGCCCGAGGCGCTGCCCGCCTGCGCAGCGGGCACCTCTGGGTGTACCGCTCCGATCTTAGTTCCCCTCCCACCGCGCCACCCGGGTCGCTGGTTGCGGTGCAGGGTCCGCGCGGGCGCCCGCTGGGTACCGCTTTCTACAGCAGCTCCTCGCAGATCGCATTGCGCCTGATCTCTGCGGCCGAAGTTGAGCCGGGAGAACAACTCTCTGCTCTGCTGCGGGAGCGTATCGTTGCGGCGATCGCGTACCGCAGGCGGGTGGTCGCCGAAAGCGATGCCTGCCGCCTCATCTTCAGCGAGGCCGACGAACTGCCAGGCTTGATCGCCGACCAATACCGCGACCTCGTTTGTTTCCAGGTGCTCACCCAGGGCATGGACCGGCCGGAAGTGCGCGCCACCGTGGTGGAGGCGCTGCGCGCGGAACTCCAGCCCGCGGCCATCGTCGAGCGCGTGGAGGCCCGCGTGCGCCAACTGGAAGAACTGCCGCCCTCGCAAGGCGGACTGGTTCACGGAAGCTCCACCCAAACCGTCTACACCATGAACGGAGTGCGCTTTCACTACGACGCCCTGGGCGGGCAGAAAACCGGAGCCTTTCTCGACCAGCGTGAAAACTACGTGGCTGCAGCGCAGTACGCCCGCGGCGACGCGCTCGATGTTTTCTGCTACCAGGGCGGGTTTGCCCTGCACTTGGCACGCGCCTGCGGGCAAGTCACGGCCGTGGACGTTTCCCGTCCCGCCCTGGAAGTGGCCGAGCAAAACGCTGCCCTCAACAGTGCCGCGCTGGCCGGCCGCGAGATCGAGTGGATCGAAGCCAATGCCTTTGACCTGCTGCGCGACTACTCCGATGCCGGGCGCCAGTACGACACCATAGTCCTCGACCCGCCGCCCTTTGCCCGCTCCCAACGTACCCTGGCCGCGGCGCTCGGCGGTTACAAGGAACTCAATCTGCGCGCACTCAAGATGCTGCGCCCGGGCGGAACCCTGGTCACCTGCTCCTGCTCCTACCACGTCAGCGAATCCGACTTCCTCGCCATGCTGGCTTCCGCCTCCAGCGACGCCCACCGCCGCCTTCGCATCCTGGAGAAGCGTGGCCAAGCCAAGGACCACCCAATCGTTCTCAATCTTCCAGAAACTGCCTACCTGAAATGCTTTATCGCAACTGTAAGTAATTGACGCAGAAGGCAACTGCGTAGGCCAGGGCGGCTACGCTAAATCGAACAGCAGTACCTCGGCATCTTTCTCCGCGCGGATGGCCAGCTTCTCCTCTTCGCTCACGGCGGCGCCGTCGCCCTGATCGAGTTTTTGTCCGTTGAGCACCACTACGCCGCGGGCCACCTGCAGCCAGGCATGGCGGCCGGGGGCGAGGCGATGCTCCACCTGTTCGCTGGGTGCAATCACGGACGCGTAGAGCGCGACGTCCTGATGCACGGTTACGGCGCCGTCGCGGCCCTCGCGGTCGGCAATCAGGCGCAGGCGTCCGCGCTTCTCTTCCGGAGCGAACGACTTCTGCTCGTAGCCGGGCTCGATTCCCTTCCTCTCCGGTAGGATCCAGATTTGCAGCAGGTGGGCGGGATCGGTTTTCGAAGCATTGGCCTCGCTGTGGCGGATGCCGCTGCCGGCGCTCATGCGCTGGCCGTCGCCGGGACGGATCACCGAGCCGTTGCCCAGGCTGTCCTTGTGCTCCAGCGCGCCTTCGAGCACGTAGGTGATGATCTCCATGTCGCGGTGGGGATGCGTAGGGAAGCCGGCGCCCGCCGCCACCCGATCCTCGTTGATCACCCGCAGCGCGCGGAAGTGCATGTGCGCCGGGTCGTGGTAGGTGTCGAAGGAAAAGGTGTGAAAGGTGTCCAGCCAGCCGTGCTGGACGTGGCCGCGATCGGCGGAGCGCCGTACCTGGATCATCGCTGTCTCCTCAGTGATTAGATTCGCGCGCCGGGGGGCGGCGATTCAGCCCCGCGGACATGCGCTGGCCGCCTACTTCTTTTTCTTTTCCTGCTTCTTGGGCTCGGCAGACGGCTTGGCTTCGGTCTTGGCGTCGGCCTTGTCTCCGCCCGACTCCCTGGACTCGGCGGTGGCCGCGCGTTCCTTCGAGTCTTTGTCGCTGCCCTTGCGGGGGTAGTCGGTGACGTGCCAGCCTGTGCCTTTGAACTGCACCGCCGAGGCGTGCAGCAACTGCTCCAGCGCTCCGCCGCACTCGGGACACGTCCTCAGGGTGCGGTCGGAGAATTTCCGGATGCGCTCAAAGCGGTGGCCGCACTTCTTGCATACGTACTCGTGGAGGGGCACGGTGATTCGATTCTACTCGTTCCTTTTGGGAATGGGGTGACCCTCCCCCCACCCGGTACCCTCTAGTTGGCTGAAAACACTAGGTTTAGCTTGGGGGTACTTTCCAAGTCTGTGCGGGGAAATGGGTTAAGTACGAAAGTCTTGAAAAGCAACGACTTATTACCCACTGAACTCATGCAATGAAAGTGTATCGCACATAGATATAGCGTGTCAAGAGAAATCGTTAGTAAATGTTTGTCTTAATTTCAGGGCAGTGGTCAAGCGGGAAATTGCGGGCTGGCAAGAGATTCAGGGAGCTTCGGAACGAGTTCATGCATGGAAAGCCGTTCGTGATCAACGTGTCGAATACGGGGAAGGCGTTTGCGAGCCTCAGTTGAAGAGATTTGCAGAAGAACCAAGATTCCTCGACTCGCGCTCCCTCTCGCCCCGACAAGTCGGGGCGTCGGTCGCGCTCGCTTCGGAATGACAATGACTTGGGAGAGTCGCAACGGCACGGTTCGCTGCGCGAGTTGGGCCTGAAGGCCCAACCTACCGAGCCCAGCGACCCGGCACTGACGTGCTGGGCTATCGAAAATGTCGTCCCGCAACGCGGGACTCTGAACCACCAAGCCACAAGCCTTTAGGAGACTGATGTAGACTGCCGCGTCATGAGCGCGCCTGCTTCCGCGCCGGTGCTGTACGTGGTGGCCACGCCCATCGGCAACCTCGAGGACATTACCCTGCGGGCGCTGCGGGTGCTGAAGGAAGCCGACCTGATTGCCTGCGAAGATACGCGCCATACCCGCAAGCTGCTCGAGCATTACGGCATCTCGACACCGGCCGTCAGCTATCACGAACACAATGAAGCCCAACGCGCCGCTGAACTGCTGGAAAAGTTGCGGGCCGGGGCGCGCATCGCTCTGGTCTCGGACGCCGGCATGCCTGGCGTTTCCGATCCCGGATACCGTGTAATCGCGCTGGCCATCCAGAACCACATCCCGGTCGTGCCCGTGCCCGGGGCCTCCGCGGTGGTGGCGGCGTTGGCGGCGAGCGGCTTGCCTACTGACGCCTTCCGCTTCGGCGGATTCCTGCCCGCGAAGCAAGGGCAGCGCAGAAAGTCACTGGAGCAGATCCGTGACTCGCCGGCCACGGAAATTTTCTACGAAGCGCCGCACCGCCTGGTGGAGTGCCTGGAAGACATTGTGGAAGTGTTGGGGCCGGGGAGGCCGCTGGCCGTGGGCCGCGAGATCACCAAGCTGCACGAAGAATTTCTGCGCGGGACCGCGGGCGAGGTGCTGGCGGCGGTGAAGGGTCGCGCGGTCCGCGGTGAAATTACGCTCCTGATTGGCAAGGCGGAGGCGGGAGCACCCAAAGCCGCAGGGGCAGGAATCGGTACACGCCTCAAGCAGGTGATGCGAGAGCAAGGTCTGGACGAGAAAGCGGCGCTGAAGATGGTGGCCCGTGAGTTGGGCCTTTCACGCAGCGAGGCCTATCGCCGCTGGCAGGGGGAGAAACATTGAATCATTGAATGATTGAATCATTTGAAAAGCGCCCTTGAGTTGACTGCGCGGCGCAAGCCGACCCAATGATTCAATCATTCAATGATTCAATAGAGGCATTGCTGTCCGCGACTGGTTTCCAACGGTTACAATTCTTTCTCTGAGAGCGATCGGGTATCCGGGTGGAAGGACAGCGCATGGCGGTGGAAAAGATCGGCCGTTACGAGGTCCGGGGCGAGCTAGGCAAGGGCGCCATGGGCATCGTGTACAAGGCCGAGGACCCGACCATCGGGCGCACGGTGGCGGTGAAGACCACGCGCCTCGACGTGGGCCACATGGACGACGAGGAGGTCATGCGCCGCTTTCGCCACGAGGCGCGAGCGGCGGGCGCGCTGCACCACTCCAACATCGTCACCATCTTCGACGCCGGCGAACAGGGCGAGCTGTTCTACATCGCCATGGAATACGTGGAAGGCGAGACCCTGCAGCGCCTGTTGCGCCAGCGGCGGTTTTCCCCGCGGGAAGTCCTGGACTTGGCGCGCCAGATCGGCTCCGGACTGGACTACGCGCACTCCCACGGCGTGATTCACCGGGACGTAAAGCCGGCCAACATCGTGGTGACCGCCGAAGGCGCCGCCAAGATCATGGACTTCGGCATCGCCAAGACGGGCGGCGGCATGACCACCGACGGGCAGGTGCTGGGCACGCCCTACTACATGTCGCCCGAGCAGGTGCGCGGGCGTCCGCTCGACGGCCGCAGCGACCTTTTCTGTTTCGCGGTGATCCTTTACGAGATGCTGACCGGGGAGAAGCCGTTCGGGGGTGAAAATCCCAACACCATCATCTACAACATCGTCAACGAAGAACCCAAGTCGCCGGAGGAGGTGGATCCATCCATCAGCCCGGAACTGAGCGGCGTGCTGCTGCGCGCGTTGCAGAAGAATCCCAACCACCGCTACGCCACCGGCGCCGAGCTGGTGCGCGAGCTGGCGCTGTGCATGAACGCGGGCGGGGCTCCGTCCGCAGAAGCGATGGCCGCTTCCACCGGGCGCTCCCCGCAGGCGCGCGACGACTTGCAGAAGCTGCTGGCCGGCGCCGCGGGCGCTCCGCCGGCAGCGGTTAACGATCCTCGCCCCACAGTGCATCTTGATTTGCGCGCCGCCCAGCCGAAGCAACCCAAGGCCGGCGGCCGCGCCTGGAAGCCAGCGCTGCTGGTGGTGATGCTGGCAGCGGCCGCGATGGGCAGCTACGTCGTCTACCAGAGTCGCAGCCGTGATGTTGGCGTCACCGAGCCTTCAGCTTCCACCACTGCGCCAGAGACGACGGGATCGGCAGAACCCGCTCCCACGAGCTCGGAGCCTGATGGCTCAGCGGCAGGAGCGGGGACCCCGGCAGAAACGTCCAGCGAGCCGACGACGACTTCGTCGTCCACGACGCTGGAAGAACCGTCCAGCTCGACACCCGCGAGCAGTGCACGCCCGCGGCCAGCCGCCCGCGTGGCCACCATGTCCGTGGAAAGCAATCCTCCAGGCGCGGAGATTTACCTGGACGGCGCCAAGACCGGCAAGACGACGCCCGCGCGGCTTGCGGTGGCGCCGGGGAAGCACACGCTGATGCTCAGCAAAGAGGGCTTCCAGGATGCCACCACCACCACCGACCTGCGCTCCGGCGAACCCTTTACCTACGCCGCCACGCTCAAGGAGAAGAAGGGCGTGGGCGGCTTCTTTCGCCGCGTGCTGGGCAGCGTCCCCGAGGGCAAGGGCGTAATCGAGGTGCGCACCAGTCCCAAAGGCGCAAGCATCCTGGTGAACGGCAAGGAACAGACCCGGAAGTCCAACACCGATCTGGAGCTGGATCCCGGGACCTACACCGTGCTCCTGCGCCTGGAGGGTCACAAGCCGGCGCAGAAGCGCGTTCAGGTGGAAGTGGGCAAGAAGGTCAAGCTGGAGGAGAAGCTGGTCAGAGAATAGGCGACGTCTTCTTAGACAGTCCTCGCGAAGCGAGGAATCGCAAGTCCAAGATTAACGCCGGTAGCCGGGTTTCCTCGATTCGCGGTTCTTCTCCCGCCCCGACAAGTCGGGGCGCGCTTCGGTTTCAGTCCCACTCGCTCGGAATGAGAGAAGTGCCCTACAGCCAGCGTTTGCGGTTCAGGTAGGTCAGTACCAGAAGCACGGACGTAATCATCACGCCGCCCGCAAAGAGCGCGCCGTAGCGCTCCTCCGCCCAAGGCAGGTTGAGGTTCATGCCGAAGAAGCCGGTGATGATGACCAGGGGCATGGCGATGGTGCCGTAGAGGGTAAGCACTTTCATCACTTCGTTGGTGCGGTTGGCGACGGCGGAGAGGTAGATGTCGAGCGTGCCGGTGAGGATGTCGCGGTAGCTCTCAGTAAGGTCGAGCATGCGCACCAGGTGGTCGTAGACGTCGCGGAAGTAGGCATCGAGGTCGTCGCCCACGAAGCCTCCCTGGCGGCGCATGATGGCGTTGGCTACTTCGCGCATGTTGCCCACCACGCGGCGGAAATCAATCAGCTTGCGCTTCAGTTCGAAGATGCGTTTCAGCACCGGCGGGTCGGGATGCCGCAGCACTTCGTGTTCGATGGTGGAGGATACTTCCGCCATCTCGTCGAGTATGGGCATGTACTCGTCCACGATGGCGTCCGTGACCAGGTAGAAGAGCCAGTCGAGACGTTCCCTCCGCTTGTCTCCCGGCGGCATTTCCGCGACCCGTTTGCACACCTTCTCGATCACGCCGCACTCGCCGGCGTGAACCGTGATCAGGAAGCCGCTGCCCAGGAAGACGTCAAAATCCACGAACAGATGCCGCTTCTCCGGGCGCAGGTGCTTCAGGACGGTGAAGTTGTAGGCGTCGTGCTCTTCGGTTTTGGCGCGCTGGCCGCCGTGGCGGCAGTCTTCAATCTGCAGCGGATGCAGACCGAAGCGCGCGGCCAGTTCGTCGAGCGCCGGCGAAGCGGGGTCGTCTACGTCGAACCAGGCAACACCGGGAAGAGGTTGTCGGGTCGGGGGCATCCAGTAGAAGGTAGAAGGAAAAAGGCAAAAGGTAAAAGGAAAAAGCGTGTAGCGGGCGTATACGAAAGGGCAGCGGCGAAGATGCCGCCGGCCTCGGCCGGCTGGACGCCGGTGCTACTCAGGCGCGCTTGGGTTTGGGCTCCGGCGTCGCCTGCCACGGCCGCTTGGGGCGCGCGGCTTCGGGCTGGTCGCGATCCACCACCCGGTCGTACACGTAACGGTCGCTCACCGTGCCCAGCGACTCGTTGTACAGGCTGGCGGCACCGGTGGCTTCCTTGAGCTCTTCCGAAAACTGGTGCATGGCCTTCAAGTGGTCTGCCGTGGCTGGGACTTCGGTCTTGGAAGTCTTGAGGAACTTCTGGTAGCCGCGGTCCACGAGTTTTGAGATCTCTCCCCCGATCAGGTAGCCGGGCTTGGCGAAGATACGCACGCCGTCGGCAGCGTCTTTTTCGATGGCCGCCGAGCAGTTGAGCTTCTTCACAAAGACGCGATGCTCCGTGGCCGGCGCTTCCAGCACGTCAAACCCGTGCTCGCGCAGCCAGGCCAGCGCCTCTTCGTAGGTTCGAGTTGCGGTTTGCTTGCTCATGATCTTTTGTTGTGATGCCTTTCCGCCCAAAATGTCGCCCGGCCGGTTGCGGCCCGGGTGCTCTGGTTGCTTGGCTTTTCAGGGCGGGAGGATCGGTCCGATTCTTTCGGATCGCACCCTAGAGGCCATACGATACATCCAAATGGACTGCGCGTTGCCCGTCGGGATAGCCTTCTTGTAGACTAAAGGCCAGTGCCCTCCTCGCGGAAGCGCCTTGAGACTCGTAGTTTCAACAACTTAGAATGGATTAACGAGATTGGTAACATCAGCGAAAAAATCCGCACGCGGAGGGCTGGCTGCGGCTCCCCAAGGGGCAACGCTCCGGCCGGAACCCGCCCCCGGCTTGGGGGAGGCGACCCTGGCCCGGGTGGGCAATACGCCTTTGATTCGGGTGCAGCGGGTGGTTGGCGACCTACCCGGCATCACCATCCTGGGCAAGGCGGAGTGGCTGAACCCGGGCGGCTCGGTGAAGGATCGCGCTGCCTCCCGCATCGTGGCCGAGGCGGAGCGCAGCGGGCAACTGGCCCCGGGGAAGGTCCTGCTGGACTCAACCAGCGGCAACACCGGCATCGCCTACGCCATGATCGCGGCTTCGCGCGGCTACAAGGTGAAGCTCTGCCTGCCGAAGAATGCGAGCGAGGAGCGCAAACGCATCCTGCGGGCTTACGGTGCGGAATTGGTGCTGACCGATCCATTAGCCGGGAGCGACGGTGCGATCCTCGAAGTGCGGCGAATTGTGGCCGAAGACCCCGACAAATACTTCTATCCCGATCAGTACAATAACCCGGCCAACTGGCAGGCGCATTACGAAACGACGGGCGTGGAAATCTTCCGGCAGACCAATGGCCGCATCACGCATTTCGTCGCGGGACTCGGCACCAGCGGCACGTTCATTGGCGTGGGACGCCGGTTGCGCGAGTTGAAGCCGGACGTTCGGTTGATCTCGATGCAGCCCGACTCGCCTTACCATGGGCTGGAAGGGATGAAGCATATGGAGTCCGCGATCGTGCCGGGGATTTACGACTCGTCGCTGGCTGATGAGGAAATTGAGGTTGCGACGGAAGATGCCCACGCGATGGCGCGACGGCTGGCTCGCGAGCAGGGCTGGTTTGTCGGCGTATCGGCGGCGGCCAACGTGGTTGCGGCGCTCGATGTCGCGCGCCGGATCGGAGAGATCGAAAGCGGCGTGATCGTTACCATCCTGTGCGATGGCGGCAGCCGATACTTGAGCGACAAGTTCTGGGACGAGCAATGAGTGTGAAAGTGACGGAAGAACATCTGGCCGCGATCCGCGCGCACGGTGAACGGACGTTTCCCGAAGAGTGCGGAGGATTGCTGCTGGGCGTGATTGAGAATGGTGTTCGCTCGATCCGCGAAGTGCTGCCGCTCGAAAATATCCGCAAGGATTCGCGCCACAACCGCGTGGAATTGAATCCGCTCGATTACGCGAAAGCCGAGCGCGAAGCGACGAAGCGCGGCCTGGGCGTCTGGGGCTACTATCATTCGCATCCCGATCACCCGGCGGTTCCGTCGGGATTCGATCTGGACCACGCGCCCTTCGTCGAGTGGTCTTATTTAATTGTTTCGGTGCAGGCAGGAAAAGCCGCGGACGTGCGCGCCTGGACCGTGCG